>PMOB01000029.1:0-46382 GCA_003161615.1 Actinomycetota bacterium
GGCGACGATCGCCAGCGTCTCGAGCGCTGCCTGGGAGAGGTTCCGCTGCGCAGGCCGTTCGAACAGCCGCGCACACGCGGCTGCCTCGTCGCGGGAGGCGCGGAAGGCCCAGCCGCCGGCGACCTGCTCGAGCACGATGCCGCTCCGTCCCTCTTCGAAGCGCTCGCCGACAAGGCGCAGAGCCTCCTCGACGCGCTCCGGATGGTCCTCCGACGCCGCCGCGAGCTCGTCGAGCGAGAGCGGCGTGGACGCGACGACGAGCAGCGCCTCGACCGTCCTCGCGAGCTCGTCGAGCGGGTCAGGAGCGATCAGGCGGAGCGGAGTTTCCATTCCTCTGTCCTTTCGTCTGAGACGGGGTTCTCCTCCAGGCGGGAAACGCGGATCGCCGCGAACGGGGCGGCCTGCTCGATGCGCAGCTCGCCGGAGCGGCGGAGCTCGAGCAGCGCGAGAAAGGCGGCTGCCTGCTCGAGCCGCGTCAGCTGCTGCACCTCGCTGTCGAAGTCGAAGCGGGAGCGGCGGCGGAGCACGGCGCGAAAGCGGTCGAGGAACTGCGAGACCGGCGGGAAGTGGAGCGCCATGTGCGAGAGCGAGACCTGCGGCGGCTCCTGCGCGAGCAGTCCCAGCACAGCGCCGAGCGCCTCCGGATCCTGCGGCGCGAGCGGGATCTCGACCTTCGGCGCGAGGGGCGCCGGGCCGAGCCGGAAGAAGCGATCGCCCTCCGCCGCGAGCCGTTCCCGCAGCCACTGCGCCGCCTCCTTCGCGCGCCGGTACTCGGCAAGCCGCCGCGCGAGCTCCTCCGCGGCCTCCTCGGGATCGAGCTCGGCGAGCTCGGCGTTCTCGTCGGGGAAGAGAGCGCGCGCCTTCAGCTCGAGCAGCGCGGCGATGAGGACGAGGAACTCGCCGCACGCCTCGAGATCGAGCTCCTCGCGCTTGGCGAGCCGCTCGAGGAACGCGACGACGATCGCCGCGAGGTCGATGTCCCGCAGGTCGAGCTCCTCCTTGAGGACGAGCGCGAGCAGCAGGTCGAACGGCCCCTCGAAAGCGTCGAGGTCGAGCTCTAGCTCGCGGACAATCACTCCGCGAGCGTAGTGCCGCTACCGGACGCGGCCCTTCGGGACAGCCATCCGCGGCCCGGTGGGAATGGGACGCGCCTTTGGCGGCGGCGGCGCCTTGTCCGGATCCCGGATGAACTGCCACCAGACGAAGAACGCCAAGGCGAGGATCCCGACGCCGAGCGAGACCCAGAAGTTGATGCGCTCGCCGAGGAAGTAGTTGGACGGATCGATCCGCAGGACTTCCTCGAAGGTACGGAACATCGTGTACCAGACGACGTAGAGCGCGAACAGCGCCGGCCGGCGGAGGTTGAAGCGGCGGTCGATCCAGAGGAGAACGCCGACGCCGCCGAGATCCCAGATGAACTCGTAGAGGAAGGTCGGCTGGTAGTAGCCGAACTTGCCGGTCGACTGGTAGCGCGGGTCGATCCCGCCCTGGTGCGCCTGGTCGATCCGGAGCGCCCACGGCAGGCTCGTCGGCCGGCCGTACAGCTCCTGGTTCCAGTAGTTGCCCCAGCGGCCGATCCCCTGCGCGAGGAGAAGGCCTGGTGCGACGGCGTCCATCATCAGCCGGACGCTGTTGCCCGAGTGCCGCACGACGATCGCGCCGGCGAGACAGCCCGCGGGGATCGCGCCCCAGATGCCGAGGCCGCCGTCCCAGACCGCGGCGAAGCCGTACCAGTGCTGGTGGATCGTCGGATCCTGGTTCCAGCTCGTCAGATCGTGGTAGGCGCGCGCTCCGATGATCCCGGCGACGACCCCCCAGAGGGCCATGCGGAAGATGAGATCCCAGTCGCCTCCCCAGGCGATCCAGCGGCGACCGGTCAGCCAGATACAGCCGGCGATGCCGAGGAGCAGCATCACGCCGTACATGTGCAGCGTCAGCCCGACGTTGAACGTCCCGCTGGACGGCGAAGGGATGTAGGCGAGGAGGCCGCTCACGCGAGGCCCATTCTGCCCTGGCTACTGGATCGCTGCCTCACCGAGGAGCTGGCGAACCTCGGCGAAGAAGTCGGGCTGGGGGTCGACGCGGTACTCCGGGCCTAGCTCGAGGAGCTTCGGGCCGACCGACGTGACGAGGTCGACGTAGACCGGCGCCTCGCCGGGGAAGCCGCGGACGACGTGCGCGAGCTCGCGGATCACGCCGGCCCGCGCGGCCCGCGCGTCCACCTTGAGCCGCACCTCACGCCGTTCCGGCGTCGCTTCGAACGGCACCACCTCGAGCGCGATCAGCTTCGTCTCTCCCTGTTGTTTGTGGTCGACGCGCCCCTTCACGATGAGGATGGCGTCGGAGACGAGCAGCTCGCGCGCGTGCACGTACGTCGAGTTGAAGACGACGACCTCGACCGAGCCCGTCACGTCCTCGAGCTGGACGAAGGCCATCGGCTCGCCCTTCTTCGTCGTCGTCGTCCGCTGCGAGGCGACGATGCCGCCGACGAGGACGGTCTCACCCTCGCGCCGCCGCTCGAGCTCGGAGAGGGTGCAATCCGTCCGCCGGCGCAGCTGGTCGCGGATCGCGGTGAGCGGGTGCTCGGAGACGTAGAGGCCGAGGCTCTCCTTCTCCATGTGGAGGAGCTGCGACTTCTCCGCCTCGATCACAGGGATGCGCGGCTCGTGGTCGGCCGCGGAGTTCTCCTCGCCACCGAGGTCGAAGATCGAGGCCTGGCCGAGCAGCCGGTCGGACTGGTGGCGCTGGCCGTAGGCGAGGACCTGGTCGAGCGTGCGCTCGTCGAGAACGCCGAGCCGCGACGGGACGATCAGGTCGAGGGCGCCGCACTTCGCGAGCGCCTCGACGACGCGCCGGTTGAGAAGCTGCGCGTCGACCCGCGTCACGAGGTCGCCGACGGACGTGAACGGGCCTCCCTCCTCCCGCGCCGCGACGATCGCGCGGCACGTCGCCTCGCCGACGTTCTTCACCGCGTTGAGCCCGAAGCGGATCTTTCCCTCGACGACCGCGAAGTCGACCTGCGAGGAGTTGACGTCGGGCGGCAGGACCTCGATCCCGAGCTCGTCGCACGCGGCGACGTAGAACGGCACCTTGTCCTTCGTGTTCATCACGGAGGAGATGAGCGCGGCCATGTACTCGCGCGGGTGGTTCGCGCGCAGCCAGGCCGTGCGGTAGGAGGTAAGCGCGTAGCAGGCGGCGTGCGCCTTGTTGAAGGAGTAGTCCTGCGAGGACTCCATGTCCTGCCAGAGCTGGCGCGCGACGCTGTCCGCCGTCCCACTCGCGGCGCACCCCTCGAGGAACTTGTCCTTGAGCGACGCCATGAGCGAGTGGATCTTCTTGCCGATCGCCTTGCGGAGGTCGTCGGCCTCGCCGGGCGAGAAGCCGGCGATCTGCTTCGCAATCTGGAGGTACTGCTCCTGGTAGACGCAGATGCCGTACGTGGAGCCGGTGATCGCCTCGAGGCGCGGATCCGGGTACGCGACGGTCTCCTGGCCGTTCTTGCGCTTCGCGTAGACGGGGATGTACTGCATCGGGCCCGGGCGGTAGAGCGCGCCGAGCGCGATCAGATCCTCGAACACCGTCGGCTTCACCTGGCGCAGCGCGTCGCGCATCCCCGACGACTCGAACTGGAAGACGCCGGTCGCCTCGCCGCGCGCGAGCATCGCGTAGGTCTTCGCGTCGTCGAGCGGGATCGTCTGGATGTCGAGGCCGGGAACGAGCTCGACCGCCTTGTCGATCACGTCGAGGTTGCGGAGGCCGAGGAAGTCGATCTTCAGGAGCCCGATCGACTCGATCACCGTGCCGGAGAACTGGGTGACGATCTCCTGGTCGGCCCCCTTCTGCTGGACGGGCACACTCTCGATGAGCGGCTCGGCGCCGATCACGACGGCGGCAGCGTGGATGCCGTCCTGGCGCGTCAGCCCCTCGAGCGGACGGGCGAGGTCGACGATCTCCTTCGCCGCCGGCTCGGAGTCGTATGCGACGCGCAGCTCGCCGCCCGGCTTGAGGCACTCGTCGAGTGTCTGGCCGGGACCTTCCGGGATGAGCTTGGCGAGCCGGTCGACGACCCCGTACGGATGGTCGAGGACGCGGCCGGCATCGCGGACGGCGGCGCGGGCGGCCATCGTCCCGAAGGTGATGATCTGCGCGACGCGGTCGCGGCCGTAGCGCTCGCGCACGTAGTTGATGACCCGCTCGCGGCCCTCCACGGCGAAGTCGATGTCCATGTCCGGCATCGACTTGCGGCCCGGGTTGAGGAACCGCTCGAAGAGGAGGTCGTACGGAAGCGGGTCGAGGTCGGTGATCTCGAGGCAGTAGGCGACGAGGCTGCCGGCGGCCGAGCCGCGGCCGGGGCCGACGCTGATCCCGTTCCGCTTCGCGAAGCCCACGAAGTCGGCGACGATCAGGAAGTAGTCGGAGAAGCCCATCTCCTTGATCGTCTTCAGCTCGAACTGAAGCCGCTCGCGCATCTCCGGCGTGACGGTGACGTAGCGCTTCGTCGCGCCTGCCTCGACGAGCTCGACGAGGTACTCGAAGGCGTCGCGACCGTTCGGCGTGTCGAACTTCGGCAGGAGGATCCGGTCGAGCTCGATCTCGACGTTGCAGCGCTCGGCGATCTCGAGCGTGCGCCGGAGCGCGTCGGAGTGGCCGGGGAAGTCGGCGGCCATCTCCTCCGGCGTCTTGAAGTAGAAGTGGTCGGTCTCGAACTTCCAGTGGTTCGGGTTCTTGAGCGAGTCGCCGGACTGAATGCAGAGCAGCGCCTCGTGGGCGCGCGCGTCCTCATGGCGGAGGTAGTGGACGTCGCCGGTCGCGACCGTCGGTAGCCCTCGCTTCGTCGCGAGCGCGGCCAGCTCGGGGTTGATCCGCTGCTGGACGTCGAGGTGCGCGTTCTGAAGCTCGACGTAGACCTGGTCGCGGCCGAAGATCTGCTCCAGCCGGTCGAGCTCCTTCTCGGCGTCGGCGGGGCGGTTCTCCTCGAGCGCCTTGCAGACGCGGCCGGAGAGGCAGCCGGAAAGCGCGATCAATCCCGGCGCGTGCGTCTGGAGCAGCTCCCAGTCGACGCGCGGCTTGTAGTAGTAGCCCTCGAGATAGCCGAGGCTCGAGAGCTTGATCAGGTTGGCGTAGCCCTCGGTCGACTCGGCGAGGAGGGTGAGATGCGCCTGGCCCTTCTGCTGCGCGTGGCGGTCGTCGGTGACGTAGACCTCGCAGCCGAGGACGGGCTTCACTCCCTCCTTGCGGGCCGCCTTGTAGAGGTCGATCGCGCCGGCGAGGGAGCCGTGGTCGGTGAGCGCGACCGCCGGCATCTCGAGTTCGGCGGCGCGCTTGGCGAGGTCAGGGATCCGGCACGCCCCGTCGAGGATCGAGTACTCGGAGTGGACGTGGAGATGAACGAAGGGCGCTTCGGGCACGGGATCCCGATCGTACTCCCGTGCCCGGAAGACACCCGAATGCGTGTCAGCTCACTTGCAGTTCTGGGCGGCCCACGCCTGGAGATGCGTCTCCGCCGCCTTGAGCTTCGTCGTGTTGAACACCTTCGCCGCGCTCACGAGCGCCGCCATCTGCGCCGCGGAGGGAGGCGTCGTCGAGCTCGAGCCCGGCTTGTACCCGGCCTTCTCGAGCGCCGACAGATAGCCGGAGAACGCCGTTGCGAAGGTCTGGAAGTCGCCGCGGATCGCGGCCGGCGCCGCAGTCGCGAGCGCCTGAAGATCCTTCGACTCGGTCTGGAGCGTCGTTGCCGCGTTCCCGGAGGTCGAGGCCATTGCGCCCGCGATCTTCGAGGCGAGGCTCGAGAACTGCAGACAGTTCTTCGCGCTCGCGAAGCTCGTCCCACTGCTCCCGGTGGTGGTGCTCTGCTGCTGGGTGCTCGTCGCTCCCGTCGTCGGCGGAGGGGAACTCCCGCCGCCGCCACACCCGGCGGCAACCGCCACCAGCCCTGCGGCGAGGACCATGACGGTGATGCGCAAACTGCGTCTCATTGAGGCCTCCGTTCGAATGACCACGCGGACACTCCGATCCTCTCGCTCAAGGACGGCGCTGTCCAGCCGGGAAACTCCCGATCGTGCGGTACGGGTCAGCGGGTCAGCACGAGGCGGTCGCGGCCGGCCGCCTTCGCCTGGTAGAGCGCGACGTCGGCGCGCGCGACGGCGGCGCCCACCGGCTCGGAGCCGTCCCACGTCGCGATGCCGGCGGAGAACGTGATCTCGGGCGGCGTGACGCCTTGTAGGCGTTCGACGACGACCTCGGCGTCCTGCGAGGACGCGCTCGGGAGGATCAGCGCGAACTCCTCGCCGCCGAGCCGTGCGAGGAGGGAGTCCGGCCGGAGCACGTCCGTCCAGGCCGCCGCGACGCGGCGAAGCAGGTCGTCTCCGGCGGGATGGCCGTGCGCGTCGTTGTACGCCTTGAAGTGGTCCAGGTCGAGCACGCAGACGCTCAGCGCGTCGCCCGAGCGCGCCGCGCGCGACTGCTCGACGGCGAGCCGCTCGTCGAAGCGGCGGCGGTTCGCAGCGCTGGTCAGCTCGTCGAAGTGCGCGAGCTCCCCGAGCCTCTCCGCCTCGCTCTCCGCGTCGAGCCGGCCCCACCGCTCCCGCACGAGGAGGAAGAGGACGCCGGTCAGCGGCAGGACGGCAAGAAACGCGTAGCGGCCCTCGGCGGCAGCGAGCATCCCGATCGGCGTGAACAGGAGGTCGAAGCCGTACACGACGCCGAGCACGCGGCCGAGCATCGGCAGCGGAGCACCGTTGACGAAGCGCTCGAAGACGACCGCGGGCACGAGGTCGGCGCCCGTCTGCGCGGCGAAGGCGGCGAGATAGAGCGGCCAGTGGCTCCAGGCGAAGGGACGTTCGCCGGCCGCGAGGAGGATCAGAACGGGCGGGATCGTGAACCACGCCGCGCCGAACGCGTTCGGGCAGAGCGTCTGCCTCTTCCCGGCAAGCGCGAGGATGGCGCTCGACACCGCGGTGCCGAGGCCGACGGCAAGCGGCACGTCCCGCAGCGGCATCTCGAAGAGGAGCGGCACGAACGCGAGCTGGGCGGGTACCGCCGCCCCGGCTCCGACCGGATACTCGAGCCGCACGAGGACGATGAACACCGCGAGGAGGACGACGTCCGCCGCGGTGAAGTGCCGGGACGAGGAGCCGGTGAGCGGCAGCGCGATCGCGACCGCGAGGAACGGGACGAGGAAGACCGCTGTCCAGAGAGAGCGCCGCAGACGCACGTCCCGGTTATCGGCAGCGAGAGGCCGCGACCGTAGTCCTAGGAGCGGCGCAGCAGAACGCCGACCGGCTCCCGGTAGCCGAGGCGCTCGAAGGGAAGCGCGCCGTCGGCCGCATCGCGGAAGAGCTCTTCGATCTCCTCGAAGCCTTGCTCGACGTTGTCGAGGAAGAGAAGGCCGTTCGGGCGGATCAGCTCGGCGAGCACCTCGACCTCGCGGCGGGCGTACGAGCCGACGTGACTCCCGTCCAGCAGCGCAACGTCGAACCGGACCCCGAGCTCTCGCAGGCTGGGCAGCACGTTCTCGCACGCGCTCCCGCTCTGCCACTCGACGGTGAGGTCGCGCCCGTCGAACCCGATGGTCGGGTTCCTCTCGAACGTGTAGCCGCAGATCACGACGTTGGCGTCCTGGAGCCCGAGCTCGGCGAGGAGGGCGAACACGTGCGCCTGCGGATCGTTCACTCCGAGATGCGGCATGTTCGGATCGATGGACACCGTGCGCGAACGCGGATCCAGCTCGAGCGTGGTCGCCGAGAGCGCCGCGAGTGAGACTCCGACGTAGTTGCCGATGTGGAGCGTCTGAACCGGGCTCTCCTTCGGGAAGTGCGAGGAGATCGTCGCCTGGATGAAGCCGAGCCCCGCCGGCCCCATCGATCCCAGGCCCACCGTCGGCCAGTCAAGCCCTCGCGCGGCGAGCAGGGCTACCGCGTCGTGGTAGGAGAACGGCCCGATGCGGAGAGTTGGAGTGTCCTCAGGCAGTCCCTGAGGCTCTGTTCTGCGGCGAGTGAAGCGCATGGGCTAGCCCGAGACCTGATACGCCATCAGGATCGCGTCGACGTAGTCGCCGCCGCGGCGGTAGTGACCCTTGCGGTAGCCCTCCCGCTCGAAGCCGAACGCGTCGTAGAGGGCGATCGCCGCCTCGTTCCACGGGAAGACGTGCAGCTCGAGCTTTCGGACGCCGGCCGTGCGCGCCCACTCCACCGCCGCATCGAGGAGCGCCTTCCCCACTCCCTGCCGGCGCGCGTCGATCGCCACCATCAGCCCGACGTCCGCGACGTGGGCGCTCGCCGGATGTGGGTCGCGCCCGACCGAGAGCCGCCCGACGAGCTCGCCGTCGTCTCGCTCCGCGACGAAGACCGCGGCGTGCGGATAGCGGCGGAGCGCCTTCAGGTAGCGGCGCTCGTCACCGGCGTTCCGCCACTCGCCCGCGATGCTGATCAGCCAGCCTTCCGGCTCGGCGCTCACCGCGTCGGCGAGGCGCGCCAGCTGCTCGGCGTCCGCCGGGTCCGCTGCGCGGATTACGAAGCTCACGCGACCACCATCGCACCGCCGCCGCGCCGCGGATCGCCGCCCGCTGCGAGCGAGCCGTCGCCCCGCACCTCGACCGCGGAGACGCCGCCGAAGAAGAGGTTCCGCTCCCGCCAGCGGACGACGGGATAGCCGGCCGCCTCGAGCTCGTCCGCCGCCGCCGGATCCTCGCAATGCGCCACGCCCGATTCGAGATGGACGCGCGGCGCCTCGACGGCCTCCTCCACCCCAAGCCCGCGTGCAACGACGTTCGCCACGACCTGGAGGATCGCGCCTCGGAGGCGGGCACTGCCGGCGGAGCCGACGACGAGCCGCGGCCGTCCCTCCCGCAGGAAGAGCGACGGCGCCATCATCGAGGCGAGCCGCTCGCCCGGGTGAGCCGCGCCCGCGAGGTCGGCCTCGCCCAGCATGTTGTTGAGGTGGATGCCCGTACCGGGCACGACGACCCCGCTTCCAGATCCGAGCGAGCAGGAGAGCGAGGCAGCATCGCCGTCCGCGTCGAGGACGGAGATGTGCGTCGTGCCGCGGAGCGGGCTCGAGCTGCGCGCCTCCTCTTGCGCCGCCATCGCGCGCGCGATCGCGAGCGGCCCCGGGCCGGAATCGCCGAGCGACTCGAGCCCGACGGCGAGCAGGCGGCCGCCGGACGACGGTGGGGGATTCGTCCGGAACTCGCCGCCGCGGTACGGCGCGGCGAGCGGCTCGCGCTCGACCACCTCGTAGCCCGCGAGATCCTCGAGCGTGAGCGGGACGTGGGCGGCGATCCGTTCTGCGAGCTCGCCGCGGTAGAGGGCGTCCGGGCCTTCCGCCGCGAGCCGGTCGAGCGTCTCCGCGAGCTCCGGAGCGACGAAGCGCTCACCCGCGTCGAGGGCGCGTCCCGGCCCGTACAGAGCGTCGCCCTCGGGCGAGTGGCGGAGCAGCGGGTCGAGGATCCGGTGGAGGTAGGCGCGCGGAGCGTCCATGACCACGCCCGCCCGCGCGAGCCGCGCCGCGGGAGCGAGTAGTTCCGGCCACGGAACGCTGCCGAAACGGCAATGCGCCTCCCACAGACCCTTCGCGACCCCGGGGACCGCGACCGCCGCCGGCCCGGTGCGGAAGACCTGTTGTGTGTCTCCGTCGAAGTCCACCGCGAGCTCGAGCAGCTCCGTCTCCCCCGCCGGCCGCGCAGGCACGGCGACGAAGAAGTCGAGCAGCCGCGTCCTGCCTTCGCGGGCGTCGTGGGCGAGGAGGAAGCCGCCGCCGCCCGGGCCGGTGAGCGGGCTCTCGCAGACCCAGGAGACGGCCGCCGCAGCGATGCACGCGTCGATGGCGTTGCCGCCCGCGCGCAGGACGTCCGCCCCCGCCTCGGCGGTGAGCGGATGGCCCGCCGCGATCGCGCCTTTCACGGCGCGGAGCGTACGCTTGCGCGCATGCTGGCGCGCCATCGTGAGGCGCTCGTCGCCGCCGGGGCCGCCGCCTTCGTCGCCGCCCTCCTCGCGTGGCTCGGTCCGCCCGGCACCGACTTCGCGGCGCACGCCTACCAGCTCGTGCTCTTCCAGCGGCACGGCTTCACGCTCTGGGACAACTACTGGTACGCGGGCCGCTACGCGTTCGTCGGCTACAGCGTCCTCTACTACCCGCTCGCCGCCGCGCTCGGGATCCGTCTGCTCGCGGTGCTGACCATGGCGCTCGGCGCGGCCGCGTTCGCCGAGGTCGTGACGCGGGAGTGGGGAACGGCCGCGCGCTGGGCGAGCCGGAGCTTCGCGGTCTTCTGGGCGGGATTCGTCCTCACCGCGGCGTTTCCGTTCGCGCTCGGACTCGCGCTCGCGTTGCTCGCTATCTGCGCGCTGCAGGTGCAACGGCGCTGGCTGTTCGCAGCGCTGACGTTGCTTGTTTTCGCGGCTAGCCCGGTCGCGCTCGTCTTGCTCGCCGTCGTCCTCGTCGGCGCCGCCGCAGCACGCCGCCCGCAGCTCGTGCCGGCGCTCGCTCTCGCACTCGCCGTCGCGCTCGAGCTCGGTTTGCTGTGGCTCTTCCCGAGCGGCGGGCACTATCCGTTTCCGGCTTCGGAGGCCGGCGCGGCGCTCGGCTTCTGCGCTGCGGCTCTCCTCTGCACCTGGCGCGTCGAGCAGGCGCGGCTCCTCCGCTATGTCTTTGCGGCGTACGCCCTCGGCATCGCGATCGTTTGGCTCGTTCCAGCGACTCTCGGGGAGAACGTCGCCCGCGTCCGCTACCTCGCCTTCCCCCTCGCGCTGCTCGTTCTCGCGCTACGGCGCTGGCGCCCGTTGCCCGTCGCCGTTCTCGTCGCCGCCGCGGCACTGGCCTGGAACGTGACGCCGCTCGCGCAGGGCTGGAATCGCGGCGCCGCCGACCTGACGAAGAACGCGGCCGTGTGGCGGACGACGCTCAGGTACCTCCACGCTCATCTGAAGCCGGGTTACCGCGTGGAGGCGGTGGACACCACGGCGCACTGGCCCGCCTACTACCTCGCGGAGGCGGGGATCCCGATCGTGCGCGGCTGGTTCCGGCAGGACGACTTCCCGACGGACTCGCTCCTCTACCGGCAGTTCACCGCGGCCGAGTACCTCCGCTGGCTGCGCTCGCTCGGCGTGGCGTACGTCGTCCTCTCGGACGCGCCGCCGGACTACAGCTCACGCCGCGAGGCGGGGCTCGTCCAGGAACTCTGGGCCCACGGCCTCTACCGCGCGTTCGTCGACGCGCACGTGACGGTATTCGCCGTGAAGGATCCTCGCCCGATCGTGACGGGGCCGGGCAGCCCGAGGCTCCTGACTCTCCGTCAGGCGACGTTCACGGCCCGCGTCCCGCGCGCAGGCGCCTACCGGATCGCCATCCACTGGTCGCGCTGGTGGCACGCGTCGACCGGCCGTCTCTCGCGCAGGGCAGACGGGATGATCGAGCTGCGGACGTCCGGCCCGGCGACCGTCCGGATCTCGTTCCGCGTCGGCTAGCTAGGAGACTTCGCGGACGAGCTCGGCGAGCGGCTTGCGGTTCGCGCCCTCCGACCACTCTGCGGCGGTCCGGGCGGTGACGTCGCGCAGCCGCGCCGGGTAGCCGAAGGAGAGGATCGCGCGCACGTCGCCGCCGCAGATCTCCGCCGCCGCGTCCTCGTCGCGGACGCCGTTCGGGCAGGAGACGACGCCCTGCTCCCAGGCGGCGAGCATCATGTTCTGGGCGCAGCGGCCGGTGTCGAAGCCGCCGGCCTCGCCGACGATCGCCACGACGAGCGCCGCGGTACGGACGTTCTCCGGCGCATAGACCGCGTCGGCGAGACGCTCCTTCGCCGCGCCGCCGACGAGCACGAACTCCCAGCGCTGCTTGTTCTTCGAGCTCCCTGCGAGCCGCCCGGCGTCGAGGATGCGGCCGCGCACGTCGTCCGGGATCGGCGTCTCGGCGTACGCGCGCTTGTCGCGCTTCGACGCGATGGCGAGGTACGTCTCCACGGCTACGCCGCGGAGCTCAGGTGCGGAGGAAGGACGGGACGTCGAGGTCGTCGTCGCCGCCCGACTTGCGCCTCGTGCCCGGCAGCGACCAGCCGGAGCCTTCGGTGCGGGTCGTCCGCCGGCCGCGTCCGCCGAAGCCCGTCGCGACGACGGTCACCCAGACCTGGCCCGCGAGCCGGTCGTCGACGGTGGCGCCGAAGATGATGTTCGTGTCCTCGGTCGCGGCCGCGCGAATCGTCTCCGCGGCCTCGTTCACCTCGACGAGCGTGAGGTCGTCGCCGCCGGCGATCGAGAGGAGGATCCCGCTCGCGCCGGTGATCTCGGCGTCGATGAGCGGCGAGCGCAGTGCCCGCTCGGCCGCCTCGCGTGCACGGCCTTCCCCGTCCGAGGACGAGAAGCCGATGCCCATGAGCGCCGAGTCCGAGTTGGCCATGATCGTGCGCACGTCCGCAAAGTCGAGGTTGATCAGGCCCGGCAGCGTGATCAGGTCTGTGATGCCCTGCACGCCCTGGCGGAGGACGTCGTCTGCGACCTTGAACGCGTCGAGCATCGACGTCGAGCGCTCGAGCACCTCGAGGAGGCGGTCGTTCGGGATGACGATCGTCGTGTCGCAGGCGGCCCGCAGCTCGGCGATGCCCTGCTCGGCCTGCGCGCGCCGTTTCGTTCCTTCGAACCGGAACGGGGTCGTGACAATGCCGACGGTCAGCGCGCCGATCTCGCGCGCGATCTTGGCGACGACGGGAGCGGCGCCGGAGCCTGTCCCGCCACCCTCGCCGGCGGCGACGAAGACCATGTCCGCGCCGCGCAGCTCCTGCCGCAGCTCGTCGTAGTCCTCCTCCGCGGCCTTACGGCCGACCTCGGGATCCGAGCCGGAGCCGAGGCCCTGGGTCAGCTCCTGGCCGATGTGGATCTTCGCCGGCGCGTCGCTCGCGTGGAGCGCCTGCATGTCGGTGTTGACCGCGACGAACTCGACCTGGCTGATGCCGGCGTCGATCATCCGGTTGACGGCGTTGATGCCGGCGCCGCCGACGCCGATCACCTTGATCACGGCGAGGTACGCGCCCGCGTCGGCGGCTGCGCGGTGCAGTCGCGGTGGCGACTCGGGGAGCGGATCGACGAAACGGGAGGCCGGCGGCATCTCGATCTTGATCTCCGGCGGCGGAGGCGGTGGCGCAACTTCGGGCTCGGGCTCAGGCTCGGGCTCGTGAACCGGCGCAGCCGGCGGCTCGACCTCGGCCGCGGCGTCTTCCTCCCAGCTCGGCACGTGCTCGACCGTCCGCTCCTCCGGCTCGGCCACTGGGCTTGACGACTCGGCAGCGGGCGCCGCGGTCGCGGCGTCCTCAACCGGTGCTGGCTCGGTCTCGCCGCGCTGCTCGGCCTGCCGCTGGGCGGCCTCGGTCGCACGGAAGAGCTCCGCTAGCGGGCCCTCACGCATGCTGGCGCGCCGACGCGCCATTGAGCACCTCCTTCGCGAGGTCACGGTACATCTCTGCCGCGTCGCCGCTCGGGTCGTACTTCATGATCGACTGCCCCTTCACCGGCGCTTCCGCGTAGCGAATCGTCTTGCGGATCTTCGTCTCGAGGACGAGGTCGCCGAAGTTCTCCTTCAGGATCTCGACTGCCTCGCGCGAGTGCAGGAGCCTCTTGTCGAACATCGTCGGGAGGATGCCCTGAATCGAGACGCGCGGGTTGAGGTTCTCGCGGATCATCGAGAGCGTGTTCTCGAGCTGGACGAGCCCGCGCAGCGAGAGGTACTCGCACTGGACGGGGACGATGACGCCGTCCGCGGCGACGAGCGCGTTGATCGTCAGCAGGCCGAGCGACGGCGGCGTGTCGATGAGCATGAAGTCGTAGCTCTCGCGGAGCGGTGCGAGCGCCTTCTCGAGGGCGCGCTCGCGGCCGATCATCGCGGCGAGCGCGAGCTCGGCGCCGGCGAGGTCGATCGAGGAGACGGCGACGTCGATCTCGTTCGTCCGCACGATCTCGCTGATCGGAAGCTTGTGGACGAGGACGTCGAACATCGAGCGGTCGATCTCGTCCGGATTCCAGCCCTGCGACATCGTGAGGTTGCCCTGCGGGTCGAGGTCGACCGCGAGCACGCGCAGGCCGGTCTCGGCGAGCGCGACGCCGAGGTTGAGCGTCGTCGTCGTCTTGGCGACGCCGCCCTTCTGGTTGGCGAAGGCGATGACCCTGGCCATCGTCGGACCGCTATCCGCCGCCCGCGCGAGCGGACGGGGCAATAACCGCGTGAGCGCCATCCCGGCTGACCTTTCGTAGCGTCGTAATCGACTCCTTCTCCACTAGGTTACGGCGGATGGAGCGGAAGTGGCGGGTGCTCATCGTTGTCTGCGTCGCGGTGTTCATGCTTCTCCTGGACATCACGGTAGTCAACGTCGCGCTGCCGAACATCCAAAGCGAGCTGCACACTTCGTTCACCGACCTGCAATGGGTGGTGGACGCGTACGCGTTGACGCTCGCCGCGACGATGCTCAACGCCGGCTCGCTCGGGGACTTGCTCGGTCGCAAGCGCGTGTTTCTCGTCGCGATAGGGCTCTTCACCTTGGCGTCCGCACTGTGCGGCTCGGCGAACTCGCCGATCTTCCTGATCCTCGCGCGCGGCGCGCAGGGAATCGGCGGCGCCGGGATGTTCGCGGTCTCGCTCGCAATCATCTCCCAGGAGTTCCACGGGAAGGAACGCGGCTCGGCGTTCGGGATCTGGGGTGCGACGGTCGGCCTCGCGGTGGCGATCGGCCCGCTCGTCGGCGGTGCGCTCACGACGTACGCCGGCTGGCGCTGGATCTTCTTCGTCAACGTCCCGATCGGAGTCGCCGTCGTCGCCGGCGGACTGCGCGAGCTCGTCGAGTCGCGAAACGAGGAGGCGGGACGCTTCGACCTGCCGGGCTTCCTCACCTTGACCGCGGGACTGTTCGCGCTCGTGTTCGGGCTCTTCCGCGGCAACGACTGGGGCTGGTCGAGCGGACGCGTCGTCGGACTGTTCGCCGCGGCTGCGGTGCTGCTCGTCGCGTTCGCGGTGATCGAGTTGCGGCAGAGGTCACCGATGTTCGACTTCCACCTCTTCCGCGTGCCGACCTTCGCCGGCGCGCAGATCACCGCCTTCGCGATCTCGTCGGGGATGTTCGCGCAGTTCCTCTTCCTGGCGCTCTACCTCGAGAGCGTGCTCGGGTACTCCGCGGTCAAGACGGGCGTGATCTTTCTGCCGCTCTCGCTCGTCTCGTTCGTCGTGGCTCCCATCGCGGGACGACTGTCGGCGCGCTTCCCGGTTCGTTGGTTCCTCGGCGGCGGGCTTGCCCTGACGGGCGGGGCGCTCCTGCTGATGCACGGGCTCACGCTCTCCTCGACCGCATCGACGCTCATGCCCGGCTTCATCCTCGGCGGGATCGGGATCGGGCTTGTCAACGCGCCGCTCGCCGCGACGGCCGTGAGCGTCGTCGAGCCGCAGCGGGCCGGGATGGCATCGGGCATCAACAACACGTTCCGCCAGATCGGGATCGCGACGGGAATCGCAGCGCTCGGCGCGATCTTCCAGAGCCGGATCGCGGCGCATCTCGCGGCCCACCCTCCCGTCATCGGTGGCTTCCCCGTCTCCGCGCAGGCGATCGCGTCCGGCAATGTCCGCGGGCAGGCGGCCAGTGCCGACTTCATCTACGGCCTCAACTCGATCCTCTTCGTCGCCGCCTTCGTCCTCTTCGCGGGCGCGATCCTCGCCTTCCTACTCGTGCGCGAGAAGGACTTCGTCGCGAGCGGTCCCGCGGCCGCCGGCCACTAAGAGCGCCTCGGCAGCAGCACGGGCGCGCGGGTCGCGCTCCCGGTCGGCCCACTCGGCCGCCTCGCGGACGAGCTCGCGTAGCTCGGCGAGGAGCGACGGCGCGTCGCCGCCCTCGCGTTCGAGCGCCTCGATCCGCTCGAGCCGGGCCAGCACCGCACGCGCTTCCTCCATGTCCCGAAGGTAGGACAGAAGCCGTTACGTGTCTGTCGCGGCTAGCTGGCGCGCTGCTGGAGATCGCGCGCGGGCGCAGCTCCACCGAGCAGCGTCTCGTCGAGCTCGCGGATGAGCTCGCGGCGGTCGTCGGAGAGGAGCACCGCGACGAGCAGGCGGCGCAGCAGCTCGCAGTCCGGCTCCCGCAGCCGCTCGGCGAGAAGAGACCGTTCGTCCGCGGTGGCGCCGAGCAGCGCGGCGCCGCGCATCGCGGCGGCCCAGACTCCGTCGCCTTCTCCCAACGCCGCTTCGAGCGCGTGACGGAGCTGCTCGGCACGGAACGGCTCCGGCTGGAAGAGCGCGAGCTCCCAGCGGTCGAGCGCGTCGCCGAGCCGGGCGTCGTCGTCGGCGACGCCGAGGCGGACGCGCAGATCGGACGCGACCGAGGCGCGGAACGGATCGAGGCGCGTCGGCTCGCCTGGCGGGGCCGTCGCGGCGATCGGCAGGACGGGCCGGATCCCGAGGGGCCGCCAGTCGAGCCGCTCGAACAACACCGGCCCCGCAGCGACGGGCGCAGATGTGGCGAGGCGGATCGCGGTCACGGCGTCGGCGAGTTCGCCGGGCGCGTCGGGTGCCTCCGCCGTCCCGGCGGGGAGCGAGCGCTCGAGCTCGAGCACGGCGAGCCGGTCGACCTCGCGGCCGAAGTCGCGCGGCAGGAGTCCGGAAGCTTCCGGCCACATCGCCGCGAGCTCGCCGGTCGCGGCGACGCGGACGCGAATCCCGTCGCCGAGCTCGATCTGCTGGCCGACGCTCAGTCCGACGAGCGGTGCGACGGCGGCGTAGGAATGGCCGTCGCCGAAGAGCGAGCCCTCGAGCTCCTCGTAGGCGCGCGCGAAAGCGGTGTCGTCCCAGTCGAAGCCGCCGCAACCCTCGGCGGTCTTGACGAGGAGCGGGACGAGGACGCTGCGGTAGAGCGCGCGGCGCTCGTCTTTGACCGAGCCCTCGTGGGCGTGAGCGAAGATCCGCGCGGCGGGCTCGCGCTGGAGATCCGAGATCGCATCCTGGATGTCGAGGCGCTCGAAGAGGCGATCGGCGCGCGCCTCGACGAAGCCGCGCACGAGCGGGCGGTACTCGTAGAGCGTCGGCCGCCCGATCGAACCGTGCTCCTCGAAGGAGAACGGCAGATCGGTGCCCTCGTCGAGCTCGCGGACGAAGACGGCGAAGGCGCCAAGGCAGAAGCGCTGCAGCGTGTCGTGGAGGTGAGGAGCGCGCATCGCAACGGACCTCCTACGACGGCAGCGGGTTTCCTCCTGCGACACCTACGATTCTCAGCATGAGCAGGCCGTTCATCGGCGTCCGCTGGTGGCTCGGGATCGCGTTCGCGGTCGTCGCCGCGACGTCGACGGCGATCGTCGTCTCCCAGTTCTCGAACCGCTCCGAGAACGCGTTCCGCCGCCACGGCGAGCAACTCGCCCTCAAGGACGCGCGCCTCGCCGCGCACAGGGAACCCTCGAAGCTCGGAAACCGCTTCCGTGTCTTCCGCTCGGCGACTGCAGCGCGGTCGCAGCTCGAGCGCGAGGCCGTCGTCGCCGCGCTGAGCGGGAAGCAATTCAGCAAGGGAACGGCCGACGGAGGCGTGTATGTCGCCGCGATCCCGTATCACGGCCGCGCGCTCGTCTCCGTTGTGCGACTGCCCGATGTCGCGGAGGCGATCGACACCGTGAACGGCGAGGCCCTGCGCGCTGGCGTGATCGCCGGCGTGATTGGCGTCATCGTCGGCCTCCTCCTTGCCCAGCTGATCGCGCTGCGGCTGCGCCGGCTGAGCGCCGCCGCGGAGGCGATCGCGCAGGGCGACTTCGAGACGCCGCTGCGCTACCACTTCCGCGACGAGTTCGGCGCGCTCGCGCAGAGCTTCGACCGGATGCGCCGGCAGCTCCGCCGCTCCTTCCGCCGGCTCGAGGCCGAGCGCGACCGTCTGCAGCTCCTGCTCGAGCGGCTTCACGAGGGCGTGCTGACGATCGACCAGGATCTCGTCGTCCATTACGCGAACGCCGAGGCGCGCCGGCTGCTCGGCGGCCGGCTGGCGGAGGGCGACCAGCTTCCCGAGCCGTGGCCCGGCTTCGGGCTCCGCGACTTCGCGCAGACCCTCTTCGAGGAGCGCTCGGCACCGACGCAGGTGCACGTGACCCCGGACGAGAACCACGCCTACGGCCTCGTCGGCATTCCCTCCCAGCCCGATACCGATTGGGCGCTCGTCGTGATCGACGACCTCAGCGAGCAGGAGCGGCGCGAGCTAGCCGAGCGGGAGTTCGTCTCGAACGCGGCCCACGAGCTGCGGACGCCGCTGACGACGATCATCGGCGCCATCGAGGTGCTGCAGGCGGGCGCGAAGGAGGATCCCGTCGAGCGCGACCGCTTCCTCGCACACATCGAGCGGGAGTCGGGCCGGCTCGCGCGGCTCGCCCGCGCGATGCTGACGCTCGCGCGCGCCCACTCCGGCCAGGAGCAGCCGCGCGCCGAGATGGTCGAGATCGGGCCGCTGCTGCGCGAGGTCGCCGCCGAGCTGCGGCCGCACGAGGGAGTGTCGATCGACGTCGAGGCGCCCGAAGGACTGGCCGTGGAGGCGAATCCCGAGCTCCTCGAGCAGGCACTCCGCAACCTCGGCGAGAACGCCGCAAAGCACACCGCGCGCGGCTCGGTCGTCCTCCGCGCCCACTCCCGCGGCGATGCGGTGACCGTCGAGGTGGAGGACTCCGGCCCCGGCATGAGCCCGGAAGTGCAGCGGCACGTCTACGACCGCTTCTACCGCGGCGAGCGCGACGCCGATGGCTTCGGCCTGGGCCTCGCGATCGTCCGCGAGACGGTGCGGACGCTCGGCGGACGGATCGAGCTCGAGTCCTCGCTGGGCGAGGGCACCGTCTTCCGGATCGTCCTTGCGCGCGCCCGCGTGCGCGAAGAGGTGCCGGCGGCATGAACGAGCGGATCCTCCTGGTGGACGACGACGCCGGCGTTCGCGACGTCGTCGCGTTCACGCTGCGGCGCGAAGGGTTCGAGGTGGACGAGGAGCGCGACGGCCCGGGCGCGCTCGAGGCGGGCCGTTCGGGGCTGTACGGCCTCGTCGTGCTCGACGTGATGCTGCCAGGGCTTTCCGGCGTGGAGGTCTGCCGGGCGCTACGAGCGGAGAGCGACATCCCGATCCTGATGCTCACCGCCCGCGACGCGGAGGCCGACCGCGTGCTCGGCTTGGAGCTCGGCGCCGACGACTACGTGACCAAGCCGTTCTCGAGCGCGGAGCTGCTCAGTCGCGTGCGCGCGATCCTGCGGCGCCGCGAGCTCGACCGCGCCGGCGGGAACGGGACGGTGCGCGAGCTCGGCGGGCTGAAGATCGACCTCGGCCGCCACGAGGTGCTCGTCGACGGCGAGCGCGTCCACCTGACGCTGTCGGAGTTCAAGGTGCTCTCGCTCCTCGCCGAGCAGCCGGACGCGGTCATCTCCCGCCGCGAGCTGATGCAGCACCTCTGGGCGAGCGAGTACGTCGGGGACGAGCACGCGTGCGAGGTGCACATCTCCAACCTGCGCCGGAAAATCGAACGCGACCCGACCCAGCCCGAGCGCCTCGTCACTGTCCGCGGCGAGGGCTACAAGCTCGTCGCGGCCTAGACGACCGCGCCGAGAGCGAAAAGCGCGAGCGCACTGCCGACGAAGACGGCGGTTGCGGTGACAGTCGGATCGCCGGCTCTCGGCCGGAAACCGCCCGAGAACACGCCGTAGCCGCGAAGGCCGGTAAACCACGTGTAGCCCATGATCCGCCCCTGCACGGTGGTGCGACTGCCTCCGGCTCCGGCGCAAAGAAGCAGGAGACTGCCGAAAAGGAAGTAGCCGAGCCGTAGGTCGTGCACAAGGTCGCCGCTAGACAACAGCGCCCAGAGTCCGGCCATGGCGCTGGCGATCGCCGTCGCGACAACGATCTGGTAGAGCAGCCGGAAGAGCTCGCGGAAGATCCACATCGCGCGCCGATCCTAGGACGATTTGGGGACGACGTCGAGCTAGGCCCGGAGTACCGCCCGGCGTGGTCCGGCGAGGAAGCCGGCCTCGACGAGGAGTGCCATCACGTCCGTCTCGGTAACTGGTTGGCCGTCGAAGCGCTCGACCGCGAGCCGCTTCGCTCCTCCCTGCTTGACGAAGGCGACGAGCGCCGCGAGCGCCGGGCGCAGCCACTCCTCCTCGGGCTCGCGCAGAGGGACGAGGGACTTGCCGCCACGCTCGACGAACAAGGCCGGCTCGCCGCCGAGCAGGACGACATGCGCTCCGGCGACGCGAGCGGCGCGCCCGCCCGAACGCTTCGGCCAGGGGAGCACCGCGCCGTAGGGCTGAGCCGGGTCGGCGGCGGCGAGCACGAGCGGCTCGGGCTCGTCTCCCTCGCGCGGGCGCAGCTCGCGCACGCGCTCGACCGCCCCGCCGAGCGCGAACTGCGCGCCGCCGAGTCCCTCGACGAAGTAACCACGCCGGCAGGAACCGATCGTCTCGAGCGCCTTGAGCTCGCCGTAGACCGCGCCGTAGCCGCCCGGAATTCCCTCCGCGCGGACGGAGTCGCGCGTCACGACGCCGTGCCGCTCGAGCAGCAGCTCGGCGAGCGCGCGCCGGTCAGCGGTGCCGGAGAAGAGCCCCTCCGCGAGGGCCCAGCGACCCTGCGTCGCGGTCGGACGCTGCATTCGGGCGCGGGAGAAACGCCGCGCGCGGCGATCCGGTCGCGGCGCCTGGTAGCGGCGCTCGGCCCGAAGTGGCGACCAGGAGTCGTTCGTCACTTCGCCGCTCCAGACGAGATCCCAGAGCGCGGGCAGCGACTCCTCGTCGCCGAAGTCGTGCCAGAACAACGCGCCGCCGGCGAGCGCCGCGCGAGTTGCGTCGTGCGTCTCTCCTTCGGGCGTGGGTGCGGCAGCGGGACGCCCGAGTAGAGCGGCGTCGTCCCGGAAGAAGACGGCGACGCGATCGAGTCCGGCGCCGACCCAGACGAGCTCCCCCGAGGCGCACAACTGGTCGAGCTGCTCCGGCCGGTAGTCCGGCACGCGGCGCGGCAGCAGCTCCGACTCCCACAACGCGACAGGCAGCGCCAGCGCCTGTAGCGGGATGAGTGCCTCGCGCAATGACGCACGCCGGCCGATTCCGTGCCAACTCGGCAGGAAGCGTCCCAATGCCGCCTGCTCCACCGGCTCGACCTCGCGGCGCAGCGCCGCAAGCGACGCGCGCCGCAGGCGGCGCAGAACCTCGGGATCGCACCACTCGCGCTCCGTGCCGCCCGGCCGCAACTCACCGCGGACGAGCTTGTCCGTGCGCTCGAGCTCGCGCAGTTCCTCCTCGACGTCGACGCCGAACCAGGCGGACACCTGGGCCGTCGTGAACGGCCCGCGCCCGCGCGCGAAGCGCGCGACGAGAGAGCGGAGCGCGTCGGGCACCGGCTCGAGAAAGACGTCCGGCAGGCCGGACGGCGGCATCAGGCCGAGCCCGTCGCGGTAGCGGCCGGCGTCCTCAGCCGCCGCGAGCCGCTCCTCGCCGGCGATCCGCAACCGGATCGCGCGCCGTTCGGCTTCCAGGATCGCCGCGTGCGACTCGTCGAACTCGCCGATCCTGAGGTCTCCTCTCAAGCGCAACAAATCGTGGAGTGCCTCCGAGTCCTTCGGGAACGGCCGCAGCGACGCCTCGACCTGGGCCAGCGCGTCGGAGTCGATCAGCTCACGCAGCTCCTCCTGGCCGAGCAACTCCCGCAGCAGGTCGCGGTCGAGCGAGAGCGCCTGGGCACGCCGCTCGGCCGGCGGCGTGTCGTCCTCGTACATGTACGTCGCGATGTAGTCGAACAGGAGCGACGACGCGAACGGCGACGCGCTCGCAGTCTCCACGTCGACGAGATCGATCTCCCGCGCCCGAAGCCGGCCGAGCAGCTGCTTCAAGGCGGGGAGGTCGAAGACGTCCTGCAGGCACTCCCGGTAGGTCTCGAGGACGATCGGGAAGCTCGAGTACTTCCGCGCGACCTGGAGCAGGCCCTGCGCCTTGAGCCTCTGCTGCCAGAGCGGCGTCCGCTCGCCGGGCCGGCGGCGCGGGATGAGCAAAGCGCGCGCGGCGTTCTCGCGGAAGCGCGCGCCGAAAAGCGCGGTCTGCCCCACCTCGGCGACCACGAGATCCTCGAGCTCGTCGGGTTCGAGGACGAACAGCTCGGTCGCGGGCGGCGAGTCGGCGTCGGGCAGGTGGAACGCGATGCCGTCGTCCGACCAGAGCGACTGCACCTCGAGTCCGAGCGACTCGCGCAGGCGCGCGCCGACCGCCATCGCCCACGGCGCGTGCACCCGCGCGCCGAACGGCGTGAGGATGCAGATCCGCCAGTCGCCGATCTCGTCGCGGAAGCGCTCGACGACGACGGTGCGGTCCGACGGGACGGCGCCCGTCGCCTTCTCCTGCTCACGGAGAAAGGCCATCAGGTTCCTCTGCGCGCGCTCGTCGAGATCCGCGATCTGCGGCTCCTTCTGGGCAACGAGCTCGCGCGTGAAGCGGCCGATCGCCTCGCCGAGCTCATACGGCCGCCCGACGCCTTCGCCCTTCCAGAACGGCACGGAGCCGGGAACACCCGGCGCCGGCGAGACGAGCACGCGGTCGCGCGTGATCTCCTCGATCCGCCAGCTGGAGGCGCCGAGAACGATCACCTGGCCCTGCCGCGCCTCGTAGACCATCTCCTCGTCGAGCTCGCCGACGCGGCTCGCCGGCTCGACGCCCGCGACGAAGACGCCGAAGAGGCCGCGGTCGGGGATCGTCCCCGCGTTCGTCACTGCGAGCCGCCGCGAGCCGGGCCGGCCGCGGATCACGCCCGCGGTTCGATCCCAGACGATGCGCGGCCGGAGCTCCGCGAACTCGTCCGACGGATAGCGGCCGGCGAGCATGTCGAGGACGTTCTCGAGCTGCGTGCGCGAGAGGTCGGCGAAGGGATAGGCGCGGCGCACGAGCTCGTGCAGGTCGGCGACCTCGATCTCCTCGTCGGCGCAGATCGCGACTATCTGCTGGCTCAAGACGTCCAAGGGATTGCGCGGGATCTGCGTCTCCTCGATCGCGCCGGCGCGCATGCGCTGCGCGACGACGGCGCACTCGAGCAGGTCGGCACGGAACTTCGGGAAGATCCGCCCCTTCGAGACCTCGCCAAGCGAGTGGCCGGCGCGGCCGATCCGCTGCAGCCCGCGCGCCACGGACTTCGGCGACTCGACCTGGATCACGAGGTCGACCGCTCCCATGTCGATGCCGAGCTCGAGGGACGAGGTTGCGACGAGGCACGGGATCCGCCCCGCCTTGAGGTCTTCTTCGATCACCGTCCGCTGCTCGCGGGCGAGCGAGCCGTGGTGCGCGCGGGCGATCTCCTCTTCAGCCGCTTCGTTGAGCCGCAGCGCGAGCCGCTCGGCGAGGCGGCGGTTGTTGACAAACACGATGGTCGATCGATGGGCGCGGACAAGCTCGACGAGCGCCGGATAAATACTCGGCCAGATCGACCGCGAGTCCCAGCCCTCCTCGCGCGTCCCGCCCGGCTCGCGCATGTCCTCGACGGGGACGACGACCTCGAGGTCGAGCTCCTTCGCGACGCCGGCGTCGACGAGCTCGATCGGCCGGCCGCCTCCGACAAAGCGGCCAATCTCCTCGAGCGGGCGCTGCGTGGCGGAGAGGCCGATCCGCTGGATGGGCTGCGCCGCGAGTGCCTCCAGCCGCTCCACCGAGAGCGCGAGATGCGCGCCACGCTTCGTCCCGGCGACGGCGTGCACCTCGTCGAGGATCAGCGTGTCGACGCTGCGCAGCAGCTCCCGCGCGCGCGAGGTGAGCAGGAGGAAGAGCGACTCGGGAGTCGTGATCAGGATGTCGGGCGGCTGGCGGAGCATCGCGGCGCGCTCCTTCTGCGGCGTGTCGCCGGTGCGCACCGCGACACGCAGCTCGGAGCGCAGGCCCGCAAGCGGGCCACGGAGGTTCCGCTCAACGTCGTAGTTGAGCGCCTTGAGCGGCGAGACATAGAGAACGCGGAGGCCGGCGCCAGGCTCAGGCGTCAGGCGATCGATCGCCGAGAGGAACGCAGCCAGCGTCTTCCCCGACCCGGTCGGCGCCTGGATGAGGACGCTCGCGCCGCTCGCAATGACCGGCCAGCCCTTCTCCTGTGCGGGCGTCGGTGCGGCGAAGTTGCGCTCGAACCAGTCCCTCGTCTCCGGCCGGAACACCTCGAGCGCCTCCATCAAGCCAGCATAGAGCCCTACAGAATCCTTACGTTTTCACGGTTTCCGTAGCGCCCGGTCGCGGAAGAAGGGGCGGCGATGGCGAAGCTGCGGTGGTTGGCGGTGGCTCTCTGCGGCGTTCTCTTGCTCGCGGGCGGAGCGGCGGCCGGGAAGAAGATCAAGACGCATTTCGTCAACTTCGGCTTGGCGCAGACGCCCGGCACCTCGTGCCCCGGCTCGTCGAAATGCTCGAACATCGCGTCTGAGCCTGCGATCCGCGCCGACGCCGCCGGCGAGTTCTTCTCCTCGTCCGAGAACGGGCTCGGGAGCGGCACCGAGGCGTGGCGCTCACTCGACGGCGGCCGCCACTACACCGCGCTCGACTCACCGAACCAGGGCTCCACCTCGAACAACAGCGGCTTCGCGCCCGGCGGCGGCGACACCGACCTGGCGGTCGCGCCGGCGAAGAACTCCTCCGGCCACTACAACGTCTACGTCTCGAGCCTCACGCTCGCGAATGTCGACGTCTCCACCTCGTCCGACCAGGGAAAGACATGGCAGCTCAATCCCGTCGGCGCGGTCCTCGGGGGCGCGGACGACCGGCCGTGGATCGCGGCGGACGGCGCCTCGAAGGTCTGTGTCTCGTACCACGACGGCGAGCAGAACATCGAGGTCAACTGCTCGGCGGATGCAGGCAGCACGTTCACGCAGCTCGCGAGCGCGATCGACACGAGCCACGCCTTCCAGATCGGGAACAACGAGATCGGCAACCTCGCGATCGACCCGAAGACGCACGACATCTTCCAGACGTACTCGGCGATCACGACCTCCGCGGAAGTCGCGTGCGCACCGCAGCTCGGAGTCTCGGCCGGGACGTGCGGCTACCACGGCGTCTACATGGCGGTCTCCACCGACGGCGGCCAGTCCTTCACCGACCACGCCGTCTACGTGAACAAGACCGCGACCGTCGACTACGGCCACCAGTTCGTCAACGTCTCGGTCGACCGGGCCGGGAACCTCTACTCCGTCTACACCGACGACCACCACGTCTACTACTCGTTCTCGACGGATCACGGCACGACGTGGCACGGGCCGTACCTGATCACGACCGCCAGCGGGACTCAGATCTTCCCGTGGTCGAGCGCCGGAGACGCCGGCAAGCTCGACGTCGTCTACTACCAGACGCCCTACTACGACTCGAAGCAGATCCCGGACACCTATCCGGACAAGGCGGTCTGGACGGTCGGATTCGCGCAGAACCTCAAGGCGCTCAAGCCGAGCTCGAAGTGGATCCGGTTCACGGCCTCGCCCGTCGTCCACAAGGGCGCCGTCTGCGAGTCGGGCGCCACGTGCTCGGGGAACCGCGACCTCTACGACGACTTCGGCGTCGCGGCCAGCCCGAAGACGGGCTTCGCCTCGATCATCTACAGCGACGACCAGTGGGCGAAGAAGGGCAATACGAACCCGAATTGCGCCGCCAAGTCGGACACGAACTCGGCGAACTGCGATCACACCGCGATCGCGACCCAGACGTCCGGCCGCCGGATCTACTCCCGCTAGCGAGCACGCCTCTACGTAGGATCAGGGCGTGCCCGAGGCGCTCTGGTTCACCGACGACGAGGATGCCTGCCGGCTGCTCGCCGAGGATCCGTTCGCGCTCCTCGTCGGCTTCGCGCTCGACCAGCAGGTCACCGTCCAGCAGGCGTTCCTCGGCCCGCTGCGGCTGAAGCAACGGCTCGGGACGCTCGAGCCGCGCGCCGTCGCCGTGGCCGACCTCGAGCCGCTGTTCCGGGAGAAACCGGCGATCCACCGCTTTCCCGGCTCGATGGCGCAGCGCGTGCAGGATCTCGCTGCCACCGTCTCGGAGGAATACGGCGGCGACGCCTCGCGCCTCTGGACGGAGGCTGCGGACGGAGCCGACCTCCGCAAGCGAATCGGCGCGCTGCCGGGCTTCGGCGAGATGAAGATCAAGGCGCTCGGCTCGGTACTCGCCAACCGCTTCGGCGTGGACGTGGCGCGGGATCTCGTGCCGGGCCATCCCACGCTCGGCGACGTCGACTCGCCGCAGGCGCTCGAGGACTACCAGGCCGCGAAGAAAGCCCGTAAGGCCGAGTGGACGGCGTCGAAGTCCGGACGCTGACCGACGGCGGGCAGCCGGCGGAGGACACCGCCCACGCCCTGGCCGCGTTCATCGGCACAGCGCAGAAGACGCTCGAGGTCGCGATCTACGACCTCAACCTCCCGCCGCCTATCGACGCGATCGTCCGCGACGCATTCCTCGCCGCCAAAGACCGCGGCGTCTCGATTCGGCTCGCGTACAACGTCGACTACCGCAAGGACAAACCGCCGATCCCGCCGCCGCCGCAGACGCAGCCGGAGCTCGTCGAAGCCTTTCCGGTCCCGACCGCGCAGATCCCCGGCATCCCCGACCTCATGCACCACAAGTACGTCGTCCGGGACGGTTCCTCGGTCTGGACCGGCTCGACGAACTGGACAGGAGACTCGTGGACGCGCGAGGAGAACGTCATCGTCACCGTCGACTCCGCCGCCGTAGCCGCCCGCTACCTCACGGACTTCGAGCAGCTCTGGACGACGCGCCAGGTCTCCCACAGCGGCAAGGTCGACACGGCACCGGTGGACGGCGGCGTGCGCGTCTGGTTCTGCCCCGGCCGCGGCGAGAAGCTCGCGCACCGGATCGCGAAGGCGATCGGCTGCGCGGAGCGCCGGATCCGCATCGCGTCGCCGGTGATCAGCTCGGGGCCGATCCTCGGCACGCTCGCCCAAGTCGTCTCCGACGGCAAGGTCGACCTCGCCGGCGTCGTCGACGCGACCCAGATCGGCGAGGTGCTGCAGCAGTGGCACGACAACGGCAGCGCCGACTGGAAGAGCCCGCTGCTGCGCGCGACGCTGGCCGGTGCGCCGTTCTCCGGCAAGGTCACGACTCCGTACGCGCCCGGCTCAGTGCACGACTACATGCACGCGAAAGTGACGGTCGCCGACGACACCGTCTTCGTCGGCAGTTTCAACCTCTCGCACTCCGGCGAGATGAACGCGGAGAACGTCCTCGAGATCGCGGACGCGGCGCTCGCCGACCGCCTCGCCGCCTTCATCGATGCCGTCCGCGCGCGCTACCCCGCCGTCCACGTCTAACGCTCCGCGTACCCCGTCCGGGGGGGTCCGGGGTCATACGGACAACATACGGCGCGGCCCCTCCTATTCATAAGTCGCGCAACGAGTCTTGTGAGTGTCAAACGGGCCATGCGCCCGCCGGTACTGAAAGAGATCAAGGAGACACACACAAATGCGCACCATTCTCGGACTCACCAAAACCAGCAAGCTCGTTCTCGCGACCGTCGTTTCGGTGACCGTCTTCGGGAGCGTCTACGGCTTCGCCGCCTCGCTCGGCATCAGCACGAGCGGCCTCGGCGCCGACAACAAGGTCGTCGCCTCCTGCGGTTCCGGCATGACCTTCGCCTACACGACCTCGTACTACTCGGCCCTCCCCGGCTACGCGGTCAACGGGATCAACCTCACGAGCATCCCGGCCGGCTGCCTCGGCAAGAGCCTCGCCGTCACCTTCAGCGATAGCGGCAACGCCGCCCTCGGCACGCAGGTCACGGCCACTCTGCCCGCGTCCGGCACGACGTCGACCGTCTCGATCACCCCCAGCTCCAACGACATCGACGCCAGCAAGGTCGACAACGTCTCGGTCGTCGTCTCGTAACTCGAACTCAGGACGTACCGGCGGAACGTTGGGCGGGGCACTGCGGCGCCCCGCCCTTCCCGTCTCGGAGGTCACATGAAGCGGCTTTCCAAAACCCTCGGACTTCTCTCCACCGCAGCACTGCTGACGGTGGGAGTCGCCTCGGCCGCGAGCCTCGGAATCGGGACTGGACAGCTTTCTGCCGGCAACGCAGCAGTGAGCGGTTGCACCTCCTCCGCGCTCACCACCACCCGCAACGTCAACAACAGCGGCAACGTCACGCAGGTCAACGTGACGGGCGTGCCGCAGGCCTGCTCGGGCGAGACGCTCGCCGTAACGCTCGAGAACAGCTCGCACACGAGCCTCGGCACGGCAACCACCACGGTCGGGACGTGCACCGGCGGCTGCACCGTCACTCTCACCGGCTTCGGAACCGTCTCCGCCACCAACCTCACCGCCTACGCCCTCTCGCTCACCCAGTAATCCCATGCGCCGTCTTCGCCTCACTCCCCGCCGCCTCGCCGCCGCCGTCCTGGTCGGCGCGATGGCGTGCACGGGCGTCGCCTACGCGGCGAGCCTCGGCGTCGGCTCGGGCAAGCTCCACGCCTGGAGCCAGACGCTCACGAAGGCCACCTGCAACCAGACCTCGACGACCGAGGATGACACGTACGTCCAGCAGGGAAGCCCGACGAGCACCGCCGGCGCGAGCGCGACGACGCTCTCGGTCTCGAGCGGCGCGGCCAAGAACTACGCCTTTATCCGCTTCGACCTCAGCGGCTGCAGCCTGCCGACCACCGCAGGAGCCGACAGCTCCGCCCTGACGGTCTTCGTGACCAACGCATCGCCCCACACGATTTCCGTCTATCCGGTCTACTCGAGCTGGAGCTCGGCGACGCTGACCTGGAACGGCGTCAGCGGGCTCACGATCGGCGCGACGGCGACGGCGACCTTTACCGGCTCGGCCGGCTCGCACGTGCTTACGGTGACCGCCGACGTAGACGCAGCGATCAAGGCCGGGGCGCTCTGGGGCTGGGAGCTCCGCGACAACACGGCGGGCGGTGCGACGACCACGAAGATCGGCTCCGCGCAGAACGCCACCGTGGCCGATCGTCCCTCGATGACCCTCAGCGATGAGAAGTAGCGTCGACACCCTCCCGCTGCCGCGGACGTCGTCGGCGGCCGAGCGGCACCTCCCCGAGTGGCTGTCCGTCAAGCGGCTCCTGCTCGTCGTGGCGCAGCTCGGGATCGTCGCGGCGCTTCTTTGGTTCTGCCTGCCGCAGGCCCTCGGCGGCCGCGCGGGCTGGGTCGTCATCAGCGGCACGAGCATGCTGCCGCACATGCACACCGGCGACCTCGCGCTCGTCGAGAGGCAGTCGAGCTACCACGTCGGAGAGGTCATCGCCTACCGCGTCCCGAAGGGCCAGGTCGGCGCCGGCTTCGAGGTGATCCACCGGATCATCGGCGGCAACCCGCGCACCGGCTGGATCGTGCAGGGCGACAACCGCACGCTGCCGGATCTCTGGCGCCCGAAGAACTCCGACATCGTCGGCGCGCGGCTGTTCTGGATCCCGAAGGCCTATCTCCTCCTCCGCTTCCTCCACACGCCACTCCTACTCGGCCTGCTGGCCGGGTTCGGGATCTTTTTCAAGATCCTGTTTGGCGACGAAAAGGGGGACGCGGAAGCCGAGACCCCGGAGCAAGATTCATGACCGTGAGCTCTGCGGCCGGTCACTACACGGGCGAACGCCGCCACATCTTGGCGCGCGCGATTCGCGCAACCGCCGTCCTGGCGCTGCGCCGCGACGTGCTCATCGTGCTCGGGACAGCCGGCCTGCTCGGCAGCTTCGCCGGCCTGATCGCGGTCGGGGACACCGGCCGCCTCGCCGCCTCGGCCTTCGTTCCGTGGATCGTCGTCCTCGCGAGCCAGCTCGGGCCGAGCCGCGGAGCGCTCGCAGGCGCGGCCGCGTCCGCGCTCTATATCGGCGCGGTCGAGGACGTCGGCGGACCCCACGACGCGATCGCGCTCGCCGTGCGGACTGCCGCCCTTACCGCCGTCGGTCTCGGAGCGGGGCTCCTGGCCCGCCGCATCTCGTCCGATGCGCAGGAACTGCAGGCGACAACCGCGCTGCAGGGCGCGCTGCTCGACTCGACACTCGACGGCATCTGCCTCACCGACTCCGAAGGGAACGTCCTCCTCTCGAACGCGCCGCTGCGACGGATCAGCCTCGAGTTCGGGCTGCCGCCGTTCGGCACGGTGGTCGACCGCCTCCTCTCGATCGCCGACCTCACGACCGAGCCCGATCGCTACCGCGACCGGATGCGCGCGCTCGCCACGAACACGGAGCCGAGCGAGGACGAGTTCGAGTTCGCGGACAGCGGCCGTGTCTTCCGCGGCTACACCGCACCGGTCATGCAGGGCGACGGCGCAGTCGGGCGCATCTGGACCCTCCGCGAGGTGACGGCCGATCGCCACCTCGAGCGCCTGCGCGACGCCTTTGTCGCAGCGGTTTCGCACGAACTCCGCACTCCGCTCACCTCGATCTCCGGCTTCGTCGAGATGCTCGAGGACGAGGAGGCGTCGCTCGGGGAGTCGGGACGCAGCTACCTCGACGTGATCCGGCGAGGCACGACGCGCCTGCAGCGAATCGTCGAGGACCTCCTGCTCGTCGCACAGATCGAGGCCGACCGGCTCGAGCTCCGGGTCGGAGAGGCCGACCTCGCGGCGATCGCAACGGCGGCCGTAGAGGAGGCGCGCCCGCTCGCGGCAGAGAAGGAGATCGAGCTCGAGCTGCGGACGAACGGTTCCCTGCCGCTCGAGGCCGACGCCGGCCGGCTCGGCCAGGTGCTCGACAACCTCGTCTCGAACGCGCTCAAGTTCACGCTCCCCGGCGGATCGGTTGTCGTCTCGGTCAACCACGTGGACGGCCGCGGAGTGGTCGAGGTGAACGACACGGGAATCGGCGTGCCGCAGGACGAGGTCGGCCAGCTCTTCTCCCGCTTCTACCGCGCCTCGAGCGCGATCCGCCGCGCCATTCCCGGCACCGGGCTCGGGCTCGTGATCGCGCGGGCGATCGTCGATGCCCACCGCGGCTCGATCGCCCTCGAGAGCCGCGAGGGCGAGGGAACGCGCGTGATCGTCTCGCTGCCCGCGAACTACCCGTAGCGATACCCGAAGCCCCGTACCGTCTTGATCGGCTGCGTGCCGTCGGGGTTCTCTCCAAGCTTCTTCCGCAGGTAGGAGACGTAGAGCTTCACCTGGTCGCGCGAGACGCCGGCGGAGTGTCCCCAACCTTGCTCCATGAGCTGATCGGGAGAGAGCACCTGCCCGGCGTGGCGCGCGAACGCGGCGAGGAGCCGGAACTCGAGCGGGGTCAGCCGGACGGGCAGGCCCCGGAAGACGACGGCGCGACCCGCGAAGTCGATGGCGAGGACGCCGTCGTCGTAATTGTCCGCGTGCGCCGCCTGCGGCGTCCGCCGCAGCAGCGCCTCGATCCGGGCCACCAGCTCCTGCCGCCCGAACGGCTTCACGACGTAGTCGTCGGCGCCGGCGCGGAAGCCGCGCACCTTGTCGATCTCGCCGCTGCGCGCGGTGAGCAGGATCACGGGAACGTCGCTCAGATCCCTCAGCCGCTCGAGCGTCTCGAAGCCGTCGAGCTCCGGCATCGAGATATCGAGGACGACGAGATCGCACGGCCGGGCGTGGAAGGCGCGCAACGCGGCGCGACCGTCGGGAGCGGATTCCACGGCGTAGCCGGCGCTCGCGAGCAGCTTCTCTACGAGGTCCCGGATGTCGTCGTCGTCGTCGACCACCAGGACACGCTTCCGGCCAGTCGCCATCCCAACCAGTATGCGGCACCATTCGCCGCGTGAGGGTCGTTCTCGCCGTCGCCGCCACGCTCGCCGTCGCCCTGCTCGGCGGCGCCGCGGCGCATGCACTCCGGCTCCCGAACGCGCCGAAATGCCCGGTCTTCCCGGCCGACAATGCCTGGAACCAGCGCGTCGACTCCCTGCCGGTGGCGAAGAACTCCGCGCAGATGATCGCCTCGATCGGCCTGAACGACCCGCTCCATCCCGACTTCGGCTCCGGCCGCTACGACGGCGAGCCGATCGGGATCCCGTTCGACGTCGTCTCGAGCAGCACGCCGACCTCCAAGGTCAAGTTCGACTACTCCGACGAGTCCGACCGCGTCCGCTACCCGATTCCGCGCGGCGTCCACATCGAAGGCGGCGCGCGCTCGACGGGAGACCGGCACGCGCTCCTCGTGGACAAGAGCTCGTGCCGGCTCTACGAGCTGTACGACCTCCACCACACGGGCCACGGCTGGACGGCCGGCTCGGGCGCAACGTGGAGCCTGCTCTCCGACCACCTCCGGCCGGCGGGCTGGACGTCGGCTGACGCGGCAGGGCTGCCGATCTTCCCCGGCCTCGCCCGCTGGGACGAGGTCTCGCGCGGCGTCATCGACCACGCACTGCGCTTTACCGCGCCCGAGACGCGCCGCGCCTACGTCTATCCGGCGCGGCATTACGCGTCGAATTCGACGAGCGCGAAGCTGCCGCCGATGGGTCTCCGCGTGCGGCTCAAGGCGAGCGTCGACATCTCGTCCTTCCCGAAGCAGGCCCGCGTCGTGCTCAAGGCGCTTCAGGTCTACGGCGCGATCCTCGCCGACAACGGCTCGCCCTGGTACATCTCGGGCGCGCCGAACTCGCACTGGTCGAACGACGGCCTCCACTCGCTCGGCCGGCTGACGGGCGCCGACTTCGAGGTCGTGAATACGAGCTCGCTGCCCGAGCCCGGGAGGTAACTAGCGCGGCTTCGGTAACGGCGTCAGCAGCGGCTCGACCTCGGCGCGCAGGTGCTCGAAGTCCGGCGGGAGGATGAGCGTCTCGCCGAGGTGCGCAGGATCCTCGTCCGCGGCGAAGCCCGGCCCGAGCGTCGCGATCTCGAACAGGACGCCGCTCGGCTCGCGGAAGTAGATCGAGCGGAACCAGAAGCGGTCGATCACCGGCGTTGGATGACCGCCGGCGTCGATGACCCGCTGCCGCCACGCCTCGTGCTCCTCCATCGTCGAGGACCACGCGACGTGATGGACGGTGCCCGCGCCGCCGATCCCGGGCTCCGCCGGCGCCGGCCCGTAGTGGATCCAGCCTTGACGGGAATCACCCCTGGTCAGGCCATCCTCGAAACCGAGCGATTCGAGAAACGCGGTCGGCTCCTCCCCGTACGCGCGCACGCCCTCGAACCCCTGCAGCGCGAGCTCACGCGGGATCTCGGGATGGTCGGCGATCAGCGGCTTGTCGGGGACGTCGGCGACGACGAGGTCATGGCGCAGGCCGTCGGGATCCGTGAACGGGACGCTTCCGGCGCGCTCGCGCCAGAACTCGAGCGCCTCCTCCGAGCCGACGCGCCAGACGACGGTGTGGATCATCCCGGCGCCGGCCCTGCCCTCCCGCGCGTTCGGGTACTCGAAGAACGTGATGTCGGAGCCCGGGTCGCCGTCCTCGTCGGCGTAGAAGAGGTGGTAGACGGTCGGGTCGTCCTGGTTGACGGACTTCTTGACGAGCCGCAGGCCGAGGACGCCGGTGTAGTACTCGACGTTCCGCGGCGCGTCGGCCGTGATGCAGGTCACATGGTGGATGCCGTCGAGCCTCACAAGGCGTAAGCGCTCTCGCCGTGCATCGCCTCGTCGAGCCCGCTCTCCGCCTCCTCGCCGACCCGCACCGGGGTGATGAGATCGATCACGCGCAACGCCGCGTACGTGAAGAGGAAGGCGTAGAGGGCGCAGCCGAGCCCGGCGGCGACCTGCTTGCCAAAGAACGAGCCGGAGCCGTGGATCAGGCCGACGCCTCCGCTCGCGTTGACGGCCGTCCCGGCGAAGACGCCGAGGAGAACGATGCCGAGCAGGCCGCCCATGCCGTGCACTCCCCAGACGTCGAGGGCGTCGTCCCAGTGCAACTTGTTCTTCAGTTGGATCGCGCCGTAGCAGACAAGCCCCGCGGCGATCCCGATCACGACGGAGGCGTAGATCGGCACATAGCCCGCCGCGGGCGTGATCGTGGCTAAGCCGGCGACGGCGCCGGTCAACAGTCCGACGAAGTGCGGCTTCTTCGCGAACCACCACTCCACGAACAGCCACGTGACCGCGGCGAACGAGGCGGCGATGTCGGTGTTGAGGAAGGCGAGCGCGGTGACGTGGTCGACCTTCAGCTCACTCCCCGCGTTGAAGCCGTACCAGCCGAACCAGAGCAGGCCGGTGCCAAGGGCGATGAACGGGATGTTGTGCGGCGTGTCGACGAACTTGCGCTTCCCCACGTAGAGAACCGAGGCCAGCGCAGCGAAGCCGGCGCTCGCGTGGACGACGATGCCGCCCGCAAAGTCGCGCGCGCCCCACTGGGCGAGCAGGCCGTTGCCCCAGAACATGTGGACGAACGGGTAGTAGACCGCGACCTGCCAGACGACGAGGAAGATCAGGTAGGCCTTGAACGTGACGCGGTTCGTGAAGGCGCCGGTGATCAGCGCCGGCGTGATGATCGCGAACATCATCTGGTAGACGATCAGCACCGAGAGCGGGATGTGCGACGGCTGGTAGATCGTGTTGACGCCGACGTGGCGGAGGAACGCGTAGTGGAAGTTCCCGAAGATCCCGTCGCTGCCGCCGCTGAAGCAGAGCGAATAGCCGACGAGCCACCACATCACGGTGGTGATCCCCATCGAGGCGAAGCTCTGGATCATGATCGTGAGCGTGTTCGAGCGGCCCACGAGCCCGCCGTAGAAGAACGCCAGCCCCGGCGTCATGAGCATGACGAGGGCCGCCGCCAACAGCATGAAGCCGGTGTTCGCTCCGCTGATCATCAGTCTCTCCTCCGCGTAGACCAGATCTCCGCCTGCAGCGGCGTCCGCCATGTCTGCCGCGGGAGCACCATTCGCAGCTCCGCTCGCATCTCCTCCCGCTCCGTCTCGGACAAGAGGGCGAAGCCGCTGATCGAGAGGATCTGGGCGATCGCCTCCTCCGTGTTCTGCACGTGCTCGTGCGGCGCGGTCTCGAAGCGGAGCGGCTCGAACGGCCCTTCGGCGAAGCCGTCGCGCCACGTTCCCGCTTCGACCAGATGGCGACCGCCGACCTCGCCGGGCGGCCGGTGGCGCTCGATCACGGCGCGCGCCTCGTCGGGCCAGCGCGGCTCGGTCTCGCCGGCGCCGTCGTTGAAGCAGACGACGACGGAGCCACCGGGACGGAGGACCCGCGCGATCTCCGCGACGGCACGCGGCGCGTCGAACCAGTGGAACGCTTCGGCGCAGAAGACGCCGTCGACGGAGCCGTCCGGCAGCGGGATCTCCTCCGCCGTACCCGCGAGCGTCTCCGCGTCCCGGATCAACACGCGGAGCGCATCGTCGGGCTCGACCGCAACGACGCGCGCGAAGTGGCTGACGAGCAGGCGGGTCAGCTTGCCGGTGCCGGCGGCGAGATCGAGCACCTCGGCGTCCGGCGGCAGCCCCGCAACGCCGGCGACGCGGTCAGGCCACCCGGGCCGGCCGCGCTCGTAGTCCTCGGCGACGGCGCCGAAGCTCCGCGCCCGCGGTTCGGTCACGCAAACGGGCCGAGCGTCGGGAAACGATCCTCCCCGGCGAGCAGGTGGCGGAGGAAGAGCGCGACGCCGACATCGCCGGTGAAGAGCGAGTAGCGGCCGCGGCCGAGCTTCTCCCGTTCCCGCTCCACCTGGCCGATCGCGTGCATTGCGAAAGCGCGTGCCCGCTCGAGCCAGAGCTCGTCGCCGGTGCGGCGGTGGAGGACGAGGAACGCATAGGCGTTGCCCGCGGTGCCGTGGCACAGCCCCGGCCCCTTCGCGAGCGGGCCGGCCCGCCAGGTCAGCTCGCCGCCGGCGAGTGCAAGTTCCTCGGCCAGCAGATCGCCGAGCGTCGCCACCATCCCCGGCGCACCGTGGCACCACTGCACGCGGATCTCCCTGGGCTCTGCGTCGTCTGTCGGCTTCCAGTTGGCGAGGCCGTCCTCCCGCAGGATGAACGGCGACAGGTCCGCGAGGGTTGGCGTCTGGCCACGGTTGGCGAGAGAGCGGACAGCGCCCGCGTAGCCGTGCGCCGGGCCGAGCAAGCGGAACGTCCTCCCGTAGAGATCCTGCGTCCAGAGCCCGTCCTCGTCGCGCGCCGCGAGGACGCGCTCGGCACTCGCGCGCCACGCCTCGTTCCAGCGCGGCTCGCCTGTCCACGCGAGCATTGCCTCGCAGACGAAGAGCGAGCCCGGCGTCCCCCACATCACCTCGTTCGTCGGAGAGTCGAAGTTCGCGAGGACGAACTCATGCACGCGATCGGCCAGGCCGGTGTCGCGCGTCACGAGGAACGCGACGAGCGCGATGCCGCACTCGCCCATCCAGTAGCTCCCCGCCGACGCAAACTCGGGGAAGTCGGGCGCGGCGCGGTAGCGCTCGACCTGCGCGACTGCAGCGTCCTCCCATCCCGTCGAGCCCAGCTCATGCAGCGCCCAGATCACGCCCGCGGCGCCGAGGTAGATGCTCGTCGGGCCGTCGTCGTCGCCGTCGTTCGGATGGAACGGCCAGCGCGTCCCGTCGTAGCCCGATTCCGTGTCCGCGACGATCGCCGCGATCGCCTCTACGGCGCGTTCCTCGCTCCAATCGTCCCCGGCGAGCGGCTCGTGCTCGCTCGGGCGCCAGAGCTCAGACACCCGCGAGGAGGAAAGCGCGTGACTCGCGTGCCATCTCGCGCGCGATCACGAGTCGCTGGACTTCCTGCGTCCCCTCGTAGATCTGCGTGATCTTCGCGTCGCGCATGAAGCGCTCGACGGGGTACTCCTTGATGTAGCCGTAGCCGCCGAGGACTTGGACGGCATCGGTCGTGACGGCCATCGCGACGTCGCCGCACTTGAGCTTCGCCATCGCGGACGCCTTCGTCAGCTCCGGCCCGTCGACGCCCTCGTCGGCCATGCGCCCGAAGCGGTAGAGGAGCCCGCGGGCGGCCTCGCATTCGGTCTCCATGTCGGCGAGTTTCGCCTGGATCAGCTGGTGCTGGGCGATCGGCTTCCCCATCGTCTCGCGCGTCTTCGCGTACTCGAGCGCGTAGTCGGTAGCGCCCTGCGCGATCCCAAGCGCCTGCGCGGCGACGCCGGGACGGGAACGGTCGAGGATCCGCATCGCGATCTTGAATCCGTCGCCCTCCTCGCCCAGGAGGTTCGCGGCCGGGATCCGCACCCCGTCGAAGGTCAGCTCGCCGGTCGTCGAGCCGGAGATGCCCATCTTCGGCTCGAGCCGCGCGACCGCGAAGCCCGGCGTATCGGCTTCTACGACAAAGGCGGAGATGCCGGAGTGGCCCTGCTCCGGATCGGTCTTCGCGAAGACGGTGTAGAGGTTCGCGACGCCGGCGTTCGTGATGAAGCGCTTCGAGCCGTCGAGGACGTACTCGTCGCCCTCGCGCCGCGCTGTCGTCCGCATCGCCGCCGAGTCGGAGCCGGAGCCGGATTCCGTGAGCGCGTACGCCGGCAGCCACTCGCCCGACGCGAACTTCGGCAGATAGCGCTGCTTCTGCTCGTCCGTCCCCGCGAGCTTGAGCCCGAGGGAGCCGAGCTCCTGCACCGCGAGGATCAGGGCCGAGGTCGCGCAAACCTTCCCGACCTCCTCGATCGCGATCAGCGAGAGGAGCGTGCCGGTGCCGAGCCCGCCGTACTCCTCGGCGAAGAAGAGGCCGAAGATGTCGTTCTCGCGGAACAGCTCGACGACGTCCCACGGAAACTCGTGTGACTCGTCGATCTCGGCAGCGCGCGGGCCGATCCGCTCGCGAGCGAGCTGCCGGACGAGGTCGCGCAGCTCGCGCTGCTCGTCGTTCAGAACGTCCCAGGCCATGGCCAGACGATCGTACGGGATGCAGGCCTTGACTCACACGGCGCAAAGGCACAAGATCGCGCCATCGACCGGAGGCGATCGATGCGGAGAGTTCGCATCGGGGGGATTGCGGTAGCGGCACTGCTGGCGGCTGTCGGCATTGCGCTGCTCGCGGCAGCGCCTGCGAGCGCGTACGTGGAGAACGGCTGCCACGCGACATTCGCCGGCCACCGGCTCGACGGCCTCCCGCCCGACGGGGCGCATGCCATCTCCGTCGGCAGGGACGACGTCGTCCCGATGACGATGTCCGGGCCGTCAGGCAAGGACTTCTCCGAGCTCCACATCTACCTCACGTTCGTCGGCGCCGACTGGGATCTCTACGACGCGCCCGCGAGCGGCGGCACCTGGAGCCATCAGGTCGACGTTCACAGCTTCGCGCGGTTCGGGGTCGGCTTCTACGAGCTCAAGGGAGTCGGCGACTTCGTCGGCGGTGACTCCTGTGACGGCTCGGTGATGATCCACGTCACCGGCGACCCGCTCGGCACCATCGCGGGAGATGCGGGCGTGGGCGCGACGGTCGCCGGCGTCCTCGGAATGCTCGGCGCAGGACTCGGCGCAAGCCCCGGTGGCGGCGGCAGCGGCCCGGGCGGCTCGGTCACGCAGGACGACGTGAAGAAGCAAGAGGAGCGCGAGCGGACGGACGACGAGATGGCCGACGAGTTCTACGCCGCGACCGGCGCGGGCGGCCCCGGCGGCTGGTGCTTCCTCTTTGCGCTCGCGGCGCTTGTCGTCGTCCCGCTCGTGGTCCTGTTCGGCAGGAGCGGCGCGCTCATGGCCGTCGCCGCGCCGGTCGCGCGCACCCGCCGCAGGTCGTGGCCGATCGCCCTCGGCGCCTTCAGCGGACTGCTCACCGGCCTTGGCGCCGGCGTACTCCTGCAGGAGTACGCGATCGTCTACCCGACGCGCACGTACGCGATCATCTACATCGTGGGCGGCATCCTCTTCGGGCTGGCCGTCCCTCTGCTGCGGCGCTCGTTCTCCCGTTGAGCCCAGGCTCGCGCGCGGCGCTCGTGCTGATCGAGCTCTACCGGAGGCGTGTTCCGACGCGCCTCCGGCCACGCTGCCGCTTTCAGCCGACCTGCTCCGAGTACGGGCTCGCGGCGTACCAGCGCTACGGCTTCGCGACGGCGACGCGGAAGACGATCTGGCGGATCCTCCGCTGCAACCCGCTCAACCGCGGGCCGCGGGTCGATCCTCCCTAGATTCCTCCTCTATAGGCTCGGCGCGTGATCCTCCGCAACGGAACGATCCGCACGCTCGACCCCTCGCTGCCGACCGTCGCCGCGCTCTGGATCGCAGGCGACCGGATCGCCGGCGGCGTCGGGGTGCATGAGGAGGCGCTGCCGAGCCCGGAGACCGTCGACCTCGGCGGACGCTGCGTCCTCCCCGGCTTCACCGACTCGCACGTCCACTTCCCGACCTGGGCGCTCGCGCAGCGGGACCTCCGGCTCGAAGGGTGCACATCCCTTGCCGAGGCGCTCGACCGGATCCGCGGCGCCGAGCGTCACGGCACCTGGCTGCGCGGCCAGGGCTGGCGCGACGCCGAGTGGCCGGACGGGCGGCCGACGCGCCAGGCGCTCGACGAGATCGAGCCCGAGCGGCCGGCGATGCTGCTCTCGAAGGACTACCACGGCCTCTGGCTCAACTCGGTCGCGCTCGCGCTTGCGGGCGGAGACCTCGAGGTGGACGGAGGCGTCGTCGTCCGCGACGACGCGGGCGAGCCGACCGGCGTCCTCTACGAGCAAGCGGCGTGGCAGTTCAAGAGCCGCTACGGAAGGGCGGCCGATGACGAGTACGTCACGGCGATGCGAGCCGGCGTCAAAGTCGCCGCGTCGCGCGGCGTGACGTGCGTCCACGACAAGGATGGCTGGCTCGGCGCGATCGGCCTCTGGCAGCAACTCGAGGAGCACGGTGGATTGCCGCTCCGCGTCTGGCAGTCGACGCCGGCCACAGCGCTCCCGGAGCTGCGCGAGATCGGTCTGCGCAGCGACGCCGGCGGCACCTCGCTCGTCCGCCTCGGCTACGTCAAGGCGTTCATGGACGGGACGCTCGGCTCGCAGACGGCGTGGATGTCGGATGGCAGCGGCGTCGTGATCACCTCAGGCGAGGCGCTGGAGGAGATAGTGCGCGAAGCCGCCGAAGCGGGCTGGCCGGTCGGCGTGCACGCGATCGGCGACGGCGCAAACCGTGCGGCGCTCGACGCCTTCGAGCGATCGCGCGACGCATGGGAGCCGCGGCGGCTGCGCCAGCGGATCGAGCACGCGCAGTGCCTCGATCCGGACGACGTCGCGCGCTTCGCGGAGCTCGGCGTGGCAGTGTCGGCGCAGTTCTCCCACGCGCCGTCCGACGAGGGGCTCGCGAAGCGCTTCTGGGCGGACAGGCTCGACCAGGCGTATTCGTTCCGGTCGCTGCTCGATTCCGGCGCGCTGCTCGCGAACGGCTCCGACGCACCGGTGGAGGAGCTCGAGCCGTGGGCCGGCGTCGTTGCGGCCGTTCTCGACCACTGGCGGGAGGACCAGCGCCTCACGCTCGAGCAGGCGCTCCACGCGGTTTGCGTCGCGCCGGCGTGGCTCTCCCACGACGAGCGCGTACGCGGCACGCTCGTCCCCGGCCGGCTTGCCGATCTCGTCGTCCTCGACCGCGACCCGTTCGCCTGCGAGCCGGAGGAGCTGCGCGAGGTGGAGGTCGTCGCGACGATGCTCGGCGGCCGCTGGACGCACAACCCGCCTCCGTGGGACTGAGATGGCGCACCACCGCCTGAGCCGCGACAACGTCATCTGGGCCTTTGGCCCCGACCTCGAGCCCGTCCTCGAGGTGCGGCCCGGCGACGTCGTCACGTTCGAGACGAACGACTGCTTCACCGGCCAGATCCGCAGCGAGGACGACCTCGTCACAGAGATCGACATGAACCGGATCAACTCCGCCACCGGGCCGGTCGCGGTCGAAGGCGCCGAGCCCGGCGACTCGTTGATCGCCGAGATCCTCGACGTCCGCCCAATCGAGTGGGGCGTCGCGACGCTCATCCCCGGCTTCGGCCAGCTGATCGGAGAGGTGCAAGCGCCGCTCACACGCGTCTTCGAGGTGCGGGACGGTGTCGTGAAGATGAACGACCGTGTCTCGTTCCCAGCCATGCCGATGGTCGGCGTCGTCGGCGTCGCGACCGACGGGGAGACGCTCTCGAACGGCTTGGCCGGCCGGCACGGCGGCAACCTCGACGACCACTGGCACGGCAAGGGCGCGCGCATCTTCTTCCCCGTCCGCCAGCCCGGTGGGATGTTCGCGGTCGGGGACATGCACGCCGCGATGGGCGACGGCGAGATCTGCTTCACCGGCGTCGAGATCGCCGGCGAGGTGGACATCCGCTTCGACCTGCTCAAGGGAAAGCAGGCGACGTGGCCCGTGACCGAGCTCGCCGAGCGCTGGCTGCCGCACGCGACTGCGCCGAGCTACGGCGAGGCGCTGCAACTCGTGGCCGAGGAGGCAGCGCGGCTCCTCGTCGACCAGCACGGCTTCACGATTGAGGACGCGTTCATCTTCCTCTCCGTCGCGTGCGACGCCGGCGTCGCCCAGGCGTGCAAGCCGGCGGAGGGGTTCGGGACGATCGCGCGCTTCTCGATCCCGAAGATCGACGCCTGCCCAACTCCTTTCAGGGTCTAACAGCGAGCTAGAATCGCCTGCAAATGGCGATGCGGACGATGAACCCGGTTCACGAGGCGACGACATGCGCGGTCGCCGCGTCGGCCGCGATCATCGGCGCGAAGTGGACGGCGCTCCTCGTCCACGACCTCTCCGAAGGCCCGCGCCGCTTCTCGGAGCTCGAGCGGTCATGCCACGGGATCAGTCCCCGCACCCTCGCCGAACGGCTGCGCGTCCTCGAGTCGGAAGGGATCGTCGAGCGTCACAGCTACGCCGAGGCGCCACCGCGCGTCGAGTACGTCCTCACCGAGAAGGGCGAGGCGCTCCTCCCGATCATCGACGCGATGCGCGAGTTCGGACACGAGTGGCTGGAGTGCGACCACGCGCACGGCCATGCCGACCTCGCCTAAGCGCTTACTGCTTCAGCGGGCAGTTCGGCAGGTTCTCGCTGGCCACGCGGAGGAGCAGCTGGTGTAGCTCTTTCCGCTCGGCCGCACTGAGCGGAGAAAGGAACTCGTCCTCCATCTGCGCGGAGAGACGGCGCAGGCGATCGAGTGTCTTGCGGCCGGCGGGAGTGATCGAGACCGTCTGGCGGCGCCGGTCGACGGTGTCACGGCGGCGCTCGACCAGGCCATCCCCCTCGAGCTCGTCCAGCAGGCCGACGAGCTGGCCTTTGTCGTAGCCGAGCGCCTCGGCGATCGCCCCCTGCGTCTCGCGGGAACCCTCGTCGAGCAGGGCGAGGATCGCGTGGTGGTACGGGTGGAGGCCGGCCTCCTCGTACGCGTTGAACGAGCGCTCCTTCGCGGCGAGACCGAGCTTCTTGAGCAGGAACAACACCGACGAGACGAGCTCCTTCGGCAGCCGGGGCGCGATGGGTTGCTGAACGGTTTCCGTCATGACGGGAACAAGTGTAGCGCGATCAACGTTAGTTCGTGTATATTGTTGAGTGTCTCAACGATTATGGAGGTCAAATAGTGAGTCCAGCCACTACCCCACGGCAACGCTGGAGCGCGCTCGCTCTCATCGTCACCGCCCAGTTCATGGTCATCCTCGACGTCGCGATCGTCAACGTCGCCCTTCCCTCGATCAAGCACGACCTAGCCTTCTCCGAGAGCAGCCTGCAGTGGGTGATCTCCGCGTACGCGATCCTCTTCGGGGGCGCGCTTCTGCTTGGCGGCCGGCTCGCAGACCTCCTCGGCCGCCGCCGGGTGTTCATGGGCGGCCTGCTCCTGTTCGCTGCGAGCTCCCTCCTGTGCGGCCTCGCTTGGTCGGCGGGCTCGCTCGTTGCCTTCCGCGGCCTGCAGGGTCTCGCCGGCGCGCTGCTCGCGCCCGCCGCGCTCTCTCTCCTGATGACGACGTTCGCCGAAGGCCCTGAGCGCAACCGCGCGCTCGGGATCTACGGCGCCGCTTCAGGCAGTGGCGCGGCCGCCGGTGTCCTGCTCGGCGGGGTCCTGACGAGCTACCTGAGCTGGACGTGGATCTTCTTCGTCAACGTTCCCGTCGGGATCGCAGCGGCGCTGCTCGCACCGATGCTGCTCGACGAGAGCCGCGCCGATCTCGGCCATCGCCACTTCGACCTGCGCGGCGCAGCGGCCGCGACCTCCGGGCTGATGCTCCTCGTCTACGCGCTCACCCGAGCGACGACCGACGGCTGGAGCGCCCCCGTGACGGTCGGACTGCTCGCCGCCTCGGCAGGGCTGCTCGTCGCCTTCGTCGCAGTCGAGACGCGCTCGCCATGGCCGCTCCTGCCGCTGCGGCTGTTCCGGCTGCCCACTCTGGCGGGGTCGAACGCCGCGATGGCGATCATCGGCGCGTCGGCGTTCTCGCAGTTCTTCATCCTGACCCTCTACCTCCAGAACATCCTCCACTACAGCCCGGTGCAGAGTGGCGTCGCCTTCGTCGGTTTCGCCGGGACGGTGGTCGTCGTCTCCAACCTCGCCCAGCTGATCGTCGCCCGGTTCGGCGTCCGCGCCACCCTGACGTCAGGCCTCCTCGCCTCAGCGGCCTCGATGGCGCTCGTGGCCCGGTTGCCGCTTGGCGGGCACTACTTCTGGGACCTCTTCCCCGCGTTCGTGCTCGGCGGCGCCGGGATGGCGCTCTCCTTCATCCCGGTGACGATCGGAGGTCTCGCGGGCATCGAGCGGTCGGATGCGGGCATCGCCTCCGGGCTGATCAACACGAGCCGGCAGATCGGCGGTGCAATCGGAATCGCGGCGACGACCGCGATCGCCGCGGCTGCGACCGGATCGGCTGCAGGCCCGGCCGCGCTCGACCACGGCTTCCGAGTGGCGCTCCTCGTTCTGGTGGGGCTCCTGCTCGTCGGCGCCGCGATCTCTGCCGTCTTCATCCGGCCCGCGCAGGTCCGGCAGCAGTCACAGCCGGAGCAGGCGCTCGTCCCCGATCTTCAGCAGGCGGCCTGAGATGGCGGCAGTCGTCACAGCCCTCCTTGAGGAGATCGACGAGCGCCGGCGCCGCGTCTACGCGCTCACGGCGGCGGGCGTACAACCCGCGGGGATGCGGGAGCTGAAGGAGGAGCTGCACTCACTCCGCAAAGAGCTCGCGCTGGCCGTCGGCTAGCGCAGCTCGCCAAGCCGCGTGTAGACCGCGGCGGCCGTGTCGATTCCCTGCTCGAAGTAGCGGTAGAGGAACTTTTCGTTCGGCGAGTGGACGTTCGACTCGGGCAGCCCGAAGCCCGTGATGATCGTCTGGATTCCCTTCGCCTCGAGCGCGGGGACGATCGGGAGCGTTCCACCCGTGCGGACGAGCAGCGGGCGGATGCCGAGAACCTGCTCGAACGCGTCGGCGCCGAGTCGGATGGCGGGCGCGTCCGGGCGCATCAGGCCCGCGGGTACACCGCTCCAGACGATCTCGACGTCCGCGCCGGCCGGAGCCGCATCGCGCATCAGCTTCTCGGCAGCGGCACCGATCACGTCCACCTGCTGGCCAGGCGCGAGGCGGACGGTCACCTCGCCGGCGGCTTGAACGGAGAGCGTCGTATTCCGCACGCCCGGCTTGCCGCCGATGATCCCATTCACGTCGGCAGACGGCTCGGCGAGGGTGCGGATGTTGAACTGCGCCGCCGCGCCGGCGTCGAGCGGCCGCGCGCCGGCGAGCGCCAGCTCGTCCTCGCCGGAGGGAAGCGCCTTCCAGTTCTCGAGCTCCGCTTCGGTCGGCGCGACGATGCCCTGCCGCAGCGACTCGGGCAGCAGCCCGTTCTCGCCCGCCGTCACCGCCGCAAGGCAGCGCATCAGCACGTGGATCGCGTTGAGCGCGGCGCCGCCGTACATCCCGGAATGGAGGTCGCGCTCGCCGGTGCGAACCTTGAGGTCGAAGGCGATCAGGCCGCGCGTCGCGAGGCTGAAGACCGGCACGTCGACGCGGAGCATGCCGCCGTCGAAGATGATCCCCGCGTCGGCGCCGACGGTGTCTTGCTCGATCCAGTCGACGATCGTCGTGCCGCCGATCTCCTCCTCGCCGTCGAACGCGAAGCGGAGGTTGACCGGCAGGGCGTTTGCCTCGACGAGCCGCTGCGCCGCCTTGAGCATGATGAAGAGCTGGCCCTTGTCGTCGGTGATGCCGCGCGCATAGGCCCAGTCGCCCTTGACGGTCAGCTCGAACGGGTCGCTCTCCCAGAGGTCGAGCGGGGCCGGCGGCTGGACGTCGAAGTGGTTGTAGACAAGGACGGTCGGCGCATTCTCGGGATCGGTCGACGCCGGGATCTCGCCGAGCGCGAGCTCCTTCTCCCCCCACGGCGTCAGCTCGGCGGTGCCGCCGATGCGGCGGATGAAGTCGCAGGCCCACTCGCCGGCGCGCTTGACGTCCTCGCGGAACGCCGGGTCGGCGCTCACGCTCGGGATCGCGATGAACTCGGCCAGCTCTGCGCGCGATGCGTCGTCCATGAGCGCGATCCTATGCTCCGCCCCGTGCGCTTCGTGGAGGTCACGCTCGCCGCTCCGCCCGATCGCCTCGCCGAGCTCGAGACGTTCTACGCAAGGATGACCGGGGAGACGACGCTCCGTTTCCGCGCCGGCGAGGGCGAGCCGTTCTACCACTTCGCGCTGCTCCTCCCCGGCGACCGCTTCGACGCCGCGCTCGCGTGGGCGGAGAAGCGGGTCGAACTGCTCGGCGGCGTCTTCGAGTCTGAGAACTGGGACTCGCGCGCCGTCTACTTCCACGATGCGGCCGGCAACATCGTCGAGCTGATCGCGCACCACGGCCTCGAGGAGAATGGCCGCAGCGGCCCGTTCCACGCGGAGGAGATCGTCGGCTTCTCGGAGCTCGGCCTCGTCGGCGACCGCCGCGAGCTGCTCGGTGAGCTCGCGCCGCTCGGCCTGAGCGTCTGGGCCGGCGAGCTCGACGAGCCCGAGCGGCTCGCCTTCGTCGGCGAGAAGGGACGGACGTTCATCCTCGCCCAGGCCGACCGCGGCTGGCTGCCGCTCGGCCGTCCGGCGGAGGTGCACCCGGTCGAGTACGTCGTCGGCGCTTAGGCGACGTCGCGCAGCGCCATCACGTCGGCGAGCGCGCGGAGCTTCTTCAGCGTCTGGTTCTCGATCTGCCGGATCCGCTCGCGCGTGACGTTGAAGGCGCGCCCGACCTCGTCGAGCGTGCACGGTGTCTGGCCGCCGAGCCCGTAACGGAGCTCGAGGATCCGCCGCTCCCGCTCGGTGAGCGTGCAGAGGACACGGTGGAGCTGCTCGCTGCGGAGGATGACGTCGGCCGCATCGTCCGGCATCGGCGAGTTCTCGTCGGTGAGGAAGTGGCCGAACTCCGACTCGTCCTCCTCGCCGACCGGCTTCTCGAGCGAGATGGGCGTCTGCGCGCTCCGCATGATCGACTCCACCTCGTCGAAGGGCAGGTCGACGTCGAGCGCGACTTCCTCGGGAGTCGGGTCGCGGTGGAGCTCGGCGCGGAGCTTCCGCTCGCTCCGCACGATCTTGTTGAGCTTCTCGACGACGTGGACGGGCATGCGGATCGTCCGCCCTTTGTCCGCGAGCGAGCGCGCCACGGCCTGGCGGATCCACCAC
>PMOB01000029.1:46391-69280 GCA_003161615.1 Actinomycetota bacterium
TCGCGATCGAGACGACGAGGCGAAGGTTCGCCTCCACCATCTCCTGCTTGGCCCGATGGTCGCCGCGCTCGATCCGCTTCGCGAGCTCGACCTCCTGCGCGGCCGTGAGGAGATTGACCTTGCCGATGTCCTTGAGGAAGAGCTGCAGCGAGTCGGTCGAGATCTCGCGCGCCTCCTCGTCGAACCGGTGCTCGTCCTCCTTCTCGACGACGACAACGACCTCGACGTTGAGCTCGTCGAGCGCGCGGTGGAAGTCCTCCACCTGACCGGGCTCCAAGTCGATCTCGTCGAGAGCGAGCGCGAGCTCGTCGGCGCCGATGCTGCCCGCGGCATGCACAACGTCGAGGAGGTTTCTCGCCTCCTCGCTCTCCAGGATCACCCCCGTTGTGGCGTCCTCCTGGACTACGGTCGCCATATCCCCTCCACGCGTGCGATGCCGCACTGTGACACGCGTTTCCGCCAACCGCCATGGGCCGTTCGGCTCATATTTTCTTTACTTGGACCCACGCGGCCCGAGGGCCTGGAGGATGCGCGTTGCCTGCCGCGCATACACCGACCCCGGCTGTTCCGAGACGGCGAGCCGAAGCTGCACCTTCCCCTTAGCCACTTGTCGCGTCCAGAGCAGGACGACGCCGAGGTCGAGGCGCACGACGGATGCCCTCGGGTAGGCGCCCGAGAGCGGGCCGAGCTTCGGGAACGGTGCCAGCGGGGTGGCGGGCGAATAGAGCGCTACCGCGGCCGCAGCGAGGACGGCGGGATCGTTGGGCGCACGCTTCGCCGCCGCGTCGATGAGCCGCCGCGCCGTCACTGTGCGCTGCTCGCGATCCCAGGCGAGAACCCCCCGCAGCAGGAGCCTTCGCGCGGGAGCCGCGATCGCGGGCGCGTCGACGACGATCGGCGGCAGGCCCGGCGCGACGTCCGGATGGAGGAAGTCGAGGGCGACGACCGCGTACGGCGAGTCCGGCTGCGCCTTCGCCGCTGCCTTCCAGCTCAGCACCGCCTCGGTGTCGTCTCCCGACCAGTAGTACGCGAGGCCGAGCTGGAGCTCGGCGAGCGAGCTCCCGGGATGCGACGAGACCAGCGACTTCATCGTGTCGAGAGTGCCGTCCGGCCAGCGCGAGAACGCAGCGCCGATCTCGTCCGCAAGCGCGTGCGACTGCGAGTACAACGCACCGGCCTGCTGCAGCTTGCCCGCGTCGTAGAGCCGAAGCGCCGCGGAGCTCGGAAGCTCGAGCGGCGGGACGCCTTTCCGCAGCGGCAGGCTTGTGTGCTCGCCACGCGACTGCAGAAGCGTGCCGCCGACGATCCCCCCGACGGCCACGGCCGCGCACAGGGCAACGATCCCGAGGACGCGCCGGCTCGCCACGGCCCCGAGCGTAGCCCGGAAGCCCGTCGCTACATTTCCGAAAGCGATGCCGAGCTATCGGGAACTCCTGGCGCAACTCCGCTCCGAGATCGAAGAGGTGGACGTCGTGCGCGCGCGCGAGCTGCTCGCCGCCGACGGGCGTCCCCTCCTCGTCGACATCCGGGAGCTCGACGAGTGGAGCGAGGGCCGGATCCCGGGTGCGATCCACATCCCGCGCGGCAACCTCGAGTCGCGGATCGAGGCGGCGGCGCCGGACAAGTCCCAGCCGATCGTCGTCTACTGCGCGCAGGGCAACCGCTCGGTCTTCGGCGCGAAGTCCCTCGAGGAGCTCGGCTACGAGAACGTCGTCTCGCTCGCGGGCGGCTACGTCGATTGGAAGCGGAGCGGCTTCGACACGGAGCTGCCGCGCTCGCTCGACGGCGCCAAGCGCCAGCGCTACAGCCGCCACCTGCTGATCCCAGAGGTCGGCGAGGAGGGGCAGATGAAACTGCTCGACTCGCGTGTTCTCCTCCTCGGAGCAGGCGGGCTCGGCTCGCCGGCGGCGCTCTACCTCGCGGCCGCGGGCGTGGGACGGCTCGGGATCGTCGACGACGACAAGGTCGACGCCTCGAACCTCCAGCGCCAGGTCTTGCATTCGACCTCGCGGCTCGGCGAGTGGAAGGCGGAGTCCGCGAAGCGGACGCTGCAGGAGCTCAATCCCGACGTCGACGTCGTCCCCTACCGCGAGCGGCTCACGTCCGAGAACGCCGAGCGGATCCTCGCCGACGGCTGGGACGTGATCGTCGACGGCGCCGACAACTTCCCGACGCGCTACCTGATCAACGACGCGTCGGTCTGGCACGGGATCCCGCTCGTGCACGGCTCGATCTACCGCTTCGAGGGCCAGCTCACCGTGTTCGATACGAAGGCCGGAGGGCCGTGTTATCGCTGCCTCTTCCCGCAGCCGCCGCCGCCAGAGCTCGCGCCTTCCTGCGCGGAGGGCGGCGTGCTCGGCGTTCTGCCGGGCATCGTCGGCTCGCTGCAGGCGAGCGAGGCGCTGAAGCTCTGCCTCGGCGTCGGCGAGTCCCTCTCCGGCCGGCTGTTGCTCTTCGACGCGCTGGCGACCGAGTTCAGCGAGGTCAAGCTGCGGAAGGATCCGGCCTGCCCGGTCTGCGGCGACAACCCGACGATCACCGAGTACGTCGACTACGTGGAGTTCTGTTCGGGAAGGCCTGCGCAGGTATGAGCCGGATCCGGATCCCACCGATGCTGCGCGGCGAAGTCGGCGGCGCGCGCGAGGTTCCCGCCGAGGGCGGCAACGTCCGCGAGCTGCTCGACGACCTGCTGGACCGCTTCCCGGCGCTGCGCCCGTCGCTGGTGGAGGACGACGAGATCGCTCCGTTCGTCAACGTCTACGTCGAGGGGGAGGACGTGCGGACGCTCGACGGCCTCGACACGCCCGTGCGCAAGGGCGAGACCGTGATCCTGCTTCCGGCGATGGCCGGCGGCGCGTGACGACTGCCCGCGAGCTCTACGAGCACTGGGCCGGCGAGCCCGAACACGACGCGCGGCTAGGCGAGAGTCTTGACCCGCGTGGCACGGAGTGGCTGTTCGAGCTGTTCGCGTCGCTCGGGCCGAAGCCGGGCGAGTTCCTGCTCGACGTCGGCGCGCGCGATGGGAAGCACTTCAAGCGGCTCGTCGAGGCACACGAGCTCCGCGGCCTGGCTCTCGACCCGGTTCCGACGGGGCCGGACGTCATCGAAGGCGCGATCGAGTCGCTTCCGGTCGAGGACGCGAGCGTCGACTGGATCTGGGCGCGGGACATGCTCGTCCACGTCGACCTCGAGCGCGGCTTCTCCGAGTGCACCCGCGTGCTGAAGCCGGGCGGACGAATAGTCGCCTACGTCACGCTCGCCACCGACCTGCTCGAGCCGCGCGAGCGCGCCTGGCTCTCGGAGGCGGTCGCGCTCGTCAACCTCGACGCCGAGCAGGTGGAGGCCGCCGCCTCGACGCTGGAGCTCGAACAGAAGATCGAGCTCGGGAGCGAGTGGCGAGAGCGAATGATCGAGAACGGCGAGTGGGACGCGAACGACGCGCTGCTGCGGATCGCGCGAATGCGACGGCTGGGGATCGACAGCCCGGTCGACGGCGCCGACCTCGCCTGGGGCATCTACCAAATGCTGGGGAAGCTGTGTCCGACCGTCTACGTGTGGTCGAAGACCTCCTCGGCCTGATCGGCAACACACCGCTGGTGGAGCTGAAGAGGCTCTCGCCGCCCGGTGTCTCGATCTACGCGAAGCTCGAGGGGCAGAACCCGACCGGCTCGATCAAGGATCGCATCGCGCTCGCGATGATCGAGGCGGCGGAGGCGTCCGGCGAGCTCGAGCCCGGCCGCGCGCTGCTCGAGCCGACTTCCGGCAACACCGGCATCGCGCTCGCGCTCGTGGCGAAGCTCAAGGGCTATCCGCTCACGTGCGTCCTTCCCGCCAACGCAACCGACGAGCGCCGGCAGCTGTTGCGTCTCTACGGCGCCGAGATCGTCGAGTCGCCGGGCGAGGAGGGATCGAACGGCGCCGTCCGCGTCGCGCTCGAGCTCGCGGAGGCGGAGCCGCGCTACTTCATGCCGTTCCAGTACGCGAACGCGGCGAACCCGCGCGCGCATTACGAAGGGACGGGCGCCGAGATCGCCGCGGCGCTCGACCGCGTCGACGTCCTGGTCGCAGGCCTCGGCACGGGCGGGACACTGATGGGCGCCGGCGAGCGGCTGCGGGAAAGGTTCCCGAACATCGTCGTCGCGGCCGCCGAGCCGCTGCCGGGCGACCCGGTGATGGGACTCCGCTCGCTCGACGACGGCTACGTGCCGCCGATCCTCGACGTCGCCAAGCTCGACCGGAAGTTGCTCGTCTCGAACGAGGACGCGGTTGCCGGCGTGCGCGAGCTGCTCGACCGCGAGGGGATCTTCGCGGGCGTCTCCTCCGGCGCGGTCGTCCATGTCGCGCGCCGGCTCGCCGCCGAGCTCGACGAGGGAGTAGTCGTCTGCGTCCTCCCCGACGGCGGCTGGAAGTACCTCTCCGCCGGCTTCTGGGCCGACGGCGAAGTCGACGAGACGAAGCTGTGGTGGTGATCCCCGCCGCGATCCGCGAGGAGATCGCGGAGCACGCACGCGAAGAGCTTCCGAACGAGAGTTGTGGCCTCGTTCTTCTCGAGGACGGCGTGGCAGTCGAGTACGTGCGTGCCGTGAACAAGGCAGCCTCGCCCTACCGGTTCACGCTCTTTCTCGATCCGCTGCGCTGGTCGGAAATCGAACTCGACCAGGGCGTCGTCCACTCCCACGTCTCGGCGCCGCCGCGCCCGTCGCGGACGGACGTCGAGAACGTCGGCCTCTGGCAGGGCCGTCCGTACCTGATCTATTGCGTCGCGCGCGACGAGCTGGCGGCGTGGACGATCGCGGACGGCGCAATCGAGCCGCTCGAGCTCGGCTGACTACTTGCCCGATGCGGCGCGGAACCTCAGATAGAACGCCGCGAACAGACAGACGATGCCGATGTTCACGAGCAGCCGTTCCCAGACGTAGTGCCTGAAGAAGAGGACATCGACGCCGACGACAACGGCGACCAGCACGAGCACGTAAAGGGCGACTGCGGTGTTTCTTCCCACCGTTTCATCGTACGGATCGCCGGTCTTACTCGTCTTCGTCCAGTTCCTCGCACTCGAGGCAGACCCAGTCGCCGTCGTGCGTGTCGCCCGCACTGAGCGCCGCGGGCACCATGGTCACACCGCAGCGCGGGCAGATCGGCGGGCGGTCGTCGTCACGCATGCCGTGAGTATTCCCTGCGGCCTTGGATCCGTCGCGGAGCGGATATAGAGTCGCGTCCGTTGCGGGCGAGCGGCGTTTCTACTCTGCGGTGGTCGGTGCGCGTTCTGGCGCTGGCTTCCGCATGCAGCCTCGTCGTCGTCAGCGCCGCGGTCGCTGACGCGGGCCGTGGCGGTTCGAGAGGGATCATTTCGACCCCCGTCACCGCGCCGCTGCGAACCGCAGTCTTCGATCCCTTCCTCAACGGCAGGGAGCAGGCGCAGGCCTTCAGCATGATCCACGCTGCCGGCGGCACGTACGTGCGTATCGCGGTGCGCTGGTATCGGATCGCGCCGATCGTGCCCGCGCCCGTCTTCGACGCCTCCGACCCCGATTCGCTCGGTTATTCGTGGGCGGGCGTCGACGCGGCCGTCTCGAACGCGGAGACCGCCGGCCTCACCCCGATTCTCGACATCGGCGGCTCGCCGCACTGGGCGCTCGATCCGTCGACGATTGGCACCGGACCTGGAACCCCCCAGGCTCAGGCGCTCGGCGAATTCGCAACCGCGCTCGCCACCCACTTCGACGGCAACCATGGCGCGCCGGCCGAACATGTATTCCAGGTCTGGAACGAACCCAATCACCGGCCCGATCTCTCGCCGGTCGACGGCGTGGCGTATCGGGGCATGGTCAACGCGGCAGCGGCCGGCATCCACGCCGTGAACGCCTCCAACATCGTCGTCGCCGGCGCTCTCGATCCGCTCGGGGCGGAGGCTGCCGGGAAATACACGCAAGCGCCGCTCGCCTTCATGCGGGCTTTCCTGTGCATCTCGAAGTCCAAGAAGCCGCGTGCCACCTGCAACGACCCCGTCCACATGGATGCGTGGTCGACGCATCCATACTCGTATTACGGGCCGACGGGGAAGGCGAACGGTCACGACAACGTCTCGCTCGGCGACCTGCCGACGATGCATGCGCTGCTCACCACGGGCGTGAATCTCGGCCAGGTCGTTTCCCGCCAGCCCATCCAGTTCTGGGTCACCGAGTTCAGCTGGGACACGAGCCCGCCGCGCCCGGGTGCCGTACCGGCGGTCCTCGGGGCCCTCTGGGCCGATGAGGCGTTTCACCAGATGTGGCTCTCCGGTGTCTCGCTCGTCACGTGGTTCATGCTCGAGGACGAGGGCGGGACAACGCCGTGGCAGAGCGGTCTCTACTACGACTCCCCAACCCTCGCCACCGCGACGCCCAAGCCGATGCTCACGGCCTTCGAGTTCCCCTTCGTCGCCTTCCTCGGCAAGAACGGCCGGGTGAGCATCTGGGGGCGCGACCCGACCAGCTCGGCACAGGTCATCACGATCCAGTTGGGCAAAGGGAGCAGCGGATCCTTCAAGAAGATCGCCCTGGTCAAGGCGAACACGTACGGGATCTTCGTCGCGACGCTGCGTCTCAAGGCGACGCAGAAGAACTGGCTGCGGGCCACCGCGGGCGGCTCCACCAGCTCGCTTCCCTTCCCCCTGAGGCCTCCCTCGACGAAACGCAAGTACAGCCCCTGGGGCAGCAGGTAAGTCTGCTGCGCCGGCGGATGGTCACTGCGGTCACCACGCTGCCCTAGTTCCGCTCGGCCGGGCCAGTGCTCGGGAATTCCACCCGAAGACGGCCGGTCGGCGGCGCGCTGATCCCGACAACGTCGACGGGCGACTCCGGCCGGTAGCGGAGCGTGACTTCGAGGACGCGACGGCTCATACTCGTCTGACGGGCGCGCCCCACTTCGAGAGGAAGCCATGACAAGAGTGATCGGATCCTTCGCCGCACTAGGCGTCTGCCTCGCCGGGCTCTCGATAGTCACCGGTGCGCAGGCTAGGTCGCTCTCTAGTCAAGATTCGTTCAAGACGATGCGCAAGTCGGCAACGACCTTCGCGTGGTCGTACACGAATCACCGCGCTGCGGGAACGCCGCCGGTCAACGGCGAGACGATCCAGATCACGAGCGGGGACCCTTCGATCCTGCAAAGCGTCACCTTCGACGGCGTTTCTGGAGTCGCGACCGGGGTCGGAGGAGCCTTCAGCTTCTACCCGATTTCGGTCGCGCCGGGCGCGACGGCCACCGGCACGGGCGTAACGAACGCGCCCCTGCCGGACGGAACGAAGTTCAAGTACTTCGTCACGACCGACGGCTTCGCGTCAAGCGCAAATACCTTTTCGGTCGATTCGACCCTGGTCGCCGCGGCGAAGCCGCTCCTCAAAGCTGCGAAGTCCTTCGTCGTCGAGGCGATCGGTCTCGAACGCGACATCGTTCACCCTAGGCACAGAGAACGGGGCCTGGGCACGAGCGCCTATCACAAGGTCAGAACCGCGCTGTTCGATCTGAGGAGCTCCCTCCAAAAGGACGAGATCGACCAGGGACAGCACGACGCGATCGCGAATCAGCTGACTCCGGTGCTTGCCGACGATGCCCGGGCTGAGCGTGCGTTGAACCGCAACGATGGGAACTCTGCAACGCATTGGGCAAAGAAAGGACTCGCCCGTAAGGAGATCGCGCTTCGCCTGATCGAGGCGGATCTAAGCTCGTAACACCTTTCAAGGGAGTCGCACGCCCCTCCGGCACCGAACACTGCCGCGATGCGTTCAGTTGCTTCGAGGGCCGCCGAAAGAGCCAGGCTCGCAGCTCGCTTGCTTGGGCCAGCGCTAGGGAATGTCACTTGAGCGCGTGGAGGATTCTCGACACTGTCGACGAGGGCGGCGCCGACTACGACGAGAGTTCAGCCCGGCGAGACCACCAGGCCTCGGCTGCGGTCATCGCACTCTCGGCCTCGTGGATGCCGTCGCCCACGAGTCCTGCGGTGGCGGCCCAGTGCAAGGGTATGAGGGCTAGAGCCCCGGGGAGCCAACGGTGCTCGTCGCGGGTCAGCGGTTCCGGAGCCGTGCCTTCGTAGGCGGCGAGCAGTCGCCGCGGCTCGAGCAAATCGCCGCCCTGTGCGACGTGGTGCAGGCTGGCCGCGATGTCGTACAGCCGCTCCCTGACCCTCGCGAAATCCAGGTCGAACGTGGCCCACGAGCCGTCTGACAGTTCTCCCACGTTGCCCAATTTGTAGTCCCCATGAATCGGGGTGCATGGCAGTTCGACCTCCTTCCGGAGCTTGGCGAGCTCGCCGGGCAGTTGGCGCATCCGATGCACGACCGGCTCGCTGGGGGGTCCGAGCCTGCGCCGTGTGAAGCCGACCGAGTACCGCAGTTGGCCGAAGGTTCTGTGGTCGTCGAGGGGTTCGGGCGGACCGGGCTCCCAGACTGCTCTGAGCGCAGTGTGCAGGCGTCCGAGCTCCTCGAATAGGCGGACGTAGGAGTCCTCATCCGCGCGTGGCTGGGCGTAATCGATGAACTCCTCAATCTCAGCCCAGCGGCCAGCGACCCTCAGAAGGTCGCTGCCGGAAATCCGAATCGGCAGAGCGACGCGGACTTGCGTCCGCTGGAGCCGCTCCCGCAGGCGCCGCAGTCCCGCTACCCGGCCGCGACGGACCCAGGGCCTATGAACCCGGAGGACAACCGGCGGCTCAGCGTCTATCCGCACGTTGAGGTTGAACCCACCGCCAATGTCTGCCCATCCGGCCCCTCTCGCGACGCGGGCGATCAGGGCCGAGACGGCCGGGTCATCTGGGCCGGCTCTAGGTCCGAACCAACGCGGCAAGGGAGGGGAAGAGGTCAAAGCTTCGATTCCGGTCATGGCAATGGCCCACCGGCGCACCCAGTGGCGGCGACGAGGATGCCGACGATGACAGCGCCAAGAATCAGCCACACAGTGCGCGTGTCCCGTGTGCGTTCCATCTTGACGCCAGGGTAGACAGGGCTCACCTGCGCAAGTGCTCGGGAATGTCCCCTGACGCGCAGGAGTACGCTGGCGTCAGATCGAGGAGGTTCCAGCACGCACAGCGTTCGCTCCGATTGGCTCTGGTTCTCGGCGTGGGTTCTGCTTGGAGTCGCGGCCGCGCTCGGGGCCGTCGCGTTGGGGCCGCTTGTGTTCGTGCCCGCGGCCGCGGTTGCGGTGATCCTCGCCTATCGACGTGGGATCCAGCGCTCCACGTTCGGGCTTGTCAGCGGCGCTGGGTTGCTTCTCCTATACGTCGCCTGGGTGCAGCGGCATGGGCCGGGCACAACGTGTTGGCACACGGCAACGGGAGGCGGTTGCGACCAGCACTTGAACCCTCTGCCCTGGCTGGTGGTAGGTGCGGCCCTGCTGATTACCGGTGTCGTCGCGCAAGCTCGACGACACTGACCGCAGGCCGCTCATCTGGGCCAGTGCGCCCTCTCGCCTGAGAGTCGCCTAAAAGCCCTATTCGATCTCGTCGTCGTCGGCGAACTGCTCGTTCGGGTCGCGGCGTGGCGTCGGCCGTTCGAGGAACGTGACCGCGATTCGCTCGATCCGGTTCCCCTCCACCTCGAGCACGTCGAAGCGCATTCCGTCGTGGGGGACGTCGTCGCCCGGCTCCGGCGCGCGTCCGAGCTGACCGAAAACGAAGCCGCCGAGCGTGTGGAAGTCCTCGTCCGGCAAGTCGGTGCCGAAGCGCTCGTTGAAGTCGTCGATCGAATACATCCCGTCGATGCGGTACTCGTCCTCGCCGATCTGCTCGACCGGCTCCTCTTGGACGTCGAACTCGTCCTCGATCTCGCCGACGATCTCCTCGAGGAGATCCTCGAGCGTCGCGACGCCGACCATTGCGCCGTACTCGTCCACGACGATCGCGAAGTGGTTGTTCGTGCGGCGGAACTCCTGCAGGAGCGACGCGAGATCCTTTGTCTCAGGGATGACGTAGGCCGTCCGCAGCATCGACTCGAGATCGAGGCCGGCGAGCCCGCGGTCGTGGATCGCGCTGAACAGGTCGCGCACGTGGAGGACGCCGACGATGTCGTCGAGCGACTCGCGGTAGACGGGATAGCGCGTGTACGGCGAATCGAGGACGACCGCGAGCGCCTCCTCCGGCGGCAGGTCAATCGACACGGCCGCCACGTCGGGCTTCGCGACCATCACGTCGGCGACGTCCTTGTCCCCGAAGACGAAGACCTTGTCGATCATCTCCCGCTCGTCCTGCTCGATCTCGCCCTGCGCCGTCGAGCGGGAGATCAGCATCCGCAACTCAGCCTCCGAGTGGACGTCGCGCTCGGCGCCGGGCGGCTCGAGACCGAGGCCGACGAGAATCAGCTCGGTCGTCCGCCGCAGCAGCCAGATGATCGGGCCGAAGACGACGAAGAAGCCGCGCACCGGCGCCGAGACCCACAGCGCCGTTCCCTCCGCGTGGCCGAGCGCCGCTCCCTTCGGCACGAGCTCGCCGACGATGACGTGGCAGAAGGTGAGGATCGCGTAGGCGAGGATGATCGCGAGGATCGCGGCCATCCAGTGCTTGAACTCGCGCGACAGCGTCACCTCGCCGAGAGCGCCGATCGCCAGCGAGGTGAGCGTGACGCCGAGCTGCATCGCGGCGATGAACCGCCCCGGGTCGGACGTGATCCGCAGGACGTCGCGCGCCCGCCGGTTCCCCTGGTGCTGCAGCTCGATGATCCGCGTCCGCCGCGCCGTGACGAGCCCGTACTCCGCCGCCACGAAGAAGGCGTTGAGCAAGATCAGGATCGCGACCCCGATCAGCTCCAGAAGAAGAGTCACGCCCTCACCAAGAGGGCGCGGGTACTAGGAGGGTTCTCGTCCACCCGGAGCGGAGTATAGGAGCGGAGGGCGGACGTTCCTGGCTATTCCTGGCCATGCGAACATATGTTCGCTACTCTCTGGGGTGGATGCGCGTCGAGTACCGGGAGGAGCCATGCCGCAACGCCCTCAACCGCGTGCGCGGCATGCCGTTCGCCTGGTCGCTCAATCCGTACATGGGCTGCGTCCACCAGTGCACGTTCTGTTACGTCCGCGCCTTCGAGGCGCGCGCCGACCGTCCCTGGGACGACCGCTACGGCGCGAGCATCCGAGTCAAGACGAATGTCGCCGAGGTGCTGCGGCGGGAACTCGCCCGCGCGAGCTGGGAGCGAGAGACGGTCGCGATCGGCGCGGCGACCGATCCGTACCAGCCGGCGGAGGGCCGTTACCGGCTGACGCGTGCCTGCCTCGAGGTGCTGGCCGAAGCATGGAATCCGTTCGCGATCATCACGCGCGGGCCGCTGATCGTCCGCGACATCGACGTGCTCGCCGAGGCGGCGAGCCGCGCCGAGGTCTCCGTGACGTTCTCCGTCCCCACGCTCGACCACGAGATCTGGCGGCGCACCGAGCCGGGAACGGCACCGCCGCGCCAGCGGTTGCGGGCGCTCTCGCGTCTCGTCGAGGCGGGAATCAAGGCGAGCGTCGGGATGGCGCCGATCCTTCCCGGCCTCAGCGACAAGCCGGAGCTGCTGGCCGAAGTCGTCCGCGAGGCGCGGGCGGCCGGCGCGACGGGTATCTGGGCGAACCTCCTGTATCTCCGCCCCGGCACGCGCGAGCACTTCCTTGCGGCCCTCGAGCGGGACTGGCCCGAGCTCTTGCCGGAGTACGAAGACCTCTACCGCCGCAGCGCCTATCTCCCGCGCCGCGAGACCGATCCGGTGCAGGAACGCGTACGCGCGCTCGCCCGCGAGCACGGCGTCCGAGACCGCCGCCGGGTTCGCCTTCGTCCGCAAAAACCCGCAGAACAGCTCACTCTCGCTATGTGATCGCTGACCGCGGTTCTATGATCGGTTCCGGTCGTGGCGGGATCCGAAATCACAATCCTCATCGTCGACGATCACGAGGTAGTGCGTGAGGGACTGCGGCTCTCACTGAGCCGCGCGCCGCACATCCGCGTGGTCGGCGAAGCAGCCGACGGCGAGGCAGCCGTCGCGCTCGCCGAACGGCGCCGCCCAAACGTGATCGTCATGGACGTCCGGATGCCCGGGATGGACGGGCTCGAGGCGACGAAGATCCTGACGGAGAAGGTCCCGGACAGCGCCGTCCTCATCTTCACGGCCTACAGCGAGCGCAGCCTGCTCAGCCGCGGCCTCGACTCCGGCGCGAAGGGCTACGTCCTCAAGGAGGCGCCACACGAGACGCTGCTGCGCGCGATCGAGAAGGTCGCGAGCGGCGAGGGCTACGTCGACCCGGCGCTCATGCCCGCGTTCCTGACGGGCCGCGACAAGGACGACATGCTCACGACGCGCGAGCGGGAGATTCTCCAGCTGCTCGCCGACGGGATGTCGAACGCCGACGTCGCGACGAAGCTCTTCATCAGCCAGGAGACGGTGAAGAGCCACGTGCGGCACATCCTCGCCAAGCTCGAGGCCGACACCCGCACGCAAGCAGTCGCGATCGCACTCCGCGAAGCGATCATCGACTAGCCTCGACGGCGTGTCCGCCGACTCCGACCGCCAGCTGACTCAGCAGGTCCTCGCCGCAGAGCAGGACGAGCGCCGCCGCATCGCGCTCTTCCTCCACGACGGGCCGGTGCAGTCGCTGTCGGGCGTCGCCCTGATGCTCGACGCCTCGATCGACCTGCTCCAGAACGGCGAGCTCGAGCAGGCGGGGGAAATCCTCGACCGGGCGCTCAAGCGGACCCGGTCGACCGTCGGCGAGCTCCGCGACCTCTCGTTCAACCTCGAGCCGGTCGTCCTGCGCGATCACGGGTTCACCGCCGCGGTCGACGCGCTCGCGCAGTCGCGCGGACAGGGGATCGAAGTCTCCTTCGACGTCGCCGCGGTCGAGGCGCTCGGGGAGCGGGAGGAGGCGGCGCTCTACCAGATCGTGCGCGAGGCGCTCGAAGAGGCGATCCGCCGCGGGCCTCCCTCCCGCTTCGAGATCTGGGCGACCGCCGAGCCGAAAGCGCTGCGGCTCGTGATCCGCGACGACGCACCGACCGAACGGCGTCGGCGCGCACTCGAGGTGCTCTCCGAGCGCGCCCGAACGCTCGGTGCCGAGCTCTCGGTCGAGCACGAGGAGACCGGGACGACGATGATCCTCGAGCTACCGCACCGCCCGTCGAGCGACTAAGGTTCCGCTCCGGTGAGCGACGGGCAGCATCTCCTCTTCGTCTGGAAAACCTCCGGCTACGAGCTCGTCGAGCAGGACGGCGACGCGCCGGCGGTCGGCTCCGAGGTCGAGCTCGACGGGCAGCAGTTCCGCGTGACGAAGCTCGCACCCTCGCCGCTGCCGGGCGACAAGCGCGCCTGCGCGTACCTCACCGGCTAGCTCGTCTCCGCGATCGACTCGGCTGCGGCGAGGCCGAGGACGAGCGCCTGCGCAAGGCCGCTCGCGTAGCCGCCGCTCGCGATCCCGCCCGCGTCGACGCCCGCCGCCCAGATCCCTTCGGTGCCGACGACGCGTGCGTGCTCGTCCACCTGCAGACCGCCGAGCGTGTGCGTCACCGCGGCCGCGACGTGGACAGCGATCGTCCCGTCCTCGCGCTCGACGACCTCGCCTCCGGCCTCGCGCGCCGCTTCGATCCGCTGGTTCGTCTCGCCGACGACGTACCACGCACGCGGGCCGATCAGCTGCGCGAGGTCGTTCTCGTGCCACGCGACGTGCGGCGGCGTCAGCTCGCGCCAGTCGTCGGTGAAGACGCGCGCCTCGCGGCCGTAGAGCTGGGAGAGCCGGACGAAGTCCTCCTCCTCGATCCGCGCCGGCGGCGCCGGCATCGCGCGCCCGTAGAACTCGCCGAGATCGCCCGCGATCGACGCGCCGCGCGCCTTCGCGAAGTCATAGCCGTCGCCCTCGCTCCACGGATTCGCGCGCAGGAGAAGACCGCGCTCGCGTGCGAGCCGCACGGGGAAGCCGCCCGTCGCGAGCAGAAGCGGGGGCTCGGCATCGTCCGGGAGCGGCGTCCCGAGCTCGACGTGCCGCGCGAGGAGCTGCGTGAGCGCCTTCGGGTCGTAGCGACGGCCGGTCGTGAGCGGGTTCTCGGTGTCGCGCCAAACCGGCTCGGCGCCGAGGGACTCGAGCCAGGCGAGCGCGTCGTCAAGCCGCTCCCAGATCAGCCGCTGCAGGCGCTCGTCGCCGCGCGGGCACTCGGCCCGGAACTGCTCCCACTCGAGGTGCCGCCAGACGACGCACGACGAGAGGAGCATCGAGCCGCCCGCCCGCGTCCCCTTCTCGAGCACGCGCGGCTCGTGGCGCAGCTCCCGGAGACGCGCGGCGGCGACGAGCCCCGCCATCCCGGCGCCGGCGACCGTGACCTTCAAATCAGGTGAGCGAGAACGTCGGCTTGTGCTCGACGTACTCGATCCGCACGCCCTCAGGGCCGCGGAGGAAGACGGCGTACGTGTTCGGCGCGTCGACGACGTCGTCGATCTCCACGCCGAGATCGCGTGCGGCAGCGATGTGCTCGTCCGCCGAGTCCACGAGGACGGCGAGGTGGTTGAGGAGTGGCGCGTCGGGCAGGCCCGGTTCGCTCGCCTGGAACTCGATCCAGGCGCCGCCTACCTCGACGCGCGGGCAGCCGGACGGCCCCGGCGGCGCGGCCCGGAAGCCGAGCGACCCGTACTCCGACGACGTCGCCTCCGGGTCGGTCGAACGCAGGGCGACGTGGTCGAGGTCGTAGTCCTGCCCCTCCGCCGACTCGACGAGCCCGAGGACAATGTCTTCGCCCAGCTCGAAGTACGCCTCTCCGTCGCGGCGCCGCTCGACCTCGAGCTCAGCCGGCAAGGCAGCGAGCGCCGCCTCGAGATCCGCGACACGCAGTGCGACGTGCTCCAGCGCGCCGCGCTCCCGCGGGCCTTCCGCCGCGAACAGCGTGAGCTTGCCGCGCCGTGCGTTCGCGCCGACGAGCGTGAAGGCGTCCGTCCGCTCGATCACATGCATCCCGAGATGCCTGACGGCGAAGTCCGCGACGGCGTCCCGGTCCGCGACCCAGTACGCGACGTGGTCGAGCGTCTGCGGGTTCACGCCGGCTCAATACCCCGCGCGAGCGACGGTTACTCGATCGGCTCGTTCTGGACGTTGTGCTCGGTCGCGTACGCGTCCGTGAGCTTGTTCACAGCGTCCATGCCTTCAGGGAACGCGTAGTTGATCTTCACGAACGGCTCCCACTTATCGGGGAGAGCGTCCTCGGGGAAGATCGCCTCGACCGGGCACTCCGGCTCGCAGGCGCCGCAGTCAATGCACTCCTCGGGATCGATGACGAGGATCCGCCCGGCCTCGTGGATGCAGTCGACGGGACAGACGTCGACGCAGGAACGGTCTTTGATGTCGATGCAGGGCTCGGCGATGATGTACGTCATTGTGGCCTACTCTAGCGAGGCGACAAGTTCGCTCACGACGGTACTAATCCGTTCGTCGAGCGCGGATTTCGCCAGCACCTGGTCGAAGCCTGCGGCGTTCGCCGCCCGGAGCCCGGCGGTGTCGGTGTGGTTCGTGAAACCGACGATCGGGATGTCCGGATATGCGTCGGCGACCTCGTCCGGATCGACGCGCGAGACGTCCGCGAGGACGAGATCGGGATCCTCGGTGTGGTCCACCGTGACCAGGCGGTGGCCAGGCAGCAGGGCGTCGAGCTTGCCCCGGATAAACAGGTCGACCCCACAAAGCAGGATCGTCGCCACAGGGGAACGATAGAGCGCCATGGAGACGGCGTACAAGCGTGGGCTCGAAGCGATTCGCTCAGGACGGTTCTTCGAGGCGCACGAGGAGCTCGAAGAAGCGTGGCGCGCCGCGGCCGCCGACGAGCGGGACTTCTTCCAGGGGCTCGTCCACGTCGCGGTTGCCTGGTACCAGGCCGGACGCGGCAAACCGGTCGCCACCGGGCGCCAGCTGGAGAAGGCGGTTCGGCGGCTGGGGCCGTTCGCACCCACGCATCGCGGCGTCGATGTCGAGGACGTCCTGCGCCAGGTCGAGGCGGCGCGGCAACGAGTCGCGAGCGGCTCGCTCGAGCTCGAGCCACCGCGCGTCTAGCTAGCTGGCTACGGGCTGCTGAGACCGAGATCGATGAGGACGCGGTTGAAGGCGACGTGGAGCCACCAGTCGCGGCCGAAGAAGAGGAGCAGGCCGAGCGCGATGAGTGTGATGCCGCTCGCGACCTGGATGATCATGTAGCGGTCGCGCAACCACCGGAACGTTCCCATCGCGCGTGCGAACGCGACGCCGGCGAGGATGAACGCAACCGCGAGACCGAGCGCGTAAGCGGCGAGCAGCACCGCGCCCTTCACGACGGTTCCCGTATTGCTCGCGAGCACGAGCACTGCGGCGAGCACAGTCCCGATGCACGGCGCGGCGCAGACCGCGAACGCGCCGCCGAGAAGAAAGCCCGAACCGCTCCGCCGCGCGCCGCCGAGCAACCCCGGCGCGAGGATCCGCTCCGGAACGGGCAGCAGTCCGACGAACGCGAGCCCAAGCACGACGAGGACGAATCCGGCGATCTCGGTCTGCGCGTTCCCCGAGACGACGCTGCCGATCGCCGCGGCGCCTGCGCCGAGCACGACGAAGATCACGGTGAAGCCGGCGACGAACGGCAGGCTCGAGAAGACGACCCGCCGCGCGACGCCCCGTTCCCCCAACCTTGCTGCCTCAACGCTCGAGAGCGCCGACAGGTAGCCGGGGACGAGCGGCAGGACGCAGGGAGTGATCACCGACGCGAAGCCGGCCGCGAACGCGATCGCGAGGCGGGTTCCCATCAGTCGAGCCCGGCGAGCAGCTCGTCGAGCCGTCGCTCGGTCTCGTCGTCGAGCCGCGGCCCGGCAGCATCAGGCGGCTCGTCCCCCTCCCGTCCGCGGCTCCAGCGCCAGACGCCGAAGGCGAGGATGAACGCGCCGCCGAGGACTCCCGCGATCGGCAGCCACCACGCGAGGATGTCGAAGCCGCTGTCGGGCGGCGCGGCGAGGATCGCCTTGCCGTAGTTCTTGACGAGCGCGGTCTCGATCCGCTGCGCCGTCCAGCACTTCGCGATCTTGACCCGGATGAAGCCCTCGATCTGCCGCGCGGCGGGCGAGTTGGACATGTCGAGCGTCGTGTGGCAGGTCGGGCACATCACCTGGCCCTCGAGGAACGACAGCGACGTGCGCGGCTGCGTGCACGCCGCGGCTGCGGCCGGCGCGGCGAGCACGAGAGCCGCCGCAATCACCGCGAGGAGCCGCGCGATCACGCGACCTTCTTGAGCGCTGCCCGGAACTGCGCGGCGAACGCCGGCGCGGTGATCGGCCCGGCGAGGTGGGCGACGATCGTCCCATTCCGGTCGATCACGTACGTCTCGGGCACTTTGCTGACGCCGTAGCGTCCCGTGGTCACGCTGCCGGAGCCGTCCTCGAGCATCGGGAACGTGAGCCTGTGCGCTGCGACGAACCTCTGTGCGTCGGACGAAAGGTCGTGGTAGTCCACCCCGATGAAGATCACGCCGCGGTCGTGGTACTGCGTCCACTCGCGCTGCAGCACCGCCGCCTCGCCCTTGCACGGCCCGCACCACGAGGCCCAGAAGTTGAGCACGATCCCGTCGCCGCGCAGCGAGGCGAGCGAGATCTTCCCCGTCCCCTCGAGCCGGTTCAGGGTGAAGGAGGGAGCCTGCGAGCCGACCTTCGGCGCGTCGTGCTGGTGCGTGAGCTTCCAGACGAGGAGAGCGAGGAGTCCTGCCACGCACGCCAGCGCCAGCAACTGGGCGCCGAGCTTGAGCCGCGCGCTCATGACCTCATCGCCGCCGTGAGTTCGCGCCGGAAGGTCGGCGCAAACACCTTGTCGCTGACCGCGCCGGAGACCCGTTCACCGACGATCCTCCCCCTCGGGTTGATCACATAGGTGGTCGGGAGGCCGATCAGCGCGTACCGCCCGTACGCGAGAGTCTCGTTCTGGTCGAAGACGACTGGATACGTCACGCCGTGCGCGTTGAGGAACTGCCGCGCGGAGCCGCGAGTGTCGCCACTGTCCACCCCGAGGACGACGACGCCACGCGAGCGGTATTGCCGGAAAACCTGCTCGAGCTGCGGCGCCTCTTGCTTGCACGGCTCGCACCAGGAGGCGAAGAAATTGAGGACGACCGTCTTCCCGCGGAACGAAGCGAGCGATAGTTCGCCCTTGCCGTCGAGCTTGGGCAGCGCGAACGCCGGCGCCGGTTTGCCGACCTTCGGCGGCGGCTGCTGGTGGGTGAGGTTCCAGACGAGGAGCGCGCCGAGCACTCCCACGGCGGCGATAGCCAGCGCCTGCGCCCCGAGCTTCAGCCAGGCAGGCACGGGCGGCACGTCAGCGGGCGACGATGAAGACCGGCGTCCCGACACGCACGTGGCTGTACAGCCACTCCGCGTTCGGAACCTGCATCCGGATGCAGCCGTGCGACTCCGAATGCCCGATCGACCACGGCTCGTCGGTGCCGTGGATGCCGACGCCCGGGGCGCTAAGCCCCATCCAGCGGGTCCCGAGCGGATTGCCGGGCCCGGGCGGCACCGGCTTGAGCCCCTTCGCCCACGCGTCCTGCGTCGGCGGGTACCACCACGGGTTCAGCTCCTTGACCACGATCTGGAACTCGCCGAGCGGGGTCGGATAGATCGCCTGTCCCGTCGCGACCGGGAACGACCGCACGTAGTGCGTGCCGTTCCAGAGGACGAGACGGTTGAGGCCGCGGTGGATGACGATGATCGGCTCCGAGGATGCCGACTTCGCCTGCACGAGGCGCAGCGGCGCGACGATCGTCGTGCGATCGCCGGCGGTGATCGCATCGCGGATCAGCGACCGCGTGGGGATCTGCTTGAGCGCGCGCCCCGGATGGGAGTGCGTAAGCGCGGGGTGGTCATGGCGGAGCGCGACCGCGCCCGCGACCGGCAGGGTGTTCGTCTTCTTCGCGAGCGCCGCGACCCAGGCCTGCAGGCTTTGCGCATCCAGGGTCGGTGTGAGCGGGACGACCGTGTCCGCCGCCGCGGTCAGCGCGGACTGCACGGCCGTCGCCACGTCCGCGTAGACGTGGAAGTGGAACGTCTTGACCGAGACGAGCTTGTGGCCGACGCGCAGGACGATCGGCGCGTAGTAGGCACCCTTGACGGCAGCGGTGGCCTGCTGGCCGGTCATTCCGCCGACGTCGACGGAGCCGATCAGGACGCCGTCGGCGATCGTCGTGGACGTGTCGGCGCGCACGGCAGTCGCGCCTGCGCCGAGGGCGCAGACGGCGGCGAGGCAGAGGATGAATCCGGCGCGTCTCAAAGGTCCCGCATCGTGCTCGAGTCGAGACGATTCTAGCCGCAGCTCAGGCTATCTCCTGCGGATAGCGACGACGGCGAGGTCGTCGGAGAGGTCTCCGCCCGCGAACTCCCGCGCGTCCGCGGCAACCGCCTCGGCCAGCGCGCGCGCCGGCAGCTCCCGCCGCTCGGCGAGCAGCGCGTCGAGACGTTCGTCTCCGTACAGCTCCCCGTCCCGCCGCGCCTCGACGACGCCGTCGGTGTAGAGGACGAGGGACGCGCCCGGCGGCAGCTCCGCGTGCGCCTCGGCGTACTCCTGCCCGGTGTCGATCCCGAGGACGAGACCGCGCGCCTCGACTGCGGTCGTCGTCCCATCCGGCAGCACGAGTCGCGGCGACGGATGGCCCGCGCTGGCGGCGGCGACCGTCCCCGCGACGCCGTCGACTACGACGTAGCTCATGCTGATGAACTTGCCGCTGCCGATCTCGCTGCAGATCACCTCGTTCGCCGCGGCGAGGAAGTCGCCGGGCTCGGTGTGCTCGCGCGCGAGGGAACGGAAGACGAACTTCGCCATCGCCATGTCGGCGGTCGCGTCCACGCCGTGTCCCGTCACGTCGCCGAGCACGACCGCGAGCCGTCCGTCGTCGAGCGCGAGGAAGTCGTAGAGATCTCCGCCGACCTCCACCCGCGCAGACGGCTCGTACACCTCCCCCACGTCGAGACCTTCGACCACCGGCCGCGAGCGCGGCAGGAGCGAGCGCTGCATCGTGTCGGCGAACTGCTTCTGCTGCTGGTAAAGCCTCGCGTTGTCGATCGCGAGCGCGGCCTGCGCGGCAATCGCTGCGGCGGCTTCGATCGTCTCGTCGGTCAGCGGCTCGCCGGGCCGGAAGGAGACGAGCCCGAGCGACGCCAGCACCTCCGTCGGCAGTGCGACGGGCACAGCGGCGGCCGTCCAGCCCTTCTCGAGGAACGGTACGAGCAGCGACAGGTAGTCGTCTCCCTGGGCGTCCGGAATCGAGATCCGGTAGCTCTGGCGATCCCGGAAGAGCCGCTGCACGCTGCGCTGGCCGAACGGCTGCGGGCGGAAGAGGATCGCGCCCATCGCCTCGTCGAGGCCCGGGTCGCGGACGTGGATTGCGAGCGGGAGGAGCTGGTCGCGCCGCTCGTCGGGCATCCGCACCACCGCCGCGTCGACGTCGAGGACGTCGGCGACCGTGCGGGCGAGCGCCTCGAGCGTCTGGTCGAGCGAGAGGCTCTGCGCGAACGAGCGGGAGATCTCGTAGAGCGCCCGCAGGCGGCGGGACGCGGCGCGTTCCGCGGCGAGCGCGGCCTCGCGCTCATCCCCCAACCGGCTCGTCTCCTCGTGCAGCTGCGCGTTCTTGACGGCGACCGCGAGCTGCCCGGCGAGCGCGGCGAGGAGAGCCGTCTCGTGCTCGCCGGCGACGCGGCGACGCGGCGGGTACGCGGCGAGGAGGCCGACGACGTCCCCGTGTGCAACGAGAGGCACAGCGAGCGCGGCGCGGATCCCGGTCTCCTTCGCGGCGGCTGCAACGCTCGCGAGGCGCCGGTCGCGGCTCACGTCGCCGATCTCGAGGACGGCGGAGACGCGTGACGGACCGAGCGCGAGGTCGAGCAGCCGTTCGGCAACCGGCGCGTGCGGCCCGGCGAGCCCGCGGCCCACCGCTTCCTCGAGTACTCCGTCCTCGCCGCCGCGAAGGTAGATGGCGACGCGCTCGACACCGAGCAGCTCGACGACCCGCTCGACGGCGGTCTCGAGCGTGTGGGAGACGGAGAGCTCGGCCGTCGCCTGCGCGATCACCTCGAGCAGCGCGCGCGTGCGCTCCAGCTCGAGCGTGAGCAGCCGCGCGTGCTCGCCCGCCCGGAGCGCATGCGCAGCGCGGACGCCGAAGGTCGCCAGCCGGCCGAGCTGCTCGGCATCCGGTTCGTCCCCAGGGCCGTGCAGGAGCTGGAGGACGCCGAGCGCGGGACGTCCGAGCGGCAGCGTCGTCGAGACGCCACAGCCTCCGGGTAGCTGCTCCGCCGGGAGTGCGCGGACCGGCCCAGGCTCCGTGAGCGTCCGCTCGGCGAGCTCGCGAGCAGCGCCGAGGTCCGCGTCGGTGTCCAGCCCGCAAGAGGCGGCCACGACGAGCTCTTCGTCCTGGCGGCTCCAGAGGATTCCGACCGTCGCTCCGGCGACCGCGGTCGCAAGACGCACCACCTCGCCGGCGCCGTCCCCCTCGTGCAGCGCCGCCGCGAGCGCCTCGCCCGCGAGCTCGAGCGTCGGGCGCGCGAGCGACTCCACCGGACCGCCTTGGCGGAAGGCGCGAAAGACGAGGAGAGCGTGCGCCGCGCAGAGCTCCGCGGCGAGAGTCTCCCCCTCACCGAACGGCTCGCCCGCGCGGAGGAGCTCGAGCGAGACGGCGCAGCCCTCCGCCCTCGCGGGGACGAAGAGGAGCTGCGTTGCGCCGACGCGGTCGGCAGCCCGGCGCACCGCCTCGACTGCGAAAGAGAGACCAGCGACGGTCGACGCGGGAAGCTCGGCCACCGCGAGCCCGGTTCCGTCGAGCTCGGCCACGAGGGCCGCCGGCGCGGCGACCGCGGCCGCCTCGAGCCGCTCACCGCTGTCGTCGGGAATCCGGATGAGAGCGACGTCGGCGGCAGCGACTACGCGTGCCGCTTCGGCCAGGCCGAGCAGAGCCTCGGCGGTCGTCGCAGCGCCGGCAGCGGCGGAGACGGCGCGCACGAGCGCCGCGAGCGACGAAGCCGGCACGCGGGAAGGCGCGGAATCGACGTCGAGCAGACTGGGCACTGCCCGGGAATTATTGCGTCAGCCGACGAAACGCCGCTGGCGGCTCTCCCAGACGGTGCCGCCGCACATCGGGCAGACCGGGAGGACGCGCTGGATGACGGCGCCGTAGCCGCAGTCGGCGCACCGGAACTCGCCGGCGCGTTCGGTGCCGGCGACCGCGAAGTCGAGGAAGCCGGGATCGTCGAGCGGAACCTCGGGAGCCGGGGCTTCCGGGGTTGCGGACCCCTCGACCTGAACCGCCACCTGCTCCATCCCCTCCGTTGTCCTCGGACCGGGTGCGCCTAGCGTGCGCACGCGCCCCGGATTTGCCCATACTGCCCTTGTGCAAACGCCGGAGCCGGCCCGCCAATTCCGTCCCCAGCGCCGTTCGCGCGCGCCGCGGCCGGCCCGCGCTGTCCCCAGCGTCGCCGGTTGGGACGAGCGGGTCGCGTGGGTTGCCGGACTCGTCCTCACGCTCTCGCCGTTCATGGACTGGTACTCGGCGACGTCGCCGAACGGGCTGACGTACTCGGTCACCGGCTGGCACACAGGCGCGCTCGGGAAGCTCGTCTTCTTCGTCGGGCTCGTGACCCTGATCCTCGAGGCACTGCGGGAAACGGGCATCGAGCTGCCGGCAGCGGTGCCGGAACAGCTCGTCCTCATCGCGCTCGGCGCGCTCGCGGTGATCTTCGTCCTGATCCGCCTGATCTCGGTGCCGGACATCTACTTCACCACGGCCGGCCGCGGGATCGGGATCTACGTCGCCCTCCTTGCGGCGCTCGGCCTGCTGGCCGCCGGACTTCTGCGAACCGCCGAAGACCTGGCTTAGCTAGCGAAGCTGCGCTTCGCTCGCTGGGAGAAGGAACTCCGCGCGGGCGAGAGCGCGGT
>PMOB01000024.1 GCA_003161615.1 Actinomycetota bacterium
CCCTCGGCGACCAGCTCCTCCCGTGAACTGATGTCGGCGACGTGGCGGCCGCCCACTCTCGCGGTTCGAGTCAGAGCGATCCGGTGGACGGCGGCGGCTTGAAACCCTCCAGCAGTCGACTCGAGGGTTCATACCCGCCACCTTGCCTTCGCGGGCGATCAGACCCGATAACTGGCCCGTTTGCAGGGAACTCGTTGTGACTTCTACAACGGATGGAGGCGGCGGGAATCGAACCCGCGTCCGCAGCCGCACCGGCTGAGCGTCTACAAGCGTAGGTTGCACTTGGCTTTCGCTTGCCGGCCGGGGTGCAACCGCCCTACCGACTCGCTAGCCATCCTTGAGTGTCGCGCTCCGGGCGATTGGCTCTCCCTCGGCGCCGAGCCCGTTGGTTGGCGCCTCCTCCGGGCCACGGGCCCAACTCCGGAGGGGCGTCGCCAGCTAGGTCGCCCTAGGCAGCGAGTGCGAGATCGTTCTTCGCATTTGGTTTTTGCCGGTGGATTTACGAGGCCTACCGGCGACCTCGGCTTGCAGCTCATCCGGATGGATCGACCACGTCGAAACCAGGTCGCCCCCGTATGTTTGTCCGGAAAGTGTACTCAGCGGCGTATCGACTTCAGTTCGCGCTCCATCTGCCGCTTCGCGTCACGGGTGGCGATGTCGCGGCGCTTGTCCCGCAGCTCCTTGCCGCGCCCTAGCGCGAGCTCGACCTTGACGCGCCCGTCCTTGAAGTACAGCCGCGTCGGCACGACCGTGAAGCCCTTCTCCGCCACGCCCGACTGCAGCCGCTCGATCTCCTTGCGATGCAGGAGGAGCTTGCGCGGCCGGTCGGGCTCGTGGTTCGAGCGGTTCCCCTGCGTGTACTCCGGCACGTGGAGGCCGACGAGCCACGCTTCGCCGTCGCGCACCTCGGCGTACGCCTGCTGCAGCGTCGCCTGCCCGTCGCGCAGCACCTTCACCTCCGTGCCCTGGAGGACGAGCCCGGCCTCGACGCGGTCGCTGAGGTGGTACTCGTGCCGCGCGCGCCGGTTGTCGACGATGAGTTTCTCTCCCGTTTGCCTGGCCATAGCCGGCCAAGTGTAGGGTCGCGCCCGTGGAGATCACCCTCGAGCAGCTGAAGGAGATGGGCTCGTTTGGGTTCCCCGGTTTGCTCGGGATCGACTTCCTGGAAGCCGGCGACGGCTACGTCCGCGCGCGACTCGCGCTCGAGGAGAAGCACATGGCGCCGAACGGATACCTCCACGCCGGAACCGTGGTCGGGTTCGCCGACTCGGTGTGCGGCTACGGCAGCATCCTCAACCTGCCCGAGGGCGCGATCGGCTTCACGACGGTCGAGCTGAAGACGAACTTCCTCCGCAGCGCGCAGGCGGGGACGATCGACTGCGAGGGACGGATGGTGCACGGCGGGCGGACGACGCAGCTCTGGGACGCGACCGTGACCGACCCGGACGGCCGAACGATGGCGCTCTTCCGCTGCACCCAGCTGATCCTGGGGCCGGCGCCGGCGAGCTAGGCGCTACGCGCCCGAGGCGGGCCAGGTGGAGGAGTCGAGCGGCCGCACGAGCAGCTCGTCCTCCTTCCAGATGTGGACGCGGATCAGGGCGTCGAGCCCGTAGAGCAACTCCCGCAGCGTGTCGACGTCGTCCTCGTCCGCCTCCGCGAGCTTCGCGATCCACGTCCGGATCGCGAGGTGGTCGTAGGCCATCGACGCGGTGACGAGCGGCGAGCCGAGGCGCTCGGCTGCGTCGCGGTAGAGCACCTGCTCGTCGATGCGCGTGTGCGGCTCGACGCTGTCGTGGAGGAAGGCGACGAGGTCGCTGATGAGGGCGAGCCGATCGCCGGGAGTCAGCTCCGGCAGCTTGCGCGCCGCCATCCGCAACTCGTCCGTCCACGCGTTGAACCGCTGGTGCGCAACTTTGAACTGTTCCCCGCTCATGGCCCCAGCGTGCCCGCGGCGACCGCGTAGCGCATCGGGGATTTTCCGCTAGCGGCGTACGCGCCGCGGGCCCGACCGCTGCATGTAGCAGCGCTCGCAGAGCGACGCCCACGGCGCCGTTCGCGCGCCGCAGACGCGGCAGCGGCCGATGGTCGGATCCTCGATCTCCGCACGCAGCTCGCGGACAACGCGCTCGGCAGCCGCTTCCTCGAGCGCCGCCGCGCGCTCGATCGTCACGCCGGCGACGCCTGGGTACTGCAGCGCGAACCAGCGGAGGATCGACGCCTGGCGCGCCGCCTGCTCCGCCTCCTCGAGCCCGGCCGCGTCGAGGCGGTGCGGATCGAGGAGCCAGCCGACGACGGTGTGCTGCGGCGTATCGCCCGCAAGCGCCGCGGCAAGCGTCCCGAGGAGCGGCCACCCGTCTTCGTCGATCGGCGCCTGCATCAGCTTCCAGACGTCGGCGAGCCCGAGCTTGCGGCGCGCGTGATGGAGCGCGTCGCGCACCGCGTCGAGCCGCGCGAGCAGCGGCTGGATCGACTCCACCTCGAGCCAGCCCTCTTCGCTCCAGTAGCGCAGCGCCGCTTGCCGCCAGGCGTGGAGCGCCGGCTCGAGCTCGTCCACCGCCGTCACATTCAGGTCGGCAAGCTGCGGGCGGAGACGGCCGCTGTCGACGATGCGGTAGCCGAGCTGGCCCTGCTCGATTGGGACGTGCGGGACGAGCGCTGCGCGGACGAGATCGGGATCGGGATCCGCCCACGGCAGGCCGGTGAGGACGCCGACGTGGCCGCGCTCGTGGAAGCCGAAGCGGCCGGCGCGGCCCGCGATCTGGGCGATCTCCCACGGCTCGAGGTCGCGTCGCTCCTTGCCGTCGTACTTCGTCGTCTCCGCGAAGAGCAGCGTTTCGCACGGCAGGTTGACGCCGTGGCCGAGGACGTCCGTCGCCGCGCACACCTCCGCCTGGCCGGCGATGAAGCGGTCGATCTCCTCCCGTCGCGACGCAAGCGGCATCGCCCCGTAGAGACAGGCGACGCGGCCCGGATGCAGCTGGTTGAGCTCGCCGGCGATGCCGATCACCGCGCGCCGCGAGAAGGCGACGACGACGGTGTCCGGCCCGAGGCCGGCGATGCCGCGGCGGCCGACCCAGTCGAGCGGCGCTTTGCGCTCGAAGAAGCGGACCTCGACCTGCGGGAAGGCGTGGCGGACGAGCGGCAACGCCTCGACAGCGCCGAGCAGGAGGATGTGGCGGTATTCGCCGCCGAGCAGAAGCCGCGTCCACGCGCTGCCGCGCTCCTCGTCCTCCGCCCACTGCACCTCGTCGAGCACGAGCGTCTCGCCTGCGAGCGGCGCCATCTCGGCCGTGCAGCAGATAATCGGCGCGCCCTGGTTGACGCGCTCCTCGCCGGTGACCAGGCCGACCTTCTCCTCCCCCAGCTCGGCCGCGAGCCGCCGGTGCGCCTCCTGCGCGAGCATCCTGAGCGGCGCCGCGTAGACGCCCTTGCCGCTCTCGACGAGGAAGCGGAGCGCATCGTGCGTCTTGCCGGAGTTCGTCGGGCCGAGGTGCGCGATCACCGACTCGGGCTCGACACGCCGCTCGGGCAGGCGGACGGTCAGCTCGGCGACATGCTTGCGCGCCGGTGCATGCCGACGGCGATGCCGCTCACTCCGGCTGGGGCGCTTCTGCCGCCCCCGCTCCCTGGGCACCTAGACCTGCAGGAAACGACGGAGCGTGAGACCCGAGCCGGCGGCGCCGAGCAGCAGGCCGGCGGCGAGCAGTGCGACCGCGTTCAGCGTGAACGACAGCGCATGGACGCCATCGGAGCCGCTGCCTTGCTGGATATGGCCGAGCACGGTCGGCAGGACAAGCGACTTCCCGAGGAGGAGCAGAACGACGGCGAGCAGCGACCCCGCGAGCCCGCAGAGCAGCCCTTCGAGCATGAACGGCCCACGGATGAACCAGTTCGACGCGCCGACGAGCTTCATGACCTCGATCTCCCGTCGCCGCGCGAAGATCGAGAGCCGGATCGTGTTCGCGATCAGCAGTGTCGAGGCGATCACGAGCAGGACGACCGCGATGAGGAAGACCAGCGAGATCACCTTCCCGATCGTCAGCACCCGCCTCGTGATCGTGCTCCCCCACTGCACACCGCCTGCGTCGCCGTAATGGCTGGAACCCGCAGCCGGGCACGCCTCAACGCCGCTGTAGTGGGCCGCACAGACCGCTTTGCCGAGCGTCGGCGTGTACTTGGCCGAGGTCGTTGTCACGACCAACTTGTCCGGCAACGGGTTCGAGGTGAGCGTCACGGCGAAGAGTTGAGGGTCCAGTTTCTTCTCCTGCGCAAGGCCCTGGGCCTTCGAAACGCGGATCACCTTCCCGACGTGCGGGCTGTTGCGCAGCGCGCGGCCGACCGCGTGCTCCTGCGCAGGCGTGGCGTCGGCCGAGCAGTCGGGCATCGAGGCGGTGGTGCAGAAGTAGACCTGCACCTTCAGTTCCTTCTGGATGTGGTTGCTCCAGGAGAGCACCCACGAACCGAGCGCGATGAACAGCCCGAGCAGGCACATCCCGATCAGGACGGTCATCGTCGCGGCGGCCGTCGTCGAAAGGTTCTGCCTGATCGACGACCACGACTCCGAGAGGAGGAGACTGACGCGGCTCATTCGCTCGTGTACCCGCCGCGCCGCTCGTCGCGGGCGAGCCGCCCGTCCTCGAGCGCGATCACGCGCTTGCGCATCTTGTCGACCATCTCGCGGTCGTGGGTGACCATGAGGATCGTCGTGCCGGCGCGGTTGATCCGGTAGAGGAGCTGCATGATCCCGACGCTCGTGTCCGGGTCGAGGTTCCCGGTCGGCTCGTCGCAGACGAGCAGCGGCGGGTGGTTGACGACGGCGCGCGCGATCGAGACACGCTGCTGCTCGCCGCCCGACAGCTCATCCGGAACGGAATTCATCTTGTTCGCGAGCCCGACCATCGTCATCACCTCGGGCACCTTGCGCCGGATCGAGGCGCGGCTCTCGCCCTGCACCTTGAGCGCGTAGGCGACGTTCTCGGCCGCTGTCCGGCTCGGCAGGAGCTTGAAGTCCTGGAAGACGCAGCCGATGTTCCGCCGCAGCAGCGGCACCTTCGTGTGCTGTAGCCGTCCGAGGTCGCGGCCGCCGACGATGATCTTGCCGCTCGACGGCTCGAGCTCCTTGAGGAGGAGCCGAACGAGCGTCGTCTTGCCGGAGCCCGAGGCGCCGACGATGAAGACGAACTCGCCCTTGTCGATCCCGAAGCTGACCCGGTCGAGCGCGGTGACGTCCGGCTCGTAGGTCTTCGAGACGTCCTCGAAGACGATCATCGATCCCGTCGCGGCGGGTCGGCGGTCGTCCCGATCCAACATGGATTCGGCTACCAAGGATGTTTCCAGCTGCAGGTCTGTCACGTCGTGAATCCGGCTCTAGAGCGCCGGGTCAGAGTGGCGGAGGAGTCACCACTCTAGCGCGGATTTCGGCCGTTATTGAGCGTCTCCTGCCGTCTGGAGGAGATATGCGCGGATGAAGCCGTCGAGGTCGCCGTCGAGGACGCCCTGCGCGTTTCCGACCTCGAAGCCGGTGCGCGCGTCCTTGACCTGCGTGTACGGGTGGAGGACGTAGCTGCGCACCGCGCTGCCACCGAAGCCCATCGAGACGCCGCCGCGCTCGCGCGCGAGCTCGGACTCCCTTTCGGCCTCCGCCTTCTCAGCGAGCCGCGAGCGCAGGATCTTCATCGCCGTTTCTTTGTTCGCCGCCTGGCTCCGCTCGTTCTGGACGGAGACGACGATGCCGCTCGGCATGTGTGTGATGCGGACGGCGGAGTCGGTCTTGTTGACGTGCTGGCCGCCGGCGCCCGAGGAGCGGAACGTGTCGATGCGGATGTCGTCGTCGTCGATCTCGACGGCGGCCGCCTCGTCGAGCAGCGGCGCGACGATCACCTGCGCGAAGCTCGTGTGGCGGCGGTTCGCCTGGTCGAACGGGCTGAGACGGACGAGCCGGTGCTTGCCGCGCTCCGCCTTGAGGATCCCGTAAGCGTTCTCGCCGCGGACCGTGACCGTCGCCGACTTGATCCCGTACTCCTCCCCTGGGCTCTGGTCGATGACCTCGGTCTTGAAGCCGCGCTGCTCGGCCCAGCGGAGGTACATGCGGAGGAGGATCTCCGCCCAGTCCTGGGCGTCGGTGCCGCCCGCGTCGGCCTGGATCGCCAGGACGGCATCGCCCGCGTCGTACTCGCCGGAGAAGAGCGCGTCCTCCTGCAGGCGTCCGAGCTCGCCCTGGACCTCGCGGAGCACCGGCACGAGCTCCTCCTCCGGGAACGAGCCGGCGCCTTCCTGCAGGAACTCGACGCTGGAGACAAGCGCGTCGTAGCGCTCGAGCTTCCGCTGGCCACGCTGGTGCTCGGCACTCAGACGCGCCGCGCGCTGCTGGTCGTTCCAGAAATCGGGTTTGTTGAGCTCGGTTTCGAGCTCGGCGAGACGAGCCTTCAGCGAAGCGGGGTCAAAGGTAACCACGGACCCAGTCGAGCTGGGCCCCGATCTCCTCGAGCTGCTCGGAAAGCGGGATCTGAATCTCGTCGGCCATCGCGGGCCTCATCGTAGGGCAAGGCCCCGCGCAGGCTCTCGTCAATGCAGGGCCTCCGTCGCTTGCGCGAGTCTCGACTCTCGCCTGATGCGATCTTGGCCGGAGGCTAAGACAGCCGCGCAGCGGCGACTTAGCCGCAGGCTTCCCCGCTCCCCGGCGCGCGCCGCAGGCGCCCGCCGCGGCGGGAAACGAGCAGTCAGTACGAAGGCGCGGAAGACCGCGCTCTTCCGCGCCGGAGTTCCTTCACTCAGCGAGCGAGTCCGCAGGACTCGCGAGCTAGGCCCCGTGGCACTTCTTGAATTTCTTGCCGCTCCCGCACCAGCACGGGTCGTTGCGGCCGAGCTTCTCGTGCTCGCTTGCGTGGATCGTCTGCGCGGCGACGCCGACGGCTGCAGGCGCCGCTGCGAGTCCGCCGCCTCCGAGCGCCGCGTCGATCACTTCTGCACCGGACGCGGTCTCGTGCTCGTAGTGGATGTCCCCGTTCGCCGTCTGTGACTGCGCGAGCTGCTGCTGCGCCTCTTCGGGCGCGAGCTCGGCGTGGAAGAGGTGGAGCACGACCTCGCTGCGGATGGCGCGACCGAGGTCGGTGAACATCCGCTCGCCCTCCGCCGTGTACTCCACGAGCGGGTCCTTCTGCGCCATCCCGCGCAGGTGGATGCCCTCGCGGAGCGCCTCCATGTTCTCGAGGTGCTCGCGCCAGCGGACGTCGACGACCTGGAGGACGACGAACCGCTCGAGCTCGCGCATCAGGTCGGCGCCGAACTCCTCCTCTTTCGCCGTGTACTCGTCGCGCGCGTCGGCCTGGAACTCCTCGACCAGTGCCTCGCGCGAGACGTGCCCGACGTCCTCGCGCAGCTCCGCCGCCGTGATCTCGGTCTGGTAGAGCCCGGCCATCGCGTTCGTGAGCGCCTCGAGATCCCAGTCCTTCTCGTACTCATCCTCGGTGAAGACGGCGACGGTGTCCTCGATCACGTCGTCGATCCAGACCCTGATCTGCTCGGAGAGGTCCTCGCCCTCGAGCACCTGGCGGCGCTGCTCGTAGATCCGCTGGCGGTGCCGGTTGAGGACGTCGTCGTACTTGAGGACGTTCTTGCGCATCACGAAGTTCTGCTCTTCGACCTTCTTCTGCGCGCCCTCGATCTGCCGGGAGAGGATCTTCGCCTCCATCGGCTGGTCGTCCGGGATCTTGAAACGCTCCATGACCCCCTTGATCCGGTCGCCGGCGAAAAGGCGGACGAGGTCGTCCTCACCCGAAAGGTAGAAGCGCGTCTCGCCGGGATCGCCCTGACGGCCGGAGCGGCCGCGCAGCTGGTTGTCGATCCGGCGCGACTCGTGGCGCTCGGTGCCGAGGACGTAGAGCCCGCCGGCCTCGAGCACACCCTCGCCGAGCTTGATGTCGACGCCGCGGCCGGCCATGTTCGTCGCGATCGTCACCGCGCTGCGCTGGCCCGCGTCCTTGATGATCTCGGCCTCGCGCGCGTGCTCCTTCGCGTTGAGAACGTTGTGCTTGATCCCTTTCCGCGTCAGAAGCTGGGAGAGGTACTCGGAGGTCTCGACGGCAATCGTGCCGACGAGGACGGGCTGGCCCTTTTCCGCGCGCTCCTCGATGTCGCGGACGACGGCGGCGAATTTTCCCTCCTTCGACTTGAAGACGAAGTCGTTCTCGTCAGCGCGCGAGACCACGACGTTGGTCGGGATCTCGACGACGGTGAGGTCGTAGATCTCGACGAACTCCTTCTCCTCGGTCTTCGCGGTGCCGGTCATGCCGGCGAGCTTCTCGTAGAGGCGGAAGTAGTTCTGGAGGGTGATCGTCCCCATCGTCTGGAACTCCTCCTGGATCTTCACGCCCTCCTTCGCCTCGACCGCCTGGTGGAGGCCCTCACTCCAGCGGCGCCCTTCCATGATCCGGCCGGTGAACTCGTCGACGATCTTCACCTCGCCGTCCTGGATCACGTACTCGACGTCGAGGTGGTAGAGCGACTGCGCCTTCAGGGACTGGATCAGGTGGTTGACGAGCTGCGTGTTCTGCGGCGCGTAGAGGTTCTCGATCCGCAGCGCGCGCTCGACTTTGGCGACGCCCTGCTCGAGGATGCCGACGGTCTTGAACTTCTCGTCGTACTCGTAGTCGGCGCCCGCGTCGATCGCGGCGCCCTTCGGGTCGCCGGGCGTCGAGCGGAAGCCCTCCAGCTGCGTCGCGATGCGCGCGAAGTCGTAGTAGATCTGCGCCGCGGTCTCGGGCTCGCCGGAGATGATCAGCGGCGTCCGCGCCTCGTCGATCAGGATCGAGTCGACCTCGTCGACGATCGCGAAGACGTGGCCGCGCTGAACGCACGCCTCGAGCGAGACGGCCATGTTGTCGCGGAGGTAGTCGAAGCCGAATTCCGAGTTCGTCCCGTACGTGACGTCGGCCGCGTAGGCCAGCTTCTTGGCCTCGAACGGCTGCATGTTCTCGAGGGACGCGACCGTCATCCCGAGCGACTCGAAGACGGGGCGGTTCCAGTCGGCGTCGCGCTGCGCCAGGTAGTCGTTGACGGTGACGAGGTGGGTGCCGAGGCCGGTGAGGCCGTTGAGGTAGAGCGCGAGGCTCGCGACGAAGGTTTTCCCCTCGCCGGTCTTCATCTCGGCGATGTCGCCCTCGTGGAGGACGATCCCGCCCATCAGCTGGACGTCGAACATCCGCTGGTCGGAGGCGCGCTTGCGGGCCTCCCGGACGGCGGCGAACGCGTCGAAGACGAGCTCGTCGAGGCTCTCGCCGTTCGCGAGCCGCTGCCGGAACGCGGCCGTGAGACCTTGCAGCTCGGCGTCGGAGAGCTTCTCGTACTGCGGCTCGAGCGTCGTGATGTAGGCGGCCTGCTCCTGCAGCCGCTTCATGCGCCGTCCCTCGCCGACGCGCAGAACCTTCTCCATGCCTCCCAGCTGCTGGGCCATACGACCTAGGGTAGCGGGCTAGAGCGGGGAGACCCGGGCCTCCCAGGAGTCGCCGTCGATGCGGTTCGCATTCACGCAGAACTCGGTTCCGGCACGTTCTCCGAGCCGTTGCAGCTCGACCGGGGTCACGGCGCCGCTCGGCTCGCCGTCGACGCGGAGCTCGCTCACGCCGTCGTTCTGCGACAGCTCGAGCTCGTCCGCCTCCGGGAACTCGAAGCTCACGACCTCGATCTGCTTCGCGCCGATGCCCCAGAGATCGCCGCTCTGGCGGATGGCGACCGCGCGGTACGGGACCGTGACGTGCTGCTCGATCGCATCGGCGAAGGGCGAGAGGTCGCCGTTCCCCTCCTGTTCGGAGACGATCAGGTCTCCGTTCGGGAGGGTCACGAAGGCGACGCGGTCGCCGACCAGGCCAGACGCCGTCGCAGTCGTCGCCGCGTCCCAGTCGCGGGGGACGCCGCGGTCCATCGGGAGGCCGCGATCCAGTCGAAACGGCGGCGGCTCGGCCTCCTGTTGCGGTGGCTCGGGCTGCGGCGTGTTGAAGACGACGCGATCCAGCCCCGCCTCGCGAAGCATCTGCTCGTTGTAGGTCTCGCGCTTGCGGAAGAGCGCCACTAGGCGTCTGGGGAGTCCACGTCGGCGGGCGCCTCCAGCTCCACGTCCTCGACGTGCTTGCGGCCGCGGACCTTCTTGTCCTGGAGATCGTGCACCTGGCGCACGAGCTTGTCGGCGAGCTCGTCGATCGCGGACTTCATGTCGCGGGCGGTCTCCCTCGCGCGGAGCGTCCGCCCCTTGACGTGGACGGTGGCCTCCGCGACCTGGGAGTCGGCGATGGATGGATTCTTCTCGACCGCGAGCTCGACCTCGACGACCGTCGTGTCATGGACGCGTCGCTCGAGCTTGCGGAGCTTGCGCTCGGCGTAGTTCCGGATGGAGTCGTTCACCTCGAGGTTCTTACCCTTGACGTGAAGCTGCATCGGACGCCTCCCCTGGTCGGATTCCTCTGCCCTAAGGCTAGTGCCGGAGGAGAGTCCGCGCGAAGGTCACGACCTCGACGTGACGCGCGCCGGCGGCGCGGAGCGCGGTGGACGCGGCGGAGGCAGTCGCTCCGGTTGTGTAGACGTCGTCGATCAGCGCCACCCGGCGGGGCACGGCGGTCGTGCTGCGGAAGGCGCCGCGCATGGAGCGGCGCTCCTCGGCCGAACGGCCACGCTGGCGCTCGCCGCGCCGGCGCTCGAGAAGCGGCTCGCACGGCAACTCCCACGCGAGCGCGAGCTCGCGCGCGAGGCGCTCCGCCGGGTTGTGCCCGCGCTCGAGCTTCCGCGTGCGGTCCGCAGGGACGAACGTGACGACGTCGACCGAACGCGGGGCGAGTTGCTCCGCCAAGAGCGCGGCCGCTTCGGTCGCGAGTCGCCGCAGCCCGCGCTCCTTCCAGGAGTGGACGAGCCGGCGCGCCGCGTCGTCATAGGCAATGGCGGCGCGGGCGCTCGCGAAGGCGATCCTCCTCCCCGCGCACTCGCGGCAGCGCTCTACGGGCCACGCCGTCGGCGCGCCACAGCGCGCGCAGAGCGGCGGCTCGAGCCGTCGCAGCGCGTCGCGGCAGTCCGCGCAGAGCTGGCTCCCGCCGCGCTCGCAGACGACACAGCGCTGCGGCAGGAGCAGGTCGAGCATCCCTCGACGCTAGGCGCGAAGATGTGCCGGCTTCGTGCCGACTCAGTCCAGGCTGTACGACTCGCGTTCCGGCTGCCCGGCGTCGCGGCGCAGCCGGTTGTCCGCTTCGAGCAGCTGGTCGCGGTTCCCGATGTCGTACCAGTGGCCGGCGAAGCGGTAACCAAAGACCGGCTCGCTGTGGGCCAGCCAGCCGAGGAAGCTGCCGGCGTTGTCAGGGCTGTGGCCTTCTGCGAGGTAGTCGGCGACGAGCCGGACGTGCGCGGGCGGCAGGAGATAGATGAGCGTCGCGGCGAGGGTCGAGGCCGGCTCGCTCGGCTTTTCGACGAAGCTGACGATGCGCTCGTCCGCGTCCATCTCCGCGATCCCGTAGTGCGTCGCGAGCTCGAGGTCGCCGACGTCGTGCAGCGGCACCGCGCTTGCAGGCTGCGGCTTTGCGCGCCACCAGGCCGCGTAGTCCCGGACGGAGAAGTCGAAGAGGTTGTCGCCCGCGAGAACGAGCAGCTCCTCCCCGTCGAGCCCACCGCGCTCGATCACGAGGCGGAGGTCGCCGACTGCGCCGAGGCGATCCTCGTTCGACGTCGTGCCGTCGTCGTGGACGAAGACACCGTTCGGCTCCGCCCAGGCCGTGAACTCGGAGGCGAAGCGGCTGTTCGTGACGAGGTGGATTCCGTCGACCTCCTCGAGCTCGCGGACGCGGTCGAGCACCCAGTCGAGCATCGGGCGGCCGCCGACCGGCAGGAGGTGCTTCGGCAGGTCGTCGGTGAGCGGGCGCAGCCGGGTCGCATAGCCGGCCGCGAGGAGGACGGCCTTCACTTGAGCGACTCCGCGTACGGCGGACGGCGGACTCCCCGCTCGGTGACGATCGCGGTGATCAGCGCAGCCGGCGTGACGTCGAAGGCGGGATTGCGGGCGGGGAAACGGTCGGTCAGCTCGGTCGGGTCGCGCTCCTCGATCGGAATGCCGGAGCCGTCGGGCGTCGCGCGGTCTAGCGTCGAAGTCGGCGCGACGACGTAGAACGGGATGTCGTGGTGGGCGGCGAGCACCGCGAGCGAGTATGTCCCGATCTTGTTGGCGGTGTCGCCGTTCGCCGCGATCCGGTCGGCGCCGGTGACGACGAGGTCGACTTCGCCGCGGGCCATGAGCGAGCCGGCCGCGGAGTCGGCAATCACGGCATGCGGGATCTCCGCCTGCTCGAGCTCCCACGCTGTGAGCCGCGAGCCCTGCAGCAGCGGACGCGTCTCGTCGACGAGGACACGCTCGAGCAAGCCGCGCTCCCAGGCGGCGCGGAGAGCGCCGACCGCGGAGCCGTACCCGCCGGTCGCGAGGCCGCCGGCGTTGCAGTGTGTCAGCGCTCGCGTGCCGGGCTGGAAGAGCTCGGCGGCGTGGGTGGCCATCTGCCGGCAACGCTCGACCTCTTGTTCATGCAGCATGCGAGCCCTCTCCACCGTTGCGTGGGGGCGCATTTCGGCAAGCGCCCACGGCAGGTTGACGGCCGTCGGGCGGGAGGCGGCGAGGACGCGTTCCGCCTCGGCGAGGTCGTCGCCACGGAGCGAGGCGAGCGCCATCCCGTACGCGGCGGCGATACCGATCGCCGGCGCGCCGCGAATCGCCATCTCCCGGATCGCGTCGGCCACTTCGGCCGCCGTGCCGCAACGCAGCTCGACGACCTCGTGCGGCAGGCGCCGCTGGTCGAGGAGAACGACCGCCGGGCCGTCCTCCTCCAACCGAACGATCTGCTCAGGCTCGAGAGCCTGGCTCAGGTCCCCTCGTCCCAGGAGGCGAGGTAGTGCTCCTGCTCCTCGGTGAGCGTGTCGATGTCGACGCCCATCGTCGCGAGCTTGAGGCGCGCGATCTCGGCGTCGATCTCCGGCGGCACCGGATAGACCTTGTGCTCGAGCTCGCCGGCGTGGCGCGACGCGTACTCGAGCGACAGTGCCTGGTTCGCGAACGACATGTCCATGACGAGCGCCGGATGGCCCTCGGCAGCGGACAGGTTCACGAGCCGGCCGTCGGCGATGAGGTAGAGCCGCCGTCCGTCGGCGAGCGTGAACTCCTCGACGAACTCGCGTGCCTTCCTCGACTCGACCGCCATCTCGCGCAGCGCCGGGATCTCGATCTCGACGTTGAAGTGGCCGGTGTTGGCGAGGATCGCGCCGTCCTTCATCCGCTCCATGTGCGCCTTCGCGATGACGTGCTTGTCACCCGTCGCGGTGCAGAACATGTCGCCGATCTCGGCGGCCCGCTCGAGCGAGAGCACCTCGTAGCCGTCCATCAGCGCCTCGAGTGCCTTGAGCGGATCGACCTCGGTGATGATCACCTGCGCGCCCATCCCGCGTGCCCGCGACGCGACACCGCGCCCGACCCAGCCGTAGCCGCAGATGACGAAGCGCTTGCCGGCGAGGAGGACGTTCGTCGCGCGGATGATCCCGTCGATCGTCGACTGCCCCGTGCCGTAGCGGTTGTCGAACATGTGCTTCGTCATCGCCTCGTTGACGGCGACGATCGGGAAGCCGAGCTTGCCCTCCGCCTCGAGCGCCTTGAGCCGGATCACGCCGGTGGTCGTCTCCTCCGTGCCGGCGATGATCTCGCCGAGCTGCTCGCGGCGCGCGGAGTGGAGGACGCCGATCACGTCGGCGCCGTCGTCCATCGTGAAGTGCGGCTTGTGGTCGACGGCCGCCTCGATGTGGGCGTAGTACGTGTCGTTGTCCTCGCCCTTGATCGCGAAGACGGAGATGTCGAACTCGGAGACAAGCGCCGCGGCGACGTCGTCCTGCGTCGACAGAGGATTGGACGCGCAGAGGACGACGTCGGCGCCGCCTGCCTTCAGCGTCCGCATCAGGTTCGCGGTCTCGGTCGTCACGTGGAGACAGGCCGCGATGCGGTAGCCGGAGAGCGGCTGCTCGCGCTCGAAGCGCTCCCGGATCGCCGCGAGCACCGGCATCTGCCGGTCGGCCCACTCGATCCGCCGCTTGCCCTCTTCGGCGAGGGCGAGATCCTTTACGTCGTAGCGCTGTGTTGCTGCCATCTGTTCCTTTCGTTATGCGGCGAGAAGTCGTTCGTGCTTGCGCTGCTCCCACTCGACCCAGGAGGAATCGTCGATGCCGGCGAGCCAGCCGTCGACCGCGGCGCGGAGCTCAGGCTCGCGGCGCAGGCGGACGGCGAAGGCGAGGTCGCCGATGCCGAGGCCGAAGCGGTTCCGCAGCTCGGCGAGCGAGCGGAGTTGGTTCAGCTCACGCAGCCCGTACTGGCGGTAGCCGACGGCGTTGCGGGATGGGAGGACGAGTCCGGCCTGCTCGAGGTAGCGGAGCATGCGCGCCGACCAACCCGTATGGGCAGCGGCGTGGCCGACCTGGAGCGCGTCCATCCCGCCGACCTTAACAGAGTTGTGTCAAGGCTTGTCGGCGCGTACGCGGGCGGAGGCCCGGGAGACGCGGAAGTACCCCTGCGCCGCGATGTCCTTCTCCGCCACCTGGCGGAGCGGCTCGAGCTCTGCCTCGCTCACGTCGCCGCGCGAGCGGACGAAGTCGAGCAGCGGTTCGAGCTCCGTCACTTCCATGTCCTGCGGGCCGGGAACAGGCTCGACCTCGACGCCGACGAAGAACGGCGCGAGCTCCTCGGCAACCTGCTCAATCGTGAAGCGTTCGCGCGTCTTCGCCCACTGGCTGTCGGGCGGCGGCGGCACGAGCTCGCGCAACTCGCGCAGGTGGTCCAAGCCGATCGACGTCGCGCGGAACGTCCCGCCCGGACGGAGGACACGCGCGAGCTCGGCGAGCGCGCGCGAGCGATCCTCGATGTGGAAGAGCATGTGGTTCGCGATCACGGCGTCGAACGAGGCGTCGGCGAACGGCAGCTCCTGTACGTCCGCGACCGCGTACTCGGCGCGGTCGCCGAGCACCGCGCGCGCCGCGTCGACCATGCCCGGGGAGAAATCGGTGAGCGTGAGGCGCCAGCCCGGCGGGATGCGGTCGAGGTTCTCGTGCCAGATGTTCCCGCCGCCGCAGCCGACCTCGAGCACGTCCGCGTCGTCGCCGAACGCGTAGCCGTCGAATATCCAGAGCGGGTAGTGGACGGGCGAGCGGGAGTAGCGGTCGTGGAGCGCGATCCTCGAGCGGAGGTTCGCGTTCGTCGCGTACTGCTCGCGGACCTTCTCCGGCTCGCTCATGCCTCTCCTCGCAGCCGCGCTACGAGCCGGTCGAGCGCGGCTTCGTCGGCGCCGGCGGAGAGAAGCAGCATGCGGATCCCTTCGGTCGCCTCGATCTCTTCGAGCACCTCGACGAGCGTCCGGCCCGGCGGCTGGATGACGCGTTCCCGCCGCTCGCGCTCCGCCTCGTCGGCCGACTGGGCGAGCCAGTTCGCACTGCGCTCGGCGAGATGCACGTCGCTCAGCGCGTGATCGGCGGCGATCGCGTCCGGCTCCACGCCGGCAAGCCACAAGGCCATCCCGCACGCGATGCCCGTCCTGTCCCGGCCGCCGGCGCAATGGATCGCAGCCGGAGGCTCGGCGTCGCCGAGCAGGGTCAACGCCTGCGCGAGCTCGGCGCGGTAGTGATCGGCGAGGCCGAGGTACGCCTCCCGCATCGTCGGCCATTCCCAGGCGGCCGCCACAGGCCGCGGATCCATCGCCAGGCGGACGACCGGGACGGGCAGGGCGTCCATCGCGTCCTCGTCGTCCTCGCGCTGCGGACGGAGGTTGACGACGAGCGAGACGCCGTAGTCGACGAGCGCTTGGCGGCCCGCCGCGGTCAGCAGGGGCAGCGCGTCGGCGCGGACGACCACGCGGTACGCCGTCTCGCCGCCGTCGGCGAGCGGCAGTCCGCCGAGGTCGCGGACGTTGACGCAGCCGTCCCAGCGGAGGACCCGCTCAGGCTGCGCTGGTGCCTTCACGCCCGTATTTGTCCTCGAGCCGGACGACGTCGTCGAGATGCGGCGTCGAGACCTCGAGGATGGTCGTGTCGTCGAGCGCAGTGACGCGGTGGACGGTGCCCGGCCGGTAGTGGAAGCAGGCGCCGGCCGTGACGATTCCCTCGTCGAGCGCCTCCTGCCCCACCTCGCCGAGCTCGAGCCGCGCGCGCCCGCTCTCCACGTACCAGCTCTCGTCCTTCTCGCGATGGAACTGGAGGGACAGCGACTCGCCCGCGCGGACGAACAGGATCTTCCCGACGTACGCGTCGGTGTCCGCCCAGATCAGCTCCCAGCCCCAGGGCTTCTCGACCCGGCGCGCATCGAACGAGAAGCGGTCGAGCGAGCCGTAATTCGGAGAGTCGATGCTCATGCGAGTTGCCTGTGCGGCTTCCAGTCGGGGTGCGCGTCCATGAACTCCGTCGCGCGGCGCAGATCCTTCGGCGTGTTGACCGTCAGCCAGACGCCGTCGTGGCGATAGGCGCGCAGGCGGCCCGCGCCCGCGAGCTGCGGGAAGGTGGACTGCTCGTGGTCGCCCTTCTCCGGCAGCAGCGCGAGCGCTTCGTCGCCGAGGACGTAGACGCCGGAGTTGACCCAGTGCTCGAGCTTGGGCGCCTCGCGGAAGCCCGTGACCGTCCCGTCGTCCTCGACGTCCACTACTCCGAAGGGCGAGTTCACCTGCGCGACGACGATCGTCGCCGCCACGCCGCCACGCTCGTGGTCGGCGAGCAGCGCTCCGAAGTCGACGTCGAGGATCTCGTCGCCGTTGAGCGCGAGCACCGCGCCGCGTTCCGCGCGACGAGAGGCAGCGAGGCGCAGGCCGCCGCCGCGCCCAAGCGGCTCCTCCTCCCCCACGACGTCGATCTCCGCACCGAGTCCCGCGAGCGCGTTGAGGAATATCTCCTCGTCGCCGCCACGACACGCGACGATGACGCGCGTCACGCCGGCGTCGACGAGCCGCGCGACCGTGTACTCCGCGAGCGGATAGCCGGCGACCGGGACGAGCGGCTTCGGGAGTCCCTGAGCCGCCTCGCCCAGCCGTTCCGCTTTCCCGCCCGCAAGGAGGAGCGCTTCCACTACTCGCTCGTCTCCGGCTCGCGCTCGGCGATCTCGGGCAGAACGTCCGTCGCCGAGATGCGCCGGCCCGTCCCCTCGTAGGCGAAACCGAGCGCGCGCACCGTGGCCGGATCGAGGAGGTTGCGCCCGTCGACGATCAGCGGATGCCGCATTGCCTGCCGGGCTTCCTCGCTCGGGAACTCGAGGAGCTGCGGCCACTCGGTGACAATCACGGCGGCATCGGCGCCGCTGACCGCTTCGAGTGGCGTGGCACAGAGCTCGACTCCCTGCAGCTCGGGACGCGCGACCGGATCCCAGCCGCGCACCTCCGCGCCCTCGGCGATCAGCCTCGAGGCGAGAACGAGCGACGGCGCCTCGCGCATGTCGTCGGTGTTCGGCTTGAAGGCGAGGCCGAGCAGCGCGATCCGTTTCCCCCGCAGCTTGCCGAGGTGCCGCTCCAGCTTGTTGAGGACGCGGCGCTTCTGCAGCTCGTTGACCTCGATCACGGCGTTGAGGAGCTGGAAGTGGTAGCCCGAGTTCGCCGCGAGCTGCTTGAGCGCGAGCGAGTCCTTCGGGAAGCACGAGCCGCCCCAGCCGAGGCCGGCGCGAAGGAAATGCGGGCCGAGCCGGTGGTCGAGGCCGATCCCTTTCGCGACGTGCAGGACGTCCGCGCCGACGAGTTCGCAGACGTTCGCGATCTCGTTGATAAAGCTGATGCGCGTGACGAGGAACGCGTTCGCGGCGAGCTTGATCATCTCCGCGGAGTTGACGTCCGCGCGGACGACCGGCGCATCGATTCCTGCGTGGAGCGCCTCGACCGCGTCGCCGTCGGATTCGTCGAAGGCGCCGACCACAATCCGGTCGGGCTCCATGAAGTCGCGCACCGCCGTGCCCTCCGCTGTGAACTCCGGGTTCGAGGCGTAGCCGACCGCGTCGAGGCCGCGCGCGTCGAGCGCGGCGCGAACCTTCTCGCCTGTCCCGACGGGAACGGTGGATTTCATGACGACCGTCGCGCGCGCGTCATCGGGGAGCTCGTCGATCACCGTCCAGACGGCGGAGAGATCAGCGTCGCCGGCGTACGTCGGCGGCGTCCCGACGGCGACGTAGAGGAACTCCGCCCCCTCGACCGCCTCCCGCACGTCGAGCGTGAACGAGATCCGCTCGCGGTTGCGGGCGAGCACGTCGTCGAGGCCGGGCTCGTAGATCGGCACCTCGCCGTCGCGAAGCCGCTCGATCCGCTCCGGCAGGATGTCGCGAACGACGACCTCGTGGCCAAGGTCGGCGAAGCACGCGCCGGTGACGAGACCGACGTAACCGGCCCCGAAGATCGCGATCCGCGCCACGGCCCTAGCGTAATCCGTGGATCAAGAGCCCAGCGGTTTGAGGCTCTCGGCGATCGCGAGCATCGTCGAGTTCGAGAGGTCGTTGAGGATCGTGTTGATGACCCAGTAGGCGTCCTTCGGAGTCCGGATCGCGACCATCTGGATCTGTCCGCCCGACGTGTAGACGTAGAGCTTCTCGCGGTGATAGCGGATCACGTCGGTCGGGCTCCCGAGGATCGGCGCCGAGCTCCAGTCCGACTCCTCGATCTGCCAGTAGTCGACCCCGCCGTTGAGGTTGAACGTGAGCGCGAGCTCCTGCTTGCCACGCAGGGGGTTGAAGAGGCGGACTCCCTCGCCCGTCGAGATGGACGATCCAAGCGCGACCTTCCCCGGAACCATGAGCGGGAAGTGGGCCGGCCCGTTCTCCGCGCGGATCGCCGACAGCGTCACTGGGAGGCCGTCCTGCACCTGCGGCGGGACCGTCGATCCGGCCGGCTTGGTCGAGGTGCTCGGCAGCGTGAGCTTGCCGCTGAAGCACGTCCCGACCGCGGCGACCGTGAGCGGATCGTGCGCCTGCCGCGCCAACGCTCCGATCGCCGACGTCATCGGCGCCACACGCGCGCACGAGCCGAAGAACGGCGCGAGCTCCTGCGCAGCCTGCTTCGCCTTCGCCTGCTGCGCGTTGTAGTAGACGACCGTCGCGTGCGTGACCTTCGGCGCGTTGGCCGGCGTCGAGTTCGGGAGCTTCGTGGTCGCGAAGCCGTTCTTCTTGAGGAGGTACGTCGTGTTCGCGGCTTCGCCCGTCACGTTCCCCGCGTTGAGGACGAGGACCGAGATGTCCTTACGCGCCGGCTTCTTCGCGTGCTTCCCGCCGCCGCTCTTCTTGACGTGCACGACCGGCACGACCGGATGGAGGAAGCGCTGCACAGCGGCTGCGATCGCCCCGGGCGATGCCTGCAACTCGTCCGCGCCGCCGACGATGTACGTGTTCAGGTCGCCGATCGGGATCGAGTTCCGCACGAGGTGACCCGGCGGCAGGGTGTCCGCGAGGCCGAGATACGAGTTGATCTCCCCGAGCGTCACTGCGCCGCCGCCCGCCTTCCCGACCTCGAGGTTGCCCTTGATTGCGCCGATCAGCTTCGGGATCACGAAGAGGTTCGAGAGCGAGATCTCAGACCTGATCCGGCTCTTGAGCGCCTGCATGAAGAGCTGCTGGCGGCCGTTGCGGTAGATGTCCGAGTCGAGGTGGCGGAAGCGGACGTAGGAGAGCGCCTGGCCGCCGTCGAGCTTCTGGTAGCCGGGGTGGAGATTGATCGCCGAATAGCCGGTGTGAAGCGGGTTGTAGTACTGGCGGTCGACGTTCATGTACACGCCGTGCAGGCGGTTGACGACCTGCTTGAAGGCCCGGAAGTCGAGGGTGATCAGGTAGTTGATGTGCAGCCCGGTCAGGTGCTCCATCGTGTCGACCGCGGCTAGCGGGCCGCCGTTGCTGCCGCAGACCGCCCACGCGGCGTTGATCCTGTCCGACGTCGAGACGGTGTCGCCCTTGCAGTAGATGCTGACGTTCAGGTCACGTGGGAACGAGAGCAGCGAGAGCGTGTGGGTGACAGGGTCGGCGCGGACGAGCATCAGCGTGTCGGAGTTCGAGCCCGCGTACGCGTTCGTGCCGGTGCCCGCGCGATGGTCGTAGCCGGCGATGAGCGCGATCGCGGCGTGGCCCGGCAGCACGACGGAGAGCTTCTTTGTCGCCAGCCTCGTCCCCTTCGTCGGCTTGATCGCGTTAAGGCTCTCGTGCCCATAGAGGTAGATGCCGCCACCGATCCCGGCGCCGACCACGAGCAGGACGAGGGCGAACCAGCCGACGCCGCGGAGGATCTGCCCGACGAGCGGCCGCTTCGAATTGCCCGGCGGCTTGTAGCGCGTGACGGTGCTCAGCACCGGCGGCGAGCCGGATTGGCCGTTGCCGCTGAGGCCGCCGGCCCGTCCGATTCCACGCTTCAGAGTCGTCCGCATACGAGATTGGCGCCACCCTGGCGCCTCGATCGAGGATAGCTCAGGTTCCTTAAGAAACCGAGGAGACTTTCTCCGCGCTCTCCTCGTCACCTGCAGGCTCGTAGGCGAGGTTCGGCCGAAGCCAGCGCTCGGCCTCCGTCAAGATGACGCCCTTGCGGACGGCGTAGTCGGCGACCTGGTCGCGATCGACCCGGCCGACGGAGAAGTAGCGCGCCTCGGGATGCCCTAGGTAGATGCCGCTGACGCTCGCCGCAGGCGTCATCGCGAAGGTCTCCGTGAGGGCGAGCCCGGCCTCCTCCGCCCCGAGCAGCGCGAAGAGCTTCGGCTTCTCGCTGTGGTCCGGACAGGCGGGATACCCGAACGCGGGCCGGATGCCGCGGAAACTCTCGCCGACCAGTTGTTCGGGAGCGAGCTTCGGCCCCGTCTCGTACCAGGCACGGCGCGCGACCTCGTGGACGTACTCGGCGAACGCCTCGGCCAGGCGGTCGGCGAGAGCCTTGACCATGATCGCGTGGTAGTCGTCGTGCTCCGCTACGAAGCGGGCGGCGAGCTCGTCGGCGCCGATGCCCGCGGTGACCGCGAACGCCCCCAGATGGTCGCCGGCGGGCGCCACGAAATCGGCAAGGCAGCGGTTCGGGCGAGAGTCGCCGTAATCCGTCTGCTGGCGGAGAAGGCAGAAGCGCGTGTCGCCGGCGACGACGTCGTCTCCCTCCGCGTGCGCGGGCCAGAACCCGAACACCCCCTGCGCCTTCAAGAGACGGTTACCGACGATCTCGTCGAGGAGTTTTTGGGCGTCGTCGTACAGCTCCCGCGCGGCCGGCTCCTCGAGGATCCCGGGGTACTTGCCCTTCAGCTCCCAGGCGTGGAAGAAGAACTGCCAGTCGATGTACTGGCGCAGCGTCGCGAGCTCGGGCTCGACGACTCGCCGCCCGGTGAACTCCGGGACGGGGAGATCGTCGAAGGACACCTGCTGCGGATTCGCGCGCGCCCGGTCGAGCGGCAGCAGTGGCTTCCGCTCCTTCTCGGCGTGGAGGTCGCGCAGCCGCTCCTGCTCGACACGGTTTTCGGCGTCGAGCGCCGCGCGCCGCTCCGGCTCGAGCAGTGACGAGACGACGCCGACGACACGCGACGCGTCGAGAACGTGGACGACGGGCTGCGAGTACGCCGGCGCGATCCGCACCGCCGTGTGCTGGCGCGAGGTCGTGGCACCGCCGATCAACAGCGGCAGGTCCATCCCCCGCCGCTCCATCTCGCGCGCGACGTCGACCATCTGGTCGAGTGACGGGGTGATCAGCCCGGAGAGGCCTACGACGTCCGCGTTCTCCTCCACGGCCGTGTCGAGGATCCGCTCCGCCGGCACCATCACGCCGAGATCGATGATCTCGTAGTCGTTGCAGCCGAGGACGACGCCGACGATGTTCTTGCCGATGTCGTGCACGTCGCCCTTCACCGTCGCGAGCACCGCCTTGCCGCGGGCGCGGCGGCCGCCGCCGGACGCCGCCTCGGCCTCCATGTACGGCTCGAGGTAGGCGACCGCGCGCTTCATCGCTCTCGCGCTCTTCACCACCTGCGGGAGGAACATCTTCCCCGCGCCGAACAGGTCGCCGACCACCTGCATGCCGGACATCAGCGGGCCTTCGATCACGTCGAGCGGCCGCTCGGCTCGCTGCCGCGCCTCCTCGGTGTCCTCCTCGATGAAGTCGACGATGCCGTGCACGAGCGCGTGCTCGATCCGCTTCTCGACCGGCGCCTCACGCCAGGAGAGGTCGACCTCGCGGCGCTTCCCCTCTCCGCTCACGCGGCCGGCGTACTCGACGAGCCGCTCGGTCGCGTCCTCGCGCCGGTCGAAGATCACGTCCTCGACAAGCTCGAGGAGCTCAGGACCGATGTCCTCGTAGACGACGAGCTGGCCCGCATTGACGATCCCCATGTCCAGGCCGGCGCGGATCGCGTAGAGGAGGAAGGCCGAGTGCATCGCCTCGCGCACGGCGTCGTTGCCGCGGAAGGCGAAGCTGAGGTTGGAGATGCCACCGCTCGTCTTCGCGCCGGGGCAGCGCTCCTTGATCAGCGGCAGCGCCTCGAGGAACGCCTTGGCGAAGCCTCGATGCTCCTCGATACCGGTCGCGACGGCGAGAACGTTCGGGTCGAAGACGATGTCCTCCGGCGGGAAGCCGGCCTTCTCGACGAGGAGCGTGTAGGCGCGCTCGCAGATCGCGACCTTCCGCTCGACCGTGTCTGCCTGGCCCTGCTCGTCGAAGGCCATGACGACGACGCCGGCCCCGTAGCGCCGCACGCGCCGCGCCTGCTCGAGAAACTGCTCCTCTCCCTCCTTGAGCGAGATGGAGTTGACGACACCCTTTCCCTGGATGCATTTGAGACCTGCCTCGAGCACCGACCAGCGCGAGCTGTCGACCATGATCGGCAGCCGTGCGGCCTCGGGCTCGGTGGCGAGGAAGTTGAGGAACGTCGTCATCGCCTGCTCGCCGTCGAGCAGGTCGGCGTCCATGTTCACGTCGAGGAGGTTGGCGCCGCCGCGCACCTGCTCGAGCGCGACGTCGGACGCCTCCTGGAACTTGCCTCCCTCGACGAGGCGGCGGAAGCGGGCTGAGCCGGTGATGTTCGTCCGCTCTCCGATCAGCGTGAAGTTGGAGTCCGTGTCGTGCCGGAGCTCGAACGGCTCGAGGCCGCTGAAGCGGGTCACGTGCCGCGAAGCGGGCACCTCGCGCGGCGCCACGCCGTCGACGGCGGCGACGATTTGGCGGACGTGCTCCGGCGTCGTGCCGCAACACCCGCCGACGAGATTGACGAGGCCATCGCGCGCGAACTCGCCGAGGAAGCGGCTCGTGTCCTCCGGCTGCTCGTCATGCTCGCCGAGCGCGTTCGGCAGGCCGGCGTTCGGATAGCACGCGACCCAGGTCGGCGCGATCTGCGCGAGATCCTCGACGAACGGCCGCATCTCGGCGGCGCCGAGTGAGCAGTTGACGCCGACGACGAGCGGCTCAGCGTGCTCGACCGAGATCCAGAACGCCTCGACGGTCTGGCCGGAGAGGTTGCGGCCGCTGCGATCGATCGCAGTGAAGGAGAGCCAGAGCGGCAGCTCGGGCGCGGCGTCCTGCGCGGCGAAGATCGCCGCCTTGCCGTTGAGCGTGTCGAAGATCGTCTCGATCAGGAGAAGGTCGGCGCCGCCGTCTCGCAGCGCGCGGATCTGCTCCGCGTACGTCTCCACGACCTCGTCGAACGTCGCCGAGCGATAGGCGGGATCGTCGACCTTCGGCGAGAGGGAGAGCGAGACGTTGAGCGGCCCGACCGAGCCGGCGACGAGCCCGTCGAACTCGTCCGCGACTTCCCGGGCGAGCCGCGCGCCCTCGTAGGACATCTCCGCCGCGAACTCCTCCAGCGCGTAATCCGCCTGGCCGATCCGCGTCGCGGTGAACGTGTTGGTCGTGGCGATGTCGGCGCCCGCCTCGAAGTACGAGCGGTGGATCTCCCGGACGACCTCGGGGCGCGTCAGGTTGAGGAGATCGGGATCGCCGGCGACGTCGCGCGGGTGGTCGCGGAAGCGCTCGCCGCGGTAGGCCTCCTCCCCGCGCACCTGCCGCTGAATGAGCACGCCCCACGAGCCGTCGAGGACGGCGATGCGCTCTCTGAGGATGGATTCGAGCCGTTCCCGCGTGTCCTGCACTGCTCTCCTTCTCAGGCCCGGGAGCGGCGCTCTCGGGCGCTTTAGGCGTTTGTTGACCCGGTCGCCAAGCTGCCTGTCAAAGCTCTCCGGGTGGAGAAAGGTACCTGTCGCGTCGCCGAACGCGCGACGCTAGGGTGGCCGGTCGTGGCTGAGGTACACGACGGCGCGACTCTGCGGGCGGCGCTGCTCCCGATCGCGAGCGACTTCTCCTTCACCTGGATCGGTGAGGCGCGCGCCCTCTTCGACGACCTCAACCCCCGCCGCTTCGCCGAGCTCCATTCCAACCCGATCGCACTTCTCTCCGAGTTGACGTACGACGATCTCGAGAGCGCGCTTACGCCCGAGTACCTCGAGCGGCTCGAGCGCGTGCAGAGACGGCTGGCGCGCGAGCGCGGCTACGAGACATGGTGGACGGAGCAGGAGCGGCCGGAGGACTTCCTCGTCGCGTACTTCTCCGCCGAGTTCGGGCTCGACGAGAGCCTGCCGGTCTACTCGGGCGGGCTCGGGATCCTCGCCGGCGACCATCTGAAGGCGGCGTCGGAGCTCGGCGTCCCGCTGGTCGGCGTCGGCCTCTTCTACCGGCGCGGCTACTTCCGCCAGCGCCTCGACGCGGCCGACCGCCAGGTGGAGCGATACCCGCGCAACGACGCGAACCGGCTGCCGCTCGAGCTTGTGCCGATGGCCCCCGTCGTCGAGCTCGCGGACGAAAGCGGCGAGCTCGTGCCGGTGCGGCTCGGCGTCTGGCGGGCGCGAATCGGCCGCGTCTCCCTCTACTTGCTCGACACGAAGGTCTCGGGGAACCCCGCGTGGGCGCGCGACGTAACCGACATCCTCTACGGCGGCGACCGCGAGAATCGGCTCCGGCAGGAGCTCGTGCTCGGCGTCGGCGGCGTCCGCGTCCTCCGCCGGCTCGGTCTCGCACCGACCGTCTTCCACATGAACGAGGGCCATTCCGCGTTCCTCCAGCTCGAGCGGCTGCGCGAGCTCGTCGAGGAGGACGGAGTCGGGACGAGCGAGGCGCTCGAGCAGCTGCGCGAGTCGACCGTTTTCACGACGCACACGCCGGTGCCGGCGGGCAACGAGGTGTTCGACCCAGAGCTCGTCCAGCGCAACGTCGAGGGGCTCGTCGAGCGATGCGGCCTCGAGTGGGACGAGTTCGCCGCTTTGGGCAAGGTCGCGCCGGAGGACGAGCTGTTCGGGCTGACGCCGTTCGCGCTCCGGACGTCGCGCTACGCGAACGGGGTCTCGGAGCTACACGGCGCGGTGTCCCGCGAGATGTGGCACGGACTGTGGCCGGGCAGTCCGGTCGACGAGGTTCCGATCACGTCGATCACGAACGGCGTCCACCAGCGAACCTGGCTCTCCCGCGAGCTCGAGGAGCTGCTTGGCGACACGGATCCGCAGTTCGCGCGGGCGCGCGAGGTGCCGGCGGAGTCGCTGTGGGCCGCGCACCGAACCGCCAAGGACCGCCTCCTCGAGTTCATCGTCACGACGCGCGGCGCGCAGGCGCTCGATCCGGATGTGCTGACGATCGGGTTCGCGCGGCGGTTCGCGACGTACAAGCGCGCGAGCCTCCTCTTCAGCCGGCCCGAGCGGCTGGCGGCGCTGCTGGCGGACGCGGAGCGGCCGATCCAGATCCTCGTCGCGGGGAAGGCGCATCCGGCGGACGAGGGAGGCAAGGACGTCATCCAGCAGGTCGTCGACTTCGCCCGCGAGCCGGCGGCGGCGGGGCGCGTCGTCTTCCTCTCCGACTACGAGATGACGCTCGCGCGGCGGCTCGTGCAGGGCGTCGACGTCTGGCTGAACACGCCGCGGCGGCCTCTCGAGGCGTCGGGAACGTCGGGGATGAAGGCGGCGCTGAACGGCGTCCTCAACTGCTCGATCCTCGACGGCTGGTGGGCGGAGGCGTATTCGCCTGCGGTCGGATTCGCGATCGTCGGCGATGCAGGTGCGGACGCGAGCGAGGCGGAGCAGGACGAGGCCGACGCGGAGGCGCTGTTCGCGATCCTCGAGGGGCAAGTGCTCCCGGCGTACTACGAGCGCGGGGCCGACGGGGTACCGGAGCGCTGGATCGCCCTGATGCGAGAGTCGATCGCAGAGCTTGGGCCGCGCTTCGGCACGGCGCGGATGGTGCGGGATTACGTCGAGCGGCTCTACCTTCCGGCGCACGACGGCGCCCCGCGCGCCGCCAGCCGCGCCGCGTAGCAGCGGCCGCCGCTTCGGCGGTGCGCGCCTTTGGCACGTGCAGTCTCGACACCAAGATGCGACCCGGGTGTGACGGGGTCGGCGATACGCTCGAAAGCGAGGGCGGAGGGACCACGGTCCCGCCCCTTTGGGTGGGGTGGGATTGGAGGCGCTGCCCCTACACTCGGGAAGATGACCGGCTCGCCGGATCTGCCAGCGGACGAGGCACGCGCCGACGCGTTCGAGCAGCTCGTCAGCGACGCGCTCGACGAGCTTCCCGACGACATCGCGCAGCTGATGTCCAACGTGGCCGTGACCGTCGAGGACGAGCCGCCGCCCGGCGCGCGGCTACTCGGCCTCTATCACGGCATCCCACTGGGACGGCGCGGGCCGTACTACGCCGGCGTTCTGCCGGACAAGATCACGATCTACAGCGGCCCGCTCGTACGCATGGCGCGCGGCGACGCCGAACGGCTCCGCCGCCAGGTGCGGCGCACGGTCTTCCACGAGATCGCGCACCACTTCGGGATCAGCGACGAGCGGCTCGTCGAGATCGACCGCTACTGAGATGGCGAGCCTGAGGGCCGCCGAGCCGGCCGATCGCGAGCTCCTCCGCCGGCTCCTTGCGGATTACCTCCTCGAGTTCGACGGCCGCACTGAGCCATACCGCTACTTCGATGCGTACTGGACGGAACCCGAACGCCTGCCGTTCCTTATTGAGACCGAGGGCGAGGTCGCCGGCCTCTGCCTGATCCGCGTTCTCGACGGCGGCTGGAGCATCGCCGAGTTCTCGGTGCTGCCGGAGAGGCGTCGCGACGGGATCGGCCGTTCCATTGTGGAAGAGCTAGCCGCGAAGGCCTCCGCGGCCGGCGCGACTCACCTCGAGGCGAAGGTGCATCCGGACAACGGGAGTGCGCTCGCGTTCTGGCTCGCGGCCGGGTTCGTCGTCGTCGACGAGCCGGAGCCGATCGTGACGCGCCGCGAGCTCTAGGAGGCGCCGGAGACTTCGAGCTGGTTCTCGGCGTGGCGGATCCGCTGCTCGAGCTGCCAGCGGTCGGCCGTCGACTCCCCGGCCTCGACCTTCTCGAGCTCCGCCTGCGCATCCTCGAGCTGCTTCCGCGCCCGCGCCGCGTCGATCTCCCCCGCCGCGACGGCATCGTCGACGAGCGCGATCGCCCGGCTCTCGAGCACCTGGAAGAAGCCCGGCCCCGTCGCGAACTCGCGCACCTCGCCGTCGCCGAGATGCACCCGCGTCGAGCCGGCCTTCAGCATCGCCACGAGCGGCGCATGCCGTGCAAGGACGCCGATCTCGCCGGCCTGGCCGGGCACGATCAGCATCTCGGCGTCCCCCTCGAACGCCGCGCCCTCCGGCGTGACGACCGAGACGGGAAAGAGCGGGTGGTCGGCCATTCGTTACGCCGCGGCGGGTTCTGCTTCGGCGCCGGCGAGCTGCTTGGCGCGCTCGACGGCCTGCTCGATCGTGCCGACCATGTAGAACGCCTGCTCGGGCAGGTCGTCGTGCTTGCCGTCGAGGATCTCGGTGAAGCCCCGGATCGTGTCCTCGAGCTTCACGTACTCGCCCGGCGTGCCGGTGAACTGCTCGGCGACGAAGTTCGGCTGCGAGAGGAAGCGCTCGATCTTGCGCGCCCGCTGCACGACGAGCTTGTCCTCGTCGGAGAGCTCGTCGATACCGAGGATGGCGATGATGTCCTGCAGGTCGGTGTAACGCTGCAGCACCTCCTGCACGCGGGTCGCGCACCGGTAGTGCTCGTCGGAGACGATTCCCGGCTGCAGCGCGCGCGACGTCGAGCGCAGCGGATGCACCGCCGGATAGATCCCCTTCTCGACGATGCCGCGGTCGAGCACGGTCGTCGCGTCGAGGTGGGCGAACGTGTTCGCCGGGGCCGGGTCGGTGAGGTCGTCGGCCGGCACGTAGATCGCCTGGACGGAGGTGACGGAGCCGGTGCGGGTCGACGTGATCCGCTCCTGCAGCTGCCCCATCTCGGTCGCGAGCGTCGGCTGGTAGCCGACCGCGCTCGGCATACGCCCGAGCAGCGCCGAGACCTCCGAGCCCGCCTGCACGAACCGGAAGATGTTGTCGATGAACAGGAGGACGTCCTGGCCCTGGTCGCGGAAGTACTCGGCCATCNNCCCGGCGGCTCGTTCATCTGGCCGTAGACCATCGCGACCTTGTCGATGACGCCGGACTCGGTCATCTCGTTCATCAGGTCGTTGCCCTCGCGCGTGCGCTCGCCGACGCCCGCGAAGACCGAGACGCCGCCGTGCTGCAGCGCGACGTTGTGGATGAGCTCCTGGATGAGGACGGTCTTGCCGGTGCCGGCGCCGCCGAAGAGGCCGACCTTGCCGCCCTGGACGTAGGGCGCGATCAGGTCGACGACCTTGAGGCCCGTCTCGAAGATCTCGACCGTCGGAGAGAGGTCTGCGAAGTTCGGCGGGTCGCGGTGGATCGGCCAGCGCTCGCCCTTCGACGGCTCCTTACCGTCGACGGGATCGCCGATCACGTTCCAGATCCGGCCGAGCGTCTCCTCGCCGACCGGCACCGAGATCGGGCCTTCGGTGTCGACGATGTCGACGCCGCGCGCGAGCCCGTCGGTCGTTTCCATCGCGACGGCGCGGACCCGGTCGTCGCCGAGATGCTGCTGCACCTCCGCGATCAACTCGCGGGTGCCGCCGCCCTCCTCGGGCACCTGAACGGCGAGCGCGTGGTAGATCTCGGGAAGCCTGTTCGGGAAGACTGCGTCCAGGACGACGCCCTTGATCTCGACGATCTTTCCCGTGTTCTTGCCGTTGGTCTTGTCGGCCACTGAATCTCCCCTGTGAAGTCGGAACGCGGCTCCGCGAGGCGCTTGCCGCAGGCGGTCGCACTGTAGCCGAGCGCCCGCTTCAGGCTTTGGGGGAAGCGACCTTCTCGGCGTGCTCGTGCGTGGGCCAGAGCCCGGCGGGCGCCTCGACGAGCCTGGCGAGCGCGTCGATGATCGGCTCGTAGTCGACGCGGCGGCGGCAGAAGCGCTCCCAGGCGACGTCGTGGTCGTCGACGATCGACACTCCGATCTCCGCGAGGTGGACGAGGACGCGCTCGAACTCGGCCCGGTCGACCGGCTCGATGTCGCGGTCGGCGATCCGGTAGTTGAAGAAAGCACGGAGCCGCGTGACCGCGTTGAGTCCGGCGCGGTAGAACATCCACGCCGCAGCGTTCCCCGCCCCCGACGCATCGATCGCAGAGAGCCGGAAGTTCGCCGCTTCGAGCAGCGTCGCGATCGCCGTCACCCACGAGTGCCAGGGCTCCGACGAGCGGAAGAAGACGAGCATCGGGTGCGTGTAGTGCGTCTCCCCCACGTCGACGATCCAGCGCTCCCACTCCGGCCAGAGCGCGTCGAGCGTCTCGATCCCCGCGAAGACGTGGTGGCGCTCAATCAGGGTCAGCGCGTCGGGGGGCGAGCCGGCGCGCGTGTCGAGCATCGCGACGACCGACTCGCGGCGCGAGAAGGCGGCGTTGAGTGTCGGCAGATAGGAGATGACGAGCGCGAGGAGGCCAAGGCCGATCGTCGCGTCGGCGAAGGCGGCGATCGCGCCGCCCACTCCGTCCGGCCGCTCGAAACCAAGCGTGAAGAGGGACGAGCCGCTGACGACGACCGCATTCCCGAAGCCGCCGCCGTCGATCGCCCAGAAGATCCCGGCGAAGCCGAGCAGAGTCGTGATCAGCCAGAGGAGCGGCAGGCCGAGTACGGCGATCGGCGCCCCGTAGACCATGATTCCGTCCACTGCCTCCCGCTCGACAGCGCCGCGCAAGCGCGTCACGAAGTGGAGCAGGCGGAAGACCCAGTAGAAGACAACACGGGAGCGGAGCTGGACGCCGCGCGGGACGACGAAGGCGCGGATCGCTTCGAGCAGCGACCAGGAGACCGCGAAACCGCCGACAACCGCCACGAGGACGCGCACCGCCTCCATGACGGGAGGCTATCCGCGTGACGTTTCGTACGTCCCGCGTCGTATCTTGGGCGGGATGAAGCGCCTCCTAGCCGCGGCTGGACTACTCGCGCTCACACTGGCGGCGTCGGCCTACGGCGGCAGCCACAGCGGGACACGGACTGTCAGCTCGAGCCGCCTCGTCCAAGGCGGGAACATTCGGATCACGGTGAGCATCGACACGCCGGTGCAGGCCGGCCACGCCCTCCGGGTCACCTACCGCGTGCGCAACGTCTCGAAGCAGCCGCGCAAGATCGAACTCGACTACCCGACGAGCCTGTGGCTAGTCGTGCGCTCGTCCGACGGCACGACGTACGACACGCGAAGAGCCTTCCTCCTGTCAGGTTCCCTCGGTGGCCCGCCCCGCTTTTCGACGAGGCTCCGGCCGGGGGCGACGGCGACGCGGAACCTTTCCAACCTTCGCGTCCGCTGGAGCGGCGCGTTGCGGATCACTCCCGGCTGGAATCGGATGCCGCTGCCGTCGCTGCGGGTCGACGTTGCGACACCCTCGGGGCCGCTGCCCAGCGACCAGGCGGCTATCGACGATGTCGTTGTCCACACGGGCGGGCTCCTCGACCGCTGGGTCCCGCACGCTTCCGGGGTCGCCGTCACCGGTGAGATCGACGCGCCGAAGAACAGCGCTCCTCCGATGCAAGCCAGCTGCTCTATAGGCCTCCGGCGTGAGAGGGGCTTCATCGTTGCGCAGGTGCTCATCGACACACCGCCGGGTTATCGGGAGATCCAACTCCGACCCCCGTACGAGCTCTTCACGTGGCCCAAGACCGGTAAGGCAGGAGGCCTCCAGAACGCCGAGGCGATCGGTTGGCTGTTCGTCGTGACGAGCCGAGGAGCGATCTCGGTCGACTCGACGAGCATGGAGACGTCCAAGCCGGGCAAGCCGATGGCGCCCGACTGGCAATGGACGACCTCGGGATTCGAGGGGCAGCCCGGAGGCTCGAAGTGCGGCGGCACGGGCGGCGGGGGCGGCGGCTACACCGGCCCGTTGGTCGAGTTCGTCTCGGTCTGCCCGAGCTAGCCGGCGGCTGCGAGGCGAGCCGCGCGACGCGCCGCGCGCGAGGTCTCGGGCGAGGCGACCACGCGCACGGCGCAGAGGGCGCGGTTGCCGTGGCAGCGCGCGTACGCCTCGGCCTCCGTGAGGGCCCGCTCCCTGCGCCGCCTGCGTGTCTCCGCCAACACTGTGGCTCGACTGTCCTCCGTCCGGCCGGCCGGCGCAACTGGCTGTGGAAGCGGTGGAATCTGTGGACAACCGCGTCCCCGAGGCGCGAGTACGCTTGGCGCGATGGTCTCACTCACGGTCGTCCAGAACGTTGCCGAAGCCGAGGTTGTCTGCGGGATGCTTCGCGCGAATGGAGTCGACGCCGAATACCGGCAGACGAACTTCGGCGCCGGGAGCATGGACGGCCTGAGCGGAGGCCCTCAGGAGATCTTCGTCGCAGAGAGCGACGCGAAAGATGCCCAGGCGCTCCTCGCTGCGCCGCCGCAGAACTAGCCGGTTAGGGCGTCCGCGCCGGCGACGACCTCGAGGATCTCCTGCGTGATCTCCGCCTGGCGCGCGCGGTTCAGCGAGAGGGTGAGGCTGTCGATCAGCTCGCCGGCGTTCTTCGACGCGTTCCGCATCGCGGTCATCTGCGACGCGAGGAACGCAGCCGCCGACTCGAGCAGCGCGCGGTAGATCTCCGTCTCGAGGTAGACGGGCAGGAGACGCTGGAGGATCTCCTCCGGCTCCGGCTCGTAGATGAAGTCCGCGCTCGGGCCGGCCTTCTCCTCCGCCGACTCGTCCGACGCGAGCACGTCCTGGCGGATCGGCAGCAGCTCCGTCGTCGTCACCCGCTGCACGAGCGCCGACTCGAAGCGGTTGTAGACGAGGACGACGCGGTCGACCTCCCCACTCTCGTACAGCTCGGCGGCCTTGTGCCCGACCGCCTGCGCGTCGTGGTAGCCCGGCTTGTCGGCGAAGCCGGCCCACTGGCCCTCCAGCTCGTAGCGGCGGAAGCGGAGGGTCGACGCACCTTTGCGCCCAACCGCCAGCCAGACAACTTCCTGCCCCTCTTTGCGCGCCTCCCGCTCCAGCTCGAAGCCGCGGCGCAGCACCTGGCCGTTGAACGGGCCGGCAAGGCCGCGGTCGCCGGTGACGACGACGAGCGCGACGCGCTTCACCTCGTCGCGCTGCTGCAGGAGCGCGAGATTCCGGAAGGAGGACGCCGCGCGCGCGGTGCCGACCATCAGCTCCTGCATGCGGTCGGCGTACGGGCGCATCTCCTCGATCCGGTTCTGAGCCCGCCGCAGCCGAGCGCCGGCGACGAGCTCGAGCGCCTTCGTGATCTTGCGCGTGTTGCGGACGGACGCGATCCGCCGCCGGAGGTCTTGGAGCGATGCCACCTACGTCAGCGCTTCGGCCGTCTCGACGTTGAAGCCGTGCTTGAACTTCTCGATCTCGCCGTTGAGCTTCTCCGCGAGGTCGTCCGGCAGGTCGCCGGTCTCGCGGATCTGCTTGTAGATCGCGTCCTCGGCGCGGAGCTGCTCGCGCAGCTCGTCCTGGAAGCGCGGCACCTGCGGCGTCGGGATGTCGTCGAGGTAGCCGTTGATGCCGGCGTAGATCGCGACGACCTGCTCCTCGGTGGGCCACGGCTGGTACTGCGGCTGGTTGAGCGTCGCCACCATCTTCGAGCCGCGCGTCAGCGCCTGCTGCGTCGCGCGGTCGAGCTCGGAGCCGAACTGCGCGAACGCCTCGAGCTCGCGGTACTGCGCCAGGTCGAGGCGCAGGCGGCCGGCAACCTTCTTCATCGCCTTCGTCTGCGCCGCCGCGCCGACGCGCGAGACCGAGATGCCGACGTTCACGGCCGGACGGACACCCGAGAAGAAGAGCTCCGACTGGAGGTAGATCTGCCCGTCGGTGATCGAGATGACGTTCGTGGGGATGTACGCCGAAACGTCGCCTGCCTGCGTCTCGATGATCGGCAGCGCGGTGAGCGAGCCGCCGCCGTTCTCCTCGTTGAGCTTGCACGCGCGCTCGAGCAGCCGCGAGTGGAGATAGAAGACGTCGCCCGGGAACGCCTCGCGGCCCGGCGGACGGCGCA
>PMOB01000014.1 GCA_003161615.1 Actinomycetota bacterium
CCGATGTCCTGCATCGCCGTGATCACGGTGGCGCGGCCGTCGGAGCCGACCCGCACCCAGGCGTAGGACGGAGGGCCGCCGCCGCCGTACCAGATCTGGCTCGCCATCCCGACACCGCGCTTCCACGTCGCGTCGGACCGGCCGCGCACTTCGTGGCGCCGCTCCCAGTGCGGCTCGGCGAGGCGGTAGCAGTCCGCGAGATTCTTCGAGGAGAACGGCACGCCGTCGTTCGAGCCGGCGTAGTTGCGGCGGCGCAGCTCGAGCGGATCCATGTCCAGCTTCGCGGCGAGCTCGTCGACGAGGCATTCGAGCCCGAACGTCCCCTCGACGAAGCCGGGCGCGCGGAACGCCTTCATCGGCGGCGTGTTGACCTTCGCGCCGTACGTGACCGTGCGGACGTTCTCGCAGTCGTAGAGCATCTTCATCGGCCCCTCGGTCGAGGCGTTCCAGCCCGACCAGCCGACCGCGTTCGTGAACTCGCCGTCGAGCGCGACGATCGTCCCGTCGCTGCGGGCGCCGGCGCGGAGCCGCTGGATCGTCGCGTTGCGGTTCCCGGCGGCCGTGTGCTCCTCGCGGCGCGTCAGCGCGCAGCGCACCGGCCGTCCCGTCCGCTTCGCAAGCTCGGTGGCGACGTACGTGTACTCGTCCGGGCTGTTCTTCGAGCCGAAGCCGCCGCCCATGAACTCGCAGACGACGCGCACCTTGTCCTGCGGCAGCTCGAGCGTCTCGGCGATCGACTCCCGCACGCCCCAGATGAACTGCGTCGAGATGTAGACGTTGAGGACGTCGCCGCTCCACTCGCAGATCGCCTGGTGCGTCTCCATCGAGTTGTGGAGGACGGTCTGCGTGCGGTAGGTCGCCTCGACGACGACGTCGGCCTCGGCGAGCGCGCGCTCGACGTCGCCGCGGTCGTAGTGCCGCGGGTCGGCGGTGAACTGCTCGCGCCGGACGGCCTCGTGCGGATCGAGCACGACCTCGAGCTCCTCCCACTCGACGTCGATCGCCGCTGCGGCGGCGAGCGCCTGGCGGTACGTGTCGGCGGCGACGGCAGCGACCGGCGCGCCGGAGAAGCCCGCCTCGTCGACGAGCCCGTGCGAGTCGCCGGGGCCGATCGCGGCGCGGACGCCGGGGAGCGTGAGCGCCGGAGCGAGGTCGATTCGCTTCACCTGCGCGTGTGCGTGCGGCGAGCGGAGGATGACGGCCTGGAGCATCCCGGGCAGGCGGATGTCGGCGGTGAAGCGCGCTTCGCCCCGCACGCGCTCGAGGCCGGACTTGCGCGGCGCGGGCCTGCCGACGACCGTGAGCGGCCCTTCCGGCCACTGCTCGAGCGGATCCTCCTCGACGACGACCCAGACCTCCTCGTAGCGCCCCTCGACCTCTTTCTCGGTCCGGATCAGCCTTGCCACGTGAGAATCGCCTCCTCGATCTTCGGATACGTGCCGCAGCGGCAGATGTTCCCCGCCATCGCGTGCCGGATCTCCTCGCGCGTCGGCTGCGGGCTCGCAGCGACGAGGGCGGCCGCGGAGACGACCTGGCCCGGCGTGCAGAAGCCGCACTGGACGGCGTCGGTGCGGACAAACGCCTCGATGAGCGGGTGGTCGCGCAGGCCCTCGATCGTCGTCACCTCGCCGGCGACGGCGTGAACGAGCGTGATGCAGGAGAGGTGCGGCGCGCCGTCGATCTGGACGGTGCAGGCGCCGCAGTGACCCTCGTTGCACGCGATCTTGGTCCCGGTCAGGCCGAGCCGGTCGCGGAGCACCGACGCGAGACTCGTCCCGACTGCGGCATCGAGGACGTGCTCCTCGCCGTTGATCGTGAGCCGCACCTCGCTCATGTCGAAGTCACCGCCACGGTGTCCGCGATCTGGATCAGCCGGACGGCGGTACGAGCGACGGTGCGCCGCTCGGCCTCGTCCTCCACGTCGGGCAGCGTGCGCCACAGGTCGCGCGCCGCGACGAGCAGCTCCCGGATCTGGTCGAGCTCCTCGCGGTGCGCGCCGTTCGGCTCCTCCGTTGCGTTGAGCGCGAGGCCGAGCGCGCCGAAGGCGTCGGGCTGGCGGATGAAGAGAAGTGGCATGGCCATCGAGAGGTACTGGTGGATACGCGCCTGCGCGAGCGGCTGCGCGAGCGTCTCGAGCCCCTGCGGCTGCGACGGCTCGAGCGGCTCGGAGCCGTCCGCGATCCGGTTCGCGTTGCCCGCGAACATGTCCCGCATCTGGCGGTCGTCGAAGCCGGCCACCTGCGCGACGCGCAGCGAGAGGAGGAGCGAGCCGGGCTGCTGGCCGTACGGATAGTCCGAGGCGTAGACGACCTGCTCGGGCGGCACGAGGCGCAGCAGGCAGAGCAGATCGATGGCGCTCCAGACGGAGGTGTCGAAGAAGACGCCTCGCTTGCCCGAGAAGCGGTTCGCGAGATTGGCGAGGTCGGCGATGCCGGCGTGGGCGAGGATCAGCTGGGAGCCGGGATGCGCGTCGACGAGCCGCTCGAGCCCTTCCGCGATCGGCGGCAGGCCGCGGCCTGCGTGGATCAGGACCGGGACGCGGCGCTCGGCGGCCAGCTCGAAAACCGGCGCGAGCCGGTCGTCGGTGAGGAGGAACTTCTGCGCGCGGGGATGGAGCTTGATGCCGCGCGCGCCGAGGTCGAGGCAGCGGCGCGCCTCCTCGATCGGCCCCTCGTCGAGTGCGAGCCGCACGAACGGGACGAGCTTGCCGTCCGCGCGTGCGGCGAACTCCAGCGTCCGGTCGTTGCCAGCGCGGAAGCCGGGATGACGATCGGGCTCGTCGAGACAGAACATGTTGGCTCGCGAGACGCCGTAGCGCTCCATGCCGCCGACGAGCTCCTCGTAGACGCCGAGCATCCCGTCGATGTCGGTGCCGAGGTGGGTGTGCGCGTCGAAGATCTCCAGATCGGCTGGGAGAGCGGCACGCAGGCGTTCGTCCCAGCCTGCTACGACCTCCCGTCCTCGTTCGAGCGCGTCCACCTCAGGAATCTAGCGGCGTCCTTGACCCTTCCGTCCTGCTCTGTCACCTTGGTTGGCCAACAGAGGGATCCGGGAGGAGACTGCGGTGAAGGTCAAGGTTGTTCTGGCGTACGTGCTCGTGTGCGCGACTGCTCTGGGAATCGGCGCGGGGACGGCCGCCGCGAAGAAGAAGCCGAAGACGGCCGCGGCTCCAGTGGCGCTGAAGATCCTGCCCACGGCGAAGCTCAACTCGCTCACGGGCGGCAACTTCGCGATCGCCCCGCTCGGCTCCGGTGAGAAGAGGCCGAAGTCCGGCGCCGCCTGGAACGGCACGGCGACCGATTACGCCACTCCCACCGACGACTACACCCAGAATCCGTTCGCGCACGACGTGACGCTGAACTTCTTCGTCGGCAAGGCGATGGTCGCCAGGGAGTGGAAGGTCTACACGCATCCTCGCGGCGCGACCGCGACGCCCGTCTCGGGGATCGGGACGAAGGCAGTCGAGGCGAACGACTACATCGCCGTCGTCAAGGGGCAGGAGATGTTCCAGATGTGGGCCGGCAACAACGGTGGCCAGCACATGACCTACGCCCAGCTCGAGACGGTCGCGAAGTACATCGTCTCCAAGCTCAAGTAGCGGAACGCCCCCTGTCGGCCGCGTGCCGACTTCGTGCCAACTCCCGAAAGGACACTTTCGGGAGTCGGCGGCACGCGGTACGACGGAGGGATGAAGAAACTCCTCGCTCTCCTCTCGGTTCTCGCCGTCTCCCTCAGCGCCGCGGCTGCCGGTGCGAGCGGCGCAGGCAGCATCGTCGTCGCCGAGGTCTTTGCGGCAGGCGGCAACAGCGGCGCTGCGTACGCGAACGACTACGTCGAGCTCGTCAACCGCGGCAGCGGCTCGGTCGACGTCGGAGGCTGGACGCTCCAGTACGCGTCCGCGGCGGGCACGACATGGCAAACGACCGCGCTGACGGGGGCGATCCCCGCCGGCGGGCACTATCTCGTCGAGCTCGCCTCGGGCGGGTCGAACGGAGCCGCGCTGCCCACACCCGACGCGACAGGCACCCCGAACCTCGCGATGACGGGCGGCAAGGTCGCGGTGGTCAGCGGCGGGACGGCGCTCGCGTGCGGCGCGTCCGCGGAAAGCTGTTCGGCCGTAGCGTCCGTGGAAGACCTCGTCGGCTGGGGCAACGCAAGCGACTACGAAGGCGGCGCAGCGCCGGCGCTCAGCTCGACGACCGCGCTCGCGCGCGCGGGTGGCGGTTGCACCGATGGCGACGACAACTCCGCGGACTTCGCGACCGCGACGCCGAATCCCGAGAACTCGTCGGCGAGCTCGGCCGCCTGCTCGTCGACAGGCTCGGGCGGCGGGAGCCAGTCCGGCAGCGTGGATCTCGACCTCCAGCCCGTTCTCTCGGTCGCCCTCGAGCACGACACGCTCAGCTTTGGCGCTGCGCTGCCGGGAACGACGCCCGCTCCGCTCGGCGAGCACGTCACCGTGACGAGCAACGACTCGAGCGGCTACACGCTCACGGTGCAGCGGACGGCGTTCACGCCGCACGACCTGCCGCTCGGGATCGGCGTCGGCAGCGGCGCGCTGGCGGCGGTTCCGGTCGCGCCCGACTCGGCGCTTCTCCTCGCGACCGCGACCGGACCGAGCGGTGCCGGAGGAGACGACTGGGCGACGAACGTCGGCTTCGTCTCGCCGCTCCCGAATCTGCCGTCGGGGCACTACACGGCGGCGATCACGTTCACGGTGATCGGACGGTGAGGCGGGTCGGAGCCGCGCTCCTGGTCGCGGCGGCGGTCTTCGCGCCAGGCGCCGCCGCCGCCACCGGGCTCAGCGTCAGCCCGCTGCGGCTTGCACTCGTCGGAGCGTCGCGCGCGACGCTCATCGTCGGCAATCCGAGCGGCCGGACGCTCTATGTCGACGTCGGCCCGGCGGGATTCGCGCGCACGCTGCGCGGGCGGCCGCGCGTCCAGGCGGCGCACGGCGCTGCGGGCTGGCTCAGCGTGCGTCCACGCCGGCTCCGGCTCGCGCCACACGCGAAGGCGACGCTGCGGCTGACCGTAAGGCCCCCGGCGAATGCGAGACCCGGCGACCATCCGGCCCTCGTCCTGCTCTCCACGCGGCAGCCGGGGGAGCGTCGGGTCCGCGTCCTGCTGCGCGTAGGAATCGTCGTGCTCCTCCGCGTCCCCGGCAAGATCGTGCGGCGGCTCCAGCCGCAGAAGCTCTCGGTGCGGCGGCGCGGCCGCATCCGCGTCTTCGACCTGCGCCTCGCCAATCGCGGCAACGTCACCGAGCGGCCGCGGCCTCGGCTCGAGCTCTGGCGGCACGGCAGGAAGCTGGCCGTCCTGCACGGGCGCCGCCTCGACCTGCTGCCACACAGCGCCGGCATCGCCCAGTTCGCCTATCGCGGCTCGGTGCGGGGCGCCGTCATCGCGCGGATCATGGCCCGTTCGTTTCGGCTCCGGCTGTGATGCGGCGGATGAACTCCGCCTCGGGAACGGCGCCGTCCCACCGCGGCTCGCCGTCGACGACGATCCGCGGCACGGCGTAGACGCCCATCTCCTGCGACAGCTGAGGAAACTCGTTCGCCTCGATCGCAGCGGCCGACACCCGCTCGGAGGCGAGGGCGCAACGGAACGCCAGCAGCACGGCCGGCGGGCAATGCGGTCAGGTCGGGGTGACGAAGACGTCGAGCGTGAGGTCGCGGTCGAGCTCCTCGAGCGCGGTGATCGACTCCGGCCGCAGCGATGACTCGCTCCGCCCCGCCTCGACGACCCCGCCGACGAGCGAGCCCATCTCGTAGCCCCACGGCAGACCGTCGTAGCGCACGCCGGCGTCGCGTCCGTCCGGCCGGATGGAGATGGACGGGAAGCGCGGGAATCCCGGCGGCTCCTCCTCGACCCGGCAGGTCACGCTCTCGCCGAGCGCGGCGAGCCCTTCCGCGAGCCGCAGCGTCTCGGCGCCGAAGTCCATGTCGCCGGCCCCCGCCGGCGGCGCCTCCTCCGGCCCCAGGGCGACAAGCAGCTCAACGGGACGGTCGAGCTCGGCGAACCAGCCGCGGATCTTCACCTCGTCTTCGGCGCGCACGACTCCCATGCGCCGTTATGCCCGCGCCTGGAGGGATTCGATCGCGCGCTCGAGCTCGTCGAGGCGCGCCGCGCCGAACTCGCGCACCGTCCCGTCGGCGTCGACGACGACGTTGGTCGGGACGCCGCGCACCCCGAGCTCGCCGGCGAGCTTCGCCTCGGGGTCGAGCAGGATCGGCCCTTTGATCCCCCACATGTCGCAGAAGCGCTCGACCTCCGGCCGCGGCTCTGTCCCTTCCCAGATGTCCACCAGCACTACCTCGACGCCCGACCGGGCGGCCTCGCGTAGGCGCAGCTCCTCGAGGAACGGCGCCTCCGCGTTGCACGGTCCTCACCAGGAGGCGAAGAAGTTGAGGATGTACTTCTTCTCGGCCCAGTTCCGGTTCGTGCGGCGCTCGCCCGTCCAGTAGTCCTCGAGCGCGAACTCCGGGATCCGCTTGCCGATCCACGGGCTCGGCTCCTCGATCACAGGCACCGGCGGCCGCGCCGCGAGCAGGTCCTCGACGATCGACAGGGTCTGGCTGCCCGCGTTGGCGACGAGGACGCGCCCGTCGTGCGGGTCGACGACGACGCCGCCGGGCCCGTTGCCGACCGGGATCTGGGTCCACTCGGTGCGGTCGGCGACGCCGATCACGCTGAGGGAGCCGGCGCCGCGGTTCGTGACGTAGATCCGGTCGTGCGCCGGCGCGATGGTCAGGCCGACGGGCGCCTGGCCGGTGCGGATCTCCTCCACGATCTCGTACGAGTCGAGGTCGACGCGCGAGACGGTGCCCGCGATCGAGTTGACGATGAACGCCTCGCCGCGCTCGGGAACGATTCCGATCGCGCAAGTGCCGGTGCCGAGCTCGAGCCGCCCGACCTCCTCGAACGAGTCGGCGTCGTAGAGATTCGCGGACGCGGCGACGAAGTTGACGCAGACGACGAGCTTGCGAGTCGGATCGACGCCGATCGCGCCGGCGCCGGGCTCCGCATCGACGGTGGCGACCGTCTCGAGCGTGTCGAGGTCGATCACGCTCATCGTTGAGCCGAGCGAGTTGCCGACGTAGAGGCGCCGGAACTCGGGGACGTGGGTAAGCCCGGACGGATAGCCGCCGACCGGAATCACCGTCTCCACCGCGAGCGTCGCCGAGTCGATGATCGTCACCTGGTCGGAGTGGGCGTCCGCGGTGAAGACACGGCCGGTCTCCTCGTCGAGGCCGATGTCGATCGGCTCGGCGCCCGTCGCGATCTCCGCGATCACAGCGTGCTCTTCGAGATCGACGACCGAGACGAAGTCGCTGCGGGAGCAGGCGACGAAGGCGCGGCGCCGTGCAACGTCCACCGCGATTCCCTCCGGATCGAGGCCGACGGGGATCTCGGCGATCTGCCGCCAGGGAGTCCGCGCGTCGATTCGGCAGGCTGCGCCGACGGGGAAGACGGCCTCCTCCATGGCCCGAGTATCCCGGTTTGCGCATCAAGCGCGAAGAGGGACCGTCTAGGATCGCCGCCATGACCGACGTCCTGATTTACGCCGATTCGATGCGCTCTGCCGACATGCGGCACGCCGTGCCGCTCGCCGTGCCCGACCCCGTCCTCTACGCCGAGGCGAGCGGAACGAAGCACATGTTCACGCACTCGATGGAGGCCGCGCGCCTGCGCGAGCTCGGGCTGTTCGACGTCCACGTCTCCGAGGAGTTCGGGGTCGACGAGCTGATGCAGTCCGGGCTCAAGCGGCAGGAGATCCGCGCCCAGATCGCGGTTCGCCAGGTTGCGAGCCTCGGGCTGAAGAAGGCGTCCGTTCCCGAGGAGTTCCCCGTCTGGCTCGCCGATCGCCTGCGGTCCGAGGGCATCGAGATCGTGCCGGACCAGGATCTCTTCGACGATCGCCGCCGCTCGAAGACCGAGGCGCAGCTCGCCGGGATGCGGCGCGCGCAACGCGCGGCCGAGGCGGCGATGGACACGTGCCGGGACATGCTCCGCCGCTCCGAGATCCGCGGCAACGACCTGATCCTCGACGGCGAGCCGCTCACGGTCGAGCGCGTCAAGGCGGCTATGAACGTCACGTTCGCCGAGCACGACACGACGCCCGACGAGTACATCGTCGCGCCGGGAGCGCAGGGCGCGGTCGGCCACGACATGGGCTCCGGCCCGATCGCCGCCAACACGCCGCTCGTCGTCGACATCTTCCCCAAGGACAACTCCTCGGCCGTGTTCACGGACATGACACGCACGTTCGTCGTCGGCGAGGTGGCGGACGACGTGCGGGAGTGGCATCGCCTCTGCAAGGAGGCGCTCGACCGCGCGCTGTCAGAGATTCGCGCGGGCGTGGAGGGCAAGGCGGTCTTCGACGGCACGTGCGAGATCTTCGAAGCCGCCGGCGAGTTGACGCCCCGGACGAAGACGCCGGGCGAGCCGCTCGTGGACGGCTTCTTCCACGGGCTCGGCCACGGCGTCGGCCTCCAGGTGCACGAAGCGCCCGGGATGGGCCTCATCTCCGACAAGAAGCTCGTCGTGGGCGACGTCGTGACGGTCGAGCCGGGCCTCTACCGGCAGGGCTACGGCGGCGTCCGGCTCGAGGACATCGTCGTCGTCACCGAGAACGGCATCGAGAACCTCACGCAGTATCCGTACGACCTCGCGCCGTGAGCGACCCCACGCCGGCGCACTCGATCGAGACGATGCTCCTCGAGGAGCGGACGTATCCGCCGCCCGCGGACTTCGCGGCGCAGGCAAACGCGCGAGGCGACATCTACGACGTCCCGTTCGAGGAGTTCTGGGAGCGGGAGGGCCGGGAGCGGCTGACCTGGTTCGAAGCCTTCAACGAGCTCTACGAGTGGGAGCCGCCGTACGCGAAGTGGTACCTCGGCGGCAAGCTCAATGTCTGCTTCAACTGCGTCGACCGGCACGTCGAAGCGGGCGCGGGCGAGCAGGTCGCGTTCCACTGGGAGGGCGAGCCCGACGGCGAGACCCGCACGATCACCTACGCGGACCTCCAGCGCGACGTCGTCCGCTTCGCGAATGCGCTCAAGAAGCTCGGCGTGCGCAAGGGGACGCCGGTCGCGATCTACATGGGGATGGTCCCGGAGCTGCCGGTGGCGATGCTGGCGTGCACGCGGCTCGGCGCTCCGCACACCGTCGTCTTCGGCGGCTTCTCCGCCGACTCGCTCTCGGGCCGGATGAACGACATGAAATGCGAGGTCCTCATCACCCAGGACGAGGCCTGGCGGCGCGGCTCGACCGTCCCGCTGAAGAAGGTGGCCGACGAGGCGATGGCCGACGCGCCCGCCGCGAAGAGCTGCGTCGTCCTCCGCCGCACCGGCAACGACGTGCCGATGCAGGAGGGCCGCGACCACTGGTGGCACGAGCTCGAGGCGGACTGCTCCGACGACGCCGAGTCGTGTCCGTGCGAGCCGATGGATAGCGAGGACCTGCTCTTCCTCATGTACACGAGTGGCACGACCGCGAAGCCGAAGGGAATCATCCACACGACTGCCGGCTACCTCACCGGCGTCGCGGCGACGCACAACTACATCTTCGACCTGAAGCCCGACTCCGACGTCTACTGGTGCGCCGCCGACATCGGCTGGATCACCGGCCACAGCTACATCGTCTACGGGCCGCTCTGCAACCGCACGACGTCCGTCCTCTACGAAGGGACGCCGGACTTCCCCGACAAGGACCGCTGGTGGTCGATCGTGGAGAAGTACAAGGTGACGATCCTCTACACGGCGCCGACGGCGATCCGCTCGCACATGAAGTGGGGGCCGGAGTTCGCGCAGCAGCACGACCTCTCGTCGCTGCGCCTGCTCGGCTCGGTCGGCGAGCCGATCAACCCGGAGGCCTGGATCTGGTACCGCGAGAACATCGGCGCCGACCGGACGCCGATCGTCGACACGTGGTGGCAGACCGAGACGGGGATGATCCTGATCACGCCGCTGCCGGGGATCACGACGCTGAAGCCGGGCTCGGCGACACGCCCCTTCCCGGGTGTCGATGCCGGGATCTACGACGAGCAGGGCAACGAGGTCGGTCCGGGCGGAGGCGGCTACCTCGTCCTCAAGAAGCCGTGGCCCGCGATGCTGCGCGGCATCTTCGGCGACGACGAGCGGTACCGCGAGACGTACTGGTCGCGCTACGAGGACGTCTACCTCGCCGGCGACGGCGCGCGGATCGACCGGGACGGCGACTTCTGGCTGCTCGGCCGGATCGACGACGTGATGAACGTCTCTGGCCACCGCATCTCCACGATCGAGGTCGAGTCGGCGCTCGTCGACCACCACGACGTCGCCGAGGCCGCGGTCTGCTCCCGCGCGGACGCGGTGACGGGCGAGGCGATCGTCGCCTACGTGACGCTGAAGGGTGGCGCCGACGGTTCGGTCGAGAAGCTCGAGGAGCTCCGCAACCACGTGGCGGAGAAGATCGGGCCGATCGCGAAGCCCGCGAACATCGTCTTCACGCCGGAGCTTCCCAAGACCCGCAGCGGCAAGATCATGCGCCGCCTGCTTCGGGACGTCGCGAACAACCGCCAGCTCGGCGATACCACGACGCTCGCCGATCCGACCGTGGTCTCCGAGATCGCGAAGCGGGCAACGGAGGAGAAGTCCGAAGACGCCTAGAGGCTTGGCTCCGTCGGGGCCGAATGGTAGAAACGCACCTCTGCGGATAGCGGCGCAGGTCGAAGGCACTCCAACGGGCGGCTCCGGGTCAGGTGCCAACTGGACCGCCGACCTCGCAACGAAACGCCGCTGTTCGCTTTCTTCGCTGGATGCGCCGGGCCCTCGGGCCCGTGCGCGCCCGCGTTGAGCCATAGTGCGGTGATGTTCACCCTGGTCAACCACCATCACCTCTCGGAACCGATTCCGGATTCGGCCTACGCGGAGCTCACCGCTCGTTTCCCCGAAATGCGTGAGCGCGGGCTGCGAACATTCCAGATCATCGAGGTGGCTGCCGACCACGTAATCCTGGTCGCTGTCTTCGACTCCGGCGAGGCAGCGGACACGGTCAGCGAACTAATAGGCAGCCCCTGGTTGCGCGAACACGTGATTCCACGACTCTCGAGCCCGACCGAGCAAAGCGTCGGCGAAGCGATCTTCTCGCTCGGGTTCTAACGCCGGATCCGCAACACGTTCACCGCGTGAGCCAGGTGAGAGTCCCGCTGGGCTGCGCCAGTGTTCGGAAATGTCGCCCGACCTCGGGTCGGACGCGGATCGCGTCCGGACGGTCGATTCGCTACTGCAGCTCAGGGCGCTCGGACTTCGGCGAGCCGCTCGGCTGCGAACTCGTGATACCCGCTGGTGTAGCCGAGGGCGGCGTCCCAGGCGGCCCACGCTTGCGCGGCAACGTCGTAGGTGTCGTCGTCGAGACCGACGGCGTTGTATGGCAAAACCAGGTCGAGGTCGGGGACGTCGACCCGCGACTCATCCCAGTCGATCAGCCCGACCCGATCCGCGGTCATGCGGATGTTGCCCGGGGTGGGGTCGCCGTGCACGACGCACCGCTCTCGTCCGCTGAGCCGCGCCCAAACTGCTCGGCATCGAGCGACACCCTCCGGCGGCATCGCGCCAAGGTCGATCCTCGTCGCGGTTTCCACGTGCAGGAAGTCGATCGACGACCGCCAGCCCGGACGCTGGGGCCAGTCGCGCGTCAATCGGTGCAACTGGCGGAACGTGTCGGCGACACGACGCCACTCGGCCTCCGTTTCGGGTGGCCCGCCCTCCACGTAGCTCATCACGACCAGACCATCGACGAAGTCCCGGCCGTCGGTGGTCGGAATCGGCACCGGCACCGCCATCCCTTCACGATCGAGGTATCGCAGCAACTCCGTTTCCCACGCCAGGTCGACGTCGCTGCGCCGATCGCTGCGCCTGCCGAGCCGAGCGACGGCGAGCTGCCCGTTGACGCGCACGCTCCACACCTCGTTGACGCCTCCGGCAGTGAGCGGTTCGATCCGAGCGACGTCCTCGCCCCACCGATCGAGTGCCTCCCATCCCACGGCCACATCATCACGGAAGGACGCGCATCGCCTGCGCCAGTGCTCGGGAATGTCACCTGACGGGCGCGGCCGCGGGGCAGTTCGAGCGGCGGCCGCTTGCTACCTCAGCGACCTGATGGTGGCGTTGAGCGCACCAACGACCTTGCGTCGGGCTGCGGCGGAGGTGCCCCGGTGCAGCACCACGATGAGATTAGAGCGCCAGAAGTTCCTTTGCGTCGGAGCGGCCCCTTGTTCACCTGCCGTTGCGTCTCGGACAGTCGCGTAGACCGTCAGCGCGCCGACAACGCTCCTCAGGCCGGTTCCCAAGGAGGAAATCTGGATGAGGTAGGCCCGGATGACCGGTCGATCGCCGTCTCCGTAAATCAAGGTGTCGAAGAGGCGGATGCCATGCTGCGAGAAGGTTGTCTCGACTTGCTGCGGCGTCACCTTCAGTTGGGTCTGGCCGGTCGTCGTTTGCCTGGTGGCTGCTCCACATCCGGCGAGGGTGACGGTGAGCGCGAGGGTGACGGTGAGCGCGATCGCCGCGAGAAGTGCCTTCCTCATCGGGCTTGGAGTCTGCGCCGCCCTCCGCCTCCACGCAAGTGGGGGAATCGCTGACTTGGGCCAGTGCTCGGGAATGTCACTCGACCGGTTCGGGGCGACCTCGCCGGTGTTATTGGAGAGCCGGTCGCATACGGGCCGCGAGGTGATGGGCCATCGATGGGAAGTTGACTCCCGCCCCTCCGCTATAAACGACGACGAGCAGCGCGCGGCCTTCTTGCAGGAGCATTCTCCAGATCATTCCCGGAGGCCTACCAGTCGGCGTCTGGGGCTGCAGACCAAATGCGAGAAGCGTGGCGTGGGCGCGCCCGACGGTGAGTCCCCGTTCGGCGTGCAGAGAGATCCCGTCCGTGAACCCGTCGGGGGTCGTGATGGTGCGCTTGGTGGTGTAGCTGCGTGTCGCGTTCGTGTAGGTGGCAGCTGCCCTGGAGGTGGTGGCGAACACCTGCACGGTGGCAGCCAGGGTCTTGTGGGGATAGACGGTGTGACTGCCCGGAGGCCCGGGCGGGAAGAAGGCGCGGACTGCGCAACCGGTTGCCGGCGGTGGACAGGCAGTGGTCCGATGGTTCGCCTGAACAGGTGTGCGGGCTGCCTTCCAGCGGGGTGCGAGATCGGCGGCGATGGGCGCAATGCGAGTTGCGAGCCGCTGATCGGCCGGTCGTAGAGGCACGGCGGATCCGCAGGCGCAAAGGAAGACCGCTGCGCCGATCGCGGCTGACGAGCCGATGGCGAGAACGCGGTGTCGCTTCACGGGTCGAACGGTAGGAGTTCCTCTCGCTGGCTGCAACGGTGCCTAGGCGAAGTGGCGTAAGCAGTTGGTCGTGTGCGCCAGTGAGCCCTCTCGCCTGAGATCAGCCGTCGAGTAGCGGCTCGAAGCGGGCCGGATCGTCGAACGGCCCGATCACCGCGAGGCGGAAGCGGTCGGCTGAGATCAGCTCCTGCGCGACACGCGCGACGTCCTCGCCGGTAACCGCGTCGAGTCCGGCGACCACCTCGTCCGGATCGGGCAGGCGCCTCTCCAGAACCTCGCGCCTCAGCCCGAACATCATCAGCCCTTGCGGGCTCTCGAGCTGGAGGACGAAGCGGCCCTTCGCGAAGCTCCGCGCTTTCTCCAGCTCGTCGGTGGGGAGCGGCTCGGCGGCGATCTTCCGCAGTTCCGCGGCGATCGTGCCGACCGCCTCGTCGATCCGGGCGATGTCGACTCCCGCCTGCGTGTAGAACGTCCCCGCATCGGTGTAGCTGTGGTTCAGCGCGTAGACGTAGTAGGCGAGGCCGCGCCGCTCCCGCACCTCGGTGAAGAGGCGCGAGGACATGCCGCCGCCGAGCGCGGTGGCGAGGAGTTGGACGGCGTAGCGATCGGGGTGCCCGATCGGGATGCTGTGGACGCCGAGGCAGACGTGCGCCTGGTCGGACTGCTTGGAGAAGACGCGGACGCGGCCGTTCGCGTACGGCGCGACCGGTTCCGGCTCGCCCGTGTCCGCCGCGGCGAGATCGCCGAGCAGCTCCTGCGCCCGCTCGAGGACGCCGCCGCCGACGCGGCCGGCGACGCCGAGCACCATCCGCGACGGCTTGTACCAGCGGTCGAGATAGCCCATGAACGTCTCGCGCGTCGCGCCGCGCACGGTCTCCTTGCGGCCGATGATCTCCCGGCCGAGAGGCTGGTCGCCGTAGAGGAGCTCCTCGTAGACGCCGCCGATGAAGTCGCGCGGCGTGTCGAAGTACATGTTCATCTCCTCGACGATCACGCCCTTCTCGCGCTCGATCTCCTCCTCCGCGAAACGGGAGTTACGGAGCATGTCGACGAGGACGTCGAGCGCGACGTCGCGGTTCTCGGCGGCACACCTGACGTAGTACGTCGTCGTCTCCTTGCCGGTGAACGCGTTGAACTCGCCGCCGATCGCATCGATCTCGCCGGCGATGTCCCGCGCGGTCGGCCGCCGCTCCGTTCCCTTGAAGAACATGTGCTCCGAGAAGTGCGCAATGCCGCCCGTGTCGGCCGTCTCGTAGCGGGAGCCGACCGCGAGCCCCAGCATCACCGTGACCGACTGCGCGTGCGGCAGATCGGCCGTGAGCACGCGAAGGCCGTTGTCGAGCGTGGTGCGTTCGAAGATCGTCACCCCTCGTCGATCGTATAGACCTCCTTCTCGTGCTCGGCGACCAGACCAGACGCGCCATCGCCGCGCAGCCCGAGTGGCTCGCGCAGGTGCCGACCGGCCTGCGCCTCCCCGACGGTGCGCGTGTCCTTTTCACCGGCTGCGGGACGTCCTTCCACGCGGCGATGACCGGAGGAGACGCCGTGCAGGCGCTCGAGCTCGTGCTGCGTCCCGGCCGCGATGCCGATCTCCTAGTGCTCGTCTCGCACGAGGGAGAGACGCCGCTGACGCTCGCCGCGGCGCAGGCGTGGGAGGGCCCGCGCTGGCTCGTCACCGGCAAGGCCGACGGGCCGATCGCCGAGCTCTGCGAGGAGGTGATCGTCTGCACGCCGGCGATCGAGGAGAGCTGGTGCCACACGGCGAGCTACACATCCGCCGTCGCCGCGCTCGCGGCGCTGCGCGGCGAGGACATCTCGTGGCTGCCGGACGCTGTCGCCGCCGAGCTCGAAGCGCCTCTTCCCACGTTCGGCGAGCAGGAACGCTTCCTCGTTGCAGGCGCCGGACGCGAACTCGCAACGGCGCACGAGGCGGTGCTGAAGCTGCGCGAGGGAGCCTGGGTTGCGGCCGAGGCGGACGAGACCGAGCAGCTCCTGCACGGCTACCTCGCCGCCGTCGACGAGTCGGTGCGCGCCTTCGTCCTCGAAGGAGAGGGAGTCGCGGCGCAGCGCGCGGCGGCCGCGGCGGCGGCGCTCGCAAAGCTCGGCTGCGAGGTCGACCTCGTCCCGACGCGGCATCCCGTCGTCGACATCGTCCGCTTTCAGAGGCTGACGCTGGCCATCGCCGAGGCGCGCGGGCGCGAACCGGACCGGATCCGGCGCCACGACCAGCGCTGGGCCGACGCCGCCGCGGCGGCCAAGGCCGACAACGCGTCGTAGCTAGATCTCCGCGAGCGCGGCGAGCAGCCGGTCGACCTCGCCCGGCGTGTTGTAGTGGACGAAGCCCGCGCGCACCGCGCCGTCCGGCTGCAGCCCGAGCCGCTCCATCCCTTCGACGGCGTAGTAGTCGCCGTCCCAGACCGCGATGCCGCGCTCGGCTAGGCGCTCCGCCGTCGCGCGCGGCGTCTCTCCCTCGACTCTGAAGGCGAAGGTCGGCACTCGGCCGTCCATCGTCGGCAGTCCGAAGAGCGTGCAGCGGTCCGGCAAGCCCTCGAGGAAGCGCTGCCCGAGCCCGCGTTCGTGCGCCCGGATCGCGTCCCAGCCGAGCTCCTCGACGTGCTCGACCGCCGCGACGAAGCCTGCGAGGAGCTCGTGCGCGAGGGTCCCCGTCTCGAAGCGGCGGCCGACCGGCTCGTCCGCAGCGGGTCGCACCTTGTACGGCCGCCACGAGCGCAGCAGCTCCTCCCGGCCGAAGGCGATGCCGAGATGGGGCCCGAAGAACTTGTACGGCGAGCAGAGGAGGACGTCGACGCCGAGAGCCGTCACGTCGATCGGGCCGTGCGGCGCGAAGTGGACGGCGTCCGCCCAGGCGAGCGCGCCGGCGGCGTGCGCGAGATCGACGATCTGCGCTGCGTCGGTCAGCGTGCCGAAGGCGTTCGACGCGAGCGGGAAGGCGACGACGCGCGTCCGGTCGCTCAACTTCCGTTCGAGGTCGGCGAGGTCGAGGCTCGTGTCGTCGCCGATCTCCACGAAGCCGACGCGCAGATCGCGATCCGCGGCGATCTCGAGCCACGGCGAGACGTTGGCGTCGTGGTCGAGGCGCGTGACGAGGATCTCGTCGCCCGCCTGCAGCGTCCGCGTGAGCGCGCGCGTGAGCGCGAAGTTGAGCGTCGTCATGTTGGGGCCGAAGGCGATCTCCTCCGGCCGGCAGTGGAGAAAGCGCGCGGCGGTGTCGTGCGCCCGCTCGACGAGCTCGTCGCTCCGGCGGCTCGCCTCGAACGCGCCGCCGAGGTTCGCGTTCGAGTCGCGGAGATAGCCGGCGATCGTCTCGATCACCGAGTCCGGGCACTGCGTTCCGCCCGGCCCATCGAAGCAGGCGATGCCCGAGGAAAGCGCCGGAAAGCGCGCGCGGATCGCGTCGACGTCGAAGCTCATCCCTGCTCCAGCGGAGCGAGCGTCAAGCCGTGCTCTCCGAGCTGTTCCCAGTAGAGCTCCGCCTGCTCGCGCAGGCCCGACCAGACGATCGCCTGTCCCGTGCTGTGGATTCGCTCGGCGAGCTTCATCCCGCCGTCATAGGAGACGCCCGGGATGACGCTCGAAAGCGCGAAGGCGACTCCCTGGAATGTGTTGTGACTGTCGTTGAGGACGATCACGTGCCACGGCCTGCCGAGGCCGGTGCCCTCGCCGCGGTCGAGCCGTTCCCGCGGCGGCGTCAGTGTGCTCACGCGACGGGACGGCCGTTGACCGTCCAGCCGTACCGCGGCTTGGCGGTGAGGGACGCGCCGACGAAGCAGTCCCGCTCGGCCCTTGCGAGCAGCTCCGCGAGCTCCTCCGGTCCCGGCTCCGGCTCGATCTCCACGGCAAGGTCGACTTCGGCCTCGACGACGGCGTAGCGCTCGTCGGACTCGCGCTTCGTGACGAGCGCGCGGCCCGAGCCGGACGCAACGCGCACCTCGAAACGAGCGCGATCGGCGTGATAGCGGAGGCTCTTGAGCGAGCAGCGGGCGAGCGCCGCGAGCAGGAGATGCTCGGGCGTCCACTCCGGCGGCAGCTCGAGACGGACGCCGTTCTCGTCCCTGAGCTCGCCGGACGGCGTGAGGTCGACGGCAAAGCGGAGCTCGCGGGCGGGACCGGGCATGCCGGGATCGTCTCAGATGCCGTCCGGGGCGGCTCGTACGCTGCGGTTCGTGCGTCGCTTGCGCACTCTGTCGGAGGCTGAGTGCTATGTCCGCTGTTACGGCGGCTGGGACCCGACGGTCACGATCGTCCGGCTCGAGCCTCGGCGCCCGCGCTACGACCTCGCGGTCACGGGCGAGCATCTGCGGCGCGAGTTCGAGGCGCGCATCGACGCGCGTCCGGACGAGGCCCAGCCCGAAGCTGCTTGACGACGAGCGACGTCCCCGACGTCCTCGGGCCCGACCTCCGCGTGGTCTTCGTCGGGATCAACCCGGGGCGCGTCTCCGCCGCGGCCCACGCCCACTTCGCCAACCCGCGCAACGACTTCTGGCGCCTCCTCCACGCGGCCGGGTTCACGTCCCGCCTCTACGAGCCCGAGGAGCAGTTCGCTCTGCTCGAGGAGGGAATCGGGGTGACGAACGCGGCGCAGCGCACGACTCCCGGTTCGGGCGATCTCCGCCGCGCCGACTTCGCCGGCTCCGCCGAGCGGCTGGAGGGGATCGCGCGCGAGCTGCGGCCCGGCTGGCTCGGTTTCGTCGGCAAAGAGGCCTACCGCGGCGCTTTCGGCGAGCGGCCCGAGCTCGGCCTCCAGGAGAGCCGGCTCGCTGCGACCCGTCTCTTCGTCCTGCCATCGACTTCGCCTGCGAACGCGGCGGTGCCGTGGGAGGAGCGGCTGCGCTGGTTCAGGTCGCTGGCCGGCGCGTCACGTTGACGCGGACGCCGTCCCCGAGCTGCCGCCGTCCCCGCGCCGCGACGTCGACCGCTGCGAAGGAGAGCTCCCACTCCCGCGCGACCGTTTCGAGCAGCGCGGTGAGGCTGCGTAGCGCGATCGCCTCGCCGAGGCAGCGGCGGTCGCCGATCCCGAACGCGGTGTAGGAGAAGCGGTGCTCGGCGGTGCGGCCGTCGAGCCAGCGCTCGGGGAGGAATCGCTCCGGCTCGGAGAAGACCGCGGCGTCGCGGTGCAGCGCTCCGACGTGCACGACGACGAGCGAGCCCGTGGGCACCGGCTCGCCGCCGACGCTCGTGTCCTCGGTTGCGACGCGGACGATGAGTGGATTCGTGGGATGAAGCCGCGTCACCTCGCGGACGAACGCCTCGCGGTCTGCGGCCTCGGGCTCGGTGCCGAGGCGGAAGAGCGTCCAGCCGCTCTCCTGCACGAGCGGCCCGATCGCGCCGAGGAGCAGCTCGCCGGCGAGCGCCTGCCGCTCGCGCGGCGCGAGATCCACGACGGCACTCAGCTCCGACGGCCGACTGAGGTCGGCGTTCGCGAGGAGGCTCTTCACGACGACCGAGAGCCGCGCGAGCATGAGCGGGCGCGAGACTCGCGGCACGGCGAACCGCGGCAGCACCCGCGGTGCCTGGCCGGCCCAGCGGACGACGGCGGCCAGCTGGTTGAACTCGTCTTCCGAGAGGTCGCTTGCGAAGGCGCCGCGGACGACCGCGCGCGCGCCGCGCACGCGCAACCACGGCATGAGGGGGAACGACTCGCCGTCCTCCCACTCCACCGGCGCGCCGAGCACGGCGGCCACCTCCTCGGCGCGGTCCGCGCCCATCCCTTTCGACAGCTCCCGCCGCAGCTGCGCGATGCCCTCGCCCGGCGGCGCAACCGCGCGCCTGCCAAGCGGGATCGCCTGTGAGCGCGGCTTCGCGAGCTCGCCCGCCCGCTCGACGAGCACCTCCCGCGCGCCGTCGGGGCTGCTGACGAGCAGCAGCCGCCGCCGGCCGGCGCGCACCCAGACGAGCCCGCCGAGCGCCGCCGCTCCGAGCAGCGCCTGCTCGGGATCCCGCCGCAGTTCCGCGACCCCGGGCGCCGCCTCCGGGACCGGCATCAGCTCCGCCAGCGGTTCGTGATCGGCGTGCGCCGGTCGCGCCCGAACGCCTTGGGGCGCAGCCGCACGCCCGGCGGCGCCTGGCGCCGCTTGTACTCGGAGCGGTCGATCAGCGCCACCGCCCGCTCGACGACGTCCGGGTCGAAGCCGTCCGCGCTCAACTCCTCGAGCGTCCGGTCATCCTCGACATACGCCTCGAGGACGCGGTCGAGCTCGGAGTAGGGCGGGAGGGAGTCCTCGTCGAGCTGGCCTTCGCGGAGCTCGGCGGTCGGCGGCCGGTCGATCGTGGACTGTGGGATCAGCTCGCGACCTGCGCGCTCGTTCAGATGGTGTGCCAGCCGGAACACGTCCGTCTTGAACACGTCCTTGAGCAGCGCGAAGCCGCCGGCCATGTCGCCGTAAAGCGTCGCGTAGCCGACCGAGAGCTCCGACTTGTTTCCGGTCGTGACCACGAGCCAGCCGAACTTGTTCGACAAAGCCATCAGCAACGTCCCGCGCACGCGAGCCTGGAGGTTCTCCTCCGTGAGATCCGGCTCGCGCCCGGCGAAAGAGGAGGCAAGGACATCGGTCGCCGCCTCGACGACCGGCTCGATCGCGAGCTCGCGGAAATCGCAACCGAGGTTCTCGGCGAGCCGGCGCGCGTCCTCCCGCGTCTCATGCGACGAGTAGCGCGACGGCATCGAGACGCAGTGGACCCGGTCCGCCCCGAGCGCTTCGACCGCGAGCGCAGCGGTCAACGCGGAGTCGATGCCGCCGGAGACGGAGACGACAACGTCGCCGAAGCCGTTCTTCGCCACGTAGTCGCGGAGGCCGAGGACGAGGGCTTGCCTCATCTCCTCGAGGTCGTCCTCGAGTGGCGCGAGCGTCATCGTCTCCGGCTGCTCGAGGTCGACGACGAGGAGAACTTCCTCGAAGCCGGGCGCGCGTGCGAGCACGGTGCCGTCCTTGGCGATCACGAGCGAATGGCCGTCGAAGACGAGCTCGTCCTGCCCGCCGACCGCGTTACAGAGCGCGACCCGGACGCCGCTCTCCCGCGCTCGCGCGGAGAAGATCGCCTCGCGCTCCTGCGCGCGGCCGATGTGGAACGGCGAGGCGGAGAGATTGACGACGAGCTCTGCTCCCGCTGCGGCGAGCTCGGTGGTGGGCGGCCCGGGAATCCACATGTCCTCGCAGATCGTGACCCCGACCGTCGAGCCCGCGACATCGACGAGCGCGAGCTCGGTGCCCGAGGCGAAGTAGCGCTTCTCGTCGAAGACGCCGTAGTTCGGGAGATGCCGCTTCTTCGCCCAGCCGGTCACCGCTCCGTCGGCGCAGATCGCGCACGCGTTGTAGAGCTCGCCCTCGTCGAGGAGCGGCGCGCCGACGAGCGCAACGATGCCGGTCACCTCGCGCGCGATCGCCTCGACACACTCGCGCGCGGCGCGCACGAAGCCGGGCCGCAGGAGCAGATCCTCCGGCGGATAGCCCGTCACCACGAGCTCGGGGAGGACGACGAGATCGGCGCCGGCCTCGCGCGCCTCCCGGATCCTCTGCAGGATCAAAGCGCGGTTCCCGTCGAGGTCGCCCACGACCGGATCGACCTGGGCAAGCGCCAGTCTCATGGTTTTAGCCTACCAGGCGAAAACTAACGGCGTGTCTAGAGTGAAGCGGGTGAGAGTTCGCATTCTGGCGATCCTGGTCGCCGAGGAGAACCGCAAGTGGTGGACGCTCCTGGCCGTCTCGTTCGGCCTGTTCATGATCATGCTCGACAACACCGTCGTGAACGTGGCGCTGCCGACGATGGAGAAGGACCTCCATGTCACGCTCGCATCTCTCGAGTGGGTCGTGGTCGCGTACGCGCTGACCTTCGCCTCCCTGATGATCACCGGCGGCAAGCTCGCGGACATGTTCGGCCGGAGACGCATCTTCATGGCCGGGCTCGTGATCTTCACGCTGTCCTCGCTCGCCTGCGGCCTGTCCTCGACGATCGACACCCTGATCGCCGCGCGCGCGGTGCAGGGCGCCGGTGCCGCGCTGATGAACCCGGCGACGCTCTCCATCGTCGTTGCGACGTTCCCGCCGAAGCAGCGCGGCCAGGCGATCGGGATCTGGGCAGGCGTCTCGGCGCTCGCGCTGGCGATCGGCCCGCTCATCGGCGGCCTGATCACCCAGAACATCAACTGGAACTGGATCTTCTTCATCAACGTCCCGATCGGCGCGCTCGGCTTGGTCGTCTCGCGCCTCGTGATCCGCGAGTCGCGCGACACGTCGCACGAGCAGAGCATCGACCTGCCCGGGTTGCTCACCTCCATCGGCTTCCTCTTCTCGCTGAGCTATGCGCTCATCGAGGGGAACAGGCACGGCTGGACGTCGCCGGAGATCCTCGGTCTGTTCGCGGCCGCGGCCGTCTTCCTCGTCGTGTTCCTCCTTCTCGAGGCCCGGCAGCGGCTGCCGATGCTCGACCTGCCACTGTTCCGGATCGGCGCTTTTACGGGCGCGAACCTCGTCGCGATGCTCGTCTCGCTCGCGATGTTCGGCGTTTTCTTCTTCGTCTCGCTCTACGTCCAGAACATCCTCGGCTACTCGGCGACGCAGGCCGGCGCAATCTTCCTACCGATGACGGTGCTCATCATTCTCATCGCTCCGATCGCCGGACGTTTCTCCGACCGCGTTGGCTCGCGGTGGCTGATGGGCGGCGGGATGACGCTGCTCGGCGTCTCGCTCCTGCTCTACCAGCGCGTCGGTCTCCACTCGAACTTCTGGACGCTGCTGCCGGCACTTCTCCTCGGTGGGCTGGGGATGGCGCTGACGATGTCGCCGATGACGTCGGCGGCGATGGGCGCGGTTCCGGTGGACAAAGCCGGCGTGGGCTCGGGCGTCCTCAACAGCTTCCGCCAGGTCGGCGGCTCGCTCGGGATCGCGGTCATGGGGGCGATCCTCGCGTCCTACATCCACCACCCACTCCACACGCTCGGCGCTGCGCAGGACTACGTCAACGGGCTCCACGCCGCTCTTGCGGTGAGCGCGGCCATCAGCTTCGGCGCCGCGATCGTCGCGGTGGTCTTGGTACGAACGCGCCCCGACGTCGAGCGGGCGCACATCGCAGAAGTCGCGGCGTAGTAAGTAAAGAAAAGGCCCCGGCTGCGGCTCCGGGGCCTTTCCATGAGGTGCGCCCTTCAAGTGGCTCCGGGGGCGGGTCTGCGGCGATCCCGACTCCCGTACACCGCCAGAAGTGCTGGCGCACCCCCTGCAAGCCTCGGCCTGGCGTCCGGCCCGGTTGCAAGGTGAGCTCACTATAGGACGTGAAGGCCAACCCGTCAAGTAGCTCGGTCAAGTGATTCTGGGGCTTGCGCGGTTGACCGCCTTTTCCCATGAACACGCCCAAAAGAGGGATGTCCGGCCTGGACATCTTGCGTTTGGATGAACTATGCGCTTGACTACGCACATCGCATGAGCGCCAGAGATTCCACCACTCACGAGCGGCGGCGCGCCCCCGAGGCGATGCGCCTCGGCGATCGGCTGCGCCAGCTCCGTTCCGCCGCCGGGATGACGCAAAGCGACCTCGCCGGCGACCGCTTCTCGAAGGAGTACGTCTCGCAGATCGAGCGCGGCAAGACGCGCCCCACGCGCGAGACGATCGAGTGGCTCGCTGCGCAGCTTGGCGTCGATGCGGGATTCCTCACGAGCGGTGTCGCGTCCGACGAGCGCGGCCGGATCGAGGGAGCGCTCGCGCGCGCCGAGGCGCTGTACGAGGCGAGCGAGGACGGCGAGGCGGCGGAGGCATTCGAGCAACTCGTCTCCGCGGCTCGCGCGACCGGCATCGCCGAACTGCAGGTGCGCGCCCTCGTCGGTGCGGGCCTGGCGAAGATGCGCGTGAGCGACCATCGCGCTGCACTCGCACTCCTGAACGAGGCGCGGGCGATCACGGAGGCGGCGTCGTTCTCCGACGTGGAGCGGGCCGACGTTCTGCTGCGGCTCGGCGCTTGCCGCTACCAGCTGAACAGCGTCCAGTCGGCGCTCGGCCTGTTCAACGAGGCGTTCTCGCTCGCCGACCGGTCGGGCCTGCCCTGCGACGCCCTCAAGGCGGACATTCTTTCCTGGCGCTCGCGCTGCTGGCGCCGCCAGCGCGACTACGAAGCGGCTCGCGACGACGTCCAGGCCGCTCTCGAGCTTGCCCGCGGCGTCGACAACCTGAGGACGATCGGGGCCGCCTACTTCCAGGCTTCCCTCGTCGCCGACCGCGAGGGCCACTGGGTTCTCGCGCGCACGTACGCGGAGCGCGCGCGCGAGGCGTACGCACAGCTCGCCGACCGCGCGCATGTCGGGGAGCTCACGAACAACCTCGGCGGTCTCAACTTCCTGCTCGGGAACACCGACGACGCGATCGCGCTTCTGAAGGACGCGTTCGCCATCGCTCTCGAGACCGGCCGGGACGCCGACGCCGGCCGCGCCGTTTCTTCGCTCGCCCAGATCCATCTCCGCACCGGCGATCTCGAGCAGGCCGAGGAGCAGGCCCGCCACGCGCTCCAGCTGCTCGACGGTCGCGTCGACTACGTCGACGAGATCGGCAACGCTCAGCTCGTCCTCGGGCGCTCTCTGCTCGAGCAGGGCAGGCTCGACGACGCAGAGGCGGTCTTCGCGGCCGCCGAGACGAGCTTCGCCGAGCTCGGCTCAGGGAGTCACCGCGCGGCTACGTGGGTCGCGCGTGGCGACCTCGCCACTCGGCGCGGCGACCACCAGAAGGCGGCAGAGCTGTACCGCACCGCCGCCGAGGCGCTTCAGGATGTCCGGTTCTAGGAATGAGAGGAGGTGACAACGTGACGAAGCTGCGGTTGATCCTCGTTTTGGTCGTCGCCTCGCTGTCCGCTTACTGGCTGGCTATAGCAGCCATGGTGACCGTGGGAGGCTTTGGAATGAGCGACGGAGGCGGCTTCTAGCCGCTGTCCCTGACGGGCGCGCCCGTGGCGGGCGCGCCGGCCGGCAGTAGCTACGGAACGTCGCCGTTCGTCGAGCCCATCCGCTCGACCACGACCTGCGGGATGCGCGCGGCGGGACTGAGGCGCAGGCACATGCGCACGATCTCCGCGCAGTCCTCCGGACGGATCATCTCGTCTTGTCCGAGCCCCGACCACTGCGCCATGGGCGTATCGACGAAACCCGGGCAGATGGCGATCGCCCGCACGCCGTCAGCATCCAGCTCGGCGTTAAGCGAGCGCGTGAGCGAGATCACGGCGGCCTTCGTCGCGCCGTAGGTCGCGAGGCCGGGCGTGGGGAGCGTCCCGGCGATCGAGGCGAGGTTGACGATCCACCCGCGCGACTCGCGGAGAAGCGGGATCGCCGCCTGTGTGACGAGGAAGAGCCCGCGCAGGTTGATGTCCAGCTGGAGATCGAGCTTCTTCAGGTCGAGGTCCGCGACCATGCCTCCGATCCCGACGCCGGCCGAGTTGACGAGGACGTCGAGGCGGCCGAAGCGCTCGCGGTGCTCGGCCACGGCGCGTGCGCAATCCTCCGGATCGGCGACGTTCGCCGCAATGGCGGCTGCGCCGAGCTCGGCCGCGGCGGCCTCCACTTTCTCCGCCGTGCGCGAGACGAGCGTCAGGTCGAAGCCCTCCTCGTGCAGGAGCCGCGCGATCGCGAGCCCGATGCCCGAGGAGCCGCCGGTAACGAGAGCCGCCCGATCTGCCATTGCGCCGCCTACAGTAAACGCCGTGGAGACGGCAGGACTGACGAGCCTCACCGTCGGGGGCGGCTGCGCGGCGAAGTATTCGGCGGCGCGGCTCGAGGAGCTGCTGCGCGGCTTCGTGCCGGCGGAGGCGGAGGATCTCCTCGTCGGCCTCGATCCGGCGGACGACGCAGCGGTCTACCGGCTGGACGACGAGCGCGCGCTCGTCTTCACGGTCGACTTCTTCCCGCCGCTCGTCGACGACCCGCGCCTCTTCGGCCGCATCGCCGCGACGAACGCTCTCAACGACGTCTTCGCGATGGGCGGGACGCCGCTCCTCGCCCTTTCGATCGCGGCGTTTCCCGAGGAGCTGCCGACCGAGACGGTCGCCGCCGTCTTCGCCGGAGCGGACGAGCAGGTGCGCGCCGCGGGGGCGATCCTCGCCGGCGGCCACACGATCCGCGACGCCGAGCCGAAGTACGGGCTCGCGGTCGTCGGCACCGTCCACCCCGACGGCATCTGGGTGAAGAGCGGCGCGCGGCCCGGCGACGCCGTCTTCCTGACGAAGCCGCTCGGCACCGGTCTCGTGCTCGCGAGCAAGGGCGACGCGGAGGAGGCGGCACGCTGGATGACAACCCTCAACGACCGCGCCGCCGAGGTGCTCCGCTCCTTCTCGCCGCACGCGGTCACGGACGTCACAGGCTTCGGGCTCTTCGGGCACACGCACGAGACGGCCGAGCGCAGCGGCGTGCGGATCGTCCTCGAGGCCGCGTTGTTCCCGGCTCTGGCGGGCGCGCTCGAGGCTGCACGGGCCGGGACGCGAACGGGCGGCGACCCGCGCAACCGCGAGTTCGCGCCGGTCGAGGCGGACGGCGTTCCCGAGGAGCTGCTCGCGCTTGGTTACGACGCGCAGACGGCGGGCGGCCTGCTCGTAACGCTGCCGGCGGACAAGGCGCTCTCGCTCGAGGCGGAGTTCCAGCGGCAAGACCTCTTCCTCGCCCGGATCGGGTCGGTGGAGGAAGGCGAGGGCGTTGTCGTCCGTTAGCGTCGCGCACCGCCGGCTGGCGCTCGAGCTCTCGCCCGTCGCCTTCCGGCGAGTCGCGCTCGCAGCGGTCGCCGCGCTCGTCCTCATCGTCGCCACCGGCGCGACCGTCCGTCTGACGGGCTCCGGCCTCGGCTGCCCGCACTGGCCGACCTGCACCACCGCACACGCGCTGCCGCGCGGCTACCACTCCTACATCGAGTTCGGCAACCGCGTCGTCTCCGCGATCACGATCCTCACGACTCTCGCCCTCGCGGTCGCCGCTTGGAGGACGCCGGCGCTCGGCCGCCGCGGGCGCTGGCTCGCCACCGGCGTCTTCGTCGGGACGCTCGCGCAGGCGCCGCTCGGCGCGATCACCATCTACTACGACCTCAATCCGTACCTCGTCATCTCGCACCTGCTCCTCTCGTTCACAGTGCTCTCGCTCGGCGTCCTGACGCTGCTCGAGGCGTCCCGCCTCGTGCGCGGAAGCGGCACGCCGCTGCCGGAGCTCGTCCGGCTCGGCGGTCTCGTCCTCTTCGTCGTCGTTGTCGTCCTTGCGATCAGCGGCACGGTCGCGACGGCTGCGGGACGCTTCCCCGGCAGCTCCGGCACCCAGGTCGTGCCGCGGCTCGGCTCGTTCTATCCCGCGGTCTACTGGCACGTCCGGGCGGTGGCCACCTTCGGGATCGTCTTCCTCGCGCTCGCTGTCTGGGCGTGGACCCGGCGCCGCGCCTACCCGTGGCTGCTGCGCGGCTGCGGCGGGCTGCTCGCGATCCTGGCCGCGCAGATGACGATCGGCGAGGTGCAATACCGCACCTACGGCGACGTGCCGTGGTGGCTCGTCCTCCTCCACGTCGCGACTGCGGCGATGCTCGTCGGCTGGACGATCGGCCTCGTGGCGCGGTTCTGGCGTCCTGTGGACGGGAACTAGACTGGCCCAATGTCGGAGCTGATCATCTCCTCGCGGCCCGACCTGCGGCGGCCGGTTCTCCTCGCCGGGTTCCGTGGCTGGAACGACGGCGGCCAGGGCGCGACGCTCGGCGCCGGCTATCTCGCGCGGCAGTGGGAGGCCGAGGAGTTCGCCACGATCGACCCGGAGAACTTCTACGACTTCCAGGCCGTGCGCCCCCAGGTCTCGCTCGAGGACGGGTTGACACGGAAGCTCGAGTGGCCGAGCAACACGTTCCTCCACGCGCCGATTCCCGGGCTCGACCGCGACGTCGTGATCCTCCTCGGCGTCGAGCCGAACCTCCGCTGGAAGACGTACTCGAAGCTCGTCGTCGAGCTGACCCAGGAGCTTGGGGTCGAACTCGTCGCGACGTTCGGGTCGCTGCTTGCGGACGTGCCGCACACGCGGCCGGCGCCGGTCAGCGCGGCTGCGAGCGACGCGTCTTTGGTCGAGGAGCTCGGCGTCGAGCCGTCCCGCTACGAAGGCCCGACCGGGATCCTCGGCGTCCTCCTCGACGACTACCGCCGCGCCGGCGTCCCAGCGGTCAGCCTCTGGGCGGCGGTTCCGCATTACGTCTCTCTCGCGCCGAGCCCGCGCGCAGCGCTGGCGCTCTGCCAGCGCTTCGGTGAGCTGCTCGAAGTCGACATCGACCTCGACGAGCTCGAACAGGCCTCGGAGGAGTACAGCGAGCAGGTGACCGAGGCAGTCTCGTCGGATACGGAGACCGCTTCGTACGTCGAGGAGCTCGAGCGCCGCGTCGACCTCATGGAGGCGGCGGAGGAAGAGGAGGATCTCCCCTCGGGCGAGAGCCTCGCGGCCGAGTTGACGCGCTTCCTACGCGAACGCGAGCAGAACGGCGAGGACGAGAGCGCCGACGGGCCGGCGAGCTAGTTGGCCGGCTGCTCGGGGGTCTGCGCTTCGGGCGAATGCGCGGCCTTCGCCTCGCCAGCCTGAGCCGCCGCCGTCGCCGGCGTGCCCTTCTTCCTCCGCCGCCTGCGCCGCCGGCTGCGGCTCGAGCCCTGCTTCGGCGCCGGGAGGTTCTCGGCCAGCCCGAGTGCGACTTCCTGGATCGTGCCGAGCTTCTCGCGCGCGTCGTCGAGAAGCTTCGTCGCACGCGGCGTGTAGCCCTCCGCGGAGGCGAGGAGCGCGGCGCCGACCGGCAGCGGCAGCTCGAGCGCAGCCTTGACGAGCTTCGCTGCGTTCTCCTCATGCCGGTGGCCGCGCGAGTTCGCCAGCGCGCCGAGGAGCCGCTTCGCCTCCGGATACTCCGCCGAGGCGCGCCGGTCCTGCACCTTGCGGCTCGCGCGCGCGAGCCGCCACGTCCAGCGCTCGAGGATCTGCTCCGGCGCGTCGGGCTTGTCCTCGGAGATCGCGCGGAGGAGGATCCGGACTCCCGCCTGGCGCTCCTTCTCCCAGGTCGGTGCCTGCGTCACGAGCGTGACGAGATCGTCGAAGTCGGCGCGCTCGACGCGCATCGAGACACGGTCTTGCAGCGCCATCATCCGCAGCCGCCGGTTCGGGTTCTCGGCGGCGGCTGTGGCGAGGAACTGCTCGAGCGCCGCCTTGCTCGCGCTGCGGTCGGTGAGCTTCTGGACGAAGTTGGAGCGCTCCTCGAAGCGGATCTGGCGGCCGGCGATCGTCGCCCAGTAGCGCTGCTCGTCCTCGTCGAGGTACTTCGGGTCGATCCGCTGCCACTCCCGCTGGATGACGCCGATGCGGCGGCGGACGTCCGGTGTGACCGGAACGAGCCACGGCGCCGGGGTCAGCTTGCGGCGGGCGCGGCGCTGCGAGCGGCGGCGCGGCGCCGGCGTGACGCGCGCCCCCTCGCGGTAGAAGTCGGCGTCGAGGAGCGAGTGAAGGGAGACGACGCGCTCGTTGTGCGTCGCACCCTTCGGGACGAAGTCGACGACGATGCCCGCTTCCTTGCGGGGATGAAGACGCATGATCCGGCCGATCCGCTGCTGGTAGACGCGCTTCGAGGCGGTCGGCGCGAGATGCATGCAGATGGTCGCGCGCGGCGAGTTCCAGCCTTCGGCGAGCAGCTGCGCGTTGATCAGGACGTTGATCTCGCCGCGCTCGTAGGCGGCGAGCGTCTCGGCGAGGCGCACCGGCGGCGTCCTTCCCGACACGGCCTCCGCCTTCAGTCCGGCGGCCCGGAACTCCTGCGCGAGGTTGTAGGCGTGGTCGACTCCGGCTGCGTAGACGATGCCCGGCGTGTTGTCGAAGCGGTCGCGGTACATCCCGGCGGCGGCCTGGTTGAGCGCCTGGTGGTCGAGTGTCTTGGCGAGGATCTCCTGGTCGAAGTCGCCGCCGACGATCGGCACGGAGTTGATCGCGGCCACCGGCGGGACACGCAGGTCGCGGAGCGGCGCGATGAGGCCGCGGCGGGCTGCGTCCTGCAGCGGCAGGTCGTCGACGGAGGCGGGGAAGACGTCTGAGACCTGCTTCGCGATCAGCTGCTCGGTCGCGGTCATGCCGATGTAGAGGGGCTCCGGGAAGGAGCGGATCGCAGCCGAAGTCTTCTCCCCGAGCGCCGTGTGCGCCTCGTCGCAGATCACGAGCTGGTACGCGTCGCGGTCGATCGAGTCGACGTGGCGCGCGAACCACGCGTACGTCTGGATGGTTAGCGGCGCCTTCTTCGGGAGCTTGCCGCCGCTCGTGATCACGTCGACGAAGCGGTCGCCGTAGCCCTCCGTCGTCAGGTCGCCGGTGAACTGGGAGACGAGGAGCCGGCGGTGGGTGAGGATCAGAACGCCGAGGGTGCGAGCCGCGTCGACGAAGCCGGCGGCGGCGATCGTCTTGCCGGACGCGGTCGGGTGGCGGAAGCGGTAGCGGCGGACGGCGCCGGGATCGTCCTGGGGCTGCGTCTCCGGCTCTTCCGGCAGCTCGGCTTCCTCGATCGCGACGACGAGGGTCGAGTCCTCGTCCTCGTCGTCGACCTCCTCCTCGGCGATCTCCGCGTGACCGTTCCCGTTGGCCGCCACTTCGTCGTAGCGCTGGCTTGCGGCGATCAACTCGGTGAGCATCCCGGCGAGCGCGTCGACCTGGTGGCGGCGAAGCGCGGTGCCCGAAGCAGTGCGGGGCTCCGGCTCTGCGAGGACGCGCTCGAGCCCGAGCATGAGCCCGTACCGCACCTTCCACTTCGAGGACGGCGCTTTGAGCTTGGCGTCCATCTCCGCGATCGCGTCGTCGAGCGCACGGCGCCGAGCGGTTCCCTCGGCGAGCACTTGCGCGGGATCCTCGCCCTCGCGAAGGAATGGCTCGCCCGCCCACGGCTCTGCGCGGAACGCTGCGACGGCGACGGGGTCCGTCGCCGACTCGGTGCTGGTCGGTTGCTGAATAGCTTCCTGCATATGCGCAGCACGTCTCCGTGCTGCAGTCCTTCAAGAGGTACGCGCTCGGCTGATTCCCCTAGAGCGAGCGGCGCGGAGTAAGGATACCCCGCATAACGGGGTCGTCAACCGGCTTTATTGGCCTAGGCCGCCAAAGATGGCAAACGGATGCGGTTCGGCGCCCATCGCCTCGAGCACCACCTCGCCGCCCGCCTCGACCTCGCCGTGCAGGCGCGTGGCCAGCGCGTCGGCGTCCTCCTTGCTTGCCGCGCCGACGATCAGGTACTCGGAGTGGCGCAAAGGCTTGTAGCCGTCCAGTTCGAGGCGCACCGCGAGGTCGCCCGCCTCCTGACGGGAGCCGCACTGAACACGCACTTCCCACGGCGCGTAACCGCGCTCGAGCTCCTGTTGTTCCCAACTCTCGTGGGCCGGCTCGTTGTCCCAGCGTTCCTCGGAGTCGAGCCAGTGCTCAACGCGGCTCGTCTTTGCCTCGATGCCGTGCTCGCGCAGCTCGGCTTCGACGACGGCGTGTGCCTTCTCGGCCTCGTCGTGCGTGCCCGCGTAGATGAAGATCGTCTCGCCATCGCGGGAGACGGCAAGACGATGCGACTCGAGGTCCTTCGCGAGCTCGCGCGCCTCGGAGCCGAGCTCGCCGCCGAGCCGCTCGAGGAGACCCTTGGCCTGCTCCTCCTCGACCTCGATCTGGATCCGCCAGTCGTCGTTCGCCATGTCGGCGCGAGCGTAACCTCCAGCGTGTGGACTGGCGCGGGCGATACGAGTCGGCGGCGGCGCGCTACGCGGCCGGCGAGGAGCGCGCGCACGACGAGCGGCAGCTCGTGCAGCTCGGCAACGCGGCCTGGGCGGCCGGGTTGTCGCTGTTGATGGCGGATGATCGGGCGGCCGCGGCGGAGTGGCTCATACGGGCGGCCGCGCGCTATCGCGAGAGCTGGGACGCCGGCGCCGCGACCGATGCGTGGGGCAGGCCAATTGCAACGATCAAGGCGCTCCTGCTCGCGGGCGAGAACGCGGGCGATGCGGCTCGCTGGGCGCTCGATGCGGGCGCGGCGGAGGCCGAGTCGCCGATCGGTCGCTATGCGGGGACGCTCGCGCTGCTCGTGCTCGGACGCGACGAGGAGGCGGCGCAGGTCGCGGCGGCGTTGACGGGCGATTTTCCGCAGGACGTCGCGGCCGCGCTGCAGGCGCTCGCTGCCGGCGACGGCGTTGCGTTTGCCCCTGCCGTCGAGGCCGTCCGCCGCTCGTTCGACGAGCGCGACGCGTTCCTCGAGGATGTCCCGGTCGCGGACACGGCGCTCGTCCTCGACGTTCTCGCGACAGCTCGCGGGATCGCCTAGAGCTTTGCCGCTGCTGCGCGGTCGAGGACTGCCCGGGTGCGCGCGCCGCGCGCGAGGCTGCCGGGCGTGTCGTGCGACGGCTCGCCGGAGAAGGAGCGCGCGACCGCGTCCGCCTTGTCCTCGCCGGTGACGAGGAAGAGCAGCTCGCGCGTCTCGGCGAGGCGCGGGAGCGTGAGCGTGATCCGGTCGACGAACGGCTCGTGTCCCGCCTCCGTGCCCACGACGTCGCGGTCTGCGATGTCGAGCGTCGGGAAGCCGGGAAAGAGCGAGGCGATGTGGCCGTCCGGGCCGAGCCCGAGCAGGACGACGTCGAACGTCCCGGCTCCGGCGAGCTCTTCCGCGTATTCGTCCGCGCCGGCGTCGCGCCCCAGCTCGCCGCGCATCCGGTGGACGGTGGCCGGCGCTGCGTCGAGCCGGTCGAGGAGCACCTTCTTTGCCATGCCGAAGTTCGAGCGCTCGTCGCCGGGCGGCACACAGCGCTCGTCTCCCCACCAGAGCTCGACGCTGCTCCAGTCCGGCTCGAGCCCAGCTGCGAGCTCATACGCGCGCCGCGGCGTCGCGCCGCCGGTGAGAACGATCGAGCCCCCGGAGCGCGCCTGACCGGCGAGGCGCTCGGCGACGAGTCGTGCGGCCTCCTCCTTGTCGTCGACGATCGTGATCTCGACGTCGCTCATCTAGGCGGCCTGCGTCGCCGCGGCCGGGATCAAGCCGCGGCCGAGGCCGGCGAGGAAATAGACGCTCGCGAGGCCCGCCCACTCGCCATATGGCTCGAGCAACTCGGCCGTCTCCCAGGTCTCGACCTCGCGGCCGCGCGCGGCGCGGAGGTACTTGACCAGGCCGAGGTCTCCGACGAGCCCGTGCTCGAAGCGGCCGAGCCCTTCGAGGCAGACGACGCCGGCCGACCACGGGCCGAGCCCGCGCTCGCGACTGATCCTCGCGACGACGGCGGCGGTCGGGAGGTCGTGCAACCGCTCGAGCTCGAGGGAGCGGCAGAGGCGCACGATCGCGGCGCCGCGACGCTCGTGCAGCCCGAGCCGCCGCAGCTCGTACGGCGCCGCCGCGGCAAGAGTGGAGGTTTGCGGAGGTTCGAGCAGACCGGTGGCAGCCACCGCATGTGGGTGTAACGCACGGATCACGCGGCGTTCGAGAGTTCGCGCCGTCTTCCAGTCGACGAGCTGGCCGCAGACCGCGCGGAGGAGCGCCTGCGCGACGGTCGCCGTGCGCACCGGCCGCAGCCCGCGCAGGTGGACGGTCGCGCGCCCGAGCAGCGGGTCATCACGGAAGCGGCGGAGGAATTCCGAGTGGTCGTCGTCGAGCGCGAGCACCCAGCGGAGCTTCTCGGCGGCTTCCGCCGACCCCGACCGGATCGTCACCACGCCGTCCGGCGCCTGCCACGCGCGGGCGACCGAGTCTGAGCACCGAGCTGTGACAACTCCGTCGCGAAAGCGTCTCGTTGCGTCGCCGGCGAGCTTCGCGGAGAGCGCCAGGGAGTACGGCCCGCGCGGCTTGACGGCGATTTCGACCATCTCCGCGAGCGTACTCCCCGAGCGGGACACGTCCGCAAGAGCGTCTTGTGGCGCACTCAGGGCAGCCTTACCTTCGGCGGACGTCAACCAAGCGCGTTACTCCGCTCGACCTGCTCATCGCGGCCCTGCTCGTCGCGGTGGTGGTCGTCGCGTTCGCCCACCACGGCGGCCCGTCCAACCGCATCGTCGCCGACCCGACGCGCACGCCCGGCGTTCTCAACCCGGACGTGACGCAGGCGAACATCCGCTCGACGATCTGCAAGCGCGGCTGGACGTCGACCATCCGCCCGCCTGTCTCCTACACCGACGATCTGAAGCGGAAGCAGATGCGGCAGTACGCGGAGACCGGGCCGATGTCCGCCTACCAGGAGGACCACCTGATCAGCCTCGAGATGGGCGGCAACCCGACCGACCCACGCAACCTGTGGCCGGAGCCGTACCCACGCGCCACGCAGATGGACCAGATCGAGAACCAGCTCAACTCGGAGATCTGCGACGGGCAGCTGACCCTCGCGCAGGCGCAGGCGAAAGAGTCGGAGATCAAGCACACGGATGGATAGGGTCCGGGCATGGCGCTCGATCCACGCGTGGACATCGGCCACGTCCACCTCAAGGTGTCCGACCTCGACCGCGCGCTCGCCTTCTACGAGGGCGTGCTCGGCTTCGACGTCGTCGTCCGCCACGGCGACCAGGCGGCGTTCATCTCCGCGGGCGGCTACCACCACCACATCGGCCTTAACACGTGGGAGTCGAAGGGCGCCGGCCCGCCACCGCGCAACACGACCGGCCTCTTCCACACCGCGATCCGCTTCCCTGACCGCAAGACACTCGCGCAGGCGGTGAAGCGGGTTCTCGACGCCGGCATCCCGCTCGACGGCGCGAGCGACCACGGCGTCTCGGAGGCCGTCTACCTCCGCGACCCGGATGACAACGGCGTCGAGCTCTACCGTGACCGGCCGCGGGAAGAGTGGCCGACGACGCCCGACGGCGAGCCGACGATGTACACGCGGCCGCTCGACGTCGCGGCGCTGCTCGCCGAAGCGGACTAGCTGTTCAGGACGTCGGGTTCGGCACCCAGCTGAAGCGCCACAAGGCGATCGCGAGGCCGATCGCCGCCCAGATTGCGAGCACGCCGATGTCGGTCCAGACGATCCCGATTCCGGTCAGCATCGGGTTGTAGGCGTCGTGGAGCCCATCGGCCAGGTGCGCGACGGGGAAGACCAGCGCGACGTGCTGCAGCCACGACGGAATGTTCGAGTTCGCGATGAAGATGCCCGAGATGAAGTAGAGCGGCAGCATGATCGCCTGCACCATCGGCTGAGCAGCGTCCTCGTTGTGGATCGCCGTCGAAAGCGCGTAACCGAGCACGCAGAACGTGATCGAGCCGACCACGACGGTGAAGGCCACGCCGGGGAGCGCCGCAGTCCGCAGCGTGACCCCGAAGACGATGCGCCCGATGCTGAGCAGGACGGTCACGACGGCGAGAGACATCACGACCGCGGTCAGCGTCCGGCCGGCGATCAGCACCCATGCCGGCACGGGAGTCGCGCGACGCCGCTTGAGGATGCCTTCCTCCCGCTGCACCGTGATCGAGATGACGAGATTGATGAACGAGGCCGAGATGACCCCGAGGGCCGAGAGCCCGGGGACGTAGGTGGTCGACAGCTTCACGCCGGCCACGACGTGGTTGCCGAAGATGCCGACGAAGATGAAGAGGAAGAGAACGGGCAGGATCAGCGTGAAGAAGCGCGCCTGCCGGTTGCGGAGGACCGCGAGCAGGTCGTAGCGCGCCTGATGGAGGACGAGGAAGAGGGGTCCGCGGGCGGCGGGCGTCTTCACGGCGTCGACTCCGTCAGGTTGAGGTAGACGTCCTCGAGCGTCGGCCGCCGCAGGGCGAGGTCGGACAGGTCGAGTTCGCGGCCGATTGCCCAGTCGGCGAGATCGCGGACGTGGATGAGCGGCGTGTGGGTCGTCAGCGTGACGCGCTCGCCCGCGCCGGAGAGCAGTCCGCGCAGCTCCTCGGGCAACTCGTCCGCGCCGACTCCCTCCGGCAGCGTGAAGCTGATCGTCGCCGCCATGGTGTTGCGGCCGCCAAGCGAGCCCGGCGTTCCCTCGGCGACGATGCGGCCGCCTGCGATCACGGCGATTCGGTCGGCAAGGTGCTCGGCCTCGTCCATGTAGTGCGTCGTCAGGAAGACGGTCTTGCCGAGCTGCCGGAGACCCTCGATCACGTGCCACGCCGTGCGGCGAGCCGACGGATCGAAGCCCGTCGTCGGTTCGTCGAGGAAGATCAGCTCCGGGTCGCCGATCAGCGCGAGCGCGACGTCGAGCCGTCGCCGCTGGCCGCCGGAGAGCTGCGCGCCCTTCGTCTCGGCCTTCTCCTCGAGCCCGACGAGCGCGATCGTCTCGTCGATGTCGCGCGGCTCGAGGTAGTAGCCGGAGTAGAGCTGCAGGCACTCGCGGACGGTGAATCCCGGCTCGGCGCTCGACTCCTGCAGGACGGCGCCGACGCGGTTGCGCCACGAGGAACCCGCATGGGCAGGGTCGACTCCGAGGACGCTCACCTCGCCGGCCGTCCGGTCGCGGAATCCTTCGAGGATCTCGACCGTCGTCGTCTTGCCCGCGCCATTCGGGCCGAGGAAGGCGAAGATCTCCCCGCGCTCCACCTCGAGGTCGATGCCGGCTACCGCCTCGAAGGGTCCGTAGCTCTTGCGCAGTCCTCGAACGGAGACGACCGGCTCCACCGCGAGTAGTTTCTCACGGATTTCTGCGGAGTCGCCGAGAACACATTGCGCTATACCTCGCGCATGGGCATTAAGCCTGTCGAGCAGCTCTCCCAGGTGATCGTCCGCTTTGCGGGCGACTCCGGCGACGGTATGCAGCTCACCGGCTCGCAGTTCACCTCGGAGGCGGCGCTCCTCGGCAACGACATCTCGACGCTGCCGGACTTCCCGGCGGAGATCCGCGCGCCGGCCGGCTCTCTTCCCGGAGTCTCGGGCTTCCAGCTCCACTTCGCCGACCACGACATCCTCACGCCGGGCGACGCGCCGAACGTCCTCGTCGCGATGAACCCGGCCGCGCTCAAGACGAATCTCGCCGACCTGCCGAAGGGCGGCACGCTGATCGTCGACGCCGACGCGTTCACCGACCGGAACCTCCAGAAGGCCGGCTACGCGCAGAGTCCGCTCGAGGACGGCTCGCTCGACGAGTACCAACTGCACCCGGTACCACTCACGACGCTGACCGTCGGCGCGCTGAAGGACGTGGAGGGAGTGACGCCGCGCGAGGCCGAGCGCTCGAAGAACATGTTCTCGCTCGGGCTGATGTCCTGGCTCTACGGGCGGTCGATCGACCCCACAATCGCGTTCCTCGAAGAGAAGTTCGCGGCGAAGCGGCCGGAGATCTACCAGGCGAACGTCAAGGCGCTTCAGGCCGGCTACGCGTTCGGCGAGACGACGGAGTCGTTCGCGGTCACGTACGAGGTGAAGCCGGCAAAGCTGACGCCCGGCAGGTACCGCAACATCACCGGCAACCAGGCGCTCTCGCTCGGCCTCGTCGCCTCGTCGCGTCTCTCCGGGCTGCCTCTGTTCCTCGGCGCCTACCCGATCACGCCGGCGAGCTCGATCCTCGAGGAGCTCGCGGACTACAAGGAGTTCGGAGTCAGGACGTTCCAGGCGGAGGACGAGATCGCCGCTGCCGGCGCCGCGGTCGGCGCAGCCTTCGGTGGCGCGCTCGCCATCACCACGTCCGCCGGTCCCGGGGTCGTCCTCAAGGCGGAGACGGTCGGTCTGGCGATCATGCTCGAGCTGCCGCTCGTGATCTGCGACATCCAGCGCGCCGGCCCGTCGACGGGAATGCCGACCAAGCCGGAGCAGGGCGACCTGCTGATGGTCCTGTACGGCCGCAACAGCGAGTCGCCGGTGCCGGTCGTCGCTGCGCGCTCGCCGTCGGACTGCTTCGACGCGGCGATCGAGGCCTGCCGCATCGCGCTCAAGTACCGCACGCCTGTCTATCTCCTCTCCGACGCCTATCTCGCGAACGGCTCTGAGCCGTGGCTCCTGCCGGAGCTCGAGACTCTCCCCGATCTGACGCCGACGTTCGCGACCGAGCCGAACGCGGGCGACGAGTTCCTGCCGTACCTCCGCGACGAGCAGACGCTCGCGCGGCCGTGGGCGGTGCCGGGGACGCCGGGGCTCGAGCACCGGATCGGCGGGCTCGAGAAGGCCGACCGGACCGGGAACATCTCCTACGACCCCGACAACCATGACCTGATGACGCGCCTGCGCGCGCAAAAGGTGGCCGGGATTGCGAGCGACATCCCGGAACTCGAGGTCGACGACCCCGACGGCGACGCGAAGGTTTTGGTGCTCGGCTGGGGCGGCACGTACGGCCCGGTCGCGGCGGCGGCGCGGCGCGTACGCGAGCGGGGCAAGCCCGTCGCGCACGCGCACCTGCGTCACCTCAACCCGCTCCCGCGCAACACCGGTGATGTGCTGCGCCGCTACGAGAAGGTGCTCGTGCCGGAGATGAACCTCGGCCAGCTCCTGCAGCTCGTGCGGGCGCAGTTCCTCGTCGACGCGGCCGGCTACAACCAGGTGCGCGGGGTGCCGCTGCGGGCGGCCGAGCTCGCGGACGCGATCGAGGCATTGGTGGATTCGGAATGAGCGACGACAACGGACACACGCTGACGGCGAAAGACTTCCGCACCGACCAGGAGGTGCGCTGGTGCCCGGGCTGCGGCGACTACGCGATCCTCGCCGCGATGCAGTCCTTCATGCCCGAGCTCGGGATCGCGCGCGAGAACACCGTTTTCGTGAGCGGGATCGGCTGCGCGGCCCGCTTCCCGTACTACATGAACACGTACGGGATGCACTCGATCCACGGCCGCGCGCCCGCGATCGCGACCGGGTTGGCGACGACGCGGCCGGACCTCTCCGTGTGGGTCGTGACCGGCGACGGCGACGCGCTCTCGATCGGCGGCAACCACCTGATCCACGCGCTGCGCCGCAACATCAACTTCAAGATCCTCCTCTTCAACAACCGCATCTACGGGCTGACCAAGGGGCAGTACTCGCCGACGAGCGAGCTGGGGAAGGTCACGAAGTCGACGCCGATGGGATCGCTCGACTGGCCCTTCAACCCGATCTCGCTCGCGATCGGCGCCGAGGCGACCTTCGTCGGGCGCGCGATCGACACCGACAAGAAGGGGATGACCGAGGTGCTGCGCGCGGCGGCCGAGCATCGCGGCAGCGCGTTCGTCGAGATCTTCCAGAACTGCCCGATCTTCAACGACGACGCCTTCGAGTTCGTCCGTGACGACAAGGAGGGCGTCAACCGGATCGCCCTGCACCACGGCGAGCCGATCACATGGGGCGCCGACGGTGAGAAGGCGCTGCGCCAGCTGCCGGACGGGACGATCGAGGTGTGCGCTGCGTCCGAGGACGGCGTGCTCGTCCACGACTCGTCGCACACGGAGCCGTCGCTCGCGTTCGCGCTTTCGCGCGTGACGCAGGGGACGCACGGCGGCACGCCGGTCGGCGTCTTCCGGAACGTCGAACGGGCGGTCTACGACGACCTGATGGCAGAGCAGCTCCGGGTCGCGGAGAAGAAGCGCGGCAAGGGCGACCTCGCCAAGCTCCTCCACTCCGGCGAGACCTGGGTCGTCAGCTAGGGAGGTCGCGGCAGAGGCGTTACCGTCTGGGCGGTGGGCGATTCGGCGGTAGAGGTTGAGACGGAGGCCGGGCCGCTCCTGCTTCCGTCGTGGGACCGGGTCATCGCGCCGGTCCTGCAGCGTGATCGGATTTGGGAGCCTGGTGAGACGCGTTTTCTCCGCAGGACGCTCCTACCCGGCCAGACCTTCGTCGACGTCGGCGCCCACGTCGGCTACTTCACCGTGCTGGCTTCGAAGCGAGTCGGCGCTGCCGGGCGCGTCTTTGCGGTCGAGCCCGAAGCGCGGAATCTCGAGCTGCTGCGGCTCAATCTGATCCGGAACGCGTGCACGAACGTCGTCGTGCTTCCGTACGCAGCGGCGGCGGCGCCCGGCCCGGCCGTGCTGGAGCTCGACGAGGAGAACAGCGGCAGGCACCGGCTCCGCCCGCTGGGCGAGACCGGAACGCGCGTCGAGTGCGTCCGGTTGGACGATGTCATCCCTGTCCCACCGGACGTCGTCAAGATCGACGCGCAGGGCTACGACCACGAGGTTCTCGAGGGCCTCGAGCGTTCGCTGGCCGCGAATCCCGACGTGGTCGTCGTAGCCGAGCTGTCGCTGAGCGAGCTAGCGGTGCGAGGAATCGATCCGGCCACGGTGCTCGAGGGCTACGCTGCCCGCGGCTTAGCGATCTCGACGCTCGACGACCGCGGCCGGCTGCACCGGTCGTCAGCCGAAGAGGTGCTTCGCGGCTGCAAGGACGGCCGGTTCCCGAGCGATTTCGCGATCGTCCTCGACCATCCGCCGGCGGGCTCCGGAGACTTTCCGCGCCGGGTCGGTGGGCTCGAGATGAGGGAGACTCCGGATGGTTTGCGTGTCCACGACCCTGGCCGGGATCGCTTTCACTTGCTCAACGAAACGGCTGCGGTCGTGTTCGATCTCTGCACCGGAGTGAACTCCGTCGCGGCGATCGTCGAGCATGTCCAGGCTGCGTATGAGCTTGAGGCCCCGCCGACGACCGAGGTCGAGCAGTGCCTTGCTCACCTGCGCGCCGAGCGGCTCGTCGCCTGAGCCTCCTCCACCGCCGCCCGGAACTCGGCTGCGACCGCGGCCGGGCTGTAGCGGCGGCGGATCTCCTCGGCGCGTTCAGCGGCAAACCGCCTGGCATCGCCAGGAGCGGCGACGACTGCCTGCAGGAGGGTCGCGGCGTGGTCGAGGTCGGGCTCGGCCCAGTGCTGGTCGCGCGTGTAGCTCGGACGGCCGGCCGGGTCGAGGACGGGAACGAGGTCGAAGCGGACGAGCGTCGGCGAGTCGCCGAGGAAGTCGAGCTGGCCGCCGTAGCCGGTCGTCACCACAGGATTGCCATATGCGGCGGCGTCGAACGAGCCGAGTCCCCACCCCTCGCCGCGGGCGAGCGAGACGAAGCAGTCGGCGCGCCGGTGCAGAGCCGCTACGTCGCGGTGGCTGAGCGGGGCGGTCACGAGCCGCACCTCGGGCGGGTCGGCGCGACCTGCGAGCAGGCTGGCGAGCGCCCGCACCGTCGTCCCGGCCCCAGCGATCCGGCTTTCCACCAACGAGGCGCGCATGTCGCGCTGGGACGTCTTGACTACGAGAAGCACCCGGTCGCGGCCCGAGAAGGCGCGCAGATACGCCTCGATCGTCTTGAAGACGGCCTTGCGCTCCGTCCATTCCGCGATCGTGTAGAAGACGAGAGTGTCCTCTGGGATCCCAGCCCAGAGAGACGATCTCGCCTCGATGACCGGCGGTGCGACGTGCGGCACGACCGCGACGGGAGTCCTCGAGGAGGCCGCGAAGACGTTTGCGGTGAACGTGGACGGGACGACGAGCAGGTCGGGCGCAGCCAGGTAACGCCGCCAGTGTCCCGGCAGGCGATCGGTCTCCCAGGCCGTGTTGCCGACGAGAAACGCGTCCGGGCTCCGTTCTCGGATGCTCCAGTACGTCTCGGGCACAAGGTGCGCGACGACTACACCGGTGCGCGCCGGGGGGCGGGCGCCTGGTGTGGTCGGGATCCACTCGATGTCGAGCCCGGAGTCGGCCAGGGCTTCGACACAGCGGGATGCGGCGATCGCGTAGCCGGAGTAGCCGTCCCACGAGAGGTACGACCACCGCCCGCCGGGCCGCGGCTTGCGGGTCGGCAGATATGGCCGCGTGAGGTCGGCGAGCGTAGTCCGCGCCTGCTCGAGCTCGGCCGGAGAGCAGGAGCTCGCGTGAACGTTGCTGAAGTCGCGGCGGTGACGCTCCCACCAGAGGTGTGCCCAGAGGTGGACGCTCGCCGCGGCCTTCGGCACGGCGTGTCGTTCCTCGAGCAGTTGCGCGAGACCGAGCCGCGTCGCCGGGAACGAGAAGAACGCGGTCTCGGGCTCGACACGGACAGCGTCGGGCAGCTCCTCGCTCAGCTCCTGGGCCAGGAAGCCGCTGTGGTTGCTCCACGTCCCGTCGAGCGCCCCGGGCATGCGTTCCCGCCAGACACGGGCGAACTGCGAGCCGGGCTCGGCCATCAGCAGCGCGTTGCACAGTGAGGGCCGCATGACACCCGTCCCTGCGTCACGGACGGCCGTTTCGCGGCCGATCACGAACGGAGACTCGAAGAGGTCGTCCGGCAGCGGCCGGACGAAGATGGTGTCGATGTCGGCGTAGATGCCGCCGTGCTCGAGCAGGACGTCGAGGCGGATGAAGTCGGCGTGATGTGCGTAGCGGTAGGCGGCGGGGATGCGGCTGACGGAGTAGTCGGCCGCCAGCACCTCCGGCACGACGTCGACCTCGGCCAGCGTCAGGTGCGGCCGGATCCGGTCCCACCACGGGCCGGTCGGCAGGTGCTTGTGGTGGAACCAGATCGTCTCGGGCTGGAGCACGCGGCGGCATGACTCGAGGGCGACGTAGTGGAGGAAGTGGAAGGGCTCCTCCTGCGGCTCGAGGCCGAAGACGAAGTGCGCGAGGCGGGGGATCATCAGCGTGGATGCTAGGGTCGCCGCCGTCGATGGAGGGTCCGCCGCGCAAGATCGAATCGCTCGAGGTGAACGAGGCCGACGACGGCCTCGTCGTCTACGACTCCTCGCGGGACCAGGTGCACCACCTGAACCCGTCGGCTGCCGTGATCTTCGACCTCTGTGACGGAGTCCGCGACGCGGACGAGATCGCCGCCGCGCTGGCGGCGGTGTACGGGCTGGCGGCGCCGCCGGTCGCGGACACGCGTGCTGGGCTCGACGAGCTCGCCGCGCGCGGCCTCATTCACGCCGGCTGACGCCGACCGGCTGCACGGTCGAAGAACTCGCGAATCGCCGGGAGAACCACATCGGTCGAGTATCGACGGCAAACAAGGTCGTACGCAGCCTCGGCAAGCCGCCGCCCCAGTGCGTCGTCGGTGAGGAGCCGGTCGACTGCGGCGGCGAGCCCGGCTGCGTCTCCGGCGATCAGTAGGTGGCGTCCGGGCTCGCAATCGAGGCCCGCGGCAGCGACCGGCGTGGCCACGACTGGAACGCGGTGCGCGAACGCCTCGAGGAGCTTGAGCCGCGTTCCCGCGCCGGTCCGGAGCGGCGCGACAACGACGTCCGCCGCGGCGTAGGCGCCCGCGATGTCCGTGACGAAGCCGGCCACTTCGACGTTCGCTGCGGCGAGCCTGTCGACCCGTCCGTCGTGGAGGCCGACGAGCGCCACTCGCGCCGAGGGCCCCAGCGCCGGCAGGACCTCGCGAACGAGCGTCCGGGACGCCTCGAGATTCGGCAGGTACGTCAGGTTCCCAACGAAGAGGAGCGAACCAGTCGAACGGGAGGGGCGGGTGGTCTCCGCCGGGACGTCGACCGCGTTGGGCAAGCAGGCGACGTCGAGGCCGTGCCGCCGGCCGATTGCGTCGGCCTCGGCGGCGGAGGCTGCGGAGAGGCCGTCGAAGAGCGGGCCGAAGGTGGCGAGCAGCCGGTCGTACGCCGCCGCCTCCTCAGGCGTAGCGAGTACGGCGTCGTCTTCGTCGAGGTCGAGGGTCGCCCACGCCACGTCGAGCAACTCGGCGACCATCGCGCCCAGCGGCGCAAGGTAGGACCGCATGACGTGGAGCGCTCGCACCGGCCCACCGACCGCGTCCGCGACCGCTTCCGCCAGCGCAGGCGAGGCGACCCGAGCCGGCAACGTGCCGGCGCGCGTCAGCCGGTCGCGCCAAACCGGGTCGGCGAGCAGTCGCAACGCGTCCGCTTTGGTGCCGGCGTGCCGCGCGACGGTCAGGTGCGGACTGGTCTCGACGTCGGTGGGCAGCGAGCCGGCGACCGGGACGACGATCGTCCGGACGTCGAACTCGGAGGATGCAGCGCGGCGGAAGAGGTCGGTGCGCATCGCGAGCCCGTTCCCTGTGGGCGCCGGCGCGATCGGCGCCAGAACGACGAGTCCGCTTCTTACGCCCATCGGCTGCGCGATCGTTGCACACGTCCACAGCCTGACGTATCCTCGGAAAGCGATGAGTGACGAGCGCCTACAGGAACTCGGCCTGCCCCGGAGGGAGTTTCTGAAGAAGGCAGCCGTCGGCGCCTTCGCCGCTCCCCTGATCGTCTCCTTCGGTCTTGCCGGGACAGCCGAAGCGGCTCCCACCTGCTATCCGAACCAGACCTTCTCGAACCAGACCTACACCGTCTTCCACGAACTCACAACGATCGCGTTCTACGTCTGGGAGGGCGAGCAAGAGAGCCTTGTCTCCTCCAGGATCGGCCAGCAACTCCGCAGCAAGTACCTGACCGTCGCGGCAGACGTGCTGGACGACAATACGAGGGACTTCTGCCGCAGACTCGCCGACCTCCAGCGTCTGATCACGCAGCAGAGCGGCAGGGCGATCGACCCGGGCTTCGCCTCCGATCGGTTGGCCGAGATCAACTCGCTCCAGTCGGCGTACTGCCAGTGCGACTAGGAGCAACCGCGGGGGCGCGTAACCTCGGCTCGTGCTGCTCAGCGCGGCGCTGATCGTCCGCGACGAGGCGGCTGTCCTCGCCGATTGCCTTGCCTCGATCCGGCCGGTCGTCGACGAGATCATCGTCGTCGACACGGGCTCCGTCGATCGCTCGCCCGAGATCGCCGGGGAGTACGGCGCCCGTCTGATCCGCCACCCGTGGCGGGACGACTTCGCCGACGCGCGCAATGTGGCGCTCGACGCCGCCCAGGGCGAGTGGATCCTCTACATCGACGCCGACGAGCGGCTGGCGCCGACCGGGCCGGTCGTGGTCGAGGCGCTCCTGACCGACGCGGCGGAGGTCGCCTTCCGGCTGCTGCTGCGTCCGGATTCGGTCTCCAGCCCCTACCTCGAGTACCGCCTCTGGCGAAACGATCCGAGGATCCGCTTCGTCGGCCGGATCCACGAGAAGGTGACACCGGCGATCCAGCGCGTATCGCTCGCCGACGGCCGCCCGATCGGAGCCTGCGACCTGCTCCTGACCCATGTCGGCTACGAGGGCGACCAGACACGTAAGCACCGGCGGAACCTGCCCCTCCTGCGGGAGCAACTCGCCCGCGAGCCGAACAACCTCTTCAACCGCCACCACCTGGCACGCGTTCTCCGCGGCCTCGGCGACGAGAGCGAGGCGGAGGCCGTCCTCGAGGATGCCGTCGAGTTGGCGCGCCGCCGCCCGTACGACCCGACCGGCGTGCTGGCCTTCACCGACCTCGTCCGGCTACGCCGCGACCGTGGCGGGGACGTCGCCGACCTCCTGGCCGATGCCCGCCGGCTCTATCCCGCGAACAAGCTCCTCTGGTGGCTCGAGGCGACCTCTCTTCTGGCGGCTGAGAACTATCTCGAGGCGCTGGAGCTGCTGGACGCCCTCCTCGCGGTCGACCTCGGCTCGCTTCCCCTCGAGGGGCCGGGCTACGACGAACGGATCTTCGGCGAGTACGCGCACGAGGCGCGCGGCATCGCCCTCTTCCGGCTCGAGCGATACATCGAGGCCGCCGAGGCGTTCGCCGCCGCATCGCGACTCGATCCTGGGAACGTCGGTTACCGGTCGAAGGCGGCCGCCGCCCGCGGCCGCGCGCAGCCCGCCTGAGCCTGTCGCAGCCGCTACTGGCCACGCGCGCGGGCAGCGGCGTATCGTCAACGGGCGTGAAGACCGCTCAGATCCTGGTCGTCGACGACGATGCCGACATCCGTGGGCTCGTTCGTACGCTGCTCGAGAAGGAAGGCGCGACGGTTTACGAGGCGGCCGACGGGCGCGCCGCGCTCCGCGAGTTCCACGCCCGCAACCCCGACCTCGTCGTTCTCGACGTTGGCCTGCCCGAGCTCGACGGCTGGTCGGTGCTCGAGCGGATCCGCGACCTCGCCGACGTCCCCGTCCTCATGCTCACCGCGCTCGGCCAGGAGACCGACCGCGTCCGCGGCCTGCAGGCCGGCGCCGACGACTACGTCGTCAAGCCGTTCGGGCGGCAGGAGCTCGTCGCGCGCGCCCAGGCGCTGCTGCGGCGCGCACGCAAGTCCGGAGGCGCGAGCGAGCCTCAGACGTACGCCGACGGCTACCTCGCGATCGACTACGCCAAGCTCCGCGTCACCGTCGGGGAGCGGGAGGTCACTCTGACCCCGCTCGAGTTCAAGCTCCTCACGTGCTTCGTCCGCAACCCGCGCCAGGTACTGAGTCGCGATCAGCTGCTCGAGCTCGTCTGGGGAGGGACGATCGGGATCGGCGCCGAGCAGGTGAAGCTCTACGTCGGCTACCTCCGCCGCAAGCTCGATCCCGACGCGCCCGGCGCGGTGCCGATCAAGACGGTGCGCGGTTTCGGGTACCGCTACGAGCCGACCTGATCGTCCCCGACGAGCTCGGCGACCTTCTCCGAAAGCTCCGCGAGACCGAACGGCTTACGGATGTAACCGTCCGCGCCCGCCTCGAAAGCACGGCGGACGTCGTGCTCCTGCGCCATCGCGGGGAGGAGAACGACGCGCGTCGAGGCGAGCTGCTCGTCGCCGCGGATCCGGGCCAGCACCTCGAGACCGTCGAGCGCCGGCATCGAGACGTCGAGGAGGGCGAGGGCGGGCCGCCGCTCCCGCACCGCCGCGAGCGCTTGTGCGCCGTCGCGTGTCTGGATGACCTCGTAGCCGTCGCGGTCGAGCCGCGTCGCGACGAGCCGCAGGATGTCCTCGTCGTCCTCGGCGACGACGATCACAGGACGGTCGTTCACGCCACCATCTCGACGCCGGTCGCGCGCGCGTCCTCCGGCGGGGGGGCCGCAGGCAGCTCGACGTGGAAGATCGTGCCGCCGCCGTCGCGTGGCCGGGCTGTGATGCGGCCGGCATGTGCCACGGCGATCGCCTCCGCGATATACAAACCAAGCCCTGTGCCCGGGATCTGAGCGGATGTCGCGCGCTCGGTGCGGTAGAAGCGCTCGAACAGGCGCCCCGCGTCGGCGGGGTCAAGGCCGATCCCCGTGTCCTGCACCTCCAGCGTCACCGTCTCGCTGTCTCCGGCGGCGGTGACCTCGACGAGCCCGCCCGCCGGCGTGAACTTGATCGCATTGCCGACGAGGTTGTCGAGCAGCTGGAAGATGCGGCCGCGGTCGGCGATCAGCGCCACCGTCTCCTCGCCGGTGTAGCGGAGGTGAAGCCCCTTGTCGCGCGCGCGCGGCTGCGCCTCGAGCACCGCCTGCTGCGTGACGAGCGCGAGATCGAGTTCCGTTGGAGCCAGCTCGAGCCCACGCCCCGCCTGGAGACGCGCGATGAAAAGGAGGTCGTCGACGAGGCGCAGCAGCCGCTGCGCGTTGCGGGCGACGATCTCGAGATAGCGGCGCCCGTTGGCGTCCTCTCCGGCCTCCTCGAGCGCGAGCTCCGTGTAGCCGATCACCGAGGTGAGCGGCGTGCGCAGGTCGTGGGAGACGAGCGACACGAACTCGTCCTTCAGCTGGTCGGCCTCCTGCAGCCGCGCGTTCTGCTCGGCGAGGAGCATTTGCGCCGCCTCCGCCTCGCCGCGAACGGCGCGCTCGCGCATCCGCAGGCCCTCGAGTGCCCGCAGGATCCCGATCAGGCGCCAGAGGACGAGGATCGAGATCGCCACCGTCGCCGCGGTGATCGCCGGCACCTCGAGCGGCTTGTTGCGCGCCCACTGGAAGACGAGGATTCCAACCGGCGTCAGGAGCGCGCCCATGAGCAGCGCGATCCGGGCGTTGCTGACGCGGAGAGTCGAGCTGCGGCGCGACTCGGAGAGATCCCGCATCGACGGGTGCAGTGCCGCGACGCCGAAGAGGAGATACGACGTGAGCCAGGTTGCGTCGAGCGGCGACCCGGTGTAGTAGCTCGACGATGTCAGCGCGTAGAGCTCGTCCCCGAGCAGCAGGCAGGCGGCGCCGCAGACGAGCAGGACGAAGGACGGCTTCTTCCACGCGGCCGAGACGAAGAAGCCCGCGAAGCCCGCGAGCAGGACGAGGTCGGCCTGCGTGTAGGCGAGGTTGATCGAGCGGGTCAGGGTGGAGCCGTCCCCGTTCAACGCGGGCCGCGCGACGAAGACCCATTGGAAGATCGCGAACGCGAATGTCGCGATTCCCGCTTCGTCGATCGCGGCCAACCGGTGGTGGCCACCGGCGTAGAAGATGAGGACGATCAGCGCCGCCGCGATTAGCGGGTAGCCGGCGAGGTAGAAGGCCTCATTGAGAAGCAGGCGGTTGGGGAAGGCATCCGAGAGGATGTCCCCGGTCACGAACGACGTCGTACCGACCGCGAAGAGCATCCACGGGATCGGTGTCGCGGGCCGGTGGAGCCGGATCCCTACGCACAGCGCCGCCGCCCCCGACGCGCCGATCAAGTCATAGAGCGAGTTCTGGACGTTCCCCGCCGGCAGCAGGAAGTAGACGCCGATGGCGACGGCGCCGACCGCGGCGTACGCCGCGCCGACGCGGAACTCAGGTTCGAGCCGGATCCGCAGCATCTCCCTGCAAACACTGTATTCCGTGTTCGGGGACCGAAATCCCCCGTTTGGACTACGCGTGCTGCGGCGTGTGGGCGCGGCGGCGCGCCGCGAGGCGCGGCGTCCACCCGAAGCTCAGCGCGGCGAGCACCATCGCGACGAGCCCGATGATCCCGGACGCGGCGAAGGCAAGCTCGGTTCCGCCGGTCGCGCAGAGCCAGCCGGTCAGGAGCCCGGCGATCGCGCCCGTCCCGTTGAAGGCGTAGAAGTAGAGCCCGATCACGCGGCCGCGCAGGTGGTCGGGCGCGGCGAGCTGCATGCTCGCGTTCGAGTTCGCCGACCAGGCCGTGAAGCCGGCGCCGACGAAGAAGAGGAGGACGCCGGCGAGCACTGCGGAGTGGAGCGGCGCGAGTACGAGCTCGCCGGCGACGAAGACCATCCCGCCGATCAGCAGCACCTTCGTCGACGCGCGGCCGAGCGACGCCGCGGCGAGCGCCCCGACGAGCGCGCCGGCGCCGAAGACCGCGGAGAGGAGCCCGTAGACGTAGCTGTGTCCGTGCAGCGTGACCTTTGCGAGCACCGGCAGCGTGACGTTGAAGTTGAAGCAGAACGTGCTGAGGACGAAGGTCAGCGCGAGGATCACGACCATCCGCGGCTGCTCGCGCACCCACGCGAGCCCCTCGCGGGTGCCTGCGAGGATCTTCGGGCGCTCGAACTCCTCGAGCGGGAAGAATTCCGAGACCCGCATCGCGAGCAGTCCGATCAGGACGGCGAGGAAACTGACGGCGTTGAGCAGAAAGCAGACGCCGGCGCCGGCGACGAGGATGACGCCCGCGACGGCCGGGCCGAAGATCCGCGAGGCGTTGAACAGCGTCGAGTTGAGCGCGATCGCGTTCGGCAGGTCCTCGCGGCCGACCATCCGGTAGGTGAGCTGCTGGCGCGAGGGAACGTCGAGGACGAGCACCGTGCCGTTGATGAATGCGATCAGGTAGAGGATCCACGGCTGGGCGAAGCCGCCGAGCGCGATCCAGGCGAGTGCCGAGGCGGAGACGAGCTGCGCGACCTGCGTCGCGATCACGGTGCGACGTGCGTCGAGCCGGTCGGTGAGGACGCCCGCGAAGAGGCCGAACGCCATGTACGGGAAGAACTGCGCGAAGGCCATCACGCCGACGTCGAACGCCGAATGCGTGATCTGCAGGACGTACCAGCCGAGCGCGATCCGCTGCATCCACGAGCCGGTCTGGGAGACGATCTGGCCGCCGAAGAAGAGCTGGTAGTTGCGGTAGCGGAGGCTGTGGAACGTGCGCCGCGCGGTCGTCAACGTCGCCCTTCTTCGTCGGCGGCCAGCCGCATGAGCGGCTCGACGGCGGCGCCGATCGCGGTCAGCTCGGCGCGCGAAAGCGTCTCGAGGCGGCTCGCGAGCCAGGCGGTGCGGCGAGAACGGACGCGGCGCAGGGTGCGCTGTCCCTCGTCGGTCAATGTCAGTCCGACGCAGCGGCGGTCGGTCTCGCTCTGCGTGCGTGCGACGAGGCCGTCGCGCTCGAGCCGCGAGACGCGCTTCGACATCGCGGCGGTCGAGACGCGCTCTTCCGTCGCGAGCTCGCCGACGGTGATGCCCGGCGCGTACTTGATCGAGACGAGGAGGCCGACCTGCTGCGGCGAGACGCCTGCGATCTTCTCGCGGCGCAGCTCGCGGGCGAGGTGGAGGAGCGTGGGCCGGAGGCGATCGGCGACTGCCATCACATCCTGTACTTGCTTCGCCGCCGCCGCCATTCGCTAACCAGGTTAGCAAAACGCCTAACCTGGTTAACGGATTCGTTACAGGATCTTCGACAGGAACTGCTTCGTCCGCTCGTGCTCCGGCGCGACGAAGAAGTGCTCGGGAGTTCCCTCTTCGATGATCAGCCCGTCGTCCATCATCACGACGCGGTCCGCGGCCTCCCGCGCGAAGCCCATCTCGTGGGTGACGACGATCATCGTCATGCCTGCGTGCGCGAGCTCCTCCATCACCGACAGCACCTCGCCGGTGACCTCCGGGTCGAGCGCGCTCGTCGGCTCGTCGAAGAGCATCAGCGCCGGCTCCATCGCGAGCGCGCGGGCGATCGCGACGCGCTGCTGCTGGCCGCCCGAGAGCTTGCCGGGATAGGTGTCGAGCTTGTCCGCGAGCCCGACTCGGCCGAGCAGGACCTTCGCCTTGTCGACCGCGTGCTCCTTCGGTAGCCCCAGGACTTGCAGCGGCGCCTCGATCACGTTCTCGAGGGCGGTCTTATGCGGGAAGAGGTTGAAGCGTTGGAAGACCATCCCGATCTGCGTGCGCTGGCGCGCGATGTTCCGCTCGCTGTCCTCGACGAGCTTGCCGTTGCGCTGTCGATAGCCGATCAGCTGGCCGTTCACCTCGACTCGGCCGCTGCCGATCTTTTCGAGGTGGTTGATGCACCGGATGAAGGTCGTTTTGCCGGACCCGGAGGGACCGATGATGCAAACGGTCTCGCCCTTCGTTACCTCGAGGGAGACGCCTTTCAACACCTCGAGCCGTCCGAAGCTCTTGTGCACGTCCTCCGCAAGCATCACCACGTCGCTCATCGGGCTCCTCTCGCCCAAGCGTTGACGGGGTTCCACGCGGCGATGAGCTGCTCGCGGAAAGTCAGGTCGTCCGCGCGCTCGCTCGCTGCGAGCCGGCGTTCGATCCAGGCCTGCACGAACGTCCACGCGGTCGTGAGCACGAGGTACCAGAACGCGACCGCGATGAAGTACTCGCTAAGGAAGGTCTGCGAGTAGCCCTGCTCGGCGTCGGCGAAGAGTTCGTAGAGGCCGATCGTGTAGGCCAGCGAGGTCGTCTTCATCATGTTGTTGAACTCGTTACCGAGCGGCGGGATGATCACGCGAGCCGCTTGCGGCAGGATGATCCGCCGCATCGCCTGGCCGTAGCTCATGCCGAGGGACTTCGCCGCCTCCATCTGGCCCTTGTCGATCGAGTCGATGCCGGCGCGGATGATCTCGCGCATGTAGGCGCCTTCGTTGATGCTCAGAGCGACGATCGCGGTGAGCGCCTCGGACGGGATCGTCCAGATGCCGAGGTTGATGATCGGCAGGTTGAAGGCGGTGTAGATGAAGAAGAGCTGGACGAGTACCGGCGTGCCGCGGAAGATCCAGACGTAGATCGCCGAAAGCCAGCGGAACGGCGGGAACTGCGACATCCGCATGAGCGCCGCTATGAGGCCAAGCGCGACGCCCGCGACCTGGGAAATGATCGAGACGTAGATCGTGACCCAGAGTGCGCGGGCGAAGACGCCGTTCGGATGGAAGACCCGCAGCCAGATGACGTGCCAGTCGAAAGCGACTAACCCGTGCATCCGGCCGCGTCTCCTACTTCTTCAGTGCGAACTGGCTGGCCTGCCATTTCGCGAGAATCTTCGTCATCTTGCCGTTGGCGTAGAGCTTGTTGACCGCCGTCTGGATCTCGCTGCCGAGGGGGTCTCCCTTGCGGGTCGCGATGCCCTCAGGCGCCGTCTCGACCTGTTTCCCCACGGTCTGGAACTTCCCGTGGGTGGTCCGGATGTAGTACAGGACCGGCGGAGCATCGGCGAAGTACGCATCGGCGTGGCCGCTGAGGATCGCCGCGGCTGCGCTCGTATCGGCCGGATAGATCTTGATCGTGATCTGCGCCTTGCCGTGCTTCTTGAGCACCTTGTTCTCCGCCACGAGGCCCGCTTGCTCCGTCGTGGACGACTCGACCGCCACCGTTTTGCCCGAGAGGCTCGCGAGGGTCGAGATGTGCGCCGGGTTGCCCTTCTTCACCATCAAGAACGCGCCGACGGTGATGTAGGGGACAAAGTGAACCTGCTTGGCCCGCGATGCCGTGATCGTCATCGAGCTGATGATCGCGTTGCACTTGTTGTGCTGGAGCGACGGGATGATCACGTCGAACCCGGTCGTCTTGATCTGCGCAGTCGAGCCGAGCTGCTTCGCGACGGCGTTCGCGATGTCGACGTCTGCGCCTGCGGCTTTGCCGTTGACGATCGACTCCATCGGCGGATAGGTCGTGTCACTGCAGAAGACGATCGGCTTCGGCACCGAGCTCCGGTTAGCCGCCGCGACCGGAACCGCAATGAGCGCTGCGAGCGCCAGCAGCGGGAAAAGACGCTTCACGAGTTGCCCTCCTATTTCTTCGAAACCGACGAGAGCCGTGACTCTACCGCGGTGCGATGAGAAGCTCTAGCCCGTCACGATCGGCGCGCCGCCGCTCGTCAGCTCGACAGGGGGCGGCGGCACCGCAGGCCCCTCCATCCCCCGACGGCGCCGGACTTCGAGCGCGACGACCACGAGGATCGCAGCGAGCGCGATTCCGATCGTCGCGAATCCGATCTGATGCGCGGTCGTCCGCGCGTTCTGCTCCCACTCGCCGCGCAGAGCTAGATCCTGCGGACTGTGTTGCGGGATGTTGTCGACGCCGAGCGGATATCGCTTCGTGTGGCCGGCGGCCCAGGTTGCGAGCGGGACCATGAGCAGGGCCGAAGCTGCAATGGCCGTGAGCGAAGGGATGACGACCGCGAGCCGCGACCGCAGCAGCGTGGCGAGCAGACCCACCACGACGAGGGCCACCGACACAGCGAACGCGAGCGCGTAGATCGTCCCCACGGTGCCCTTCGTCGGGTCGCCGAGGGCGAGCGCGCCGCTCTTCGTCAGGTGGTGCGACGGTTTGTCGAGCCTCAGCGACAACGCCAATAGCCCGACGAAGAAGAGCGGCACGGCCAGGATCCCTGCTACCGCGAGCGGCGCCTTCGACGCGCCTCGTAGCCTGCTCACAGCCTGCCTCCCTCGAGCACACGGGCGAGGAACTCGCGGGTCCGCTCTTCGCGCGGCGCCGACAAGATCTCCTTGGGGGTTCCCTCTTCACCGATGACGCCTGCGTCGAGGAAGCAGACCTTGTTCGCCACCTCGCGGGCAAAGCTCATCTCGTGGGTGGCGACGATCATCGTCATCCCCGACTCGGCGAGCTCGCGGACGAGCTCGAGCACTTCGCCGATCAGCTGCGGGTCGAGGGCCGACGTGATCTCGTCGAGCAGCATCAGCTTTGGCTCCATCGCAAGCGCGCGGGCGATCGCCACGCGCTGCTGCTGTCCGCCGGAAAGGCGATCGGGGAACTCATCCGCTTTCTCCTCGAGGCCGATGCGGTGGAGGAGCGCGCGAGCGCGATCGAGGGCGTCGGCGCGTGACGCGCCCCGAGCCTTGCGCGGCGCGAGCGTCAGGTTCTGGAGCACCGTCATGTGCGGGAACAGGTTGTACGCCTGGAAGACGATCCCGATCTTCTGGCGCAGTCGGTTCACATCGACCTTCCCGTCCGTGATCGTCTGGCCGTCGACGACGATCGTGCCGGCGTCGACCTGCTCGAGCAGGTTGATGCAGCGAAGGAGCGTCGACTTGCCCGATCCCGACGCTCCGATCAGGCAGACCACGCTGTGCTCGTCCACGTCGAGGTCGATCCCGTGCAGGACCTCGAGGTTGTCGAAGCGCTTGCTGACGCCCTTGAGCGAGACGAAGTGCCCGTTCCCGTTCGCGCTCATACCGCCGTCGCCCGCTCGCGCTTCTCCCGCTCTTTGATGATGTGATCGGTGAAGCGGGCGAGCGGGATCGTGAGGAAGATGAAGAACACCGCCGTCACTGTGAGAGCCGAGAAGTTGGCGTAGTCGTTCTGGAAGAAGTTGGCCCCGGCCAGTGCTTCCGTCAGGCCGATGACGGTGATCAGCACGGTGTCCTTTTGCAGGCCGATGAAGTCGTTGAGAAGCGGCGGGACTACACGCCGGATCGCCTGCGGGAGGACGACGTAACGCATCGCCTGCATGTAGCTCAACCCAAGCGAGCGAGCGGCCATCCGCTGGCTGGGATGGACCGATTCGATCCCGGCGCGATAAACCTCGGTGACGTAAGCCGTATAGACGAGGATGAGGGCGATCGCTCCGTTCCGGAAGAGCGTCCCGCTCGACAGGCCCACGTAGTCGAGGGTCGCAAACCCTTGCACCATGAAGAGCACGAGCAGGAGCGGCGTGCCGCGAAAGACGTCCGTGTACGCGATCGCCAGCCACCGGAGCGGCGCCGCGCCTCGTCCGGGCAGGCCGCGCACGATCGCGAGCGCCAGGGCGAGCACGAGGATGAACGCCTCGGCGACGACCATCAGCTTCAGGTTGAACAGAAACCCGTTCCAGACCGTCGGCACCGCCCGGAGGAAGTCGAGCGGGTTGAAGAACTCGTGGAGAAACTGTCCCACTCGACCTCCTCCTGGCTGCGGTTAGACCACGCCCTTGCCTACTTCAGAACCGGAACCTTCGCCGGGTCGAAGCCGAACCAGCGCTTCGTCAGCTTGCTGATCGTCCCGTTCTTCTGCAGCGCCTTGATTGCGCGGCTGACGTAGGGGATCAGCGGGCTGTTCTTCTGGAACACCGCCCCATAGCCCTCGTGGGTGTCGATCTGGCCGACCACGCCGCCGAACGCGCCCGACTGCTTCTGGTTCTGCGCCTCGATGATCGGCACGTCGAGGATCAGGGCCTGGCACGCCCCCGACTGCACGGCATTGAACGCGGAGCTGTTGGACGCCGAGTACACGAGCGGCGCCGTCGTTGGGTGCAGCTTGTGCTGGATCCAGTCGAGGCCGGTCGTTCCGGCTTGCGCGCAGGTCTTCAAGCTCTTGAGGTCGGCGATCGACGTCGGCGTCTTCACGCCCTTGGCGATCAGGACGCCCTGGTTCGCGTCGAAGTACGGCGACGAGAAGCCGATCACCTTTGCGCGCTGCGCCGTGATCGTCGTCTCCTCCATGGCGAAGTCGTACGGCTTCTTGCCGGCGAGCAGAATCGTCGCGAACGGTGCGCGGAGGAACGTGACGTTGGCCGCGCTGATGCCGAGCTGCTTCGCGACGTCGAGGGCCAGTCCGTATTCGAAGCCCGATGGATTCTTGATCGTGTTTCCGGACGCCTCGCCGTTCCAGAACGCGGTAGCCGGGAGGTCGAAGCCGACGACGAGCTTGCCCGCATGCAGCGTCGGCGCGGCGCCAGTCGAGGATGTGGTTGTCGGAGCCTTGCTACCGCCGCCGCAGGCGGTCAGCGTGGCAATGAGCGCTGCGACTCCAAGCAGCGGCAGTAGACGCTTCACGGGATGCCCTCCTCCTGTCGAGACTCGAGAGAGCGCGACTCTACTACTCGCTCAGCGCTCCAGCCGTGAGCGCCTCGAAGTGGCCGATCAGCTGCTCGCTGCGACCCATCAGGACGCCGCGCTCGAGCGCGCCCGACCCGATCCCGCGCTGAACCGCCTCGACGAGGGCTCGATCCTCCTTGCCGACCTGGTCGTCGAAGGCCATCAGCTCGTCGATCCACGCGGGCTCGACGTCCGGACCGAAGAAATAGTCGAGGAAGCGGTACGTCCGGTCGGGCGCGAGCGGGACGATCGGCCCGATCGAGAGGTTCGGGTGCCCGCCGAAGATGTTGATCCCGAGATTCGGCCAGAGGAAATGGAACTGCGCGCGCGGCAACTCGTCTTGGGGCGTCGCCGTTCGCAGCTGCCCGCGCTGGGTCGAGAGGCGCCCCTCCGTCGAGAGGAGATACGCGTCGGGCGAGACGTCCACGACCTCGCTGAAGGCGGGATGCGCGACCTGGCAGTGGTAGCACTCGAGGAAGTTCTCGCAGACGATCTTCCAGTTCGCGTCGAGCTCGGTCTCCCAGCGCGAGTGGTGGACGAGCGAGTCGACATCGAGCCCGAGCTCCGCGACCTGCGCGGGCAGTGAGCCGAGCGCGCCCGCGAGAGGCTCCGCGTCGGCCGTGGCGTTGACGAAAACGAACGGCCCCCACGTGCCGACCGCCACCGGGACGAGGCCGAGCTCGTCCTGCGGGAAGCCCGGCTCCTCCTCGCTGCGCGGCGCGGCGCGGAGGCGGCCGTCGAGCCCGTACGTCCACGCGTGGTACGGGCACTGCAGCGTCTCGCGCGAGCCCTCTCCCTCGGCGACGACGGAGCCGCGGTGGCGGCAGACGTTGACGAAGGCGCGGAGCTCGCCGCCGCGGTCGCGTGTGACGACGACCGGCGTGCGGCCGGCCCGCGTGGCGAAGTAGCCCGCTCCGTCGCCGAGCTGGCCCGTGTGCCCGGCGTACTGCCAGGCGCCGCGGAAGATCCGCTCCTGCTCGCGGCGCAGGATCTCGGGATCCGAGTACCAGCTATATGGGAGCGTCTGTTCCATCGAGGCCTTCGAGTTGAGCGGCGAGGTAGAGGAGCGTGCACTTGGACCCTTCCGGCGCGTGGAAGGCGTGAATCTTCGGCTCGAGCTCGTCAATCCGTACCAGGCACTCGCTTGTCGTTGGCAGGTCGGTCATGGTCGGATATTCGCCGTGCTCACAACACGCGGTCGATCACGAGGTCGGCGAAGTTCGCGGAGCTCTTGCCGAACTCCCACCAGCCGTGCACCGATGGCTGGACGAAGGCGGTGCTCCTTCCGTACACGAGCGGGATCACGGCGACGCGTTCGGCGACGGCGTAGCGGTCGGCCTCGTGGAAGCGCTCGAGGCGGCCCCGGTCGCTCCGCTCCTGTCGCGCGGCCTCGATCAGCTCGTCGAAGACTGGATCGGCGAAGCCGCCTTCGTTCGTGCGGCTCGTCGACTGGAAGAGCAGGCGCAGGTAGTACTCCGGATCCGGGTATCCCGGCAGCCAGCCGGTTACTCGGATCGGCGCCGTCTCAATGCGGCTCCCGACGGAGCGCGCCTCTTCCTCGCGCCATGTCCATGACGAGACCGAGACGCGATCGCCGAAGACTTCGCGCCAGCTCGCGCCGATCGTCTCGAGGATGTCGTCCCAGACCATCATCCCGGCGAGCTCGAGCTTGCCGTTGAAGCCGGAGCGTGCGAGACATTCGCGTGCGAGGTCCGGATCGAAACGGAGCGCGATGTCGGGCGTGTGGCCCTGGAGTGCCGGTGGCACGACACCGCCGTTCGCGACCACGAGGTTTGCCGGACAGACGGCAGCCAGCGCCTCCCGGTCGACCGCGTGCGCGAGTGCCCGGCGCAAGTCGGCGTTTCCGGCGACCGGATCGGTGTGGTCGAAGCGGATGTATGCGGACCACGAGGGCTCGCCGAGCACGGCGTCCTCGCGCACCGCGCCCGGCATGAGGTCCGCGAGTCGGGGGGTGTAGCGGACGAGGATGAGATCGGTCTCGCCGCGCTCGTAGGCGGGTAGCGCGTCCGCGATGGCCGTCCGGTACAGCTCGACCTCGGCCACGTTGCCCGGCCGATCCGAGCGCCGCCGCAGCACGAGGCGGTCGTCGGTCCGTTCCGCCACCTCGAACGCGCCGCTCACGACGCCTGCTTCGGCCACGCGGTCGATCGCGTGCCGCGGCTGCGGACCGCTGTCGGGCCGGTTCATCACGCTCATGAAGTACGGAGCCGGAGCGCTGAGGCGGAATTCGACGGTCCGGTCGTCGAGTGCGCGGACGCCGATCGCATCCCAGTCGGTGTTGCGGCCGAGGTAGGTCTCCTCGCCCTGCTCGAGCACGAAGTAGACCGCGACCGAGGAGCCCGGGCTCTCCGGGTCGAGGACGCGCTTGATCCCGAACTCGACGTCGTGCGCAGTGAGCGGCGTCCCGTCCGACCAGGTCAAGCCCTCGCGCAGGTGGAAGACGTAGCGGAGCCCGTCGTCGGAGATCTCCCAGCGCTCGGCGAGAGAGGGGACGATCGTCCGTTCCGGCCATGCCTCGACGAGGCGGTCGAAGAGCTGCATGCAGGTCTGGATGTTCGGCCACGCGATCGCGCTCTTAGGGTCGAGGTCGTTTGGGAGGAAGCTCGTCGCGACGCGGATCCGCTCGGTCGGGGTCTGCGGCTGCGGTGGCGTCCAGTGCTCGAACGCCCGCTGGTATGCCTCGTTCGCCTCTGCGAAACGGAGCGAGGTGTGGAGCGCGAGCGCGAGCTTGAAGAGAACGAGCGCGATCTCTTGCCGCTCGCCGCGCCGCTCGAGCAGCGGCAGCAGCGCTCGATAGTCCTCGATCGCCTCGTCGAGCGCGTACTCGAGCCGCGCCTTGTCACCGGCTCGGAGGAGGTAGCCGGCCGCCTTCTCCTCGTCCTCCGCCCGCAGCCAGTGGTGGGCAAGCAGCCCAAGCGCCTCGCCCTCGTTCCCCGCGTAGCGATCCTCCAGCCACTCCGCCGCCTGCCGGTGCAGCCGTGTGCGCCGCTCGGCGAGCAGCGTGCGGTACGCCGTCTCCTGGATCAGGGCGTGGCGGAAGCGGTACTCCGGCTGCGGCCAACGGCGGCTCTGGCGGAGAAGCCCGAGCCGCTGCAGCTCATGGAGGAGATCGCCGGAAACTTCGCCGAGCACACCCTCGAGCAGCGGGAGCGCGAAGCTTCGCCCGAGCGCCGACGCGGCCGTGACGAGCTCGTGGCCCGGCGGCGAGAGCCGGTCGAGGCGGGCGAGGATGACCTTCTCCACCGTCGGCGGCACCTCGACCTCGACCGCGTGGTCGAAGCGCCATCCGTCGCCCTCGCGCACGAGCGCCCCCACGTCGGCGAGCGAGCGGACGAGCTCCTCGAGGAAGAACGGGTTGCCGTCGGCGGCCTCGAGCACGCGACGCTCCAGTTCCGTCGGCAGCGCCGCCGGCGCGACGAGCGCGGCGAGCAGCTCCCCGTCGCTGTCTCCTAGCGGGCCGAGGTCGACCTCGTGCAGCAGGTGCGGGAACTCGCGGCCGGCGTGCTCGCGCAACCCCCACGCCGCGTGGTCGCGCTCCGGTCGCAGCGAGAGGACGAGCAGGACGGGCGCCTCCTCCGCCAGCGAGAGCAGCTGTTCGAGCAGGAGAACCGAAGTCGCGTCGGCCCAGTGGAGATCCTCGAACGCGAGCACGAGCGGCGCATCCTCCGCGAGCCGCGCGAACAGCTGGCCGACGACCTCGAACGTCCGCCACTGCAGCGCCTCCGGCGAGAGCTGCGCGGTGCGCGCCGCCGCCTCGTGCTCGAGCGCGACTTCGAGCAATCCGCCGAGATAGGGATAGAGCTCGGCCGCCTTCCCGTCCAGAAGCTGCTCGAGCCGGCGGCGGAGGCCGACCCGCACCCGCAGCTCCGGCTCGTCGGCGCCCGCCCCGATCCACTCGCCGCGGAGGAGGTCGCGGAACGGCCAGTAGGGCAGCGACTCGCCGTACGAGACGCAGCGTCCCTCGAGCCAGCGGATCCCGTCGCGCTCGGCGAGCAAGCGCAGCTCGGCGAGGAGGCGGCTCTTTCCGATCCCTGCGTCCCCGGAGACGACGAGGACACCACCGCGACCCGCGCGCAACGACTCGAGCGCTTCGCGGCCGATCCCGAGCTCGCGCGAGCGGCCGACGAGACGCGTCTCGACACCGGCCAGTCCACGCTGCGTTCGCGCTCCGGCGGCAATTCCCGCGACCGGCCACGCCGCAATCAGGCCGCTCTTCCCCTTCAGCTCGAGCTCGCGCGGCTCGCCCCACTCGAACAGCCGCTCGACGGCATGGTATGTCGCTTCGTCGACGAGGACGGAGCCCGGATCGGCGACGGCCTGGAGCCGCGCCGCGACGTTGACGGTGTCGCCGAAGGCCGCGTACTCGACACGCGATCCCGCCCCGACCTCACCGACGACCACGGCGCCGGTCGCCGCGGCGACCCGCACGCCGAACCCCTCGGCGCCCCAGCCGCGCCGCACCTCGAGCGCGTACTCCTCCATCTCGCCCACGATTCGCAGCGCGCAGCGGACGGCGCGCTCGGCGTCGTCCTCGCGCGTCGTCGGCGCACCGAAAAAGGCGAGGACCCCGTCGCCGGCGAGATCCTTGACGTGGCCGCCGAGCGCTTCCACGTCGCCGACGATGCGCGCCACAGCCTCGCCGACAATGAGCTTCACGTCCTCGGGGTCAAGCCGTTCCGCGAGCGCGGTCGAGCCGACGATGTCCGCGAACAAGGCGGTCACCACCTTCCGCTCCTCGCGCGCAGCGATCGTCATCGGCAACAGAAGGCTAACTGCGCCTGGAGTCTGAGTCAGACCTCCAGCTCGAGGCCGTCGTAGGCGCGCTCGACGCCGTCCGGGAGCGGAAGCTCGTCCGGCCGGTGGATGACGACGATCCTTCCCGCGCCCGAGGCCGCGAAGGCATCGAGCGCCTCGGCTGCGGTGAGGTGCCCCCGGATGCCCGGCTCCGGCTCGGCAAGCGTCGCCTCGCAAAGGAAGACGTCGGCATCGCGGGCGAGCTCGACCAGACCAAGGCAGGGAGCCGTGTCGGCGCTGTAGGCGAGCGTCCGCTCCTTGCTCGTGACCCGTAGCCCGTAGCTCTCGATTGCGTAGTGGAGCATCCGGTGGGCGATGACGTCGAAGCCGGCAGCGGTAAACGGCGTCTGCCCCTCGTACTCCCGCACCTCGAACAGCTCGAGCACCGCGTTCGCGTAGAGCACGGGATCGAGGCCATGCAGCGTCTCCCGGCCGCCGGGCGGCAGCCACAGTGTCGGCGGCTGCACGTCGCGGCCGGCGCCGAACAGACCGCCGAACGCCCACGGGATGAGATCGCCCCAGTGGTCGAGGTGGAAGTGGCTGATCACGATCGCGTCGAGGCGGGGCCAGCCCTCCTTCGCGCGCAGGCTCGGCAGGACGCCGGGACCGCAGTCGAGCAGCAACCGTCGGCCGTCCTCCTCGACGAGGTAGCCGGACTGGGCGCCCCCCGGATTGGGCCACGCAGGCGAACAGCCGACGACTTGGAGCCGCATCAGCCAATCCTCCCTGCGCGCGCCGCTTCTCGCAAAGGGAAGCGGTCCTGTATAACTCGGCGCAATGAGCGCAGCCGCCACAGACGCTTTGAAGAAGGTGCCCCTCTTCGCGGGTCTCGACGACCGCGAGCTCGAGAACATCGGGAGCGTCATGCGCGAGCGCCGTTACCAGGCAGGAGACACGGTGACCCAGGAGGGAGCGGGAGGCGTCGGCTTCTTCGTGGTCGAGGAAGGCGAGGCCGACGTCACGGTCGGCAGCGACCCGAAGGGCTCGATCGGGCCTGGCGACTACTTCGGCGAGATCGCTCTTCTCACCGACTCGATCCGTACCGCCACCATCACCGCTCGCACCGACATGCTCTGTTACGGCATGACGGCCTGGGAGTTCCGGCCGCTCGTCGAGAGCAACTCCACGCTCGCGTGGAAGCTGCTCACCGCGATGGCCGAGAAGCTCGGCTGAGCCAAGTCGCCCGCTCGACTTCCTGGCCGACCGGAGTTAGCTTCCACGTGTGATCGCCTGCCCGCAGTGTGGGTTCGAGAACGCGGCCGACCGCAAGTTCTGCGGCGACTGCGGGACGCCGCTCGCCGTGAGTTGCCCGTCATGCGGCGCCACGAACGAACCCGGCATGCGCTTCTGCGGCCAGTGCGGCACCGCGCTCGGCGGCGGCGCGCCACCGGCAACCGCAGTGGCGGCGGCGGAACGCCGGCTCGTCTCCGTCCTCTTCGCCGACCTCGTCGGCTTCACCCCACTGTCCGAATCGCGCGACGCCGAGGAGGTGCGCGAGCTCCTCTCACGCTACTTCGACCGCTGCAGGCGGCTGATCGAGATCTACGGCGGCACGGTGGAGAAGTTCATCGGCGACGCGGTGATGGCGGTCTGGGGGACTCCGGTCGCGCAGGAGGACGACGCCGAGCGGGCCGTACGCACCGCGCTCGACCTCGTCGCGGCGGTGGCGGCGCTCGGCGAGGAGGTCGGCGCCGAGCTCCAGGCTCGCGCCGGCGTGCTCACGGGCGAGGCGGCGGTGACGCTGAACGCCCAGGCGGAGAGCATGGTCGCCGGCGATCTCGTGAACACCGCGGCGCGCATCCAGGCCGCAGCAGAGCCTGGCTCGGTGCTCGTCGGCGAGGCGACGAAGCGCGCGAGCGACGCGGCGATCGCCTATGAGGAGGCCGGCTCCTTCGAGCTCAAGGGCAAGAGCGAGCCGATGGCGCTGTTCCACGCCGTCCGCGTCACCTCGGTGCGCCGCGGCACGCTGCGCGCCGGCGAACTCGAGCCCCCCTTCGTCGGCCGGCAGCGCGAACTGAACCTCGTCAAGGATCTGTTCCACGCGACCGCCGAGGAGCGGAAGGCGCAACTCGTCTCCGTGATCGGGATCGGCGGGATCGGCAAGTCCCGCCTGGCGTGGGAGTTCGAGAAGTACCTCGACGGCGTGGCGGACACCGCCTACTGGCACCGCGGCCGCTGCCTCGCCTACGGCGACGGCGTCGCCTACTGGGCTCTCGCCGAGATGGTGCGGATGCGCGCGCTGATCGCCGAGGAGGATTCGACGGACGAGGCGCGCATGAAGCTCGACGCGATGCTCGACGAGTGGCTACCGGACGCCGACGAGCGGGCGTGGGTACAGCCGCGGCTCGCCCAGTTGTTGGGCGTCGGAGAGCAAACCGCGGACGAGCGTCAGAACCTCTTCTCCGCCTGGCGGCTCTTCTTCGAGCGGCTCGCTGCGCGTGGCCCGGTCGTGCTCGTCTTCGAAGACCTGCAGTGGGCGGACGCGAGCCTCCTCGACTTCGTCGAGCACCTGCTCGACTGGTCGCGGGCACACCCGATCTTCGTGGTTGCGCTCGCGCGCCCCGAGCTCGCCGAGCGGCGGCCGGGCTTCGGCGCGGGCGGCCGCAACGCGACGATGCTCTCCCTCGAGCCGCTCCCCGAGCGCGCGATGGCAGAGCTGCTCGACGGCTTCGTGCCGGGCCTGCCGCGCGACCTGCACGCGCAGATCCTCGAGCGCGCCGAGGGCGTGCCGCTCTACGCGGTCGAGACGGTCCGGATGCTGCTCGACCGAGGGCTGCTCGCCCGGGACGGCGACGTCTACCGGCCCACAGGCCCGATCGAGGCGCTCGAGGTCCCCGAAACGCTGCACGCGCTCGTCGCGGCCCGGCTCGACGGCCTCTCGGCGGACGAGCGGAGCCTGCTGCAGGACGCGGCCGTGCTCGGCAAGAGCTTCACGAAGGCCGGCGTCGCCGCGCTTTCCGGCCTCGACGACGCGACGCTCGAGCAGCTCCTCATGTCGCTCGTCCGCAAGGAGGTCCTCTCCGTCCAGGCCGACCCGCGCTCGCCGGAGCGCGGCCAGTACGGGTTCCTCCAGGACCTGCTGAAACGGATCGCCTACGACACGCTCTCGCGCCCCGAGCGGAAGGCACGCCATCTCGCTGCAGCCGCGCACCTGGAGGGGACAGTCGTCGCCGCAGAGGCGGAGCTCGTCGAGGTGATCGCGGCGCACTACCTCGACGCGTACGAGGCCGCGCCCGACGCCGACGACGCGCCCTTGCTCCGCGCAAAGGCAGCCGAGCACCTGACGCTCGCCGGCGAGCGCGCCGCGTCGCTGGCGGCGAACGAGGAGGCGCAGCGCTACTTCGAGAAGGCCGCCGTGCTCGCGGACGACGACTTCATCCGCGCGCGTCTGTACGAGCAGGCGGGGCTCGCGGCCCTGAAGGGCGCGAGCTACGCCGCGTCCGTCGAGCTTCTCGACCGCGCTGCCGAGCTCTACAACGAAGCCGATTCGACCCACGCGGCGGCGCGCGTGACGGCGCGCCTCGGCCTCGCCATGTGGCGTGGCGGCGATCTGCGCGGCGGAGCCGACCGGCTTGCCCAGGCGCTCGACGTTCTCGCCGACGACGAACCGGACGCAGAGATCGCGGGGCTTATCGAGATGCTCGCGCGCCTGACGTACTTCCTCGGTGACCATGAGCTCGCGAGGCAGCGCGTCGAGCGCGCCCTCGAGATCGCGGAGGCGCTACCCGCACCGGAGGTGCTCGCGGACGCGCTCAACACGAAGAATCTCCTCCTCTACACGGGCGGCCATTATGAGGAGGCTGCCGCGCTGCTCCAGCGCTCGATCAAGCTCGGCCGCGAGCACGACCTTGGCCTCCCGCTGCTCCGGGCGATCAACAATTTCTGCGTCGACCTCTCCACTCGGGCGCTCTTCACGGAGATGGACTCGGCGGCGCGGGAGGGCGCTGAGCTCGCGAGCCGCCTCGGAGTGCGAGAGCAGGAGCAGCAGCTCCTGAGCTTCGTCGGTCTGGCGGCGTGGATCCTGGGCGACTGGGAGACGAGCGCCTCGCTTGTCGAGCGCCTCACGGCCGGCGGGGCATATCCGACGATGTTCCGCGCGGGGATCGTCATCTTCCTCGCTGTACCGCGAGGGCAGCTCGCGGAGGCGAGGCGCGCGCTCGAGGATCTCGAGGGGTCTCGGGATTCTGAGGATGCGCAGATCACGTCGAGCATTCTCAGGCTCGAGGGGCTTGTGCTCCACGCGGAGGGCCGGTTCGGCGACGCAGTTGAGGCGCTCCGCGCCTCGCAGGACCTCGAGGCGACAGTGCATCGCCGACTCAACGCGCTGACATGGGGAATGGCGCTGGAGGTGCTTGCCGATGCCGGCGACGCGGCCGGGCTCGAGGAGCGGCTCTCGGCGCGAGACGCGATGGCGGCCGTCGAGAGGACTCCCTACGTCGAGGCGCTCTACGCGCGCTTCCGCGGCCGACTGCTGGCGCTGCAGGGGGACGCGGCCGGCGCGGTGGAGGCGCTCGAGTCGGGCGTTCGCCAGTTTGCCGCGCAGGGCCTGCGTTTCTGCGAAGCCGCGACGCTCGTCGAGCTCGCAGAGGCCGGCGGGCAATCCGTTCCCGCCGAGGCGCGCAAGACGCTCGAGCGGCTTCAGGCGGCGCCGTGGCTCGAGCGGGCAGACGCCGCCGAGCGCGCGGTGACGGCATAGCCCGGCGGGGTGCGGCCGTGCTACCACTCGACTAGATGAGCCGTCTCAAAGCCGTCGTCGCCTTCGCGGCCGCGCACCGGAGGCTGTTCGCTGCCCTCCAGATCGCGCTGCTCGCCGGCTTCTTCGGCGCGCTCGGCTGGGGGCTGCGCGGTTCGCTCCACTCCGCCGTGCACGACCTCGACCACGCGAACCTCGCCCTCTTCGGGCTCGGTTGCGCGGCCCTCGGCGCGTACTACCTCGTCTTCGTGCTCGGCTGGATACGGATCCTCGCGGAGTGGGGGATCGAGATCTCCTATCCGGCTGCGCTGCGCGCGGAGATGCTCTCGATGCTCGCGAAGTACGTACCCGGCGGGATCTGGACGCCCGCGGCGCGCGTTGTCGCCGCTCGCCGGGCCGGCATCACCGACGCGGCCCTCGTCACGTCGTCCATGCTCCTCGAGGCGGGCATCTCTGCCGTCGCCGGCGTGATCGTCTTCGTCCTCAGCCTCGCCTTCGTCGACAACGTCAATGCCCCGCTCGCGCCGCTCATCGTCTTCGGAGTCGTGCTCGCGATCCTCGTCCAGCCGCGCGTCTTCCGACCGCTCGCCGGCAAGGTGCTGCGCCGGCTCGGCTACCACCGCGACCTGCCGGACATGCGCGGACGGACGCTCACGTCGCTCCTCCTCTTCTACTCAGGCACCTGGGTGCTTGGCGGCTTCGCGCTCTGGCTCCTGTTGCGCTCGGTCGGTGCGCACCCCGAGACATCCTCGATCGTCTTCCTCGGCGGCACGGCCGCGGTCGGCGCGATCGTCGCCGTCCTGTTCTTCCTCGCGCCGTCCGGGCTCGGCCCGCGCGAAGCGTTGATGTACACGCTGCTGCTTGCGATCGCGTCGCCCGGGCGAGCGCTCGGAGCAGTGGCGCTGAACCGGGTCGCGTTGACCGCGGTCGAGCTCGTCCTGCTCCTTGTCGGCGGGCTGTTCCTGCGCGGCGGCAACCGGCCGGAGAACGCGGTGGCGACGAGCACGGGCTCCCTCGATGCCCGCTGAGCCGTAGCCTGAGCGTCGTGAACAGCGAGGACTGGGACCGCCGCTATGCGGGCAGCGAGTTGCTCTGGACGGCGCAGCCGAACCGATTCCTCGTCGCCGAGGTCTCCGACCTGCCGCCCGGACGGGCGCTCGACCTCGCCTGTGGCGAAGGTCGCAACGCCGTGTGGCTCGCCGAGCAGGGTTGGAATGTCACCGGCGTCGACTTCTCGGGTGCCGCGCTGGGGAAGGCGGGCGCGTTGGCGGAGGCGCGCGGAGTCTGCGCCGAGTGGGTGCAAGCCGACCTGGCCGACTACGAGCCCGAGCGCGCAGCCTACGACCTCGTGGTCATCCTCTACCTGCAGCTGCCTGCCCACGAGCGGCGCCCGATCCTGCGCCGCGCCGGCGCGGCGGTCGCGCCCGGGGGCGTGCTGCTCGTCATCGCGCACGACCGCAGCAACCTCGAGCACGGCTGGGGAGGTCCGCAGGATCCCGTCGTTCTTTACACCGCCGGCGATGTCACGGCGGATCTCGTCGAGGAGGATTTCGAGATCGAGCGAGCCGAGACGGTCGACCGCCCAGTCGAGACGGACGGCGAGGTGAAGACGGCCCTCGATCTCCTCGTCCGCGCGACGGCGGCCGCCTAGCGGCGGCGCTTCTCGATCGGAAGCCCCCGCCGCTTCCAGGCGTGCATGCCGCCCTTGAGGTTCTCGACCTCGTAGCCCGCACGCCCGAGTGCGCGCGCGGCGGCCGCGCTGCGATGGCCACTGGCGCAGACGGTGACGATCGTCCTGTGGCGCGGAAGGGTGTTCAGCCGGCGCGTGAGCTGTGCGAGTGGCACGTTCTCGGATCCGCGGATGTGTCCGTGTCGCCACTCGCTCGGCTGGCGGACGTCGAGCACGAGCACGCCGCGACCGCCGAGCCGCTTGGCCAGACCATCAGGATCGGTTCGCTCGATGCGGCTAAACAGACGCAAGCTCAGGATTGGCCAGCGCGCTCGACGACGCGGACGAGCCTGTCCCGCACCTCGGCCGCGATCGGTTCCAGGTCGTCGTTGCCCGCGATGGTGAGCATCCGCTCGGGGTCGATCGCCGAGATATGTGTCTCCCCTTCGTGTGCGAACACGACGACGTTGCACGGGAGCAGCGTTCCGAGTTCCGGGTCAACGGCCAGCGCCTGGTGGGCGAGGGGCGGGTTGCAGGCGCCGAGGATCAGATACGGCTCGCCTTCGACACCCAGCTTCTCGCGCAGAGTCGCCTGCACGTCGATCTCGCAGAGCACTCCGAAGCCTTCGCCCTGCAGCTCCGTCCGGACTCGCTCGACCGCCTCGGCAAACGGCAGCGTTGTCGTGCTGGTCAGCGTGTAACTGCTTGTGGTGGACATTCGCATTCCTCCTCGAGATAGCGGTGGCGTGCCTTCTCGGCCTTGAGCCGGTGCGCGATCGCCTCGGCGGGGACGGGGAGATGACGATCGAGATAGGTGAGAATCGCGGCCTCGCCGACGACGACCTCGCTCGCCTCTGAGACGAGGACGGGAATCGTGTCGACGCCCGTCCGCTCGCGCAGGACGACCCGGTCCTCCTTCTCGACCGGCACCTGATGCGTGAGGTGATCGATCCCGAGCTCCGTCAACCGCTGCCGGACGCGGCGGGACGCGGGACACCACTCGGTCTGCCAGAGCTCATACATCTATCTACTACTATACAACTAAACAGTGTGTTAGCGTAATGACCATGACATTGCCCCACCCGCTGCCACCGGACCTCGCCACTCTGATCGCGCGCCGCTTCCGCCTCCTCGGTGACCCGCTCCGCGTCCGCATCCTCGATCTTCTCCGCGACGGGGAGCAGAGCGTCAACGCACTTTCCGAGCAGCTCGGCGCGGGACAACAGAACGTCTCCAAGCACCTTGCCCTCCTCGCCGACGCGGGAATGCTCGCGCGCCGCAAGGAAGGCAACCGCATCTACTACCGGATCGCCGACGACGGCGTCTTCGCGCTCTGCGAACAGGTTTGCGGCTCCGTGCAATCGCAACTCGCGACCCTGGCCGCCCTCATCGGCGAGCCCTCCCGCTTCAGCTGACCGAAAGGACAAACGAGATGGACGTCACCACCGACACCTTCGAGCGCGACGTGATCGAGCGCTCACACGAGCTGCCCGTCGTCGTCGATTTCTGGGCCGCTTGGTGCGGTCCGTGCCGGATGCTCGGCCCGGCGATCGAGGCCGAGGTAGCGAAGCGCGACGACAAGATCGCACTGACGAAGGTCGACGTCGAGGCGGAGCAGATGCTGGCCGCTCGCTACGGGATCCAGAGCATCCCGACCGTCGCCGTCTTCCGCAACGGCGAGCCCGTCACCGGCTTCATCGGGGCTCACCCGGCGGCCACGATCGGTGGCTTCCTCGACGAGACGATCGAGAAGCACGGCGCCACGGCAGTCCACAGTTAGCCGTCCAGGCAGGATGAGCTGAGTGCACGTCCTGATCGACATCGGGCACTCGTTCCGCGAGGGCTTCTTCATGTTCTGGGAGACGTTCTGGGCGCTCGTGCTCGGGTTCGGGCTGTCGGGCGCGGTGCAGGCGTTCGTCTCCCGCGCCGAGATGGAGCGGCTGCTCGGCCGCAGCGGCCCGCGCGAGATCGCGCGCGCGAGCCTCCTCGGCGCGGCCTCGTCGTCGTGCTCCTACGCCGCGTCGGCGATGGCGAAGACGCTCTTCCAGCGAGGCGCGGACTTCGTCAGTTCCCTCGTCTTCATGTTCGCCTCGACGAACCTCGTGATCGAGCTTGGGATCGTCCTCTGGGTGCTGATCGGCTGGCAGTTCGCGCTCGCCGAGTTCGTCGGCGGGGCGATCATGATCGTCCTCCTCACGCTCGCAGCTCGCCTCGTCCTGCGGCCGGCGGACGTGGAGGAAGCGCGGAAGCGGCTCGGCAAGGCGGACGTTCGGTCCGCGCCTGGCCAACGCACCGGCCCGGCGTCGCTCGCCGGCTGGGCGGACGCCGCGAGCTACACACTCGCCGACGCGAAGATGCTGCGGAAGGAGATGACCGCCGGCTACCTCGTCGCCGGCTTCCTAGCAGTCCTCGTCCCCGTTCACGTCTGGCGGGACGTCTTCATCAGCGGCCACGGCTTCTGGACGTCGCTCGAGAACGTCGTCGTCGGCCCGTTCATCGCGATCATCAGCTTCGTCTGCTCGGTCGGGAACGTGCCGCTCGGCGCGGCGCTATGGCACGGCGGGATCAGCTTCGGCGGCGTCGTCAGCTTCGTCTTCGCCGACCTGATCACGTTGCCGCTCCTCCTTGTCTACCGCCGCTACTACGGCGGCCGGCTCACGCTGAAGCTGCTCGCGCTCTTCTGGACGGTGATGAGCGCCGCCGGGCTAGCGACGCAGTACCTGTTCCGCGCGCTCTCGATCGTCCCGACGAAGCACCCGGCGGTCGTCGCGCCGACGAGCTTCCAGTGGAACTACACGACGTACCTGAACATCGTCTTCCTCGCCGTGCTCGCCGCGCTCTGGTGGCTGGCACGGAACCAGCGGCGGCTAGGCGGCGGGAGCGGCTACGCGATCGACCCGGTCTGCGGAATGCAGGTCGAGACGGCGAACGCGGCGGCGACGCTGGAGCGGGACGGCGTGACGTACTGGTTCTGCTCCGACCACTGCAAGCACCACTTCGCCGCAGCGAGCTAGCCGAACCAGCTCGACCGCCTGCCGGAGTGGCCGGAGGTCGCAGAGCTCAGCCATGGCGATCAGGCGAGAGACACTCTCGCGCACCCGAGCGAGCCCCATTGACGGCTGACGTTGGGAGCGCGTCAATACGTGCGGATGGGATCAGCGTTGCGGGATATGGGAACTCGGTTGCTCGCGCGGACCCGTACTCTCGGTGAGCGCGGTTTCGGATCGGGTTCTGTGGGATCGAGCGCAGCAGGGGGATGCTGCTGCGTTCGGCGAGCTGTTCGAGCGTCACGCGGGGAAGATCTACAACTATTGCTTCCGGCGCACCGCGGATTGGGGGCTCGCGGAGGATCTAACCTCGACCACGTTCCTGATTGCCTGGCGCGGCGTTGGCCGCGAATCGCTGCAGGCGGGGAGCGCGCTTCCGCTGCTCTACGGGATCGCCACCAATGCCCTGCGGAATAGGAGGCGCTCGATTCGCCGTGGACGTGACGCGTTCGCCCGGCTTCCGCTTCCGCGGGCTGCCGAACCCGACTTCGCCGACGATGCAGTTCAACGAGCCGATGACCAGGCAGCGATGCGAGACCTGCTCGAGCTCGTCTCACGCTTGCCGCGACGCGAGCAGGACGTGCTCGCTCTCTGCGAGTGGAGCGGCTTGTCCTACGAGGAAGCAGCAGCAGCACTCGCCATCCCAATCGGCACCGTCCGCTCGCGTCTCGCACGGGGTCGGAATCGCTTGCGGGAACTTGCCGCTGCGAACGGACCCGAAGAAGGCACAGACCAACTCGTTTCCAATCGAGGTGAATGATGAACGGCAAAGTGACCCCACCCCCCGAGCGCGAGTTCCCCGAGATGCAGCTCCAGCTGCGCAAGGAACAGCTTCTGTCCTCGATCCGAGCGGATCAGGGGCGCCATACGCTCCGACCCTGGCTACACCGTCGCGGCGCACTTGCGATCGCCTTCGCCGCGCTCGCGGCGGCAGCTGTGGCCGCGGCCATCCTTCCCTCCAGCAGCGGCGGGCCAGCCAGCGCGTCCGCCGCGATCTTCAATCGTCTTGCGAGCCGTGTAGCCGCGCAGTCCTGGACACCCGGGCCGGGCCAGTATCTCTATCTCGACACCGAATCCGAGTGGGGCGCGTTCGGCGGTGGCTGTGAGACCCGAAGCGTTGAACGCAACCAGATCTGGGTCGGAGCAGACGGCTCGGGCCTCGACCGCGAGACGAAGCAGCCAGGCACCTTCACCTCACCAGCCGACCGCGCTACCTGTCTGTCTATGACAAAGGAGAAGGCAACCCTGGCCTGGAACCTGGCCGCGCGGAGCAGCGACGACTGGTACGCCCCGAACTGCATGGCGTACGGGCAGAACACCGACTGGTCCCGCCTCTCAAGCGATCCGCAGATGCTCCTCCAGCAGATCGACCAGCGCTACCACAGCACCGACCCCACTCCCAGCCAAGAGTTCAACTATATCGAGGAGACTCTCGGACAGGGCAACCCCCCGCCCGACGTACAGGCGAACATCTACCGAGCTGCCGCGCTGATCCCCGGCGTCCAATCGCTCGGCACAGTCCAAGACCACGCGGGACGCTCCGGCCTCGGCCTCTCCATCTCCCTCTCCCCCCCGGCCCACTACGGAACCACCGCACCATACGGCACCAGCGAAATGATCTTCGACGCCCAAACAGGAGAACCGCTCGGCCAAACCGACACCGGACAACTCGCCGGCTGGTACGTCTACCTCCACAAAGAAATCGTCAACCAACTCCCCACCGACCCGCCCGTCCCACTCACACCCGCCTGCACGATCACCGGCGGCGGCACGATCAAACAAATCCCAGGCGGCTCAGTACAGACTGGCCCGTCGTAACAGCACCCGCCCCGCCTATGCGCCTCGCCCCCGCGGGCGAGGCACTGCCCTCGGGGGACATTCCCGAGCACTGGCCCAGCCGAGACGGCGAGTCGCTCGGGGCAACCGGTGGGGCAGCTAGTTGCTCGACGGGAGCAGCTTCCGCGCCTCGTCGAGGTGCTCCTCCTCGACATAGACGTCGACCGGACCGAAGTTCGAGACTCCGCCGCTGACCATCGCGATGCCAGCCGCCGCGTCGCTGAGGGCATAGCCGCACTTGATCCCGTTCGTGCGCAGCATTCCGCACAGCTCTTCTGCCTCCATGCGGCTGGCCACCGTCGCGAGCCTGACTCCCCCGGGATCCGTCACCGGAAGAGCGTACCGCGGCTCACCGGGAGCGCTCGCTCGGGTGACATTCCCGAACACTGGCCCACACGACATTTCTCGCCCTTGAGCCCCGGCCGGCGCGCTTTTACGACGGCGGCCCGTGCGTGAGCGGGCCCCTGCCGATTTGTGCATCGGCTCGGATGCCCGTCCATCCGTACGGCAGTGAAACGAAGACGAGGCTAAGCCAACGGATGAAGATGCGGCCGCTGTTGGGCAGTGAGTAGCTGTCGTCTCGGTTGTCCGGAATCCCGGCTCCGCCCGCCACCCCGCCTATCACCTCTCCGTGCGCGTCGCGCGGCAGGTGGCCCTCGACGAAGGAAGCGGTGCTGGAGAGCGTCCTGCGCACGCGCCAGATGCGGTGAAGGTCGATGAGCTGTCTCGCACCGGGGGTCGACTGGGCCTGGCTGAGCAAGCCGCCGTCGCCGCGAGGCGCGACTCGCAGCGGCTGCGAGCCGGACGGAAGAACAAGCTGATTCAACAGCTGGCGTGCCTGCTTGCGCGCGACCTGTCCGAACGGGCCGGCCGTCGGCTTGCTCGTCGGAGTCGGCTTTCCGGACGACCCGCATCCAGCCAGCAGCCCCGCAAGAACAACTCCTGCGACCAGCCCGCCGGCGGCGAAGCGTCTCACCACGGCAACGATACGACACGCGAAGGCAGAAGGTCACCGGCGCTCAGGTGACATTCCCGAGCACTGGCGCAGGCGAGCTGGCTGTCGCCCGACGGATCGTAAGCTGCCGCCATGAGCACGTTCCTCGGGATACTGATTGCGGCCGTCAGCGTGCTCACACTCGCGGTCGTCGCTTGGGCATTCATCTGGGCGGCGAAGAAAGACGGCGACGAAGACCGGGCAGTCCAGAAGCGCCTCGGCACCCGCCGTCGCACGCGGCTCGGGCGATAGCCAACGACTCTTCTTCTCCGCTTGATCGTCAGGGGTCATTCCCGAACACTGGCCCAGGCGACTGTTGCTCTCCGGTCCGATACAAGATGCTG
>PMOB01000016.1 GCA_003161615.1 Actinomycetota bacterium
TCGCGGCCCGGCGGACGGCGCAGCAGGAGCGAGAGCTGGCGGTAGGCGTCTGCGTGCTTCGAGAGGTCGTCGTAGAGGACGAGGGCGTGCTGGCCCTTGTAGAGGAAGTACTCGCCCATCGCGCAGCCGGCGAATGGCGCCATCCACTTGATCGGCGCAGCCTCGCTCGCAGACGCGGTAACGATCGTCGTGTACTCCATCGCGCCCGCGTCCTGCAGCCGCTCGTAGATGCCGGCGACCGTGGACTCTTTCTGGCCGATCGCGACGTAGATGCAGTGCACGTCGGTGTCGCGCTGATTGAGGATCGTGTCGATGAGGATCGCGGTCTTGCCCGTCGAGCGGTCGCCGATGATCAGCTCGCGCTGACCGCGGCCGACGTTGGTCATCGCGTCGATCGCCTTGATCCCGGTCTGAAGCGGCTGCTTCACCGGCTCCCGCGCGATCACGCCCGGCGCCTTGAACTCGAGCGGGCGCCTCTCCTCCGTGTCCAGCGGGCCGCGGCCGTCGAGTGGGTTGCCGAGCGGATCGACGACGCGGCCGAGCAGGGCCTCGCCGACGGGGACGCTCGCGACGCGGCCGGAGCGGCGGACGGGCTCGCCCTCGCTCACCTTCGGCCACTCGCCGAAGAGCGCGGCGCCGACCTGATCCTCCTCGAGGTTGAAGGCGAGGCCGACGACCTCGTGCTCGAGCTCGAGCATCTCCATCGAGACGGCGTTCTCGAGCCCGTAGATGCGGGCGATGCCGTCGCCGACCTGGAGGACAGTGCCGACCTCGGCGAGGTCGGTCTCGACGTCGTACTGCTCGATCCGCTGGCGCAGGATCGACGTGATCTCTTCGGGGCGCAGCTTCAAAGCTCTCTCCTCATCTCTTCACGAGTTCGGTTCTCAGTCGTTCCAATCTCCCGCGCACGCTCGCGTCGACGCGCAGCGAGCCCACCTGGAGGACGATGCCGCCGACGAGGTCCGCGTCGACCTTCCGTGTCGCCTCGACCTTGCGGCCGGCCGCCTCCTCGATCTGCTTCAGGATCGCGTCCGCCTCGGAGTCGCTCAGCTCGCGCGCCGTCGTCAGCTCGACGCTGAGCCGCCGCTCCTCGAGCGCCATCAGCCGCTCGAACTCCTTCGCGATGTCCTCGATTTCGCCGGCGCGACCCTTCTCCGCCGCCACCTGAAGGAAGTGCGTGAGCAGCGGCTCGTCGTCACCGGCGAGGTCGGCCAGGATCGCCGACTTCGCGCTCGACTCGAGCTGCGGGTTGCGGAGGACGGCGCGCAGCTCCGGCGAGGCAGCCACGGCGGCCGCGAAGTCGGTCAGCGCCTCGTGCACCGGCGCGAGCCGGCCGGCGTCCTTCGCCGCGCCGAAGAGGGCTTCGGCGTAGATGCGGTGCGCGATCGCCACCTAGGCGGACCCCTCCAGGCGCGAGAAGTCGAGGCCGGCGATTGCCTCGGAGATCAGCTCGCCGTCACGTTCGGCGTCGAGTGTCCGGCCGACGACGCGAGACGCAGCTTCGAGCGTGAGGTCGGCGACCTCGTTGCGGATCTGCTCGAGCGCGCGCGCCGTCTCGGAGGCGATCTCCTTGCGCGTCTCCTCGAGCCGCCGCTGCCGCTCGGTCTCCGTCTCCTCTTTCATCCGCCGCTCCATCGCCTCGCGCGTGTTGCGCGCCTCGGCGAGGATCGACTCCGCTTCGCCGCGCGCCTCCGCGATCAGCTTCTTGTGCTCTTCGAGCAGCCGCTGCGCCTCGTCGCGCGCCTCGTCAGCCGACGCGATGGCCTTCTCGATGTGCTCGCGGCGCGCGTCGAGGATGCCCTGGATCCGGCCGAACGCGTACTTCCGCAGGACGAAGAAGACGATCAGGAAGAACAGGATCGTCCAGATCATCAGCCCCGGAATGATCCGGGTGAGCGGGCTGGAGACGGCGAGCAGCATCTACTTGACGAGCACGAAGCCGAGGAAGCCGCCGACGAGCCCGTAGAACACGACAGCCTCGGTCAGGGCGAAGCCGAGCCACATGATCCCCTGCAGCTCGCCGCGCAGCTCGGGCTGCCGGGCGACGGACTGGATCATCGAGGCGAAGACGGTGCCGATGCCGATGCCGGCGCCGAGCGAGCCGAGGCCCATGCCGAGACCGAAGCCGAGCGCCTGGGCGGCTTTGATGATCGAGCTTGTTGCGAAGACGAGCACGTTTCCTCCTTAGTGGGCCGGCTCGATCGCCGTGCCGATGTAGATGGCGGTGAGGGCCGCGAAGATGAACGCCTGAATCGCGACGACGATGATGACTTCGAAAAAGTAGAAGAGAAGGCCGAGCACGAGGAACGGCGGCGCGGCTATCCAGAAGGTCATACCGCTCAGAATGAAGAGAAGGCCAATGCAGACGAGGATCAGCATGTGGCCCGCGACCATGTTCGCGTAGAGCCGGACACTGAGACTGATCACGCGAAAGACGTGCGAGATCGTCTCGAGGACGGCCATCGGCCCGATCATCGCCTTCGGCACGCCCGACGGCACGAAGCTCTTGAAGTAGCCGATCCCGTTGTAACGGAAGCCCTCGACGTGCGTGAAAACGACGCTTAGGAGCGCGAGCACGAGCGTCACCGAGAGCTGCGACGTGACGGCGTAAATCCCCCAGACCGGCACGTGGTGCCACGTCTGACCGGTGAGTGGCAGCGGGATGAAGCCGACGAGATTCATAGTGAGGATGAAAAGGAAGAGGGAGGCGACGTACGGGAACCAGCGTCCGATCGCCTTCGACGGCAGGCCCTGCTCGGCGATCTGGCCCTGCGCGAGCTCGTAAAGCGCTTCCCCGACCGTCTGGCGCCGCCCCGGCAGAAGGGCAAGGCGGCTACGCATGGTGAAGAGCGCGAGCAGGATCGTCAGGAGCGCCGAGATGGCGAGATAGACGACCGCGCGGTTGATCGACATGTCGATTGGGCCGAGGTGGATCGAGATCCAGTCGTTGAGCTGGAACTCGTCCGCCGGGTTGAACGTCCCGGCCAGCAGCCCGGTCATCCCAGCTTCTCCCCGGCGAAGTACTCGAGGAGCGAGACGCCGAGTGATAGCGAGTACGCGAGCGCATAGACGGCGAGCGCGGCTAGGCCGACGTGCCGGTCGCCCACGGTGACGGCGATGAGGACGATCATCACGCCGATGCCGCGGAACGAATGCGCGAGCGCGACTAAGCCGGACATGCCGATGTGGTCGGCCCCGATCGGGAGCCGCCCGAGCCAGACGGCGAGCGCCTCTCCGGCCGCCCAGAGGACGGCGGCGAGCGCCCAGCCCGCGAGCGGGAAGCTGGCGACGAGGAAGACGGGCAGCGCGAGGACGACGACTCCGGCTCCCGCGAGCGCGGGAACGCGGCGCCCCGGCGCGGGACGCGGCGTGGACAGCAATCCCGCCATCACGAGAAGTAGCCCTTGTACCTGCGGTAGACGGCGAAGACTCCGGCCGGAATCCCGACCACGACTCCGGCGAGCGCGCCGTAGCCCGTGTTGCCGGCTGCCCAGCCGGCGAGCGCGCCTGCGCCGCCGCACGCACCGACCGTGCCGGCCAAAACGGCGCCCGCTTCGACGGGCTGGAAAGACGAGCCGCGAGTCCCCTGCATCCGCGGCGAGAATAGCAGCGTCGCAAGGTCGGCCCGGGGGCTACTTTGTGACACCGAAACCCCGCATGAGTAAACGTCCTCGCCTTCTGCTCGTTCATGGTTCCGTCGTCAACGCGGAGCTGACCTGGAGCGCGCAGAAACCGCTCGCCGACCGCTTCGATCTCGTCCTCCCCAACCGGCGCGGCTTCCCACCCGGGCCTGACGTCGACCACGTCGACTTCGAGGACGAGGCAGTCTGGCTCGCGCAGTTCGTCGAACCGGGGACGCACCTGGTCGGCCACTCCTACGGCGGTGTGATCGTCCTGCTCGCGGCGGCGGCGCACCCGGAGCTCGGCTCGCTGACGGTGATCGAGCCGCCGGCGCTCGCGGTCGCACGCGGCGTCCCCGCGGTGGACGAGTTCAACGCCGTCGCGGCGCGGCACTGGAACGACGGACCGCGCGACCCAGCGGAGTTCCTGCGCGGCTTCCTCGAGCTCGTCGGCACTCCGGTTCCGCCAGGAGAGTTCACGCCGGCGCTGCTGCAGGGAGCGCGGACGCTGATGGTCGAGCGGCCGCCGTCGGAGGCGGAGATCCCCGTCGACGAGCTCGCGGCGGCACCGTTCCCGAAGCTCGTGGTCTCCGGTGGGCACGACGCGGCGTTCGAGGCGGTGTGCGACGTGCTCGAGCAGCGGCTCGGCGCCGAGCGTGCCGTCCTCCCTGGCGCCGGCCACTCGGTGCAGCGGCTCGGCAAGCCGTTCAACGACCTGCTGGCGGACTTCGTTACGCGGTCTTCTTGAGCGGGTCGTCGGTGCGGCGGCGGCGCTGGATCCGGTTGCCGAGCTTGACGATCTCGAGCAGGTAGACGACGTAGACCGAGAACAGGACGGCGATCAGGCCGACCGCGGCCGCGAGCAGCGTCCACCACGGATGCCAGACGCCGTGCGCGCGGAAGGGCACGAAGCGGGTCGCGAACGCCGCTGCCGCGAGGCAGGCGCACCAGCCCCAGATCGTCAGCGCGGCTCGCCGCTGCGAGAAGCCGCGCCGGAGGAAGCGGTGGTGGAGATGTGCCTGATCTCCCTCGAAGACGCTCTCGCCATGCCGAATGCGGCGGAGGACGACGAAGGTCGTGTCGACGATCGGCACGGCGAGCACGAGCAGCGGGAAGAACAGGGCCACGGTCGCGGCCGTCTTCAGCAGCCCCTGCACGGCGACCGTCGCGAGGACGTAGCCGAGCAGCAGCGCGCCCGAGTCGCCCATGATGATCCGCGCCGGATAGAAGTTGTGGCGCAGGAAGCCGATGCAGGCGCCGAAGACGATCGCCGAGAGAACCGCCGCGTCCACCTTCCCGAGCGAGAGCGCGATCACGCTGAACGTGAGCCCCGAGATCGCAGCGACCCCGGCGGCGAGGCCGTCGAGCCCGTCGAGGAAGTTGAACATGTTCATGATCGCGACGATCCAGATGATCGTCAGCGGGATCCCGACCGCCTCGGGCAGCGTGTGGATGCCGACGAACGGCAGCGTGAAGCGGTCGATCCAGACCCCGAACCCGGTCGGGACGGCGGCCGCGGCAATCTGGCCGCCGAGCTTCGCGAACCACGGCAGGTTGCGGAAGTCGTCGACGAGCCCCACCGTGACGGCGACAGCGGCGCCGAGCAGCAGGCCGCGGTTCTCCCGCCCCGTATGGAGGAACGCGAGCGCCGGCACGAGCAGGCCGAGGAACAGGCCGAGCCCGCCGAGCCGCGGCACGGGCAGCTGGTTGATGCGCCGTCCGCCGGGGAGGTCGACCACGCCGAGCCGCCGCGCCATCCCTCCCACCGCCGGGGTGAGGAGGATCACGAGCACGAGCGCGATGAGCGCGCCCCAGACGACGTCGAGGTGGTCGGCGAGCTGGTCGAGAACGCTGAGGTGCGGGCTGCTCACGCCGAAAGGCACGGTCTCAGCGTATTCGCCGCCGGGGCGCTCCCGCCTCTAGCTAACGGGCGGGTCGAGCGGCAGGATCAGGACCGGACGCGGCTTCCGGTGGAAGTCGAAGTCGCTGGCCAGATTGCCGAGGATCTTCGCGTTCTCACGCACGTCGGGACGCGGGTCGGGCCGGCCATCGGTCTTCGGGTTGAGCCGCACGCCGCCGAGGAAATCGTCCTCGATGAACTTGAGATACGCGTCCTGGCTCAGGACCTGGTGGTCGACGTATCCCGATTTCGCGTACGGGCTGATCACGAGCCCGGGGACGCGGATCCCGTAACCCTGGCCATCGACGTGCGGCGGCGCGACGTGGTCGTAGAAGCCACCCCAGTCGTCCCAGTTGACGAAGATCGCGGTCGAGCTCCAGGCACGCGACCGCATGATCGAGTCGATCAGGCCGGTCACGTAGGTCTGCCCGTTCGTTGTCGTGCTGGGCGGATGCTCGCTGACCCGCTCGTTGGGGACGATCCAGGAGACCGACGGCAGGGTGTTGTGCTCCAACGCCGTGTAGAAGCCGTGCAGCGGCGTGATGTTCCGAAGCTGGTGGTCCTTGCGGACAGTGTCGAAGTACGGCAGCGGGTTCCAGATACCGGGCACCGCCGCGCTCTGCCGCACCGGCCCGCACAGCACCGCGTTGTCGGCGCAGTCCGGCTGGTTGCCCTTCGCGACGTAATAGCTCCAGCTGACGCCGTAGCGGTGGAGGAGGTACGTGAGGTCGGTCCAGGCGTAGTCCGGTCGCTTGTTTGTCGGATTGAGCGGCTGGTGCGGCGGCGAGCCCGGGTTCTCCGGCGCGCTGCGACAGCTCATCGGGTCGGCCTTCACCTTGCAGTGCGCCGACCAGCCCGAAACGAGATAGAGGTGCTGGGGCATGCTCCACGACTTGTCCGACTCGAACATGTGGTCATGGAGGACGAAGTGGCGCGCGTAGGCCCAGTAGTTCGGGATCTCGCGCGAGTCGTGGTACCCCATGACGTCGGGGGCTCGCTTCAGCCGTGAGCAGAGCGGATCGTTCGGGCTCTTCTGGCAGGCCGCGGTCCAGCCGGACTCCGCCTGCTTGACGAAGCCGTCCATCTTGCCGTGGTCGATGTCGGCCACCGCGGTCGCGAAGGCGTGCGGCCCGGCGGCGTTGTAGACCGAGTGGTCGTGATACGGACGATCGCAGCCGTGATGCCGCGGATCGGGAAGGCACGGCACCTTGCCGGGATGGCCTGCGACGCCGGGGATCCCGTCCGCTCCCGGGTACGTCCCGAAGTACTCGTCGAAGGAGCGGTTCTCTTGCATGATGATCACGACGTGCTTGATCTTGTGGATGGCGGCAGGAGTGCCATCCGACAGCGGCCCTGTCCGAGGCGGCGCGGCAACGGCCGCGGCCGTCGCGCAGGCCGCGACGACTCCGAGCGCCAACCCCGCGACGCGTAGCCCTCTCCCGGTCACCGCCGGTTACTTCGTTCCGTAGAGGCGGTCGCCGGCATCGCCGAGCCCCGGGACGATGAAGCCACGGTCGTTCAGTTCGCGGTCGACGGCCGCACAGACGATGTGGATGTCGGGATGCTGGCGGTGGACTTCCTCGATCCCCGCCGGCGCGGCGACGATGCAGACGAGGGTCACCGTCTGCGCACCCGCCTCCTTCACGATGTCGATCGCGGCGCAGCTCGAGTGACCGGTGGCGAGCATCGGATCGAGCACGATCGCATCGCGATCGGCGAGGTCGACCGGCAGCTTCACGAAGTACTGCACCGCCTCGAGGGTCTCCTCGTCCCGATACATCCCAATGAAGCCGACGCGTGCGCTCGAGACGAGGGAGAGCACGCCGTCGAGCATCCCCATCCCGGCCCGCAGCACCGGGCAGACCGCGACCTTCTTCCCCGAGATCCGCTGCGCCGTCGTCCGTTCGAGCGGCGTCTCGATCTCCCACGGCTCGGTGGGCATGTCCTTCGTCGCCTCATAGGTGAGCAGGAGCGTGATCTCGTTCGCGAGCTTGCGGAAGTGGACGGTCGGCGTCTCCTTGTCGCGGAGGTAGCCGAGCTTGTGCTGGACGAGCGGGTGCTCGACGACTGTCAGCCGGCCGCTCACGCGTAATGCGTGTAGCCGCGGAAGCCGTCGTAGAGCGGCCACTTCGCGCAGAGCGCAGCGACCCGCGAGCGAAGCCCGTCCAGGTCGGCCGACTCGCTCAGCGCCTCGCAGATGATCGCGCCGACCTCGCGGAAGTCGCCCTCGTCGAAGCCGCGCATCGTCATGGCCGGCGTGCCGAGCCGGATGCCGGAGGTGACGAACGGCGAGCGCTCGTCGAACGGGATCGTGTTCCGGTTGACGGTGACGTCGATCTCGTGGAGCCGCTCCTCGGCCGCCTTCCCCGTCAGCTCCGACCCGCGGAGGTCGACGAGAAGGAGGTGCGTGTCAGTACCGCCGGTGACGAGCGCGAGGCCTCCCTCGAGCAGCGCCTCGCCGAGGGCGTCCGCGTTGCGGCGGATCTGCGCCTGGTAGGAGCGGAACGCGTCGGTCATCGCGATCCGGAAGCACGTCGCCTTCGCGGCGATCGTGTGCTCGAGCGGGCCGCCCTGCATCCCCGGCATCACGGCCGAGTCGACCGCCTTCGCGTGCTCCTCGCGGCAGAGGATGAAGCCGGCGCGCGGGCCGGCGAGCGTCTTGTGGGTCGTGGAGGTGACGAAGTCGCAGTGCTCAACGGGGTTCGGCTGCAGGCCGGCGGCGACGAGCCCCGCGAAATGGGCCATATCGCAGAGAAGCAGCGCGCCGACCTCGTCGGCGATGGCGCGGAAGCGGTCGGTCTCCACCGTGCGCGGGTAGGCAGACCCGCCGCAGACGATCACCTTCGGCCGCGCCTCCTTCGCCTTCGCGAGCACGTCGTCGTAGTCCACGGTGAGCGTCTCGGGCGAGACGCCGTAGTGGACGACGGAGTAGAGGCGGCCGGAGAAGTTGACCTTGTGGCCGTGCGTGAGATGGCCACCCTGGTCGAGGCGGAGCGCCATCAGCGTGTCGCCCGGCTCCATCACGGCGGCGTAGACGGCCATGTTCGTCTGCGCGCCCGCGTGGGGCTGGACGTTCGCGTGCTCGGCGCCGAACAGCTCCTTCGCCCGGTCGATCGCGAGCTGCTCGATCTCGTCGATGACCTCGCAGCCGCCGTAGTAGCGGCGACCGGGATATCCCTCCGCGTACTTGTTGGTCGCCACGGAGCCGACGGCCTCGAGCACGGCCGGCCATGTGAAGTTCTCCGAGGCGATCAGCTCGATCTGGCCGCGCTGGCGCTCGAGCTCCTTCGCGAGGAGGGCCGCGATGTCGGGATCGATCTCGTCGAGCCCGGCGTGTTTCAGCTCCTCGAACGTCGCCTGCGTCGTGGCCACGATCCTGATGCTACTCGGGGACGGGGCCGGCGCCCTCCCGAAGAACCCGCGGCTCTCCGGTCGTAAGGTCGATCACAGTGGACGGGACGCCCGGCAGCTCGCCGGCGTCGACGAGCGCGCCGCACGCCGTGCGGATCTCCTCCGGCACGTCCTCGACGCGGCGCGGGTCCGGCCCGCCGGAGAGGTTCGCGCTCGTCGCGGCGACGACGCCGACTGCGCGGAGGACGTCGGCGGCAGCTTTCGGGAGGTCTGGGACGCGGACGCCGACGCCGACGAAGACGAGCGTGTACGCACCTGGGAGGTAGCGCTCGAGCACCTCGCGGTCGAGCTCCGGCCGCGCTGCGAGGAGCGCATCGATGTCGGCGGCGAGGAGCGCGACCGGCTTCGAGCGGTCGCGGCCCTTCAGCTCGTAGAGGACGTCCTCGTGCTCTGGCAGCGCGCACAAGCCGTAGACGGTGTCGGTCGGCAGGATCACCGCCTGCCCGGCGCGGAGCGCGGCCACGGCGTCGTTCACTTGAAGCCGTCCACGACGCGCTCTTTCCCGCTCAGGTCCGGCGTGACGCGGACGTCGCGCCAGCCGGCCGCCGCGAGCGCCTCCGCCACCTCGGGCGCCTGCCCGTCGCCGACTTCGAGGACGAGGAAGCGCGCTTGCGCAACTCGCGCCAGCCGCTCATGCTCGCCGTGGCCGACGAGCGCGACCTCCGGCTCCCAATGGAGCTCCGGCTGCAGGCCGGCGAGGCTGTCGACGTAGGGCGGGTTGGCGACGACGAGATCCCAGCCCTCGGCGGCCGCCTCCGCCCCGTCCCCCAGCCGCAGCTCGACGTCGAGCCCGAGCCGCGCAGCGTTCTCGCGTGCGAGCGCGAGCGCGTCGGCCGAGACGTCTACGCCGACGACCTCCGCATCCGGCTTCTCGTCCTTGAGCGCGAGCGCGATCGCGCCGGAGCCGACGCCGACGTCGAGGAGCCGCGGCCGCTCGATGTCTTCCGCGAGCGCGAGCGCGCGCTCGACGAGCGTCTCGGTCTCCGGCCGAGGCACGAGCGCGCGGGCGTCGGTCTTCAGCGTCAGTCGCCGGAACCCCCACTCGCCGAGGATGTAGGCGAGCGGCTCCCGCGCCTCGCGTCGCACGAGGAGCGGCTCGAGTCCTTTCACGTCGGAGTCCAAGCTCGCCGCCACGCCCGACCGAGTCGTCCCGAGGAGATGCGCGACGAGCCACTCGGCATCGACGCGCGGCGATTCGACGCCTGCCGCGCCGAGCCTCCGCTCGGCCTCGGCCAGCGCTTCGCGAGCCGTCATTCCCCGAGGGCGCGGCGCCGGTCGTCGGTCGTCAGCGCCTCGGTGAAGTCGTCGAGCTCGCCCTGCAGGATCCGGTCGAGCTGGTGGACGGTCAGCTTGACGCGGTGGTCGGTGAGCCGGTTCTCGGGGAAGTTGTAGGTGCGGATCTTCTCCGCGCGCCCGCCGCCGCCGATCTGCGCATTGCGCGTCGCGTCGAGCTCGGCGCGCTGCAACGCGAGCTCGCGGTCGTAGAGCCGCGCGCGCAGGACGCGCATCGCCTTCTCGCGGTTCTGCAGCTGCGACTTCTCGTCCTGCATCGAGACGACGACGCCGGTCGGCAGGTGCGTGATCCGCACTGCAGAGTCCGTGGTGTTCACCGACTGGCCGCCGGGGCCGGTCGAGCGGTAGACGTCGATCTTGAGGTCGTTGGGGTCGATCTCGATCTCCACCTCTTCGGCCTCCGGCATCACCGCGACCGTCGCGGTGGAGGTGTGGATGCGCCCCTGGCTCTCGGTCTCGGGGACGCGCTGGACGCGGTGCGTGCCGCCCTCCCATTTGAAGACGGAGTACGCGCCGTCTCCCTTGACCGCGAAGGTGACCTCCTTGTAGCCGCCGCCGTCCGATGGGCTCGCCTCGAGCTCCTCGACCTTGTAGCCCCGCCGCTCGGCGTAGCGCGCGAGCATCCGGTAGACGTCGCCGGCCCAGAGCGCGGCCTCGTCGCCGCCGACGCCCTGCCGCACCTCGACGATCACGTCCTTGCGGTCGGCGGGATCTGTCGGAACGAGCGCGACGCGCAGGGCCTCCTCGATCGTCGCTGTGCGCTGCTCGAGCTCGGCGACGAGCTCCCGCAGGTCGGAGTCGTCACGCGCCGCAGCGAGGTCTTCCTGCGCCAGCTTCCACTCTTGCGCGAGCTTGTACGGCCGCTCGAGCTCCTTCAGGCGCCGGCCGACGTCCGCCGCCTCGCGGTGATCGTTGTAGACGGACGGATCGGACAGCCGGGCCTGCAGCTCCTCGTAGGAGCGCTCGAGATTCGCAACGAGGTTGTCGAAGTCCGTCGCCATGGCGACGGTCAGCCTAGCTTCGCCTCCAGGGAGATCTCCGGCACGCCGGCGAGCGCCTTCGAGACGGGGCAGTTCTCCTTCGCGGTCTGCGCTGCCTCCGCGAAGCCGTCGGCGTCGAGGCCCGGAACGCGGCCTTCGACGGTCAGCGCGATCCGCGTGATGCCCTCACCCGGCTGAAAGGTCACGGTCGCGGAGGTACGGAGCTCCTCGGGCGGATTGCCGCCCTTGGCGAGACCACTCGAGAGCGCCATCGAGAAGCAGGCAGCGTGCGCGGCCGCGATCAGCTCCTCGGGGCTCGTCGACGTCGGCGAGTCCTCGGCGCGGTTCGGCCAGCTCACGGGCTGATCCCCGATCGCGCCGCTCGTAGTGGAGACGATCATCCCGGAGCCGTCCATCAGGCTCCCCTGCCAGACCACCTCGGCGCGCCTGTCGGTCGCCACTACGCCATCACCTCCACGAGAGTTTCGCCGGACATTCCTTCGAGATCGAGCACCTCGCGCAACGCGCGGATCGAGACTTCGAGCTGGTCGAGGGTCGGCTCTCGGGTCGTCAACCGCTGCAGCCACATGCCAGGCGCGAGCAGCGTCATCAGCACACGGTTGCCCGAGTGCTTGCCGGCGAAACGGATCAGCTCGTACGCGAGCCCCGCGATCACCGGCAGCAGGAGGATCCGCGTTGCGATGAGCCAGTACCAGGCCGGCCGGCCGAAGAAGGCGAAGACGAAGACCGCGATGACCATCACCCAGAGCAGGAACGCCGTCCCGCAGCGTGGATGGATGAGCGAGTAGCGCTGCACGATCTCCGGCTCGAGCGGCTCTCCCGCCTCGTAGGCGTTGATCGCCTTGTGCTCGGCGGCGTGGTACTGGAAGACGCGCCGGAGGTCGGGCAGGAGTGAAATGAGGGACAGGTACGCGACGAACATCGTCACGCGGATAAGCCCCTCGACGATCACGAACCAGCCGCCACTGCGAATCGGCAGCGCGTCCGTGATCAGCGCCGGGCCGACCTTGAAGACCATCACGGCGAAACCGATCGCGACGGCGAACGCGAAGATCAGGGCGCCGCGCGAGAGCTCCGTCTCGACCTCGCCGTCCTCCCCTTCCACCTGCGCCGCGTACTGCGTCGAGATGGCGAGGGCCCGGAAGCCGATCGCCAGCGACTCGCCGAGTGCGATAACGCCACGAACGATCGGCAGCCGAAAGACGAAATGCCGCGCCATCGGTGACGAGATCGGACGCGAGACCTGTGCGATGTCGCCTTTCGGCGTCCGAACCGCGACGGCCCAGTTTCCGGCGCCGCGCATCATCACGCCCTCGAGGACGGCCTGGCCTCCGACGTTCGCCATAGGGACGCCCGCTAGCTCGACTGCTTCGCGCGCTCGAGCCGGCGCTGGAACCGCTCGACGCGGCCGCCCGTGTCCATGAGCTTCTGCTTGCCCGTGTAGAACGGGTGGCACTGGGAGCAGATCTCGACGTGCAGCTCGGACTTCGTCGAGCGCGTCTGGAACGCGTTTCCGCACGAGCACGTCACCGTGGCGAGGACGTACTCGGGATGAATACCGGCCTTCATTGCCCTTCCAAGATAGCAGCGGCCATATGGGCTTCCACGTTGCCGCCGGAGACGATCACAGCGACGCCGGGACCGGCCTCGACCTTGCCCGCGAGCACGGCTCCGAGCGCCGCCGCGCCCGCCGGCTCACACGCGAGCTTCGCGCGCGCATAGAGAAAACGCATCCCCTCGGCGATCTCCTCCTCGCTCACGAGGACGCTCTCGACGCGGTCGCGGCAGATCGCGAGCGGCAGCTCGCCGGCGAAGGGAGGCGCCAGCCCGTCCGCGATCGTGTCTGTCCCGACGCGGACGCTCTCGCCCGCCGCGAGGCCCGCACTGAGGGCCGGCGAGTTCTCGGGCTCGACCGCGACGACCCGGGCGCGGCCGTCGAGCGCGACGACGATGCCGGAGACGAGCCCGCCGCCGCCGACGCCGACGACGACCGTGTCCAGCTGTGGCACGTCCTCGAGGAGCTCGAGCGCGAGCGTTCCGTGCCCGGCGACGACGAACGGGTCGCTGTGCGGGTGGACGAAGACGCGCCCCTCCCGCTCGACCACCTCGAGCGTCCGGTCGTACGCCACCGCGGGATCGGGCGAGGACGTGTCGACTGTCGCGCCGTAGGCGCGCGCCCTCTCGACCTTGAACGCGCTCGCGGTCTGCCACATCTCGACGAGACAGTCGACTCCTTCCTCCGCCGCCGCCCAGGCCACCGCCTGCGCGTGGTTCCCGGCCGACCAGGTCACGACGCCACGCCGGCGCTCCTCCTCGTTCAGCGACGCCAGCCGGTTGAGCGCGCCGCGCACCTTGAAGGAGCCGGTCTCCTGGAAAAGCTCGGCCTTCAGCTGGACACTGCCCGCCGCTGTCGAGCGCAGCGTCGGCGTGCGGAGGACCCGGCCCGCAAGCCGCGCGCGGGCCTGCTCGACATCCTCGCGCTTCGGGATCACGCGGCCTTGTACCACGCCGGGGACTGTGCTACTAACCGCACGTGATGCGGCGGCTCGTCCTCCTCGCGTTCGTTCTCGCGGCAACGGCCCTCCTCGTCTCCGGCAGCGGATCCGCGGCGCGAAGCGCCGCGCCGGCAGCGGATCTCTACCTCGGGCAGTGGACACCGGACACGACCTCCAACGCCGCGACACAGGGCCACACGTTCACGTTGCAGAGCTCGGACGAATCGGGCGCGCGGGCGTTGACCGGCAACTCGTCAGGCGCGTTCGACGACTACTGCAAGTCCATTTATCCAGGCGTTCAGCCGGTTGCGTACTTCATCGTCACAACCTCCTGGAACAACGCCACGCAGCTGGGAGGCTGCCAGTCCGGCAAGACCGGCGGGCACGTCTACGCCTGGACATCGACCCAGATCTGGTTCGCGCACTACGCCTTGATCAAGGGCCTACCGAAGCTGATTGGGGTCTGGGAGCCGACGGGAAACCGGAACGTGAGCGACAAGTTCACGGCGGACCATCCCGCCGCGCGCTTCCTGACGAAGGTCAAATACACGTCGGTCGGCAAGAAGGGTGGCCGGATCGCGGAGCTGATCACCGCTGCCGGAACCGGCGAGGTGGCCGTCCCCGAGAAGCCCGGGAACTGCGACAGCACCGATGTCCTTGGCGGCTTCGGGGCGATCACGGTCAAAGTCGTGAAGGTCGGCGGCCCGAAGCTGGTCGAACTCAACGACGTCACCGTCAAGCTTGTCCCTTCAGCCGGGGAATACGAGGACTGCGACACGCAAGAGCTCCTCAAGGCCATCCCCGTTGTGGTGAAGACAGCGGACTCGTCCGAGGAGGACGCGTGTCCCGTCGGATCGGCGGGCTCGCTCTACCTCTCCGACCGCACCTCGAAATACGGCAGCGACGGCTTCGCCCTCGAGGTCGCGAAGTGTCATCTCGCGGTCAACGTGCAGCAGGCGAAGGCGAAGAAGGGAAGCCACGTCGCGGTGGCCGTCACCCTCGACGAGAAGGGCTACTGAGCGACTAACTCTTCGCGTGCCGCGACCGGCGTGCGCAGTCGCACGGTGAAGACGGTCAGCTCGCCGGGACGGCTCTCGACGTCGACGCTGCCGCCCATCGCGAGCGTCAGCTCCTTGACGATCGCGAGCCCGAGCCCCGTGCCGACCGGACGCTCCCGGCCGTAGCGCTCGTGGAGGTAGAAGCGATCGAAGGCGCGCTCGCGGTCGGACTCCAGGAGGCCCGGCCCTGTGTCCTCGACACGAAGCTCGCCGGGAGCCGCCACGACCCGCACCTCGCCGCCCGGCTGCGTCAGGCGTAGCGCGTTCTCGACCAGGTTCGAGACGACCTGGAGGACACGGTCGGCGTCGGCATCCGCCGGCGCCGGCCCATCGGTCACAGCATGGAGCGAGACGCCGAAGCCGGCCGCCTGCGGCTGGTAGCGCCGCACCGCATCCTCCACCACCTCCGCGAGGTCGATCTCGGCGTTGTGGACGCTGAAGTCGGTGCGGTTCATCCGGGCGAGGTCGAGCAGGTCCTTGACGAGGCGCTCGAGCCGGCGCGCCTCCGCCGTCACGGTCGCAGCCGCCTCGCGCGGGTCGACGACGCCGTCCTGCACTGCCTCGGCGTAGCCGCGGATCGCGGTCAGCGGCGTCTTCAGCTCGTGACTGACCGAGAGGAGGAAGTTCCGCTCGGCCTCCTGCGCCCGCTGCAGCTGCTCGACGAGATCGTTGAAGGCGATGGCTAGCGTCGCGATCTCGGCGGCGCCCTCGACGGGGACCGGCTCGGGATGCGTGCCGCGTGTGAGGCTCCGCGCCGCTGCGGCGATGCGGTCGACCGGCCGCGAGATGCGCCGCGCCAGGAGGAGGGCCGCGATCGCCGCGAGCAGGCCGCCGGCGCCGGCTGCGATGAGCAGTCCCCAGATGTACGGCGACCAGCGAGCGCCAGCGGTGCTCTGCGGCCGCAGGAGGATGAACGTCCCCGGGTTCAGCGGCTGCGCAGCGAAGTACTCCGCGACGCCGTTGTAGTCGATCGTTCCCTGGGCCGGCAGCAAGTGCGCGAGCCTGTCCTGCGCCCGCGTGGGGAGAAGCTCCGCCTGGTTCGTGAGCCACTGTTCGTGCTGCTGCTTGAAGTACGGGGTGAGCTGTTCGAGGCTGTTCTTCGCCGAGGCGACCGAGTTCCGCAGCGAGGGCGCGATCAGGTCGACCTGGTGGGCCAGGTCCTGCAGCGTCGCCTTCTGAACCGCCCGCCGCGTGAGGACCAGGCCGAGCCCGATCGTGAGCGCGACGCAGATGAGGACGACGACACCGATCGCCTGGAACAGCCTCGAGCGGAGGCCGCCGCGCATCAGCTCGCCGGCATCAGCTTGTAGCCGGCGCCGCGCACGGTGCGGATCCCCTCGGCGTCACCGAGCTTCCGCCGCAGTTGGGCGACATGCACGTCGACGGTGCGCGTGCCGCCGGGATAGGTCATGCCCCAGACCAGGTCGAGCAGCCGCTCGCGCGAGAGGACGATCCCCGGATGTTCGAGGAAGCAGGCGAGGAGGTCGAACTCCTTGCTGGTCAGCTCGACCACTGTCCCGGCGACGGTCACCTCCCGCGAGTCGCGCCGCAGCACGACCTCGCGCGCGGAGAGCACCTCGTCCTCCGTCGTTCGCTCGGCACGGCGGAGGATCGCCTTGATCCGAGCCGAGAGCTCGCGCGGCGAGAAGGGCTTCGAGACGTAGTCGTCGGCGCCGAGCTCGAGCCCGGCGACGCGGTCGGGCTCCTCATCCCGCGCGGTGAGCATCACGATCGGCACCTTGGAGCCGGCCCGGATGCGGCGACAGACCTCGAAGCCGTCGATCCCGGGCAGTCCGATGTCGAGCACGACGAGCCTGACCGGGTGGCTGCGCAGCTCGGCGAGCACGTCCTCACCCGAGCGCAGCCAGACGACGCGCCAGCCGTCCTGCTGCTCGAGGTACTGCTTGACGAGGCGTCCGATTGCGTCGTCGTCTTCGACGAGCAGGAGAACGCCCCCAGTCGCGCTCGCACTCACGGTGTCAGGATAAGCGAGCTACCCGTGGGAGCGGCCGCGGCCGCCGCCGAGGCCGTTGCTCTTGCCGCGCTTCTCGACCTTCACCAGGTCGGCCGTGCCGTTGGCCGGCCAGGTCACGAGGACACGCCAGCCGCGCGTGAGCAGAGCGGGCGGCAGCACCCGGCCGGCGACAGTCACGACGCCCGTCGCGCTCGAGAGACCGATCGCCTGGAGTCGGCCGTCCGCCTCCTTCAGCGTGAGCTGCGTGGAGCTGACCTGTGTGATCACGCCGCGATCGACACGCCAGTCGGCGGTCGAGCCGGTGCCGGTGTTGACGATCACCTCGGCCCGAACGAGGTTCTTCCCAAAGAGCGACGGCAGCGCGACCTGCCGGAGCGCGAGACCGACCGGTGTCAGCCAGAGCGCGACGTTCAACGTCACGAGGACGGCTGCAAGGAGAAGGAAGCGCCTGCTGACCATGGCTCAATTGTGCGGGTTCCCGGGCCGCTTGAAGTAAATCCGCGGTAAATCAGGTCTGGGTGTATTCGGGCCCGGAGCCGCCCTCGGGCGGCGTGAGGCGGCCGCCCTTCGCGGTGATCGCCCCGCATTGGACGCAATTCGACGGCGCGACCTCGACCGTGACCGTGCCGTCGCCATCCTCGGCTCCGACCTCGTAGACCTGAGCCGGGCACATCCGCGCCCACATCTGGGCGACGTCGCGGGGCACGCGCTGCTCGATCCGGATGTGGCTCGGCTGGTCGTCGCGGGTCTTGTTCCCGGACGCGAATACGGAGGAAAGCTTGTCGAACGTGAGCTTCCCGTCCGGCGCCGGATAACTCTCGGCGCGCCCGGTCGTGAGGAGCGACTGGTCGGCGTCCGGCTCGGCCTGCATCTTCCCGAGCTCGACGCGTCCCTTCGAGACCGTCATCGCACTCGCGAGCGCGCCGCCGACGACGAAGCCGCGGCCGAAGACCTGGCGCATGTTCCGCACTTCGTAGAGGTCGTCCCAGATGAAGCTCTCGCGCACGGCGTCGTCGTAGGAAGAGAGCGCGCTCGCCGGCGTCTCCCCGCGCTGCAGCGCGCGGAAGGCCGCCTCCGCCGCGAGCCGTCCCGACTCGATCGCGTAGTGGACGCCCTTGAGGCGCGGGATGTTGACCATGCCGGCGCCGTCGCCGCAGAGCAGAAGGCCCGGCGCGTGAAGTTTGCGCGGCCGCGAGTGGAAGCCGCCACTCGGGATCGTCTTCGCCCCCCACTGCAGCCGCTCGCCACCCTCGAGGATCTTCGCGATCTTCGGGTGAGTCTTCAGCTCCTGCAGCAGATCGTGGACAGAGAGCTCCGAGTCGCGGTAGTCGAGCCCGACGACGAGGCCGATGGTGACCATGTCGTTGCCCATCGGATAGATGAAGGAGCCGCCGAACTCTCGGTACTTCGCGCCTGCGCGCAGCGGCCAGCCCATCGTGTGGACGATGTGCTTGAGCGGCTTGGCGACCTTCCAGACCTCCTTGACCCCGAGCTCCCAGACCTGCGGCTCGTTGCCGCGCAGGCCGAAGCGGTCGAGAGCGACGCCGGTCAGGTGGCCCTGCGTTCCTTCGGCGAGGACGGTCACCTTGGCGACGAGGTCGGAGCCCGACTCGAAGTTCGGCAGCTCCTGGCCCTCGCGCCCACGCCCCTTGTCGCCGGTGCGGACGCCGACGACACGCCCGTGCGAGACGAGGAGCTTCTGCGCCGCCGTCTCGGGCAGCAGCATCGCGCCTCCCTCCTCCGCCTTTTCCGCGAGGAAACGGCCGAGCTGCGAGAGGGAGAAAATCCAGTTGCCGTGGTTCCGCATCGGCGGCGGCGGCGGGATGCGCAGGGCGGCGCGCTTCGTCAGGAGATAGACGGCCTCGCCGGGCACCTCGCCGTACGACGGCAGGTCCTGGAGGCGCAGCCGGTCGCCGAACAGCCGCTGCAACCCGCGCGGATCGACGACCGCGCCGGAAAGAAGATGCGAGCCCGGCTGCTTGCCCTTCTCGAGCAGCGCGACAGGCACTTCGCCGAGGCGCTCGGTGACGTCGGGGTTCTCCTCGAGCAGCTGGCCGAGCCGGATCGCGCACGCGAGCCCGGCCGGACCCGCGCCTGCAATGAGGACGCCTACCTCGATCCGCTCGTCCGCCGGGTCGGTCGGCTCGGCGACGAAGTCCGCGGCGTTGAACGGCGGCGGAAAGTCGGACGGCCTGCTCACGAGCCGCGGCGCTGCTGGACGAGCTCGGTCAGCTTCGGAACGATCTCGTGGACGTCGCCGACGACGCCGAAGTCGCTGAACTCGAAGATCGGCGCGTTCGCGTCCTTGTTGATGGCGACGATCGTGCCGGAGCTCTGCATGCCGACCTTGTGCTGGATCGCCCCGGAGATGCCGAGCGCGACATAGAGCTTCGGCGAGACGGTCTTGCCGGTCTGGCCGATCTGTGCGGAATACGGATACCAGCCGGCGTCGACGACCGCGCGCGTCGCACCGACCGCGCCGCCGAGCGCCTTGGCTAGCTCCTCGGCGAGCGTGAAGTTCTCCGGCGCGCCGAGGCCGCGGCCGCCGGCGACGATCACGCCCGCGTCCTCGATCGACGGACCGCTCGACTCCTCTGCGTCCTGGCCGACGAGCTTCACCGAGGTGGAGTGCGCCGCATAGGACGGCGAGACGTCGACGATCTCGGGCTCGCCGCCGCCCGACTCCTGCGCGTCGAACGAGCCGGCGCGGAACAGCGCGATCCGCGGCGTGCTCGTCCAGCCGACATCGGCGTAGACAGTGTCCTGCAGAGCCGGCCGCTTGCCGACGAGATCGCCGCCCTGCAGCTCGACGTCGACGAGATCCCAGTTGAGGCCGGCGTCGAGCCGGGCCGCAAGCCCCGCCGCGATATCGGCGGCGAGGACGGAGTTCGCAAAGAGAACGGTGTCGTAGCCACCGTCGGAGACGACCTTGGCCAGCACGTCCACGCGCGGCTGCGGAACGGGCTGCGCAACCTCCGCGTCCTCGCACGCAAAGACTTTCGCCGCGCCGTAGGCCCCCGCCTGCGCCGCGAGACCCTTGGCGCCCTCGCCGATGATCACGGCGTCCGCGCCGCCGAGCGCAACAGCCTTCGTGAGCACGCCGAGCGAGCCCTTCTGCAGCTCGTCGCCGTGGTGCTCGAGGAAGACGAGCGTCGCCACTAGATGAGCCTCTTCTCTGCGAGGAAGTCGACGATTGCCTGCGCTGCGTTGCCGTCGTCTTCGATCTTCTGCGAATCCGCACGCGCCGGCGGGTCGCCGAGCGCAAGCACCGTGGTGCGGGAGCCGGCCTCGCCCGCATCGCCCGCATCGACGCCGAGGTCGGCAAGGGAGAGGACGTCCTGCGGCTTCTTCTTCGCGCCCATGATCCCCTTGAGAGACGGGTAGCGCGGCTCGTTGATCGCGTCGCTCACCGCGACGACCGCGGGGAGAGGCGCCTCGATCGTGTCGTAGCCGTGCTCGGTCTGGCGCTTCACGTGAACGGTGCCACCGTCGACCGAGAGCTCCATCGCCTGCGAGACGACCGGGCGTCCGAGCCGCTCCGCGACCGCCGCCCAGAGAACGGCGCCATCGGCGTCGGAGGCCTGCTGCCCGAAGAGGACGAGATCGGGCTCCTCCTTCGCGAGCGCGGCCGCGAGGAGACGGCTCGTCGCGACGAGGTCGGAGCCGGCAGCCGCGTCGTCGGAGACGAGCACGGCGCGGTCGGCGCCCATCGCGAGGGCCTTGCGCAGCGAGTCGAGCGCCTTCTGCGGGCCGAGCGAGACGGCGACCACCTCGGTGTCGGAGTCACCCTTGAGGCGCAGCGCTTCCTCGACGGCGTTCGCGTCGAAGTGGTTGAGCGCGCCCTCGCCGGCGCGATCGAGGCGCTTCGTGCCGGGGTCGATCCGGCTCGTCCCCTCGGGGACGTGCTTGACGCAGACGGCGATCTTCATTCCGGGCGGGACTCTAGTGAGCCGCGCCGGACGCTGACTCACATGCGGTGCGAGAGGGCGAGCACGTCGGCGACGAAACGGCGGCTTACCTTGAAGACACCGTCGCGCCGAACCGCACCCTCCCCCTGGTACCACGCCGCGAGCGCGAGCCGCTCGTTGCCGTGGAAGACCCGCAGGAGGTGGTGGATGAGCGCAACGCCGACGCGGGTGTTGCCGGCCGCGTCATGGCGGACGCGGTGATGGACGAGCGACATCTCGACGTAGCGCCACGTCGACGGTAGGAGCTGCATGATCCCGCGCGCCCCTGCCGGTGAGACGAGCGAGTTGTTGTAGCCCGACTCCATCCAGGCCAGCGCGCGGACGAGATGCTTGTCGACGCCGTAGTGCGCCGCCCACCGGTCGAGGAGGACACGCACGGGCGCTACTGGGCCTGTCCGCTCGGCAGTGCGAACGACGCGGGCGCCGGACCGGGCGGCCGGGATCCGCAGCCTCGTCCCGACCAGAAGGACGTGCGCAGGGTTCAGGTGGTTGAGCCGCGCGAGGCGGGCGACCGAGGTGTGGTACCGCCGCGCCAGCTCGGAGAGGTACTCGCCCTGCCGCACGACGTGGATCCGGTGGCGGACGCGGACGTGCCGGGCAACGAGGTGCCGCGGCGCGACCGGCAGCGGCTCCCGCCGCACGATCGCGGTCAGCGTGTGGTTGCCGACGACACCGTCCGTCCGCAGGTGGAGGCGCTTCTGCAGGAGGCGCACTCCGCGCAGAGTCGGGCCGTCGTAGTACGCGTTCACCGGCACGGCGATCCCCTGCCGGACGAGCAGGAACTGGAGGACGGCGACGTCCCAGCCGAAGTCGCCGCGCCGAAGCGTGCGCGCGCCGAAGAGCGGCCGGCCGAGCGGGCCGAACTGACGGCGGGTGCGCGCGTCGGCGATCCCGGTCACGGGCAGGCCATGGATCCGCTGGAAGGCCCGAATCGCGGCGACGGTGCGCGGGCCGGAAATCGCGTCGATGGGGCCGTGGTAGAGGCCCTGCGCGCGCAGCGCGACCTGGAGGCCGGCGGTCTGGGGATTGCCGACCGAGGCGAGCGCAGCCGGCGCCAGCCATACCGCGACAAAGAGAACTGCAAGAACGGAGCGAACACGCATGGGGCTTCGACTACGAGCCGCCGGCGCATCCTCCTTGTGCGCTTTACCGAGGCCTTACGTCAGCGGCCGGTGAAACGTGGCGTCCGCTTCTCGGCGAACGCGGCGAGGCCCTCCTTGGCGTCCTCGCTCGCGAACAGGTCGCCGAACTCCTCCGCCTCGCGCTCGAGCGCACCGGGGGAGAGATTGAGCAAGCGCTTCGCGACCCGCAACGCCCCCGGGCTCTTCTCCGCCAGCTTCGCTGCGACCTCGAGTGCGCGGTCGAGGACAGGGTCGACGACGGCGTTGACGAGACCGATGCGGAGCGCCTCTTCGGCGTCGACCATGCGGCCGGTCAGGACGAGATCCTTCGCAACGCCGAGGCCGCAGACCCGCGCAAGCCGCTGCGTGCCTCCCCAGCCCGGGACGATGCCGAGGTCGATCTCGGGCTGGCCGAGCCGAGCACGGCTCGAGGCGTAACGGAGATCGCAGCCAAGCGCGAGCTCGCAACCGCCGCCGAGCGCGAAGCCATTGATCGCGGCGATCGTCGGCTTCGGCATCTCCTCGAGCAACCGCGCCGCCTCGTGGCCGAGCGCGCCCCACGCCTTCGCCTCATCGGGAGCGAGGCTCCCCATGTACTTGATGTCGGCGCCGGCGACGAAAGCCTTCTCTCCTGCGCCGGTCAGGACGACGACGCGCGCCGACTCGTCCTCGGCGAGCTCGCGCAGCCGGTCGCGCAGTTCGGTCAGCGTCTCGACGTTGAGCGCGTTGAGCGCGTCCTGGCGGTCGATCGTGACGAGGACGACTCCGCCGTCCCGACGGTCGACGAGGACGCTCACGCGGGAACGGCGCCGCGGATGAAGTCGACGATCTCGCCCGTCGTGGCACCCGGCCCGAAGACGCCGGCGATCCCGAGCTTGCGGAGCTCGTCCGCGTCGTCGTCCGGGATCGTCCCGCCGACCACGACGACGACGTCGTCCGCCGCCTGCTCCCGCAGCAGCTCGACGATGCGCGGCACGAGTGTCATGTGCGCGCCCGAGAGGATCGAGATGCCGACCGCGTCCGCGTCCTCCTGAATCGCCGTCTCGACGATCTGCTCGGGCGTCTGGTGAAGGCCGGTGTAGATGACCTCCATGCCTGCGTCGCGGAGCGCGCGGGCGATGATCTTGGCGCCGCGGTCGTGCCCGTCGAGGCCCGGCTTCGCAACGACCACGCGGATTGTCCCTGCCACGGCCGGGAGCCTAGTCGAACTAGCGCTTGACCAAGCCGCCGACGGCCCACACGTCCGTCGGCGAGACCTCCGCCACCGCGCCGAGTCCGTGCCTGGTTTCGAGCTTCGTCGCGACGGCCCACAGGTGGCCGTTCCAGTGCATCACCTCGCCGCGGCCCGCGTAGGAGCCGCCTACCGCCCACGCATCGTTCGCGGCGAGCGCGGACACGGCGGCGAGGGCAGGGCCGGTCGTGTGCACGACGCTCCAGCGCTGACCGTTCCAGCGCTCGGCGAGCGCGTGTCGCGCCCCGTGGCGATTGATGCCTCCGACCGCCCAGGCCTCTGTCATCGAGGGCGCCGCCACGCCGTTGAGGAAGCTCACGTGCCCAGTAACCGTAGAGGGGCTCGGAACGAGCTTCCAGCTGCTGCCGTCCCAGTGGAGCACGAGCGCGCGCGACCCGCGGATGCCGTTGGCCCAGAGTTAGTACTGGCCGACCGCCCACACGTCCTGCCCGGAGCTGCCGGCGACCGCGGCGAGGATGTTGCTGACGACGAGGCGGGCATCGTGGACGGCGCAGGATTCGGGGTCGGCACCTGCCTCCACGCCACGCCGTTCCAGTGGAGCGTGAGCGCCAGGCGCTCGAAGCCGTTCGCCGTGGAGACGCTCGCATCGCCGACCGCCCAAACGTCGTTCGCCGAGAGCGCAGCGACCCCATAGAGCTCGGAGCGGGCCGGCGGTCCGGAAACGAGCTGCCAGCGACTGCCGTTCCAGTGGTCGATGATCGCGTGCTCAGGGGCATGGGCCGGTGCGACGCTGCCGACGGCCCAGATGTCGTCGGGAGATACGGCCGCGGCCCCCCAGAACGCGGGAGCAGCGGACTCCTTCGGGATCGGCAGCGGCACGCGGTGCCACGACGACCCGTCCCAGTGCACGGCGACGCGCGACGTGCCGAAGGCCCAGACGTCGGACGCAGACGGCGCCACGACGGCGGTCAGCCCGGGCCCGCTGGGGACGCCTGCAACCTGCATCCACGAGCTCCCGTCCCAGTGCTCCACGAGCGGGCCGACGAGGAGGGATTGCGCCGACGCCGAGCCGCCGAGGGCGCAACCGAGGAGCACGGCCAGAACGACCACCACACGAAGACGCGGCACGTTCATAGCTCGAACGGTACTCCCGCCTGCCAACGTCCCTCTAACGAAAACAGGCTAGAAGACGGGCGTCTCGCGCCACGTGCCCCAGACTTCCCGCAGCGCGTCGCACATCTCACCCATCGTCACGTACGCCCGCGCCGCGTCCATCATCGGCTCCATGAGGTTGCGGCCCTCGACCGCGGCGTCCTCCTTGAGCCGCGTGAGCGCCGCCTCGGCCGTCGCGGAGTCGCGTGACGCGCGCACTGCCTGCACGCGCTCGATCTGCTTCTGCTCGAGCGCCGGGTCGATCCGGAGGATCTCGATCGGCTGCTCCTCCTCGACCGTGTAGCGATTGACGCCGACCACGACGCGCTCGCCGCGCTCGACCTCGGACTGGTAGCGGAAGCTCGCCTCCGCGATCTCGCGCTGCTGGAAGTTCTGCTCGATCGCGGGAATGACCCCGCCGAGCTCCTCGATCCGCTCGAAGTACTCGTACGCCTGGCGCTCGAGCTCGTTCGTCAGCTGCTCAAGATAGTAGGAGCCGCCGAGCGGGTCGATCGTGTTCACGACGCCGGTCTCGTGCGCGATCACCTGCTGCGTCCGCAACGCGAGACGCACGGCGTGCTCCGTCGGTAGCGCAAGCGCCTCGTCGAAGGAGTTCGTGTGGAGGGACTGCGTCCCGCCGAGCACCGCCGCGAGCGCCTCGATCGCCGTCCGGATCAGGTTCACCTCGGGCTGCTGCGCGGTGAGCGAGACGCCGGCCGTCTGCGTGTGGAAGCGCATCAGCCACGAGCGCGGATCGCGGGCGCCGTACTTGTCGCGCATCTGCGTCGCCCAGATCCGCCGCGCGGCCCGGTACTTCGCGATCTCCTCGAAAAAGTCGAGGTGCGCGTTGAAAAAGAAGGAGAGGCGCGGCGCGAAGGCATCGACCTCGAGGCCGCGCTCGAGACACGCCTCGACGAGCGCGAAGCCGTTGGAGAGCGTGAACGCGAGCTCTTGCGCCGCGTTCGAGCCCGCCTCGCGGATGTGGTAGCCGGAGATCGAGACCGGATGCATGCGCGGGAGCCGCTCCGAGCACCACTCGACCATGTCCACGACGAGCCTCATCGACGGCGCCGGCGGGAAGATCCACTCCTTCTGGGCGATGTACTCCTTGAGGATGTCCGTCTGGACAGTGCCGCGCAGCTGCTCGAGCGGGACGCCCTGCTCTTCGCCGACGCACGCATAGAAAGCAAGGAGCATCGCGGCGGGGCCGTTGATCGTCATCGAGGTCGAGACCTCGCCGAGCGGGATCCCGTCGAAGAGCGTCTCCATGTCCGCAAGCGAGTCGATCGCGACGCCCTCGCGCCCGACCTCGCCGAGCGAGCGCGGATGGTCGGAGTCGTAGCCCATCAGCGTCGGCATGTCGAAGGCCGTCGAAAGGCCCGTCTGGCCGTGCTCGGTCAGGTAGCGGAAGCGCGCGTTCGTCTCCTCCGCCGTCCCGAAGCCCGCGAACTGGCGCATCGTCCAGAGCCGGCCGCGGTACATCGAGGGATAGACGCCTCGCGTGAACGGATACGTGCCCGGCCAGCCGAGCTCGCGCTCGTAGTCGATCTCGACGTTTTCGGGCGAATAGAGCGGCTCGTTCTCGACGCCCGAGATGGTGGAAAAGAGCTCGCCCTGCCGTTCCGGCGTCGCCTCGTAGCGCTCGCGCCATTCGCCGGCGCCCTCGACGCGCTTCCCCCTGTCCGTCGCAGCCATCGGAACCTCAGTCTAGAGGTGGGTAGGAAGGACCTAGCCTTATAAGGGGATCTCGCACTAAATCCCCCTAACGAGGGAGTGGACGGTCCAAGTTCTTACGACACTCTGTGAATGCCCAGGAGAAGGAGGACGCATAGGACCGACGAACCCGCTCGCACTGCGGCCACTACGCGAGCGGAACAGGCGGCCGCGCGTTCAAAAAACTCTCTCGTAAGCGCTGTACGGAGCTAAGGAGCAGAAAATGTCTAGGAAGCACGTCAAGCAGTACCTCATGCTGCTGTTGGCGGTAGGGGTAATCGCTGTGTCCCTCTCCGGAGGCGGCACGTTCGCGACCTTCAACGCACAGGTTGCGAACAAGAACAACACCTTCAAGACCGGCACCCTCTACCTGCACGAGTCAGCGACTAACACGTGCACGTCGGAGTCGGCCCAGAGCAACAGCAACCTGAACACCAGCGGCACCCACCTCGGTGACGCGTGCGACATCTTGTTCACCGGCGTACCGGCCGGGGACACGACTGTCGGGCTCGACATGAAGAACGCCGGCTCGCTCGACGGCGACGGATTGCACCTCGCCCTCGGCAACACGGCAGACGGGTTCGCACAGACCGGCTGCAACAGCAGCGTCGACTACCAGACCGTCGGGACCGTCGCGGCTAGCAACGGCTTCACGACCGTCTCGCCTGGCGGCCTGCAGAACTCGGTCGCGCAGAGCGACACGATCAGCGCGATTCACCTCACCTCGGCGCTCGGTATTTCGCTGTGGAATGGGGCAACGATCGAGCTCGTGAACGGCTCGAGCCAGACGGAGACGTTCACGACGACCGCGATCGTCTCGCCGACCGCGACGACCATCCCGGTCACGAACCCGACGACGATCACGCCGGCTGCCGGCTTCACGGGCGGCAACGCGGTCAAGTACTCGCCGCAGTTCTCCGGCGGCGGCGGCAACCTCTGCACCGATCTCCGTCTCGAGATCGTCGAGGTGCCGACGCTCGGCGACCTGTCCAGCGTCACGATCGACCAGACGACGGGCGACACGAGCGCGGTTGCCGGATCGAAGTGCGTGTACGCCGGCGCGACGAACGGGACGAACGGTTGCGACTTCACGAACGCGACCGATCTCAGCACGATCCCGAACTACTCGACGTTCGACGATCTGAGCCTGAAGAGTCTCGCGGGCACGGATCCGAACACGCTGACGGGTCTCGACGCAGGCACGCACCGCTACATCGTGCTCGCGCTCATCCTCGACCCGGCCGCGGACAACTCCATCCAGGGTCTCCAGGCGACGTTCGACCTCGTCTGGAACATGAACCAGTTCGTCTCATAAGGGGCTGAGGCAGCAACGAGAGAGATAGGGCATGAGACCTGAGCCGGATCCGCTCCTGTCCGGCTCACAGGACACAGGAGCCGTCGCCCACCACGGCGGCGGCTCCTCACGCCCACTCAAAGGAAGAGCATGAGCAGCAATAAGGGGTATCCCGATCACCATCACCGCAGGCGCAGCCGGTTCGAGCATCTCGACCGGCTGATTCCGCTTCTTGCGCTTGGCGTCATCGCGTACTTCGCGAGCCGGGCCACCGCCGAGCGTCGCGCCGCACAGCGGCAGCTCGCCGATCTTCTCGCCGCCGCAGCGATCAACGCAGCACCGGTGGCGCCGAATGCGGAACCTGCGGAGCGCGGCAAGATCCGCACCGGCCTCAACCGTTTTGGGACGACGAAGAAGTTCCTCGTCCTCGCGATGCTCGTAGCGCTCATCGCCTACGTGATGGGCGGCTCGACCTTCGCAACCTTCAGCGCAGAGACCGGCAACCCGGCCAGCACCGTCTCCTCCGGCACGCTGACGTTGAGCGACCAGGTCAACGCCGCGACGGTCTGCAACTCGTACGGGGCCAACTCGCAGGACAACTACAACGCCGCCTGCGACGCGATCCTCGCGCTGACGAACCAGGCGCCGGGCGCCACGGACACGAGCGGCACCTACATCGGCGGCTACGCCAAGGTGACGATCAAGAACACCGGCTCGATCGACGCCTCGCTCTTCTCCCTCTTCGGGCCGTACGTAAACGGCGTTCTGAGCACCCAGGTGAATTCCGGCGCGATGGTCGGCACCGGCCAGACCGTGACGGGCTTCACGGTGTCGGCGCTCGAAGGTCCGGTCTCGACGAACGACAAGATCATCCTCAACTTCGGCGCGACGAACCAGGAGTTCTGCGCCGGCAGCAGCGTCGGCGCGAGCAATACCACGACGACGATCCCGATCTCGGGCGGCTACTCGGTCGCAGCAGGCACCAGCAACGCCTGCCCCGGCGCCTCCGGCGCGATCGCCGCCGGCACGACGTTCGCGGTGGGTACGCGCCTGAACGACACGAGCAGCGACACCACGCCGAGCAACACGGACTGCTACGACGTGAAGACGACCACCTCCCCGGTCGTCGGCGCTACGAAGGGCACCGACCTCAACTTCAACCCGCTCACCGGCAATCCGTTCTGCAGCACCGCGCTGTTCTGGATCCAGGAGCAGTCGGTTGTCGGCGGCAACACCTACAACTACTGCTGGTTCGGACGCGGCTCCCCGTTCGGCGACCAGGGCGGCAACACCGAGGACTCGAACGGGCAGTGCCGCACGCCGACGCAGATGACGCTGTCCTCCAACGTGACCACCAGCGCGGCCACGACCACGACGCTCAACGGCGCGATCAACAACGTCACGACGGCAGTGGTCGTCAACAGCGGCGCGAGCTTCAGCAACGGCGACACGGTCGTGATCGATTCGGAGGAGATGACCATCGTCAGCGGCGGCGGCACGAACTCGTGGGTCGTCACCCGCGCCGTCAACGGCACGACCGCCGCGAGTCACTCCAACAGCGCGACGGTCACGAAGACGGCGGCCTTCAGCCTCAACGACGGCGGCAACCTCCACGGCAACATCCGGACGAACGACCAGATCACCCTCGTGGAGAGCGGCTCGACGCTGACCTGCTACTCGACGGCCAACTACTACATCGCGGCGAGCTCGACGATCTCGGTCACTGGTTGCTACGGCGCGCCGAGCACGACCTTCGACGGCAGCGCGGCCGTGAAGGACACCACCGCTCTCACGGCCCTCAACGGCTCGAACCCGTCGAGCACGATCTCCAACTTCGACACGGCCCACTTGGCGACGGGCGCGATCTTCATGCCGCCGCTCACGGCCAACGGAACGGACAACCCGGCTGCGACGGTGCAGCTCGCGGCGCACGGCGACCCGAACAGCAAGGACATTCGGATCTTCTACGTCGGCGTCTACTTCCCGTCACCGGCGGGCACCAACCAGAACTACCTCCAGGGCCTGCTGTCGACGTTCGGGCTGAACTTCCACATCGACCAGTGATGACCGGCGGAACGTCCTCCACCCGGAGCCGCCGCCGGGTAAAGCTCGTGCTCGTTTCCGTGCTGGCGGTCGGCGCGATCGCCTCGGTGAGCGCGCGCGGCGTCTACGCGCTTCTCAACGGTCAGACCGGCAACGCGGGCTCGAGCATCGCGACCGGCACGCTCACGCTCGAGAACACACAGTCGCTGGGAAGCGGCACCTCGACGACGCTGAGCGCGAAGGTCGGCGTGACGACGCTGAACGGAGCCTTGAGCGCGGCGACGACGTCGGTCATCGTCACCGCGAACAGTTCCTTCCCGGGCAGCGGCAACTACACGATCATCGTCGACAACGAGGAGATGACCGTGACCGCCGGCCAGGGCACCAACACCTGGACGGTCACCCGCGGCGTCAACGGAACGCAGGCCGCGAGCCACTCCTCGAGCGCGAACGTCTACCAGGCGAGCGTCGGCGTCTCGTCCGCGACCGGCTTCCCGAGCACTGGCGACTACACCGTTCTCGTAGACAGCGAGAAGATGATGGTCACCGGCGGCCAGGGCACGACCACGTGGACGGTCACGCGCGGAGTCGACGGCACGACAGTCGCCAGCCACGCTTCTGCCGCCACGATCGGGACGACGACCTGCAAGACGATCAACGGCACGAGCAACGTCAACAACTCGTGCGACTCGGTGCTCACGTTCTCGCCGGCGGCGATCGCCGTCCAGACGACCCTCAACGGCGCGATCAACAACAGCACGACGTCGATCACCGTCACGAGCGGCACGGGCTTCTCGAACGGCCAGATCGTGGTGATCGACGCCGAGGCGATGTCGATCGTCAGCGGCGGCGGCACGACCTCGTGGACGGTGACGCGCGCAGTCGACGGCACTACGGCGGCGAGCCACTCCAACGCCGCCTTCGTCTCTCACCAGACGCTCGGAGAGGCCTATCCGGGCATGCCGGTCACGACGCCGGTGACGATCAAGGACAGCGGCTCCATCGACGTCAAGGATCTCGAGGTCTACATGCCGGTCTGCCTGCGCGGGATTACGGCGGACGCGCCGTTCGCACCCTCCACCCCGGCTGCGCCGAGCTTCAGCGGCGCGTCGACGACCGGCGGGCATCTCGCCGGCGGTACGACCTACTACTACGAGGTCACCGCGGTCGTCGGCGGCACGGAATCCGTCGCCGGAGCCGAGGCGAGCTACACGCCGCCGCTCGGAACGAACACGAACCAGATCGCGCTCTCCTGGGCGGCGGTGACCGGAGCGAGCTCGTACAAGGTCTATCGCGCGACGACCGAGGGAAGCGAGGCATTGCTCGCGAGCGGGATCGGGACGACGTCGTACACCGACAACTCCGCGACGAGCCCCTCGGGCTCTCCCCCCTCCGGCACCGGCTCCGGCGACCCGTGCGTGACGGGCAACGGCGGCCTCTACATCCAGGAGACGAACTCGAGCGGCACCGCCACGGCGTGCTTCTATCCGAACACGAACCCGACGTGCACGTTCGACGGCACGATTGACCTCGGGCTCTTCGCCAGCTCCTTCAACACGCTCGGCCAGTCGCTCGATCTCGGCTCCGGGCCGACCGCGACGAACACGCGCTACTTCACGGTCGGGCTCGAGCTCCCGAGCGGCGCCGGCAACTCGCTGCAGGGAACGGAAGCCCTCTTCACCCTTAATTGGTACGCCCAGCAGAGCTGAGAAAGGGAGACAGGACTAGTCAACGATGAGCGGAACTGGTATGGAAGCTGTGATGGAGCCGCCCGTCGTTACTCCCGAGCAGGTCGACGCACGCCCTGGCAGTGCCGGCTGGCGCTGGACAAAGCGCCTCGTCGGCGGTCTCGTGATCCTCGTGGTCTCCGTGATCGTGCTTGGCCTCGCGGCGATCACGATCGGCCCGCGCCTCTTCTCGTACCAGGCTCTCGTCGTGCGGTCGGGCTCGATGGCGCCGACGATTCCGACCGGCTCGATCGTCTTCTACCGGCCGATCGCGGCCGCCGACGTCAAGGTCCGCGACATCATCGTCTTCTCCGAGCCGGGGCAGCCGAACGTGAAGGTCACCCACCGCGTGGTGTCGATCGGCAACAGCCCGACCGGCAAGTACTTCATCACCCAAGGTGACGCGAACGGCGGCCCGGACCAGTGGCACATCCCGGCGGTCGGAACCGGCTGGAAGGCCGTCTTCCATGTGCCATACGTCGGTTACATCCTCTTCGACATCCAGTCGACCTACGGACGTCTGCTCTTGCTTCTCGTACCTGCGGCGATTCTCGCTCTGATCACGCTCTGGGAGATCTGGGAGGGCCGGCGCCAGAGCGCGGCGACCTGAGGTGAACGCTCGCAGGCGCCCTTGGTGGCGCTCCACGTACGTCGTCCTCGCAGCGGCCGTCCTCTTCGCCTCCGGCGCCGTCGTCGTCGGCAGCACGCTCGCGAACTTCACGACGGAGACCGACAACGGCACGTCGACCTTCCCGGGCGGCTTTGTCGGCGCCGCCTCGAGCCTGACCGACACGCCGAGCGGCTACGACGCAAGTCTTGCCTGGACGGCGGGCACGCACGGGCCGGTCACCGGCCAGCAGCTCTACTCCCTGGACAACGGCTCGAGCTCCTCCTGCCCGGCGAGCGGCTACTCGCTCGTCGCGAACATGGCCTCGGCGAGCACCAATAGCTATACCGCCTCGAACCCGGCCAGCACGACGCTGACGGACAAGGTCGGCGTGACGACGCTCGGCACAGCCCTCCCGGCGCCGACCACGATCAACATGGCCGGCGGCTTCAGCAACGTCGCAACATCGCTGACGGTCACGAGCACCACCGGCATGCCGGCCGCCCCCTTCGAGATTCAGGTCGACACCGGCGCGAACCTCGAGGACATGCACGTCACTGCCAAGGCCGGCAACGTCCTCACGGTGACCCGCGGCCAAGACGGCACCAGCGCGGTGGCCCACGCGAACGGAGTGAGCGTGAACGTCGCGACGGTCAAGCCGACCGCAGCAACGACGTTCCCGTCGTCGAACGGCTACACGTTCCAGATCGGCTCGGAGGACATGGTTGTCCTCTCGGGGGCCGGGACGACCACGTGGATCGTGACGCGCGGCGCGCTGAGCACCACCATCGCGACGCACGCTGCGGCCGCGCCGCTCAACCAGATCAGCGTCCCGGTCGCAAATGCGACCGGCTTTCCCCAGAGCGGCAACTTCACGATCCTCGTCGACTCCGAGCAGATGACCGTCACGAGCGGCCAGGGCACCGGCGCCCAGACGTTCATCGTGACGCGCGCGGCGAACAGTACGACGGCCGCCGCTCACGCGTCCGGCGCACACGTGTTCCAGACAACCGATCCGATCAACGGCCACTACTACTGCTACGAGATGGTCAGCACGTCGGCGACGAACTGGACTGCGACGGCGAGCTTCCCCGCCACGCAGGTGGGCCTCGTCGTCCAGAGCATCACGCTCGCCAACGGCGGCGGCGGCACTGCAGGTCACATCGACACGGGCGACACGATCACGATCGTCTTCAACCAGGCGCCGACCGGGATCACCACCGGCTCCGGGCGCAGCGTCTGCCTCGTCGACACCGTGAGCCCGGCGAAGATCGTCCTCGGCGACACCGGAGGCTGCGCGGGAGCGGGCGACGCCAACGACACCGGCGTGATCAGCGGTCTCACGATGGCCGGCGGCGGAATGGCAGGAGCCAACGCCATCGTCAACTGCAGCACCAGCACGTTCTCGATCACGAGCTCGACGCTGACAATCACGGTCGGCGGTGCAGGAGCGTGCGCTGCCGGATCCGGAACCCCGGTGACCGACAGCGGCAGCGGCACGTACACGCCCGCCTCGACGATCAAGTCGTCGGCCACCACCGACCAGGCGCTGGTCTGCACGAACGCGACCTACAGCTGCCTGCTGACGACGACCGGCACCTCCTAGGGCGGCGCGGTGTCCCTCGCCGAGCGCCCGATCCATGGGGAGCGTCCCGCCGCACCGCGGGAGCCTCTGTACCGGCGGAGGGAGTTGCACCTCGTCATCGGCGTGATCGTCGCCGCGCTGACCGTCGCCTTCGCCTCGCAGCGCGCCACCGACGGCGCGCGCGCTGTCCTCGACAACCGGCTCCTCCACGCCGGCGCAGGCGCGGACGCGGGGATCGTGGATGTCGAGTCCTTGCAGCTCTCCGCCGTCCGCTCGATCGCCTTCACCCCGGGAGTGGCGACCGACCTCGCCGCGCTCGACGGGCCTGCGCTGAACAAGCTCGTCGCCCCCTTGCAGGCGAACTCGACCGTGCCGATGGTGGACATGGTGGTTCCGGACGGACGCGTTCTCCTCGCGGTGCGCTCGAAGGGCGCCCCTCTGCCCGTGCGCACGCACAAGGGTGTGAAGGCGCTCGCCTGGGCGTTCTCCCACGCGCACGGCCCGCGCGGCGGCCGCCTGAGCCAGATCGTCGTCTTCAAGCGTGGTGGCGCGACCCTCGTCACGGTCAGCCCGGTCATGTCGCGCGGCAAGGCGGTCGGCGCAGTGATGGCGATGACACCGCTCGCGAACGTCCTCGGCCGGCTCTCGCAGGAGGTCTGGTCCGATCTGACCGTCTACAACTCCGACGGCGCCCCGGTCGTCACGACCGGGGACTTCACACCGAAGCCGCTGTCGAGCGCGGACGCGAAGACGCTCATCGCGGGCGGCGCGGTCGAGACGCGCTACGTCTACGCGGATCACCGTGAGAAGCTCGGCCGTCTGATCGTCGACCACACAGCTCAGGCCGTGCTCGGCGTCTCCCTCGAGGACGACTCGAACGTCGTCGGACGGATGGTGGCGCTCTACGCCGTGATCGGCCTGATCTGCACCGTGCTCATCCTCGCGACCTTCTGGGCGCGGGTCGTCCACTCACGCCGGGTGGAATGAACAGGCTGCGCGCACTCCTCCTCGTCGGGCTTCTCGTCGCTCTCGCAGCGACGTCGGCGGCGAGCGGCCAGAAGACGGAGCCCGTCCTCCGTCGGCCGAACCCGCTCTTCGTCAGCCTCGGCCTCGACTACGTAAACCCGATCCCGGCGCCGGGCGGCGGCTTCGCGATGTTCGACCCCGAGCAGCGGGCGGCGATCAGCGCGTCCGTCCGCGACCTCAAGTTTCTCGAGTATGAGCGCCGAGACGACCTCGGCGGCTTCATCCCCGCACCGCTCGGCTGGCTGGCTACCGGCAGCTGCCGGCCCAAGGTCAACCTGAGTAATAGACCGTGCCCCGGCATAACGCTCTTGGGCGGCGGTGGGCCGACGGAGATCACGCTGTACTCACACAACAAGGTCAGCGGCAAGATCGACAGCTTCACCTGGAAGAAGCACCACATCGGCCCGCCTGGACCACCTTGCACGCCCTATCCCGCTTGCACGCTCATCGCCCCCGGTGGCCCGTTCCCGAACAACGTGCCGGTGCCGTCGGCGAACGGCGGCTTCGGCGGTAATAGCCCGCCTCCGAAGAAGCCGAAACCGCCGGTGACCGTCGGCCCCAAGGGCGACTGCGGCACGCCCGGTATCTCGATCGTCAGCAACCTCCCGCACTGCCAGATCTACGTCGTCAACCAGGAGCCGGGCGACGGGACGTTCGAGAAGATGACGATCACCAACACGACGAACGTCAAGTACTTCCTCTCGCTCAAAGCGACGGGGACGCCGAACAGGCTGTGGGACGACCTCGAGATGGGCATCTGGGAAGAGGGCACTCCCGCACCGACGCCGCTGCCGCCACTCCGTTTCTGGACGCAGCAGTTCAACAACCTGCTCACACTCGACCCCGGCCAGGTCGTCCACTACCGGATCGAGCTGTTCCTCCCGCTGACCGCCGGGAACGGCGACCAGCATCTGCCGGCGATCATCGACTTCAACTGGCACGCAGTCCAGAAGCCGTCCGGCTGAGCCGTTTCGCCTCGATCACCCGATAGGGGGATTTTTCGCCCACCCCCCTTCGGGGCTATATCTCGGTAGGGGCGCGGCTCGTACGCTGCCTTTACCCTGATGCATGCGGCGAAGGTAAACGGCACGGGGCGGCGGCGGCTGCTCACTCTGCTCACTGCGATCCTCGCGATCGCGGTGACGCTTTCGTTCGGGCTGATGCGCGCGACCGCCGGAACGCTTCAGGTCACGACGACGTCGCTCAGCATCACCGACGCGAATACGGGGAACCCGATCACCGGCACGATCCCCTCGACTGAGCTCGTGACGCTCACAGCCACCGTCACGGGAACGACCTCGGCGCCGACAGGCACGATCGGCTTCCAGACGACGACCGACGGCTTCAACTACTCGACGATGTGCGACTCCGGCAGCAATTGCAGCTGGAACGTCTCGCCGACCGGCGCGCTCACCTCGCAGGGCTCGGTGACGATGTACCTGCCCGCCGGCACGTACGACGTCCAGGCGACCTTCCGCGGCACTAACGGCTCGATCAACGGCAGCTCGCCGAAGCCGGGCACACCGGTCGTCGTCACGCAGGTCACCGTCCACAACACGACGACCTCCGTCGTCGCAGACCCGAACTCGATCACGACCGGCGACTCGACGAAGATCACCGCCACGGTGACGACGGACGACATGAGCGCGATCCCCTCGGGGACGGTCACGTTCTACGCGACGAGCGGGAACACAAAGACCTTCATCACGACCGGCACGCTCGACGCGAACGGCCAAGCGTCGTTCTCGAGCTCCGCCTGGGCCGCGCAGGCCTACACGATCGAGGCGGACTACCTTGGCCGGACGTTCGTGGACAACAACGGCAACGTCGTCCAGTTCCAGACGTCGACCGGGACCGCGCTCCTGAACGTCGGGGCCAAGACCAATCCGCAGGTCACGACGACGACGACCGTCACCGCTACGCCGAACCCGATCCGGAGCGACCAGAGCGTCCACGTCGTTGCCACCGTCGTCCAGAACGGCGCCTCGACGGTGGACGGCGCGACGCTCGCGAGCAACGTGACCTTCAGCGCGATCAGCCAGACCGGCTCCGCCGTGCTCGGCACGGCGCCGCTGGTCCCGAACGGCGACGGGACCGGCACCGCCGTCCTCGACAAGGGCGGCTGGATCCCCGGGACGTACACGATCCAGGCGCAGTACTTCGGCAACATCTACTTCCTCGGCTCCTCCGGCTCGACGTCGACCATCGTCGTCAACCAGGCGCGCCCGACGGTCACGACGTACCTTCACGACACGCAGACCTACGTCGGCGACAACGCGACCCTCTCGGCGCAGGTCATCGACCAGGTGACCCGCCAGCCGGTTCCCGCCGGCGAGACCGTCGCCCTGACGGCGAGCGACGCGGCCGGCACGGGGTGCCTCGGCATCACCGACAGCAACGGGATCGCCACCTGCGGCGTCCAGTTCCCGGCGCCCGGCACCTTCACGGTCACCGCCGGCTACGGAGGCGACTCGACCTACGACCCGAGCAGCGGCTTCGGCCAGATCACAGTCCTCCAGGTTCCGACGAACGTCACGGTGACCGCCTCGCCGAACCCTGTCCCGACCGGCGTCTCGGACACGCTGACCGGCCATCTCACGGATGCGCGCAACGGCTCGCCGATCGCCGGCAAGACGCTGACGCTGCAGCTGAACAACAACGAGACCTGCACCGCCGGCCCGACCGACGCGAGCGGCAACGCCTCTTGCGCCGTCACCGTCTCCGAGGGCACGGGCACCTACCAGACTTCCGTCTCGTTCGCGGGTGACGGCCCGACCGGCCGCTACCTCCCCAGCAACGGCACCGGTTCGCTGAGCGTCACCAACGTCCTCCCCACCAACTGGACGTACACCGGCACCACGAGCGTCTACGCCGGCCAGCCCGCGACTATCAGCTTCGTCCTCTCAGACAACACCGGACAGGTCATGGGCAACCGGAACGTCACGCTGAGCCTGAACGGAACGAACTACCCGGTCACGACCGACGCGAACGGCGTCGCGACCCAGGCGGTCACCGCGCCGGCGACGGCTGGAGCATATACCCCGACGGCGTCCTACGGCGGCGAGCCCGGCTACCTCGCGAGCACCGGCAGCGGCGCGCTCCAGGTCAACACGATCCCGACAAGCCTCACGTACACCGGCAGCACGACGGTCTACGGCGGCACGCCGGCGACGATCAGCTTCGTCCTCACGGACGTGAACGGGAATCCGCTCGCCGGCAAGAGCGTGACGCTCGGGCTGCCGGGCGGCGGCTCGTTCACGGGAACGACCGACGCTGGCGGCGCGGTCTCGGACACGATCACGGCACCAACGCCGGGCGCGAACACGACGTACACGCCGACCGCGACGTTCACCGGCTCGCTGCCGTATCTCGCTAGCAACGGCAGCGGCTCGCTCACGGTCAACGTCGTGCCGACGACGATCACGTACACGGGCGACACGAACGTCAACGCCGGCCAGCCGGCCCGGATCAGCTTCGTCCTCACCGACCAGACGAACGGTCAGGTCCTGGTGAACATGCCCGTGACGCTGACCCTGCCCGACGGCTCGACGTACTCGACCACGACGGACGCGAACGGCGCCGCCTCGAAGACGGTGAACGCGCCGACGGCGACCGGATCGTTCCCGGTTTCCGAGTCCTTCGCCGGCCAGGCGCAGTACCTGCCGAGCTCCGGATCGGGCGCAGTCGTCGTCACGACGATCCCGACCACGGTCACGTACGTCGGCGACACCTCCGTGTCCCAGGGCGGCACCGCGACGCTGGCGGCCAAGCTGCTAGACAACAGCGGGAACCCGCTCGCGAACGAGCGCCTGACGCTGACGCTCGCCACCGGCGAGACGTGTTCCGGGATCACGAACGCGTCGGGCATCGCCTCGTGCCAGGTGGTCGTCAACGAGCCGACGACGCTGCCGGGCAGCCCGTACAACGTCGCGATCTCCTTCGCCGGTGACCTGCCGTACCTCCCGAGCACCGGCAACGGCTCCCTCGCAGTGACCGCTCAGTACACGGCTCCCGCGGGCGGCTTCTGCTCCGCGAACAAGTGTGAGTCGATCATCGCGAACCCGACCGTCGTCTCCCCCACGCAGCTCCAGGTGCTCTACACGGACGACTCGGTGCTGCCGACCAACGCCGCGCACGCGCCGACCGCGGTGCTCGACGGCGGCCAGCAGCTCGTCGTCACGGTGACTCCGACGAGCGGCGTGACGCCGTCCTACGTCGACACCTACGGCGGTTCCACCGCGACGAAGAATCAGGACCTGGTCAACGTCAACCTGCCGAGCGGCCTCGCTCCGGGCAACCACACGATCCGCGTCTTCATCTACGACGGTGACGGCGACTGGGATCAGTGGACGTGGACGATCGCGGTCGGCTCAAACGGCAGCATCGGCACGGCGAACCCCGGCCCCGGCACCGTCGACTGCTCCGCGAAGGCGACGAAGTGCGAGTCGCTCCTCGCCGACCCGGCCGTCGTCTCCAACTCGCAGCTCTCGATCGTCGCGATGGACGACTCCGCCATCCCGATGGCCGGCGTCAATGCCCCGAGCGCGACGCTGAACGGCCAGGCTCTCGCGGTCTCTACGAGCGCGACGAGCGGTCAGCCGCAGAACTACGTGGACAACACGGGCGGCTCGCTGTCCACCGCGTACCAGGCGCTGATCAAGATCAACCTCCCGAGCGGCCTCGCGGCGGGCAACTATTCGATCCTCGTCACCGCCTACGACAGCGACGGCGACCTCGACCAGTGGAGCTGGCCGATCACGGTCGCGAGCAACGGCACCGTGACGAGCAACTTCACGGGCGGCGGCATGACCGGGAAGAGCAAGGCGAGCTCGATCTCCGCCAACCTCAGCAACGCCGTGAACGCCGGCAACACGCTCTGGCTCTCCAACTCCACCAAGGTCACCGCCCTGCCGCCGAAGGGTGCGACGATCATGTTCACGAACCAGACCGTCACGATCGGCTCGACGACGATCTCCCTGCCGGACGCCGAGGTCTACTACTCGCCGTACGCGACCACGGCCACGACGGTCTGGGATCCGGTGAACAACGAGTGGGATACGACGGTGCCGAAGGCACTCGGCGGGAACATCTTCGCCTCCGGTTTCGGCTATGCCGTTCCGGCCGCGATCGCCAAGGGCGCGAAGGTCACGTGGTCGGCGACGATCTCCTCGGATACTCCGGGCGTCACGGTCGCGTGGCAGTGGGCGGCGGCGGCCTACACGATCTTCAACGGCGACCTGAGCCAGCTCGGCATCAAGCCGTGCGACGACCCGAAGGCGAGCGTCTACCAGAACAAGGACAAGGCCGGCACGCCTGAGAACTACGAGTCATCCGTCACGGCGGGTGGGATGGGCGCCGGTGGCGCGAACTACACCGGTACCAACACCGCCGCCACCAGCTTCAAGTTCTAGCGCTCGCCGCCGGGCTTCCAGAGCGGCTCGTTCCCGCCGTTCGCCGCGCGCGCGAGCACGAAGAGCAGGTCGGAGAGCCGGTTGAGGTAGACGGCCGCGAGCGAATTGGCGCCGTCAAGCGCGAGAACGCTCCGCTCGGCACGCCGGCAGACCGCCCGCGCGAGGAAGAGGCGCGCGGCCGCCTCCGTCCCACCCGGAAGAACGAAGCTCTTGAGCGGCTCGAGGCGTTCGTTCGCCTCGTCGATCTCGGCCTCGAGCCGGTCGACATACGGCTGCTCGATCCGGAGCCCTTCGTCATCCGGACGGCTGAGGTCAGCGCCGAGGTCGAAGAGCTCGTTCTGGATCCGCTCGAGCCCCGCATCGGCCCAGCCGAGCATGGAGTTCAGCTCGTCAACATCGCCCATCGCCACAACGCGCGCGTCGGTCTTCGGCACGCGGGAGCCGTCGCCGAGGCTCGTCTCCCCCGCGTCGCCGCCACGCGTGTAGATGCGCGTCAGGCGAACGGGCTCGTTCGGGTCGCGAGGCACGCTCGAAGCCTACGCCCGCGCTAGCCGCCGGTCTCCAGCTGCGCGCGCAGCAGCTGGGCGGAGACGGGCGCGAGCAGTTGTTCGACCGGAGCATGGTCATCGGTCAGAACGACGCTGTGCCCCCCGGCGACGAACCGGTCGAGCGACACCGGAGAGACGACCGGCAGCCGCTCGCTGGGTGCGGCCTTCGAGGCGACGAGCACATACGAGATCCGCACGGGGCCCGGAGGCCAGGCGCCCGGGGCGGCTACGACGGTCACGTACGGGAACACCTGTTGAAGCGTCCGCAGCTCCGAGCGGAGAAGGTCGTCGTGAACACCGTCGATCAGGTTGACGAGGAGGATCCCGCGCGACCGAAGATGAGCCGCAACGAGCGCGTCGAACTGGCGCGTCGTCAACTGCCACGGCACCTCCATCCCGTTGAACGCATCGCCGATGATCGCGTCGTAGCGGTCCGACGCGGGCAGCCCCGCAAGGACGCGGCGAGCATCGCCCGTCCGCACCCGCAATCGCGCGGACGGTCGTAGACCGAGGTAGCGCTCCGCGACCGCGGTGACTGCTGGGTCGATCTCTGCGACCACGCTTCCGCCTCGGTAGTGCGCCTCGAGCCAGCGAGGGAAGACGTAGCCGCCGCCGCCGAGGAAGAACGCGTCGAGACGGCTGTGCAGCGGATACGCGGCCTTCAGGATCGAGGCGTAGAGGCCTTCGTACGAATACGTCAGCTTCGCAGGGTCGGCAAGGTCGACGGTCGCATGCGGGAGGCCGTCGAGCTCGAGTGTTCGCTCGGACGCCCTGACCGATGGCCCCGGAACGAGGGTGATGCAGTAGTAGTTGCTCTCACGGAGACACGCGTTTCCGGCGGCCCAGCCGGCGCCGACTGCGACCCCGGCGAGCGCAATGATCGTCAAGAGGCCGGCGGCAGTGGAAACGCCACGCGGCCGGCCGAGCCAGCGCGGCCGCGAGAGGACGCAGAGCACGAGCAAGACGCACGCGATGCCGGCGACGATGTGCCGAGTGCCGAACCACGAGATGAGGAAGAACCCCGTTAGGAACGTCCCGACGATGCTGCCGAGCGCGGCAGCAGCCTGGATCCTCCCGACGACGCGGCCGCCCTCCTCGACCGAAGCGAGCGAGAGGCGCGTCAATAACGGTGTCGGCATGGCGAGGAGCGTCGCGGGAAGAAGAAACAGGAGCGCCGTGACCCAGACCACCTGGAGGAGTGCGGGCGCTGTCGCCGGCAGCTCGATCGAATGGACGACCTGCAGGACGCCGAGAACGACGAGCGCGGCGGCCGAGCCGGCGAGGTAGAGAAGCGCGAGCGTGGACGTGTCCGGGCGCCGATCGGCCAGGCGCCCACCGAGGAAGTTCCCGAGCGTCACGCCTGCGAGCACGACACCGATGACCGACGTCCAGGTGTACAGCGAAACGCCAAGATCCGGCGCGATCAGCCGCGCTGCCACGATCTCGAGCACGAGGAGGCAGCCGCTGCCGACGAAGGCGAGGGCCGGCGCCAGCATCCGCACCGACGGCGAGACGGAACTCCTCGACAACACGTCCCTACAGTACGCGGGTGATCCGACGAGCGACCGCTGCAGACGTCGAGGAGATCGTCGGGATCATCGAGCCCTCCTTCGCGCTGCTCGACTTCCTGCCGAACCTTCACACGCATGAGGAAGGCCTTGCGTTCTTCGGTCAAGCGGTGCAGAACGGAGAGGCGTACATCCTCGGCCGCGGCGTCGCGATCCTTGCCGGCGACCGGCTGACGCACCTCTACATCCACCCCGACGAGATCGGTACCGGAGTCGGTCACGCGCTCTTCGAGCACGTCAAGACCTTGCGGCCGGAAGGCTTCGACTTCTGGGTCTTCCAGCAGAACGACCGCGCGCGACGCTTCTACGAGACCCACGGCGCGGTGGCGCTCGAGTTCACCGACGGCGCCGGCAACGAGGAGAAGACGCCGGACGTCCGCTACGAGTGGAAGCCGGAGCGCTAAGCGCGCGAGACCCAGCAGGACGAGACGCCGGCGGCGGCGCCCGCGCAGCGGACACGGACGAGCCGGTTCCCGGAGTTGAGCGCTGGCGCGCGTTGGATGCCCCTGACCGGAAACCGGCCATCCGCAAAGCCGAAGCTGTTGCTCACGCCTCCAGGCGCGAATCTCTCGCCGCCAAGCCCGGGCATTGCAATCCAGATCAGCGCCACCGCGACAACCGCCGCCGTAAGCCAGGCGACGAACCGCCAAGCCGAAGGCCATGCGACAACTGCTCGGCTCGGCGACTGAAGGACAACACTCGACACATCTCTAAGGTCGGCACGGGAGCCCGGCGTCCGCGCGTAGAAGTCCACGCCTGGCGCAGACGAATCCCTCAGCTCGTTCGAGGCGACCCCCATGCCCACAGCTTCGGCGCAGGCGGGGAGTCTGCGAAAGATGCATCTGCATCGTCTGCCGCGATTTGGGGCATTTGCATCAAGCCTGTGCCAGACTCCCGCCCAGCGGCATGAGCGATCTGGCGGAGGAGCTCGAGGAGCTCGGCGGCGCCGACATCACAGAGGCGCTCGAAGAGGTGCCCGTGCATGCGTTCGTGCTCGACTCGGACGCCATCGTCCGTTGGCAGAACAAGGCGGCGCGGGAGACGATCGGCGACCGGGTCGGCAAGAAGTGGGCCGCCGTGATGACCGAGCGCAGCATTCGCGACGTCGAGAACGTCTGGCCTAAGCTCCTTGGTTCGGGCGACGCGGCCGAGGTCACGGTCGAGGCAGTGCGCCCCGACGGAACCATCGAGCGGCGCGACGTGAGCGTGGCGCCGTTGAAGGAGGGCGGCAGCGTCGTCGGCGTTTTCGGTCTCGGCGTGCCGGCAACCGGAGGCTGCGACCCCATCGAACCGGGCCGGTTCAACCTCACGAAGCGGCAGCTCGAGGTGCTCCAGCTCCTTGCCGACGGCAAGTCGACGGAGCAGATTGCGTCGGAGCTCTACATCTCCAAGACGACGGTGCGGAACCACGTCGCGCGCCTGCTCGCGGCGCTCCACGTACACACGCGAGTACAGGCGGTCATCGTCGCCAGCCGCGCAGGTCTGATCAGGATGCGCTGACGGCGCGTTCGGCCAGGCCGAGGACGGACCGGGCGATGACGAGCCGCTGGATCTCGCTCGTTCCCTCGTAGATTTCCGTGATCTTCGCGTCGCGGTAGTACCGCTCGACGGGGAACTCCTTCGTGTAGCCGTAGCCGCCGAGGATCTGAATCGCCTCGCCGGTCTGCCGGCGCGCCATCTCCGACGCGAAGAGCTTGGCCTTGGCGCCCGTCTCCGTGTGCGGCAGGTCGTTCTGCTTCAGCCAGGCGGCGCGATGGACGAGCAGTCGCGCAGCTTCGATCTCGGTCGCCATGTCCGCGAGCTTGAACTGGATCGCCTGAAACTTCGCGATCGGTTGCCCGAACGCGTGGCGTTCCTTCGCGTACTCCCGGGCGACGTCGTACGCGGCCTGCGTGATCCCGACGGCCTGTGCAGCGATCCCAATCCGTCCACCGTCCAGAGTCGCCATCGCTACGTGGAACCCCTTCCCCTCGTCGTGCAACAGCCGGTCGGCGTCGACGAGGGAGTCGACCGCGATCGAGTTCGTCGTCGAGGAGTTGAGCCCGAGTTTCTCCTCGCGCCCGGTGACGCGGACCTGGTCGGCGTCGAGGATGAAGGCCGAGATGCCGCCCGCCCCCGGCGTGTCGGGATCGGTGCGCGCGAAGAGGAGGAACGTGCCGGCGTATTCCGCCGTGGAAATGAACTGCTTGGCGCCGGAGATCCGCCAGCCGCCGTCCTCGCGCGTCGCGGAAGTGCGCAGCGCGGCAGCATCGGAGCCCGCCTCCGCCTCGGTGAGCGCGAATGCGCCGATCAGTTCGCCGCGCGCGAGCGGCGGCACGAAGCGGGAGCGCTGCTCGTCCGTCCCGAACAGAAGCAGCGGCAGCGTCACCGCGCTCGTGTGGACGGCGACCGTGACGCCGACGCCGGCGTCGCCCCGCGACAGCTCCTCGAGGACGAGCATGTACGCGAGGAAATCCGCGCCGGCTCCTCCGTACTCCTCCGGCACGCAGGTCCCCATCAGGCCGAGCTCGGCAAGCTTCGCGTAGACCTCGCGCGGGAAGTGGTGCTCGCGATCCCACTCCGTTGCGTGCGGCTCGATCTCCGCGCGCACGAAGTCACGCGTCAGCGCCTGGATCTCCTTCTGCTCCGGCGAGAGGTCGAAATCCACGCCGAGATCGTACGCGCCTCAGGCGGCGGCGACTCGCGCTCCGCTCGTCACGCGGAGATCCTCCTCGCAGTCGACGAAGGCCTCGACGACGTGCGGGTCGAACTGCCGGGACGCCTGCGCGAGGATCTCCTCCCGCGCCGCCTCCCAGGGCAGCGCGCTGCGGTACGGCCGGTCGCTCGTCATCGCGTCGAGCGCATCGGCAACCGCGAAGACTCGGGCCGGGATCGGGATCTCGTGCTCCGCGATCCCGTCGGGATAGCCGCCGCCGTCCCAGCGCTCGTGGTGCGAGCGGACGACGCGAAGCCCCTCGCCCTCGAGGAACGGGATGCCCGTGAGCATCCGCTCGCCGATCAGCGTGTGGGTCTGCATCCGTAGCCGCTCTGCGCGGGTGAGGAGCCCGCGCTTGCGAAGGATCGAGTCCGGGATCCCGATCTTGCCGACGTCGTGGAGGAGGAAGCCATGCTCGATCCCCGGGTTCTGCTCGAGCGCCGCCGGGTCGACCGCCTCGAGCAGCGTCACCGCGTAGCCGCGCACCCGCTGCGAATGGCGGGCGCTGCCGACGTCCTTCGACTCGAGCGCGCCGGCCAGCGCCGAGACGGTGGCGCGGAAGGACGTCGTGAGGAGCAGCCGCTGCGCGCGCTCCACCTCGATCAGGTGCGTGAGGTCGCGCGCGTAGAGGAGGAGCTCCTCGTCGAGCGGCGCCGCCGCCCGCGGACGCGTCGGCATCCGCGCCTCCCGGCCGGTGAGCCGCTCGACGATCGCCAGCAGCTCGAGCGGGCTGAACGGCTTCCGGACGACCTCGTCCGCTCCGGCCTGGCGCGCTCGCTCCAGCTCGTGGCTGTCGCCGCCGCTCAGGACGACGATCGGAAGCTGGGACGTGAGCTCGTCCCTGCGCAACCGGCGGCAAAGATCCGAGCCTTCGATGCCTGGCAGCCGTAGGTCGAGGACGATCGCGTCCGGCAGCTCCCGGCCGAGCAGCGCCAGCGCTTCCTCGCCCGATGCCGCCTCGACGACGGTGACCTCCGCGCCCTCGAACGTGACGCGCAGCAGCTCGCGCAGAGCCGGCTCGTCATCAACGAGCAAGATCCGCAGATCACTGGCCGTACGCATCCTGGATCCCCCCTTCGATCCGTCGCATCGGCTCGCGCAAAGCGCGGCTGAAGCGCTTATACCCCTTTTGGGGGAGTCAATCCTCGGCCCTTCTTCCACACGAACAGGGTCGGCGCAGCCGCACCCGCTCCGCAAGATGCATCTGGCTCATCTTGTCCTGCGGCGAAGCGGCTCAGTACACGTAGAAGCCGCGGCCGGATTTCCGGCCGAGCCGGCCCGCTTCGACGTGATCGCGCAGGAGCGGGCATGGCGCGTACTTGTCGTCGCCGAGGCCTTCGTGCAGCACCTCCATGATCGCGACGCACGTGTCGAGGCCGATCAGGTCGGCGAGCGCGAGCGGCCCCATCGGATGCGCGAAGCCGAGCTTCGCGATCGTGTCGATCGCCTCCGGCTCGGCGACGCCGTCGTGCAGGGCCCAGACGGCCTCGTTGATGAACGGCATCAGGATCCGGTTGGAGACGAAGCCTGGGAAGTCGTTCGCGACCGCCGGCGTCTTCCCGAGCTCCTCGGCGAGAGCGACGATCGCGGCGGCCGTCTCGTCGGACGTCTCGCGGCCGCGCACGATCTCGACGAGCTTGAGGACCGGGACAGGGTTGAAGAAGTGCATGCCGATCACCCGGTCGGGGCGTGAGGTGGCGGCGGCGAGCGACGTGATCGGGATGGACGACGTGTTGGACGCGAGGATCGCCCCGGCCGGCAGAACGGCGTCGGCGCGCCGGAAGACGTCCTGCTTGATCTCGGCGTCCTCGATCACCGCCTCGACCATCAGATCGGCCGGGACGAGGTCGTCGACGACCTCGACGCGCGCGAGCACCTCGTCGGGATCGGCGCCGCCCTTCTCCGCGAGCTTCTCGAGGCTTCGCCGCATCGCGGCAAGCCTGCGCTCGGTTGCCCCCGGTGCGGCGTCGTAAAGGGAGACGCGGCGGCCCGAGGCGGCCACGACCTGCGCAATGCCGCCGCCCATCTGGCCGGCGCCGACGACGAGAACGTGTTCGAAGTCCATGGCGGAGAGGCTAACGTCGCCGCATGTCTTCGGCAGAGGTGAATGGCGCGAGGCTCTGGTACGACGAAGCCGGCAGCGGGCGGGCCCTCCTTCTCCTGCACGGCGGGCTCGGCGACTCGGAGCTCTGGGAGCCGGTCGTGCCGTTCCTCGCGGAGCGGTTCCGGACGATCCGTACCGATCTCCGGTTCTACGGCCGCTCGACCGGGCCGGCAGCACCGTGGTCGTGGCCCGACGACGTGATCGGAGTCCTCGACGAGCTGGGGATCGAGCGGGCCGCGCTGGCCGGGCTCTCCCTGGGCGGGCGGATCGCCGTCGACCTCGCGCTCGCGAACCCCGACCGCGTGGAGGCGCTCGCGCTCGTCGCGCCGGGTCTCGGCGGCCACGACGGCGGCGGATATACCGAGGAAATGGAGGCGCGGTACGAGGCCGCGCTCGCGGCGAACGACGGCGAGGCGATGATGGCTGTCGATCTCGAGCCGTGGGCGCCCCTCGGGGTCGACGACCGGATCCGGCGGCTCTGGCACTCGACCCCGGACGCGAACCCTCTCCCGGACGGCATCGAGCCCCTCCCCACTCCTGGCCCGCCGGCCGCCGAACGGCTCGGCGAACTGTCCGTCCCCACGCTCGTCGTCACCGTGTCGCACGATCCGCCGGGAATGCAAGAGATCGGGCCGCTCGTCGCGCGCGAAGCCCCGGACGCCCGCCACGTCGAGCTCGACTCCGACCACTATGTGACGCTGCGCGAGCCGGAGCTCGTCGCGCGGACGCTGCTCGAGTTCCTCTCAGACCTCGACTAGGAGCGCGTCGCCCTGGCCGCCGCCGGAGCAGATTGCGGCTAGGCCATAGCCGCCGCCTGAGCGGCGCAGGTCGTGGATCATCGTCCCGAGGATCCGGCCGCCGCTCGCGCCGATCGGATGGCCGAGCGCGACCGCTCCACCGTTGACATTTGCGGTTGCGGGGTCTGCTTCGAGCATGGCCAAGGAGTTGAGGGCGACCGAGCAGAACGCCTCGTTGATCTCGATGCGCTTGACGTCGGAGATCGTCTTTCCCGCCTTCTCGAGCGCCTGGCGTCCGGCGTTGGCGGGCGTGCGCGCGAGCCACGCGAACTCGTCGGCGACGTAGCCCTGCGCGACGATCGTCGCGAGCGGCTCGAGCCCGCGCCGCTTGGCGAACTCCTCCGAGCAGACGATCACGCACGAGGCGCCGTCGTTGACGCCCGGCGCGTTGCCGGCGGTGACCGTCCCCTCGGGATCCATGACCGGCTTCAGCGAGGCGAGCTTCTCGAGCGTCGTGTCGCGCCGGACGGATTCGTCGGCGGTAACGTCGCCGACGGGGACGATCTCGTCGGCGAAGTGCCCGGCGTCCTGCGCGGCCGCAGCGCGCTCGTGCGAACGGAAGGCCCACGCGTCCTGATCCTCGCGAGAGACACCGAGCTCACGCGCGACCTTCGCCGCCTGCTGAACCATGTGGAGATCGTCGAAGGTCGAGCGAAGGCCGTCCCAGATCATCAGATCGACTAGGGACCCGTCCCCCATCCGATAGCCCTGGCGCGCCTTCGGCAGCGCGTACGGCGCGTTCGTCATCGACTCCATCCCGCCCGTGACTACGAGCTCGACGTCGCCGGCGCGGATCATGGAGTCGGCGATCTCGACCGCGCGGATCGAGGAGGCGCAAACCTTGTTGACGGTGTCGGAGGGGACGTCGATCGGGATGCCGCCGCCGACCGCCGCCTGCCGCGCGGGCGCCTGCCCCGCGCCAGCCTGCAGCACCTGGCCCATGATCGCGTAGTCGACCTCGCTTCCCTCGAGCCCGACACGCTCGAGCGCGGCGCGGATCGCGACCGCCCCGAGCTCGGTCGCCGAATGACCCGCGAGGCCGCCGTTCAGCTTCCCGAACGGGGTCCGGACCGCGGAGACGATGACGGAGCGGCTCACGCTCCCACGTTAGCCAGCGAGGCTCAGGCCGGGCTCGAGCCGCTGCGCGAAGGCGGTGAGAAGTTGCACCGCGCGCTCGATGTCCTCGAGGTCGACCATCTCGACCGGTGAGTGCATGTAACGAAGCGGCACCGAGACGAGCCCAGTCGCGACTCCGCGCCGGCTGAGATAGACGGCGTCGGCATCGGTGTTCGTGTGGCCTCGTGAGACCTCAACCGCGAACGGGATTCCCTCCTTCTCGGCCGTCTCGTGGAGGAGCTCGAAGACCGTCGGGTGGAGCGACGGGCCGCGCTGCAGCGTCGGGCCGCCGCCGAGGACGACCTTGCCCTCGTCCTCGTGATCGCCACCGCGGACGTCGGTCGCGTGCGTCACGTCGACGGCGATGGCGATCTCCGGCTCGGTCGCAAAGGCCGTCGTCCGGGAGCCGGCGAAGTCGCCGACCTCCTCCTGCACCGCCGCAACCGCGATCACGTCACCGCGCGGGCCGCCGTGCTCGGCGACCCGCCGCGCCGTCTCGAGAGCGACGTAGCAACCGATCCTGTTGTCGAATGCGCGTGATACGACACGGCTGCCGTGCAGCGCGAGCGGCGAGCCGTGCCAGACCGCGCCGTCGCCGGGCCGCACGAGCGTGCCGAGCTCCTCTGCGTCCTTTGCGCCGACGTCGAGGAAAAGGTCGTCGTAGTCGAGCGGCTTGCGGTCGGCGCCGCGCTTGAGCTTCTGCTTGCGTGCATGGACAACGCCGGGGATCGTGCCGTCCCGCGTGAGCACCGAGACACGCTGGCCGAGGATCACGTGCGGGTCGAAGCCGCCGATCGGGCGCACGGCCGCAAAGCCGTCGTCACCGAGATGCGTGATGACCACGCCGATCTCGTCGATGTGACCGACGATCGCGAGCGACGGCCCACCGGCCGTGCCGGGAACGCGGACCCACGAGCTGCCGAGGACGTCGGACGAGACCTCGCCGACGGCGCCGGCGGCCTTGCGCCAGACGGCAGCGACGGTCCGCTCCTGGCCTGACGGGCCGGGAGTCGTGAGAAGTTGTTCGAGGAGATCGGGAAGCGGCATCGGCGCGCGACTCTACCTGCGCGGCGCCGCGCGGCTCCGCGATAGCGTCCCGGCCGTGCAGCTTCGGACGCTTCCCGACAGCTACGCCGTCGTCCGCCTCCATCCCGGCGCTGAGCTGCCCGAGTGGGTCGACAAAGGCCCGTTCCGCTCGGTCACCCGGACCGACCACGAGGTCTCAGTCGTCTGCCGTGACCCCGACGTCCCGGAGGGCGAGAGCGTCGACCGCGGCTGGACGGTGCTCGAGGTGATGGGGCCGCTCGACTTCTCGCTCACGGGCGTGATCGCCGCGCTCGTTGCGCCACTCGCAAAAGCAGAGGTGCCGATCTTCGTCATCTCGACATTCGAGTCGGACTACGTGCTCGTCCGCTCCTCCGACCTCGGCCGCGCCGCCGACGCGCTCGAGGAAGCCGGTCACGTCTTCGCCGCCTGAGCTCCCCGCCGACCTGCTGACGCCACTCGGCGCCTACTTGCGACTGCGCGAGAGAGGACGCGCGGCATTTCTCCTCGAGTCGGTCGAGCGCGGACGTCTCGGCCGTCACAGCTTCGTCGGAGCCGGAACTCGGCTCGTCTCCTTCGAGGAGGCGGAGCAGCTCGGCGAGCCCGTCGTCGGCTATCTCGGCTACGACGCCGTCGCCCGGTTCGAGCCGACGGTGCCGCTGCCGGACGACGGGCCGGACACGGCCGAGAGCGTCTTCCTCGTCCCCGATGTGCTCATCCGCTTCGATCACGCTCGCGGCATCGCGGAACTGCTGCGCGGCGACGCGGACGCGCTGAGCGGCGAGGAGCCTGAGCTCCCGCACGGCGGCGGCGAGCGCGGCCCGCTCGAGCGCGAGCCGTCCCGCGAAGAGCACATTCGCCGCATCGAGCGGGCGAAGGACCACATCCGCGAGGGCGACGTCTTCCAGGTCGTCATCTCCCAACGCGCGACGTGGCCCACATCGGCGTCGGCGGTCGAGCTCTACCGCGCCCTCCGCCGCGTCAACCCGTCCCCGTACCTCTTCCTTTTGGAGCTGGACGACCTCGCCCTCGTGGGCAGCTCGCCGGAGACGGTGGTCAAGTGCAGCGGCGCTCACGCCGAGCTCAACCCGATCGCCGGGACGATCTGGCCGGCAGGCGGAGACGAATCCGCGCTCCTCGCGTCGGAGAAGGACCGCGCGGAGCACACGATGCTCGTCGACCTCGGCCGCAACGACCTCTCGCGCGTCTGCGTCCCCGGCTCCGTGCGCGTCGAGCGCTTCATGGAGGCCGAGCGCTACTCCCACGTCACGCATCTCGTCTCCGAGGTCGCCGGCGAGTTGCAGGAGGGCGTGACGCCGTTCGAGCTCCTCCGCGCCTGCTTCCCCGCCGGCACCGTCTCGGGCGCACCGAAAGTCCGCGCGATGCAGATCATCAGCGAGCTCGAAGGCTTCCGGCGCGGGATCTACGCGGGCGCGGTCGGCTACTTCCTGCCGGCTGAGCGGGAGCTCGACACGTGCATCGCGATCCGGACGCTGTGGCTCCGGGCCGGCGTCGCGCACCTCCAGGCCGGCGGCGGGATCGTCGCCGACTCGGATCCGGCCGCCGAGCACGACGAGTGTCTCGCCAAGCTGCGGGCTCTGGAGACGGCGATCGAGCTGGCAGAGTCGGAGCAGGACGCGGTGTCGTGATCCTTCTCATCGACAACTACGACTCGTTCTCGTACAACCTCGCGCACCTGTTCGGAGCGGAGGGCGCGGAGGTTCTCGTGCGCCGGAACGACGAGCTCGACGCCGACGAGGCGGAGCGGCTCGCGCCGTCGCACCTCGTCGTCTCCCCCGGGCCGGGGCGACCGAGAGCCGCGGGCGCTACCTGCGCGATCCTCGAGCGCCTCCTCCCCACGACCCCCACGCTAGGCGTCTGCCTCGGCCACCAGGCCCTCGTCGAGGTCTGCGGCGGCGAGGTCGGCTACGCGCGCGAGCTCGTGCATGGCAAGGCGAGCCCCGTCCGGCACGAGGGAACGGGCCTCTTCACCGGACTGCCGGATCCCTTCGACGCCGGCCGCTACCACTCGCTCGCGGCGACCCGGTTGCCGGACTCGCTCGAACCGACGGCGTTTGCGGACGATGGCGAGGTGATGGCAGTGCGCCACCGGGAACTGCCGGCGGTCGGCGTCCAGTTCCACCCCGAGTCGGTGCTCACGCCCGAAGGCCCCGCGCTCGCGCGCAACTTCCTCGAGGACCGACTGTGATCCAGCAGGTCGTCTCCCGGCTGCTCGACGGCCACGACCTCTCGCGGGAAGAGGCGCGCGCGACGATGGGCGAGATCATGGCCGGCGAGGCGACGCAGGCCCAGATCGCGGGCTTCCTCGTCGCGCTGCGCGCGAAGGGCGAGACGGCGGAGGAGATCGTCGGCTGCGCCGAGGCGATGCGCGAGCACGTCCTCCACGTCCACCCGAAGCGCACCGACATCGTCGACGTCGTCGGCACCGGCGGGGACGGCGCGAACACGTACAACATCTCGACCGCAGCAACTCTCGTCGCGGCAGCGGCGGGAGCGGCAGTGGCGAAGCACGGCAACCGCGCGGCGTCGTCGCAGACGGGCTCCGCGGACGTGCTCGAGGCGCTCGGCTTCCGCCTGGAACTGCCGCCCGAGCGGATCGAGCGCTCGATCGACGAGCTCGGCTTCGGCTTCCTCTTCGCGCAGGCGCACCACCCCGCGATGCGCTACGCCGCGCCGGTTCGACGCGAGCTTGCGACGCGTACCGTGTTCAACGTGCTCGGCCCGCTCACGAACCCCGCCGGGGCGCGCGCCCTCGTCCTCGGGACCTACTCGCCTGAGCTTGCGCGAACGCTCGCGCAGGCGCTCGTCCAGCTGGAAGCGACGCGCGCCTACGTCGTGCACGGCGCCGGCGGCATCGACGAGCTCTCGCCGTGCGGCCCGAACCTCGTCTGCGAAGTGGAGAACGGCGCCGTCCGTGAGTACGAGCTCGACCCGCTCGAGCTCGGCATCGAGCGCTGCGACCCGCAGGAGCTGCGCGGCGGCGATCCGGCGAAAAACGCGGCGGCGTTGCGCGAGGTGCTCGACGGCGAGGAGGGCGGGCACCGGTCGGCGGTGATCCTCAACGCCGCGGGCGGGATCGCGGCGGCCGGTCGCGCCGAGAGCCTCCGCGAGGGGATCGCGCGCGCCCGCGAGGCGATCGACTCCGGCGATGCGCTGACGCGGCTCGACGAGCTCGTGGAGTTCTCCCAGGCATGAGGTTCGCCGAGGCCCTCTCCCAGCCGGGACTCGGCGCCGTCGCCGAGTTCAAGCGGCGCTCGCCGTCCGCCGGCGACATCCGGCCGGACGCCCGCGTGACAGACGTCGTCCCGGCCTATGCCGTCGCCGGCGCGAGGGCCGTCTCCGTGCTCGTGGACGAGCGTTTCGGCGGCACCCTCGACGACCTGCGCGCGGCACGAGCCGCCACCACTCTGCCGCTGCTCGCGAAAGGCTTCTTCTTGACGGAGGGCGATCTGCTGGAGCTGCGTGACGCAGGCGCTGACGCGGCGCTGCTCATCCTCCGCGACCTCGACGACGCGACCGCGACGCGCCTCATGGCCGAGGCGGAGCGGCTCGGTCTCGACACGCTCGTCGAGGCGCACGACGAGGAGGAGCTCGAACGCGCGACGGCCCTCGGCGCGACGGTGATCGGCGTCAACGCGCGCGACCTCTCGACGTTCCACATCGACCGCCACGCGCAGCTCGACCTCGTGGCGCGCGCGCCACACGACCGGATCGTGATCGCCGAGAGCGCGATCCACACGCGCGCGCAGGCTGCGGCTGCGGAGCTTGCGGGAGCCGACGCAGTCCTCGTCGGCACCTCCCTCATGCGCGCCGCCGATCCGGCGGCGAAGCTGCGCGAGCTGTTCTCCCGTCCGCTCGTCAAGGTCTGCGGACTGACACGACAGGAGGATGTCGACGCAGCGGGCGAGGCGGGCGCCGACCTCGTCGGCTTCGTCTTCGCCGAGGGATCGCCGCGCCGCGCGCCGGCCCTGCTCGACGTCCCCGAGACGACGCTCTCCGTCGCCGTCCAGGTCGGCGAGCCGCAGGAGACCGGCGCCGACCTCGTCCAGCTCTACCCCGACGACGGCGGCACGGTGCGCGGCCGCGACGCCGTCCTGCTCCGCGGCGGCGAGGAGGTCGCCCGCGTTCTCGATCTGCCCTGGCAAGGAGACGACCCCGATCACTGGCGGAAGGCAGCCGCCACCGACGGCCGCGTCATGCTCGCCGGCGGGCTCGGCCCGGAGAACGTCCGCGAGGCGATCGAGACCGTGCGACCATGGGCCGTTGACGCCTCCTCGTCGCTCGAACGGGAGCCGGGAATCAAAGACCACGACCGCGTCCGCGCCTTCGTCGAGGCGGCCCGCGGATGAGCACCTTCGGCGAGTACGGCGGGCGCTACGTCCCCGAGACGCTGATCCCGGCGCTCGACGAGCTCGAGCGCGGCTGGCGGGAGGCGTGCGAGGACGACAGTTTCCGCACCGAGCTGCACGAGCTGCTGACGACGTACGCCGGCCGGCCGACTCCGCTCACGCTCGCGGAGCGCTTCGCGCCGGGCAAGCGGATCTACCTCAAGCGCGAAGACCTCCTCCACACCGGCGCGCACAAGCTCAACAACGCGCTCGGCCAGGCGGTGCTCGCGCGGCGGCTCGGCAAGCACCGCATCGTCGCCGAGACCGGCGCCGGCCAGCACGGCGTCGCGACCGCGACCGTCTGCGCCCGCTTCGGCCTCGAGTGCGTCGTCTACATGGGTGAGGAGGACATGCGCCGCCAGCAGCCCAACGTCGAGCGGATGGGTCTGCTCGGCGCCGAGGTGCGGCCGGTGGACTTCGGCACGAAGACGCTGAAGGAGGCGACGAGCGAGGCGATCCGCGACTGGATCACGAACGTCTCCACGACGCACTACCTGATCGGCTCCTGCGTGGGCCCAGCGCCGTATCCCGAGATCGTGCGCAACCTGCAGCGCGTGATCGGAGGCGAAGCGCGCGAGCAGATCCTCGCAGCCGAGGGTCGGCTCCCCGAGGTGGTCGTCGCCTGCGTCGGCGGTGGCTCGAACGCGATCGGGATCTTCTACGGCTTCCTCGAAGACGAAAACGTCCGGCTCGTCGGCGTCGAGGCGGCCGGCGCAGCATCGCTCGGCTCCGGCCGCGCCGCCGTCCTCCACGGCGCGCGCTCGTCCGTTCTCGCCGACGAGGACGGTCAGATCGAGGACGCGCACTCGATCTCGGCCGGGCTCGACTACCCGGGCGTCGGCCCCGAGCACGCCTTCCTCCGCGACAGCGGCCGCGCCGAATACACGGTGGCGACGGACGAAGAGGCGCTCGCCGCTTTCCGCGACCTCGCCCGCACCGAAGGCATCGTCCCGGCACTGGAGCCGGCGCACGCCCTCGCCCGCGCGCGCGACATCGACGCGGAACTGATTCTCGTCGGCCTGAGCGGGCGCGGCGACAAGGACCTGGCCGAAGCGCTCGCTCGCCTCGCGTGAAGACGCTCGTCATCTATCTGATGGCCGAGCCCGAGACGCCGGAACTCGCGCGCGCGGCGGTCGAGGGAGGCGCGGATGTCGTCGAGCTCGGCTTCCCGTTCTCGGACCCGCTTGCAGACGGCCCGGTCATCCGCCGCGCCGCAGAGCGCGCGCTCGCGCGCGGGATGCGGACACAGGCGTGCCTCGACGTCCTCGCGCGCACGCGCGAGCTCCTCCCCGAGACGCCGCTCATCCCGATGACGTACGCGTCGCTCCTCGAGGCGCGCGGCTGGGAGAAGTTCGCCTCCGACGCGGCGGCAGCCGGAGCGACCAGCCTGATCGTGGCGGACCTCCCCGCGGGAGATCGCCCCGACCTCCGCCGCATCCAACTCGTCGCTCCGACCTCCACCGACGAGCGGATCCGCCTCGCGGGAGAAGAGACGGACGGCTGGCTCTATCTCGTCACCGTTGCCGGCACGACGGGCGCCCGCGACGACCTCTCCCCTGCCCTCGCGTCCCTCGTCGAGAGGGCGCGCGCCGCGACCGGCGTGCCGCTCTACGCCGGCTTCGGAATCTCGACGCCGGACCACGCACGCGCAGCTGCTGAGCTCACGGACGGGGTCGTCGTCGGCTCCCGTGCCCTGCTCGCAGCCGAAGAGGGAGCGGACGCGCTGCGCGACTACGTCGCCTCGTTGCGCACGGCTCTCGATTCTTAGCGACCTCTCACGGCGGGTTCAGGTCGCTCTCACACTCGGCGGCGACGATGCCCCCGTGACCCTCACGAGCATCATCGTTCTGAACGCCGACGAGGACGAACTCCTGGCCGAGGCGGCGTAGCGCAAGCAGGACCCGGATCCGCGCCCCGGCGCCGGCCCTAACCCCCTCATCCCAGGCCGGCGCCGTGGTGTGCGGTGCGAAAGCGCGCTTGACGCGCTCCATCGCAACGTGATACGAACGCACCCGGGATGCGCGTCGGGGGGAAACTCCTACTTGTAGTTCTGGCGGTCGCCGCGGCTGGCGTCCTGATCGGCCTGTACGCGTGGCGCCTCACCTACCTCGCCGGCTCGCCCGCCTACAAGCTCCCGGTCAAGACCGCCAACGGCCATCAAGTCGTCGACCTGAAGATCATGACGGTCGCGGCAATCGGGCCGAAGCTGAGCCAGAACCCCGACTGGGTCTCCTACCTCGTCCAGACGCCGAAAGGCTGGAAGCGCGAGACCGTCTGGGATCTGCCGGCGAACGCGACGATCAACGTCACGATCTACAACTTCGACGGGCAGAGCGGACTGCGGAACCCGCTCTACGGAAAGATGGTCGGCGTCACCGCCGGCGCGAGCGGCGCCTCCAACCAGATCCTCCTCAACGGCAAGCCGACCACGGAAATCGATCCGGCGACGGCTTCGCACGTGTTCGCGGTGCCGGACCTCGGCATCGACGTCGCCATCCGCGGCGTCGACGACAACGCGAAGAACCAGTGCGGCTTCGCCCCGTGCCAGATGCAGAACGCGCACGAGACGATCACGTTCACGTTCCACACGACGACGCCGGGCCATTTCCGCTGGCAGTGCTTCGTGCCGTGCGCCGCCGGCTGGATCGACGGCTGGGGCGGGCCGATGCAGACAATCGGCTACATGGACGGCTTCCTCAACGTGAAGGCGGCCTAGGTGGCGGCGGAGCCCATGGCAGCCAGACCGAGCGACGGCGTCAGCCACGGCCGCCGCGTCATCACCGCGTGGCTCGTCGTCAGCGCGATCGCCACCCCGCTCGTCGTCGTTCTCGTCGGCCCGCTCCTGCCGCCCGGCAACGCCAGCACGCAGGCGTCGCAGCAGGTCATCGACAACACCGTGATCACCGGGATCGTCACCCCGGTCGTCTGCCTCATCTTCGTCTTCTTTGTCTACGCGCTCCTCAACTTCCGCGCCCCGAAAGGCGGAGCCCTCGTCGATGGCCCGCCGCTGCGGAACCACGCCGGCATCCAGATCGCGTGGATGGTGATCACCTCGGTCACCGTCCTCTTCCTGGCCGGCTTCGGCACGTACGAGCTGCTTCAGAACGGCGCCGGCGGCGGCCAGGGGCCGTCGCCCGTGGCAGTGCCGGGCGGCAAGAAGATCGCGGTTCAGGTCATCGCCCAGCAGTGGGAGTTCACGTATCGCTATCCCGGCTTCGGCGGCTTCGAGTCGCACGAGCTCGTGCTGCCTGAGGACACATACGTCGTCCTCCACGTCACCTCGCTCGACGTCGTCCACTCGTTCTGGGCGTACGAGCTCGGCGTCAAGGCCGACGCGAACCCGCGCGTCGACAACGTCGCCTTCGTCCGGACGAAAGCGCCCGGTATGTTCCAGGTCCGCTGCGCCGAGCTCTGCGGCCTCTGGCACGGCTACATGTACAACAACGGCCACGTCGTCTCGGCTGACCAGTTCCATGCGTGGGTCAAGTCGCAGCAGGCGCTGTACAAGCCGATCGCCAAGTACCTGCCGGGCTTCCGCCGCGAATACCTTCCTGCCCCGGTGAGGAGAGGAGGCTGAGTTGGCCGCCGCGCGTCGCCTGATCGGCTTCAACCTGCTGACCGCGATCGTGCTCGGGATCGGTGGTTGGTACGCGGGCTGGTTCGGCGCCCATGCGATCACCGGCCCGAGCCTCGACTGGTTCAGCGCTGCCGACTACAACGAGGTCTCGGTCTTCATGGCCTACATCGGCGGCGTGATCGGCTTTCTCGCCGGCCTCGGCTTCCTCAACTACCCGTTCGCGCGGCTACGGGGCTATCCGCCGTCGCTGCGCGAGAAGGAGACCGGCGGCTGGTCGCGCTACTTCAGCCTCTGCACCGACCACAAGGTCGTCGGCATCCAGTACCTGTGGGGAATCGGGCTGTTCTTCTTCATCGGCGGCCTGAACGCGATGCTCATCCGCACCGAGCTGCTACGGCCCGCCCACCAGGTCTTCCCGGCCGGCACGTACCTGACGATCGTCGGCATGCACGGCACGATGATGATGGGGATGATGTCGAGCGGGATCCTCGGCCCGTTCGCCAACTACTTCGTCCCCATCCTGATCGGCGCGCGGCGGATGGCCTTCCCCCGCATCGAAGCGCTGACCTTCTGGCTGCTGATGGCGGCCGGAGGGATCCTGACGACGACGATCTTCTTCGGCGGCTTCCCCACCGGCTGGACGGGCTATCCGCCGCTCGAGTCGCAGGCCAACGCGGGGATGGACTGCTACATCCTCTTCTTCGCGCTCGTCGGGATCTCGATGACCCTGCTCGGCCTGAACATGATCGCGACGATCCTGACGATGCGCGCGCCGGGCCTGACGTGGACTCGGCTGCCGATCTTCGTCTGGGGGGTCATCTCCACCGCGTCGCTCATGGTGCTCGCGGCGCCGGTGCTCATCGCGACGCTCGGCATGGCCGCATTCGACCGCGCCATCAACACGACATTCTTCGTGGCAGGAGGTGGTGGCTCGAACTACCTCTACCAGAACCTCTTCTGGGTCTTCGGCCATCCGGAGGTCTATATCCTCGCGCTGCCCGGCTTCGCGATCGTGCTCGAGTTGCTGCCGGTCTTCTCCCGCAAGCCGCTCTGGGGCTACCGGCTCGCCGTCGCAGGGCTGCTCGGCGTGACGCTCCTCTCGTGGATGGTCTGGCAGCACCACCTCTTCGTGAGCGGCATCAACGGCGACCTGCGTCCCTTCTACATGCTCTCGACCGAGCTGATCTCGATCCCGACAGGCTTCACGTTCATCTGCGGGATGATGACCATCTGGCGCGGGCAGATCCGTTTCACGGTGCCGATGCTCTTCTGCCTCGCGTGGTTCTTCAACTTCCTGCTCGGCGGTCTCTCGGGCGTCTTCCTCTCCGACGTTCCGAGCGACGTGACGACGCACGGCAGCTTCTTCTCGATGGCCCACTTCCATTACACGATCATGGGCGGGCTGATCTTCACGTTCTTCGCCGCGGTCTACTACTGGGTGCCGAAGATGACCGGCTGGCAGCTGAACGAGCGGCTCGGGAAGATCCACTTCTGGACGATGTTCGTCTTCTTCAACTCGACGTTCGCGCCCCTCTTCGCGCTGGGCTTCATGGGGATGCCGCGCCGCGTCGTCACGTACGACCCCAGCTTCCAGTTCCTCAACGACTGGGTCTCGGTCTCGGCCTTCCTCCTGGGGATCTCGATGCTGGTCTTCCTCTTCAACCTCGTCTGGTCGCTGGCGTTCAAGAAGGTTCCGGCGGAGGCGAACCCGTGGGGATCGCGGTCGATCGAGTTCCAGCTGCCGTCCCCGGTGCCCGTCCACAACTTCGACCGCATCCCGGTCTTCACCGATGATCCGTACGGCTACGGCGAAGGGCCCGCGCCGCAGTGGGTCGTTCCGGCCGGCGCACCGGCGGGGAGGGAGTGACGTGAGCGCAGAGCTGGCGAGCGGCGACGCAGGCTACGAGGTTCTCGAGGGCGAGCCGCCGGAGGTGCTCGCGCGCAACCTCGTCACGGCCGGGTACCTACTCGCGGGCGCGACGGCGTTCTTCTTCGTCGCCTTCGTCTTCGCGTTCTTCTATCTCCGCTCGATCGACAGCGTTTCGCAGTGGAAGCCGCACGGCGTGGACGCGTCGATCGGCTGGGGGACGGCGATCATCGCCTGCTGGGTCGTGAGCACGGTGCTCGTTCGGCTCGGCGAGCTCGACCAGGCCGCCGACCGGCGTCCGCAGTGGCGGCTGAAGGGACTCGCCGCGCTCCTGCTCGGGCTCGCCGGTCTCGTCCTCCAGGTCGTCGCCTGGACCCAGAACGGGTTCGGGCCGACCGACGGCGCCTTCGCGAGCGTCTACGTCGGTTGGACAGCGTTCCTGTCTCTCTTCGTCCTTCTCACGCTCTTCTGGCTCGAGACGACGCTCGCAACCTCCTGGCGCTACCGAAACGAGCTGTTCGGCGCCGCCGAGGTGCCCGCCGGCCACGCCTCGGGCGACCCTGACCGGACCGCCCACGACATCCGCAACCCGGTCGACCTGAACCGCGCCGAGCTCGCCGCGCTCGGCTTCTACTGGACGTTCCTCGCCGGCGTCGCCGTCGTCGCCTGGGTCATCCTCTACCTGGTCGCCTAGACCGCCATGTCCGTCCCGCCGCTCGTCTTCTGCGTCGTGGCGGCAACGCTCTACGCCCTCGGCGGCCGTGGCAGGCACCGCTGGATGAGGGAGATCTGCTTCTACCTCGGGATCGCGACGTTGTTCGTGGTGCTCGAGCCGCCGTTCGACGACTGGGCAGACACGTCGTTCGCGATGCACATGACCCAGCACGTCTTCCTGCTCACGGTCGCACCGCCGCTGCTCGTGCTCGGCCGGCCGTGGCCAAGGATGTGGATGCCGTTCCCCGCCGCCGCACGCCGGAGCGTCGCGCGCGGTCTGGCGCTCGGCGGCTGGTCAGCACCGTTGCGACTCGCGGCTCGGACACTGACCCGGCCGCCGGTCTCGGTTTCCGTCCTCACTGTGGTTCTCGTCGTCTGGCACATCCCCTGGATGTACGGGGCGGCGGTCGTCCACGAGAGCGTCCACCTGCTCGAGCACACGTGCTTCATCGCCGCCGCTTTGCTGTTCTGGGGGCCCCTCCTCGACGCGCCGCCCGTGCGCTCGCGCCTCGACCATTTGCGCCGGGCCGGCTGGTTCGTCGCCGCAAGCGTCCCCGGCTGGATCCTCGCCATCGTGCTCGCCTATGCGCACCATCCGCTGTACCCGGTCTACGCAACGCTCCACCACCGCGCCTTCGGTCTCACGCCGCTCGGCGACCAGGAGCTCGCGGCCGGGATCATGTGGGTGCCCGGTTCGCTCGCCTACGTCATCGCTGCATTCATCGCCTTCTACCGCTGGCTCGCGCCGACCGCCGCTGACCTGCCGACGGCCGAGCCCCGACCCGAGGAGCTTTCATGGACCTGATCGCCGACTTCCTCACCGGCTCGATCCTCTCGCTCGTACTGCCGGTCGGCCTTCTGCTCTCCATCGGCGTTTGGTGGATCACCATCCTCCGGCGCCGCAGCTAGTTAGCTCGCTTCCCTATCCCTGAAGATCGACGACCGAGGGCTTGCCGCGCCGGACGACCTTGAGCACGTCCCACATCCGAGCGCCCTCGTGGCCCGGCACGAGGCAGGCGAAGCGGAAGACGCCGGTCCTCGTCGCGCGGAAGGAGAACGTCGCAGTCTTTCCCGGTGCCAGGCCGGTCTTCGGCTGCGGCGTCGCGGCGCCGCGGAAGGCGGGCTTCGTCGACGTCGCGCCGGAGACGACCGCGCACGAATGGCGCAGAGGCCCGCGGTTCTTGCAGACGACCCGCACGGTCCAGCCGCGCGGCACCGTCCACATCAGCTCCCGCGAATAGCCGTCGAAGTTGAAGCCGTTGTTCGCCCCGTCGTATGCGGCGATCAGCGTCACGGTCGCCGTGTGGGCGCGGGCGTCCACGCGGAGGAAGTGTGCGGGCGGCGGAGGGGGCGCAGCGATCACCCCCGTAGCATCGCAGAGCGAAGCGGCAGGCGGAAGCTCGCCTAGGCGGACGCGGCGGGCTCGATCGCGGCCCAGCCGTACGACTCCGCCGCGGGCTCCGCGGCAGGAGCTGCGGCGGAGACGGGCGGCACGCCGGCGGGCACGTACGGCGGCACTGCGGCGACCGGCGTCTTCGTCTCCTCCACCTCCGCGGCGCGCGCGAGAGTCGAGCGCTCGAACTGGAGCTGATGCTGGGCAAGCTCGGCCTGGAGGCGCAACCCCATCGCCCGCGTCGTGCCGAGCGAGCGGCCGAGGACGCAGCCTGCAACGGCGCCGAGAACGACGAGGAGGTACGCGTGGCGATGGTGAAGCGGCCAGTTCGCCCACGACGTGAGCATCACCGAGCCGAGGATGCCGCCGAGGACTGCGCCCCCGACTGTCCAGCGCAGGACGATGCCGCCGGCCCTGCGCCAGAGATACTCGGCATAGCGATGAAAGACGGCTGCGTCGCGCTCGTCCACCGGTTCCAGTATCGGCGCGCGGGGCAGTTGGCTTGAGAGGACAGGCGCTCTTAAGCGATGCTCACAGCACTCTCATGCTGGTCCTAGGCGAGATGGGCACTCTGGGAGAGACAAAACTGCCAAGGAGACCGCAAAGATGAATCCCCGTTCCGCAGCACGCCGCTTCCTGCCCCTGCTCGTCGCTGCCGTCATTGGTGGCGGCGCCGGCGTGGCCGCCTACGCCTTGAGCAGTCACGGCTCCCCCACCGTTACGACGAAGGTCGTCGTCCCGGCCCAGAACGCCTCGTCGACTTCGAGCAGCAACACGCTCGCGCAGGACTACGCGGCGGACGCACCCGGCGTCGTCGATATCACCGTCACGTCGAACGGAAGCTCCGGCTCGAGCGGCGGCGGCGGCTTCAACCCGTTCGGGATCCCGAACCAGCAGCAGCCGCAGCAGAAGCAGCAGGCTGAGGGAACGGGCTTCGTGATCGACACGAAGGGCGACATCCTCACCGCGGAGCACGTCGTGACCGGCGCGAACTCGATCAAGGTCCAGTTCCAGGACGGCTCGACGACGACCGCAACCCTCGTCGGCACGGATACGTCGACCGACAGCGCCGTGATTCACGTCAACGTCGACGCATCGAAGCTCCATCCGCTCGCGCTCGGCGATTCCTCCGCCGTCCTGCCCGGCCAGGACGTCGCGGCGATCGGTAGCCCGTTCGGATTGCCCGAGACGTTGACCGCCGGGATCGTCAGCGCGGTCAACCGCGACATCACCGCCCCGAACCAGTTCTCGATCTCCGGCGCCATCCAGACCGACGCGGCGATCAACCACGGCAACTCCGGCGGCCCCCTCATCGACGTCGCCACGAACACCGTGATCGGGATCAACGATCAGATCGAGAGCGACACCAACGACAACTCCGGCGTCGGCTTCGCTGTCCCGATCAACGCGGCGAAGGCGACCGCGCGGACGCTGATCTCCGGCGGAACCGTCCGGCACGCCTTCATGGGCGTCGAGATCGGCGACGCGCCGAACGCCGCCGGCGCCAAGGTCGGGCACGTCGAGCCCGGTTCACCCGCCGCGAAGGCCGGTCTCAAGGCAGGGGACATCGTCACCTCCTGGAACGGCACGGCCATCCACAACTCGGACGGTCTCACGTCGTCGGTGACCGCCTCCAAGCCCGGTGACACCGTCAAGCTCACCGTCGACCGGAACGGCGCGACGAAGCACCTCACCATGAAGCTCGGCGTCCAGCCGTCGCATCCCTCCTCGTAGCTTCCTGCACAGCGGGGCGCGGCGAACGTCGCGCCCCGGCTCCTCCTACTCGAAGATCTTCCAGCGGCCGTGATGCCGCTTCGCCCAGTCCTCGCGCACGGTCCCCAGCACCATGCCGTGCAGCGCATGCCGGGTCGCAGGATGGATCAGCGTGAGGTAGAGGTGGCCGAGCAGCAGGACGAGCGAGATGTAGAGGAGCCCGTCGTGGAGGAGCACGGTGCTGGCGAAGCGGAAACGCGTGTCCTGCTCCCCGGCCCAGAGCAGCAGTCCCGAGACGAGGAAGAGGATCACGAACGCCGCCGTGAGAATGGCGTTGAGCTTTTGGCCGGCGTTGAAGCGGTCCTGCTCGCGCGGCCGGCGCCCGCGCAGCCAGTTGACGTCCTCCCGCTCGAACACGTCGAGCTCGCGCGCCAGCCTCAGCATCCCGCGGCGGTCGCCGAGCAGCACGATCAGGATGAGCGCCGCCACCCAGCCGATTCCGCCCCAGAAGTGAATGTTCTTGATCAGCGGCCGCCGCCCGACGTCCACCGAGAGCGAGGGCAGGTAGAGGATCAGCCCGGTCGTGAGAAGGAGGAAGAATCCCGTCGCATTCACCCAGTGGAGCGTCCGCTCGGTGCGCGAGAAACGCCGGATGTAGCCGGGCTTCACGAGTAGTAGCCGTTGGAGCGGCCGACCCAGGCGTCCCGGTCGTAGCCGAGCAGCTCCCAGTAGCCGTTCCCCGGCTTGGGGACGAGGTTGATCTCCTCGACCCACTTGACGTTCTTGTAGCCGTACATGTCGGGGATCACGACCCGGACGGGCGCGCCGTGCTCCTGCAGGAGCGGCTTGCCGTCCATCTCCCAGGCGAGCATCGCGTCGGGGAGCATCGCCTGCTCGAGCGTGAGGTAGTCGATGTACGGCTTCTCGGCCGAAACGAACTGGAGCGCGTGCGCGCCGGGCAGCGGCTTTGCCTGCGCGAGGAGATCCTTGAAACGGACACCGCGCCAATGGACGCCGTTCACCGTCCAGCCGGTCACGCAGTGGAAGGTGGAGACCTGCGAGACCTGCGGCAGCGCGCGCAGCTCGTCGTAGCTCAGCGCCTGCGGCTGCTCGACGAGGCCGCCGATGTTGAGTCGCCACGAGTGCGGCTCGAAGACCGGCATCGTCGCCGCGACGGTGTAGATCCGCCAGCCCTTCGTCGGGACGAGCGGAATCGCCGCCTCGACGCCGCTGAGCGCATGCGAGACGGGGCCCCAAACCGCCTTGCCCCACCAGAGCGAGGAGAGGCCTCCGACGACCGTGCCTAGGAAGACGCCCCGGCCGATACGGCGAGGGGCCTCGGGCTCCCCTGCAGAGCCGGGCGCGAGTTCGTCCACCTGGGGGAATGGTCGCAGCCGCGGCGGGGGTAGCGCCAGGGCGGGTCATTAGGATCCTGTAAATGTCGAACGTCGCCCGCTGGACGATCGTCGCGAGCATTCTCGGCTCGTCGATGGCGTTCATCGACGGCTCCGTCGTCAACGTCGCCCTCCCCTACATGGCGCGCAGCTTCGGTGTCGGGCTCTCGTCGATGCAGTGGGTCGTCAGCGCCTATCTGCTCATGCTCGGCGCGCTTATCCTCGTCGGCGGCTCGCTCGGGGACATCTTTGGCGAGATGCGCGTCTTCGCCATCGGCGTTGCCGCCTTCGGGCTCGCTTCCGCCCTGTGCGCAGTGGCGCCGGACGCTACGACGCTGATCGTCTTTCGCGGCGTCCAGGGTGTCGCCGGCGCGCTGTTGACGCCTGCCTCGCTCGCCGTGCTCACCGCGACCTTCACCGGCGCCGCGCGTGGTGCCGCGATCGGCCAGTGGACAGCGTGGAGCGGGATCTCGTTCGTGATCGGGCCGCTGGTCGGCGGTTCGCTCATCGACTACACGAGCTGGCGTGCGATCTTCCTCATCAACATCCCGATCTCACTCGTCACGCTGCTCCTCGTGCTCCGGCTCGGCGGGATGACGCAGAAGCGCCGCACGGACCTCCGCGTCGACTTCCCCGGCGCACTGCTCTGCGCGGCCGGGCTCGGCCTGCTCGTGGCCGGCTTCATCGAGCAGCCGGCGCGCGGCTGGAGCGACCCGGTCGTCGCCGGCGGTCTCGGCGCCGGTGCCGCACTGCTCGCCGTCTTCGTCGTCTACGAGCTGCGGACGCCGATGCCGATGCTGCCGCTCCACCTCTTCCGGCTACGGAACTTCTCGGTCACGAACGTCGAGACGCTCTCGGTCTACGGGGCGCTGTCTGGCTTGAGTCTCTTCCTCACGCTCTTCCTGATCGACTTCAGCGGCTATTCCGCGCTCCGTGCGGGCGCGTCGCTGGTACCGATCACGGTCGTGATGTTCTTCCTCTCGCCGCGCACCGGGAAGCTCTCGATGCAGTACGGGCCGCGCCTGTTCATGACGCTCGGCCCGGTGATCGCGGGCGTGGCTGTGCTCGACTACGAGCGACTCCCGGCCCATCCGAACTATTGGATCGACCTCCTCCCGGCGCTCCTCGTCTTCTCCGTCGGCCTCTCCCTCACGGTCGCGCCACTGACGACGACGGTGCTCGCGGACGCGACGGCAGGCGATGCGGGAGTCGCCTCCGGCGTGAACAACGCCGTAGCGCGGATCGGCGGCCTCCTGGCAGTGTCGATTCTCGGAATCGCGGCGGCAGGCGGCAGCGACCAACTGTCGGAGCGCGGCTTCCACCGGACGATGCTCATCGTCGCCATCCTCCTCATCTGCGGCGGCCTGATCGGGGCGACCGGGATCCGCAATCCGGCTCCTTCCGCATAGGTAACGCCTATGTAGACTTCGGCCATGCCGAAGCAGACGTACACGGCGACGGAGGCCGCGCGGGAGCTCGGGATCAGCGTCGACACGCTGCGCCGCTGGGACCGCGAGGGACGGATCAAGACGAAGCGCGACCGCTCGAACCGGCGCCTCGTCCCGCTCGCGGAGATCGAGCGGCTGCGCGGCGACGGGGGCACGCAGCACATGAGCGCGCGCAACCGCTTCCACGGGACAGTGACGGACGTGCGAGTCGAGGGGCTCCTCGCGCAGGTCGAGATCACCGTGACGGAGCCGGCGCGCGTCGTCGCGGTCGTGACGCGCGATGCCGTGGAGGAGCTCGGGCTCAAAGCAGGGATGGCCGCCACCGCGGTCGTCAAGTCGACCTCGGTGATGGTGGAAACATGAAGAAGCGCATCACCCTGCTCAGCGTGGCTGCGCTCGTCGTCGCCGCGTCAGTCCTCGCCGCGTCCGCGGACGCGCAGACGCGGCACAAGCAGCTGCCGCCTCGCCTCACCGTTTTCGCGGCGGCCTCGCTCACGAACGTCTTCCCGCGGATCGACAAGCGCGGGCGCTACTACTTCGCCGGCTCGAACGCGCTCGCCGCGCAGATCGAGCAGGGACTTCCGGCCGACGTCTTCGCCTCCGCGAACACCACGATCCCGGAGACGCTGTACGAGCAGGGGTACGTCACGAAGCCGGTGGACTTCACGGCGAACCGCCTCGTCATCGTCGTCGCCCGCGGCAACCCGCTCGGGATCAAGGGCCCGGGGAGCCTCGAGCGGAAGGGGATCAAGACCGTGATGGCTGCGGCCGGCGTCCCCGTCGGCGACTACACGCGCACTGTGCTCGCCCGGATGGGGCTCTCGAATCTCGTCAACCGCGCGGTCAGCCAGGAGACGGACGTCCGCGAGGTGCTCTCGAAGGTCGCTCTCGGCGAGGCCGACGCCGGATTCGTCTACGCGACCGACGCCAAGACTGTCGCCGGCCAGGTCACCGTCGTGCGCATCCCTCCCGGCGCGCAGCCTCGCGTGATCTACGCCGCCGCGGCGGTCAAGTCGAGCCCGTACCTGAAGGCCGCGAAGGCCTGGGTCAAGCGGCTCACCGGCGCTGTCGCGCAGAAGAAGCTCCGGGCAGCCGGCTTCCTGCCGCTGCCGCCCGCAACCACTGGATGAGTAGACGCGTACTCGGAGGGGTCGCGGTCTTCGCGGCCTCCGCCGTCGCCCTCGGGTTTCTCATCCTCCCCATCGTTGCGGTCTTCGCGCGCGTGTCGCCGGGCAAGCTCGTCGGACAGCTGTCGAGCCCGGTCGTGACCGACGCGCTCGTGCTCAGCCTCAAGACGAGCGTCGTCGCGCAGGCGCTCGTCCTGCTCGTCGGGACGCCTGCGGCGTATCTCCTCGCCACCCGCCGCTTCCCGGGCCGCTCGCTTGCCGTCGTGCTCGTCGAGCTGCCGCTCGTCCTGCCCCCGGCTGTGGCGGGAATCGGGCTCATCGCCGCGTTCGGCCGTTACGGGCTCCTCGGCGGGACGCTCTCCTTCCTCGGAATCCGAATCGGGCTGACCTGGGGCGCCGTCGTGATGGCGGTCGCCTTCGTCTCGGGGCCGTTCTATGTCCGCCAGGCGATCGCAGCGTTCGAAGAAGTCGATCCCGATCTCGTCGCGGCATCGCGGACGCTCGGAGCCGGACGGGCGCGGACGTTCTTCCGCGTCTACCTGCCGCTCGCCCGCCGTGGGCTCGCCGCCGGCGAGTCGCTCGCCTTCGCGCGCGGCCTCGGCGAGTTCGGAGCGACGATCATGTTCGCCGGGAGCCTCCAGGGCGTGACGCAGACGCTGCCGCTCGCGATTTATCAGGAGTTCAACTTCTTCCCGAACGGCTTTACCAAGGCGCTTGCGATGAGCGCGCTCCTCGTCGTCGTCAGCGGTGCGCTCCTCATCGCCCTCAAGGTCGCTCTTCAATGGCAACCCTCAACGCGGACTTCACGCTTCCTCTTCGCGCCTTCGAGCTAGAGCTCGCGCTCGACGTCTCGAAGACTGTCGCCCTCGTCGGCCCGTCCGGCGCGGGCAAGACGTCGGTGCTGCGCGTCATCGCCGGGCTCGCTCAGCCGTCGCGCGGCGGCGTGTCGCTCGACGGCGAGTCGTGGAACGGCCTGCCCCCGGAGGCTCGTCGGGTGGGCTTCGTCTTCCAGGACTACGCCCTCTTCCCGCATCTCCGCGTCCGCGCCAACGTCGCCTACGGCGCGGCCGGCCGCCCGGTGGACGACGTCCTCACCCGCTTCGGGATCGCGCACCTCGCCGAGGCGCACCCGCGCGAGCTCTCGGGAGGCGAGCGGCAGCGGGTGGCCCTCGCGCGAGCGCTCGCGCGCGATCCGGCCGTCCTGCTCCTCGACGAGCCGCTCGCGGCGCTCGACGCCCACACCAAGACCGAGGTGCGGCACGAGCTCGCCGAGCTGCTGCGCGACCTCGGCCTGCCGACGCTCCTCGTCACGCACGACTACGAGGACGCGGCGGCGCTTGCCGACGAGGTCGGCGTCCTCGTCGAAGGGAAGCTGCGCCAGTTCGGCCCTCCCGCCGAGCTCGTCGCCCGGCCGCGCGACGCGTTCGTCGCCTCGTTCACCGGCGCCAACCTCCTGCGCGGGCGGGCGCAGCCGGGCGGCGGCGGACTCACGACAGTGCGGCTCGAGGGCGGCGAGGAGGTGTTCTCCGTCGACGAGGCGGAGGGCGAGGTCGGCGTCGTCGTCTACCCGTGGGAGGTGGCGGTGGCGCGCGCACACGAACCCGACGCCGACTCCGCGCTGAACGTCGTGCGCGGCGAGGTCGGCTCGCTCGTCGAGATCGCGAACCGTGTCCGGGTGCGAGTCGGCCCGCTCACGGCGGAGGTGACAGCCGCCTCGGCCGCGCGCCTCGAGCTGGCCCGCGGCGGTGTCGCCTACGCGACGTTCAAGGCCACGGGAACGCGGCTCGTACCGCTCTAGACGCAGGTAGCGCGGTAGGCCGACACCGCGAACGGCAGCCGGAGCCACTCGCCGTCGCTCACCTCGGGATCGGCGTCGACGACGCCTGCCACATCGACGAAGACGCGTTCGCGCTCCTCCTCCGGCAGCGAGGCGATCGTGGCGTACGACCAGAGATGCGCGTCGAGCGCGTGGCGCGGCAGCTCGTGCACGTGCTCGAAAACCTCGTGCTCGACATCCCGGAACAACCCGCCCGCCGTGACCTCCGCCTCCCAGTCGCGGTCGCGCCAGCGCGTCCGGTCGGGCGCAGCGGAGTAGATCGCCTCGTTCATGCGGGCGATCGTGGGATGGCGCCCGTTCCGGCCGTTCCAGCCGAAGCCGAAGCGGCCGCCCGGCCGCAGGACGCGATGGATCTCCGGCAGCGCTCGCTCGAGGTCGAACCAGTGGAGGCAGGAGCCGGCGACGACTGCGTCCGCCTCGGCATCGTCAATCGGGATCTCCTCTGCCGACCCCTGCAGTCCGTCGAACCCGCCTGCGCGCAGGACGGCGAGCATCCGCGGATCCGGCTCGACGGCGACGACCGGGACACCGAGCGCTGCGACCGCCCGCGTCAGCTTCCCCGTGCCGGCGCCGAGCTCGACGACGAGCCGCGCATCCTCGGGAACGAACCAGTGCGCGACGTCGGCCGGCCATTCAGGCCGCGCCCGCTCGTACTCGTCCGCGTGGGCGCCGAACGTCAGCCGGCGAGGCGTCGCTTCCACGCCTGGAACTTACTCGCCGGGCTAGCGGACGCCGAGCGCGACCTTGATCTTGCCGGAGGAGGTGCTCCCACTCGAGAAGCCGACGTCGAGAATCGGCCCGATCACCGTGGCGAGCTTTGCCTTTCGCGAACGGGGTCGCTCGACGATCTTCAGTCCAGTCGCCGTATGGGTACAGGAGATGAGGAGCGCCGAACGCTTCGGCTTGTACGACGTCCCGCTCACGGTCGCGGAGTAGCCCGAGCCTGAGTGCGCAATCGTCACGGGCACGGCGTTCGTCGTCGACAGGCATCTCGCGGTCGCCTGCGCGCCGGCCGCGTGCGGGGCGCCCTGCGACTGCTGGGACAAGCTCAGCGCGAGCTGGATGCAGACGTCGAGGAAGAGATCCTGCAGCGTCGGTTCCGTGATCTTGTAGTCCACCTGGCCGTTCGGAAACTTCTTCAGGGCCGTGTACATGAGCACGCAGCTGATGGCTCGCGCACCGAACGTGGGCTTGTTCGTGAGGTACGTCGTGAGCTTGTCGAAGAACGCGTTGTCCTGGCTCTTCGTCGAGACGTCGATCGTCCCGGTCGTGGACGACGCCGGCATCGGCGCGCGCGTCGTGATGCTCTCGCCGTTCGGCGGGACGCTCACGGTGATCTTCTCCGTCCCCGGCATCGGGCCGGTCGCGCTCGCGAGGGGGACGACGACCGCGAGAAGGATCAGGGCCGTCCCGATGAGAACCGCAGCACGCTTCGCACCCAAGACGCGGCGATCGTAACTCCTGCCGCAAGGAAATCCAAGAGGCAGTCCGTCAGCGGATCTGGACGAGGCGCGCCGGCGTGTGCTCGACCTGGAGCGTCGTGTGCTCGAGCGCGAAACGCTCACGCAGAAGCTGTTCCAGCTCGAGCCGAATGCGATGGCAATCGGCTCCCGCCTCGACGAGCACGTGCGCGGAGAGTGACGGGAAGCCGGAGGTCACCTCCCAGACGTGGAGGTCGTGCACGTCGACGACGTGCGCCTGCGCGGCCATCGCGTGGCCGATCTGTTCCACGGAGAGGCCTTTCGGCGCGATGTCGAGCAGCGTCCGGCCGGAGTCCCGCAAGAGCCCCCACGCAGCGCGGAGCATGAGCGCCGCGACGAGCAGCGCCGCGACGGCGTCGGCGCGCACCGAGCCGCCGGCGACGATGACTCCGCCGGCGATCGCGGTGGCGATGAACGCGAACAGGTCGGTGAGGACGTGCTGGAAGCTCCCTTCGATGTTGAGCGAGCGCCGGTTCGCGCCGTGCAGCTGCCACATCGCGAGGAGGTTCACGACGATCCCCGCAAGCGCAACCGCAAGGACGACCACGCCGGTCGGATGCGTCGGTGCGACGAGCCGCCGGATCGCGCCGTAGACGATGAGGAGAGCGAGTACGAGCAGCGCCGCGCCGTTCGCCTGCGCGGAAAGGATCTCCGTCCGCCGCAGCCCGAACGTGCGGTTGCCGGCGGCGGGGCGAGCAGCGAGGCGCAGGACGACGAGCGAGAGCCCGAGCGCGCCCGCATCGGTGAGCATGTGGGCGGCGTCGGAGAGGAGCGCGAGCGAGTGGGCGAGAATCCCGGCCACGACCTCGCCAGCCATGAAGGCAAGGATCAGCGCGAGCGCGATGCCGAGGCGGCGTCCATCGTCGCCGTGCGAGTGCGCGTGGCCGTGCACCAGCGCATCATGCCGGGGTTGGCTATCCCGCTCTGCCTAATCTAAGATTTAGGCATGGCTCAACCTGGTGATCTCACGGTCGCCGTCCAGGACTACGCGAAGGCGATCTACACGCTCGAGGCCCAAGACGGCTCCGCCTCGACGAACGGCCTCGCGGCGCTTCTCGAGGTCCGCCCCGGCTCGGTCTCGGGGATGCTGCGCAAGCTCTCGGCGCTCGGCCTGGTCGAGCACGAGCGCTACCGCGGCGTCCGCCTCACCGAGCGCGGCCGGCGCGTCGCCCTCGAGGTGATCCGCCACCACCGGCTGCTCGAGCTGTTCCTCGTCGAGAACCTCGGCATGACGTGGGACGAGGTGCACGCCGAGGCGGAGGTGCTCGAGCACGCCCTCTCGGAGGAGCTCGAGGAGCTGATCGCGGCGAAGCTCGGCCATCCGACCGTCGACCCGCACGGCGACCCGATCCCGAGCCGCGAGCTTCAGGTCGCCGAGACGCCCGCGCCCGCCCTCGCGGAGCTCGAGCCGGGCGAGAGCGCGACGTTCGTCCGGATCTCCGACTCCGACCCCGCGATGCTGCGCTTCCTCGGCGAGCGCGGGATCGTCCCCGGCACCCAACTCGAGCTCGTCGAGCGGCAGCCCTTCGACGGCCCGCTCTTCGTCCGCGTCGGCAAGGAGACTCACGCGCTCGGCGCCGTCCTCGCGCGCGCGATGCACGTGCAGAGGGAGATGGCGGACTGACCGAAGCAACCCCGCTCGAGCTCCTCCTCGCGCGCGGCCGCTCGCGGGCGACCCTCGCCATGCTCGGCCCCGCCTTCGTCGCGTCGGTCGCATACGTCGACCCCGGCAACTTCGCCACGAACATCCAGGGGGGCGCCCGCTACGGCTACCTCCTTCTCTGGGTCGTGCTCGCCGCGAACCTCATGGCGATGCTCATCCAGTACCTCTCGGCGAAGCTCGGCGTCGTCACCGACCGCAGCCTGCCGGAGCTGTGCCGCGACCGCTATCCGCGGCCGGTGGCATGGGGACTGTGGATCCAGGCGGAGGCGATGGCGATGGCGACCGACGTCGCGGAGTTCCTCGGCGCGGCGCTCGGCCTCAACCTCCTCTTCCACGTGCCGCTGCTGCCGGCCGGCTTGATCACCGGCGTGATCGCGTTCGCGCTCCTCGAGCTGCAGCGACGTGGCTTCCGTCCGTTCGAGCTGGCGATCACGGCGCTGCTCGGCCTGATCCTGCTCGGCTTCCTCTACGAGACGGTGAAGATCGGGCCGTCGGCGAGCGGCGCGGCCCACGGGCTCATCCCCCATCTCGGCGGCTCGGGGTCGGTCTACCTCGCGGTCGGGATCGTCGGGGCGACGGTCATGCCCCACGTGATCTACCTCCACTCGGCGCTGACGAAAGAACGGACGCCAGTGCGGAACGACGCGGAGCGCAGGCGCGTCCTGCGTTTCCAGCGGACGGACGTGCTCGTCGCGCTCGGGATCGCGGGAGTCGTGAATCTCGCGATGCTCGCCGTCGCGGCGAAGCTCTTCCACGGCACGCCCGGCTATTCGCACGTGGACACGATCCGCGGCGCGCACGCGGGCTTCTCCCATCTCGTCGGCGGCACGGCCGCGCTCGCGTTTGCCGTCGTGCTGTTCGCTTCGGGCGCCTCCTCGTCGAGCGTCGGAACGTATGCGGGCCAGGTCGTGATGGCCGGCTTCCTCGACCTGCGGATCTCGCTCTTCATCCGCCGGGCGGTGACGATGGCGCCGGCGCTCATCGTGCTCGCGCTCGGCGTCGGCCCGACGCGCGCGCTCGTCCTCAGCCAGGTCGTCCTCTCCTTCGGGATCCCGTTCGCGCTCGTCCCGCTGCTCCTGCTGACGCGCCGGCGGGACGTGATGGGCGTGCACGTCAACCGGCGCGCGACCACGGCCGCCGCTGCACTGGTCGTGGCGCTGATCGCCGTCCTCAACATCTTCCTGCTCGCGCAGGCCACCGGCCTGGCTTAGGGATCGGCCGTCAGCTCGGCGCTTTGCAGGCGGCGCGCAGCGTTCCCGATCGCCGAGAGGGGGCCGCTGCCGAGGTAGTGGTCGAGGAAGGCGATCGTGACGCGCTCGACCTCCGCGAGCTTCGCTCCCGGCTTCGTGTACGGCGGCAGATGGCCGGCGCCGCGCAGCAGAAGCAGGAACTTCGGCCGGTCGACCGCGCGGAAGAGAACTTCCGTGTAGATGGGCGGGTTGATCCGGTCGGCCGTCCCCTGCACCGCGAGCAGCGGCACGCCTGTGTCGCGCTCGACGTAGCGCTTCGGTCCGAGCACGGCGCCGGAGAGGACGAGCGCAGCGCGCACACGCAAGTCGCGCCAGGGCCGCTCGTACGCGGTGGCATAGGCCGTCTCCGCACCGTCCGACTGGCCGGCGACGGCGATGCGCGAGGGATCGATCAGCCCCGAGAGGGGACTGCTCGACGAGGCGCTCGCGGCGAGGAGGCGCGTTATGACGAAGCTCATGTCGCGCGGCTGGTTGACGATGTCCTCCTCGTCCGGCCCGCCCGGCGCGTTCGCGTTCCCGAGCGGGAAGACGGGCGCCGCCACGACGTAGCCGGCGTTCGTCCACGCGCGGAGGAGGTGCAGGTACCAGAACGGCGTCGAGGAGAAGCCGTGCCCGAAGACGATGAGCGGGAACGGGCCGCTGCCGTCGCGCGCCGGCGGGTACCAGAGATCGGTCGTGACCGGTCGCGGCACGCGTTTGCCGCTCGGCAGCTTGATCGTCCGCGACGTGTCGACGAGATGGAGTGCGGGCGGCAGCGTCTGCCGGCGGGCCGGAGCCGCGAGCGCCGCGGACGCGCCGAGCGCGGCCACGAGAACTGCAAGGAAGACCCCACGCACGTGCGACAGGGTGCCCGAGACGCCGGGACGCCGCAACCTTCCGGACGAAGCCGCGTGTCCATGTAGCTTGCGCCGGTGGATTTCACGATCGATTTCAGCGAGGACGAAGCGCGTCTCACCGTGACGTTGACCGGCGTCGCCACGGGGGAGGGTGTCGACAGCTTCAACCGGACGCTCGAGGCGGATCCTCGCTTCCGCACGGGACTCACGTGGCTCGTCGACCTCACGGGAGCCGTGGAGGACACAGCACCCGACGTGGTCACGCCAGTCCGCCACGCTACGGAAGTGCTGAGGCGAGACTGGCTCCATCCCCCGCGGGCGATTGCGTTCCTCGTCGCCGACGCCGAGGCAGCGCACAGGGCCGAGCTGTGGCGCGCGCAACTTGGCGGCTCTCAATCCCGCCGCAGGGTGTTCACGCGCCGGGAAGACGCGGAAGCGTGGCTCGCGACCGAAGCGGAGTCCTAGCGCAAAGAAAAGGCCCCGTTTCCGGGGCCTTCCTATAGCGGGGGCAGGATTTGAACCTGCGACCTCCGGGTTATGAGCCCGGCGAGCTACCTGACTGCTCCACCCCGCGACGCGGCCCGGATTGTAGCACCGTCGTTACGATCGTTCCCATGTGGGATTGGGCTGTCTGGGGAGCGCTGATCCTTGGCGGAATCGCCGGAATCGGCGCTACGGCCCTGTTTGCGGCGCGTGCGCTACAGGTCTGGCACAGGCTCAAGGAGGCCCGCCGGCATGCGGCCGACAGCCTCGGCGAGCTCGCGGCAAAAGGCGAGGAGACGGCCACAAAGGTCGAGGCCGCCGGCGACACCGCGGAGCTGCAGGCGAGCGTCGCCCGCCTCCGTGTCTCCCTCGCGAAGCTCGCCGTCCTGCAGGCGGCGCTCGCAGAGGCGGAGGAGACCGCCGGCTGGATCACCGCGCTCCTGTGAGGGTCGCCGCAGTCGATCTCGGCACGAACACGACCCGGCTCCTCGTCGCGGACGTCGACGAAGAACGCTTCGACGAGCTTCACCGCGAGACGCACATCACGCGCCTCGGCGAGGGCGTCGACCAGCGCGGCCGCCTCCTCCCCGTCCCGATCGCCCGTGTCCGCAACGTCCTCTCCGACTACCGCCGCACCGCCGAGCGGCTCGGCGCCGAGCGAACGCTCCTCGTCGCGACAAGCGCCGTGCGCGACGCGGAGAACGGCGAGGCGTTCCTCGGGGAGATCGAATGGAGCTACGGCTTCGCGACGCAGCTGCTCTCCGGCGATGAGGAGGCGGCGATGATGCGCCGCGGGCTCGGGCCGGTCGAGCCTGGGACGCTGGTCGTCGACATCGGCGGCGGCTCGACGGAGCTCGTCCTCGACGACTTCCACATCAGCCTGCCGCTGGGGTCTGTCCGCTTCACCGAGCGCCACGGCGAGGACATCGCCGCGATCGAGGCGGCGGCGCGCGAGCTGCTCCCCACGCTCGAGCCGAAGCGCGCGATCGGCGTCGCCGGGACGATCACGACGCTCGCCGCGCTCGATCTAGGCCTGCCGGAGTACGACCGGAAGCGCGTGCACGGCCATCTCCTCACCCGCGACGGCGCGCAGGCGCAGCTCGAGCGGCTCGCGGCGCTGCCGCTCGAGGAGCGGAAGCTCGTCCCTGCGCTCGAGCCCGACCGCGCACCCGTCATTGTTGCCGGAGCCGCGATCCTCGTCGCGATCCTCGACCGCTACGGCCTCGCGGGCATCGAGACGAGCGAGCGCGGACTGCTGCAGGGCGCAGCGCTCGCCGCCGCCGAGCTGCCGGAGCCGGAAGAGGGCGCGGCACCGCCCGGCGCCTACACCTGCTGCTGAGCTAGAGGACTTCGTCCTCGGCGAGGCGCCGCTGCACGACCGCGCGCGAGAGGACGCCGACGAGGCGCCCTTCCTCGACGACCGGCACGCGCTCGAGGTCCTGCTCCTCGAGGAAGCGGAAGCCGGCCTCGAGATCCAGGCCCGCGTCGAGCGTGAAGTGTGGCGGCTCCGCGATCTCGCGCAACGTGACCGCGCGCGGATCGAGCCCCGCAGCGACGACCTCGCGGACGAGCGTCTTGCGGGTCACGACGCCGAGCAGGCGCCCGTCGTCCTCTGTGACGAAGATCGCGCGGACGTCGCGGCTGTCGGCGAGGCAGCTGCCGGCCTCCTGCGCACTCGCGCCGGCGAGGAGCGTCGTCGGCTCCGGCACCATCGCATCGCGCACCGTTTCGGGAGTCATGGTGCGCATTCTCACGGATAAATGCCGCGGGCCTCGAGAGCGCCCGCGACCTCGCGAATCGCGGCGACCATGGCGGCCTGTCGCAGCGTGATCTCCTTCTCCGCCGCCACCGAGTAGACGCGGTCGAACGCGGTGCCCATCTTGTCGGCGAGCTTGCGGCGAATCTCGTCGCGATCCCAGAACAGCCGGCCGAGATCCTGCACCCACTCGAAGTAGGAAACGGTGACGCCGCCGGCGTTCGCGAGGATGTCCGGAATGACCGGGATGCCGCGCGCGGCCAGGATCTCGTCCGCCTCGATCGTGGTCGGACCGTTCGCGCCCTCGACGACCATCGCCGCGTGCACGCGATCGGCGTTCGCGCCGGTCAGCTGGTCCTCACGCGCGGCGAGGACGAGAAAGTCGCATTCGAGCTCGAGGAGCTCGTCGTTCGTGATCCGCTCGCAGCGGTCGTAGCCGGCGAGCGAGCCGTGCTCGGCGCTGTAGGCGTGGAGGCCCGGGATGTCGAGCCCGCGCTCGGCGTGGAAGCCGCCGGAGACATCGGAGACCGCGATGACTCGCGCGCCGCGATCGTGCAGCTCGCTCGCCGCGACGCCGCCGACGTTCCCGAAGCCCTGCACGACGCAGGTCTTCTCCGCAAGCTCGAACCCCTGCCGCCGCCCCGCCTGCTCCGCCACCATCACGACGCCGGACCCGGTCGCCTCCCGCCGGAAGAGCGAACCGCCGAGCGAGATCGGCTTGCCGGTCACGATCTCTGGCACCGCGTACCCCTTCAGCATCGAGTACGTGTCCATGATCCAGGCCATCGTCTGCTCGTTCGTCGCCATGTCGGGCGCCGGAATGTCGCTCTGAGGGCCGATCTCGCGCACCAGCTCTGACGTGAAGCGGCGCGTCAGCTTCTCGACCTCGCGCAGCGAGAGAGTCTTGACGTCGCAGCGGATGCCGCCCTTCGCGCCGCCGTAGGGGAGCTGCAGGAGCGCGCATTTCCACGTCATCCACGTCGCGAGCGCCGCGCACTCGCCGAGCGAGACCTCCGGGTCGTAGCGAAGTCCTCCCTTCGTCGGGCCGAGGACGGTCGAGTGCTGGACGCGGTAGCCGGGGAAGATCTCGATCGAGCCGTCGTCGCGGCGGAGCGGAACGCTGACGATGACCGCGCGCTCGGGGTAGCTGAGGCGCTCGGCGACCATGTCGGAGACGCCCGCGTAAGGCAGCGCCTGCTCGAACTGGGTGTGCGCCATCCGGAACAGCGGCGTGTCCCATTCGAACACGGGTCCCGCGCGCGACGCGTCCACCTCGGCCACGCGCCGGAGTCTATGGACCGAGCGGCCTAGGCCGCCGCTTCGCCCGAGGCGTCCGCAGCAGCCGCAGCGACCGGCGGTGCGCCGCGCTCACGCAGCGGCACTTCGCGCAGGAGCAGCGAGACGAGGAAGGCTGCGATCCCGAACGGGACCGCCCAGAGGAAGACCGTGTGGAGCGAGCTCGCGAACGCGTCGATGAGGCCGCTGTGGATCGCCAGCGGCAGCTTGGCCAGTTCCGCGGGGGTCGAATGCAGCAGTTGGCCGGCCGCCTTCGTGCTCAAGTGCGCGTTCGCCGGCAGGTCCTTTGGCAGCCAGTACCCGAGCCGGTTGGCGAAGATCGTCCCGAAGATGGCGACCCCGAAGACGCCACCGATCGAGCGGAAGAACGTCGAGGCGGCGGTCGCGGTACCCATGTCCCCCGGATCCACGGCGTTCTGGACGGCGAGGACGAGCACGGGCATGACGAGGCCGAGCCCGACACCGAGGATGGCCATTCCCGCCGCGATGAACGGGTAGGACGACGAAACGCCGATCCGCGACAGGAGGTACATCCCGATCGCGATCAGGAACGTGCCGGCGATCGGGAAGGCGCGGTAGCGACCAATCTTCGAGATCGTCCGGCCACCGCCGATCGAGGCAGTCAGCACCCCGCCCATCAACGGCAGGAGCCAGAGCCCCGACTCGGTCGCGCTGACCTCGTGCACGGCCTGGAAGAACAGTGGCAGGTAGACGAGCGCGCCGAACATCGACATCCCGACGAGGAAGGCCATCGTCGACGAAGTGTTGAAGATCGAGACCCGGAACAGCCGGAGCGGAATCAGCGGCTCGGCGGCGTGCCGCTCGACGACGACGAAGGCGACGACGGCGAGCGCCCCGACGACGAAGCAGCCGATCACCTCGCGCGACCCCCAGGCGTACTGAGTCCCGCCCCAGGTGAGCGCCAGCGTGAGCAGCCCTGCGCCAAGCGTGAGCGCGACAGCGCCTTCGTAGTCGATCCGGTGCGGACGCCGTTCGGTGTCGTGCTGCAGGACGACGGCGATCACCGCGAGTGCGAGCGCGCCGACCGGGAGGTTGACGTAGAACACCCAACGCCAGGAGAGGTTGTCCACGAAGAAGCCGCCGATCAGCGGCCCGACGACGGACGCGATCGCGAAGACTCCGCCCATGTAGCCCTGGTAGCGGCCTCGCTCGCGCGGCGGGACGATGTCGCCGATGATCGAGAGCGCCCCGACCATCAGCCCACCGGCGCCTAGCCCCTGCAGCCCGCGGAAGCCGATCAGCTCGGTCATGTTCTGCGAGATCCCGCAGAGCGCCGAGCCGATGAGGAAGATCACGATCGCGAACTGGAAAAGGCGCTTGCGGCCGTAGAGGTCACCGAGCTTGCCGTAGATCGGCTGCGAGATCGTCGAGGTGAGCAGGTACGCCGTCACCACCCACGAGAGCCGGTTCAGCCCACCGAGATCGCCGACGATCGTCGGAAGCGCATTCGAGACGATGGTCTGGTCGAGCGCTGCGAGCAGCATCCCGAGCATCAGGCCGCTGTAGATCAGGAGGATCTGGCGGTGGCTCAGCTGCTGGGTCATGCGGTCACCGCCACGATGCTGTGCCCTTCCATGTCCGTCGGCACCGGCTCGCCGAGCAGTTCGAGCAGCGTCGGCGCGACGTCGCGGATCTCGCGCTCCTCCCCCGGCCCGGGCGTGACGCCTGCGGCGGCGAGGATGTAGAGCCCCTCGTGCGCGTGGTTCGCGTCGTCAGGGCCCGTGTCGTTCTCGAACACGTGCACCGTCCCTGTCCCGACCTGCCCGACGCTGCGCCAGAAGAGATCGCCGAAGTAGACGAGGAGATCGGGCGCGATCCCCTGCGGATCGGAGTAGAGCTCCTCCGGCCGGTGCGCGACCGTCCCGATCGGCCGGCCCTGGTCGTCGCCGAGCGCCTCGAGCTTCTCCTTGATCTCCGTCCGCACGCTCTCGTAGTCGGCGGCAGGGATGACGCCCTCGGGCTCGCGTCCTTCGACGTTGAGGAAGAGCCGGCAGTAGTAGCCGCCCTCACCCCACGCCCTCGTCCGCGACCAGTCGATCAGGTCCGGTGTCAGGCGAGTCGGCCCGTCCGGCTCCTCCTTCAGGACGAGATAGCCCTCCTGGCGCAGCCACTCGTTGACGCAGATGCCGCCGTCCATCTTCTTTGCGCCGTGGTCGGAGACGACGAGGACGGCCGTGTCGTCGTCGGCGAAGCGCAGCAGCGAGGCGATCTTGGCGTCGAGGCGCTTGTAGTAGTCGAGCATCGCGTGCTCGTACGGGTTCCCCGGCTCGAAGAGGCGGTGCCCAGGGTCGGTGAAGCGCCAGAAGCCGTGGTGGATGCGGTCGGTGCCCATCTCGACCATGAAGAAGAGATCCCACGGGTGCGTGGAGAGCAGGTGCTCGGCGAGGCGGAACCGCTTCTCGGTCATCTCCTCGATCTGGGCGAGGAGGCGGTCCTTGTCCTCGGTGCGGAAGTCCTCGACGTCGACCATGTAGTGGCCGACGAGCTGCTCGATCTCGTCCTTGAGCTCGGGCGGGTACGTGTAGCGGCTCGTCCTCGTGTCGGGCGTGAGGAAGCAGGAGACCATCGAGCCGTTGACGCGGCTCGGCGGGTAGGTCTGCGGCACGCCGAGCACGATCACGTCGCGCCCGCGGGTGGAGAGGAGATCCCAGACGCGCGGCACGCGCACCGAGCGCGAGTCGGCGAACACGAGCTGGTCGTATGAGTGGTCCTTGCGGTTGCGGAAGCCGTAGAAACCGAGTGCGCCGGGGCTCCGCGACGACGTCATCACCGACCAGGCGGGCACCGTGATCGGCGGGTCGCAGGAGCGGAGGACGCCGAAGGCGCCCCGCTCCGTGAGCGCGCGAATCGCCGGCAGCTCCGGCAGCCAGCGGTCGAAGACCAACTGCGGCGCCGCGCAGTCGAGGCCGATCACCATGACGCGCGAGCTCACAGTGGAATGACCACGCGTCGACTGGGTGCGATGGACGAGTGCGATGCAAGGACGCAGGGAGCGTGAATAGCAGCGCTATTCACGCGACTGAGGACGCGGCAGCGCGCCGGCCAGCGCGGCCAGGCGACCCGTGCTTCATTCTGCTGCAAGCTCCAACAGGGCATCTACCGATCGTAGAGCGAAGCAGCCAGTTCACCGGCCGACAGGCAGATGCCGCCGCGCTCGCGCACCGCGTCGAGCACCTCGAAGTAGAGCCTGTCCCAGCCGCGCGCGCTCTGTGCGTCGAAGCGCTCAGGATGCCAGAGGATCGAGAAGCCGCCGCCGTGCTCCGCCGCCCAGTCGAGGAGCGCCATGAGTTGCGGCTTCGCCTGCGCGGCACTCAGCCCCGCGTAGCGCTTCTCCGCCAACGTCGCGTCCATCGCGGCGAGCGGCACCTCGACGATCTGCGCGGGCTCCTCCTGCTCGAAGTCCCAGGGGTGGAACGGATGGGCGATGCCGGCGCGGAAGCCGAGCGCGTCGGGGAAACCGAGCGTCGTGTCGTAGCGGAACCCGAGCCCGCCGAGCGGGACGAGGTTCCGGTGCGGGTCGACGCGGAGGTAGTGGTAGCGGTGCCCCTCGACGGGGCCGGCGAGTGCGTCGAGCTTCTCCTTCTCGGCGGCGAGCCGGCCGAAATCCTCCGCCGCGAGATAGCTGCCGTGCAGCCCGACCTCCGAGCCCGATTCGAGCAGCGTCTCGACGAGCTTGGGGCGGAGTCGCTCGTACGACTCCGGCGCGGCGCCGTCGGCGCGGTGGCCGTGACCGGCCATTACGTAGAAGGTGGAGCCGCGTGCGCCGTGAGCGCGCTCCTCCGCTGCGATCTCCGCGAAGCGCCAGTTGGGGTCGGTGCGGCGCAGCTTGTGGAGCGGGACGCGCGCGAGCGCGCCCGTCTCGTGCAGGGCGCCGTGCCTCAGGCGCGCAGCCGCACCGCGGATCCCGATTCGCGTCCAGCGCCAGGGGACGTCGACATCGTGCGTGAGCGCGACGGCGAAGCGCGCGTCGCCGTAGCGAGGCGGCTCGAGCCCGAGCTCGCGGCGCAGCCGCTCGAGCGGCGGATCGAGCGGATCGAGACACGACGCGGACGCGGGGAAACGGTCGCGCTCGTCGCGCACACCGCCCCGCTCCTCCACCCTCGCGAGATGGAAGAACGCGTCCGCCAACTCGTCGCCCTCCGGGCGCTCGCCGCGCTCGACGCTCCCCCACGCTTCCGCGGCGTAGGGAAGGTCGTCGCCAAACCGGAGATCGGTCGCGCCCAGCGTGTCGAGCACCCAGCGCGCCCGCCGCTCGACCCGCTCGGGAACAGTCACGGCCGCGAGTCTACGTACCATCGGGGATCGTGACCGACGAGCCGCAGTCGCAGGCCGCAGTACGCCCGCGGTCCCTCGCCTCCCAGCTCTTCGAGCTCAGCCGCCACTCCGTGATCTATGGCGTCGGCGGCCTCGTCTCACGCTTCCTCTCGGTGCTGATGCTGCCGCTCTACACGAGCCACGTCTCGCCGAACGACTACGGCCGGATCGAGCTCCTGATGGCGGTGATGGCCGTGGCGGTCGTCGTGCTCCGCGGCGGTGCCAACTTCGGCTTCGTCCGCTTCTACTTCCTGGAGAAGGACCCGGAGTACCGGCGCCGGCTCGTCCGCACGATCTTCTGGGCCCAGATGGCGTATTCGACGGCCGGAATGGTGCTCTGCATCCTCTTCGCGGCGCAGATCTCCGGCTGGCTGGGGGTCGCCTTCCGAGCGCATGCCCACCTCCAGGGGAGCGGCACGAGCCTCGTCGTGGCCACCGCGATCCTCCTCTGGGCGAACGTCAACTACGCCCAGATGACGAACCTCTTCCGCGTCGAGCAGCGGTCGTTCGCCTTCTCCATGGCCACGCTCGCGAACGTCGCCGTCACCGTCCCGCTCACCGTGATCCTCGTCGTCGTCTACCACGAAGGCCCGTTCGGGATCATCACGGGCAACTACAGCGGCACGCTCGTCCTCTACTTCGTCCTACTCGCATACCGGCGCGAGCAGCTCGGCCTCGAGTTCGACCGGAAGCTCCTGCGCGCGATCAACCGCTTCGGTGTCCCGCTCATGGCGGCCGCGCTCGCGCTGTGGGTGACGAACTTCGGCGACCGCTTCATGCTTCGCAAGCTCCTGCACGGCTCGTACGCCCTGCACCAGCTCGGGCAGTACTCGCTCGCCTACAAGATCACCTCGGCGATGGTGCTCGTCTTCACCGCCTTCCAAATTGCCTGGCCCGCCTTCGCCTACTCGATCGACGACGAGAAGGAGGCGAAACGCGCCTACTCCTTCGTCCTCACGTACCTCATGTTCATCGCCGCCTGGGCGGCGATCGGGCTCAGCCTCTTCGCACCCTGGATCGTGCACTTCCTCGGGCGGAAACCGGGGTTCTGGCCGGCTGCGAGTGCCGTGCCCGCGCTCGCGTACTCGAGCGTCTTCTTCGCGGGCTTCATCGTCGTCACGATCGCCACCGGTCGCGTGCGGCAGACGAAGTTCAACTGGATCGCGGCCACGGTCGCCGCGCTCCTCAACTTCGGGCTGAACCTCTGGCTGATCCCGGCCTACGGAATGCTCGGCGCGGCCTATGCGACGCTCGCCGCCTACATCGTCCTGATGATCGTGCGGGCCTGGAACGCCCAGATGATCTATCCCGTTTCGTACCAGTGGCGACGGATCGCACTCCTGCTCCTGGCCGCGGGCGCGCTGACGGGAATCGGCGAGGCGTTCCGCCACTCGCTGCCGCTCGCGTTCGGCTTGACGCTCGCGTATCCGCTCCTGCTCCTGCCGCTCGGCTTCTACCTGCCGGCGGAGCGCCGGCGGCTCCGCCGACTTCTCCCGCTACCGCACTAGACTCGTCCGCATGCCTGGGAAGGGGACCGCGGTCGTCGCGGAAGTCGGCTGGGTGAACGGCCTCGCGGCGATTCGCTCGCTCGGCAGGCAGGGGCTCCGCGTCATCGCGCTCGACCACCGGCCGTATGCGCTCGGATTCCGCTCGCGCTACGCCGAGCCGCGCCTTGCGCCCGAGCCGCTCGACGACGAGGACGGCTTCATCGCGGCGCTGCGCACCCTCGCCGAGGAGACCGACGACGTCCTCCCGATCTTCCCGACCCACGACGAGCACCTCAACGCGATTGCGCGCCACGCCGACGTGCTGCGCGAGCGCTACCGCTTCCCGTTCCCGAGCTGGGAGGTGCTGGAGAAGATCCAGAGCAAGCGCCACCAGCTCGACACCGCAGACTCGATCGGCTTCCCGGTCCCGCGCACGTTCCACCCGCAGACGGCGGAGGAGGCGCGCACCGCCGGCGAGGAGATCGGATTCCCGCTCGTCGTCAAGCCGTCCGCCAACGTCGGCTTTCGGCGAGACCACAAGGCGCAGCTCTTCCGCTGCGAGAACGCGGCCGAGCTCGAGCGCGCGTACGAGCTCGCCAAGCCGTACGAGCCGATGGTGCAGGAGTTCATCCCGGGCACCCCCGAGGACATGTACACGCTCGGCAGCTATCTCTCGACCGAGGGCGAGGCACTCGGGCTCTTCTCCGGCCGCAAGCTCAGCCAGACCCGCGGCTTCATGGGCAGCGCCCGCGTCGGCGAGGCGCTCTGGGTCGAGGACGTCGTGGAGCAAGGCCTCGCCTTGCTGCGCGCGCTGCAGTTCCACGGCATCTCACAGGTCGAGGTGATGCGCGACCCGCGCGACGGCAAGTACAAGCTCCTCGAGGTGAACCCACGGCTCTGGCAGTGGCACAGCCTTGCCGCCGCCTGCGGCGTCGACCTGCCGTGGATCGCGTATCGCGACTTGATCGGCGAACCGCTCCCGCCCGCGCGGATGAGCGGCGAGGGGAAGCGCTGGGCGATCACGCTGATGGCGGGATCCGGCCACGCGGTCGCGCGCCCGCCATACGTCGACGCGGTCTTCGCGCGGGACGACCCGCTGCCTGCGCTGCTCCAGCTCGCCCGCCTCGGCTCGCGCCGGATCCGGCGGTTGAAAGGCCACGACATCCAAGGAGGGCAGCGATGGCACCCGGCTGGCAAGGCTTCGTCCGAAGCGCCAAGCGACACGTTCCGGTAGGCGTCAAGCGGCGCATCCGCCGCACGCTCCCGGCGCGCTACCGGCGCCTGTGGGACCCGAACTGGCACCGCAGCACGGTACGGGGCAACACCGCCTTCTGGGACGAGCTCGGACGGCTCCAGCTCGACTACCTCGTCGAGCAGGGGCTGCAGCCCTCCGACTACCTCCTCGACGTCGGCTGCGGCCCGCTACGAGCGGGCGTCCACTTCATCGGCTACCTCGAGCCCGGCCACTACGCGGGAGTCGACAAGCGCGGCGACAATCTCGAGCGCGCGCGCAAGGTGGAGCTTCCCCGCCACGGCCTCGAGGCGAAGCAGCCGCTCCTGCTCGTGAACGGCGCGTTCGAGTTCAGCAAGCTCGGCCAGACGTTCGACTACGCGATCGCGCAGTCGGTGTTCACACACCTGCCGCTCAACGCGATCGCGCGCTGCCTCGTGGAGATGGCGCGCGTGCTCCGGCCCGGCGGGGAGTTCTACGCGACGATCTACGAGAATCCGCACGGCAAGACGTTCCTCGGCGAGATCCAGCAGTCGCCGCGGGTCACGTCCTACTACGACCGCGACAAGTACCACTACGACCTCGCGACGCTGCGCGGAGTTTGCGAGGGCACCGGCCTGACGCTCTCGTACGAAGGCGATTGGGGTCATCCCGACAACCAGAAGATGATCCTGTTCACCCGCGAGGGCGCCGATGGCTAGCGAGCGTCTCCGCATCCTCGGCATCGGCGACGCAAAGTCACGCCACTTCGCGCGCTGGGCGACGCGGCTCGCGGAGCAGGGCCACGAGGTGCACATCGCCTCCGGCCGCCATAACCCGCGCGAGGGAGAGCTCGACGCCCTCGTCGTCCACCAGTTCCAGGATCTCGACCCGCTCCTGCGCGTCCCGTTCGTCCGTCGCTTCCGGATGATCCCGGCGCTGCAGCGGCTCACGAAGCAGGTCAAGCCCGACATCGTCCACTCGCACTACCTCCTGCCGTACGGCTACTGGACGGCGCGGGCAGGGCTCGAACCGCTCGTCGTGAGCCCGTGGGGGAAGGACGCGATCGTCGACGCATGGCTGTCGCCGGAGGCCGAGCAGCGCGCCCGGGTCGCGATCGCCGCCGACCGCGCGCTCGCCTACGTCGTCAACTCGCAGGCGCTCGAGGACGCCGCCGTCCGGCTCGGCGCCGACCGCGCCAAGTTCCACCGCATCTTCTGGCACGCCCGCATCGACGGCTACTCGCCTGAGCACGCCGACCGCACGCGCTGGCTCGATCTCGGCTGGCCGGAGGACGCGATCGTCTGCCTCTCACTCCGCAACTTCCGCCCGTACACGAACCTCGACGTGCTCCTCCGCGCCTTCGCGGTGGCGCGGGAGGAAGTGCCGGAGCTGCGCCTGTTCTCGAGCGCGGGTGGCGGCTGGACGCGCGACGAGTTCGACCAGCTCGTCGAGGAGCTCGCGATCGGGCCCTACATCGCGGTCGAGGACGTTCCGGCGGCGCAGCTGCCGTCCGTCACGGCGTCCGCCGACTTCGCGGTGAGCCTCGCCGACGTCGACTCCTCCCCCGCCTCCCTGCTCGAGACGATGGCGAGCGGCGTGCCGCTCGTCGTCGGCCGCGCTCCGTCGATGGAGGAGTGGATCCAGACCGGCGCCGGCGGCGAGGTCGTCGAGCGGCGCAGCGTCGACGAGGTGACGCAGGCGATCCTCAAGCTCGCGCGCGACCCCGGGCTGCGGAAGAGCTACGGCGAGCGGAACCTGCTGGAGGTGCACGCCCGCTTCGGGGATCCGACCGCCCAGCTGGAGCAGGTCTACCGCGAGGTGCTGTCGCGGTGAGACGCGTTCTCGCGCTGGCCTTCGACGGCGCGGATTTCGAGCTCGTGCAGCGCCTCATGGGCGAGGGCAAGCTGCCGACGATCTCGCGCCTCGCGCGTGAGGGGACGTTCGGGCCACTCCGCTCGACGATCCCCGCCTTCACGCCGACGGCCTGGTCGTCCTTTCTCACGGGGCTCAACCCCGGCGGCCACGGCATCTTCAACTTCACGACCAACCCGAACCGCGGCACGCAGAAGCTCGAGAGCGCCGCGAGCCGGGCCGGCACGCCGCTCTGGCGGATGCTCGGCGCCGGAGGCGTCCGCTCGGCCTACATCGGAGTCCCGTTCACGTATCCGGCGGAGGAGATCGACGGGATCGTCCTCACCGGCTACGGCGGGCCCGAGCGGCCGCAGATCACGCCGGCGAGCGCGGCGGAGAAGATCTTCGCCGCCTATCCCGACCTCGTCACGGCGCACCATCCGATGACCGAGCGCTGGTGGGAGGACTTCCCGGCCTACACCGCGCGCCTGATCGAGCACGCGGAGCAGATGGCCGGGATCTGCAAGCTCGTCTTCGAGCTGGAGCCGGAGCTCGGCCTGCTCGCGGTCGACTTCATGAGTACCGACCACGTCGGGCATCTCGGCTTCGCGCGCTTCGACCCCGACCATCCCGCGCACGCCTCGACCGGCGCCGGCGACGAGCTCCTCCGGGTCTACGAGAAGGTCGACGAGCTCTGCGGCGAGCTGATCGACGCCGCGGCGGCGCAGTACGGCGAGGAGCCGACCGTCCTCCTCTTCTCCGACCACGGCATGAAGCCGATCTACTGGATGTTCCACATCGACCGCTGGCTCGAGGAGCGCGGCCACCTGCGCTTCCGCAAGCGCTCGCTGCAGCCATGGCGGCGCGGGCGGCTCGACTACCTCGCACGCGTCGACCAGAAGCTCGTGCGGACGCTGCGCTGGTACGGGCGCGCGCTCGATGCGCTCCCGTTTCTGCCGCGGCCCGCGGCCGACCGCAACTTCGCCGACATCGACTTCGGCTCGACGCGCGCCTACGGCTTCGCCTCGCAGGGCCAGCTCTACCTCGGCGAGCTGACCGGAGCGCGCAACGACCGCGCCTACATCGACGCGCTGGCGGCGGAGATCGCCGAGATCCCGCACCCCGAGACGGGCGAGCCGGCGTTCCAGGTGCTGCGGAAGGAGGAGCTCTACACCGGCGCGTTCCTCGACAAGGCGCCGGAGCTGATCCTCATCCCGTACGACGAACGGATCAACGTCGACCCCTCGCGCCGCCGCTGGACGGAGGCGTTCGAGCGCCACGAGAAGCTCGATCCGGAGGTCTCGTACGGCTACTCCGGACACCACGGTGTGACGGGGATCCTCGCCGCGGCAGGCCCCGGACTACAGCCGGCGGACATGCCCGAAGGAGCCGAGATCGTCCAACTGCCCGCGACGATCCTCCAGCTGCACGGACTCGCGGCGGACGGGCTCGACGGCAAGCCGCTCGCCGGCCTCCTCGACGAGACCGCCGCTTCGGCAGGCGTCGCGGCAGCGGCGCCGTCCCACGAGGCAAGCGAGGAGCCGGTCTACAGCCCCGAAGAGGAGCGCCAGATGGTCGAGCGGCTCCGCGACCTCGGTTACGAATAGCTACTGCTCGTAGCCCTCGACGACGCTCTCGTCGCGCGCTGCCGCGGCATCTGGATCCATCCCGAACTCCTCGAGCGCCCGCCGCTGCCGGAGGAGATCCCAGCACCGGTCGAGCTCGACCTTGACCTCGGCGAGCCGGCGGCGCTCGGCCTCTCCGGCCTCGCCGCGCGACTCTGCATCCCAGAGCCGATGCTCTTCCTGTACCAGCTCGTCGATCGAATTCGTGATCTGGGAGTCGCTCGCCATCTCTGTCGCCTTTCGTCGGAGTGCCGGGGGCGGGACTCGAACCCGCATGACCCGAGGGTCACCCGATTTTAAGTCGGGCGCGTCTGACCAGTTCCGCCACCCCGGCGATAGATACGGTACGCACGGATGGATCACGACGTCATCGTCGTCCTCTGCGCGCTCGCAGTTGCGGGTCAGGCGGTAATCGCGCTCATGCTCCTTGCCGGGCTGCTCGCCCTCGTCGGCGTTCGCGGCCCGCTCGACTCGATCCGCCGCATCTTCTGGGGTTACGAGCTCTGGGCGGGGTTCGTCGTCGCCGCCATCGCGACGGGCGGCAGCCTCTTCCTCTCCGAAATCAGGGCCTTCATCCCGTGCGATCTCTGCTGGTTCCAGCGCGTCTGCATGTACCCGCTCTCGTGGATCCTGCTCGTGCTCGCCTGGCGCGGCGACCACCGAATCTCGCGGTATCTCCTTCCGTTCCCGGTCTTCGGCGCCGGCGTCTCGGTCTATCACCTCCTCATCGAGCACGGCGTGATCACCGAGCCGCAGTCGTGCTCGATCCTCCCCGGATCCCCCGTCGGCTGCGGCACCCAGTGGATCAACGAGTTCGGCTACATCACGATCCCGCTGCTCGCGCTCACCGGCTTCCTCCTTCTCATCGGATTCTTGGTCCTTGCCAGCGCCGGATCGGGCGAGGAGACGGCTACGCTTCCCGCCGATGCCGAGCGGTAAGAGGGCCAGACAGCAGCGCCAGGCGGCGGGCACGCGGACGCCTCCGCCCGTGCGCTCGAAGGGCGGCGGACTGGGCGGGCCGCGTCAGGCTTCGCCACGCACGCTCGCGATCGGCGGCGGAGTAGTTGTGATCGTCGCCATCGCCATCGTCCTCGCCGTCGTGCTCGGCAGCAGTGGCAGCGGCAACACCGGCCCGTCAAGCGGCGACACCCCAACGATCAAGCTCGTCTCGGGCACGCCGGCGGTGGGGAACTCCAAGAGCCCGAGCGCGGTTCAGGGCGCCGCGACCGCCGCGGCGTTGTTCCAGGGAATCCCACAGAGCCACTTCATCTTGGGCAAGCCGAACGCGCCCGTCGAGCTGACCGAGTTCATCGACTTGCAGTGCCCGGTCTGCCAGGCGTTCGAGACGACCGTGCTTCCCACGATCGTCCAGAAGTATGTTCGCACCGGCAAGCTCCGGATCAAGATGGAGACCTGGTCGATCCTCGACCGGCCGGGAACAGGCGTCAACGACTCCGACCGCGGCCAGAAGGCGACCGTCGCCGCCGCAGGCCAGAACAAGGCGTTCGATTTCGCCGAGCTCCTCTACTACAACCAGGGCACGGAGGACAGCAACTGGCTGAACGACGGAATCGTCTCGGCGACGGCAGCCAGCGTCGACGGTCTCAAGCCGGCCCAGCTCGTCAGCGACGCCAACTCGGCGGGCACGAAGCAGCTCATACAGCAGATCGACAGCCTCGCCAACACGCTCGCCGGCAAGAACACGACCGGCGGCTTCAACAGCACGGGGTTCATCGGCACGCCGGGGCTCTTCCTGACGAAGGGCAGCGGCGCGCCCGTCTTCTACGGCACCGGGCTCCCCACGGTCTCGAGCCTCGAGTCCGCGATCGACGCCCTGCTCAAGTAGCGCCGCCGGAAATCCGCAAAGAGCGCCTTTTTTCCGCTTGACCCGAGTGGCCGGGTCCGGTTAGGCTCTCCGAGCTGGTTCCGATGGACTTTCGGGTTCGTCGGGGCCAGCATTTTATTTGGTCCATCCGACGCGGTCTCTAGGGTTCTGCGCCCCATGATCGTCGGACTCCTGATCGGGTTGATCGTCGTCGCCGCGCTCGGCGCGGCCGTCGTCCTCCTGCCACGGTTTCTCCGCGGCGAGCTGAGCGCGCTGCGCGATCAGACCGCGAACGACCTCTCGGCGCGCAACGCGGAAGTGGAGCTACGCCTGCAGGGCGTGGAGACGATGCTCAACACGCGGCTGACCGAGTCGACGGCTACGACGAGCAAGATCCACGAGCGCCTCGGCGAGGTGACGAAGGCGACCGAGACGATGATCGCCCGCGCGCAGGATCTCGCCCGCCTCGAGCAGGCGCTGCGGCCACCCAAAGCGCGCGGCGGCTTCGGCGAGCTGCTGCTGGAGAACCTGCTCCGCGACCGGCTGCCTCCTGACGCGTATTCGATGCAGCACACGTTTGCGACGGGCGACCGCGTCGACGCCGTGATCCGCGTCGACCGGCTCGTCCCCGTTGACTCCAAGTTCCCGCTCGACAACTTCGAGCTCATGGTCGCCGCCGAGGACGACGCGCAGCGGCAGCTGCACGAAAAGGCCTTCGCGCGCGACGTGAAAGGCCACATCGACGCGATCGCCTCGAAGTACATCCTCCCGGCGGAAGGGACGTACGACTTCGCGCTCATGTACCTGCCGGCGGAGGCGATCTACTACGAGCTCGTCTCCGGCAAGACAGGCGCGCTGCTCTCGTACGCACACGAGAAGCGCGTCTTCCCGGTCTCCGCGACGACGTTCACCGCATACCTGCAGGTGATCGTGATGGGGCTGAAGGGGCTACAGATCGAAAAGACCGCGCATGAGGTGATGGCTTACTGCGCCTCGCTCCAGAGCGATTTCGGCCGCTTCCGGGAGGACTTCGAGCTTGTCGGCAAGCACATCGCGAATGCCCAGAGCAAGTACGTGTCCGCCGACAAGCGCCTCGACCGGTTCGAGTCGAAGCTCGAGCGGGCCGCCGACCTCGAAGTCGAGACGGCGTCGCCCGAGCCGCCGGCGCTTCCGCACGCGCTCGACTCTGCTGCTTAAGCGGGGCTCTCTCAAGAGCGCACGAGCGCCGGGTCGGGAACGTCCAGCCGGGCTAGATCGTTTAATACAGCAGACACTTTTGCGAGAGAGGATTCGATGAGCGACGTACGTGACCTGATCATCATCGGCGGCGGCCCCGCCGGCTACACGGCAGCGCTCTACGCAGCGCGCGCGAACCTGCAACCCCTCGTGATCGAGGGCTTCAACTGGGGTGGCCAGCTGATGATCACGAGCGACGTGGAGAACTATCCCGGCTACCCGGACGGAATCATGGGGCCGGAGATGATGACCGAGTTCCGGCGCCAGGCCGAGCGCTTCGGCACCGAGTTCGTCACCGACAACGTGACGCGCGTGGACTTCTCCGAGCGGCCGTTCCGCGTCTGGGTCGAGGACACGGAGTACAGCGCCCGGACAGTGATCGTCGCGACCGGCGCGAGCGCGCGCTGGCTCGGCATCGACTCCGAGGAGCGGCTGAAGGGCCGCGGCGTCTCCGCCTGCGCGACGTGCGACGGCTCGTTCTTCCGCGACAAGCACATCTACGTCGTCGGTGGCGGCGACACCGCCTTCGAGGAGGCGCTCTTCCTCACGCGCTTCGGCTACAAGGTCTCGCTCGTCCACCGGCGCGACGAGTTCCGCGCCTCCCAGATCATGGTCGACCGCGCCCGCGCGCACGAGAAGATCGAGTTCAAGACGCCGTTCGTCGTCGACGAGGTGCTCGGCGAGGACTCGATCAGCGGACTGCGTCTCCGGAACACCGAGACCGGCGAGACGGAGGAAGTCGAGGCCGGCGCGCTCTTCATCGCGATCGGGCACGACCCGAACACGAAGCTCTTCGTCGACCAGCTCGACCACGACGAGAACGGCTACCTCGTCGCCAAGCCGGGCACGACGGAGACGAACATCCCCGGCGTCTTCGCAGCCGGAGATGTCCAGGATCACATCTACCGGCAGGCCGTCACCGCTGCAGGCACGGGCTGTATGGCTGCGCTCGACGCCGAGCGCTTCCTCGCGGCCGAGGAGGGCCACATCGAAACCGCGCTCACCGCGCCACGGCCCGAAGCCGAGCCGACGAAGGTCTAGGCCTCCGCGCGAGATGGCCGGAACCTGGATCGACCTCCTCGACCCGAGCGCCGAGGAGCTGCGCGAGAAAGCGCCGCGCGAGCTCGAGGACACGGCGCTCGCGCAGCTGCTTGCACCACCACAACACGAAGACGAGCCGCGCCCGACCTTGCAGGGGCACGGCGACTACATCTTCGGCGTCTTCCTGATCGCCGTCGCGGTGCCGGACGAGGACGAGGTCTACTACCAGGAGATCGACCTCGTCCTCACCCACGACACACTCCTCACCGTCCGCAAGACGCCGCCCGGTGGCCGTCCTGCCTGCGACGTCGCGATCCTCGGCAAGGTTCAGAAAGCCGACGAGTCGGCAGGAATGCTCGCCTACCGCCTCGTGGACGACATCGCCGAGCGCTACCTCGACCTCGTCGACGCACTCAACGACGAGATCGACGAGCTCGAAGACCGCGTCGAGGAGCAGGCAGCCGAGCTGACGCGGGCGCGCATCTCCTCGCTCCGCCACGACCTCCTCCACATCCGCCGCACGCTCAGCCCGATGCGCGACGCCGTGCGGCGCGTGATCGACAACACCGTCGAGGTCGAAGAAGGGCCCGAAGTCTTCCCGCACGACGTCGAGGTCGCGTTCAACGCCTCCTACGACAAGTTCCTGCGCGCGTCCGACGGGCTCGATTTCGCGCGCGACCTCCTCGCCGGAGTCCGCGACTACCAGCAGGCGAAGATCGCGAACGACCAGAACGACGTCATGAAGCGGCTGACCGTGATCGCCGCGCTTCTCCTGCCGCCCACGTTCATCGTCGGTGTCTATGGCCAGAACTTCGTCGACATCCCCGAGCTCCGTTGGCACTACGGCTACGCCTTCAGCTGGGGCGTCATCGTCGGATCGACGCTGTTGCAGCTTTGGTGGTTCCGACGGAAAGGCTGGTTCTGATCCGCTGCTTCTGCGTTCCATTCTCGACCAACGTCGAGCGGATCGCGCTTGCTGCCGGATACAAGGGGATTCCGATCGAGTGGGTGGACGTCGAGCCGGACGACCGATCGCGCGTCGTCGCAGCGAGCGGACAGCCGCTCGTGCCGGTGCTCGTGGCGGACGACGAGGTGGTCGCGGACTCGCCGCGGGTCCTCCTCTGGCTCGAGGAGCGATTCCCGGAACCGCCGCTACTCCCGGCGGATCGTGCGCGCCGCGCCGAGGTGCTCGGCTTCGTCGACTGGTTCAACCGCGACTGGAAGCGGCTTCCGAACGCGCTCAACGACGGGGAGGGCGACGCCGCGGAGCACGCCGCGGAGATGCGCCGCGCGGTGACCGTGTTCGAGGAGCGGCTGAGCGGACAGGACTACCTCTTCGGCGAGTTCGGGCTCGCGGATGTGACGGTGTTCCCGTTCCTCAAGTACGCCGCGCTCGGCCGCCGAGACGACGACACCGACCCGTTCCACGCCGTCCTCGTCGAGCACATGCAGCTCGCCGCGGGCTCGCCATTACACGCCTGGATCGCGCGTGTCGACGCGCGACCTCGCGGCTAACCTGGGCCGCGTGCCGCACTTCATCTGCCCGAACTGCAAGGAGCGCTCGGTCGACACCGACGGCCTGGAGGGGCTCTACAACGAGGCGGTCGCGTGTCATCGCTGCGGCTTCGGGTTCCTCTTCGAACTGATGGACGACTACTACCCCGCACCGACGACGGGCTTCGTGACCTGCGACAAGCAGGGGCGGATCCTCGCGCTCGGGCGCGGCGTTTTCGAGCTGAGCGGCTGGAGCGAGCAGGACGTGATCGGCGCCGACGTCGTCTCCGCCTTCGGACTGCAGGGCTTCGAGGAGGAGAAGAATCCCGTCAAGCTCTCGCTCGAATGGGGCGTGCGGCGGCTCAACGAGAAGCTCGAGCTGCGGACGCACAGCGGCCAGCTCAAACGCGTCGTCGCGGACTTCTTTCCGGCGCTCGACGACGACGGCGGCCTCCTCGTCGCGCTCACGCCCGCGCAGGGCTAGCCGCTATTCGTCCGACGGTGCGGGCGCGACGGGCGCGGTCAGGTCGCGATGAGCGGCCGACTGAGGCTGGTAGAAGCGCTGCGCGATCGCCGTCGGGACGATCGCCGAGATCACCACGACGCCGATCAGCAGCGAGAACTGCGTCCGGTCGATGATCCCCGCCGAGAGGCCGAAGAGCGACGTGATCGTTCCGAAGGTGAGCCCAGTGGACATGAGCAGCGTGGTGAACGTCGCGTGCGGAGCCGTGAATCTCCGCGCGAGCGGATAGACGCCGATCAGCTTCGGCCCCATCTTCGCGGCGACGAGCACCCCGAGAATCCCCAGATTGGCCCAGAGAGCGCTCGTCGAGACGTTGAGCCCGCCTTTGAGGAAGAAGAACGGCGTCAGGAACGCGAACGAGACGACGCGCAGTCGCTCCTGCTCCATGCGATGGGACGCGTAGAACCGCGACATCGCGAGGCCGAGGACGAACCCCGGCAGCGCGGCCTGCGAGTTCGCGCGCATGCCGAGCCACATGAGCAGGAAGAGGCACGCGAACACGAGCTTGATCTCCGGCTCGATCACGCGGTTCCCGTAGCGCGGGAAGAAGTGGCGGGCCGTGTACGGCAGCCCAAAGATCAGGCCGACGGAGACGAGCGCGAAGGGGACGATCCACAGCGTCGGCTTGATGAAGAGGACGGTCAAGCCCGTGACGGTGGCGATGTCGGTGATGAACGTGGCGGACATCAGCCTCTTGCCGACGAGCTCCCGGTTCAGGCCCGTCTCCACCAGCACCGCGTAGACGACCGCGAGGCTCGTCGTCGAGAGCGCGAGCCCGCCGATCTCGGCCTGGCGGCGCGACCAGTCGAGCCCGTAGTACGCCACGAGCGCGACGACAGCGAACGGCGCGAAGAACGAGACAAGCCCGATCGAGACGGACGCCTTCCACTCCCGCACGAGCTGCGGGACGTCCACCTCCGCGCCTGCCTGGAAGGTGAGGACGATCCCTGCGAACGAGCCGACGAAGGTCAACCAGCTCGGAACGGAGACGTGCGCCACGTTGCCGACGATCACGCCGGCGAGCAACTCGATCAGCGCAACGGACAGCCCGAGCTCAACCGAGATGGTCGAGGCGAGCAGGACCGTTCCGGCCAGGACTGCTGCTAGTGCAAGGTCGCTCACCGCGTTCTCCTCCCAGGATTGGTCTCTTCTCTAGAGGCCATCAGCCCTGGAAGGGCGGTTGACGGGGAGCCTCATCCCCGAAATGACGCCGCCATCGTACAGGGCACAATGGAGACGTGGACTCGTTGCGCGGACATCTTCTCGTCGCCTCGCCGGCGCTACTCGACCCGAACTTCAAGCGCGCCGTCATCCTCGTGACGGAGCACAACGACGAGGGCGCGGCCGGGCTCGTGCTCAACCACCCCTCCCCCGTCGGCGTCGCCGCGGCGGTGCCGCAGCTCGAGACGCTCGTCGAGGACGGCGAGCAGGTCTGGGTCGGCGGACCGGTGCAGCCCGACGCGGTGCTCGTGCTCGGCGAGTTCCTCGATCCCGACGACGCGGCCGTGCCGCTCTTCGACTCGCTCGGCTTCCCCTCGCTCGAGGAGCCGGAGGAAATCGTGCCCGCGACGACCCGGCGCCGCGTCTTCGCCGGCTACGCGGGCTGGGGCGCGGGACAGCTCGAGGAGGAACTGTCGAACGAGGACTGGATCCTCGAGCTCGCGGTTCCCGACGATGCGTTCACCGCCGAGCCCGATGAGCTGTGGGGAGATGTCCTCCGCCGCAAGGGCGGGATCTACGAGCTCGTCGCGCGGATGCCCGAAGATCCGTCGCTCAACTAGAGCCGCGCGAACGCGAACACGTAGGTGAGTCGCGGCATCGCGAAGCGGTCGCCGTACTTCGACGCGAGGGCGTGCACCGCGGCCAAGGCCCGCTCGCGCTCTTCGGGGGAGACGACGAGATAGTCGCTCGCGGTCGCGAGATAGCCGACCAGCGCGTCCGGGCTCGACTCCATCACGGTCTCGACGACCGTCCGCCCGACATCGCGGAACCACGGCGCGGCCGGCAGTTCCTCCTCGCGATACGGCTCGTGTCCCGCGTAGCCGACGAGCTCTCCGAGCTCCTTCTGCAGCGGATCGCGCTCGTCCCACCAGTTCCACAGGAGCGCGAGCCCGCCGCCGGGCCGGAGAACGCGCTGGAGCTCCGGCAGCGCCCGTTCGCGGTCGAACCAGTGGAACGCCTGAGCGGCAAAGGCGGCGTCGATGCTCGCATCGGGCAATGGGATCGCCTCGGCAGGCGCCTCGTGCGCCTCGGCCTCGGGCACCACCAGCCGCAGCTGGTCGAGCATCGCGCCGCCGGGCTCGACTGCAACCGTCTCGAACCCGGCCGCGACGAGCACGCGCGTCAGCTTGCCGGTGCCGGCGCCGACGTCGAGGACGCGGGCTCCGGGCTCGAGCCCGAGCTGCGCGGCAGCCCATTCGACCGCCTCGACGGGATAGTCGGGCCGGTGCCGCTCATACTCCTGCGCGACCGTCTCGAAGCTGCGGGCGCGCTCGGCGCGATTCCTGATCTCAGACACGGCTGGAGGGGCAGAGATCCACGAGAACGCAATCTTCGCAGCGCGGGCGGCGCGCGTCGCAGACGCGGCGGCCGTGCCAGATCAGCAGGTGCGGGAAGCGGCCCCAGTCGGCGCGCGGCACGAGCCGGACGAGGTCGCGCTCGATCTTCACCGGATCCTCCTGGCGCGTCAGGCCAAGCCGCTGCGAGAGCCGCCGGACGTGCGTGTCGACAACGACGCCTTGCGCCTCCCCCAGCTCGGCTGCGACGACGTTCGCGGTCTTGCGCGCGACGCCGGGCAGCCGGATCAGCTCCTCGAGCCGCGTTGGCACCTCGCCGTCGAACTCCTCGAGCAGCATCCGCATCGTCCCGCGCAGCGACTTCGTCTTCTGCCGGTAGAAGCCGGTCGCGAAGATGTCGCGCTCGAGCTCCTCCTGCGGGACGGCGAGGTAGTCCTCGGGCTTGTGGTACTTGATGAAGAGCTTCTCCGTGACCCGGTTGACGTTCACGTCGGTCGTCTGCGCTGAGAGCATCACCGAGACGAGCAGCTCGAGCGGGCTGCGGAAGCGGAGTGCGATCGCGGCGTCCGCGTGCTCGATCGCGAGCCGCTCGATGATCGGACCGATGCGTTCGGACTTCGGCCCGACGCGCTGCCGCGCCTCCTTGACGAAGCTACGAGGCAACGAGCTCGGGCGGCTGGCGCAGGCGCGGTCCGGCGCAGACGAGATCGAGAGCCGGACAGCCGGAGCACGCGAACTCGCTCGGTGTCGGCCGGAACTCCCCCGCCTGGATCCGCGCGATTGCAGCCGACAACTCGGCCTCGAGCTCGGGGACGTCGGCAAGCGAGTAGCCGGCCTCGACGGGCGCGTCCGGCCGCTCGAGGAATTGGTAGACGACCTCGACCTCCTCCGCGCCGGCGCGGAAGCAAGCGAGCGCGTAGACGAGGCGCTGCAGCCGGTAGTCCGCCTCGACGATCTCCTCGGGCGACGAGTCGCCGATCAGGTTCGTCTTGTAGTCGACGACGAGAGCCCGTCCTGCCGCGAGCTGCAACACGTCGAGGAAGCCGTGGACGAGGACGCCGTCATGCTCGAAGGTGAAGTGGCGTTCCTTCGCGACGCCCGGCAGGGCCGCGACCCGGCGCGCGAGCTCGGAGTCGCAGTACGCGGCCACGAGCGCGCGGACGCGCTCGTCCTCGATCTCGGGAACGACGGGCGCAGCGAGATCCACGTGCTCGAGCAGCTCGTGGACGCGGCTTCCGACCTCGATCCCCGACATACCGTCCTCGCCGCGCGGCGTGTCCTGCTCCGCCATCCCAATCCCGTAGCGCGCCCAGTACTTGTAGGCGCACTGCTCGAAGGTCGAGAGCGCGGTGAAGGAGAGCCGGCGGACGCGCATAAGCGGCGGCGTAGCGACGGCGGCGAGCTCCGGCAGGAGCGGCGCCGGCGGATGCGCCGGCCCGACGTCCTCCAGTGCCGCGAACAGAGCCAGCTGAGTCTCCTCGGCTTCCTGCTCTTCGACGGCCGCTACGGGCTCCGCCGCGTCCTCCCGGAAGCGGTCGACGCGGACGAGCAGCCGCGCGTGCTCCCGTGCGAGCTCGACCGGCGCGTCGCCGGCGGCCGCCAGCTCCTCGTCGGCCTGCAGGCGGTCGAGCACCCAGGCGATCGGTGTCGGCGCCTCGCGCTCGGAGCCGAAGTCGACGGAGCCGGAGACGATCAGCCGCTCCTTCGCGCGCGTCATCGCGACGTAGTAGAGGCGCAGCCGCTCCGCCTGCTCGGCCTCCTGCCGCGCCTCCTTGACCTCGTCGTAGTCGAAGGCGCCGCGCCGCTTCGTCGTGACGGGATCGGCGACGCGGAAGCCGAAACGGCCGTCCGGTAGGGCGAGAATCTCGTCCGGCGACGGCGCGACGCGATCGCGGCCGGCGTCGGCGACGATCACCACCTTGAACTCGAGGCCTTTCGCCGCGTGGATCGTGAGAAGGCGCACCGCGTCGGCGCCCTCCTCCTCCGCGACCGCTTCGAGCTGGTGCGCGCCGACCGCCTCCTGCTCCGCCACAAAGCGGACGAAGCCCTCGACGTCAGGCCCGCGCAGCTCCTCGTAGGAGCGCGCGAGACGGGCGAGTTTGCGCATGTTGGCGTAACGACGCCGGCCGTCCCATTGCGCGAGCACCGCGAGGTCGTAGTCGTGCTCGGCGACGAGCTGCTCGCAGAGGCGCTCGAGCGAGAGCCGCGGCATCGCTGCGACGAGCCGGTCGTAGCGCTGGCGGAAGGCGCGCATGAGCCGCTCGTCCCGCTCGGCGAGACCTGGCGGCAGCGAGTGCTCGACGCCGGAGAAGAGCGGCCGCTTCGAGGCGACCCGGCGCAGCAGCGAGAGTGCGTCGTTCGAGACGCCGACGAACGGCGACGCCAGGACCGCGAGCAGCGCTTCGTCGTCGTAGCGGTTCTGAAGAAGCCGCAGGTACATGAGCATGTCGACGACCTGCTGCTGTCCGAAGTAGCCCTTCCCCGTCGCGCGATAGGTCGGCAGCCCGGCGCGCCGCAATTCCTGCTCGTACCACTCTGCGTCGGTGCCGGCCGCGAAGAGAAGGACGATCTCGCCCGCCGTCGCCGTCCCCGCGTCCACGAGCTCGCGCACGCGCCGCGCGACGGCCCGCGCCTCGCCGCGCCGCCAGTGGGTGCCCGTGTCCTTGTAGCTCTCCTTGTCGGTCACGAGCAGCTCGACCGGATGGCCAAAGACGGGATCGGGGAACTCGACCGCCGCGGTCAGCTCCTGGAACTCGCCGCCGAAGTGGTCGCCGAAGAGGTGGTTGACCGCCGCGAGCACCTCCGGCCGCGAGCGGTAGTTGAGCGTCAGAGAGAGGAGCGTCGCGGCGGCTTCGCGCCGCTCCCGGAAGACCTGCACGTCGGCGTGGCGAAAACCGTAGATCGACTGGAACTCGTCGCCGACGAAGAAGAGCTCCGTGTCGGGCGCGCGCAGCAACTCGACGATCTCCGTCTGCAGCCGGTTCGTGTCCTGGAACTCGTCGACGAGGATCGTGCGGAAACGCGACCGTTCGCGCTCGCGGATCTCCGGCTGCGAGCGGAGGAGATCGCGCGCCTCGAGCTGGAGATCCTCGAAGTCGAGCGCGGACTCCTGCGCCTTCGCCTCGTCGTACTTCGCCGCGAACGCCGTCAGCAGCTCCTGCAAAAGCGCGCGATCTCGGGCGGCCGCCTCGTCGAGCGCAGCCTGCTCGACCGCGGCGAGAGCGTCGCAATAGGCGGCGGCGCGATCGCCGCGGGCCTTGAAGTTCCCGAGCCCCATCAGGCGATCGGGACGGGTGTCGCGCTGCAAGAGCTCGAGCAGCGCTGTCGCCGCGCGGTTCTGCGTCTCGGTTGCTGCGGGATCGGCGGCGAGCGCTTGCGCGGCTGTCTGCAGCTCCTCGACGCGCTCGCGGAGCTCGGGGCGAGGCGCGACAGCGAGGTCGAGATCGCGTCCGGCAGCGCGCAGCGTCTCGTAGACCGTCGTCAGCATCCGGCGCAACCCGGCGCTCCCGTACGTCGCGAGCAGCTCGAGCCGCTGCGGATCGCCGGCAGCGAGGAACTCCGCGAGCGCCTCTCCGAACGCCTCCGAGCGGAGGACGGCCCCCTGCGCTTCGTCGAGCTCGCGGAAGCGCGGGTCGAGCCCCGCGGCGAGCGGATACGCCTTCAGCAGCCGGTTGCAGAAGCCGTGAATCGTCGAGATCCAGGCGCCGTCAAGCTCCCGCGCGAGGTCGTGCCGTCCCCGCTCGGCGAGCGCCGCCCGGATCCGCGTCCGCAGCTCGCCAGCCGCGCGACGCGTGTACGTGATGACGAGAATCGAGTCGACGTCGAGACCGCGGTCGCAGACGGCGCGGACGACCCGCTCGACGAGCACGGCCGTCTTGCCGGTGCCGGCTCCCGCCGAAACGAAGACCTCGCCGGTCGCCTCGACCGCGGCGAGCTGCTGCTCGTTCAACTCGTACGCGGTCACGGACGCTCGATCCGGCAGATCGGCCAGAGGTCGCACCACGTGGGGCAGTCGCCGCCGCGCGGGTCGTGGTGGACGTCTCCCTCGCGGATCCGCTCCGCCAGCGCGCTCGCCGTCGCCTTGGCGGAATCGACGACACCCCAGAACGCCTCCTCGTCGAGATAGTCGCTCTTCACGTAGCCGGGCAAGGTCTCCGCCTCTTGGGCACGCACGAGGCCGCGCGCGCGGCGCGCTCCGGCGAGCGGCCGGTAGAGCCCGCCGAGCGGCTCGAGCCCGACGAGGTCGCGGAGGACGAGCATGTAGAGCGGGATCTGGAGGCGCAGCTCGCGCTCGATCTCGGCCGCCGAGTGCGCGTGCTTGCCCGACTTGTAGTCCTGCACGATCCCGCGCGCGCCGAACGGATCGACATCGATCCGGTCGATCTTCCCGGAGAGCGTCAGGCCGGGCGCGAGCTCGAGGCCGCGCTGCAGCTCCGGCGCTGCCCGCTCGTTCCCGAAGGAGACCTCGAAGCGGCGCGGCACGAGCGACAGCTCCGACTCGCACTCCTCCTCCACGAGCGCCTCGAGGTCGCGCCATAGCGTCTGGTCGAGCTCGCGCAGCTGCATCTCCGTGAGATCCATCCGCACGCCACCGAGCGCGTCGTCGAGGCACCGGCGCATCAGGCGCTTCGCCTCCTCGAGATGGGAAGGCTCGAGCTTCTCGACGCCGAGCTCCGCCGGGATGCGCGCGAAGAAGCGGTGGAGCGCCGTGTGCGCGACCGAGCCGCGCTGCATCGCGTCGGGCTCCGCGTCGATCGTTTTCGGGGAGAGGAACCGCTCGACGAACCACGCCGAGGAGCAGTCGGCGAAGCGCTCGAGCTCGGTGACGCCGATGACGCTGCGCGACTGCAGCTGCTCGAGGATGAGCGGATGCGTGATCAGCGTCGGCCGCCTGAAAGCGCCGCGCGCCCGCTCGAGCCGGCGGTCCCAGCCGTTCGCGCGCGCGAGCGAATCGGCAGTCGCCCCGTCGCGAGCCGCGAGCTCGGCGAGTGAGCGCAGCCGCTCCCGCTCGGTCGGCGCCTCGTCGAGCTGCCACGTCAACGCGGAGAGTGGCCGCCTGCTCGTCCAGCGGCGAACGTCATCCGCGTCGAAGAGCTCCTGCGCCTCGTGCCAGAACGGGCTCGCCTCGCGCGGGCTTCCATCATCGTCCGCCGCCTCGCGCACGAGGTAGAGCCGCTGCGCCCCGCGCGTGCATGCCGTGTAGAAGAGGTAGCGGTCACGGGAGACCGAGTCCGGACGTACGAGCCTCGCGCCGCGCTCGTCGAGCTCCCGCCTCGCGTCGTCGTCGAGGAACGGCGAACCGCCGCCGCGCCGCGGCAGGCTGCCCTCCTCGAGCCCCAGCACGAACGTCGCGTCGAAGCGCCGCGTTCTCGCGCGCAGGAGGTCGACGACCGCGACCCGGCCGGCCTCGTCCCCTCTCTGCGGCCGCAACGTCAGCCGCTCGACCGCCGCGAGGACGTCCTCCCGGCCCAGAGCGCCGGTCAGCTCCCGCCAGCCGTCGAGCTCGGCGAGCAGCCGGAGGATGGCGTCGTAGGCGCGCAGGTCGAGGCGGCTCGGCTCATCCGCCGGCGGCCGCTCGACTCCGTGCGCCGCCCGGAGCATCCGCGCCGCCTGCTCCCGTACAGCAGTCACCGGATCCTCAGCCGCGCGGAGCTCCTCGAGCGCCGGCAGCGGACCTCCGCGGAAGCGCTCAGCCTCTTCGACGACGCGCTCGGGCGCCTGCACCGCGCGACCCCGCAGCCGTCCCTCGACGAAGTCCACCGCGCGCCGCTCGAGGCCGGAGAACGGTGAGCGGAGGAAGGCGAACAGGTCGTTGCGCGTCCCACCCGCCCAGGCAAAGCGCAACAGCGCGGTGAGCGCCTGGCCGAGCGGCGTCTGCGTCACGCGCAGCTCGCCGTCGACGGAGTACGGGATGCCGAACTGGCCGAGCACCGTGTCGAGCGCCGCGCGAACACGCTCAGTGCCCGGCACGACGAGACCGATTCGCTCGGGCTGCGTGCCGGCGCGCACAAGCGCCAGCAGCTCCTCGCCGACGAGCTCCAGCGTGCCGCGGCTGCCTGCTCCCTCGAAGAAGCGGATCGCGCCTTCAATCGCCGGCGCCTCGCCGGGGTCGTCGACGAAGAGAGCCCGTTCGAGATGCGCGAGTGCCGGCGGTGCGATGGCGCCGTAGCGCGGCGGCAGCTCCTCGACCGAGCCTGCAGCGAGCCGCGCGAGATCCTCCGCCGTGCGGGTGAGCGACGCGAACGCTGCGCGTCCCGGCTCGTACGGAAGTGAGACGGTGACCTCGGCGCGCGCCGCAAGAGCCTCGAGCAGCGCCCACTCGGCGCCGGTGAGGTCCTCGAAGCCATAGGCGAAGACGGGCTCACCCGGCCACGCAGCGAGATCCGAGCGGAGGCGCTCCACGGCGCGGCGACGGCGGATGCCTCGATTGGAGCGGCCGAGCGCTTCGAGCTCTCGCCGGTACGCGGCCCAGAGCGAGCCGAGCTCGCCGCCGACTGCGTCAGGTTCGAGCAGTCCGGCCTCGAGCTCGTCGAGCGTCTGAAGCAGTGCGTCGGCGAAGCCGCCGCGTGCCGCCGACTCTGCGAAGCCGGCAAGCGCGGCGCCGCCCACGACGCGGCGAACGACGAAGGCGCGCTCGGCTCGCCCGAGCGGCTTCCGATCGTCCTCGCCGTCCTGTGCGATCCGCTCGAAAAGGTCGTCGAAGGTTGCGATGGAGCCGCCGAGCAGGGCGCCGCGCCGGGCGAGCAACTCCCGCTCGACGCGGTCGACGTCCGCCCGGTTCGGGACGACGAGAACCGCCTCGCCCGCCTCGAGCGCGGCGAGATACCGCTCGAGCAGAAGCTCGACTTTGCCCGCGTTCGCGGGTCCCGCAATCAGGCGGAGCGGCACCTACTGAGGCTACCGCGGAAACGCGTCGCGTCTCCGCAGGCTTCGCGAGCTAGGCGACAGACTTCGGCTTGCGGCCGCGGCGGGCGACGGCGCGGCCGGGCATGTTGCCGGCGCACGAGTCGCAAAGGTCGGCCTGCTTCGACCCGCGACGGGCGTCCGAGTACGTGACGCGGAGGACGGCACCCCTGGCCTCTTCGACTTCCTTGCCGCATTTGTCGCAAACGAGAATGATCTTGCGGGCCATGATTTCCTCCTCGAAGTGGGAACGACGCGCGAAAGCGTACAAGAACTACACGGCCTTTCGTGCCTCCCGAATTCGCCATGAGCGGAGCAGGCTGAGCATCGCCTGCTCTTCAGGCGATAGCCCGACATCCCGCGCTTTTACTACGCGCAAATGCCTGGGACGAAAATCGTCGATCGTTCTGCCGTCGAGGTATTGCTCGATGACGGCCGGCGAGACATATGAGGCGCGACAGACCGCCGGTGTATTTCCGAGCTGCTTCGCGACTCGCCGCATCACAGCTGTGACGGATCGCTTCTGGGTTGTTTCGGAGTCGGGGAAGCCTTCCCGCTCGCACCGCTCGGCGAGGTAGATCGCAGCAAGGAGCGTCCCTCCCCACGTCCGGAAATCCTTGGCGGAGAACTCCTCGCCGAGATAGAGCTTCACGTAGTCGTTGAGCTGCTTGCTCGTGAGGTTGTAGAGCCCGTCCTCCCAGCGGTACTTGAAAACGCGCGCCCCGCCCTTTACGGCGAGCAGCCCGCAAATCGCGTCGGCGAGCTCCTCGTCGACGAGCTCCGAGTTGACGTGGATGCCGGCTTTGGCGCGAAACGAGAGGTGAATGCGACGCCCGCGAACGTGAATGTGCCGGCGCAGCAGCGTGGTCACTCCATACGTCCCTTCGCGGGCGTAGCGTTCCGATCCGACGCGGAACCAGCCGAGCGAGATCAGCCGCAACGCAACAGCGGAAACCCGCTCGCGATCGAGCTCGTCCTTGTCGAGATGCTCGGCCATCGCCGCGCGGAGCGCGGGCAACCGTTCGCCGAACAGGATCAGACGGCCGTACTTCTCCTTCTCCTGCTGGGCGCGATAGTCGGGGTGATACAGGTACTGCTTGCGGCCGGCCCGGTCGCGTCCGGTCGCCTGGAGCTTCGCGTACGGACGCGGTGAGATCCAGACGTCCTTCCAGGCCGGGGGAATGGCAAGCGATTCGATCCGCTCGCGCGTCGCCGCGTCGCGAATCTCGCGCCCGCGCGAGTCGCGGTAGCGAAACGCTCCTTTCCGTCCCGTTCTCGTCGGCATGTCTTGCGAGAACGACACTAAAGTGGCCGCGGATGCGCGACGAGCGGACAATCGTCGTCCTCGAGGGGGACGAGACCGGGCAGGAGCTCCTCGAGGAGAGCCTCCGTGTCCTCGCGCCGGACGTAACCGGCATCTCTCTCGAGGTCATCCGCTTCGATCTCTCGCTCGAGCAGCGCCGCGCGACCGGCAACGGGATCGTCCACGAGGCGGCGGCCGCGATTCGCGAGCACGGCCTGGGCCTCAAGGCCGCGACCGTCACGCCGGAGGGCCGCGGCGACGTCGGTTCGCCGAACCGGATCCTCCGCGAGGAGATCGGCGGCAAGGTGATCGTCCGCACGGGCCGGCGCATCCCCGGCATCGCGCCGCTAGGCGGTGTCCACGCTCCGATCTCCATCGTCCGGATGGCCGTCGGCGACGCGTACGGCGCCAAGGAATGGCGCGAGGGCGAGGGAGACGACGAGGTCGCGTTCCGCACGGAGCGGATCGAGCGCCGGATCTGTCGCGCGGTCGCCGAGTTCGCGTTCCGTCAGGCGGAGCGGACGGGCGCGAAGGTCTTCGGCGGGCCGAAGTACACGGTCAGCCCGACGTACGAAGGGATGCTCAAGGAGGAGATGGACGCGTCGGCCGAGCGGCATCCCGATGTCCCCTACGAGCCGCAGCTGATCGACGCGACCTTCGCGCTGCTCCTCTCGTCCTCCGGCGACCCGCTCGTGATTCCAGCGCTGAACCGCGACGGCGACATCCTCTCCGACCTCGTGCTACCGCTCTTCGGCTCGATCGCGGGCTCAGAGTCACTGCTGGTCGCGTTCGAGGAGGACTTCGAGCCGGCGGCGATCATGGCCGAGGCCGCTCACGGAACGGCTCCGTCGCTCTACGGGAAGAACGTCGCGAACCCGATGGCGATGATCCTCGCAGGGGCGGCACTCCTCTCCCATGCCGGCGACGAGGCGCAGCAGGCGGGTCGCGCGATCCGCGAGGCGTGCCTCGAGGCGGTCGGGCAGGGAGCACGCACACCCGACCTCGGCGGTCACCTCGGCAGCAGCGAGTTCACCGACGAAGTGATCGGAAGAGTTCGCGCGAAGCTCGAGGTCTGGGCGAGTCTCTAGCTCAGACAGCGGCCGCGAGCCAGGTGTCCCAGCCCTCGGCCCACGTGGCGACGAAGAGCTCGGCGACCTGCGGGTCGAACTGCGTGCCCGCGCCGCGTTCCACCTCGGCGAGCGCGTGCTCGTGGCTCAGTGCCTGCCGGTAGGCGCGCGGCGAGATCATGGCATCGAAGGCGTCCGCGACGGCGAGGATGCGCGCCTCGAGCGGGATGCCGCGCCTGTGCAGACCGGCCGGATAGCCCTCACCGTCCCAGCGCTCGTGGTGGAAGAGGACGTAGGGGAGCGTGTCGCGGTAGCGCCTCAACGGCAGGACGAGCTGCGCTCCCGCGGTCGGATGGCGCCGGATCTCCGCCTGCTCCTCGAGCGTGAGCGGGCCTGGCTTGGCGAGCACTTGCGGCCGTACCTGCACCTTGCCGATGTCGTGCAGCGGCGCCGCCAGCCGGAGGAGCCGGATCCTGTCTCGGTCCCAGCCGAGCTGCACCGCGATGGGCTCCGCGAGCGCGGCTACCCGGGCACCGTGGCCGAACGTCCGGTCGCGCTGCTCGAGCGCGCGAGAGATCGAGACGAGCATGCCGGAACGGATTCCGCGCCCCGGCCCCGACTCCTACGTCTTCTCGAACCTCCGTCGCAACAGGTGGATGCCGGCGAGCAGGAGGACGATCGCGGCGATCGCTCCGATTCCGATCCCGAGATCGCGCTCGACCGCGTTGATCACCGCCTCCCCGACGTAGTACGCGAGAAGGCCGATCAAGCAGCCCCACGCCGCGGCTCCGACGACGTTCCAGAGGAGGAAGCTGCGGAAGCGCATCCGGGCGATCCCCGCCATCCAGCCGAGCGTCGCGCGGAGTACGGGGACAAAGCGGCCGAGGAAGACGGCCTTCGAGCCGTGGCGGTCGAAGAACTCCTGCGAGCGCTCGACTCCCTTGCGCGTGACGCGCTCGAACCACGGCCAACGCCCGAGCACCTCGCGTCCCCAGCGGTGGCCGACGAGGTAGCCGAACAGCGCTCCCAAGACCGCGGCCACGATCGCCAGCGCGATGATCGCGACGATGTTGCCGTGCCCCTGCGAGGCGAGTGCGGCGGCCGTGATGAGCGCCGTCTCGCCCGGAATGAACGGCAGTCCGGCGACTTCGAGGAAGACGACGGCGAAGACGACCCAGAGTCCGTAGGAGGCCACAAAATGCGTCACGACGGAGCGAGGCTATCGCGCAGCCGCCCTGCGGCAGATCACGGAGGACGGCGGCGCGCGCTCGCATAGGATCGACACAGATGAGGGTCGGGATTCCGCGGGAGACGACGCCGGGCGAGCGCCGAGTTGCGCTTGTCCCCGAGACGGCCGCCAAGCTCGTCAACGGCGGCTTCGAAATCGTCGTCGAGTCCGGCGCGGGCGTCCCCGCATCGTTCCCCGACGCCGACTACACGGAGGCCGGCGCGACGATCGGCGATCCGTGGGAAGCGGACGCAGTCGTCAAAGTGCGGAAGCCATCGGCGGACGAGGTCGCGAAGCTGCGGTCAGGCCAGGTCCTGCTCGGCTTCCTCGAGCCGCTCTCCGATCCGGCAGGCCTCGACGCGCTGGCAGGACGCGGCGTGACGGCGTTCGCGCTCGAGTCGATCCCGCGCATCACGCGTGCGCAGTCGATGGACGCGCTCTCGTCGCAGGCGACCGTCGGCGGCTACAAGGCCGCCCTGCTCGCCGCGGAGACTCTCCCCCGCTTCTTCCCGATGCTGATGACCGCCGCCGGCACCGTGCCGCCCGCGAAGGTGCTCGTGATCGGCGCGGGCGTCGCGGGCCTGCAGGCGATCGCGACGGCCCGCCGGCTCGGAGCGGTCACGACGGGCTTCGACGTCCGCCCGGCCGTGCGCGAGCAGATCGAGAGCCTCGGCGCGAACTGGCTCGACCTCGGCGTCACGGGCGCCGAAGCCGAAGGCGGCTACGCGCGCGAGCTGACGCCGGAGGAAATGGAGGCGCAGCAGCGCGCGCTCGAGGAGCGGATCGGAGGCTTCGACGTCGTGATCACGACAGCCGCAGTCCCCGGACGCCCCGCGCCGAAGATCATCCCGGCCTCCGCGGTCGAGGCGATGCGGCCCGGCTCCGTGATCGTCGACCTCGCCGCCGACAGCGGCGGCAACTGCGAACTGACCAAGCCGGGCGAGATCGTGGAGCAGGACGGCGTCACGCTCGTCGGGCTCACGAATCTCCCGAGCACGATGCCATACCACGCGTCGACGCTCTACTCGCGCAACGTGCAGGCGCTCCTCCTCCACCTCGCGCCCGAGGGCGAGCTGACGCTGGACTGGTCGGACGAGATCACGAGCGGCGCCTGCGTCGCCGGCAAGAAGGAAGGAGCCGCCGCGTGAGCCACACGATGCTCTTGGTCTTCGAGGTCACGATTCTCGTTCTCGCGATCTTCCTCGGCTTCGAGGTGATCTCGAAGGTGCCGACGATGCTCCACACGCCTTTGATGTCGGGGACGAACGCGATCCACGGCATCGTCGTCGTCGGCGCGATGATCGTCCTCGCCCAGCCGGGCAAGGGGCCGCTCACCTGGATCATCGGGTTCCTCGCCGTCGTGCTCGGCTCCGCCAACGTCGTCGGCGGCTTCGTCGTCACCGACCGGATGCTCGAGATGTTCAAGAAGCGGGAGCCCGCGAAGCCGGTCGACGCGTCGCAGGACGGTAAGGGCGACACGCCGTGAGCACCAACCTGAGCGACGTCCTCTACCTCATCCCGATCGTCACGTTCATCCTCGCGCTGCGCTACCTCTCCAACCCCGCGACCGCACGTCGCGGCAACCAGATCGGCGCCGCCGGGATGCTCGTCGCGATCGCCGTCACCTGGGTGAAGGCCGGCCACACGAGCTGGTGGGCGCTTGTGATCGGGATGATCGTCGGCGGCGGCTTCGGAGCGGTCGCGGCACGCAAGGTGAAGATGACCGCAATGCCGCAGATGGTGGCGCTGTTCAACGGCGTCGGCGGCGGCGCGGCGGCCCTGATCGCCCTGGCGGAGATCCACCGAATCCTCCCCCTCGCGGGCCGCCCGCACATCGACGTGCTCGTCGCGATCGCGCTGTCCGGCCTGATCGGCGCGGTCTCCTTCGCCGGCTCGATGGTCGCCTTCGCGAAGCTGCAAGAGCTGATCGGCGGCCGGCCGATCACGTATCCGGGCCAGAACGTCGGCAACCTCGTCCTGCTCGGGACGCTCGCCGCCTTCGCTGTCGCGCTCTCCGCGGGCGTGCAGGATCAGTGGATCCTCTGGATCGTCGTCGGCGGCGGCGCGCTCTTCGGCGTGCTCTTCGTCCTCCCAATCGGCGGCGCCGACATGCCAGTCGTCATCTCGCTGCTCAACGCCTTCACGGGCCTCGCCGTCGCGATCGGCGGCTTCGAGCTCGAGAACAACGTCCTCATCGTCGCCGGCATGCTCGTCGGCGCGTCCGGAACCTTGCTCACGCTGATGATGGGCAAGGCGATGAACCGGTCGCTCGGCAATCTCCTCTTCAGCGCGTTCGGCCAGGTGAGCGCCGAGGCCGCTGCGGTCGCCGCCGGCGACGGAGGAGGAACCGTCCGGAGCGCGAGCGCCGAGGACGTCGCGGTGATGCTCGCGTACGCGCACAAGGTCGTCTTCGTCCCCGGCTACGGCTTAGCGGTCGCGCAGGCGCAGCACGACGTCCGCCAGCTCGCCGACCTGCTCGAGTCGAAGGGCGTCGAGATCTCGTACGCGATCCATCCGGTCGCGGGGCGGATGCCCGGCCACATGAACGTGCTCCTCGCCGAGGCGAACGTCCCGTATCCGCAGCTGAAGGAGATGGACGACGCGAACTCGGAGTTCTCACGCACCGATGTCGCGGTCGTGGTCGGCGCGAACGACGTCGTCAACCCGGACGCGCGCTCGAACCAGGGCTCGCCGATCTACGGAATGCCAATCCTCAACGTCGACGAGGCGCAGGCGGTCGTCGTCCTCAAGCGGTCGATGAACCCTGGCTTCGCCGGGATCGAGAACCCGCTCTTCTACAACCCGAAGACCGTGATGCTGTTCGGGGACGCGAAGGCGTCGATCGACGCGCTGATCGCGGACGTCAAGAACCTCTAGTCGGAGAACCGCACCGGGTCGAGCAGCTCGAGCTGCGGCGAGGACGTGTCGCCGAGCAGCGCGTCCGCGACGAGCTCGCCGCAGGCGAAGCCGAGGACGTTGCCGTGGCCGGAGTAGCCGCCGGCGAACCAGACGCGGCCGTCGCGGCCCGGCACGGCGCCGACGAGCGGGAGCATGTCCTGGGTCAGGCCGAAGATGCCGGCCCAGCGGTGCGTGACCTCGACCTCCTCTCCCGCCAGCTCGTGGAGGAATGACTCGAGCGACGCCTGGATGGCCGGGGTCGTCTCCTCGACGTCGGTCAGCTCGTCCATGATCGAGACGTCGCGGAAGCCGCCGAGCAGGATGCGTCCGTCGGGCAGCTGCTGCCAGTAGTCGAAGCCCTGGCGCGCGTAATGCGGGCGATCGTAGAGGACTCGGTCGAGCGGCGCGCTCGCGATTACCTGGCCGCGCGTCGGCCAGACGAGGTCGGCGATCTCGGGCACCAGCCCGTGCCCGTAGCCGTCGGTGGCGACGAGGACGCGGTCAGCATCGAGCGCCTCGATGTCCTCGACGCGATCGTGCTCGCGGAACTCGGCGCCGGCGTCGGCGGCGCGCGCAGCGAGGCGGCGGACGAAGCGGGCGGGCTGGAGCGAGCCGTCGCTCGGATGCGAGATCGCGCCGAGGAACTTCCCCGCCGCGCCGCCGGGAACGTCGTCGAGCCAGTCGCCGTCGAGGCCGTCCTCGCGTAACGCTTCGTACTCGAGCCGGATCCCTTCGCGCTCCTCCTCGTCGGCGGCGAGGCGGTAGCTGCCCGGCCGGCGCAGTGCGTCTCCGGCGAGCTCGGCCATCCGGTCCAGTGCCTCCTCCGTCCACTGCCAGTAGGCGCGCGCCCGTTCCGCGCCGTAGGTCTCCCGCGCGACGTCGTAGCGAGCGGCGCCGCCGCGGAGCGCGAAGCCGCCGTTGCGGCCGCTCGCTCCCGACGCGACGCCACGCGCGTCGTGGACGCGGACGCGCAGCCCGCCTTCGGCGAGCCGCAGCGCGGCGGAGCAGCCGGTCACGCCAGCGCCGACGATCGCCACGTCGGCGCGGTCGTCGACCTGCGTCGAGGCGCGCGGCGGCGCCTCGTCCTCGAGCCAGTACGGATTCACGAGACAGCACGGTAAACCCCTTCGTGGACGGCCACACGCCCTGCGAGCTCGAGCTCGACGAGCGCGCGCGCAACCTCCCCGGCGGCGAGGCCGGTCTGGCGGACGAGCTCGTCCGCGCTGGCAAGCAGCAGCTCGAGCAGAGGCGAGTCCTCCCCGGGCCTCGGCGCCGGTTCGATCCCGAACGAGGAGAAGACGTCCGTCGCGGAGGTGAGCGGCGACGCGCCGAGCTTGAGGAGGTCGTTCGTCCCCGCCGAGAGCGCGGATGTGATCTCGCCGGGAACCGCGAAGACCTCCCTTCCCTCCTCGAGAGCGAGGTCGGCCGTAATCAGCGCGCCGCTGCGCTCGCGCGCCTCCACGACGACAGTCGCTGCGCAGAGGCCGGCGACGATGCGGTTGCGAGCCGGGAACCGCCACGGCGCCGGCTCGACGCCCGGCGCATACTCGGAGACGATCAGGCCCGTCGCTGCGACGCGACGCGCAAGCTCGGCGTGCGCAGCCGGATAGTCGCGGTCGATGCCGCAGCCGAGCACGGCAACCGTCGCGCCGTCGGCCTCGAGGGCGCCGCGGTGCGCCTCGGCGTCGATCCCGCGCGCGAGACCGCTCACGACAACGAGACCGGCAGCCGCGAGCTCGCGCGCGAGGCTGCGAGCGACGGAGGAGCCGTAGCCCGAGCAGGCCCGCGCGCCGACGACGGCGACCGCCGGCTGCGCGAGTAGCTCCGGGTCAGCCTCCCCACGCAGGAACAAGCCGGGCGGCGGGTCGTGGATCGCGCGCAGCAGGGGCGGGAACTCGGGTGCGGATCGCCCGAGAAAGCGATAGCCGTCCGCCGCGAGCTTCTCCACCCAGGCGCGCTCGTCGAAGCGGCGGAGAAAACCCGCCCAGCGGGCGCCGCGCGGCGGACGGATGAGATGCGTGCCCGTCTCGGACGCGAACGCCGCGAGCGCAGACTCAGACATCCCGCAACTCGTCGGGCGAGCGATAGGAAAGAGCCTCGGCCACATGCTCCGCCCGCACCGACTCCGAAGCCGCAAGCGCGGCGATCGTCCGGGCGACACGACCGACGCGCGCGTGGCCGCGTCCGGAGAGATGGAGCCGGTCGACGGCGTTGCGGAGCAGGTCGTCCGCGCTTGCCTCACGCTTCGGCGGGCGAGCAGCGAGCAGCTCCCGCGCCGCGACGACGCGAGCGCGCACCGGTTCCGACGGCTCCCCGCCGGCGGTCGCGAGCTCCTCCCCGCGCACGCGCGGCATCGCCACGACGAGGTCGAAGCGGTCGAGGAGCGCGCGCGAGAGCTTGTCCCGGTAGTGCGCGAGCCGCTGCGCCGAGCAGCTGCACTGCGCGCCGGGATCGCCGCGTCCACCGCACGGGCAGAGGTTCATCGTCCCGACGAGCTGAAAGCGGGCGGGAAAGACGACCCGTCCGGCGGCACGCGCCACCGAGACGAAGCCATCCTCGAGCGGCTGCCGCAGCGACTCGAGCGCGTCCCGCCGGAACTCCGCGAGCTCGTCGAGCAGGAGCACGCCGTGGTGCGCCAGGCTCGCCTCTCCCGGCCTCAGGTGCGGCCCGCCGCCGACGATGGCGGCCGTCGAAGCGCTGTGGTGCGGTGCGCGGAACGGCGGCAACGAGACGAGCGGCCGGTTGCCGTCGACGAGCCCCGCGATCGAGTGGATGCGGGTGACCTCGAGCGCCGCCTCGGCGTCGAGCGGCGGGAGGATTCCCGGCAGGCGGCGAGCGAGCATCGTCTTGCCTGTCCCCGGCGGTCCCGCAAGGAGAAGATTGTGGCCGCCTGCGGCCGCGAGCTCGAGCGCGCGCCGCGCGCGCTCCTGGCCGCGTACATCCGCGAGATCAGGCCCGCTCACGGCGCCGTTCCCGTTCGGGATCTCTACGGGCTGTGGCTCGAGCTCCAGCTCGCCGCGCAGGTACGCGACAGCCTCCGCAAGGTGGTGAATCGGAACCGCCGGGACGCCCGCGAGCGCAGCCTCCTGCGCGGACTCGGCTGGACAGAGGAGCCGCTCGACGCCGAGCCTCCGCGCTCCCTCCGCGACCGCGAGAACGCCACCGACGCGGCGGAGACGGCCGTCGAGCGCGAGCTCGCCTACGGCAGCGGTCCGCTCTAGGGCGGCGCGCGGCAGTTGCTGCGAAGCCCCGAGGACGGCGAGCGCGATCGGCAGGTCGAAGCCGGAACCCTCCTTGCGAAGCTCGGCGGGAGCGAGATTGACCGTGATGCGGCCGGTCGGGAAGTTCAGCGCAGCGGCGGAGATGCCGCTGCGGACGCGCTCGCGCGCCTCCTGGCAGGCGCGGTCGGCGAGGCCGACGATGGCGAAACCCGGGACACCGTCGCGGATGTGCGCCTCGACGTCGACCCGCCGCGGCTCGAGGCCGACGAGGGCGTGCGTGAGCGCGCGTGCGAGCATCTACCGAGGCTAGAAGCGGAACGGTCACCACTCCGTGCCGGGTTCATCGCGATTCGCCGCCGCCGTACAATGCCGCCGTGGCGTTCCCGGCGTAGCGATCTCTCCTCTCCACGCTCACAGGCGGCGATCTCGCTGCCTGTCGCACGCTGCCGAACCTCAAATCTGAAGGAGGAAACGATGGTCGCCGAAGCGCGGCTGGAATCCGTTGCATCGGGGCTCGCACCCGTGACTCCCGGCTGGTTCGTCGTCAACGCCGCCGACGCAGCCTGGTGTACGAACGACGCATGGTGCGGGGTCTGCATCTTCGAGTCAGACGAGTTCGTCCTACGGGGTCGTCCCGACCTGACGGAGTACGTGAAGCCGAACGCCGGTTTCACCCTCCGCGTCGTGCAGCCCGGTCAACCGGCCGGCCTCTACCACGCGGAATCCGTGCAGGAAGACTTCCTCGTTCTGCAGGGCGAGTGCATCCTCCTGATCGAAGACCAGGAACGCCGCCTGCGGACCTGGGACTTCGTCCACTGCCCGCCGCTGACCGGGCACACGTTCGTGGCCACCGGCGATGTCCCCTGCGTCCTGCTGGCAACCGGCAACCGCCGCGACGACCTCAAGCGGATCTATCGCGCCTCCGAGCTTGCGATGCGCCACGACGCCGGCTCGCCCGTCGACACCAGCGCTCCCGAGCGCCGCGGCGTGTGGGAGGTGAAGCGTCCGCAGCGGTGGAGCGAGCTCCCGTGGGGTGAGTAGCGGCTGACGCTCAGGCGGGGCGGGCGACGAGGACGTCTTCGTAGTACTCGCCCGCCCGCCGGCCTGTGCGCCGGTTGACGTGCCGGCGGAGCCGCTCCTCGAGCCGCAGGCCGGCGCGCGCGAGGATCTCGCCGTAGAGGTCGCGGCGGTCGTTGACGACGACGAGCACCGGCGCGCCCGGCCGTAGCTCCGCGGCAGCCCGGGCGAGCACGGCGACGATGCCGGCGCGGTAGGCCTCGATCGCGGCGAGCGAGGTGCCGAACGCGGCCGCCCCGATCTCCCGCTCCCGCCGGTCGTCGAGCCCGAGGAGCTCGTACGCGTAGCGGTGCTGCTCGTGGTAGTCGATCAAGCCCGGATACGGCGGAGACGTGAGAACGCCGTCGAACGGCCCGCCGAGCGCGTCCTCCCGCGCATCGCCGTGGACGACGCGCGCTTCCCGCTCGACATCGCGCACCCGCGCGAACTCCTCGATCCGCTCGAGCGTGTCGAGCGTGTAGCGGCGGAGGAACCCCGCCGCCGACTCCACAGGCCGGCAGGTGCGCCGGTGCTTGTGGCACCAGTACTCGCCGATCTGCGGCTCGCGCGGCGCCTCGAGGTCGAAGTGCGCCGCCCGCCGCGCCGACCGCGCCGCCCGCGAGAGCACGACGCGCAGAACGTCTGCGTGCCGGTAGTCAGGGATCAGGTCACGGAACGCGAAGAGTTCCGCCGCCGCCTGTGGCGCGTACCAGTCGCGCAGGTAGCGCCGGCGCGGCACCCGCGAGCGCCGCGGCACGAGCGAGTCGATCCGCGCGCATGCATCGCGCAGCTCCTCCCCGAGCTCGGCGAGGTCGTACGGCGCTGTCTTGACGCGCATCAGGAGGCAGTTGAAGGCCGCGATGTCGACGCCGGTCGCGTCGTAGCCCGACTCGAGCGCCTGTACGAGAGTCGTGCCGGAGCCGGCGAACGGGTCGAGGACGTGACCGCCCGGCTCGATGTACCGCCCGAGCAGGATCTCGACGAGCTGCGGTATGAACTTGCCGTGGTACGGGTGGACGCGATGGACGTGCTTCGTCCGCACGCGCTCGGGCAGCGCAGCCTCCGACCAGGAGAGGTCGAGGTCCAGCGTCGCGTACAGCTCGTCTTGCGTGACGGCCACCCGCCGGACTTCGACGTTTCCGCTAGAACGCCTCCGGCACCCGCGAGACGCGCCCCTCGCGGACGGCGATCACGTCGAAGCCGACCCGGAGCCGCGCGAGATCCGGCCGCGCGCCGAGCCACGCCTCCGCTGCGCGCCGCAGACGTCGCTGCTTCTCCGCTGTGATCATCTCGAGTGGATCGCCGAAGCGCGAGCCACGCTTCTCCTTCACCTCGACGAAGCGGAGGACGGAGCCGCGCCGCACGATCAGGTCGAGCTCGTTGCCGGCGCACCAGACGTTGGCGCCGAGGATCTTCCAGCCGCGAAGCCGGTACCACCGAACGGCACGACGCTCGGCCGCCTGTCCGGCGCCCGCCCTAGGCAGCTGCCTCGTCCTTGAAGCAGCGTGCGTCGAAGCTCAGACGATGCACGGCCGACGGCCCGTGCCGCCGCACGGCCGCCGAGTGGCCGGGCGTGATGTAGCCGACGTGCTGCGCGAAGCCGTAGGCGGGATAGAGCGCATCGAGGCGGTGCATGAGGCGGTCGCGCGTCACCTTCGCCACGATGGACGCGGCCGCGATCGCCGCGCTTTTCTCGTCGCCGTCGATCACTGCCATGTGCTCTGGCGCCGCCGGGCCGAGCCGGAACCCGTCGACTAGACACGCCTCGGCGGGCGGCGTCAGCGCCTCGAGCATCGCGCGCAGGCCGGCGAGATTCGAGCGGTGGAGCCCGCTGCGGTCGATCTCACCCGGGGGAATGACGCGCACCGCCACCCGTTCGGCGCAGCCCATGACAGCGCGGAACAGCTCCTCTCGCCGCTCGTGCGAGCACTGCTTCGAGTCGTTGAGAAAGGCGAGCGGGCGGACGCGATGCTCGCGGAGCGATCCGTAGTCGAGCAGGACTCCCGCGACGACGAGCGGCCCGGCGAGCGAGCCTCTCCCCGCCTCGTCCGCTCCGGCGACGAACCGGGCGCCGAGCCGGCGATCGAACCGCAGCAGCTTCTGGCCGGTCCGTTTCTGCACGAATCCGACCTTAGCGCGGCGACCGGCCGCGATCAGCCGGAGTTACGAAGTCGGCGAAAAGGTGTTACTCGGGCGCGACGTCTTCGGCAGGAGCGTCTTCCGCCGGAGCTTCCTCGGCAGCAGGCTCCTCGTCCACGGGCTCAGCGTCGGCCACGGGCTCCCCGGCAGCCTCGGTCTCTGCGACCTCCGCGTCGGCTTCGTCCGCCTCTACAACCTCGTCCACGATCTCGCTCTCGCCCGAAACCTCGTCTGCGGCTTCCGGCTCCACGACTTCCGCCTCGGCCGTCTCCGCGAGCGTCGCGTCGACTGCCGCCGGCCGCTCCGAGCCGGCGCCGTAGCGCAGCTCCCGCACGCGCGCCTTCTTTCCGACGCGGCCACGCAGGTAGTAGAGCTTCGCGCGGTTGACATCGCCGATCGCGATGACCTCGATCTTCTCGATCTTCGGCGAGTGGAGCGGGAATGTCCGCTCGACACCGACTCCGAAAGACTGCTTGCGGACGGTGAACGTCTCGCGAACGCCGGCGCCTTGCCGCTTGAGAACGATCCCCTCGAAGGCCTGCAAGCGCCGCCGCGTGCCCTCGATCACCAGGAACTGGACGCGCACCGTGTCGCCCGCCTTGAAGCGCGGGACGGTGCGCAGCTGGGCGCGCTCGAGGTCCTGGATGACGTTGCTCATGGAAAGGCGGCCTGCCGGCCGACGGCAAGAGTAGCTAAGAGCCGCGAGCTACCGGAAGCTGATCCGGTCCGGCGGCCAGTAGACGAAGAACACGAGCCCGATCAGGTCGTGGCGCGGCACTGACCCCCACGAACGCGAGTCGCAGGACTCCGACCGGTTGTCGCCCATCATGAAATAGGAGGCGTTCGGGACCTTCCATTGCTGGCCGAAGTGCTCGGTGTCGAGGAGGCGCCGCGACGACGACACGTACGGCTCTTTCAGCTTCACCCACACCTTCGAGTCGGGGCCGCGGATCCAGATGAAGCCGAAGTCGTCCTCCCGCACGGTCTCGCCGGGAAGGCCGATCACGCGCTTGACGAACGTGCCGCCCTCCCCACACTCGGCCGCCGCTTTGGACGGCGTGTTGAAGACGACGATGTCGCCGCGCGAGGGGTTGGAGAAGTCGAGGCAGATCCGGCAGGCGAGGACGCGATCGCTCGAGTCGCCGAGGCAGCCCTGCGCCGGCTTCGCACAGTTCAGGGTCTTCTCCATCGACGACGACGGGATCCGGTACGGATTGACGACCCACTGCTTGAGCGCGAGGACGATCAGCACCGCGCCCGCGATCGTGAGGATCCAGTCGAGGGTCACGCGCACGCGCCGGGGCAGCCCGGGGAAGAGTCTCGCGAGAGGGTCGCGCGTCCGAGGGCCGGAGAAATGCTCCTCCATCGCCTCCGGCGAGAGCCCCTCTCCTTCGCCCGGCGGCAGCTGCGGCCTGAACGGCTCGTAGATGGGCCAGTCGTGGGAGGCGGGCTCGGAAGGAGCGTCCTTCTCCTCGCCCTCCGGATCGTCGGGGAACCAGCGGTCGCTCATGTGGGAATCCTCACCACCTGCTCGCGCCGCCAAGCCTCGATGCGGGCGTGGTCTCCCGAGAGCAGGACGTCGGGGACGCTCCAGCCACGGAACTCCGACGGCCGCGTGTAGTGCGGATGCTCGAGCCCGCCGTCGAACTCCGCCGAGAAGCTCTCGAGCTCGCCGGATCCTTCCGCGAGGGCACCCGGTAGGCGGCGCGCGACCGCGTCGAGGACGAGCATCGCCGGCAGATCGCCGTTCGAAAGGACATACGGGCCGACCGAGATCGCGTCGGTCGCGAGGTGCTCGACGATCCGATCGTCGAAGCCCTCGAAGCGAGCCGAGAGCAGCGTCAGCGCGGGCTCCGCCGCGAGCTCCTCCACGACCGCCTGCGTCAACGGTCGCCCCTTCGGCGTCAGCGCGATCACCGGGCCGGGCGACTCACCGCCGTAGACGGCCTCGAGCGCTGCGGCGACGACGTCCACGCGGAGGACCATTCCCGCCCCACCGCCGTACGGCTCGTCGTCGACCTGGCCCGCGCGGAGCGGCGTCGAATCGCGGTAGTTGAAGAGGCGCAGCTCGAGCTCCGTCCCGAGGACGGTCGCAACGGGCCGCTGCTCGGTCAGCCACGCGTAGGCGTGAGGAACGAGGGTGAAGACGTCGATGCGCATCGCTGGGAGCCTCAATCCGGGTCTGCAAACCCCGCGGCTACGACGATCCGCCCGGCGGCGACATCCACCTGCCGGACGCATGCCTCGACGAGGGGCAGCGACGCGCCGGAGTCGAGCTCGAGCACGTCGTTGGCAGGGTACTCGAGTACGTCCCGCACCCGTCCGAGCACGCGGCCGCCCTCCTCCTCGACGCTCAGCCCGAGGAGCTCGAAGACGTAGAACTCGTCGGACTCGAGCCCCGGCAGCGCGGCGCGCTCCACGGCGAGCTCGGCACCGCGCTCGACTGCGCGATCGAGCCGGATCACGGGCCGGCCACCGGCGCCGCGGCGGGAGGTGACGACCTTCGCGGGCTCGCCGCCTGCGACGAGGGTCGAGCCCACGGCGAAGACGGCCTCCCGCTCGCTCGGGCCTTCGACGAAGAAGGCGCCGTCGAGCCCATGCGGCTTCCCGACGCGCCCGACGGAGACCAGGTCAGAGCCCACGTTCGGTGAATTCGGTGATGGCTTCCTCGCGCGTCGCCTTCAGCTCGGCGCCGGCGTAAGGCGTCCGCCGGTGGGCGAGGTCGAGGAGCCAGTAGGCGCCCGGCTCCTCTTCGTACGGCATCCCGACACTGCCGGCATTGACGATGGCGACGCCGGCGACGGTGCGCTCGTACTGCGTGTGGGTGTGCCCACAGACGACGGTCGCACCGTCGAGCCCTTCGAACAGAGGAGCGAGCCGCTCCTCGGGCGTGCGCTCGGTGAAGATGTCGACGTCGTTGCGCGGCGAGGCGTGGCAGTAGAGGACGGCGCCGAGCTGCTGCGTCGGCGGCAGCGAGTGGAGGAACTCGATCTCGTCCTCGCTCAGCCGCGCGCGCGACGCGTCGATCACGTCTGCGGGCGCAAGCCCCTCCTCGCCGGGATAGAGCTCACGGTCGGAGTTGCCGCGGAGCCAGACGACGCGGTCGCCGAGGCCGCGCAGCCGAGCGAGCACCTTGGCCGGCTGCTCGCCGCCCGCGCAGATATCGCCGCCGACGAGGATCGTCGCGTCGTCGGGAATCTCGGCGAGGACGGCCTCCAGCGCCGGCAGGTTGCCGTGGATGTCGTACAGCGCTGCGACGGGCGCCATTAGTCGACGATCTCGAGCTGCAGTCGTCGACCCGCCTCGACGCCTCCTGCGCGGACAATTGTCCGCAGCGCGCGAGCGAGCCTCCCCTGCCGCCCGATCACCTTGCCGACGTCGCCCTCGGCGACGTGCAGCTCGAGGACGAGCGTGCCGTCCTCTTCCTCGAAACTCTCGACCCGGACCGCGTCCGGCTCGTCGACGAGCCGGCGCGCAAGCTCTGCGACCAGCTCGTCCACGGCTACGAAATGCCCTGTGTCTTGAGGAGCTTCGCGACCGTCTCCGACGGCTGCGCGCCCTTCTCGAGCCAGCCGCGCACCTTCGCCTCGTCGAACTCGATGAGGGAGGGATCGGACTGCGGGTTGTAGCGCCCGACGATCTCGATGAACTTGCCGTCGCGCGGCGAGCGCGAATCGGCTGCGACGACGCGGTAGATCGGGTTCTTCTTGGAACCGACCCGCGTCAGCCTGAGCTTCACTGCCATTGATTACCTCTTCGCTTTCTTCTTTTTCCGTTTTGAACTCGCCTTGCGGGTCGCGCTCGGTCGCGGACCGCCGCCCATGGTAGGCGCTCCGGGCGCCATCCCCGGCAACGACGGCATCTTGCCCGATCCGGCCAGCTTCATCATCTTCGCCATCTGCTTGCGCGTTTCGAGCAGTTGGCCGACCTGCTCCAGCGTCGTGCCTGACCCTGCGGCGATCCGCTTGCGGCGGGACATGTCGATCAAGTGCGGCACGCGCCGCTCGTGCGGCGTCATCGAGAGGATGATCGCCTCGACCCGCTTCAGCTGGCGCTCGTCGACGTCGTCGAGCCCTTCCAACTGCTTGCCGAGGCCGGGAATCAGCTTGAGAACGCCCTGCAACGGCCCCATCCGACGCAGCATCTTGTAGCTCGAAAGGAAATCGTCGAAGCTGCACTCGCCCTTCAGCATCCGCTTCTCGAGCTCTTCCTTCTCGTCGGATTCGATCGCCGCCTCGGCCCGCTCGATCAGGGTCAGGACGTCGCCCATGCCGAGGATGCGGGAGGCCATCCGGTCGGGGTGGAACCACTCGAGCGCGTCGAGCTTCTCGCCGGCGGAGGCGAGCTTGATCGGGCGGCCGGTGACTGCCCGGACGGAAAGCGCCGCGCCGCCACGCGCGTCGCCATCGAGCTTCGTGAGCACGACTCCGTCGAAGTCGATCCGCTCCTGGAAGGTCTGTGCGACGTTGACCGCTTCCTGGCCGGTCATCGCGTCGAGGACGAGCAGGACGTTCGTCGGCTTCGCCTCGTCGCAGACGGCGGCGAGCTCGTCCATCAGCGGCTCGTCGACGTGGAGGCGGCCGGCGGTGTCGAGGATCGCAACGTCGCGGCCGTCGGCCTTCGCGCGCTCGATACCGTCGCGAACGGCCTTGACCGGGTCGCTCCGTTCGTCGGCGTAGACGGGGACGTCGAGCTCGGCGCCGAGCTGGACGAGCTGGTCGATCGCAGCGGGCCGCTGCAGGTCGGCGGCAACGAGAGCAGGACGCTTGCCTTCGTCGCGCAGGAGGCGCGCGAGCTTCGCGGCGGCGGTCGTCTTCCCCGAGCCCTGCAGGCCGGCGAGGAGGATCGTCGTCGGCGGCCGCTGGGAGAAGGAGAGGCGGGAATCGCCACCGCCGAGCAGCTCGGTCAGCTCCTCGTGGACGATCTTCACGACCTGCTGGCCCGGCGTAAGGCTCTTCCGCACGTCCTCGCCGAGCGCACGCTCACGCACCTGAGCGACGAAGTCCTTGACGACGCCGAAGTTGACGTCCGCCTCGAGCAGCGCGAGCCGCACCTCGCGCATCGCACGCGAGACGGCCTCCTCGTCGAGGATTCCGCGCCCGCGCAGATCGCCGAGGGCGCTCTGGAGCTTCTCCGTCAGGGCGTCGAACACGGCGCCAGGGTACCCGGGCCTAGCCGGAGACCAAGGCGCGGGCGTAGTCGGCAGGGTCGAACGGGCGGAGGTCGTCGATGCCCTCCCCCACGCCGACGAGCTTCACCGGCAGCCCGAGCTCGTAGACGATCGGGATCGCAACGCCGCCCTTCGCGGAGCCGTCGAGCTTCGTGAGGACGACGCCGGTGACGCCCACCGCCTCGCCGAACAACCGCGCCTGCTCGAGGCCGTTCTGGCCAGTCGTCGCATCGACGACGAGGAGCGTCTCGTGGGGCGCGCCTTCCAGCCGGCCCGCGAGCACACGCCGCACCTTCGCAAGCTCCTCCATCAGGTTCGTCTGCGTGTGGAGGCGCCCCGCGGTGTCGACGATCACGACGTCGCGACCGCGCGCAGTCGCCGCCTCCACCGCGTCGTACGCGACGGCGGCCGGATCGCCGCCGCGCTCCGACCCGACGAAGTCCGCTCCCGCCCGCTGCGCCCAGATCTCGAGCTGCTCTTCTGCCGCAGCGCGGTACGTGTCCGCGGCCGCGACGAGCACCGAGTGGCCGTGCTCCGCGAGCTTCGCGGCGAGCTTGCCGATCGTCGTCGTCTTGCCCGTGCCGTTGACGCCGACGACGAGGAGGACGGTCGGGCCGTGCCTGACGTCGAGAGTCGGCGGCTCGCCGAAGAGCTCCGTGACCTCGCCGGCGAGCGCTGCGTTCAGATCCCCCACCTCGCCGCGGGCTTCGAGCCGCCGCACGAGCTCCGCGGTCGCGCGCACGCCGACGTCGCCGGCGATCAGAGCCTCCTCCAGCCGCTCCCAGTCGAGCTCGTTGCCGGGATCGAAGGCCGCGGCGGAGAGCTCGCCCGTCAGAGCGCGGCGCGACTTCGAAAGGGAGTCGCGCAGGCGTGTGAAGAGACGCCCGCCTTGCTCGTCAGGCTCCGGCGCGGCGCCGGACTCGCCCAGCAGCTCCCCCCAACTCCGGGCCATCTACACGGACAGGAGATGCGCCGCGAGCTCGTCCGGGCGCGAGAGGAACGGCGAGTGGTCGGTGTCGAGCGTCAGGACGCGCTCGCACGGCCGCGCCGCGTACATCTCGCGCTGCTTGGCGATCGAGATGGCGTGGTCGCGGAGGCACTCGACGTAGACGCGACGCACCGAGCCGGCGCGCTCCTCCGTCAGCGAGGCCGGCGCGGCGAACGCCGCGAGGCTCTCGGGGACGAGCCGGGACGACGCGGCAGCCGCGTCCGCCGGATCGCACTCCTCGTAGAAGCACGCCACCCGGGCGTCCTCGGCCACCTCGCAGAGCCCCGCCGCCTCGTCAACCTGGAGGTTGGGAAGGACTTGCGCCGCGGGATCCCCGTCGGCGACCTGGAGCAGGGACTGGCCGTCGCCCGGCAAGAACGCGCACACGTAGACGAGCGCGGCGATCTTGTTCGGTACGAGCTCGGCCGCCTGCGTGATCGGCATCCCGCCCATGCTGTGCCCGGCGAGCACGACAGGTTCACCGGCGGCCTCGACCCGCGCGACGACTTCCTGCGCGTAGCTGTCGAGCGTCATGCCGGCGACGTCGGAGGAGTTCTCCCCGTGTCCCGGCAGGTCGACGGTGGTGACGGAGTGGCCCTCCGCCTCGAGCAGCGGCACGACCTTGTCCCAGCACCAGGCGCCGTGCCAGGCGCCGTGAACGAGAACGTACGAAGCCACGCGCGCTCTACTCCTCGTACTGCCAGGTCTCGGCGCGGATGAGCGGGACGGCCGTCCCGTCCGCGAGCAGGGCGTCCACCTCGAGCTCCGGCCCGCCGACCATGAAGTCGACGTGGATCTTCGAGGCGTTCATCGCCTCGTCCGGCTCGCCGTCGAAGGCGTAGCCGAGGCCCATCCCGTAGGCGATGTGACAAGTCGCGTTCTCGTCGAAGAGCGTGTCGAAGAAAAGGACGCCGGACTGGCCGACCCGCGACTCCTTCGTGACGAGCGCGAGCTCGCCGAGCCGGTCCGCATTCTCGAGCGTCGCGAGCTGGCTGCGGACGAGGTCGGCACCCTCCTCGGCGTCGACGTTGACGATCCGCCCGTCTTCGAACGTGAACGCAAGGCCGCGAATCGTCCTGCCGCCCAGCACGAGCGGGAGGCTCGACCGGATCGTGCCCTCGGCTCGGCGGGGATCCGGGGTCGTGAAGATCTCCTCGGTCGGCATGTTCGCGACGTAGTCGATCCCGCCGGAGGTGCGGAAGCGGGCGCTCGCCCACTTCGCCGTCGGGAAAAGCCCGACGGTCAGGTCGGTGCCGGGCCCGCGATAGTGGAGTGCGTCGGGCTGGAGCGCCGTGAGCGCGGCGCCGCGGGCGTCGAGCCGGTCGAGATGCTCCCGCCAGGCGGCGACCGGATCGGGCTCGTCCAGCCGCATGGTGAACGCAACCGCCTCCCAGAGCCGCTCGACGTCGGGCTCGCCGAAGACCCGCGTCGCCCAGCCCGGGTTCGGCGCGCCGATACCGCACCAGTTGACGGAGTTGTCCCGGTGCTGGCGCTGCCTGATCTCCGCGATCTCGAGCGGCATGGCCCGGCCGAGGCGCTCGCCGTCGAGATCGGCCATCAGGTCCGGCTCCGGCGTTCCGGTCGTCGACAGCGCCGCATTCCCGGCGCCCGCCTCGACCATTTCCTTCCGCCACTCAGGCGAATACGTGAGCGCAGAGTCCGGCCCGAGCCCGATCATCGCGTGCCGGACGTGGTCGTCCGCCCAGAGAACGTGGACGAACGAGGCGCCGGCCTTGTACGCCTGCCGCGCGAGCGCCCGCCCGAGCTCGGCGTGCTCGAGTTCCGGATGGATGAACACCTGCTGGCCGGGCTGGACGTTCGCTCCAATCCGCACCGCCAGCTCCGCGTAGCGCTCGAGGCGCTCGTCAGGGCTCAAGCGATCTGCCATTCCTCGTTGCGGATGACGGGCACCGCTGTGCCGTCCGCGAGGATCGCGTCCACTTCGAGCTCGGGGCCACCGACCATGAAGTCGACGTGCATATTCGCGACGTTGAGCCCTTCGTCCGGCTCGCCGTCGAACACGAACGGGAAGCCGAAGCCGTACGCGATGTGGCAGGTCGCGTTCTCGTCGAAGAGCGTGTCGTAGAACAGCGTCTCCGATTGTCCGACGCGGGAATCGCCCGTGACGAGCGCGAGCTCGCCGAGCCGGTCTGCGTTCTCGATGGACGCGAACTGGCTGCGGAGGAGGTCCGCCCCGCTCTCGGCTTCGACGTTGACGATCCGGCCGCCCTCGAACGTCAGCTCGAGCCCGCGGACGATCTGGCCGGCCAGGACGAGCGGCATGCTCGCGCGGATCGTCCCGTCGGCACGGCGCGAGTCGGGCGAGGTGAAGATCTCCTCCGTCGGCATGTTCGCGACGTACTCGATGCCGTTCGTCGTCGTCGACGAGCCGGACATCCAGCGCGCGTTGGGGAGAAGCCCCACGGTGAGGTCGGTTCCCGGGCCGCGGTAGCGGATCGCGTCGGGCTTCAGCGCGTCGAGAGCGGCGCCGCGCTCGCGCAGGCGCGCGAGGTGCTCGCGCCACGCGGCGACCGGATCGGGCTCGTCGAGGCGCATGCAGAAGGCGACCTTCTCCCAGAGCCGCTCGACGTCCGGTTCCCCGAAGACCTGCTTCGCCCAGGCTTCCGTCGGTGCGCCGACGCCGCACCACGCGACCGTGTTCTCCGACACCTGGCGCATGCGGATCTGGATGATCTCGATGGGGATCGCGCGGCCGACGCGCTCGCCGTCGAGGTCGCCGAGGAGGTCCGGCTCGGGATCGCCGGTCGTGGCGATCATCGCGTTGCCGGTCATCGACTCGAAGAAGGTCTTCAAGAAGTCCGGCGCGTAGGTCAGCGCCGCGTCCGGCCCGAGCTCGATCATCGCCTTCCGGATGTGCGCGTCGTTGTAGAGCACGTGGACGTACGAGGCGCCGGCGTTGTACGACGCGCGCACGAGCGCGCGCGCGAGATCCTTGTGCGCGATGTTCGGGAGGATGAAGACCTCCTGGCCGGGCTGGACGTTTGCGCCCAGGCCGACCACGAGCTCCGCGTAGCGCTCGAGCCGTTCGTCCATTCGGGCGATCCTACTTATGCAGCGCTGACGGCTTGCGCGTCTTCGCGCGGGAGGCGGCGCGAGACGACCTGCGAGACGCCGTCGCCGCCCATGGTGACTCCGTAGAGGACGTCGGCGGCTTCCATCGTCCGCTTCTGATGCGTGATGACGACGAACTGCGCGCGGTCGGAGTAGCGGCGGAGCAGCTCGACGAAGCGCCCGATGTTCGTGTCGTCGAGCGCGGCCTCGACCTCGTCGAGGAGATAGAATGGGCACGGCCGCGCGAGGAACAACGCGAAGAGGAAGGCGATCGCGCCGAGCGCCTTCTCGCCGCCGGAGAGCAGCGAGAGCCGCTGCACGCGCTTGCCGGCCGGCCGCAGCTCGACCTCGACGCCTGGCTCTTCTTCCTCCTCGCCTTCGGGCTCGGTGAGGCGAAGACGTCCCTCGCCGCCGGGGAAGAGCGTGCCGGCCACTTCCTCGAAGTTCCGCTGGACGGAGTCGAACGTCTCGGTGAAGCGCCGCTCGACCGTTTCCGCGAGCTCCGTGCTCAACTTCTCGAGCTCGGCGAGGCTGTCCTCGAGGTCGGCGCGCTGCGTCGCGAGCTCCTCGAGGCGCTCCTTCTCAGCCTCGTACTCCTCCTTCGCGAGCGGATTGACGGAGCCGAGCGCCTCGCGGCGGCGCTCGAGCCGCTCGACCGTGACGATGAGCTGCTCGCGGTCGTCGCCCTCAGCCGCTTCATCGGCGTTCGCTGCTTCGAGCCGGCGACGCGCCTCGTCGGCCTCGGCCTCGACGCGCGCGGCGTCGACTTCGACGGCGGAGGCGGCCTCCGACGCGGCGGAAAGCTCCTGGCGGAGCTCGACCTCGGCGGCGCCGAGGCGGCGCAGCTCCTCGCCGAGATTCCCCGCGCTCGACGCTCCGGTCTCGACCTCGGCCTTGAGCGGCGCCTCGAAACGGGCGGCGGAAATGTCGAGCGCGCGAACGAGCCGCTCGGCGAGCGCGAGGCTGCGCGTGACCAGCGGATCCGCCTCGTCGGCGTACGCGCTGTCGGGAATCCGGGCTTCGCTGCGCTTGCGCGCCTCGTCCAGCTCGACGCCGAGCGCGCGCCGCCGCGCCTGGAGCTCGAGCAGCAGCGCCTCGGCCGTCTCGCCCGCGAACCACAGCTCGCCGCTCGCCGGGTCGTAGCCGAAGCCTTCGCGGGTCACGGCGGCGACGGGCGAGGCAAGCAGATCCTCCTTGGCGACGACCGGCAGCTCGGGCTCGCGCTTGCCGATCACGACGGTCAGCGATCCGAGACCCGCGGCGTGGGCGCGTTCGAGCAACGCGAATGCGGCTTCTGCATCGTCCGCGACGAGCGCCGATGCACGCTGGCGCAGCGCGGCGACGACGGCGCGCTCCATGCCTGGCTCGACGTCGAGGAGCGAGAGCGCGATCCGTTCCCCTTCCTCTGCGAGCGCCCGCGCTGCGGGCGGCAAGCCTTCGCGCTCGGCGAGCGTGCGGTCGAGGGCGCGGAGGCGCTCCTCGAACAGGCTCACCTGCTCGGCGAGCGCGACTCGCTCGCTGCGAACTCGCTCGTCGAGGACGCGGCGTGGCTGCTCAGCCGCGGCCCGCAGCCTCCCGACGCGCGCCGCCGCCGACTCGCGGCGAAGGTCGAGCCGTTCGACTGCGCTGCGTAGCCGGTAGAGCGCCTGGAGCGCCTGCTCGCGGCCACCGGCGGCGTCGGCTAGCTGCTCCTCCGCCTGGCCGCGCTCGGCAAGGACGCCTTCGAGCCGCGCTTCCACGGCCTTCTTCGCGCCGCCCGTCGAGGCCCGGCGAGCGTCGATCTCGCGCAGGCGCTCGTCGAGCGCTGCCAGGTCGAGCTCCGCGATCCGCGCGTACAGCCGCGCGATCTCGCCGCGCAGTTTCTCGGCCCGTTCTGCGGCGGTCGCCTGCAGCGCGAGAGGACGGAGCCGTTTGCGCACCTCCGCCTCGACGTCGCGCGCCCGCTCCACTTCGATCGCAACGCGGGCGAGCTTGAGTTCCGCGCGGTGGCGGCGCGCCTTGAAGCGGCCGAGGCCGGCCGCCTCCTCGACGAGCGCCCGGCGCTCGGCGGGACGCGAGGCGAGGATCGCCTCCACCTTCCCCTGGCTGATGATCGAGTGCATCCCCTGGCCGAGCCCAAGGTCGGCGAGGAGCTCGACGAGGTCGATGCGGCGGACGCCCGCCTTGTTGACGAGGTACTGCCCTTCCCCGCCGCGATGCAGCCGGCGCGCGACCGACAGCTCCGCGAACTCGACCGGCAGCGTGCCGTCGGCGTTGTCGAAGAGGAGCTCGACCTCGCAGAAATCGGCGCCGCCGCGCCCGCTGCTGCCGGAGAAGAGAACGTCGTCGGGCTTCTCCGCGCGCAACTCGCTCGGGCTGAGCGAGCCCGCCGCCCAGCGGATCGCGTCGGAGACGTTGGACTTTCCCGAGCCGTTCGGGCCGACGATGACGCCCACGCCCGGTTCCAGACGGATCTCCACCGGCTCCGGGAAGGACTTGAAACCACGCAGTTTGACGGCGCGCAGGTGCACGACTTCGCACCCTAAAGAGGGGACAGGACGCTACTGCGAGCCGGGCGTGTCGGTCTCGCGGGCGAGCGGAGCGTCCTCGTCGGCCGGCTCCTCTTCCACCTCGTCGAAGACCTCGAGGATGCCGCGCTGGACGAGATCGCGCTCTGGCGCGGTCAGCCGGGCGAGGCGCAGCTGGGAGTTGGTTGGACGCCGTTCGGACATGCGCGATCAGAGTGCCAGAGATCCGGTGCGACCGCGGACCGGGTTTCTACGCCTCGCCCGGCGCTTCCACCTTCGCGAGCGCCTCGCGCGCCGCGGCTTGTTCCGCTTCCTTCTTGGTCGTCCCCTCGCCGCGACCCAGCTCCTCGCCGTCGACGAGCGCTGCGCAGGTGAAGTGCCGGTCGTGCGGCGGCCCTGCGGCGGAGATCTCGAGATACGTGACCTTCCGGCCCCTGCGAGCCAGGAGCTCCTGGAGGTCCGTCTTCTGGTCGACGCGCGACGTGACGGCGAACTCGATGTGCTCGTCGAACGCCGCCACGATCGCGTCCGCGATCGCCGCGAAGCCGAGCTGGATGAAGAGCGCCCCGAGCGCCGCCTCGAGCACGGCGCCGATCACGCTGCGCGTCGTCGCGAGCCGCTCGGCGTCGTCCGGCGGCGGCACGGGCGCGTGCGCGAGGAGCCGCTCGCCGAGACCGAGCTCGTGCGCGACCTTCGCGCACGTTGCGCGGGAGACGACGTGCGCCCGCGCCTTCGTCAGCCTTCCCTCGGGATAGTCCGGATGCCGTTCGTAGAGGGTGTGCGCAACGGCGAGCTCGAGGACGCTGTCTCCGAGGAACTCGAGCCGCTCGTAGGACTCCGCACGCTCCCGCGCCCAGGAGACGTGCGTGAAAACGATCTCCGCCAGGTCCGGCGGGAGATCGTCGATCAGCTGCGCGAGGTCTCGTCCTCGGCTACTGGTGCGACGTGACGTAATCGACCGCCTGGCCGACGGTCTGGATCTTCTGCGCATCCTCGTCCGAGATCTTGATCCCGAACTGGTCCTCGAGCTCCATGATCAGCTCGACGAGGTCGAGCGAGTCGGCGTCGAGATCCTCCTGGAAGGAGGCCCCGTCCGTGATTTCCGCCTCGTCGATCCCGAGCTGCTCGGTGAGGACTTCCTTGACCCGCTCGTAGACTTCCTCGCGCGACGCTGCCATGTCACCTCATTTGATTTGGGGAGCCGGAAAGCGCGCCGATCATACAGTCTCTGCCGGTTGGGCCAGCCGCGCAGCGAGGCGGCCGACGACGTCGTGGTCGACGCCGCGGGCGGCGAGACGGATCGCGTTGGCGATCGCAGTCGCCGAGGAATTGCCGTGCGCGATCACGACGAGCCCCTTCAGACCGAGTAGGTAGGCGCCGCCGTAGGTGTCCGGATCGAGCCGTGAGCGGAGGCGCCGGGAGGCGGGGCGAATGAGCAACCCGCCGAGCTTCCCGCCCGCCGTCGCCTCGATCTCGCTGCGGAGGCCGATGAGGACGGTGCGGATCGTCCCCTCGACGGTCTTCAACGCAACATTGCCCGTGAAGCCATCGGTGACGAGGACGTCGGCGGCGCCTTCGAGGATGTCGCGGCCCTCGGCGTTGCCGCGGAAGTCGAGGTCGGAGGCGGCGAGCAGCGCGTGCGCGTCGAGCGTCAGCTGGTTGCCTTTCTCCGCCTCCTCGCCGATCGAGAGGAGGCGCACCTGCGGCCGCGCGATGCCGAGGATCTCCTCGGCGAAGACGGCCCCCATCGTCGCGAACTGGAGGAGATGCTCGGGTCGGCAGTCGGCGTTCGCGCCCGCGTCGACGAGGACCGACGGTCCGTTCTTGGCGGGGATCGGGACGGCGATCGCGGGACGGCGCACGCCGTGGATGCGGCGGACGTAGACGAGCCCGGCGGCGAGCATCGCGCCGGTGTTGCCCGGCGACACGACCGCGTCGGCCTCGCCGTCGGCCACCGCCTTGACGGCGCGCACGAGCGAACTGTCCTCCTTCGCGCGGAGCGCGTCGGCCGGCTTGTCGTCCATCCCGACGATCTGCGTCGTGGGGACGAGCTCGAGCCCGTGCGTCTCGAGATCGGCCTCACCGAAGATGACCGGCTCGATCCCGTCGCCGCGCGCAGCGAGCGCACCTTCGACGACGGCTTCGGGGCCACGGTCGCCACCCATCGCGTCCACGGCCACGCGGGTCATGGCGGAGAGCTTACGGAGCCTGGGTGCGGAGCGGCTCGACTTCGCGGCCCTTGTACGTGCCGCAGGTCGGGCAGACGCGGTGCGGGCGCTTCGGCTGGCCGCACGTCGGGCAGACGTTGACCTTCGCCGCGCTGATCTTGTGCGTCGCGCGCCGCTTGTCGCGGCGCGACTTGGAGGTTTTCCGCTTCGGGACAGCCATAACGGCGGCCCACTATAGCCTGCGCCCGTGGATACCTCGGAGATCCTGGAGCGCTTCGACGAGCAGATGCGGCGCACGAACCAGCCGGACGGCTGCATCTACGTCGGTGACGGCTGGAGCGGCGTGATGCGGGCGCCGACCGACGGGGACGTCGAGCCGCTCATCGCGCGGATGCGCGAGCTGCCGGGCTGGGTGGAGTGGAAGTACTACTCCCACGACGGGCCGGAGCTGCGCGAGCGGCTGATCGCTGCCGGGCTCGAGCCGGAGGACGAGGAGACGGTCGTCGTCGCAGAGGCTGCCTCGATCCCACCACCGCCGGCGGACGTCGAACTGCGTGAGGACGTGGCGGCATTCACAGAGCTGGCGGAGCGGGTCTTCGGCCGGAGCCACGGCACGAGCTTCCCGGAGAACGCAGTTCCGGTCGTCGCCTACATGGACGGCCAACCGGTGTCAGGCGGACGCGTCGATCTCGAGCCGGACGTCGAGTTCGCAGGCCTGTTCGGCGGCGTCACGCTTGAGGAGTACCGCGGTCGCGGGCTCTATCGCGCGACGGTCGCGCGGCGCGCGGAGCTCGCGCGCGAGGCCGGGTATCGCTGGCTCTACGTCGACGCTCTGCCGACGAGCCGGCCGATCCTCGAGCGGCTCGGCTTCGTCCGGCTCACGACGACGACGCCGTTCGTTATTCCTCGCGCAGCTGATTGAGCGCAGCCCAGCGCGGGTCGAGGCGCTCCTCGACGTGCTCGTGCGGCTCGACGTTGAGGTCCTTGCCGCAGACGGGACAGAGGCCGGCGCAGTCGGGCCGGCAAAGGATCTGGTCGGGCAGCGCCAGCGCGATCGAGTCCCGAGCCCAGGCGGAGAGGTCGAGGCGTTCTTCGTCGACGTACTCCGTCCGCTCCTCGTCGCTCTCCGGCTTCGTCGCCTGGTATTCGCGGAGGCGAAGCGCGAGCTCCAGCTCGGCGTCCTGCAGGCAGCGGAAACACGGGCCGTAGAGCGAGACGTCGAAGGCGAGCTCGAGGACGGTGCCACTCGACGCGCGCGAGACGGCGAGCTCGGCAGAGACTGGATTTGGCCGCGGCTCGTACTCCTGGCCGGCGAGCAGGAGCGGCTCGAGCTCGATCTCGACACGCTCGCGCACCTGGTCGCCGGAGCGGAGCCGGAGCTTCCGGAGGTCGAAGGACGTCACAGCCGCACCGTAGCGCGGCGCTTGGTCGCTACTTGGAGCGGTCGACGATGGACTGCGCGATCGCCTGGACGGTCGGCCCGTCGTAGTTGCGACCGACAACCGAAATCGAGGTGCCGTTGAGTTGGAACTCGATGTACGAGGCCGTTCCGGATCGGTCATTGGAGGCCTGCGGAATGAGGAGGGCCGGAATGCCGCTCAAGTAGACGACCCGGCCGCGCGCGCCCATTGCTGCCTTGTATTCGTTCAGCGGATCCGGGTATCCACCGAGTCCGTAGCGGATCAGGACGGCTTGCGCAGGGAACTTGATGCTGACTTCACACGTCTTGCCCCATGCGCCCGGACACTCCTTCGTGACGGATCCGACGTCCGCGGAGCCAATCAGCTGCGTGTCGGGGAGAACGACCGGAGCTCCGAGCACCTCCGGCGCATCCGCGAGAGAGATCGGCTCGACGGGATTTGGGATCAACACGCCCGCGGATCGCGTCGGAGGCTGTCCCGTTCCAGCACGGTCCACGATCGACTGCGCGACCGACTCGAGCGTCGCCTTGTCGTAGGCGCCCTCCACGCTGATCTCCGTGCCGCCGAGCTCGAACTCGATCCAGCTTTCCTTCTGGGGTACGAACAGCGCCTGCACGCCACCGAGGCTCAGGAGCTCGGCCCCGGAGTTCTGCTGCTCGATCTGCTCGTATGAGGTCCGCAGGCTCTGCATCCCCGGGAACGTGGCGTACGTCACCGTTAGCCCCGCCGCCGGGAAGCTAACTCTGACCTGGCAGCCGCCGGCTCCGGGATCCACGGTGTCGTCCTTGGGCACGCAAACCGTCTCGACGGTCTTGTCCGCATCCGACGGAGTCACGAGCGCGGTGTCCGGCAGGACGACAGGAGCCCCGAGGATCTTCGAGGCGTCCGCGAGCGGTTGGAGGGCCGGCGGGATCCCGGGCACGACCAGCCCGCTCGGGTTCTTGCTCGACCCGCCAAACGCGAAGGCGCCGACAAGCGCCGCTGCGGCCGCACCTGCGACGGCTACGGCTGCGAGCACCAGGCGGCGCCGTGGCCGCCGTCCGACGCGCGGCAGCGGCAGCGGCGCCAGGTCGCCGGCTCGAACCGGGTTCGCCTCTGTCAGCAGTGTGATCACGTCACGTTCGTTCATTCGGTGTCTCCACCCACTGAATGTCCGGCCGCGGGCTCTTCTTTCGTCAGCTGCTCGGCGAGGCGCTTGCGGGCGCGGTGGAGGCGGATCGTCGCGGCGTTCTCCGAGCAGTCGAGTGCGACGGCGAGCTCGCGGCCCGAAAGTCCCTCCCACGCCGCCAGGCGCAGGATCTCCTGGTCGTCCCGCTGCAGCTCGCGCAGCGCGGCAACGACGTCCGCGAACTCGCCGCGCTCCTGCGCAGGCACAGCGGGCAGAGCGCGCAGCCGCGAGCGCAAAGCCGCCAGTCGCCGCAGCGACCGCCGCTGGTTCGCGAGCACGCGCGCCGCGATCGCGTAGAGCCACGGAAGCCGCAGCGCCTCATCGGGCGCGTCCGCGAAGCGTCGCCAGGCGACCGCGAACGTCCCCGCGACGACGTCCTCCGCGTCCGCCCGCTGCGCGGTGCGCCTCAGCGCATATGCGAGGACGTGCCGGTGGTGCTCGTCAAAGACGCGGCGGAAGTCCGCCTCCCGGTCCACGGCAGAGCGAGCCACGACCCTCACTCTGAACCTATGTCCGGATCAGACCGAAGCTTTCGCCTCGCTCAGCGCCCGCTTCCTGCGGCCGCGTGGCGCCCGCGCGAGGACGAGCATCCCGACCGAGGCGAGGATCACGGCGCCCGCGGCGATCTCCCGCCCGCCGACCGCCTCGCCTGCGAATAGCCAGCCGAGCAGCACCGCGACTCCTGGGTTGACGTACGCGTACGTCGAGACGAGCACGCTCGACGCGCCGCTTCGCAGCAGCCACCCGTACGCCGTGAAGGCGACGATCGAGCCGAAGACGACGAGGAAGCCGAACGCGGCCAGCGAGCCGAGCGAGATCGCTGAGGGATGGACGCGTCCGACTTCTCCCATCGCTGCGCCGGCAACACCGAGCAGCGCGGCGGCGGCGAGCATCTGCATGGCGGCGGAAAGGAACGGAGCCTTCGGCAGCGGCGCGACGCGCGCGTAGGCCGAACCGGCGGCCCAGGCGAAGGCGGCGACGAGGATCACCGCGGCGCCGACCGGGTCGATGTGCGCGCTCGGGCCGACGAGCAGGGCCACACCGAACAAACCGGTCGCGATCCCTGCGAGCGCGGTGAGCGAGAGCCGGACGCCGAAGACGGTGCGGTCGAGCAGCGCCGCGAAGAGCGGCACCGAGGCAACGAGAAGCGCGGTCAGACCCGAGGCGACGCGCTGCTCGGCCCAGGCGACACCGCCGGTGTCCACGAAGAGGAGCAGCCCGCCGACGATCGCGGCAGCCGTCCACTCGCGCCGGCCCGGCCGGGCAGCGGCGACGTCGCCGCGCCAGAGAGACCAGGCGTAGAGGATCCCGCCGGCTAGTCCGAAGCGCACCGCGAGCATCAGGAGCGGCGGCAGCGTCCGGTCGGCGACGGCGATCGCGAGATACGTCGATCCCCAGACGACGTAGACGATCCCGAGCGCGATGGCGATCTTCATCCGCATGACTCCAGGATGCCGTCGCCGAGTGCATCAGCACAAGTTGAGTTATCGTTTGTATCGATTATGAGCACTAATGACTGGCTTGGAGTCGAGCTGCGCCATCTCGCGGCGCTGGAAGCGGTCGCGCGCACGCGCTCCTTCGGCGCGGCGGCCCGCGAGCTCGGCTACACGCAGTCGGCCGTGAGCCAGCAGATCGCGCAGCTGGAGAAGATCGTCGGCCAGCGGCTTTTCGACCGCCCAGGCGGTCCGCGTCGCGTGGAGACGACCGAGGCGGGCCTTCTCCTGCTTCGCCACGCTGACGCGATCGTGGCCCGGCTCGACGCAGCCCGCGCGGACATGACCGAGCTGGCGGAAGGGGCCGCGGGAACACTGCGCCTCGGCATCTTCCAGAGCGTCGGCGAGCGCCTCCTCCCCGCCCTCGTCCACCGCTTCCGCGCCGAGTGGCCGCGCGTGGGCGTGCGCGTGCGCGAGGAGAGCGACGCGGCCGAGCTGCTCAAGCTGCTCGAGCACGGCGAGCTCGACCTGACGTTCGCGGACCTGCCGCTGCGCGAGGGGCCGTTCGAGTGGGCCGAGCTGCTCCAGGATCCCTACGTCCTGCTCGTCTCTGCGCGCTCGGAGCTGGCTGAGCTGGAGACGGCGCCGTCGCTACGCGAGGTGGCGAAGCTGCCGCTGCTCGGCCGCCGCAGCACCGACGAGCCCGAGCGGCACCTTGCCGGGCGCGTCCCCGCAGTCGACGTGATCTTCCGCACCGACGACAACGGCACGCTGCAGGCGCTCGTCGCGGAAGGGCTCGGCGTGGCGATCGAGCCGCGGCTCGTCGTCGATCCGCGCGACCGCACGGTGAAGGCGCTGCCGTTCGGCTCGCGGATCCCGCCGCGGACGATCGTCCTCGCGTGGCACCGCGACCGCTACCGCTCGCCGGCGGCGCAGGCGTTCGTCGAGCTGGCGCACGAGGTCGTGGCGAGCGACACTGAAGTGAAGTGAGCTTCCTTCTCTCCCTCGCCCTGATCGGCAGCGGCCTCTACGGGATGGTCTCCCGCGGGCCGACTGCCCCCGTCTGCCACGTCGGCAAGCCGTGCTCGGCGCCGGCGAGCGGTTCCCACCTCGTCTTCCACCGGCATGGCGTCGTCATCGCCCGCGTCCGCGTCGCGCGAAACGGCCGCTACTCGGTCGCCCTACGACCGGGGATCTACCGCGTCACGGTCAAGCCGGCCCAGAAGATCGGCAGCGGCATCAGCCCGCGCCGCGTCCGCGTCAAAATCGGCCCGGCGCGCGAGCTCGACTTTCAGATCGATACCGGGATCAGGTAGGCGCGTTAGTAGACGTGCTCGTCGGCGAGCTCAACGTCGCCGTTCGAGCCAAGGCCTGCGACGACGGACTCCTGCGACCGCTCGTGCAGCCGCTCGCGGCCACGCCGGACGGCGGTAAGGAAACGCTCGAGATTGACCTCGAGGGAGGCGAGCTGGTTGTCGGCCCAGTCCTCCATCTCCATCTTCATCTCGTGCGAGCTGCGGCGAGCGTCCTGGACGATCTCGTCGGCCTGGCGCTCGGCGATCTTGACGATCTCGGTCTGCGACGCCTCGCGCACGGCCTGCTCCCGCGCCTCGGCGAGAAGCCGGTCGACCTCGCGCTTCGCCTCGGCGAGCATCTCCTGCCGCTCCTTGACGATCCAGCGGGCCTGCTTGATCTCCTCGGGGATCGTCGCGCGCATCTGGTCGAGGATGTCGTAGATCTCCTCGCGGTCGATGCGGACCTGGTCGGTGAGCGGGACGGCCTTCGCGTTGTGAACGAGGTCGTCGAGCTTGTCGATCAGAACGAGTACGTCCATCGGGGTCGAAGTCTAGCCCGCCGAGCGCGGAGCGCAATCTAGAAGTGCTGCAAAAGCCACTCGTGCACGTCGCCAACACGGTGGGCGAGCAGCGTGAGATGCCCTTCCGTCTCGCTGATCTCGGCCTCGACGCCCGCGATCCTCTCCGCGAGCCAGCGGCCGTGCGCGACCGGAGCCATCAAATCCTCCGTGCCGTGCAGGAGGAGGACGGGGACGCGGATGTCGGACAGCTCGAACCCCCACGGGGCGACGACCGCGAGATCGTCGTCACGCCAGCCCTCGATCCGCTTCGCCGCGCCCTCGGACATGATCCGGAAGCCCCACTCGGCGAACTCGGCGGTCATCACGTCCTGGTCCAGGGGCGAGAGGACCGTCAGCATCGCCTGTCGGAGCCCGTCAGGCCCAGCGGAGAAGAACTCCTCCTGGCTCTGACGAATCGCCGACTCGAGCTCCTCAGGCGAACGCTCGAGCAGCAACTGGAACTCCTGAACGTTCAACTCCCCCATCCCGGCGAGGAAGTCGAGCCCCTCGGCGTCGTACGGCGCGGGAGACGCGAGCGTCGCCGCGGCAACGCAGCGGTCGGGAAGGAGGGCGGCGCAGGCGAGAGCATGCGGGCCGCCGCCGGAGTGCCCCCACGTCGCGAAGCGGTCGGCGCCAAGCGTGTCCAGCAACGCCGCGACGTCGTCCGCAACGTCCGCGAACGACCGTCCCACGCGAGCGCTCGAGCCTCCGTAGCCGGCGCGGTCGAAGCCGATCAGGCGGATGCCGCGAGCGCGGGCGTCCTCGCTGTCCGACGGGTGCAGCCGCCCGCACGCCGGCGTGCCGTGATGGAACACGATTGCGTGGCCGTTCGGATCGCCCTCGTCGTAGACGTGGAGTGTCCGGCCGTCGGGGAGGGTGACATCGAATTCGCTCATTGCGACGGCACAGAGCGCGCCGCGAGCCAGTCGTAGATCTCGCCGAGCCGGCCGACCGTGATCGAGAGGTGCCCGTCCTCCTCGCTGATGTGCGCCTCGACGCCCGGGATCCGCTCGGCGAGCCAGCGGCCGTGCGCGACCGGGACCATCAAGTCCTGCACGCCCTGCCAGAGGAGCGTTGGGACGCGGATCTCGTCGAGATCGAAGCCCCACGGCCGTGTGAAAGCGAGGTCGTCGTCGCGCCAGCCGGCGATGCCCTGCGCGAGCGCGCGCTCCCCGCTCCGCTTGAACTGCACTGCGCGGTCGCCGGTGAGGACAGCGGCGTCCACCGGCGGCAGGAGGCTGGCCATCACCTCTTTAATTTGCTCAGGAGTCGCCGCCTCGAACTCGGCGGCATGGCGCTCGAGATACGGGTCGAGCTGCTCCGGCCCGGCGAGCGCCGCGTTGAACTCCTCGACGTTCGCCTCTCCCATGCCCGCCATCCAGTCAAGCCCGTCGGCCGAGAACGGCGTCGGAGCGGCGATCGCCGCGGCCGCGAGGCAGCGGCCGGAACGGGCGCCGCACGCGAACGAGTGCGGGCAGCCGCCGGAACCGCCGAGGGAGACGTAGCGCTCGATCTCGAGCGCGTCGAGCACATCCTCGATGTCGGCGACGACGTCCACGACCGAACGGCCGGGATTGGGCGTCGAGCCGCCGTAGCCGGCGCGGTCGTAGCGGACGAGCCGGAGCCCACGCTCGCGGGCACGCTCGACGTCGGGCGGGTAGGGAAGCCCGCTGCCGGGCGTGCCATGGTGCTCGACGACGGCGTTTCCCTCCGGATCGCCCACGTCGTAGACGTGGAGCGTCCTGCCGTCGCGCAGAGTTACGTCGAGCTCGGTCATTCGCCTGGCCTTTCCGGCGTCCCAGGACGCCCGTCGGGGAAGATCTCGGCGAGCCGCCGCGCCACCGGCGCCGGCACGAGCTCAGAAACGTCGCCGCCGAACGCGGCGATCTCCTTCACGCCGCTCGAGGATACGAAGCTCACCTTCGGGCTCGCCATCACGTAGACGGTCTCGATCTCCGGCGCGAGCATCCGGTTCAGCTGGTTCATCTGGAACTCCCACTCGAAGTCGGAGATCACGCGCAGCCCCTTGACGATCGCCTTCGCCTCCCACCGGCGCGCGAAATCGACGACGAGCTCGCGGAAGACGTCGATCTCGACGTTGTCGATGCCGGCGAGAGCCACCCGGAGGAACTCGACCCGCTCCTCCACGGCGAACATCGGCTCCTTGTGCTGCGGCATCCCGACGACGCCGACGACGACCCGGTCGAAGATCCCGGCCGCGCGCGCGATCACGTCCACGTGCCCGTTCGTGACGGGGTCGTAGCTGCCGGGAGCGATCGCCGTGATCATTGCGGCGCCTCGAAGAGGGTGACGCGGCTCTGCCCGTACTTGCGGGAGGTGCGGAGCGGCAGCGGCAGCTCCGGCTCGGTGCGCGCGTCGGTCTCGACGACGAGGAGCCCGTCCGGCGCGAGCAAGGACGGGAGATGGTGCGCGAGGCGTGGCTGGATCTCGGTGAGCATGCCGTAGGGAGGGTCGACCAGCACGAGATCGTACTTCGCGCCCGCCATCGCCTCCTGCGCGATCGTCAAGAGCGCGTCACCGCGGACGACGCGCGCGCCTGTCAGCCGCAGCTTCTCGAGGTTCCGCGAGATCGCCCGGACGGCGTCGCGATCGGACTCGACGAAGACGGCGGACGTGGCGCCGCGAGACAGGGCCTCGATCCCGAGTGCGCCGGAGCCGGCGAAGAGGTCGAGGACGCGGGCGCCGTCGAGCGGGCCGACGAGGTTGAAGACGTTCTCGCGGACCCGGTCGGAGGTCGGCCGCGTGTCCCGGCCGCGTGGCGCGACGAGCGTGTGTCCCTTCCGGCTGCCGGCAATGACGCGCATCCGGCAGATCGTAGGGAGGGCGACCATGCGGCCGCCCTCCTTTTCGTTCAGGCCGAGCTCAGTGGTGGGCGCCTAACCGTTCCAGGCTCGAGAAGTGCTTCGCTCCGGCCGCCCCGACGAGGCTCGCGCACCCCAGCGACGCGTCGCTCGTGTTCAGCGTGAGGAGCGTGTACGTCGGCGTGCCGGAAGTGAGATCGAGCGCCGTCGTCAGCGACTGATGGGCCCCACTGTCGGTGAACGAGTAGCCGAACGTCCCACCCGGGTCGCCGTTCTGGACGACCCCGACAGTCTGGTGGAGCATGCATCCGACCACTACTCCGGCCAAGAGGTTGACGTCCTTCTGCGCCGACTTCGCCTCCTTGCTCAGCGCCGCGACCTGCTTCTTGAGCGCGGCGAACTGCTTGGCGGTCGGTGTCGCCTGCTGTCCGCCGGGCGCGGCCGCGACGTACATCGCGCCCGCGACGGCCGCGAACGCGAGCAACGTAAGGAAACGCTTCATCGCACCCTCCCCCTTTGACATCCGCGATCCGCGGACTGTCACCGGAGTCAACCGCGCAAGCGTCGCCCTGTCAATTGGAGTACGAACTACGCGAGTGCTTCGCGCTCGACGTCCGCGAAGAGTGCTTCCGCGACGTCGTACAGCGGGCCGGCTCCGACCGACGGCGCTGCCGCGCGGGCTCGCTCGAGCAGGTCACGGTCGCGGCGTAGATGCGCGAAGCGGAGGTCGGAGAGACCCGACTGCCGCGTCCCCAGGAGCGCCCCGCCGCCACGCAGCTCGAGATCCACCTCGGCGAGCTCGAAGCCGTCGCTCGTCTCCACCAGCGCCTCGAGACGCGCGTGCGCCGACTCGGTCAGCTCCTCCTTCGCCCGCGAGACGAGGAGGCAGTAGGACTGCTCGGCGCCGCGACCGACGCGCCCGCGCAGCTGGTGAAGCTGCGCGAGGCCGAAGCGGTCGGCCTCCTGGACGATCATCACCGTTGCGTTCGCGACGTCGACGCCGACTTCGATCACGGTCGTCGCGACGAGAACGTCGAGCTCGGACGCCTTGAAGCGCGCCATCAGCTCGCGCCGCTCAGGCGTCTTGAGGCGGCCGTGCACGCAGCCGACGCGGAAGTCCTTCAGCTCCGCGCGACGCAGCCGCTCGGCTTCCGCCTCCGCGGCGCGCGCGAGCGACGTCTCGGACATCTCGATCAGCGGGCAGACGACGTACGCCTGGCGTCCTTCCCGCAGGAGCCGCGTCAGCCGCGTGTACGCCTCGGACGCACGCTCCTCCGTGATCCAGCTCGTGATCACCGGCTTGCGCGACGCTGGCGGCTTGGCGATCTCGGAAACCGCAAGGTCGCCGTAAACCGTGAGCGCGAGCGTGCGCGGGATCGGCGTCGCGGTCATGTGGAGAACGTGCGGCGCGCGGCCGCTCGCGATCGCTGAGCGCTGCTCGACGCCGAAGCGATGCTGCTCGTCGACCACTGCAACCGCGAGGTCCCGCAGCTCGACTCCTGACTGGATCAGCGCGTGCGTGCCGACGACGACGTCGGCGTGGAGCGCCCGCTCACGCTCGGCCTTCTTCGACGAGCTCGTGAGGAGTGCGCAGCTGACGCCGAGCTCGAGACAGAGATCCGCGACGGTGAGGAAGTGCTGCTCGGCCAGCGTCTCGGTTGGCGCCATGAGCGCGCCTTGCCGGCCGTTCTCGACGGCGCGCAGGAGGGCGTAGAGCGCGACGACCGTCTTGCCGGATCCGACGTCGCCCTGCAGGAGGCGCTGCATCGGCACCGTCCGGCCGAGGTCGCCGTCGATCTCGCGGATCGCCTGCTCCTGGTACGGCGTCAGCGCGAACGGCAGCGCCTTGCGGTAGCGGTGGATCAGCTCGCCCGGCTCGCCGAGCCCGGGCGCGAGCGTCCGCTCCCGCTCCGCGACGCGGCGCGCGATGCCGATCTGGAGGACAAGCAGCTCTTCGAAGGCGAGCCGCCGGCGGCCCTCCTCCGCTTCGTCGAGGTCGCGTGGGCGGTGGACGGCGGCGAGCGCGTCGCGCTTCAGCGCCAGGCCCTCCCGCTCGCGCAACTCGGCCGGCAGCGGATCTGCAACGTCGACGGCGAGCGGTAGCGCCGCGTCCACGACCTTCCGCACCGTCGCGGCTGCGATCTCCTCGGCGGCGGGATAGACAGGAGCGAAGTCGGCGGTGGCGCGCGTTTCGCCAAGGTCGTACGAACGCGGCTCGAAGCCGAAGCGCCCGAGCTTGCCGCGCAGCCGGATCTGCGTCCCCGGCACGAGCTTGTCGGCGAGCCACGGCTGGTTGAACCACGTCACGCTCACCGACGCGCTGCCGTCGTCGACCCGCGCGACGATCCGCGTGCGCCGGCTGCGCATCGGCTTCTTCTCCACCTTGATGACCCGGCCGGCGATGACGACCTCCTCACCCTGCCGCAGCGCCGCGATCGAGACCTCGTCAGCGGCCGTCTCATAGCGGCGCGGCCGATGCTCGAGGACGTCGCGGACGGTGGAGAGGCCGAGCTTGGCGAGCTTGCGCTGGATGGTCGGGCCGACGCCGGGCAGCGTCTCGAGGCCGAGCTCGAGGCGGTCAGGGCGGAGTGCGCGGGGTGGCGGCGGCCAGGCCTCCGGTGGGTCCAGGCCTGCAAAAACCGTCTGTCGACGGGTGGCTGTCATCGTCCGAGGCACCGAGCGAACGTGAGTATCCCGCCCGGACCGGACGTCAGACCTAATCCCGGAACCAGAAGAGCGCGAGCGTGCCCGGGCCGGCGTGAGCGCCGATCACCGCTCCGAGCGTCACCACGAGCTCCAGCTCCGCATTCGGACGCTGCTCCCGCACGAGCTTCTCGAGCTCCGCCGCCCGTTCGGGCGCCGCCGCATGCGCTACCGCGAGCCGCCAGCCCGGTTCGTCCTGCGTCTGCGTCTCGAGGGCCTGCGCGAGCTCGGCGAACGCCTTCCGCTCGCCGCGCACCCGCTTCACCGGCACGACCTCGCCGTCGGAGATCGAGAGGATCGGCTTGACGTGGAGCAGACCGCCGGCGAATGCGGCCGCCTTGCCGATCCGCCCGCCCCGGGCGAGAAACTCGAGGGTGTCCACCGTGAAGAGGACCCCGCGCTCACGCCGATAGCGCGCGACAAGCTCGTCGATCTCCTCGTCGGTCGTGCCGCGCTCGAGCCGGCGCTGGATCGCGAGCGCGAGCAGCCCGATCGACGCCGACGCCGTCTCGGTATCGATCGCGCGGACGCGGCCGTCGCCGAGCTCCTCCCCGGCCGTCTCGGCGCTCGCGAACGTCCCTGAGACCTTGGCCGAGACATGGAGGGAGAAGATCCGCTCATAACCCTCGAGCTCGCGGTAGCAGGCGAGGAAATCCCCGGGCGTCGGCTGTGACGTGCGTGGAAACTCGGGATCGGACTGCAGTCGCCGGTAGAAGGCGTCGGCGTCGATGTCGACTCCGTCGCGGAAGCTGTCGTCGCCGAACCGGACGTAGAGCGGCACAACGCGCCAGTTGGGGAAGCGCTCGGCGGCGTCGGGAAGGTCGGCGGTCGAGTCGAGGACGATCGCGGTGTTCTGCGCGGTGAGGTTCACTCGACGCCGGCGGCTGCCTGCCGGATCGCAGCGACGATCTCGTCGAGCTCCTGGTCCTTCCGCAGGCACAAAACCGCGCCAGCGTTGAGCAGCGCCTCCCGCTGCCCTTCGTCCGCGGACGCGGTGAGCGCAACGACGGCGAGGCCCGGCACCTTCGCGAGGAGCTCCGTCGTCGCCTGAATCCCGTCGACCGACGGCATCCGGTAGTCGACGAGGACGACGTCCGGCCGGTGCTCGAGCGCAGCTGCGACCGCAGCCGCGCCGTCGCCGACCGACGCGACGACATCGACTTCGCCCCGCATTCCAAGTAGCAATTCCAGTGCCTCGCGGAAGACGTCGTTGTCCTCCACGAGCACGACCCGCACTCGCCGCATTGCAGACAACCCTATTCCGATCCGAGAAGAAGTGGGTAGTGCGGCTGGCCGCCTTCGTGCACCTCGATCTCGACGTCGGGATGGGCAGCGGCGATGCGATCGAGGAGACCGCCGAGCGCGGGCGCGCCGGCCCCCGTCAAGAGCGTGAGCATCCAGCGCGAATCGCCGAGGAGACGGTCGGCGACCGCGAGCACGACGTCGTCGAATTCGTCGCCGCCGGCGACCGGCTCGCCACCCACAAGCCCGAGCCACTGACCGTTACGGATCGCGACGCCGTTCAGCTGGACATCGCGCGACGCGCGGGTCACCTCTCCCGCGGCGACGGCGTCGGCGGACTCGCGCATCTCGGCCGCGTTCTCCGCCGCGCTACGCGAACCGTCGAAGGAGACGAGGGCGGCGAGACCGGCAGGAATCGAGTCCGTCGCGACGATTTCCACCGGACGGTCGGCGTGCTGCGCCGCCTGCTCCGCCGCGAGGCGGACGTTCGAGTTGTTCGGCAGGAGGATCGCCTCGTCGGCCGCGAGCTCCTGCAGCGCTCTGAGCAGCTCCGCGGTGGACGGGTTCGACGTCTGGCCGCCCTCGACGATCCGGATCGGGCCGACCGGCTCCGCGACGCTCTCGAAGAGGCTGCGGTTTCCGTCGCCCGCGACGACGGCGACGACGCCGCTCGCAGCACGTTCGACCGGATCGGGGACGACCGACAAGCGCCGCTCCCGCTGCTCCTGCTGCTCCTGCATGTTCGCGATCTCGACTCCGTCGATCGTTCCGGCGGCCGTGCCGAGCGTGAGCGCGGCGCCGGGATCGTCGG
>PMOB01000003.1 GCA_003161615.1 Actinomycetota bacterium
GCCTCGTGCACGACGAACTGCCTGGCGCCGATGGCGAAGGTGCTGAACGATGCATTTGGCCTGGACCGGGGGCTTATGACCACGGTGCACGCCTACACCGCCGACCAGCGCCTGCAGGACATGCCGCACGAGGATCTCCGGCGCGCGCGCGCGGCCGCGCTGTCGCTGATCCCGACCTCGACCGGCGCCGCGCGCGCGATCGGCGTCGTGCTGCCCGAGCTGAAGGGCAAGGTCGACGGGATGTCGATGCGGGCCCCGGTGCCGACCGGGTCGATCGTCGACCTCGTCGTCCAGGTCGGCAAGGAAACCTCGGTCGAGGCCGTCAACGAGCTGTTCCGGTCGCACGCCGACACCGGCGAGCTCGAGGGCATCCTTCTCTACTCCGACGAGCCGCTCGTCTCCTCCGACATCGTCCACTCCTCGTATTCGTCGATCTTCGACAGTGGGCTGACGATGGTGAACGGGAACCTCGTCAAGGTCTTCTCTTGGTACGACAACGAGTGGGGCTACAGCTGCCGGCTCGTCGACCTCGTCGCGAGGATCGGCCAGACGTTGCCGGCGGCAGTGGCAGCGTAGGAGGGAAGGTGCGGCTTCCGAGATCGGTCCGCGACGCCGACGTCGCGGGGAAGACCGTCCTGGTCCGCGCCGACCTCAACGTCCCGCTCGAGGACGGGCGCGTCGCCGACGACACCCGGATCCGCGCCTCGCTGCCGACGCTCCAGCTGCTCCTCGACGGCGACGCCGCGGCGGTGCGAGTCTGCTCTCACCTCGGTCGCCCCAAGACCGACGAGGACCGCGCGAAGTACGTGATGGCGCCGGTTGAGGCGCGGGTGCGCGAGCTCCTGCCCGACGAGCGGCTGACCGTCCTCGAGAACACGCGCTTCAACCCGAGCGAGACGAAAAACGACGAGGGATACGCGCGCGAGCTCGCCGCCGGCTGCGACCTCTACGTGAACGACGCCTTCGGCTCCGCGCACCGCGCCCACTCCTCGACCGAGGCGGTCGCGCATCTCCTGCCCGCGTACGCCGGCCTCCTCCTGCTCGACGAGCTCGCGCATCTTGGCCGTCTGCTCGGTGACGTCGAGCGGCCGTTCGTCCTCATCTCCGGCGGTGCGAAGGTGGAGGACAAGCTCGGCGTGCTCCGCAATCTCGGCGGCCGGGCGGACACGGTCCTGATCGGCGGCAAGATGGCCGAGGAATTGCGCAACGAGGATCCGCTCGAGTTCCCAGCCGCGGTCACAGTCGAGCTGCCGGGCGACGTGATCGGCGCGGCCGAGTTCGCCGCCGACGCGGAATCGCGCGTCTGCGGCTTCGACGAGCTGCCGGACGGTTGGCTCGGGCTCGACATCGGCCCGGCCACGCGCGAGAGGTTTGCCGCAGCGCTTGCGAGCGCGCGGACGATCTTCTGGAACGGCCCGATGGGCGTCTTCGAGTGGCCGCGCTTCGCGGAGGGGACGAAGGCGGTAGCCGAGGCGGTCGCGGCGAACGAAGCGGCGTTCTCCGTCGTCGGAGGCGCGGACTCCGTGCGCGCGCTCAACGAGCTCGGCCTCGCCGACCGCGTTTCGTGGGTCTCGACGGGCGGCGGTGCAAGCCTTGAGCTGCTCGAGGGGAAGGAGCTGCCCGGCGTGGCAGCGATCCCGTCATGAGCATCGTCGCCGGCAACTGGAAGATGTTCGACGGACCGGACCCGCACGCGCTCGCGGGCCTCGACGCGATCGTCTGTCCGCCGTACACCCGCTTACGCGACTGCGTCGCCGCCGGCCTCACGACGTACGCCCAGAACGTCCACTGGGAACCGGAAGGTGCCTACACCGGCGAGATCTCGGCACCGATGCTGCTCGAGCTCGGCGTCACCGGCTCGCTCGTGGGCCACTCCGAGCGGCGGCAGCTGTTCGGCGAGACCGATGAGGGCGTCGCGCGTCGCACTGCAGCCGCGCTCGAAGCAGGCCTCCACGTGATCGCGTGCGTCGGCGAGACGCTCGAGCAGCGCGAGGCCGATGAGACTCAAGCCGTCCTTCGCCGCCAGGTCTCCGTCCTCGACGAGCACGAGCGCCTCGTGATCGCGTACGAGCCGGTCTGGGCGATCGGCACTGGTCTGACCGCGACCCCGGAGATGGCCCAAACTGCACACGCGTTCATCAAGTCGCTGCTCGACGTGCCCGTGCTGTACGGCGGCTCGGTCAAGCCCGACAACGCGACAGGGCTGTTCGAGCAGCCGGACGTCGACGGCGCGCTCGTCGGCGGAGCCTCCCTCGACATCGACTCCTTCCGGGCGATATGCGAAGCCGCACGTTCCCGCTCGTAGCGCTCGTCATCCTCGACGGCTGGGGGATCGCGCCGCCCGGTCCCGGCAACGCGATCGAGCTCGCGGAGACGCCCGTCTTCGACCGCCTCTGGCGGGACTGCCCGCACGCCCAGCTGATCGCGTCGGGCGAGGCGGTCGGACTGCCCGACGGCCAGATGGGCAACTCGGAGGTCGGCCACCTCACGATCGGCTCCGGCCGCGTCCTCGACCAGGATCTCCAGCGCGTCAACCGCTCCATCCGCGACGGCTCCTTCTTCGAGAACGAGGTGCTGCGCGCGGCGTTCGAGCGGGGCGAGAACGTCCATCTCCTGGGGCTCGTCTCGCACGGCGGCGTCCACTCCCACATCGAGCACCTTCAGGCGCTGCTCCGGTTTGCGCCGGAGAAGACCTGGATTCACGCCTTCACCGACGGACGCGACGTCTCGCCTCACTCGGCCGTCGACGATCTCGCCGAGCTGCCGGCCGAGCGCATCGCGACCGTCGTCGGCCGCTACTACGCGATGGACCGCGACAACCGCTGGGACCGGACGCAACGCGCGCTCGACGCGATCGTCGGCTCCGACGGTGAGCACGCCGACGACCCGGTGGCGGCGGTTCGCGCCTCGTACGACCGGGACGTGACCGACGAGTTCATCGAACCGGTCGTCCTCGACGGCCGCCCGCGCCTCGACCCCGAACGCGACACCGCGATCTTCTTCAACTTCCGCCCCGACCGCGCGCGGCAGCTCTCCGAGAAGCTCGCCGAGCTCGGCGTCGACCTGACGACGATGACGCGCTATCGCGACGACTTCCCGTTCCCGGTCGCCTTCCCCGAGCAGAAGATCGACGGCGTCCTCGCGGAGGTGCTGAGCGAGCACGGCGTCCGCCAGCTCCATGCGGCCGAGACCGAGAAGTACGCGCACGTCACATACTTCCTCGACGGCGGACGCGAGCAGCCGTTCGAGGGGGAGGAGCGGATCCTCGTCGACTCGCCGCGCGACGTCGCGAGCTACGACCTTAAGCCCGAGATGTCCGCGGAGGAGGTGACCGCGCGGGTCGTCGCGGCGATCGACGAAGGCGGCCTCGGCTTCGTCGTCGTCAACCTCGCAAATCCGGACATGGTCGGCCACACCGGCGTCATCCCGGCGGTCGTCAAGGCGGTCGAGACGACGGACGCCTGCCTCGGTCGCATCGTCGATGCAGTCGAACGCGGCGGCGGCGTCTGCCTTGTGATCGCCGACCACGGCAACGCGGAAAAGCTCTTCCAGGACGACGGCGTGAGCCCGCACACGGCGCACACGACAAACCCCGTGCCGGTGATCCTCACCATGCCCGGTGCATCGCTGCGGGACGGCGAGCTTTCCGACGTCGCGCCGACCCTTCTCGCGCTCCTCGGCCTTGACCCATCCCCGCGTATGAGCGGTGTAAATCTGGTCGTGAATTCGTAAAAAATCGGTCTATACTGCGGCACCTTGTCGCTGCCCCAGCCCGATGACGGCGTTCTGCGGAAGGCGCAGCGAGGCGACGAGCGCGCCTTCGCAATAATTCTGTGCGCCTATCAGGTGCCGGTCTACAACTACGTGCTGCGGATGGTGGGCGACCGCTCACTCGCCGAGGATCTGACGCAGGAGGTCTTCCTCCGCGTCTACCAGGGTCTGCCGCGCTTCAACTCGCAGTCGAAATTCACGACGTGGCTCTTCCAGGTCGCGAAGAACCGCGTCCTCGACGAGCTGCGCGCGCTGGAGCGGCGGCCGCGCGCTGTCGTCGCTCTCGAGGACATCCCGCCGCTCGAGGTCGTCGACGCGCCGTTCGAGCGGGTCGAGACGATCGACGCTGTCTGGCGCGCGGTCGAGCGGCTCAGCGTCGACCTGAAGATGGCGCTGCTGCTCCGCGATGTCGTCGGCCTCTCGTACCACGAGATAGCGGATTCGCTCGAGGTGACGCTCGCCACGGTCAAATGGCGGATCTGGAAGGCGCGGGAGGACGTTCAGCTCGCGCTCGCGCGCGAGGGGATCGAGCTGCACGAGGCGGTCGATCTCGCTGTCGAGGCGCCCGCGACCGACGCAGCTCCGGCTTCGCCGCCGGTGTCGGGCTTCCCCGCTTCGGCGTAGCTGTAGGAGGGTCTGGCGAAATAGTGGCTGTGTCGCGGTTGACGCGCTGGATCGCCGCGATGCTGCGTCCTCAGTCGCGCCGATAGAACACCGCTATCGGCGCTCCCTGCGTCCTTGCCTCGCGACGCCCATCGCGCCCCCGCGACGAGCACCATTCCGCCAGACCCTCCTGCTTACTGGCCCAGTTCGAGCCGCGCCGCGAGGAACTCCGGCAGTTCCGCCTCACGCATCTCCTCCTGCGTCCGTGCGATGTCGTACTCGACGCGGCGGAACTCCGCCTTCTGCGCCTCGAGGTCGAGCAGGAGCCAGGCGGCGCGTGGGTCGCCGTCGCGCGGCTGGCCGACCGAGCCGGGATTGAGGAGCGCGTGGAGGCCGCCGAGCTCGAGCTCCAGTCCGGCCGGCGCGAGACCGCCCTCCAGCTCCTCGCCGGAGACGACGACCTGCAGCGCGACATGGCTGTGGCCGACGAGCACGAGGGGCGAGTCCGCGAGTGCGAGCGTCGCCACCGCGGCCTCGTCGGAGAGGACGTACTCCCAGACCGGGTCGCGCGCGCTGCCGTGGTAGAGCGCGACGCCGTGGGCGTTCGCCTGCGGCTCGAGCTTGTCGAGGATCGCGCGCGAGTCTGAGGTCAGCTCATCCCGGTTCCATCTCGCGGCGGCGGCAGCGTCGCCGTGGAACTCCTCGAGGTCGATCGTGCCGATGATCGCGAGATCGTGGTTGCCGGCGAGGCAGACGTCCGCGCGCTCGGCGATCGCGGTGCAGCACTCGTTCGGGCGTGGCCCGTAGCCGACGAGGTCTCCGAGACACCAGAGCTCGTCGGGAGCCTCCTCGTCGATCGCTGCGAGGACGGCCTCGAGAGCGTGGAGGTTCGAATGGATGTCAGAGACCACGGCGACGCGCATGGGCGGCGGCGAACGCTAGTCCGGCGAGCACGGGGACGGTCGCGGCGACCTCGGAGGTCGTGAAGAGGAGCAACCCCCACAGTCCCGCCGCGATTCCCGTCACCGCCGCGGCCTCGAGCTTGGTCCGGCCGGCGACGACGATGCCAAGCAGCGCCGGCGCGAGGAGGTCGAGCCAGCCCATCAGGGCCGATCCGAACGTCGCCTGCTGCAGAGACGGAAGCGCCGTGCCGGCCGCATGGGGGAGAGAGACGTTCTCGAGCGCGTTCGTCGCCTGGCTGACGCCTGTCGTTCCCCAGACGAGAACGACGTCGAGTGCGGCGAGTGCGACGAGGCCGATGCGGATCGACCAGGCAGGCGCGACGGCCGCGACCGCGGAGGCGGCGGCGAGGCAAGCGGCGGCAATCAGCGCGACACCGGCCGCGTCCTGCACTAACCCGTGCGCCAGCCAGGCCGCGAGCCACAACCCGGCCGCGACAGGAGGCCAGAGCCACCAGCGCGGGCTGCCGCGAAGGATGCCGCCGGCCGCGGCGAGCAGCGGCGTGCCGAAGGTCGCGAGCAGCGCGAGCGCATGCGGTCCTCCCGAGACGAAGTCTCCGATCAGGATGCCGGCCGCGAGCAGCGCGGCGGGAACGAGCAACCCGACGGCGCCGCGCCCGCCGCGGAGCGAGAGCCGCGCCGGTGCCGCAGCCGTCGCCGCCTGCGCGGCGCAGAGGACGGCGTAGGATGGCGCGAAGGCGAGTATCAGTCGTCCGAGGGCTCGGGATGTCCCGGCGCCTCGGGCAGGTTCCGGATCCCCTCGCGCGTCGCGTACTTCGACCACGAGTCCTGCAGCGCCGCGATCAGCTCCGGGACGAAGCGCGCCGACACGTTCACGCGCGCCACGACGGCACCGGGCACATCGCCCTCTTCGACCTCGTGCTCGATCCGCGCGAAGGTCACCGTGAACTCGTACTGCGAGAAGCTCACGTTGGCGAAGTTGGCGTACGTGCCGCCGATCAACTCGACCGGCATCTGGATGTTCAGCCGCCGCTCGCCGGGTTCCGGCTCCGGTAGGCCGAGCTCTTCGGAGTCCATGTCCACATACTACGAAGGTGCCCGCCGACCCGATCAGCCGTCTCGCCGCCGCGCTCGGCTCCTCCGTCGGCGCCGAAGTCACGCTCGAGCGGCCGGGGGAGGCGGAGTACGGCGACTACGCGACGAACGTGGCACTCCAGCTCGCGGGCTCGCGGCGTCGGCCCCCACGTGAGCTCGCGGCCGAGATCGCCGACGCCGCGGCGGGGCTCGAGGCTGTCGAGCGAGCGGAGGTCGCGGGACCTGGCTTCGTCAACTTCTTCCTGCGTGACGAATGGTTCGCTGCTGCGCTCGGCGAGATCCTCGCGGCCGGTGACGGCTACGGGAGCGGCGTCGCCGAGCCGCGTGAGCGAGTACAGGTGGAGATGGTCTCGGCGAATCCGACGGGACCGATCCTCGTCTCGCATGCCCGCAACGGCGCCTACGGCGACTCGGTCGCGCGGCTGCTCGAGCTCGCCGGGCACGAGGTGGCGCGCGAGTACTACTACAACGACTCGGGCCTGCAGATGGAGCGCTTCCGCGCCTCGGTCGACGCCGTCCGGAAAGGCGAGCCGGTCCCGGAGGACGGCTACCACGGCGACTACGTCCGCGACCTCGCCGCGGTCGACGGCGATCCGGTGCCCGCGATGCTCGAGTCGATGGAGCGGACGCTCGAGCGCTTCCGCATCCACTTCGACTCCTGGGCGCTGCAGAGCGTTGTCGAAGAGCGGCTGCCCGAGCTTCTGCCGCGCCTGGACACATACGAGAAGGACGGCGCCTTGTGGGCGCGCTCGTCCGCCTACGGGGACGAGGAGGATCGCGTCCTTTTGCGCTCCGGCGACCGGTCGCCGACCTATCGCGCCGCCGACGTTCCCTATCTCGTCGACAAGCTCGACCGCGGCTTCGACCGCGCGGTCTACGTCCTCGGCGCCGACCACCACGGCACGCGCAACTGGTACGCGGCGGTGGCGCGGATGCTCGGCTACGACCCGGCGCGCATCGAGGTGCTCCTCTACCAGCCGGTGCATCTGACGCGCGGCGGCGAGCAGGCGAAGATGTCGAAGCGGCGTGGCGACGTCGTCTTCCTTGACGAGTTCCTCGACGAGATCGGCGTCGACGCCGCACGCTGGTACCTCGTCAACCGCGGCCCGGACCAGGCGATCGACATCGACGTCGACCTCGCCGCGGAACGCACGCAGAAAAACCCCGTCTACTACGTCCAGTACGCGCACGCCCGGATCGCCGGCATCCTCCGCAACGCGCCTGACAACGCCAGTGACAATCTGTCACTGAGTAGTCCCTTGGCTCCGGAGGAGCGGGAGCTCGTGAAGCGGCTCGCCGAGCTGCCGTCGGTCGTTGCGGACGCAGCCGCGAAGCGTGGCCCGCAGGTCGTCCCCGCCTACGCGATCCGGCTGGCCGACGACTTCCACCGCTTCTACCACGAGCATCGCGTGCTCGAGAGCGAGCAGCAGGCGTTCCGGCTCGGCCTCTGCCGCGCCACCCAGACTGTGATCGCGCGCTGCCTCGACCTCGTCGGGGTCGAGGCGCCTGAGAGGATGTAACGGCGTGAACCCGCGTACCTCCCCCGACCGCAACATCGCGATGGAGCTCGTCCGCGTCACCGAGGCGGGCGCAATGGCCGCCGCCCGCTGGATCGGGCGCGGCGAGAAGGAAATGGCCGACCAGGCGGCCGTCGACGCGATGCGCTTCGTCCTCGACAGCGTCTCGATGCGTGGCGTCGTCGTGATCGGCGAAGGGGAGAAGGACGAGGCGCCGATGCTCTACAACGGCGAGGAGGTCGGCAACGGCGAAGGCGCCGAGGTCGACGTCGCCGTCGATCCGCTCGAGGGCACGCGCCTCACGGCCCTCGGTCAGCCCAACGCGATCTCGGTGCTGGCCGTAGCGGAGCGCGGCACGATGCTCTTCCCGGGCGCGGCGCTCTACATGGAGAAGATCGCCGTGGGCCCGGCCGCGATCGACGCGATCGATATTGAGAAGAGCGCGACGGAAAACGTCAACGCGGTCGCCGAGGCGCTCGGCAAGACGCCGCGCGAGATCGACGTCGTCGTCCTCGAGCGCGAGCGGCACGAGGAGCTGATCGCGGAGCTGCGGGAAGCGGGCGCGCGCGTCCGCCTGATCCGCGACGGCGACGTGGCCCCGTCGATCGCCGCGGCCCAGCCCGGCACGAGCGTCGACATGCTCTACGGGATCGGCGGCACGCCGGAGGGCGTCATCTCGGCGGCCGCGCTGAAGTGCGTCGGCGGCGGCATCCAGGCCCGGCTCTGGCCGCGCAACGACGACGAGCGGCAGAAGCTCCTCGACGCCGGGCTCGATCCGGCGCGCGTCCTCCACACGAACGACCTCGTCTCCGGGGACGACGTCTTCGTCGCCGCGACGGGAGTGACGAGCGGCTCGCTCCTCCAGGGCGTCCAGTACACCCAGGGAGGAGCGATCACCGACTCGATCGTGATGCGCTCGCGCTCGGGAACGGTGCGCCGAGTCGTGGCGCAGCAGTCGCTCGCGAAGCTCTCCGCCCTGACGGGCTTTGAGTACACCTAGCCGTTAGACGGCCGCGAGCTCCTCTTCCATCGCCGGGGCGTAGACACCCGTCCGCGCGGCGCTGTTCATCTTGGCGCGGTGGTAGTAGGCGCGCTGGCCGGCCTCGATGTTCTCCTCCTTGCCGCCCCACGCCTTGAGCGCCGGCGCCTGCAGCGCGCGCCCGTAGGAGAAGGACAGCTGCCACGGATGCGGCCCGAGCGCGTTCATCGCGTTGAGGTGCGCGGTCGCATCCTCGTCCGACTGGCCACCGGAGAGGAAGACGATGCCCGGCACTGCAGCCGGGACGTGCTTCCTCAGCGTGTGGACGGTCGCCTGCGCCACGTCCTCGACGCCGGCGCGGCTCGATGCCTCGTAGCCGGAGAGAACCATGTTCGGCTTGAGGAGAGTCCCTTCGACGTCGACGCGCTGGTCGAACAGTTCCGTGTAGAGCGCGGCGAGGACGTGCGAGGTGACGAACCCGCTGCGCTCGATCGTGTGCGTGCCGTCCTGCAGCACCTCCGGCTCGACGATCGGGACAATGCCGGCTTCCTGGCAGAGCGCCGCGTAGCGGGCGAGCGCGTGCGCGTTGGCCCAGATGCAGTACTCGCTCGGGAGCGTGTCGCCGATCGTGTACGTCGCGCGCCACTTCGCGAAGCGCGCGCCGAGCCCGCGGTACTCCTCGAGCCTCGCGCGGAGCCCGTCGAGCCCTTCCGTCACGGTCTCGCCTTCGGCGAGCGCGAGCGGCTTGGCGCCCTCGTCGACCTTGATCCCGGGGATGATCCCTTTCGAGGCGAGCAGCTCCGGGAACGGCGTCCCGTCGATGGCGCTCTGGCGGATCGTCTCGTCGTAGAGGATGACCCCGCTGATGAACTCTTCTGCGCCGGGCGTCGTGAAGAGCAGGTCGCGATAGGCGCGCCGGTTCTCCTCGGTCGACTCGACGCCGATCGAGTCGAAGCGCTTCTTGATCGTGCCCGTGCTCTCGTCCGCGGCGAGGATTCCCTTCCCCTCGGCGACGAGTGCCCGGGCGGTCTCGTGCAGCTCGGTGCTCATGACTCTCTCCTGTCTCGGTGTCTCGTCGCCATTATGGCCGGGCTACAATCGCCGCACCCGCGGGAGTAGCTCAGTTGGTAGAGCATTGGCTTCCCAAGCCAAAGGTCGCGGGTTCGAACCCCGTCTCCCGCTTTTCTTTCGCGTCGTCAGCGCCAGGTCTCGCCGAGGACCCGGAGCCAGTTGCGGTGCGTGATCTTCTCGATCGCCTCGTCGTCGAAGCCGCCGGCGCGGAAGGTCTCAACGAGCTTCGGGAAGCCGGCGATGCCGTCGAGCTCCGCCGGGACGTCGGCGCCGTCGAAGTCCGAGCCGAAGGCGACGTGGTCGATGCCGATCCGGCCCGCGATGTATTGCGCATGGCGGACGATCTCGGTGAGCGGTGTGTCCTCCTCGTTGGCGCCGTCGGAGCGCAGGAAGGCGACCGCGAAGTTGATCCCGACGACTCCGCCCGAGTCGCGGATCGCGTCGAGCTGCGCGTCGGTGAGGTTGCGCGTCGAGGCGCAGAGGGCGTGCGCGTTCGAGTGGGTCGCGACGAGCGGAGCGGAGGAGAGCCGCGCTACGTCCCAGAAGCCGGCCTCATTCAGGTGCGACAGGTCGACGAGGATTCCGAGCTCGTTGCAGCGCCGCACGAGCGCTTCGCCCTCCGCGGTGAGGCCTGGGCCGGTGTCCGGCGACGCCGGGAAGCGGAACGGGACGCCCTCCGCGAACGCGTTCGCCCGCGACCAGACGAGGCCGAGCGAGCGGAGCCCGCGCGCGTACCACTCGTCGAGGCCGGAGAGATCCGCTGCGAGCGGCTCCGCGCCCTCGAGGTGGAGGATCGCGGCGACCCGTCCCGGCCGGAAGTCGTCGGGCGAGGTTGCGAGCTCGACCGGCAGCGAGTGGAAGACTTCGACCAGCTCTGCGGCGACGCGAGCCGCCTCCTCCTGCGGAATCGGGTCGGGCAGCGGCATGGCGTAGTGCAGCGACTCCGGCGGCTTCGCCGGCTTCGGTGAGGGAACGAACAGCGCGAAAAAACCACCGGCGAAGTCCGCCTCCGCCGCCTTGTCGAGGTGGACGTGACGCACTTCTTCGCCCTCGAGCGTGCGAAGTACGAGGTCGTTGTGGCCGTCGATGATCACGCCGGGGAGGCTAACCGTAGGATCGACCGGTGATCCGGCTGGAGCCGTTTGCGCCCTCACATCTCGCCGCAGTGGAGGCGATGCTCACGGACGCGGACATGCTGCGGTTCACGCGCGTGCCCGAGCCGGTTCCGGCCAGCTTAGCGCACACGTGGCTCGAGCGGTACGAAGAAGCGCGGCGCAGTGGCACTCGCGAGGCGTTCGCGATCCTCAACGACGACGGCGAGTTCCTCGGACTTGCTCTTGCGCCGAGCATCGACCACGAGACGCTGACGGCAGAGCTCGGCTACGCCGTCGCGCCCGCCGCGCGCGGTCGCGGCGTGGCCGTCGAGGCGCTTCGGCAGCTGACGGAGTGGGCGTTCGGCGAGCTGGGGATGCTGCGACTCGAGCTTCTGATCAGCGTCGACAACGTCGCGTCGAAGAAGGTCGCGGAGCGCTGCGGTTACGTCCGCGAAGGTGTCTTTCGCTCGGCTTACCTCAAGCAAGGCCGCCGCGAAGACACCGAGATCTGGTCGCGGCTCCCGACCGATCCCTGACTCAAGCCTTCAGAGCCACTTCCTCCAGCGGAAGAAGCCGAGCATCGCGACGAGCGTGAGTACGAAGAGGCCTAGTGTCGCGAAGAATCCGCCGCTCGAGTTGAAGCCCGGGAAGTGGACGTTCATTCCGAAGAAGCCGGTCAGGAACGTCAGCGGCAGCATTACGACGCTGAAGATCGTGAGCACGTAGAGGATGTCGTTCTGCTGGTGCGAGATGAGCGACTCGTTCGTGTCCTCGAGCGCCTCGACGACCTCCTTGTAGTTGTCGAGGAGGTCCCAGATCCGCTCGCTCGCGTCGACGATGTCGTCGAAGTAGAGCTCGAGGTCCTGCGGGAGGAAGTTCTCGATCTGCCGCTCGAGCTGGCGCAGCGTCGGCCGCTGCGGCTTGATGATTTTGCGGTAGGAGATGATCTCCTGCTTGACGCGGTGAATGTCGGTAACGAGGTCCCGCGCGCTCTGCCGGTCATCGCCGCCGATCTCCTCGTCGATCTGCTCGAGCTTGAAGCCGATCTTGTCGAGGATCGGGAAGCAGTAGTCGTAGAGGTCGTCGAGGACCTCGTAGAGCAGCCGACCCGGGCCGCTCGCGAGGTGCTGCTCACGGAGCTCCTTGTTTTCCTCGCAGCGGCGGAAGAGAAGGCTGACCGGGCGCAGATCGACAGCGGGCAGCGTGACGATGTAGTCCGGCCCGATGAACACGTCCAGCTCGCCCGCGTTGAGGCGGCCGATCGACGAGTCGTAGACGGGGAAGTGGAAGACCCCGAAGAGGTAGCCGCGGTTTTCGCCCTCGTCGGGGTAGACGTCGATCTTCGGGCGCTGGCGCCGCGAGAGGACGTCCTCCACGTCGAGCGGGTGCCAGCCGAAGCGGTTGGCGAGCAGCTGCGCCTCGCCCGTCGACGGCGAGAGAAGGTGGATCCAGGTGACGCCGCCGGCGCGGAGCTCAGCGGGCCCGGGCCGTGCTTCCACGACCGGACGACCCGGTGCAGCGCGGCGCGAACGGATGCGCGGCAGGCTGGGCATTGGTACTGAGGGGGTCGACGGTCGCTGGCATGGCCCGGGAATGCTACCCGCTCGTGGGAATCGGCACCGGAGCCGGTTCTCCGCGCGGCGTGCGGCGAACCCGCTCCGGCAGCCGCTTCTCGAGTGCGAGCGCCGCGCCGGCGAAGACGAGATTCGCGCCGGCGGCGAGCGGCCAGAGCAACAGCGGCCTGTGCTGGAGGAGGAAGCCGCCGACCGCGGGGCCGAGGATCCAGCCGATCTGCCAGGAGATGCTCGACGCGGCGAGATAGCGGCCAACGAGGTGCGGCGGCGCGAGGTCGACGCTGAGCGGCGCGTGGATCGCGCCGTGCAGGCACTCGCCGACCGCGAACACGAGCATCGTCGCGGCGAGGATCCCGAAGGCCGCCGTGGCGCTCGTCCACCTGCCGGCGGCGCCGACCGCGAGGAGCGAGCCGGCCCAGAGGGCTCCCATCAGCGCGAAGCCGCGCATCCGGCTCCGTCCCTCGGCGAGTTTCACGACTGGGAGCTGGAAGAGGACGACCCCGAGCGCGTCAAGCGCGAACACGATCCCAACCTCGTGCTCGTTGATGTGCGCGATGTTCTTTCCGAAGGCCGGCAGGATCTCGACGGCGAGCGAGATCCCGGCCGTCATGAACGCGGCATTGAGGAGCGTGAAGCTCGTGAAGACGCGGTCGCCCAAGACGGCGCGCCAGCTGCCGCCGAGCCGCTGCTCGTGCAGGGCGGGAGCGCGGACGCGCGAGAGGACGAGCCCGTAGCCGACAAACGTCACGCAGTCGACCGCGAAGAGGACGGTGAAGCTGCCGGGATGGCGCACCGAGGCGATCAGCCCCGCGGCGACGCCGCCGAGCGCGACGCCGACGTTCATCGCGAGCCGCTGCAGCGCATATGCGGGCGCGCGACGCGACGCCGGGGTCAGTGCGGCGAGCATCGCCGACTGCGACGGCCAGAACGAGCCGCTGCCGATCCCCCACAGCGAGTAGATCGCGAACGCCTCCGGTGCCGTCCGGATCGTCGGCATCAGCGAGAACGCGACGGTCATCACCGCGAGCGCGCCGAGCAGGACGCGCTTCGGGCCGAGCCGGTCGGAGAGCGTCCCGCCGAGGAAACCGCTCGCGAGCGCGGCCGCCGATTGCACCGCGGCCGCGCTCCCGGCGAGGCTGAACGGGATGCCGCGGACGTTGTGGAGGTAGATGAGGAGGAACGGCAGGACGACGCCGTTTCCGAAGGCGTTGACGAGCGCGCCCGCCTCGAGGACGTAGACCTCGCGCGGCAGGCGCGGGTCGAGGCTGCGGACGTAGGACTGGAAGCGCGGCATCGCACGCGAGAGAATGCACGGCGTGATCGAGCGCCGGACGATCGTCTTCCCCGACAGCCGCCTCGCGGGCGTCGAGCATCCCGCTTTCGTGGCGCGCGGCGCGAGCGACGGCCCGCATGTCGCGCTGCTCGGCGGCATCCACGGCTGCGAGTACTCCTCGATCGCCGCCGTAACGCGCTTCATGAACGAGCTCGACACGAGCGACCTGGCCGGCTCGATCACAGCGGTTCCCGTCGTGAGCATGCAGTCGTTCGAGCGGCGCTCTCCGTTCGTCGTGCCGGAGGACGGCAAGAACCTCAACCGTTCCTTCCCCGGCACGTACGACGGCACCTACACCGACGCGCTCGCGCGCGGGATCTTCGACGAGCTGATCGCGCCGGCCGACGTGCTGATCGATCTCCACGGCGGCGATCTCGTGGAGGCGCTCGAGCCGTTCGTGATCTACGACGCCTCGCCCGTCGAGGCGCAGGCGCGCTCGCTCGCGATCGCTTTCGGGCTCCCCTATGTCGTGCGGGAGGAGCCGGATGCGGGGCTCGGCGGCATGACGTGCAGCGCAGCTGCGGCGGCCGGAATCCCCGCGGTCATCGCCGAGGCGGGCGGCATCGGGCAGCTCGGCTCCGAAGCGGTGGCGATGCTCGTCGACGGCGTCCGTAATGCGCTCCGCTCGCTCGAGATGCTGCCCGGGCCGGCGCAGTCGCCGCCCGACGACATGCGCGAGGTCGGCGCCTTCGTCTGGCTCCGCTGCCGCGACGCCGGCTTCTGGGAGGCGGCCGTTGCCGTCGGCGACGCAGTGGGAGAAGATCAGCTCGTGGGCCGCGTCAAGAACCTCTGGGGCGACGTGCTCGAGGAGATCCACTCTCCCCGCGACGGCGTCGTCCTCTTCCTCACGACGAGCGCCGCGGTTGCCGACGACGGGCTTCTCCTCGGCCTCGGTGCGGAGCTCACGCCGGTGGCGGGATGAAGCGGCTCGCGCTCGGTGGGTTTGTGCTGGCGCTCGCGGCGTGCGGCGGGGGAAGCGGCGGCGGGATGCTGACGAAGGCGCAGTACGACGCGAAGCTCTCGCACCTCTGCCTCTCGTCGTCCGACCAGGTGCACGAGCTGCACATCAGCCTCGGCCTCCTCGCGTGGAAGGTCGACGGGCCGCGTCTCGTCCGGATCGAGAAGGGCTTCGTCACCCACATGGATGCGCTCAAGGCTCCGGACTCGATTACGAGTGCGGTCACCGCGTACAGGGCCGCGAACGAGAAGGCGATCGCAGACACGCAGGCCGCAGTCGATGCCGCGAAGGCCGGCGACAACGCGAAGCTGCAGGCGGAGATCAAGCAGTCCAACAAGGACGAGCTCGCCACCTACCCGTCGGCGAAGCAGATCGGCGCGAGGGACTGCTACTTCAGCTAGCCGGGAGGTAGTGCGCCTGGCAGGAATCGAACCTGCGACCTCGCGCTCCGGAGGCGCGCGCTCTATCCCCTGAGCTACAGGCGCTGGGGAGGGCCAGTGTAGCCTCCTGCCCGATGGAGGTTTCCGCGCGGATCGTGACCCTCGAGCTCGCGGAGACGTTCGTCATCTCGCGTGAGTCGAACGACACGGCGGACTCGCTGATCGTCGAGATCCGGCACTCCGGCGTCTCCGGCTTCGGCGAGGCGGCGCCGATCGAGCGCTACGCCGAGTCGGTCGAATCGGCACTCACGTACGTCGAGGAGCACGCGGACGCGCTCGGCGACGATCCGTTTGCGCTCGAGGAGATCCTCGCGCGGCTGCCGGCGCGCGAGTTCGCCGCCCGCGCGGCGCTCGACGGGGCGCTTTACGACCTGCAGGGCAAGCTGCTCGGCCAGCCGGTCTGGCGCCTGCTCGGGCTGCGGCGCGCCGGCCCGCCGACGAGCTGGACGATCTGGCTTGGCGATCCCGACGAGATGGCGCGCCGGGCGGAGAAGGCCCTCGACCGTTTCCGCCGTCTCAAGCTCAAGCTCGGTGGCCGCGACGGACTCGACGTCGAGCGCGTCCGCGCCGTCCGGGCCATCGCCGGCGAGTTGCCGTTGCAGGTGGACGTCAACGAAGCGTGGAGCCTCGAGGAGGCACTCGAAGCCCTGCCGCAGCTCGCCGCGCTCGGCGTCGAGTACTGCGAGCAGCCGCTGCCGGCGGGCGATACCGGTGGGCCGGAGCTGAAGGAGCGATCGCCGATTCCGATCTACGTCGACGAGGACTGCGGCACGCTCGCCGACGTCGCCGCCTGCGCGGAACGCGCGCACGGGATCAACGTCAAGCTCGCCAAGTCCGGCGGGATCCGCGAGGCGATGCGGATGGTGCACGCAGCGCGCGCGCTCGGGCTCGGCTGCATGCTCGGCTGCATGGTCGAGTCGGGCCTCGGGATTTCGGCCGGCGCGCAGGTCGCCTCCCTCTTCGACCACGTCGACCTCGACGGCAACCTCCTGCTCGCGCACGACCCATGGCCGGGCGTGCCTTTCGTCGACGGCGTCCAGTTGCCGCCGGAGGAGCCGGGACTCGGTGTCCACGCGATATCTGCTGCTCGCTGAGGGCTTCTCCGGCGACCCGCATTACGGGAAGACGATGCGCGGCGTGCTGCGCTACCGGCGGGACGACGTCGTCGCGATCCTCGACTCGACCCGCGCCGGCGAGACCGAGGACGGCGTGCCGGTCGTCGGCACGGTGGAGGACGCACTGCCGCTCGGCCCGACGACGGCGCTCGTCGGCGTCGCCACCCAGGGCGGCCGCTTCCCGCCCGCGTGGATCGATCTCCTCCGCCGCTGCATCGCGAACAGGCTCGACGTCGAGAACGGCCTCCACGTCTTCCTCTCCGACGATCCCGAGCTGAGCGCGCTCGCGGCCGAGCGTGGGGTGGAGCTGCGCGACCTCCGCCGGCCGCCCGCCGACCTCTCGACGGCGACCGGCGCGAACCTCGACGTCGACGCGACGATCGTCCTCACGGTCGGCTCCGACTGCGCGATCGGGAAGATGACCGTCTCGCTCGAGCTCGACCTCGAGGCGCGGCAGCGCGGCATCGAGTCCGTCTTCGTTCCGACCGGCCAGACGGGGATGGTGATCGCGGGGTGGGGGATCGCGGTCGACGCCGTCGTCGCGGACTTCATCGCCGGCGCCGCCGAGCGACTGGTCGTCGAGGGACGCGAGCGCGGCGGCGAGCTCCTCTGGGTCGAGGGGCAGGGCTCGCTACTCCACCCGGTCTACTCCGGCGTCACGCTCGGCCTCTACCACGGCAGCGTCCCGCACCTGCTCGTCCTCTGCCACGAGGCGGGGCGGACGGAGATCGAAGGAGCCGGCGGCGGGCCACACCCGATCCCGCCGCTGCGCGAGCTCGTCGACCTGCACGAGCGGCTGGCGTTGCCGGCGCGCCCGGCGCGCGTCGCGTGCATCGCGCTCAACACGCGCGCGCTGTCGGAGAGCGAGGCGCGCGCGGCGATCGCAGCGGCGGAGGCGGAGACCGGCCTCCCAGCCGACGATCCCGTCCGTTTCGGGGCGGAAAAGCTCGTCGACGCCGTTCTCGCAGCTGGCCCTTGACGGGAACTATCCCTTTGAGGGAGAGAATCGGAATTCGGGATACTCCGAACGTGTGGGCTTGGCTCAACACGCCGCGAAGGCTGAAGTTCTGGCTCCTCGCGGGAGCGGCCGTAGTAGCCGTCCTCCTCGAAATCGCCGAGATCAGGGCGGCGGTCGAATGGTGGGGCGTGCCATTTCGGGCCTGCGGACAGGGCTGCGTGGAGGACGGGCCTCCCCTGAGCAGCGGCGTACCGGCCTTGGCCTACATGGCGGGCTTGTTCGCGGTCGCAGCCCTCTGCGTCTGGCGTGCGGCTCAGGCCTACCGAAACTGACCCATAACGTCCGACCGGAACCCTAGAATACCTTTCACTGATTGAAAAAGCGGACGCGCCGCCGGTAGCACCCGACGACGCGCCCTTGCCAACAAGGAGCGACAGATGCCCCCCGTTGACCGCCGGAACCCTACCCGCGCCCCTTCGTCCGAATCGACTTGCTCCCTCATGGAGTTCATGCGGGAGTTCCCGGACGATGAGACCTGCCTTCGGCACGTCTGGCGCGAGCGCTTCGCCCCGGATGGGGAGCATGCGTTCTGCCAGCGCTGCGAGGTAGAGCGGACCTTCAAGCGGTATGAGACGGCGCAGAAGCGGCCGTGCTGGTTCTGCCAGACGTGCGGGCATCGCATCCACCCGCTGAAAGGCACGATCTTCGAGGGATCGTCCACGTCGCTGCAGCTTTGGTTCTACGCCATGTACCTGATTACCAGCACTCGATGCGGGGTCTCGGCCAAGCAGCTGGAGCGTGAGCTTGGCGTGACATACAAGACCGCATGGCGGATGTTCAACAAGATCAGGAACCAGCTCATGGACGAGTCCGACGCTGAGCCGTTGTCGGGTGAGGTCGAGATGGACGAGACGTTCGTCGGCGGGAAGCCGCGCGAGTCGTACCGGCGCGAGGTCGCCCGGAAGGGCTGGAACATGCAGACCGCCTATTGGGATCGCAAGGCGGTCGTGTTCGCTGCCGTCGAGCGCGGCGGACGCATCCGCGCCTCCGTCGTCCCGGATAGTCGGGGTCCGACCCTTCACGCCAAGATCAACGAGTACGTGCTGCCCGCGACGATGGTCTACACGGACGACTTCCACGCATACAAGCAGCTTGGCAAGAAGGGGTACCAGCACAAGCGGATCAACCACTCCGCCCGCATCTACGTGCAGGGCGATGTCCACACCCAGACCATCGAAGGCTTCTTCGGGCTGTTCAAGAACGGCGTCCGGGGCTCGTACCACGCCGTCTCCAAGAAGTGGCTGCAGGGCTACCTCAACGAGTACACGTGGCGCTACAACCGGCGCGACTCCGACCGCTCGATGTTCCACGACCTGCTCGAAGAGGCGGTACGGGACTAGGGACGCCCGGCGAACCGGAGGATCAATGCACCTCCGGCCACCGTGAGCGCTATGCCCGTGATCAGCGAACCCCCCGCTATGAGCGTGGCCGTCCCCGCAAGAATGGCCAGACCGCCCACGAGGAGCTTCCGTCTCTTGATACTCAACAGCTAGTCGGAGCCGCGTTTCGTGGGCTGCACGATCTTGCGGAAGGCGTCCATAACGTCCTTCCGCTTCGGCACCGGAATCTCGTAGCCCTTCCGAGTCCGCTGAGTAGGTGCCGGCTGTTCTTTGCCGCTCATTCGTGATGAGGTTAGCGCGTGTTCCGGCGAGTCCCTGCACAGCGAGTCCCATTACACGGCCACCTCCACAAGCTTCACGGCGTCCGCTTGAAACTCAACCGGGCGCAGACACACGCCCATGCACTCAACCGCGAAATCGACGCGTGGCTTGGTCAGCACCCGTATGGAGTCTTTGGTGAGTACGAGCCTGGTCCCCCAGAGCAGTACGTGTTCCGGGTGCGCTTTCTCGATCCCATCCCGCCCGAGTGGGCCATTGCCGTCGGAGACATCGTTCACAACGCCCGCTCTGCGCTCGACCATCTCGCGTACGTCGTCGTGCTCGACAACAACGGCGGAGCCGACGAGCGGACTCAGTTCCCCGTCACGCTTTCGCCCTTTGATTGGACTAGCCAATCCCGGGGATGCATTGGGAACGCGAGCGCCCGCCACATCGAGTTGATAGAGGGCTTCCAGCCGTACAACCGCACGGACCTGTACGGCTGGCACTCCTTCTACAGCTCGATAGATGACCCGCTCGCCATGCTGACGCGGCTCTCGAACATCGACAAACACTCTGTCCTTCACGCAACGCCAGCCGCGATCACCCACATCCGGTACGCCGTCGTCCCAGTTCGGGACATCAAGAAGTTCAGCACGACCGAAGTGCAGGACGGAGTACTCGTAGACGGTGGCGAACTCCTCCGCGTGGCCATCGAGTCCAAGGGGCCGAACCCGGAGTTGAAGCTGCAGCGCAGCGAGACTGTGGAGATAGGGGTGCAGTACCGAGTCGACTTCGGCAAGGACGGATACGTCCTGCAGAGCAAGTCCCTCAAAGAGACGGTCGAGGCGATCCTGGCTCGCCTCTGGGAGATTTTCGAGGTCTTCGTAGGCGAGTTCCGGTAGGCGCCGAGACATCTAGCGCCTCTCTCCCTCAAAGGGATAGTTGCCCCCTTGACAACCGAACGTCCGTTCGCTTATCATGCGAACAGATGTTCGGCAAGCTCCTGATCCTGTTCTGCGTCGCGGCTCTCGCCGTAGGCTACGCGGCGCGCGGCTCGTCCGGTGCCGGGCCGAAGCAGACCTACGTCGTGCGGCCGGGCGACACGCTCTGGTCGATCGCCACGCGGACGTACGCGGGCGACCCGCGCCAAGGGGTCTGGCTGCTCCAGCAGCGCAACCACCTCGGCACGGCGACGATCTCGCCGGGCAAGAAGCTCGTCCTTCCGTAGTTCGAGCGCTAAGCCGCCGGGACGTCGAGGCCGAACGTGTAGACCTTCTCGCCGCGGAAGAGCCTCTGCTCGGGATCCCACGGGAACCAGATCAGCACCTGCCACTCGAGCTTGCCGTCGACAGGCGCGTTGCCGAGCCACGAGCCCTGCTGCGTCGCGGTGACGGTCGCCTCCTCGCACACTCCCTGCGGCCCGATCACGATGTCGGTCAGGTCGAAGTGGATGTCGGGGAACGCCGTGAGCAGCTCCGTGTAGAAACGCGCCGCACCCTCGTGTCCCTCCCAGCGAAAGCCGGTCCCGACGATCTCGTACGCGCAGTCGGGAGTCAGAGTCGCGATCAGGCCGGGCAGGTCGCGCGCGTCCTCGGCGATCGAGTGCGCCTTGTACAGCTCGCGGATGTCGCGGTAGTCCTCCGGCGTGAACTCCCGCCGGTAGATCTCGAGGAGGCTCGGATCGGGCATGGCGGGAGACTAAACGCGGTCGCTCAGGCGAGGACGAGCTCACCGAGCGGCGGCTCGGTCTCGAGCAGCTCCGGCATCCGCTCGGCGACCCGGAGAAAGGCATCGACCGCCGCCGGCGCGAACTGCGTTCCCCTGTTGCGCACGAGCTCCTGAACAGCCTCATCGAGCGGCCGAGCCTCGCTGTACGGCCGGTCCGTCGTCATCGCGTCGAACGCGTCCGCGAGCCCGACAACCGCGGCTTCGACCGGAATGTCGTCCCCTGCGAGCCGGTGCGGGTAGCCGTGGCCATCCCAGCGCTCGTGGTGGTGGAGGATCGCCGGCACGGCGGGATGGAGGCTGTGCAGCCGGCCGACGATGCGCGCGCCGTCCTCCGGGTGCCGCTTCACGACGTCGTACTCCTCCGCCGTCAGGCCGGCGGGCTTCGTGAGGATCGCGTCGGGAACGCCGATCTTGCCGATGTCGTGGAAGAGACCGGCGAAGCGGAGAGCCTCGATCTGCGCCGGCTCGAGCCCGAGCTCCTCGCCGAGCGCGATCGCGATTCGCTGCACGCGCTGGGAGTGGCCGGCGGTGTACGGATCCTTCGCGTCGACGGTCGCGTTGAGGCTGGCGACGGCCTCGAGTGCGCTCTGCTCGAGCAGGCGGTTCGATTCGGCGAGCCGGTCGGCGCGCTCCCGCAGCTCGGTGTTCTGGCGGCGGAGGAGTCGCGACGCGCGCCGCACGAGCAGCGCGAGCGCCGTCCAGAGGGCGAGGAAGACGACGGCGACCGCGATCCAGATCATCCGCTTGCGCGAGCCGATCAGCGCGTTGAGCTGGGCCGGGTTCGCGTAGATCTCGTACGCGCCGATCACCTGGCTGGGATGCGCTCCGGTGATCGGCGCGTACACCTGGAGAAGACTGGGGAAGCCGAGGCCGACCTCGAAGTCGTCTTCCTTCCTCGCATTCGACGTCGAGACGAAATTTGCCGTCGGGCGGTTGTCGTGGAGCGCGATCTCGAGCGGCCCCTCGAGCGGGAAGCGGCGACCGATCCGCGAGGCGTCGACGTTCGTCCACGCGAGCCGGCCGTTCGGCTTCCACACCTTCACCGCTACGACGTTCGGCTGCCCTTTGAGGGAGTTCTTCATCGCCTGACCGCCCCAGCGGTTGACGACGACGCGATTGTGCCGGACGAGGCTGGGACGGACGACGCCGTCGACGTACTGGGCGAGAGACGACCGTTCGGAGACGAGAGCCTGCTGCTGCAGCGTGCGGCTCATAGCGATGCCGAGGACGGCGCCGCCCGCGACGAGGATCAGCCCCGATGTGAGAAGGAATGCGCGCAGGAGAGTGAGCGACCGTTCGAGATCGCGCCCGCCCCGCAAGCCCCCCTTTTCCTCATCCACCGTTCGCTCTTTCGGAGTCGCGGCGCAATCGGATTGCAAAGCCTTCCTACAATCGCTCGATGGACCTCGACGTCGTCTTCCTCGGCACCGCCGCCTCGATGCCCACCGCGCAGCGAGGGCCGGCCGCCGTGCTCGTCCGGCGCGGTGGCGAGCGGCTGCTCTTCGACTGCGGCGAGGGCACGCAACGGCAACTGCAGCGCTCGGCGATCGGCCTGCCGGACATCCAGGACATCTTCCTCACGCACTTTCACGCCGACCATGTCCTTGGCCTGCCGGGGATGCTCAAGACGTTCGAGCTGCGCGGGCGCGACGAGACGCCGCTCACCGTGTACGGCCCGGCCGGCCTGCGCGAGCTGTTCAAGCGGCTGCAGCCGTTCATCGGCCGCCTCCCGTATCCCGTCACGCTCGTCGAGCTCGAGCCGGGGGAGACGGTCCCGCGCGGCGACTACGCGATCGAGCCGTTCGCCGTCGACCACGGCCGCGCAGCGCTCGGCTACGCAGTCGTCGAGGCGGAGCGTCCGGGCCGCTTCGACGTCGCGGCGGCGGACGCGCTCGGCGTTCCTTCAGGCCCGGCGCGCGGAAAGCTGCAGGCGGGGGAGGAGGTGGCGCTCGCGGACGGCCGGACGGTCAAGGCAGAGGAGGTGCTCGGCGAGCCGCGGCCGGGGCGGACGCTGGCGATCACGGGCGACACCGCGCCGTCACCGGCGGTCGTTCAGGCGGCGCACGGCGCAGATCTCCTCGTCCACGAGGCGAGCTTTCTCGCGTCGGAGGCTGATCGCGCTCGCGAGACGAGCCATTCGACCGCGGCGGAGGCGGCCGAGGTGGCGCGGCTCGCGCAGGTGCGCCTGCTCGCGCTCACGCACGTCTCGCCGCGCTACTTCGGGCCGGAGCTCGCCGACGAGGCGCGCGCCGTTTTCCCCGACACGGTCGTGCCTCGCGACTTCGACCTGATCGAGGTTCCGTTCGCGGAGCGCGGGCCGCCGAAGCTTGTCGAGCGCGGCGGCCGTCCCCCGCGGCCTATGATCGAGACCGAATGAGTGGAATGGTTCAGGTCGCGGTCGCAGGCGATGTCGCCGAGGCAGAGGAGATGCAGGAGATCCTCCGCAACGCCGGCATCGAGTCGACGCTCGAGCAGTCGGACGAAGAGGACACGGTGACGGTGTCCGTTCCCGAAGCAGAGCTCGAGACGGCGAAGGAAGCGATCGAGGCCTTGACCGAGCCCGACGAACTGATCTCGGAGCCGTAGGAGTCTGATGCCGATGTCCACGATGGCCTTCTTCCGCAGCCGTGGCAGGGCGCGCCTCACCTCAGGCGCGGCCACGCGGTCGCCACGCACTTCGTAGTCGCGCTTTCGCATACGAGCTCGTTCGCGACGCCGGCGTAACGCCGGGCACGCTCGTGCTCGACCTCGGCGCCGGGAGCGGTGTCCTCACCGGCGCGCTTGCCGCCGCGGGCGCGCGCGTGCGCGCGGTCGAGCTGGACGAGGCGGCGCTCCGGCAGTTGCGCGCTCGCTTCGCCGGCGACCGGCGAGTGGAGGTGATCGCGGCCGACGCGACGACCGTGCGGCTGCCGGGCGAGCCGTTCTCTGTCGTGGCGAACCTGCCGTTCGCGGCCGGCACCACCATCCTCCGGCGGCTGCTCGGCGACCCGGGCCTCCCGCTCACCCAGCTCGACGCGATCGTCGAGTGGGGGCTCGCCGCGAAGCGAACGGCGGTCTGGCCGTCGACCCTGCTCGGCTGCAGCTGGGGCGCCTGGTACGAGCTGGAGCTCGTCCGGCGCGTGCCGCGGCGCTGCTTTGCGCCTCCGCCGAGCGTCGACGCCGCGGTGCTGCGGGCGACGCGACGGGCCGAACCGTTCGTCCCGCCTGGCGAAGCGCGGTCATACGCCGCGCTGTTGCGGCGAGCCTTCGACTCCCAGGCGCCGCTCGACCGCCTTCTCCCGCGCCGCACCGTCCATCGCGTCGCCCACGAACACGGCTTCGATCCGGCCGCGCGAGCGCGTGACCTCGACGTGCGGCAGTGGGCGAGCCTCTACCGCGCGATAGGGAGATAGGCCGCGTTGGTCCGGCGTTGGCCCGGGGTTAGGCGGGACGCGCACGGTGAGTGTGTCCCGATCTCACCGTGGAGGTGTGGCAATGAAACTCCTCCGGATCGCCGGGTTGTGCGTCACGATTCTCCTCGCTCTCGGCATGCCTGCGGGCAGTGCGGCCAAGAGCTCCGTTGCGTATCACTGGCCGATCAAGCCGTTCGACCGGCAGCACCCGATCCGCGGTGCGTTCGGCGACCCGCGCACCCTCTCGCCTGACCAAGACTTCGGCGTGACCGGACCGGGCAGCAGCGGGAAATACTCCTTTCACACCGGCGTCGACATCGTCGCCAAGCCCGGCACTCCGGTCTATCCGGTGGTCTCGGGGCGTGTGAGGCTGGCCCGCGCCGACGAGATCATCGTGGATACCGGCGGCGGTCACTCCTTCCAGTACTGGCACCTGCGCCGTAACGTCCGGCTCGGCCAGAGCGTCGTCGTCGACAGGACCGTCCTCGGCTGGATCCAGCACCCTGCGGACCACGTCCACCTGACGGAGAACGACGGCTACGGGGCTCAGAATCCGCTCGCGCCGGGACATCTCGAGCCGTACAGGGACAACACGAAGCCGCGGGTGATCGCCCTCGACTTCGACGACGGGCGGTCCCCGCAGCTGACCACCGGCGGCCTGCTCAGCCGGCACGACCATCTGGCGATCGCGGCAGTCGACGAACCGGCGATGCGCGTGCCGGGCCCGTTCGCCGACCTGCCCCAGACGCCGGCCCTCGTCGAATGGCGGCTGCTCTCCGGGCGCACGTGGAGCGCTTGGCACATCGCGGCGGACTTCCGGAGGAGCGAGCCTTCGCCCTTCCACTTCTGGACGGTCTACGCCCCGGGCACGTACCAGAACGTGCCGGTCTTCAACCGCGAGCTCTACCAGGGCATCGCCGGCCAGTACCTCTTCCGCATTGCCCTCGACCCGAGCCGCCTGAGCCCGGGGCGGTACGAGCTCCAGGCCCGGGCCGCCGACGTCCGCGGCAACAGCTCGACGACCACGTGGCCACTCGAAGTCGGGCTCCGCTGAAGAGTCTCGAAGGCGCGAGCGCGCGACCTCGACGTGCGGCAACGGGCGGCGCTCTGCGAGACGTTGTAGCCTCCTGTCGAAACCGTCCGCTTCCAGGGGAGGAACGCGATGTACACCGTCGTTCGGAGGTATCAGGGCGTTCACGACATGGCGGAAGTGACGCGGCGAGCGGTCGAGGAGTTCGGGCCGCAACTCCGCGATCAGCCGGGGTTCCAGGGCTACTGGGTCGTCGACGCCGGCGATGGCGTGATGGCGACGATCAGCGTCTTCGACACAGAGGATGCGGCCGCCGAGTCAACGGCAGCCGCTGCCACCTGGGTGCAGGAGAACCTGGCCCAGCTCGTCCCAAACCCCCCGCAAGTGACCAAAGGGGAGACGACCGGGGTCACGGCGGAAGTCACTGCCTGAAGCGCGCGGGCTGTGTCCGGCGGCGGAGGCGTCGCCGGACACGGTCCCCGTTCGGGGCAGGCGTCCGTCGCGCCAGCTACAGTCCGGCGCGGACGTACCCCTTTAACCCGGTCCAGCGAGGCCGGAAAGGAGACGAATGACGACGCACGTCCCCGTTCAGGGGAAGACGGTCCTCGACGCGGAAGCGCTGGGTCGGACCCTTTCGAGAATCGCCCACGAGATCATCGAGGGCAATCCGTTGCTCACTGCGGTTGCGCTCGTCGGGATCCAGACCCGCGGCGTCCCGCTCGCGCAGCGGCTCGCGCGTCTGATCGAGGAACGCTCCGGGGTCGCGCCCGACCTCGGCGCGGTCGACATCACCTTCCACCGCGACGACGTCACGGTTCGCAACGGCGAGGCTCCTCTTGCGGCGCAACCGCTCGTCCGCGCGACCCAGCTCGACTTCCCGCTCGACGGACGCACCGTCGTTCTCGTCGACGACGTCCTCTACACGGGCCGCACCATCCGCGCTGCGATCGACGCGCTCTTCGACTACGGCCGGCCCGAGCGCGTCCAGCTCGCCGTCCTCGTCGACCGTGGCCACCGCGAGCTGCCGATCCGCCCCGACTACATCGGCAAGAACCTGCCGACCGCGCGCGACGAGCGGATCCAGGTGCAGCTCGTCGAGGTCGACGAGGTAGACGCCGTCCTGCTTGTCGGCTCCCCCGAGGAGGAGAGGAAATGATCCGTCTCGTCACCGATGACTTGCGCCCGCCGGCCGGGCCGCCGAAGCGCCACCTCCTCTCGGTCGCCGACCTGACCCGCGACGACGTCGAGCGCCTGCTCGGCACCGCGCGCACGTTCGCCGCCTCGCTCGAGCGGCACGTCAAGAAGCTTCCGACTCTGAAGGGCCATCTCGTGGTCAACCTCTTTTACGAGTCCTCGACGCGCACGTCGTCCTCGTTCGAGCTCGCGGCGAAACGGCTCTCCGCCGACACGCTCACCGTCAAGTCCGCCGGCTCCTCGGTGGATAAGGGCGAGTCGCTCAAGGACACGGCGCTCACGCTCGGCGCCTACGACCCGGACGTGATCGTGATCCGCCACCCGCAGATCGGCGCGCCGCAGTTCGTCGCGCGGGTCACCGACGCGCACGTCGTCAACGCGGGCGACGGCAAGCACCAGCACCCGACCCAGGCGCTGCTCGACCTCTACACGCTGCAGGAGGAGTGCGGCTCGCTCGAAGGGCTGCACGTCGCGATCGTCGGCGACGTCCTCCACTCGCGCGTCGCGCGCTCGCTGCTGCAGGCGTTCGCGCTCGTGGGGATCCGCACGACGCTCGTCGGCCCGCCGGCGCTGCTCCCCCGCGAGTTGCCCGCGGAGACGACGACCGACATCGAGGCGATCCGCGACGCGGATGTCGTCTACGTCCTCCGCATGCAGAGCGAGCGGATGGGGCCCGGTGAGAACTACGTCCCGAGCCTGCGCGAGTACTCGGCGCGCTGGGGGATCACGCCCGAGCGGCTGCGCCCCGGCCAAAAGGTCATGCACCCCGGGCCGATGAACCGCGGCGTCGAGATCGACTCGCGGGTCGCCGACTCGCCCGACTCGCTGATCACGAACGAGGTGCGCTCCGGCCTCGTTGTCCGAATGGCCGTCCTCTACGACGTCCTCACCGGCGGCCCGGTCGGAGTCCAGGCGCTCGCAGCGGCGGAGGTGGCCTAGATGACCATGCTCTGGCAACGCGAGCTCCCCGGCGCCGACCTCGTCATCCGCGGTGCGCGCGTCCTCGACCCCACGGAAGGAATCGACGCGACGCTCGAGGTGCGGATCGACGGCGGTGTGATCGCCCAGGTCGCCGAGAAGGTCGATGCGAACGAGCACCGCGTGATCGACGCGAAGGGACTCGTCCTCGCGCCGGCGTTCGTCGACCCGCACGTCCACCTGCGCACGCCCGGCCGGGAGGACGAGGAAACGATCGCGAGCGGAACGGCGGCGGCCGCCGCCGGCGGCTACTGCGCGATCCTCGCCATGCCGAACACCGACCCGGTCGTCGACTCGTCCGCGACACTCGGCGCGCTCGTCGAGACCGCGCGGCGCGAGGCCGAGATTCCGACCGGTTTCCTCGCCGCGATCACGCGCGGCCAGCGCGGGGAGGAGCTGACCGAGATGGGCGAGCTCGCCGAGACCGGCGCGGTCGCCTTCTCCGACGACGGCGTTCCCGTGGCGTCCGCCGGCCTGATGCGGCGGGCGCTTCAGTACGCCTCGATCACTGATCGGCCGCTCGCCCTCCACTGCGAGGAGCCGACGCTCTCGCGCGGCGGTCACGTCCACGAGGGACGCGTTGCTGCGGAGCTCGGCTTCGCCGGCTATCCGTCAATCGGGGAGTCGGTCGCGGTCGAGCGGGACCTGTCGCTGGCGAGCTTCGAAGGCGGTCGCATCCACGTCCTCCACCTCTCTGCCGCCGAGTCGGTCGACGCGCTGCGGCGCGCGCGGGACGCGGGAGTCCTCGCGAGCGGCGAGGCGACGCCGCACCACCTTGTTCTCACCGACGACGCGGTCCGCTCGCTCGATCCGAACGTGAAGATGAACCCGCCGCTGCGGGCGGAACGCGACCGGCTGGCGCTCCTCGAAGCGGTGAGGGACGGAACGATCGAGGCGATCGCCACCGACCACGCGCCGCATGCCGCGCACGAGAAGGACGTCCCGTTCGAGGCGGCGCCGTTCGGCGTCACGGGTCTCGAGACGGCATTCGCCTCGCTCTACGTACATCTCGTCAAGCCGGGGCTGCTCTCGCTCGAGACGCTGCTCGAGCGGATGTCGGCCGGCCCGGCGCGGATCTTCGGGCTCGAGCGGCCGCGGATCGTCGCCGGCGCGCAGGCCAACCTCGTTCTGCTCGATCTCGAGCGTGAGTGGACGGTCGGCGAGCAGCCGTTCCGTTCCCGCTCGGGCAATTCCTGGCTGCTCGGCGCGAAGCTGCAGGGAGCGGTGCAGATGACGCTCGCGGCCGGGTCAGTGGTGCACGAGTGACCGGCTATCTCGCGCTCGCGGACGGGACGGTCTGGCACGGCGAGTCGGTCGGCGCCGACGGGCACGCGCTCGGCGAGGCCGTGTTCACGACCGGCATGTCCGGCTACCAGGAGGCGGTCACCGACCCGAGCTTCGAGGACCAGCTCATCTGCTTCACCGCGCCGATGGTTGGCAACTACGGAGTGGCGGAGGAGCGGAGCGAGTCGTCGCGGACGCACGCGCGAGCGGTGCTGATGCGCGAGGCGCGCGGGCCGGAATGGACGGACTGGCTGCGCGAGCACGGTCTCGTCGGGCTGACCGGGATCGACACACGGAGCCTCGTCCTACACCTGCGCGAGGCGGGCGCGGCACCCGGCATCGCGGTCGCGGGCAAGCTGCCGGTCGAGGACGCCGTCGAGCTCGCGCGGCAGCAGCCGCCGATGCTCGGCCGCTCGCTCATCGCCGGCGTCTCCATCGCCGAGCCGTACGTCTTCGCGCCGGACGGGCGCGTCTCGATTGGCGTCGTCGACTACGGCGTCAAGAACTCCGTCCTGCGCCGGCTCGCGAAGGCGGACGCGGCCGTCACGGTGTATCCGCACGACGCGAGTGCGGACGACCTCGCGAAGCACGACGGTGTCCTCCTCTCACCGGGTCCCGGCGACCCCGAGCCGCTCGTCACCGAGACCGCGACCGTCAAGGAGCTGCTCGGCCGCACGCACGTCCTCGGCATCTGCCTCGGTCACCAGCTGATCGCGCAGGCGACCGGGCTCGAGACGTACAAGCTGCCGTTCGGCCACCGCGGCGCGAACCATCCGGTACTCGAGCGTCGCACGGGCCGCGTCCTCGTCACGAGCCAGAACCACGGCTTCGCGGTGCGCTCGAGCGAGGCCGCCGAGGCGTCGCACGTCTCCCTCTACGACGGCACCGTCGAAGGGCTCGAGCTGCCGGAGCTGTGGGCGCGCTCGCTCCAGTTCCACCCCGAAGCCGGACCCGGCCCGCACGACGCGTGGCCGCTGCTCGAGGGCTGGGTGGAGGAAGTGGCTGCTGCGCATGCCTAGGCGCACGGACATCGAGTCGATCTGCATCATCGGCTCCGGCCCGATCGTGATCGGCCAGGCCGCCGAGTTCGACTACGCCGGCTGCCAGGCGCTCAAGGTGCTGCGCGAGGACGGCTTCCGGACGATCGTCGTCAACTCGAACCCGGCCACGATCATGACCGACCCCGGCTTCGCCGACCGGACGTACCTCGAGCCGCTCGACGCGGAGTCGGTCGCCGAGGTGCTGCGACTCGAACGGCCCGATGCGCTGCTCCCGACGATGGGCGGCCAGACGGCGCTCAACCTCGCGCGCGAGCTCGCCACGTCCGGTGTGCTCGACGAGCTGGGGATCGAGCTGATCGGAGCCAAGCTCGACGTGATCGAACGCGCCGAGGACAGGCTGAAGTTCAAGGAGGCGGTGGAGAGCTGCGGGCTCAAGGTCCCCACTTCGTCGATCGTCACCTCCCTCGACGAGATCGAGGGACTCGTCACGCCGGCGGTCGTCCGCCCGGCCTTCACGCTCGGCGGTCACGGCGGCGGCTTCGCCTACAGCGAGGAAGAGCTGCGCGCCCAGGTCGAGCGTGGGCTCAGCGAGTCGCCGATCGGACAGGTGCTAGTGGAGGAGTCGGTGCGCGGCTGGGACGAGTTCGAGCTCGAGGTCGTCCGCGACCGNNCCGATGGGCGTCCACACCGGCGACTCCGTCACGGTCGCGCCGCAGATGACGCTGCCCGACGAGGCATACCAGGAGCTTCGCGACGCGGCGATCTCCGTGATCCGCGCGGTCGGCGTCGACACCGGCGGCTCGAACATCCAGTTCGCCCGCAGCCGCGAGACCGGCGAGGTGCGCGTGATCGAGATGAACCCGCGCGTCTCCCGCTCGTCCGCGCTCGCCTCGAAGGCGACGGGCTACCCGATCGCCAAGGTCGCCGCGCGGCTAGCGGTCGGCTACACGCTCGACGAGATCCCGAACGACCTGACGGGAACGACGCCCGCGAGCTTCGAGCCGACGCTCGACTACGTCGTCGTCAAGTTCCCGCGCTTCGCGTTCGAGAAGTTCCCCGGCGCCGACCGGACGCTCGGCACGCAGATGAAGTCGGTGGGGGAGACGATGGGCATCGGGCGGACGTTCGCCGAGGCGTATCTCAAGGCGTTCCGCTCGCGCGAGCTCGACGCCGGCGCCGCGACCCCGTGGCAGACGCTCGCCGAGATGCCGGAGGACGTCCACCCGTTCTTCCAGCGCGAGCTCGAGCGGATCCACGCGGCGATCGCGACGATCGGCGATGTCGAGTCGCTCGTCGCCGGCGACTGGCTCCGCTTGAAGCGGCTCGGACTTTCGGACGCCCAGATCGCCACAGCCGCGGGGACGACAGAAACCGCCGTCCGGCAGCGCCGGCGCGACTGCGGCGTCCGTCCCGCCTACCGGCGCGTCGACTCCTGCGCCGGCGAGGTCGAGGCGAACTCCAACTACTACTACTCGACCTGGGGCGAGGCGGACGAGGCTCCGCCCACCGGCACGAAGCCGCGAGTCGTCATCCTCGGCTCCGGCCCGAACCGGATCGGGCAGGGGATCGAGTTCGACTACTGCTGCGTCCACGCGGTGACCACGTACCGCGAGCTCGGCTTCGAGGCGGTGATGGTCAACTGCAACCCCGAGACCGTCTCAACCGACTACGACACCTCCGACCGCCTCTATTTCGAGCCGCTCGACACCGAGTCGGTGCTCGCGATCTGCGAGCGGGAGAAGCCCGACGGCGTCGTGATCCAGTTCGGCGGCCAGACGCCGCTCAAGCTCGCGCGCGTGATCGAGGACGCCGGCTGGAAGATCCTCGGCACGCCGTTCGATGCCGTCGACCTCGCCGAGGACCGGGAGCGCTTCGCCGGTCTCCTCAAGGCGCACGGGCTCCGCTCGCCGGAGTGGGGGATCGCAGCGACGCCGGACGAGACCGTCGAGATCGCCGAGCGGATCGGTTACCCGGTTCTCGTCCGTCCCTCGTACGTTCTCGGCGGCCGCGCGATGCGCGTCTGCTACACGGCGGAGGAGGTGCGCGAGATGCCGCCGTTCGAGCGGATCCTCGTCGACCGCTTCGTCGAGCACGCCGTGGAGGTGGACGTCGACGCGCTCTGCGACGGCGTCGACACGTACGTCGCGGCGGTCATGCAGCACGTGGAGGAGGCGGGCGTCCACTCCGGCGACTCCGCCTGCGTCCTTCCCGCGCCGAGCCTCTCGTTCGCGCAGTCGCAGGAGATCGCGCACGTCGTCAGGGTCCTGGGCCGCGCGCTCGGCGTAGTCGGCCTCCTCAACGTCCAGCTCGCCGTGACCGGCGACGGCGACGTCTACATCCTCGAGGCGAACCCGCGCGCGTCGAGGACGGTGCCGTTCGTGAGCAAAGCGACGGGGCTGGAGCTCGTCAGGGCGGCCTGCCGGCTCGCGCTCGGCGCGCGGATCGCCGAGCTCGGACTGCCGCAGGAGCGGCCGCCGCGCCAGTGGAGCGTCAAAGCCGCCGTCCTCCCGTTCGCGCGCTTCCCCGGCAGCGATCCGGTGCTCGGCCCGGAGATGCGGTCGACGGGAGAGGTGATGGCGAGCGCCGCGGAACTCTCGACCGCGCTCGACAAAGCCGAGCGCGCCGCCGGCCGCCGCCTGCCGCGGTCGGGCTCCGTCTTCATCTCTATCCGCGAGCCCGACCACCAGCAGGCCGTCCCGATCGCCGCGACCCTCGTCGGTCTCGGCTTCGAGTTGTACGCGACGGAGGGAACCGCAGCGACGCTCGCCGCAGCCGGGATCGCCGTCGAGCCCGTCCGCAAGCTCAGCGAGGCGACCGACGGCGAGCCGACCGTCGTCGACCTGATCAGGCGCGGCCGCTGCGATCTCGTGATCAACACGCCGGAAGGACGCGACGCGCGCTCCGATGGCTACGCGATCCGCGAGGCGGCGCTGACGCGCCGCGTGCCGTGCATCACGACGCTCTCCGGCGCCGCCGCCGCCGTCCACGCGATTGCGAGCGCGCGAGCCGAGCAGGCGGTGTCGCTTCAGGACCGGATCGATGCCGAACGCCGCTCGGCTTAGCGTCACCGGCTCGGAACGGGTCGGCCCGTACACGCTCGTGCGCGTCGAGCGCCGCGGGATCGAGCCCGGCGCGGCGGGACAGTTCTTCATGCTCGAGGCGCCAGGACGGCTCTTGCCGCGGCCGTTCTCTCTCTGCATCGCGCCGCCCGGCGAGCTCGGCTTCCTCGTCGACCCAATCGGTCCGGGGACGGAGGCGATCGCCGCGCTCGCGCCGGGCGACGAAATCGGAGTCCTGGGTCCGCTCGGCAACGGCTACCGCCTCGACGTCGAGCGACCGCTCCTCGTCGGCGGCGGAATCGGAATCGCGCCGCTGCCGTATCTCCTCGAGCAGCTCGGTGGCTCCGCGCCCGTCGCGCTCGGCTTCCGAAGCGCGGAGCACGCGGAGGCTGCGTCGCTCCTGCCGGGCGCCGAGGTCGTCGTCGATCCCGTTCTCGTCACCGAGCTGATCGAGCCGGACTCTGCTGGCCGAGACTGGGACGTCCTGGCGTGCGGGCCGGAACCGATGCTCCGAGCGGTCGCAGCTCTGTGCCCGACCGCGCAGCTCGCCTGGGAGGCGCCGATGGCGTGCGGCTACGGCGCCTGTTACGGCTGCGTCGTCGAGATCGACAGCGCGCTCAAACGCCTCTGTCTCGAGGGGCCGGTGCTGGACGCGTCGCGTGTCCGTCCGCAGGTGGAGGCGGTCGCGTGAGGCTCCTCAACGCGAGCGGCTGTCTCGACGCACTCGCCGCGCCGGAGGTCGCGCGGGAGCTCGACGGCTTCGTGACGAAGACGGTCACGCCGCTCCCACGGGAAGGAGCGGCTCCGCCGCGCATCGCCGAGACGGCGCACGGGATGCTCAACGCGATCGGGCTCGCCAATCCCGGCCGCGAGCGCTTCCTTGCCGACCATCTGCCGCGCCTGCGCGAGCTCGGCGTGCCGGTCTGGGTCAGCGTCGGTGGCTTCTGCGCCGACGACTACGCGGAGACGTGCTCGCGCCTGACGGACATCGAAGCGGTCGAGCTCAACCTCTCCTGCCCGAACGTCGACGAGGCGGCCGACTCCGCCGCTGAGATCGTCGCCGCCTGCCGCAGCGCCACTCCGTTGCCGCTCTACGCGAAGCTCTCGGCCGCCCACCCGGACATCGCGGAGGTCGCCCGCGCAGTCGCGGCTGCCGGCGCCGACGGGCTCTCGCTCGTCAACACGCTCCGCGGCACGGCGCTCGACAAGCAACTCCGCCCGATGCTTGCACGTGGCAGCGGTGGGTACTCCGGCCCCGCGCTGAAGCCGGTTGCGCTGCACGCCGTCCGCGTCTGCGCAGAGGCGACCGGGCTCCCGATCGTCGGCATGGGAGGGGTCGCGAGCGGCCGCGACGCACTCGAGTTTCTCGCCTGCGGCGCGCGCGACGTCGCGCTCGGAACGGTGCTCTTCTCCGACCCCGGAGCACCGGCCAGGGTGCGCTCCGAGCTCGCCGCCGCGTGTGCGGACGCGGGCGTTGCCTCGCCGGACGACGCGGTGGGTATCGCAAAAACCCCGGAAACCGGGGAAAAAATCACTGCTTGATGCGCGACGGTGCGTTGGTAAGATCGGCGCCCGTGTCCCCGACGAAGCTGCAAGCCCACGCTCCGGTCCGTTCACTCGACCAGCGCATGGACGCCCTCAAGAGAGCGAACGACGTTCGCGTCAAGCGCGCGAAGCTCAAGAAGGACCTCAAGGAGGGCAAGGTTCGGATCGAGCAGATCCTCGGTAACCCGCCCGAGTACGTCTCGACCGCGAAGGTCGTCGACATCCTCATGGCGGTGCCGAAGTTCGGGCGCGTCAAGGCGGCGCGGTTCCTGAACACCTGCCGGATCAGCCAGTCGAAGACCGTCGGCGGACTGTCCGACCGGCAGCGCACGGAGCTGATCGGACTCTTCAACCGTTGAGCGGGCAGCCCACGGTGCTCGTCGTCACGGGCCCGTCGGGCGCCGGCAAGGGCACGCTGATCCACGAGCTCGTCGAGCGGCAGCCGGCGATCGAGGCGACCGTCTCCGCGACGACGCGGACGCGCCGGCGCGGGGAGGAGGACGGGCGCGAGTACTGGTTCCTGACCGACGCAGATTTCCTGGAGCGGGTCGAAGCCGGCGAGTTCCTCGAGTACGTCGAGTATGTCTCGGGCCGCCGCTACGGGACGCTCCGCTCGGAGCTCGACCGGATCTCGGGACGGGGGCGTGTTCCTCTCCTCGAGCTCGAGACGGAGGGCGCGCTGCGCGTCAAGCACGAGGTGCCGGGTGCGGTGACGATCTTCATCTCGGCCAGCGTCGAGGAGCTCGAGCGGCGCCTGCGCGAGCGGGCGACGGAGAGCACCGGCGAGATCGGAGAGCGAATCGAGCTCGCCCGCAGGCAGCTCGAGCAGGCGGAGGAGTTCGACTACGTGATCGAAAACGACGACCTCGACCGCGCCGTCGGCGAGCTCACTCGGCTTGTCACCGCCCTTATCTCCCCGGCAGCTACCATGCCTCGGCGATGATCGAACCCCGCGTCGATGACCTGCTGGACCAAGTGGACTCGCGCTACGCGCTCGTGATCGTGGCGGCGAAGCGGGCCCGGCAGATCAACAACTACCACCACCAGCTCGGCGAAGGCACCTTCGGCGACAACCTGCCGCCCCTCGTCGAAAGCCGCTCGAAGAACTACTTGACCATGGCTTTCGAGGAGACCTCGCAGGGCATGCTCAAGTACAAGTACAGCTCCTAAGTCTTCTTTGTAGGCACCATTAGGCCCATGGCCCGCGTCCTTCTGGGAGTGACGGGTGGCATTGCCGCCTACAAGTCGTGTGAGCTGTGCCGGCTGTTCGTCAAGGACGGACACGACGTCGTGCCGCTCGTCACGCCTGGCGCTGAGCGTTTCGTCACGGCGGAGACCTTCCGCGCGCTGGCCCGCCGGCCGCCCGGCGAAGATGTCTATCTCCACCTGACGCGCGCCGACCTGCTCGTCGTTGCGCCCTGTACCGCGAACACGCTCGCGAAGCTCGCGCACGGCCTCGCCGACAACGTCCTCACCGAAGCGGCGCTCGCGCACCGCGGGCCTGTCCTCGTGGCGCCGGCGATGAACCCGCGCATGTGGGCGCATCCGGCGACCCGCGCGAACGTCGAGGCGCTGCTGGCCCGTGGCGTCGCCCTGGTCGGGCCGGACGAGGGCGAGACGGCCGAGGGCGAGCTCGGCGTGGGGCGGATGGCCGAGCCGGAGGAGATCTTCCGCGCCGCTCTCGAGCTGCTGCACGGCCGGAGCGTCCTGCGCGGAAAGACAGTGCTCATTTCGGCCGGCGGGACGCGCGAGCCGCTCGACGCGGTCCGCTACGTCGGCAACCGCTCCTCGGGACGAATGGGCGTCGCGCTCGCCGTCGAGGCGCGGCGCCGCGGCGCTGACGTGACACTCCTCGCCGCGAACCTCGCCGTGCGCCCGCCGGAGGGAGTCGAGGTCGTCGAGACGCCGACCGCAGCCGATCTCGAGCGTGAGGCGCTCGCGCGCGCCGCCGAGGCCGACATCGTGGTCATGGCGGCCGCCGTCGCCGACTACCGGCCGGCCGAGGCGCACGTCACCAAGCGGCCGAAGGACTCAGCCGCGTGGACGCTCGAGCTCGAGCCGACCACAGACGTCCTTGCCGCGCTCGGCTCGAACCGGCGTGACGGCCAGCTCCTCGTCGGCTTCGCCGCCGAGACCGGGGAGGACGGGATCGAGCGTGCCCGCGCCAAGCTCGAGCGCAAGGGCGCCGACCTGTTCGTCTTCAACGACGTCTCGCGGCCGGACATCGGTTTTGACACGCCGGACAACGCCGTGACGCTCGTCACCGCCTCGGGCGACCGTCCGCTCGCCAAGGCGCCGAAGGACGAGATCGCGATTGCGATCCTCGACGAGGTGGAACGCCTCGTCGGGTGAGCGATTCGACCTACAGCCTCTTCCAGCGCGGCCGGCGGCATCTCCGGTCAGGGATGGCGGCCCAGGCGACCGTTGCCCTCGAGAAGGCGAAGCGCCGCGAACCGGAGAAGGCCTCGATTCGCGAGGCGCTCGGGATCGCGTATTTCCGGATTCGGCGCTGGAGTGAGGCGGAGGCGGAGTTCCGCAAGCTGCTCGAGCTCTCTCCCGACGACGACTACGCGCACTACGCGCTGGGTCGTTGTCTCGAGTCGCAGGGCCGGCAGGCGGAGGCGAACGGCCACTACAAGCTCGCGAGCTCGCTGCGGCCCGGTTTCGAGCAGTACCGCGCCCGGATTCTCGACCTCGAATGAGCTTCCATCCTCATTTTCAAGCGGGAAGAGTGTGGGTTGCCTACTTGACTTTTCGCTGCGGAACGTGCAGCGTCCCCACGCGGACACATCGCTGTCCGTTTGGCGTGGGAATGGGTTGAGGGCGTTCATCTAGCGAGGGAGGCGGTCGAACGATGAAGGATCTGCGGGTCAAGAGTTTGGTGCTTTCGGTCGCGCTGGTCACAGCGTTGACGGTCGGGCTGACGAGCTCGAGCGCGACGACGGCGAAGAAGAAGATCGGCACGAACCAGATCAAGAACGGCGCGATCACGACGAAAAAGCTCGCGAACGGCGCGGTCANNGGTCACCACGGCGAAGCTCGCGGATGGCGCCGTCACGACGAGCAAGATCGCCTCCGCCAGCATCACGAGCAGCCTGCTCGCGGCCGGCTCGGTTACCGCGGCGAAGATCGCCTCCGGAGCGGTTGGCACGTCGGCACTTGCGTCCGGTGCAGTCGGCACGAGCAACATCGCCGACGGTGCGGTGACGAGCGCGAAGATCGCGAGCGGGACGATCACGTCGTCGAACTTGAGCTCCTCCCTCATCACTCAGCTCACGAGCGACACGGGCGACCTCGTTGGCAATCCGTCCTCGACCCAGACGATCACGTACGGCGGAGCCGCCGTCGGCACCGTTCTGAAGATGGCGAGCGGCGCGACCGCCGATCCGCTCGAGATTCAGGACTCGACCGGCAGCGACGTCTTCGCAGTCGGCACCGATGGCTCCCTCACCGCGAGTGGCGCTCTCTCGACCGACGCCGGCGCGCTCACGTCCGACGGCTTCGGCGACCTCACGGTCGGCGGCACATTGTCGACGGACAATGGCAACATCACCACGGACGGTCTCGGCAACCTCACGGTCGCCGGCTCGATCTCGACCGACGGCGGGAACATCTCGTCGGACGGCTCCGGGAACCTGACCATCCTCGGTGACGTCACCGACTGGGGCGGCAACTACCTCGAGGGTGCCGACGTGTTCGGCAACTCTCTCCAGCTCGACGGCGGCGGCCTCGTCATCTACGGGACGAACAGCGACGGGAACTATCTCGACATCGGTGGCGGCACGCTCACCGTCGACGGCGACGGAAACCTGACCGTGACGGGCAACATCATCGACGCCAACCTGCCGACCAGCGATCCGAGCGTGGCGGGCGAGATGTGGCAGAACTGCAGCGTGACCGACAGCAACGGCGACACGATCAACGGTTGCTTCGTTCAGATCGACGGCCCGTAGTCTCGAGCACATAGCGAGACCTGAGCGGCCCGGGGAACCGGGCCGCTCTCTTTCTGGAGAGCACGCGACTCGGCTACTTTGCGCCGACGACGATGGTGGACGGACCGAACATCCAGGAGCAGCAACCGCTTCCGGCGCCCCGCCAGCGGGCGCTCGTGATCTCCTATCGCAGCGTTGCCGTCGCGCTGGGCGGTCTCGTCGTCGCCGCGGCAATCGGCGTGCTGGTATGGCAGTTCGCGTTCACGAGCACGCCGGCGGGGATCCCCGGAATCCACCTCAGCTTCCCGAACGACTGGGCGCAGGTGTCGCCGGCCACGCTCAAGGGCGCACCGCCCAACGCCGTCGTCGGCTTGCTGCGGAAGGACAAGCGCGCCGTGCTCGTCGTCGTGCGCAGCGGGCCGATACCGCTCACCGCAGCCACGGCGAGCCGGCTCGACAGGCAGCTGAAGGCGAAGTACTCCGACTTCAAGCCGCTCCGCGCGCAGTACGTCCAGGTGCAGGCGGGCAAGGCCCTGGTTGTCTCCTACGAGCGGACGAAGCAGGGCAAGCACGGCGAGCTCGACACCGTCACGTTCATTCCGGCGGGCAGCATCACCTACGTGCTCAATTCGACGTCTCCTGTCGGGGACGCGCGAATCGACCGCGAGCTGCAGGGGATCATCGGCTCCGCAAAGCTCGTGCCACAGCGATGAAGTCATCGGTGCGCACAGTGCTCTTAGGTGCCGTCCTCGCGCTGGTCGTGGCCGGGTGCGGAGGTGGAGGCAAGACCGCCTCGGGCAACGGTTATCACTTCGCGCTGCCGGCGCACTGGCACTCGGTCGCCCCGTCATCCGCAGTGGAAGGGGCGGTCTACACGCGCGACGGCAAGACCGCCCTGCTCACGATCCGCAGCGAAGCGCGCGTGCCCATCGTCTCGACGCGCTTCATCAAGAGCCTCGACGCCGAGTTCCGGAAGAACCTCAAGGGCTACGTGCCGCTCGCGCACCGGATCCTCGTTACGAAGGCCGGTCCCGTCTTCTACTTCTCCTACACCCAGAAGTCGAACGGCCGGCTGACGAGCATCATCCTCGTGCCGGGGCACGGGAAGAGCTTCATCCTCGACGCCGTCAGCAATCCCAGCTCGAAGGCCGCGACGCGCGATATCGCGAGCATCTTCCACACGTTCGTCCCGCGCTAGTGCGCGCCGTCGTCCAGCGGGTCGCGCGGGCGCGCGTCATGCCGGGCGGCGAGATCGGTCGTGGAGTCTGCGTCCTGCTCGGCGTCGCGCGCGGCGACGGGGAGGAAGAGGCGGCGCGGCTCGCGGGCAAGATCGCGCGGCTGCGGATCTTCGCCGCCGAGGACGGACGCTTCGACCGCTCGGTGCTCGAGGCCGGCGGGGCCGCCCTCGTCGTCTCCCAGTTCACGCTCATTGCCGACACGGCGAAAGGGAACCGGCCCAGCTTCGGCGAAGCAGCGCCTCCCGAGCAGGCTGAGCCCCTCTACGGGCGCTTCTGCGCCGAGCTGCGCACGCTCGGCGTTCCGGTCGAGACGGGAGTCTTCGGCGCGAAGATGGAGGTCGAGCTCGTCAACGACGGCCCGGTCACCATCGTCCTCGACTCGTGAGCGCACTCGCCGAGCTGCAGGAACGGCGGGCTGTCGAGTGCCGGCTCACGCCGGATCGCGCACTCGGAACGCTCGCTGAAGCGGAGACGTTCCTCCGCGATCGCGGTCTGCTCACCCGCACCGCGGACTCGGCGCTGCCAAGCCTGTTCGAGGCGTGTCACGAGGAGCCGTACGCGCGCGAGAAGCCCGGCTTCGGGCAGTGGCCGGCGACGAAGTTCCCGTGGTTCGGGGAGCTCGGCGCGCGCGGACATCTCGTCCTCGCGATCCACCGCGGCAAGAGCCTCCTCGTCACCGAGGGCATCGCGGCGGTGCTCGACCCGATCCGCCGGGCGGAGCTCACGCGGATGGAGGCGGCGGACCCCGGCTGGGCACGGCTGCTCCGCCATCTCGCGGACGCGGGACCGTCCGAGCTCGAGGATCTCCAGACCGAGCTTTCCCTCACACCGAAAGAGCTGAAGCAGCTCCGCCATCCCCTCGAGCGCTGCGGCGCGATCGTCGCGCGTGCGCTCATCTACGAGGAGCCGCACAGGCACACGAGCGTTCTCGCCCGCTGGGACCAGGTTCGGCCGTCGGCGGGTGGTGAGGAGGGGCCGCGACGTGCGTTCGGCGATCTGATCTGTGCCGGGGTTCGGGCCGCCGTGGTCGCGCCCGAGCAGGAGCTCCGGCGCTGGTTCTCGTGGCGCTGGTACTGGGACGACGCGCTAGTCGACGGGCTCGTCTCGGAGGGCAGGCTCCGGCGCGTCGACGGCCATGTCGCGGCCGCCTGAACAAGGCCCGTTGCTACACTCGTTGCACCACATTTCGGCACTTCTGAAATGGGCCTGCGGGCCCATTTTTTGTGACAAGGACTGACTGAGACAGCAGATGCCCACGACATTCGAGAAGGAACGCCAGCTTCAGGAAGAGATCGTCCCGCGCGTCGAGAGTGACGTGCCGGGCGTCGACGTCCTCGCGGTCGAGCTGCTCACGCCGACTCGCTTCTGCGTCTACGTCGACCACCCCGCAGGCGTCGATCACGCACTCTGCAAGCGCGTCACCGACGTCCTCCGCGATTACCTGCGTGAGTACTCGGTCGAGGTCTCATCGCCGGGAACCGACCGGCCGCTCCGGCGCTACGAGCATTTCGCGCGCGCCGTCGGCCGCAGCGTCCGTCTTCGCACCGGGGGAAAGAAGCTGAAGGGCGAGGTCGTCTCCGCCGGAGAGAAGAGCGTCACCGTCGCCGCCTCGGACGGCGCCAAGACCGAGATCCCGTACGTCGAGATCGTGCGGGCCAACCTGATCGACGAGGGAGTCTGACATGAGCCAGGAGATCATCGACGCCGTCCGCGAGATCGAGCGCGAGAAGGGGATCGAGGAAGGCGCCCTTGTCTCGGCGCTCGAGGACGCGCTCCTGGCCGCGTACAAGAAGACGCCGGGCGCATCGCGTCACGCGACCGTCGAGATGCACGACGACGGCGAGTTCCGCGTCTTCTCCGTCGAGTTGCCGCCCGACATCGAGGAGCGGCTGATCGACGAGGCCCGCGAGCGGAAGCTCGAGGAGCTCGAGCGGCTCGAGGAGGAGACGGGCGAGCGCCAGCACACCCTCATCTCGGACGACGATCTCGATGTCGACTGGTCAGAGATCCCCGAGAACGACGTCAAGCGTGAGGACGTGACGCCGGAAGGCTTCGGCCGCATCGCCGCGCAGACCGCAAAGCAGGTCATCCTGCAGCGGATCCGCGAGGAAGAGCGCCGGATGATGTACGACGAGTACATCGACCGCGTCACCGAGGTTGTCACCGGCATCGTCCAGCAGGCCGGCGACCGGAACAACGTCCTCGTCGACCTCGGCAAGGTCGAGGCGCTGCTGCCGCGCTCCGAGCAGGTCGATGGCGAGCGCTACGAGCAGGGCTCGCGGATCAAGGCCGTGATCACCGAGGTGCGGAGCGGGACGAAGGGGCCGCAGGTGATCCTCTCCCGCCGCGATCCGGAGCTGATCAAGACGCTGTTCGAGCTCGAGGTGCCGGAGATCGCAGACGGCCTCGTCGACATCCGCGGCGTCGCCCGCGAGCCGGGCTATCGCTCGAAGATCGCGGTCGAGTCTCACGCCCAGGGCGTCGACCCGGTCGGCGCATGCGTCGGCCCCCGTGGCTCGCGCGTGCGCATGGTCGTCTCCGAGTTGCGCGGCGAGAAGATCGACATCATCCCGTGGAACCCGGAGCCCGCGCGGTTCGTCGCCAAGGCTCTGTCCCCGGCGCGGGTGCGCGAGGTCTACCTCGACGACGACGCCCGCGAGGCGACCGTCGTCGTGCCCGACGACCAGCTCGCGCTCGCGATCGGCAAGGAGGGCATGAACGCCCGCCTCGCCGCGCGCCTGACCGGCTGGAAGATCGACATCCAGAGCGACACCGAGTTCGCGCGGGCGGAGGCCGACGCGGCCTTCGGCGGCGGCGACGGCGAGGGCGGAGAGGACTACTCCGGCCGCTGCGCCGCGATCCTCACCAACGGCAAGCGGTGCCCGAACGCGGCGCTCCCCGGCTCCCGCTTCTGCGGCGTCCCGGCCCACCAGGAGCTCGAGGGCAGCGGCAGCGACTACGTCGGAGGCCCGCCGCCTGAAGAGCCCGAGCTCGAGGAGGCTCCCGCAGAGGCTGCGGACGCAAGCGAGGCCGAGGCCGGCGAGGAAGCGGACGCCGGCGTCGCCGACGTCGAGGTCGTCGAGGCCGCTTCCGAGGAGGAGTCTTCGTAGGCGTCACTCCGTTGCGGCGCTGCGCCGGTTGCGGCCGGCGGGCGCCGCAGCGCGAGCTGATCCGGTTCGTTGCCCGCGACGGTGCTCTCGTCGCCGGGCGGACCGAGCCGGGCCGCGGCGCCTACACGTGCGGCGACGTCGCCTGCTTCGAGAAGGCCGCGACGCGCGGGATGTTTGCTCGTGTCCTCAAGCAGCGCGTCAGCGTCGGCCCGAATCTGCAGCGCCTCTACACTGAAGACGAACATGGCTAACGGAGGCAATAGACCGAATCGCCCGCTCCGCCCGCGCGGTGGTGGCGGCGCTGCCGGTGGACGTCGCCGGCGTGTCGTCATCGACCAGGGTGGGGCACGGTCTCCGCGTGACCAGCGGCAGGCGCGCGCGGAAGCACAGGCGCGTCGCGAGCCGCGGCCGCCGGCAGCGCCTCCCACCGGTCCGGTTTCCGTCGAATCCGGTGTCAGCGTCCGCGACCTCTCGCAGGCGCTCGGCGTCCCGATGCCGGAGATCATCAAGATCCTCATGGGCCTCGGCCAGATGCGCACGGCAACCCAGTCGCTGAGCGACGAGGAGGTCGAGCTGATCGCGACCGAGGTCAAGCGCGAGATCACGATCAAGCACGCCGCCGACGAGGAGGAGGAGCCCGAGGCGTTCGACGACCCCGAGGAGTCGCTCACAGCGCGGCCTCCGGTCGTGACGATCATGGGCCACGTCGACCACGGCAAGACGACACTTCTCGACGCGATCCGTGACGCGCGCGTCGTCGCCACCGAGGCCGGCGGGATCACCCAGCACATCGGGGCGTACCAGGTGGACGTCGACGGCCGAAAGATCACCTTCCTCGACACGCCGGGCCACGAGGCTTTCACCGCCATGCGCGCCCGCGGCGCGAAGGTCACCGACATCGCCGTCCTCGTCGTCGCAGCCGACGACGGTGTGATGCCGCAGACGAAGGAGTCGATCTCCCACGCGCGCGCCGCCCAGGTTCCGATCGTCGTCGCGGTCAACAAGATCGACCTCGCCGACGCGAACATCGACCGCGTCAAGGGCGAGCTGGCGCAGGAGGGGCTCAACCCCGAAGACTGGGGCGGCGACACGCAGTTCGCGGCGGTCTCCGCCAAGACGCAGGAGAATCTGGACGAGCTCCTCGAGAAGGTGCTGCTTGTCGCGGATCTCGAGCTGGAAGGCCTGAAGGCCAATCCGAACACCGAGGCGTCAGGCCCGATCATCGAGTCGCGGCTCGACGTCGGACGCGGCCCCGTTGCGACACTCCTCGTCCAGCGCGGCACGCTCAAGGTCGGCGACGCGATCGTCGCCGGCGATGCGTACGGTCGCGTCAAAGCGCTGTTCGACTACAAGGGCGAGCGGCAGGAGAGCGCGGGTCCCGGCGATCCGGTCGAGATCCTCGGCTTCGACAAGCCTCCCGCGGCCGGCGAGCTCGCGCGCGTGGTCGAGAACGACCGCGAGGCGCGGGAGCTCGCGAACAAGCGTGGCGAGCGCCTCCGCCGCGAGCAGCTCGCCGCCGTCCGGCCCGCGACCGGTGTCTCGCTCGAGCGCCTGTATGAGCAGCTGCAGGCGGGTGAGGTTTCCGACCTCAACCTCGTAGTGCGCGGCGACGTCGTCGGCTCAGTGGAGGCGGTCGTATCCGAGCTGTCGAAGTTCGAGCATTCGGAGGTGCGGCTCAACGTGATCCAGCAGGGCGTCGGCGCGATCACCCAGAACGACATCATGCTCGCCTCCGCGTCCGACGCGCTCATCGTCGGCTTCAACGTCCGCCCGAACGCCGAGGCTCGCGAGCTCGCGTCGCGCGAGGGCGTCGAGATTCGCACGTACGACGTCATCTACAAGCTGACGGAGGAGATCGAGCAGGCGCTCGTCGGGAAGCTGTCCGCGATCTCGACGGAGGAGACGATCGGCGAGGCGGAGGTGCGGGCGCTGTTCCGCGTCTCCCGGCTCGGGACGATCGCAGGCTGCATGGTCACCCATGGCGTCGTCCGCCGGAACGGGAGTGTGCGCGTGATCCGCGACGGGGCCGTGATCTACACGACGACGATTTCGCAGCTGAAGCGGTTCAAGGACGACGTCCGCGAGGTCGCGGAGGGGTTCGAGTGCGGCATCCTCCTCGAAGGCTTCAACGATGTGAAGGAAGGCGACGTTCTCGAGATCTTCGAGACGCGTGAGATCGAGCGGACGACGCTCGACGAAGCCCCGACTGCGTAATCCGGGCGCCAGATGGCGAGCGGCTGGGTCGGGATCCTCACCTGTGAGCTCCACTTCCCCGAGGCGCACTCGCTGAAGGAGAAGCGCATGTTCCTGCGCTCGGCGAAGGCGCAGCTCGAGCGGCGCGTCGGCGCCTCCGTGGCGGAGGTCGACCATCACGACGTCTGGCAGCGGGCGCGGCTCACCGCCGCGGTCGTCACGCGCGAGCATCGCGAGGCCGAGCGGCTGCTCGACGAGGCAGAGCGCTGGCTGCGCGGGCAGGAGTGGGAAGTCGCGCTCGCCGAGCGCGTGCTCGTCGATCCCGACGATTAGGGTCGTCTCCGTGAATGCGGCGGAGCTGATCGAGCGGAAGAAGCGCGGTGAGGAGCTCGGCGCGGAGGAGCTCGGTGACTTCATCTCGGGCTACGTGCGGGGCGATGTGCCCGACTATCAGGCTGCGGCGTTTCTCATGGCGGTCTGGTTCCGCGGGCTCACTCCGGCGGAGACCTACGCGTTGACTGACGCGATGGTGCGGAGCGGCGAGACGGTCGATCTCGCCGCGCGGCTCGGCCGGCGCGTCGTCGACAAGCACTCCACCGGCGGGGTGGGGGACAAGATCACGATTGCGGTGGGGCCGGTCGTCGCCGCGTGTGGCGTCCCGTTCGGGAAGATGAGCGGCCGCGGGCTCGGACACACCGGCGGGACGCTGGACAAGCTCGAGTCGATTCCGGGGTTCCGGGTCGAGCTCTCGACGGACGAGCTGGTCGAGCAGACGCGCGAGATCGGGATCGCGGTCGCGGGGCAGAGCGCCAACCTCGTGCCGGCCGACAAGAAGCTCTACGCGCTGCGGGACGTGACGGCGACCGTGGACGAGGTTTCGCTGATCGCGGCGAGCATCATGTCGAAGAAGATCGCGGGCGGCGCGAGCGCGCTCGTCCTCGACGTCAAGGTCGGGGAAGGCGCGTTCATGCGGACGGTCGAGGAGGCGCGGCGCCTGGCGGAGGTGATGCGGGCGCTTGGTGAGCGTGCGGGCATGGACGTCGTCTGCGTCCTGACGGACATGGAACAGCCGCTCGGCCAGGCGGTGGGCAATGCGGTGGAGGTTCGCGAGGCGGTCGCGTGCGTGAGCGGCGGCGGGCCGGCGGACTTCCGTGAGCTTGTCGTCGACGCCGCGGCGCAGCTGCTGGCGCTGTCGGATCTCGGCGTCGACGAGGCGGAGGGGCGAGTGCGCGCCGAGGCGGCTCTGGCGGACGGTTCGGCGCTCGCGACGTACGAGCGGTGGATTCGAGCGCAGGACGGCGATCCCGATCTGTCGGTGTTGCCCGTGGCCCCGGTCGTGCGCACGCTGCGGTCGCCGCGGGCCGGGTTCGTGCGGGAGCTGCGGGCGCGCGAGGTGGCGGTCGTGGCGATGGAGCTCGGAGCGGGACGGCACGAAGCCGGCGATCCCATCGACCACGCGGTGGGGGTCGTCTGCGTGAAGAAGCGGGGCGACGCGATGGAGGCGGGAGAGCCGCTTGCGGAGATCCACGCAAGGGACGAGGACGCGGCGGACACGGCTGAGGAGGCTCTCCTCGCCGCGTACGACATCGGCGCCGAGCCGCCGGAGGCCCGGCCGCTCGTGCTCGAGGTGATTCGCTGACGGCTCCCGCAGGCGCTGTGCTCCCGGTGGGTAGCGGCAGCGATGTTGGCGCGGAGTTGGTGCAGACGCGGCACTCCTCGACGGATAGCGTCGACTCCGAGGGCGGAGGGAACACGACCCCACCCTGGGTGGGGAGTGGGAGGAGAGGCGAACCCGCTTCAATACGGCCATGACCGACCGGATGCGACGCGTGAACGAGTCCGTGCGCCAGGTGCTCGCCGAGGCGGTGCCTGAGCTCAAGGACCCGCGGATCGGCCTCGTCACCGTGACCGGCGTCGATACCACGTCGGACCTCCGTCACGCGACGGTCTTCGTCAGCGTTCTCGGTTCAGGGCGCAAGCGTCGCGCCACGCTCCTCGGCCTCGACGCTGCCCACGGACTCCTCCAATCCCGCCTCGCGCGCGAGCTGAGAATGAAGCGAACTCCCCAGCTGACCTTCGAGTACGATCCGTCGGTCGAGCGCGGCGTGCGCATGAGCCAGCTCATCGACGAGCTCGCGCCGGACGACGACGATGACACAGACGAGTGACCTGAAGGCGATCGCCGAGGCGGTGCGGAAACACGACCGCTTCCTCGTCGTCACCCACGAGAATCCAGACGGCGACGCCCTCGGCTCCCTTCTCGCCGCCACGCTCGCGCTGCGCAGCCTCGGCAAGGACGCCGTCATGTACCTCCCAGGCGATACGCCTCTGCCACGCGAGTACGGATTCATGCCGCTCGAGGAACTCGTCCGCGAACCGCCCACGGACGTAGGAGAGCGCGTCCTTCTCGCCGTCGATTGCGCAAAGGCGGAGCGGATCGGCGACGACGCCGCGGTCTCGCGAGCGCAGTTCGTCCTCGATATCGACCATCACCACGACAACACGCGCTTCGGCGACCTCAACCTCATCGTCCCCGACGCATCGTCGACCGGCGAGGTGCTTCGCGACGTCATGCAGGAGCTCGGCGTCGAGCTCACTCCGGAGCTCGCCGAGCCGCTTTACATCGCGCTCGTCACCGACACCGGACGGTTCCAGTACGCGAACACCACGCCAAAGGCTCTGCGCCTCGCCGCGGAGCTCGTTGACGCCGGCGCCGACATCCACGCCGTGTTCCAACAGGTGTACGAGTCGGTGGAGTTCGCAAAGCTCAAGCTGCTCGCTCGCGTGCTCGATCGCGCCGAGGTGCTGGAGGGAGGCCGGATCGTCGTCTCGCACCTCCTGCGCACCGACTTCGCGGAGGTTGGCGCGTCCGAGCCTTACTCCGAGGGGCTCATCGACTACCTACGCGCGGTCGAGGGAGCCGAGCTCGCCGTCTTCGTCCGTGAGCAGCTGAACAGCAGCGCCGACGCGCACAAGGGGTCGCTGCGCTCTTCGATCGACGAGCTCGATGTCTCCGCGATCGCGCGACGGTTCGGCGGCGGCGGACACCGGCAGGCGGCCGGCTTCTCGAGCGACCTGCCGCTGGCGGAGATCGTCGAAGGCGTACGTCTCGGTTTCCTCGAGCAACGTGCCGCCTCGCGCGCTTGAGCCGGCGGGCGTCGCGCTCGTCGACAAGCCGAGCGGCTCGTCCTCCTTCGCCGTCGTCTCCCAGATCCGCAGGATGACGGGAGCGCGAACCGGGCATGCCGGGACGCTTGATCCCTTTGCGACCGGGCTGCTGCTGTTGTTGTCCGGGCGGGCAACTAAGCTCGCACCATGTCTCGTCGGCCTGGACAAGCGCTACCTGACGGAGATCGATCTCACCGCGCGCACCTCGACCGGGGATCCGGAGGGGGAGATCGGCGAGCGGCACGAGCCGCCCTCCGGCGCCGAGCTCGAGGCGCGGCTCGCGGGCCTCCGGGGTGAGATCGAGCTGCCGATCCCGGCCGCTTCGGCGGTGAAGATCGGTGGCGAGCGGGCGTACAAGCTTGCGCGGCGCGGCGTCGAGGTGGAGATGCCGATGCGCCGCTCGACCGTTCGCTCGCTCGACGTCATCACGTATAGAAGCGGACGCCTCGTGGTCGACCTTCGCGTCAGCTCCGGGACGTACATCCGCTCGATTGCGGACGTGCTCGGCGGACACTGCGTCTCGCTGCGTCGCACGGAGGTAGGGCCATTCTCGGTCGAGGATGCCGTGGCGCCGGAGGCGTTCACGGCCGAACGGCTGATCCCGGAGGCCGAGGTGCTCGTACGCGTCGAGGCGCGGTCGTGAACGTCGCGCGTCAACCGGCTGAGCTGGAGCAGGCGCGGCGAGCGGCCGCCGTCGGCACGTTCGACGGCGTACATCGCGGCCACCTGCGCGTGATCGAAGCCGCGCGGGCAGCTGGCCTACGGACCACGGTCGTGACCTTCGATCCCCATCCGCGGGCCGTTCTCGGTGGCACGGTGGAGCTCCTTGCGACGCTCGAGCGGCGTCTCGAGCTGCTCGACGCTGCGGGAGTCGAGGACGTCCTCGTGCTCCCCTTCGACGAGCAACTCGCTGCGCTGCAGGCGACGGAGTTCGCGGAGCGGATGCTGCGTGGGATCGGGGCGGAGGTGATCGCGGTGGGCGAGACGTTCCGCTTCGGGCGCGGCCGCGAGGGCAACCTCGTGCTCCTCGAGGAGCTCGGCTTCGACGTCCGGCGCGTGCCGCTGCTCGCGAACGTCTCTTCGAGCCGCATTCGCGAGCTCGTCCTCGCGGGCGAGATGGAGCGTGCCGCCTCACTCCTCGGCCGGCCGCCGGAGGTCGAGGGCACCGTTGTGCACGGAGACGGCCGCGGCCGCGCGCTCGGCTTCCCGACGGCGAATCTCGACATGCCGGCGGGGTTGCTCATGCCCCCCGACGGCGTATACGCAGGCTGGACGCGCGACCGGCTCGCCGCTGTCTCGATCGGGACGAACCCACAGTTCGACGGCGTGGAGCGGCGCGTCGAGGCGCACCTGCTCGACTTCGACGACGACCTCTACGACCAGCGACTCGTCGTCGAGGTCTGGAGCTGGGTGCGGGAACAACGGCGCTTCGACTCCGTCGACGACCTCGTTGCCGCGATCGGGGCGGATGTCGAGCGGATACGAGCCTCCGCGCGGCCCGTCTGAGACGGTCACTCCTCCAGCGCAAGGGCGGCGCCGCTGCGCCGTGGATCCGCGGCGCCACCGGCACGGCCGATCAGGCTGACGCCGCCGAAGTAGTGGTGCCGCTCGGGCCAGCGCCGCACCGCGCGGCCCGCAGCCTCTATCGCGGCGAGCCCGTCCTCGTCGGCGCCTGGCTCGGCGTTCACGACAGCGCCGGCCGGATGGACGCGCGGGCGGTCGACCGCCTCCTGCGGTGCGAGCGCCTCGTCGACGATGCCGAGTGCTGCCGTAAGGAGCGCGGTGCGCAGGCGGCTGCCACCGGCGGAGCCCGCCGCAAGGCCGATGCCCGCCTCGTCGAGGACGAGGGTGGGAGCCATCATGCTCGGGATCCGCTCCCCGGCGGCCGGGATGCCATCCACGAGCAGGTCGGCCTCGCCGAGCATGCTGTTGAGATGGAGATCGAGACCGGGGAGGTAGTCGCCGGAGCCGAGTCCGAGGCTCGTCGTGAGGACGCAGGCGTTCCCGGCGGCGTCGACCGCGACGAGATTCGTCGTGTGCTGGGCGGCGTCCGCCGTCCCGTCGAGTGCCGCCACGAGCGTGAGCAGCCGTTCTGCGGGTGACAGCCGAGCGAGGTCGCGCACGCGCGCAAGCGTCTCGGGAACCGCGGAGATGCCGCGGCGCGTGAACCAGCGGGCTCCGAGCCGCTCCACCTCGACCGGCTCGCCCCAGACGGCCGCGTAGGCAGCGAGATCGTCCGCTGTGACGAGGGCACCGCGCTCGGCGGCGAGCCCCAGGAGAGCTCGGCCGATCGTCCCCGAGTAGACGCTGGCCGCGCCTTCGGCCGCGACCGCGTCGAGGGCGGCGACGAGGCCCGGCTGCTCGAGCCGATCTCCCGCAGCGAGTAGCCGCCCACCCGGCGAGTAGATGCGCGCGCCGAGGTCGAGCGTCAGGACCGGCCCGATCATCTCGAGACAGGCGGCGTGGGCGGGAGGAAGCTCGACGCCGTCGCGCGCAAGCCGAAGAGCAGGCTCGACGAGTTGCGGCCACGGGAGGCGGCCGTACTCCCGCCACAGCGAGCCGAGACCGGCGGCGACGCCCGGCACCGCGCATGAGCCCGGGCCGACCGCGTAGTGGACGAGCTCCGCGCCGAACGGCACCTCGAGCTCGACGAGCTCCACCTGCCGCGGCTCCGCGCCGAGGCCGGGCACGGCGCAGAAGCAGTCGAGGTTGCGCGCCACCGAGCGCTCGGCGTCCCAGACGATCGCGTGTCCACCGCCGAGCAGCCCGGTCATCACCGTCTCGGCGACGCACGAGGCGAGGGACGCAGCGACGGCCGCGTCGACCGCGCTGCCGCCCGCGACGAGAACCTCGAGCCCAGCGGCTGCCGTCGCCGGATGCCCGGCCGCAACGCCGGCCGGAAGCTGTCCGCTCACGCGCCTGCCCGCGGCATGGCGAGCCAGCCGACCCGCGCTACGCCCGGGCGAGGGAAGTCGACGCGATGGCTCATCAACAGACCGCCCGCAAAGCCGTAGACGTCGCCGCCGAGCGGCTCGACCGGGTACGCCGCGCGCTGGATGCGAGTGCCTGCGAGCGGATCGGTCTCCGCCTCCCCTACACGCCAGCCGGCGCCGGCCTTCTCGACGGTCGCCTCCGAGCCCGCGAGCGCGTAGCGACCCGGCTCGAGCGGACAGGTCGGAGTTAGTGACAACTTGTCAGTAGCGGGCGTCAGCCCGAGCGCTTGGACGACTCGCCGGATCAGGCCGCTGCCGCGCCAGCTGTTCGTCAGGACGGCAAGGGCGAGCTTCTCCTCCGGCACGACGAGCAGGAGCGACTGGAAGCCGCCGACCGAGCCCTCGTGGTCGAAAGCAACGCGGCCGCCCACGAGCTCCCGCCGCCAGCAGCCGAGGCAGTATTCGGCGCCGAGCGCCGCGGCCTGCGGCTCTCGCAACGCGGCCCGCTGTTCCGCCGACAGCGGCCCTGGACCGCCGAGCTGGTGCTCCGCAAAGCGCAGGATGTCGCTCACGGTCGACCACAAGCCGCCGGACGGCCGTCGCGAGACCGGATAGTCGAGCGTCCCCGCCGGCCGGTGCCCCGTCTCGCCGTCCTGGACGTGCCCTTCGGCCGCAGCCGCCGGCTCCTCGAACGTCGTCGCCGCAAGGCCCAGCGGCTCGAGGATCCGCTCCCGCAGCGTGTCGGAGTAGGAGAGACCGCCCGCAGCGGCACACGCTTCGCCCACAGCCCAGTAGCCGGCGTTCGAATACGACCACAGCCCGCGGCACGCTTCGGGCAGCGGTTCCGGAGCCTCGGGCCGGAAGCCCGCGGTGTGCGAGAGCCGAGCCCGCACGGGCGCGTCGTGCTCGATGGAAGCCGCCGCGAGCGACGCCGTGAACCACTTTGTGATGGATGCCACGCGAAACGGCGTCTCCGCATCAATCGGGCCGTCCGCCGCGAGCTCCACGCGACCGTCGACCGACAGCCCCGCCGCGACTGCCGGCACGCCTGTCCGCGTCCGTGCCTCGCGCACGATCTCGACCAGTTTTCCCTGCGGAATCGCGCTCTCCATGCCGGTTTCCGCTACCCTACCCGGCGACCCAGGCCCGGCTCGCGTGACGTCCTTGGCGGCGCGGGCGGAGCCCCGGGAGGCAACAGCAGGAAGGAGAAGGGCAAATGGCCCTAACCAAGGAAGCGAAGCAGGAACTGATCACGAAGCACGGGCGCAACGACGCCGACACCGGCTCGACTCAGGTGCAGGTGGCGATGCTCACAGAACGGATCAACGAGCTGACCGAGCATCTGCGCACGCACAAGCACGACCACTACTCGCGGCGCGGGCTGCTCAAGCTCGTAGGACGCCGCCGCCGCTTCCTGAACTACCTGCAGAAGAAAGATCTCGAGGGCTATCGCGCCCTCATCAAGGAGCTCGGCCTGCGCCGTTAGCTCCATCACTTCGGAGGGTGGAAGTTCGAGCGAATCCACCGCAAGGATTGGCTCGAGCTCCCGCCCTCCACAAAGCAAAGTGGAGGACAATTTATGAGTATCGCGACCGACCGCCGGGCGCAGGTCTCCGTCCAGATCGGACAGCAGGAGATCAGCTTCGAAACCGGCAAGCTCGCGAAGCAGGCGGACGGCGCAGTCGTCGTCCGCGCCGGCGACACAATGGTGCTCGCCACCGCCCAGGGGCGCGCGGAAGCGCGCGAGGGCGCAGACTTCTTCCCCCTCACGGTCGACGTCGAGGAGCGGATGTACGCCGCCGGCAAGATTCCGGGCGGCTTCTTCAAGCGGGAAGGGCGCCCGACCGAGCGCGCAATCCTGACCGCGCGGATGATCGACCGGCCGATTCGGCCGCTGTGGCCGAAGGGCTTCCGCAACGAGGTGCACGTGGTTTGCACCGTCCTCAGCGCGGACATGGTCACGGCCCACGACATCCTCTGCATCAACGGCGCCTCGGCGGCGCTGATGCTCTCGCCGCTGCCGTTCAGCGGCCCGGTGGGCGCCGTGCGGATCGGGCTGATCGAAGGCCAGTTCGTCATCAACCCGACGCTGCGTGAGGTCGAGGACGACTCCGAGCTCGATCTGATCGTCGTCGGCACGAAGGACGCGCTGACGATGGTCGAGGCGGGCGCGAACGAGGTGCCCGAGGAGAAGATCCTCGAGGCTCTCGAGCTCGCGCACGGCGAGATCGTCAAGCTCTGTGAGGCGCAGGAAGACCTGCGTCGCCAGGCCGGCAAGGCGAAGTGGCTCGATCCCGAGCTTCAGGCTGAGCTCGAGCGCGACCACGGCCACACGATCTGGGAGCGCATCCAGGCGGCCGGGATCCGCGAGGCCTCCACGAGCGTCGACGAGCTGCTCTCCGAGCTCGCTCCGGCTATCTCGATGGACTCGACCGACGACGACATCACCCGCCAGCTCCAGGTCCGCTCGGCGCTCGCCGCGTTGCTCGAGAAGCAGCGCGCCGTCGCCGTCGAAGGCCCGGTGCGCGAGCAGTTCGCTGACGACCTGAAGGCGCTCACCGACGCGGAGCAGGACTCGAAGGCACTCAAGTCCGCGAAGCGGCAGCTCCTCTTCGACCGCATCGTCGACGAGGTGGAACTGCCCTTCCCGGTCGGTGCCGCGTCCACAGACGGCGAGGAGCCGGTCAAGGACTCGCAGACGAAGTCGTACGTCAAGAAGGCGTGCGAGTCGATCTACAAGGATCTCGTGCGGCAGAAGATCGCCGTCGACAAGCGCCGGCCCGACGGGCGCGGCGCCGAGGAGATCCGGCCGATCGAGGTCGAGGTCGGCGTCAACCCGCGTGCGCACGGCTCCGGCCTGTTCACCCGCGGCCAGACGCAGATCCTCTCCACGCTGACGCTCGGCACCGCGAAGGAGGGGCAGCGCATCGACGACCTCTCCCTCGAGGAGGAGCGCCGCTACATGCACCACTACAACTTCCCGCCGTTCTCGGTCGGGGAGACGGGCTTCATGCGCGGCCCGAAGCGGCGTGACATCGGCCACGGTGCGCTCGCGCAGCGGGCGCTCGAGGCGGTCATCCCGACGGCGGACGAGTTCCCCTACACGATCCGCATCGTCTCTGAGACGCTCGAGTCGAACGGCTCGTCCTCGATGGGTTCCGTCTGCGGCTCGACGCTGTCCTTGATGGACGCGGGCGTGCCGCTCAAGGCGCCGGTCTCCGGCATCGCGATGGGGCTCGTCAAGGAAGGCGACGACTACGTCATCCTCACCGACATCCAGGGCGCGGAGGACCACCTGGGCGACATGGACTTCAAGGTCGCCGGCTCTCCGAACGGGATCACCGCGCTTCAGATGGACATCAAGATCACCGGCGTCACGCAGGAGATCATGCGAGACGCGCTCGAGCAGGCGAAGCGGGCCAGGGAGTTCATCCTCGAGAAGATGCTCGAGGTCATCCCGGAGTCGCGCTCCGAGCTCGCCTCCAACGCCCCGCGGATCTCGTCGGTCAAGATCGACCAGGAGAAGATCGGCATGGTCATCGGCAAGGGCGGCGAGACGATTCGCAGCCTCGAGTCCGACTATGAGGTGAAGATCGACATCGGGGAGGACGGCACGATCCTCATCTACGCGACCGAGGGCGAGAAGGCCGACGCGGCGATCGCCGCGATCGAGGCCATCACGAAGGAGCCCGAGGTCGGGGACGCCTATACCGGCAAGGTCGTGAAGACGACGCAGTTCGGTGCATTCGTCGAGCTGAAGAAGGGGACCGACGGTCTCCTCCACGTCTCGAACGTCGGCCCCGGCCGGGTTGCGCACATCGAGGACGTGATGAGCCGCGGCGACGTCGTCGACGTCGTCGTCCAGGAGGTCGACAAGGCCCGCGGCCGGATCGGCCTCAAGCTCGTCGCGAAGCACGAGAACGGCACTCTCGTCCAGCCGGAGGAGCTGATCGAGCGGGCGAAGGATGCGCCGCCGCGGCCTCCGGAGGAGGAGCGGCCGCGCGGTGGCGACCGCCGCGGCGGACGCGGCGGGGGCGGCCGGTCCCGCGACTAGTGCCGCGGTGACGAGTAGCTCCATGCGAGGGGCGGCTGGAACAGATCCGGCCGCCCCTTCCGTGCTCCGCGTCACGAATCACCCAAACGGGGCAATAATCCCGTCAGGGCTTATTGGCCGACCGGGAAGTGCCGATGACACGAGCGGATAAAGACCTCGTGAAACATCCAACCATCTCACCGCTGCGGGGCCTCGTAGAGGTCACCCGTCTATTGCGGGCGCGTGAGGACCTCCCGGGCCTGCTGGACGCCGTCGCGCGCACGATCGGCGAGTCGCTCGGCTATCGCACCGTCGCGGTCAATCTCTATCGCCCGGCCTGGGACGACTTCGAAGTCACGACCGTGCACGGCAACGAAGAGGCGCGGTCGACGCTGCTCGGCAACGTCCGCGAGGGAAGCGACTGGGCCGTCCTCCTTGACGACCGCTTCGAACTGCACGGCGCGTACGTCGTCCCGAGCGGCTCGGTCGACTGGGACGCGCTCGGCACGAGCTACACGCCGCGCGGCGAGCGCCTCGCCGATCCGGACGCGTGGGATCCGGAGGACGCGCTCTTCGTCCCGATGCGCGACCAGGATGGCAACCTCCTCGGGATCATCTCGGTCGACGAGCCCCTCAGCGGCGCCCGGCCAAGCGACGACGAGCTCGAGGTGCTCGTTGCGCTCGCCGACCACGCAGCGCTCGCGCTCGAGGAGTCGAAGGAAGCCAGGGACGCGAAGCGTCACCAGCGGGCGCTCGAGGAGCTGCTCGCCGTCTCCTCGCGAATCACCGGCGAGACCGCGAGCGACGAGATCCTCCGCCGCGTCTGCATCGGCATCCGTGACGCGCTCGAGTTCAACAACGTCTGCGCCGCGCTCGTCGACCCGGACACCGGCGCGGTCATCCCGCACGCTGTCGCCGGCTGGCAGCTCGACGAGATGCGGAATCGCGACCGGGTCTCCGTCGCGCAGATCGAGCCGCTGCTCGACGACGAGTTCGAACAGGAGGGCTGCTACCTCCTCACGCACGAGGAGGCACACGGGCGCATCGCCACCGGAGTCGAGGTCTATCCGTCGCAGCTGAACGGGCGCGGCCCCTGGGCCTGGAACCGCCACTGGCTGATCGTTCCTCTCCGCGACGGCGAGGGCGCGCTGCTCGGAATCATCTGGGTGGACAACCCCTCCGACCGGCTCGTCCCCTCAGCCGACCGGCTGCAGGCGCTGCGGATCTTCGCCAACGACGCAGCCGCGGCGCTCGTCTCCGGCCGCCATCTCGGCGAGCTCCGCTTCCTCGCCGACCACGACCCGCTCACGCGTCTCCTCAACCGCCGCGCCTTCGTGCAGCGGCTCGACGGAGAAGTGGCCCGGGCGACGCGCTACGGCCGGTCCTTCGGCCTCGTCATCGCAGACCTCGACCAGTTCAAGCAGCTCAACGACCGCTACGGCCATGCGGCAGGCGACGCCGCGCTCGTCGCGTTCTCGGGCGTCCTTTCCCGCGCGCTTCGCAAGCCGGACGCCGCGTTCCGGATCGGCGGGGACGAGTTCGCGATGCTGCTCGCGGAGGCGACGGACGAGGACGCGCGCCTCGTCGTCGTCCGCGTACAGGCGATGCTCGAGGAGATGAGCGTGGCCGGCGAGCCGTACCTGGGCGAGCTCTCGGCGAGCTTCGGCTGCGCCTCCTGCCCGGACGACGCGGGCGACGCTCAGACGCTGTTCCGGCTCGCGGACGAGGCGCTGTACGACGCGAAGCGCTCCGGCGCCGGCCTCCGCTTCGTCGCGCGCGCCTAGCGAACTACCATCCTCGCGTGCAGAAGGTCACGCTGAGCGAGCTCGACACGGGCGAGCGCGTCGTCTCGGAGCGCGTCCCGAGCGTTCGCTCCGTCGCGATCGGCTTCTGGATCGACGTCGGCTCCCGCGACGAGCGCGAGGACCGCGCCGGCGTCTCCCACTTCATCGAGCACCTCCTGTTCAAGGGCTCGCGGCGCTTCGACGCGCAGGAGATCGCGGAGACGTTCGACGCCATGGGCGCCGAGATCAACGCTGCGACCTCACGCGAGAACACCGTCGTCTACGCGCGCGTGCCGGACAAGCACGTCGAGACCGCGCTCGAGGTGATGACGGACATGGTCTTCGCGCCGTCGCTCGCCGAGGTCGACGCAGAGCGGGAGGTCGTCCTCGAGGAGATCGCGATGTACGAGGACACGCCGCAGGAGCTCGTGCACGATCTCTTCTCCCAGGCGCTCTTCGGCAGCCAGCCGCTCGGCCGCCCGGTGATCGGGACTGCGGAGGTCATCTCCACCGTGAGCCGTCGCGCGCTCGCGAGCTACCACCGCACCGCCTACGCGCCGGGGAACATCGTCGTCGCGGCAGCGGGGAACCTCGAGCACGACCGGCTCGTCGCGCTTCTCCAGAGGAGTGAGCGCCGCGCCGGCGCGCCGGCCCGCGCCGGGACGCGCGTCCGCCGCCCGCTCACGAAGCCACCCAGCCCCGAGCTCCGCTTCCAGCGCAAGGACACCGAGCAGTACCACCTCTGCCTCGGCGCAACCGGCATCTCGCGCTCCGACCGGCGCCGCTTCGCAGCCTCGCTCCTCGACTCGATCCTCGGTGGCTCGGCTTCGTCCCGTCTCTTCCAGGAGATCCGCGAGAAACGCGGCATGGCGTACTCGGTCTACAGCTTTGCGGCGCAGTACTCGGACACCGGCGTGCTCGGCGTCTATGTCGGCACGCGGGAGGAGAACCTCGGCCCTTGCGTCGAGATCGCCGTCGAGCAGATCGGCGAGATCGCGGCCGGCCGGTTGCGGAATGGCGAGCTCGAGCGGGCGAAGGAGAACCTCAAGGGCCGCATCGTTCTCTCCCTCGAGTCGACGTCCAACCGGATGAGCCGGCTCGGCAAGGCGCTTGTCACCGACACGGAGCTCCTGACGCTCGAGCGCGTGATGGCGGAGATCGACGCGGTGGACGGCGACGAGCTCGCGGAGCTCGCTGCTGTGTTGCTGCCGCCGGAACGGCTCGCGGCCTCGGGCGTCGGCCCCGACGAGGAGCGGTTCCGCGCGGCGGTTGCGCGCGCGAGCTCCGGCCTCGTCGAGCAGGCGGCGGCGTGAAGGTCGCTTTCTTCGGCGCCGAAGGTAAAGCGGGCGCCGCAGTGGTCGCCCGGCTCGCGGCCGCAGGGCACGAGGTGCGTGGGATCGAGATCGGCGACGAGCCGGACGTGGCGGGCTGCGACGCCGCGATCGACTTCACGACCCCGGAAGCCGCCCCGCAGAACGTCCGCGCCGCGCTCGAGCAGGGCGTCTCCTGCGTCGTCGGCACGACGGGCTGGGATCCGGCGGAACTCGGTGCCTTCGCCTCCGAGAAGGGCCTGCGCCTCTTCGTGGCGCCGAACTTCTCGATCGGGGCGGTTCTGATGATGCGGTTCGCGCGCGAAGCGGCTGAGCACTTCCCGCGCGCGGAGATCGTCGAGCTGCACAACGAGGCGAAGAAGGACGCGCCCTCCGGCACCGCCAAGGCGACCGCGGAGGCGATCGGCGGCAACACCGTCGTCCACTCGGTCCGCCTACCGGGACTCGTCGCGCACCAAGAAGTGATCTTCGGCGGGGAGGGACAGCTGCTCACGATCCGGCACGACACGACCGGCCGGGAGTCGTTCGCGGACGGCGTTCTCCTTGCCCTCGCCAAGCTCGACGAGCTGCCGCCGGGCTTGACGGTCGGCCTCGACACGCTCTTGTCGTAGACAATCCCGCTCATGCGGACCGAGGCGGCCGAGCTCGTCTTCGATGAGGCGACGAAGGTCTACCCGGGCCGGGAGGGCGCGGCGGTCCACGAGCTGTCGCTCACCGTGCCCGCGGGGGAGATCTGCGTCCTCGTCGGCCCTTCCGGCGGCGGCAAGACGACGGCGCTCAAGCTCGTCAACCGGCTGATCCCGCTTACGAGCGGTTACATCCGGATCGACGGCAAGGCGATCGGGGACTACAACATCACGGAGCTCCGCCGCTCGATCGGCTACGTCATCCAGCAGGTCGGCCTGTTCCCGCACTACACAGTCGAAGGGAACATCGGCGTCGTGCCCCGTCTTTACGGCGAGTCCCGGTCCTGGATCAAGGCCCGCTCGGCCGAGCTGCTCGACCTCGTCGGTCTCGATCCTTCGTACGCCAAACGCTTCCCGGCGCAGCTTTCCGGAGGCGAGCGCCAGCGCGTCGGCCTCGCCCGCGCGCTCGCGGCGAACCCGCCGCTGATGCTGATGGACGAGCCGTTCGGCGCCATCGATCCGATCGTCCGAACCCGGCTGCAGGACGAGTTTCTCCGCTTGCAGGGCGAGCTGCGCAAGACGGTCGTCTTCGTCACGCACGACATCGACGAGGCGATCAAGATCGGGGACCGGATCGCGATCCTGCGCGAGGGCGGCAAGCTCGCGCAGTACGACACGCCGATGCAGATTCTCGATCATCCAGTGGACGAGTTCGTGGCGGACTTCGTCGGCCGCGACCGCGCGCTCAAGGCGCTGGCGTTGCAGAAGCTCGGCGACCTGAAGCTTGGCGAGGGCGTGCGCGACGGCTTGCCGCGGCTGCCTGCGGAGACGAGCCTGCGCGACGCCCTCTCCTTCCTCCTGGCGGAGCGGCAGGAGGCCGCTGTCGTCACCGGAGAGAACGGCAAGCCGCTCGGAGTCGTGACACGCGAGGATCTCCTGCGGTGAACGGAGTTCGCTTCGCCGGTGGTGGCGTCGTCATCCCGCATTTCCACAAGCCGAGCGCCTGCCTCCTTCACAACGGCTGGTTCTGTGCCGACTGGCTGCGCCAGCACTGGGGAGACACGCTGCAGCCGGATCTGATCCAGCACATCAAGCTGACGCTCCTTGCGGTTGGGATCGGCTTCGCGATTTCGTTCGTGCTCGCGCTGATCGGCTTGCGTTTCCGGCTACTCGACCTTCCGCTCGGCGCGTTCTCGGACTTTCTCTACACGATCCCGAGTCTCGCGCTCTTTGTGCTGCTCATCCCGCTCACAGGGCTGACGGTCACGACGATCGAGGTCGCGCTCGTCTCGTACACGCTGTTCGTCCTCTACAGGAACATCGTCGCGGGGCTGCGCGCCGTGCCGGCGGACGTGCTCGAGGCGGCGCGGGGGATGGGGTTGACGCGGACGGAGACGTTCCTGCGCGTCGAGCTGCCGCTATCGGCGCCGGCGATCCTCGCCGGGCTGCGCGTCGCGACCGTCTCGACGATCTCGATCGCGACGGTCGGGGCGTTGTTCATCGCGTACGGGTTGGGGCAGCCGATCTACGACGCACTCCAGCAGCCCGACATCTTCAGGACAGAGCTCGTCGCCGGCGGCGGGCTGGCGATCCTTCTCGCCCTCACCGCCGACGCCTTGCTCGCGCTCGTCCAGCGAGCCGTGACGCCGTGGACGAGGGCGCGATGATCGTCTCGAGCCTCGTCATCGATGCGTTCCGGTTCATCGGGGACAACGGCTCGCTGCTTCTCAGTGAGACGGGTCAGCTGGCCAAGCTCGCGTTCGCCTCGCTCGCAATCTCCCTCGCCATTGCGCTGCCGGTAGGGCTCTGGCTGGGCCACAAGCACCGCGGGCTCTTCCTCGCGCTCGGTGCCTCGACGCTTGGCCGCGCCCTGCCGAGCATCGCCCTGATCGGACTGGGCATCGCCGTTCTCGGGGTCGGGTTCTGGAACGTCTCGGTCGCCCTCGTCGTACTGGGAGTCCCGCCGATCCTCACGAACGCGTACCTCGCGGTGGACGGCGTAGACCGCGACGCGGTCGAGGCGGCCCGCGGGATCGGATTGACCGAGACGCAGATCCTCACGCGCGTCGAGCTGCCGCTCGGACTGCCGCTCATCCTCGCCGGGATCCGCATCTCGGCGGTGTTTGTCGTCGCGACGGCGACGATCGCGGCCGTCGCGGGCCTCGGCGGCACCCTGGGCGATGTGATCGTCAACCAGGCGAGCTACGGCGAGGCGGGCGTATTCGCCGCCGCGCTGTGCGTCTCGGCCGTCGCCTTGGGGACGGCCGGCCTACTCGGACTGATGCAGGCCGCGGCCTTCCGCAGGATGACCCCGAGGACGTAGGGTCCCGCACAGGTAAATCGAGAGGAGGGAAGTGATGGTTCGCAAGCACACACGCCGTGCTGCAAAGGCGGCGTTCGCGGTCTCGATCGGAGTCGCGCTTCTCATCGGTCTGCTCGCCAGCACCGCCGGCGCAGCGAAGACCGCCTCGAAGCCGACGATCGTGATCGGCACGAAGAACTTCGCGGAGGAGTACATCCTCGGCCAGATCTACGGCCAGGCACTGCAGGCGAAGGGCTTCAAGGTCGTCTACAAGGGGAGCTTCGGCTCGTCCGAGCTCGCCGACAAGGCGATCACGAGCGGGAAGATGAACTTCTATCCCGAGTACACCGGCGTGATCGCCCTCGACCTGGCGAAGGCGAAGAACGCGCCGAAGACTGCGGCCGCCACCTACACCGTGGCCAAGCAGTTCGAGAACACGCGTGGTCTGACGTTGCTCAACCCGACGCCGTTCTACGACACGGACACGTTCACGATGCTGACGAAGACGGCGAAGAGACTGAAGGTGCACACGATCGCCGACATGAAGGGGCACGCGTTCACGTACGCGGGGTATCCCGAGTGTCAGACCCGGATCACGTGCATCCTCGGGATGAAGAAGATCTACCACCTCACGAACATCAAGTTCATCCCGATCGGGACGATCAGCGTCTACACGCTGCTCGACGAGGGGAAGGCGACGGCCGGTGACGGCTTCTCGACCGACCCGGCGCAGCTCAACAAGAAGTACACCGCTCTCGTGGACAGCAAGCACATCTTCGGGTTCCAGAACGTCGCGCCGGTGTTGTCCAAGAAGCTCCTCACGGGCTCGTCCGGCACGCTGCTCGCGCGGACCTGCAACACCGTCTCGAGCAAGCTCTCGCTCGCGGCGATGCGGGCGATGAACAGGGCCTATTACGTCGACAAGGCGTCCGCGAAGCAGATCGCGCACGGCTTCCTGTCCGCCAACCACCTGCTCAAATAGTTGAAGGTCGTCGTCCTCGGCGGAGGGTCGACCGGCGAGCATTTCGTCGGCGCCCTCCGCCGGTTCGACTCCGAAGCGGAGATCACGCTGGTCGAGAGCCGCCTCGTCGGCGGCGAATGCTCGTACTTCGCGTGCATGCCGACGAAGACGATGCTGCGGGCGACCGAGCTCGCGGCGTCACTCGGCCGGGCGCCTGGGCTCGCCGCCGAGCGGCCCGACCCGGCCGGCGTGTGGTCGTGGCGCGACTGGATGACGAACGACTGGGACGACTCCGGACAGCTGCATTACCTCGAGGAGTGGAACTGCCGGCTCGTCCGGGGGGAGGCTCGCGTCGTGCGCCCCGGCGTCGTCGAGGCCGGCGGCGAGGAGGTTCCCTACGACAAGCTCGTCCTAGCGACGGGGTCGCGGCCTGCGATTCCTCGCGTCGAAGGGCTCGACACCGTCGAGTACTGGACGAATCGCGAAGCGACCAGCACGCACGAAGTGCCCGAGAGCCTCGTCGTCATGGGCGGCGGGCCGGTCGGCGCCGAGCTCGCGCAGTTCTTCGCGCGGATGGGGTCGCGCGTCACGATCGTCGAGCGGGGCGATCACCTGCTCGGCCGGGTGCATTCCGACGCCGGCGAGCTGCTCGCGGAGGCGTTCCGGGCGGACGGAATCGATGTCCGAACGGGCGTCGGCATCGAGAAGGTCGAGCCGGGTATCCGCGTCCACCTCTCGGACGGCTCTGAGGTGGAGGGCGAGCGGCTGCTGGTCGCTACCGGCCGGCGGCCGAATACCGAGGGCCTCGGCCTCGAGGAGCTCGGCGTCGAGATCACTCCGCGCGGTGTAAGGGTCGACGAGCGGCTGAGGGCCGCCGAGAACGTCTGGGCGATCGGCGACGTCAACGGCATCGCCCTCTTCACGCACGTCGGCAAGTACCAGGCGCGTGTCGCCGCCTCGGATCTCGCGGGCCGCGCAGCGAAGGCCGACTATCGAGCCATCCCCGCGGGCGTTTTCACCGATCCGGAAGTCGCAACCACCGGGCGTACCGATGGCGATGACCTGGTGACGGCTCGGGTGGAGCTCGGCTCGGTGCCGCGGCTCTCGACCTACGAGAAGCCGGCGCGGGACGGCTTCATCCGTCTGTTCGCGGATCCGGCTGAGCGCGTCCTCGTCGGTGCGGTCTGCGTCGGGCCGCAGGCTGCGGAGTGGCTCGGCCAGCTGACGCTCGCGATTAGGGCTGCGGTCCCGCTCGAGACGCTCCTGGACACAATCCAGCCGTATCCGACCTTTTCCGAAGGCGTTTTCCTCGCGCTGCTCGCGCTGCGCGACGCGCTCGAATAGGCCGCAGGTTTTGTCCGTGTGCGCACGGATGCGAGGTAATCGCCGGGAGGCCACGCTCGAAGCGTGGAGTCGGAGCGTTCTGTAGTCATCGCGCCGGAGGCGCTCGACGACCTGATCGGCGCCCTGCGGCGCCGTGGTTTCCGCGTCCTCGGCCCGACGGTGCGGGACGGGGCGATCGTCTACGACGAGCTCGACAGCGCCTCGGAGCTGCCGATCGGCGTCACCGACCGCCAGGAGCCCGGCAGCTACCGGCTCGAGGAGCGGGACGACGAGGCGCGCTTCGGCTACGCGGTCGGGCCGCACTCCTGGAAGCGCTTCCTCTTCCCGCCGCGGATCACGCTCTGGCGCGCGAAGGCGGAGAACGGCGGCCGGAAAATCGAGGAGGAGCCGCCCAACGAGACGCAGCTCGCATTCATCGGCGTGCGCTCCTGCGAACTGAGCGCCATCGCCATCCAGGACAGGGTCTTCATCGGCGGCAAGTTCGTCGATCGCGACTACGCCGCCCGGCGCGACGGCGCGTTCCTCCTTGCAGTGAATTGCGGCGAGCCGGGCGCCAACTGCTTCTGCGCCTCGATGGACGCGGGCCCGCGCGTCCGGGATCCGTACGACCTCGCGCTCACGGAGATGCTCGACGGCGAGCACCGCTTCCTGGTCGAGGTCGGGAGCGAGCGTGGGGCGGATGTCCTGGCGGAGCTGCCGTCGGTGCCCGCGTCGCAGTCCGATGTCGCCTCCGCGCTAGCCGTGACGAATGACGCGGCCGCGCGGATGACGAAGGCAATGCCGCAGGTCGACCTCCACGCCCTGCTGGCCGGCAGCCTCGAGCACCCGCGCTGGGACGACGTCGCCTCCCGCTGCCTCAGCTGCACGAACTGCACGCTCGTCTGCCCGACCTGCTTCTGCTCGTCGGTCGAGGACACGAGCGACCTCGCCGGCGTCGAGACCGCCCGCGAGCGCGTCTGGGACTCGTGCTTCTCGCTCGACTACTCGTACATCCACGGCGGCAGCATCCGCGCCTCGTCCCGCTCCCGCTACCGGCAGTGGCTCACGCACAAGCTCGGGACGTGGGTCGACCAGTTCGGCACGGCGGGTTGCGTGGGCTGCGGGCGGTGCATCACCTGGTGCCCGGTCGGGATCGACATCACCGAGGAAGTCGCCGCGCTGAGCAAACAGGAGGAGAAGAGCCATGCCGCAACAGCTTGACGAGGTCCTCGCGCAGATCCCGTTCTTCGACGGGATGGCGGAGGACGAGATTGCGCTTATCGCGGGCTGCGGTCGCAACGTCCACTTCGACGAGGGCGCGACGATCTTCCGGCAAGGCGACGCGGCCGACGACTTCTACGTGATCCGCCACGGCACGGTCGCCGTCGGCAACTTCGTTCCGCCCCGCGGCGAGCTCGTGATCGAGACGCTCGAGGCGGGCGACCTGCTCGGCTGGTCGTGGCTTTTCCCGCCGTATCGAACCCACTTCGACGCTCGCGCCCTGTCGCCCGTCCGTGCGACCCAGTTCGACGGTAAATGCCTGCGCGACAAATGTGCTGCGGATCCCGCCCTCGGCTTCGATCTCATGAGCCGCTTCGCGCAGGTGCTGATCGAGCGCCTGCAGTGGACCCGCCTCCGACTCTTCGACCTCTATGGCAACGGCCACTCCGTCTGAGCTTCACCCGGTCGGGGCATTCGTTCCGCTCCCGTTCCGCGTCGCCGAGCGGCGGCAGGACACGGGAGACACCTGGACGCTGACCCTCGAGCCCGAGGAGAGCGGTTTCGCAGTCGAGCCGGGCCAGTTCGCCATGGTGCACGTCTTCGGCGTCGGGGAGGTGCCGATCTCGGTCAGCGGGCCGCCGGAGCGGCCGGGCGACCCGATCGTCCTGACGGTGCGCGCGGTCGGCGCCGTGAGCGGTGCGATCTGCGCGTCCGAGCTCGGCGCGCTTCTCGGCCTGCGCGGGCCGTGCGGGAACAGCTGGCCGATCGCTGAGGCGACCGCAGGCGACGTGGTCGTCGTGGCGGGAGGGATCGGGCTTGCGCCGTTGCGGCCGGTCGTCCTTCACACGCTCGCGCAACGAGATTCCTACGGCGCGGTCTCGGTTCTCTACGGCGCGCGCACACCCGCCGACCTGCTCTACACGGATCAGCTCGAGGAGTGGCGCTCCACGATCGCGGTCGACGTCACCGTCGACGCGGCCGAGCCGCCCTGGAAGGGCAAGGTCGGCGTCGTGCCGAAGCTCGTCGCAACCGCGGAGTTCCGCCCCGAGGCTGTCACCGCGTTCGTCTGCGGGCCGGAAGTGATGATGCACTTCACCGTTCAGGCGCTGCGCGAGCGGGGGGTGCCTGACGAACGGATCATGCTCTCGCTCGAGCGCGACATGCGTTGCGGGATCGGCCTCTGCGGCCACTGCCAGCTCGGCCCGACGCTCGTCTGCCGCGACGGGCCCGTCTACTCGCAGGCCGACGTCGGCGCGCTGCTGGGGGTGAGAGAGCTGTGAAGCCGACTCTTGCGGTCTGGAAGTTCGCGTCGTGCGACGGCTGCCAGCTGACGATCCTCGACCTCGAGGACGACCTGCTCGCGCTGACCGGCGCGATCGAGATCTCCGACTTCCGCGAGGCGACGAGCGCCGTCGTCGAAGGGCCGTACGACCTGTCGCTCGTCGAGGGCTCGATCACGACGCCGCACGACGCCGAGCGGATCCAGGAGATCCGCCGCAACTCCAAGGCTCTGATCACGATCGGCGCTTGCGCCACGTCGGGCGGGATCCAGGCCCTCCGCAACTTCGCCGACGTTGACGAGTTCACGCGCGTCGTCTACGCCTCGCCGCAGTACATCTCGACGCTCGCCACCTCGACGCCGATCTCCGACCACGTCTCAGTCGACTTCGAGCTGCGCGGCTGCCCGATCGACAAGCGCCAGCTGCTCGAGCTCGTGAGCGCCTTCCTGATCGGCCGGAAGCCACGGATCCCGACGACGAGCGTGTGCACCGAGTGCAAGCGGCGCGGCGTCGTCTGCGTCACCGTCGCGCACGGCACGCCGTGCCTCGGGCCGGTCACGCAGGCCGGCTGCGGCGCGCTCTGCCCGGCCTACAACCGCGGCTGCTTCGGCTGCTTCGGCCCGATGGAGTCGCCGAACACGAGCTCTCTCATCCCGCTGCTGCGGCGGCTCGGCCGTAGCGACACCGACGTCGAGCGTCTCTTCTCCACCTTCAACGCGGGCTCCGAGCCATTCCGAAAGGCGGCAGGGCATGGCTAGGCGTCGGACGATTGTCACCGACTACCTCGCCCGGGTCGAGGGCGAGGGCGCGATGACCGTCAAGCTCGTGGGCGACAAGGTCGAGCACGTCGAGCTGCGGATCTTCGAGCCCCCGCGCTTCTTCGAAGCGTTCCTGCGCGGGCGTTCCTTCCTCGAGTCGCCGGACATCACCGCGCGCATCTGCGGCATCTGCCCGGTCGCGTACCAGACGAGCGCCGTCAACGCCATGGAGAGCCTCTGCGGGGTGGAAGTGCCCGAGCCGATCCGACAGCTGCGGCGCCTTCTCTACTTCGGCGAGTGGATCGAGAGCCACGCGCTGCACGTCTACATGCTCCATGCGCCCGACTTCCTCGGCTACGAGAGCGCAATCGAGCTCGCCCGCGACGCGCCTGCAGCGGTCGAGCGCGGTCTCGCGCTCAAGCGCACCGGCAACGACGTGATGACCCTCGTCGGCGGCCGGGAGATCCATCCGATCAACGTCAGGGTCGGCGGCTTCTACCGCACGCCTTCGAAGCGCGAGCTGCGGACGCTTGCGGCGCCGCTCGAGCGGGCTCTGGAGGCTGCGCGCGAGACGGTGCGCTGGACAGCCGGCTTCGAGTTTCCCGAACGGACGGTCGAGTGCGACCTCGTAGCGCTCGCGCAGCCCGATGCATATGCGATCGAGAACGGGCGAATCGTCTCGAGCGGCGGCTTGGACCTCGCGCCGGCGGAGTACGAGGAGCACTTCGAGGAGCTGCACGTCGAGCGCTCGAACGCGCTCCAGTCGCAGCTGCGCGGCGGCGGGACGTATCTCTGCGGGCCGCTGGCGCGCTACACCCTCGCCTCCGACCGGCTCTCGCCCGGCGCCCGGGAGGCTGCGGCGGCGGCCGGGCTCGGCTCGGAGTGCCGCGATCCGTTCCGCAGCATCGTCGTGCGCAGCGTCGAGCTCGTGCACGCGTGCGAGGAGTCGCTGCGGCTGATCGAGGCGTACGAGGAGCCGGACGCGCCATTCGTCGAAGTCGAGCCCGTCGCAGGCACCGGCTACGGCGTCAGCGAGGCGCCGCGCGGCCTCCTCTACCACCGCTACCGCATCGACGCGGAAGGCACGATCCTCGAGGCGAAGATCGTCCCGCCGACCTCGCAGAACCAGCTCGCCATCGAGGACGACCTCCGCGACGTCGTGACGCGGAACACGAGCCTCGACGACGACGCGCTGCGCGGGCTCTGCGAGCAGACGATCCGCAACTACGACCCGTGCATCTCCTGCGCGACGCACTTCCTCGAGCTGGACGTGGAGCGGAAATGAGCGGACACACGATCGTGATCGGAGTAGGGAACGCGTTGCGCGGCGACGACGCGGCCGGCGTCGAGGTCGTCGAGCGGCTGCGCGACCGCGTGCCGCCGGGGGTCGTCGTCGCTGCGTGCGATGAAGAGCCGAGCCGCCTGATCGAGGCGTGGGCGGGCGCCGACGCAGTCGTCCTCGTCGACACGGTCGCGTCCGGAGCTCGAGTAGGGACGCTTCACCGCTTCGACGCCGGCGAGACGCCGATCCCGGCACGGGTTCTCCGTTCCTCGACCCACGCGATCGGGCTGGCGGAGACGATCGAGCTCGCGCGCGCCCTCGGGAAGCTGCCTCCCCGTGTCGTCGTCTACGGGATCGAGGGCGCGTCGTTCGCGGCCGGTGCCCCGCTCACGCCCGCGGTCGAGGAGTCTGTGGGACGGCTCGTGGAGACGATCCTGGGCGATCTCGAGGAGGTGGCATGCACGAGTGCGCCCTGATGCAAGACCTGATGCGCGAGATCGAGGACGTCGCGCGCGCCGACAACGCGCTGCGCGTCACGCGCATCGAGGTCCGCCTCGGCGCCCTGTCGCATTTCACGCCCGAGCATTTCCGCGAGCACTTCGTCGACGCCTCGCAGGGAACGCTCGCCGAAGGCGCAACCGTTGCCGCTCGCTTGGCAACGAGTCTCGACGACCCGAACGCGACCGGCGTCGTCCTCGAGAGCATCGAGGTCGAGCTGCCGGAGGAGGTCGGCGGCTGATGTGCATCGGCTCGGTCGCATTCCTCGCCGACGTCTGGGACGAGTCAGGCGCGCGCGCCGGTCGGCTCGTCGACGGCCGCGTGGTGCCGCTCGGGTTCCTGCCCGAGGCGGAGGCCGGCGACGCCGTACTTCTCCATCTCGGCATCCCGGTCGAGCTTCTCGACCTGACACCTGAACAGCAAAAAGGAGTCGCATCATGAACCGCCGTACCGTGGGGATCCTCCTCGCCCTCTCGACCGCATGCATCAGCGGCGTGGCCATCTGGGTCAACGGCCACGCCGTCACGCACTTCACCGACGCCACGGTCTACACGACTGCCAAGGACGCGGTCGCCGGCCTGCTCCTCTGCCTGCTCGCGGTGACGTGGCGGTCGCGCGGTCCGGCCCCGGCTGCGGTTCAGCTCTCGCCCCGGGCGCGGATCGCCGGACTAGCGGCCGTGGCCGTGATCGGCGGCAGCGTCCCGTTCGTCCTCTTCTTCGAGGGACTCGCGCGCGCGGAGGCGACGCAGGCGTCCTTCATCCAGAAGACGCTCGTCATCTGGGTCGTGTTGCTCGCCGTGCCGCTGCTCAGGGAGAAGGTGCGCTGGCCGCATCTCCTCGCGATCGTTCTGCTCATCGCCGGCCAGGCGTGGCTCGTTCCGGCGGTCGGCCGGGTCGCGTTCGGGACGGGGGAGGCCATGATCCTCGGCGCGACGCTGCTCTGGTCGGTCGAGGTGATCGTCGTCAAGAAGCTGCTTGCCGGGATGCCCTCGCGGACGCTCGCGGCGGCACGGATGGGCCTCGGCACGGCGCTCCTGTTCGGCTGGCTCGCGGTGGCCGGGAAGCTCGGGACTTTCGCGGCGCTCGGCATGACGCAGTGGCGCTGGGTCGTCCTCACGGGCTTGATCCTGACCGCGTACGTCGGCACGTGGTACGCCGCGCTCGCAAGGGCGCAGGCGGTGGACGTGACGGCCGTGCTCGTCTTCGGCGCCGTCGTCACCGCGGCCCTCTCCGGCGCGTTCGACGGCGTGAGCGTCAATCCCGTCGGGACGGTGCTCATCGTCATCGGAACGCTGCTGATCGGTGCGCTCGCCCTCCGCCGCAAGACGGAGGAGGCGGGCGCCACGTGAGCGATCCGGCGGGAGCGCTCCTCTTCGCGCGCTACGCGTACCCGCCGAACGCGCTCGGTCTCTGCGGCGCCGACAGTCCGGCAACGCTGCTCGAGTACGGCGATGCGCGCGAGAGCGACGGGGGTCTCGCGGCGCTCGCGCGCACGTTCGACGGCGCGTGGCCGTACCTGACGCTGATTGCCGAGTGGAGCGGGATCGAAGATCCGCTCGATCCGCGCGTCGTCGAGGCGTACTGGGTCGGCAACGGCCTCCTCGCGCGCGTGCCGCCGGGGAAGCTGGCGCGCCACGTCGAGGATCGCTTCCACGGCCGGCTCGGCCGGGCGGAGGAGACGGTCGGCACGATTGCGGCCGCCGGCGCCGTGCCGCACCACTGCTTCCACGTGTTCGCCGTCTACCCGTGGCTCGGGCTGCTGCGCGGCGGCATGGTCGAGCAGCCGCTCCACGTCCTCGACCAGTGCCGGACGACCGCGGCGCGCGTCATCGCGCGTGACGGCGACGAGGCGGACGTTCTCGCGCCGCCGCTCTCCTGGGAGGACGGACTCCTGCGGCTCGGCGAGCCCGAGCCGCGACGGGTGCGCTGGCGCGCCGGGGGCCGGTCGTTCGTGGAGCCGCCGCAGCCGGGACAGCTCGTCTCACTCCACTGGGACTTCGTCTGCGACGTCCTGACGCCGCCGGGCGCCGATCGCCTGGAGCGGGTGACGCGCCGCGTACTCGCCCTCGTCAACACGGGTGCGGGTCGAGGATCCCTGCTCGCCGCGTAGAATCCAGCATGGTGCTCGGCTCCGTCATCACAGCGATGGTGACGCCGTTCCGCGCTGACGGCGCGATCGACGTCGAAGGATTTCGCGAGCTCGCGACGTTCCTCGTCGACAACGGCTCCGACGGTCTCGTTGTCTCCGGCACGACCGGCGAGTCACCGACGCTCAGCGACAAGGAGAAGCTCGTCCTGTTCGCCGCTGCGGTCGACGCGGTCGGCGACCGGGCGACGATCATCGCGGGCACCGGCACGTACGACACCGGCCACTCCGCTCACCTCACCGAGCAGGCGGCTCAGCTCGGCGTCGACGCTGTCCTCGTCGTAACGCCGTACTACAACAAGCCGCCGCAGCGGGCGATCGTCCGCCACTTCGAGAAGATCGCCGGCGCGAGCGACCTGCCGATCGTCGCCTACAACATTCCGTCGCGGGTGATCACGAAGATCGAGCCGAAGACGATCGCGCGGCTCGCCGAGATCGAGACGGTCGTCGCCGTCAAGCAGGCGCACGACGACCTCGACGACGCGCGCTTCATCGCGGAGGAGACGCGGCTCGACCTCTACTCGGGCGACGACCCGGTCACCTTCTCCTTCCTCGAGCTCGGCGCCGTGGGCGTCGTCTCGGTGACGTCCCACCTCTGGGGACCGCAGATCGCGGAGATGATCCGCCTTCACCGCGACGGCGACGTCGACGGTGCACGCGCGATCCACGAGGAGCTGCAGCCGTCGTACGACCTCCTGCGGATCCAGACGAACCCCATCCCGATCAAGGCGGCGCTCAACCTGACCGGCCACGAGGTCGGCGGCCACCGCCTGCCGATGGTCGAGCCGGACGAGCCGGAGCTGGCGGAGATCCGCTCCTGCCTCGAGCGGTCCGGGCTGCTCGCTGCGGCCTCGGCGTAACGGCACCTAGACTCCGGCACGATGGGCGTCTGCCGGATCATCCCGCTCGGCGGCCTCGGCGAGGTCGGCAAGAACATGACCGTCTACGAGGCGGACGGCTCGATCGTCGTCGTGGACGCCGGCTTGGCCTTCCCGCGCGACGAGCACCTCGGCGTCGATCTCGTCCTGCCGGACTTCGGCTACCTGCGCGACCGCGAGGAGATGGTGCGCGCCGTCGTCCTCACGCACGGCCACGAGGATCACGTCGGCTCGCTGCCGTACCTCATGCGCGAGGTGCGGATCCCGCTAGTGATCGGGACGCGGCTGACGCTCGCGCTCGTCAAGTCGAAGCTCGATGAGCACGGGCTGGCGAACTCCGCGGAGCTGCGGGAGATGGCGCCGGGCGACGAGCCGGTCGACATAGGCCCGTTCCGCCTTGAGCTCGTTCGCATGGCGCACTCGATTCCCGACGCGGCCGCCGTGGTGCTCGAGACGCCGGGCGGACGTTGCGTCCACACCGGTGACTACAAGCTCGACCACACGCCCGTCGACGGACAACGAACGGACGTCGGCCGGCTCGCGGAGATCGGCAGCCTCGGCGTCGACTTGCTGCTGGGCGACTCGACGAATGCCGAGCGGGCCGGTGTCACGGAGTCGGAGCGGGTCGTCGGCGAGGCGTTTCGCCAACTCTTTCCGCGCCGCACCGGCCGGATCCTCGTCTCGTCGTTCGCCTCGAACGTCCACCGGATGCAGCAGGCGGCAGACGTCGCGGTCGACTGCGGCCGCAAAGTCGCGTTCGTCGGCCGCTCGATGCGCAAGAACGCCAACATCGCTCGGAACCTCGGCTACATGAACGTGCCCGAGTCGGCGATCATGCGGCCGCAGGACCTCAACGAGCTGCCGCGCGACCAGCAGCTGATCCTCTGCACCGGCAGCCAGGGCGAGCCGATGTCGGCGATGACCCGCATCGCCTACAACGACCACCAGTCCATCCGGGTCGAGCGCGGCGACACGGTGATCATCTCCGCGAAGCCGATTCCGGGGAACGAGCTCCGCGTCCACGATGCGATCAACCGGCTCGCGAAGATGGGCGCCGAGGTGCTGCACGAGGACAACGCCCCCGTGCACGTCTCCGGCCACGGCAAGGCGGAAGAGCTGCGCACGATCATCGGCCTCACCCGCCCGAAGGCCGTGATGCCGATGCACGGCGAGTTCCGGATGCTGGCTGCGCACGCACAGCTCGCACGCGAGGGCGGCGTTCCGGAGGACCGGATCATCCTCGCCGAGAACGGCAGCATCGTCGAGTTGCGGGACGGAGTGCCGTCGATCGTCGGCGAGGTCGAGGCGGGCGTGACATTCGTCGACGGCCTCGGAGTGGGGGACGTACACGACGTCGCGTTGCGCGACCGCCGCAAGCTCTCGGAGGACGGGATCCTGATCCTCGTCGCCACGCTCGCGGCGCAGGACGGCGGCGGGCTGACCGCGCCGCCGGAGTTGATCGCGCGCGGCTTCGGCGAGCAGGCGGAGCCGTTGCTGGACGAGCTGCGCGCGGAAGCGGCGCGGGTTCTCGAAGAGCTCCTCTCCGACAACGTGACCGAGATCAAGCTCCTCCAGGAGCACCTGCACGACGCGCTGGGCGGCATCGTCTACAACCGCACACGCCGGCGCCCGATGGTGCTTCCCGTCATCGTCGAGGTCTAACGTCACACCCGTCGCTGCGCGACGAAGACGAGCTCGCGGCCGGGCCGGTCCGGCGCGTCGCGCACGTCGAGCAGCTCGTAGCCGTGTCGGGCGAGGTCGGCCTTCACCTCGTCGCGCTCGCGGAAGCGCAGAGTCGAGTCCGACGTCAGGACACCGGCGTCGGGAAAGAGAAACGTCGTCCGGAAGGAGACGAGCGGCAGGTCGACGTCCGTCAACTCCTGCCAGCACTCGACGCCGGCGGCTCTGCGCAGGGTCTGCTCGCGCGTCCACTCCTCCCAGGCGCGCCGCGCGGGGTCTCGCGTCTCGAGGACGAGGATCCCGGCGGGCCGAAGTGCTTCCCGGATACCGCCGAGCGTGCCGGCCCAGTCGGCCGGGTCGACGATCGCCTGCGCGACGTTTCCGGTCATCGTCGCCAAGTCGACCGCGATGGCAGGCAGCCCCGTCGCATCGCCGTGGATCCAGCGCACGCGATCCGCGAGCGGCTTCGCACGCGCGATGTCGAGCGACGCCGCGGCTGGATCGACTCCCACCACGTCGATGCCGCGGGCCGCGAGCAGCACCGCGAGGCTGCCGGTGCCGCAACCGACGTCGAGCACACTGTGGGCGCCGAGCTCGTCGACGATCGCCGCGTAGACGTCAAGGTCGCTCCGGTCGTCGTCGAAGACGTCGTAGAGCGGCGCCAGGCGGGGATCGGCGAACGCGGCGTCGGGCACCGGTCAGTCGTCGTCGACCGGCTCGCCGTCGAGGTACTCGAGTGGCTCGATTCGCCCGATCACGCCGAGGCCGCGCCAGTGGACCTTGCGCGAGCGCGGGAACCAGGTCACGTCATCCGGAGCCCGCGTGCCGTAGACGAGCATCGTCACGCCGTCCGGGCCGGCGCGGAAGGAGTGGGAGATCCCGGTGCCCGGCGGGCGCGCAACGATGTGGCCAGGGCGAAGCGGCGTCTCCTCGACCTCCAGGTCGTTGTTCCACAGCTCGAGCGTCGCGGCTCCGTCGAGGATCACGTAGATCTCTTCCTCGGCCGCGTGGCAGTGGGGGAGATTGCCACGATGCCCGGCGTCGATCCGCTCCCAGCCGAACCCGGCGAGCTTCGTCGACTCGTCCGGCGTGAAGTAGACGTAGTGCTGATAGCGGTGATCGTGCAGCTCAAGCTCGTCGACGTTGACGACGTTGGCGGGGCGCGGCGCCGGGTCGTTGTACGCGAGCGGCTCTCCCACGGCCTCGACGTCCCACGGATCGTCGTCGCGGCCCTCGACCCACGGGTAGCCGATCCGGATCGCCCGCGAGCGTGGCAGCCAGCCGACCTCCGTTGGATGCCGGGTGCCGAAGACGAGGTACTCGAGCCCCTCGGGGCCGGCGACAAAGGTGTGCTCGAAATGGTCGGCCTGCTGGATGACGCAGTCGAGCGGCCGAATCTCGTGCACCTCGCCGTCCTGCCACGCGAGCCCTGAGCCCGAGAGGACGAAGAACAGCTCCTCCGACGCGCCGTGGGAGTGAGGCGGAGTCGGCAGCCTGCCCGGCTCGACGCGGACGCGATTGACGCCGACGCTCTTCGTGCCCGCGGCGTCGCCGAGCCGCTGCCACGTCGCGTCCATCTCGCCCTTCGCCGGCCGAAAGCTCTCGACGTCGTCCCAGTGCGCGACTCCCACGGCAGCGGAGTCTAGGCTCCCGCCGTGCCCCGCCTCACCGTTGTCGGTTCGATCAACCTCGACCTCATCGTGCGCTGCGCTCGGCTGCCGCGGCCGGGGGAGACGGTGACGGGCGCGTCCTTCTCCCGTGGGCCCGGCGGCAAGGGAGCGAACCAGGCGGTAGCCGCCGCCCGGCTCGGCGCGGAAGTGCGGCTGATCGGCTGCGTGGGGAACGACTCCTTCGCAGCCGAGGCGCTCGCGGGCCTGCGCGAGGCCGGAGTGGACGAGGGCTGGCTCGCGCGCGACGCCCCGACCGGCGTAGCGCTGATCACCGTCGACGCCGACGGCGAGACGACGATCGTCGTCTCGCCCGGCGCGAACGAGCTCCTCCGGCCGGAAGACATCGAGCTCGACGACGCCGAGGCCGTCCTCTGCCAGCAGGAGATCCCCGCCGACACCGTCGCGCAGACCGCCGCGCTCGCGCCGCGCTTCTTCCTCAACGCCACGCCCGCGCGCGCGGGCGCGCCCGACGCGGAGCTCACGATCGTCAACCGGCTCGAGCTCGACGCGCTCGGCGAGCGGCGCGGCCTCGTCTGCCTGACGCTCGGCGCCGAGGGCGCTGTCCTGATCGAGGACGGGGAGGAGGTCGCACGGGCCGAGCCGCCGCCGGTGCAGGCCGTCGATGGGACCGGCGCAGGCGACGCGTTCACGGCCTGTCTCGTCGTCTCGCTCCTCGACGGACGGCCGCGCGACGAGGCGCTGCGCCGCGCCTGCATCGCCGGAGCGCTTGCAGCCTCCCGTCCCGGCGCGCAAAGCTCGTTCCCGACCGCGGCGGAGGTGGACGCACTGTTGTGAGCACGAAGATCGTCATGGACTGCGATCCCGGCCACGACGACGCGATGGCCATCCTCCTCGCGCTCGCCTCGCCGGAGCTCGAGCTCGTCGGCGTCACGACGGTGGCCGGCAACCAGACGCTCGACAAGACGACCCGCAACGCGCTGATCACGCTCGAGATCGCGGGCCGGAGCGACGTCCCGGTCGCGGCCGGGGCAGACAGGCCGCTCCGCCGCGAGCTGCGCACAGCGGCTCACGTCCACGGGGAGACCGGCCTCGACGGGCCGGAGCTGCCGGAGCCGAGCGCGGCGCCGGTGGACGCCCACGCCGCGGATTTCCTCGCCGAGCTGATCGAGCCGGGCGTCGTTCTCGTCCCGACGGCGCCGCTGACGAACGTCGCGCTGATGCTCGAGCGTCACCCGGACGTCCGCGGGCGCCTGGCTCACATCGTCTGGATGGGCGGCTCGATCGCCGAAGGGAACGTCACGCCCGCCGCCGAGTTCAACTCCTTCGGCGATCCGGAGGCGGCCGCGGCGGTCTTCGCGAGCGGGATCCCGATCACCATGATCGGCCTCGACGTCACGCACAAGGCCCTGTTCACGCGCGCGGACGCCGACGAGTTGCGCGATTCCGGTCGCGTCGGCCGTTTCGTTGCCGAGCTCTCCGACTTCTTCCAGCTCTTCCACGAGCGCTCGTACCGCTTTGACGGGGCGCCGATCCACGACGCAATGGCGGTCGCGCACGTCATCGACCCGACGCTCGTCACGACGGAGCACGTCAATGTCGCGGTCGAGACGAGCTCGGAGTACTGCGACGGCCGCACCGTCGTCGACCTGCGCGGCGTCAGCGGCCGGGAGCCGAACGCCGACGTCGGCGTGGACGTCGACGCGCCGCGCTTCCTCGATCTGCTCGTCTCGCGGCTGGCGTCCTTGCCGTGAGCCTCGTCTTCGCCTGCATCGCGCCGCACGGCGACCTCGACCTCGATCCGTCGCTGCGTCCGGCGATGGAGGAGCTCGGCCGGCGCGCGGCAGCTGCGCGGCCAGACGTCGCGGTCGTGGTCACGCCGCATTCGGTTCACGTCGACGGCCATTACGCGGTCGTGACCTCGGGGACGATCGGGGAGCACGAGACCGACCGCGCCACCGCCGACGCCCTGCTCGCCTCGCCGCTGCCGATCCTCGGCGTCTCGTACGGCGGCAACGACCCGGCGACTGCGGAGTTCCCCATCGACTGGGGCGCCGAGATCCCGCTCGAGTTCGTCAAGGCGCCGAAGGTCGTCGTCGTCTCGCCGGCGCGCGACCGTCCGCTCGCCGAGCATTTGCAGCTCGGCGCGGCGATCGCCGCCCTCCCCGGCCGCGTGGCGCTGATCGCGAGCGCCGACCATGGCCACGCCCACACGCCGGACGGGATCTACGGCTACCACCCTGCGGAAGCGGAGTACGACGCGCTTCTGCAGGAGATCGTCGCGTCCGACCGGCTCGACTTCTTCCCGCTCGCGCCGCTCGCCGACGATGGCAACGCGGATTCCCTGTGGCAGCTCGTCGTCCTGCAGGGCGCGGTCGGCGCCGACGCGCGCGCCGACGTGCTCGCCTACGCCGCGCCGACGTACTACGGGATGCTCGTCGCCGACATCCCGCTCGGCTAAAGGAACAGGCCGCCGAGCGGCGAACCGGCTCGTATGCCGCGGAAGCGGAAGTCGAAGCTGCGTCCGAGGGTGCCGAGTCGCGTCAAGAAGACGCAGACAAAGCGCTCGCGCCCACGCAACCAGCATCCCGAGCTGTGGGGCCTCGGGTCGATCGCGCTCGGCCTTTTCCTCGGCGCCGTCCTCTATTTCGGTTGGAACGGTGGCTACGTGGGAGGCTGGCTCGGCAACGGCCTTGATCGCATCGTCGGCGGCGCCATGTACGTCTTGCCGGTGGCGCTCGTAGTCCTTGGGGGACTGACCGTGGCGAAGAGCTCGCTAGTCGATGTGCGGCCGTTCCGCGCCGGCCTCGCCGTTCTCGCCTGCGGCCTGATGGTCTCGCTCGGGAAGGACACGGGCGGCTACCTCGGCCAGGTGATGGGAGGAGCCGTCGGCATCGCGATCGGCGCGACTGGGTCGCTCCTGTTCGGGATCTTCCTGATGCTGATCGGCTCGCTGCTCCTGACCGGCGCGTCGCTCGGCGCGATCCTCCGCCGCTCGGGCCGCGAGCTTCACGGAGCCGCGAAGAAGGCGCGATCCAGACGTACCGCTGGCAGCCACCTCGACGAAAGCGTCGCGGCGCCCGCGCCCGCGTTCACCCACGCACCTCCGGTCGACGGCGTCGAGGCGTATCCGGACGTCGTGAGCATTGCGCCGCCGCACGCGAGGATCGCCGCCTCGGATATCCTGCAGACCGAGCCGGCGCGGCTGGTCGAGGACCCGCCGACCCTCTTCGACGAGGTCACCTCCGAGCACGCCGAGTACAAGCTGCCGGACGCCGGCGTCCTCCGCACCTCGCCCGAGCGCACCGACGAGTCGGGAGAAGCCGCCGCGCACATCGCGGAGCTTCTCGTCCAGACGCTCGCGCACTTTGGTGTCGAGGCGACGGTGATCGGGCAGATCTCCGGCCCGCGCGTGACGCGCTACGAGCTGCAGCTCGCGCCGGGGACGAAGGTCTCGAAGGTCGCCGCCCTCAAGGACGACCTTTCGTACGCGCTGGCCACGACGGAGATCCGCATCCTCGCGCCGATCCCCGGCAAGCAGGCCGTCGGCGTCGAGCTGCCGAACCTCGCGCCGAACCTGGTCACGCTCGGCGACATCTACGAGCCGCTCCCGCCGACCGCGAGCCCGGTTTCCGTCTGGTTGGGGAAGGACATCTCCGGCGCTGCGGTCTGGACCGATCTCGCGCGGATGCCGCACCTCCTCATCGCCGGCACGACCGGCTCGGGTAAGTCCGGCTGCCTCAACGCGCTGCTCACCTCCGTGCTCCTGCGCGCGACGCCGGATGACGTGCGCCTGATCCTCATCGACCCGAAGCGGATCGAGCTCAGCCATTTCGAGGCCGTGCCGCACCTCCTCACACCCGTCGTCTCGAGCCCGAAGGAGGCGAGTGCGGTCCTCGCCAACTGCCTCGCCGAGATGGAGCGCCGCTACGAGCGCCTCTCCTCGGTGCGCGCGCGCAACATCAACGAGGCGAATCGCGCCTTCCGCCAGCGCGGCGAGCCGACGCTGCCGTACATCCTCGTCGTGATCGACGAGCTTGCCGACCTGATGATGGTCGCGCCGCAGGCTGTGGAGGACGCGGTGATCCGGCTGGCGCAGAAGTCGCGCGCGGTCGGCATCCATCTCGTCCTCGCGACGCAGCGGCCGTCCGTCGACGTGATCACGGGGATGATCAAGGCCAACGTCCCGTCGCGGATCGCGTTCGCGGTCTCCTCCCAGACCGACTCGCGCGTCATCCTCGACACGGGCGGCGCCGAGTCGCTGCTCGGCCAGGGCGACATGCTCTTCAAGCCGCTCGGCACGTCGCGGCTCCAGCGCGTCCAGGGCGCGTATGTCTCGGAGGAGGAGATCGCGCTCGTCGTCGAGCAGACGCGGCAGCGCGAGCAGCAGCTCGACGAGAGCTATCTCGAGCTTCCAGAGGTTTTTGCCGAGCCGGACGGCTCTGCCGAGCACGGCGAGTTCGACCCGGACGACGACCCCTTGCTCGACAAGGCGATCGAGATCGTCATCCAGACCCAGACGGCTTCCGTCTCCCTCCTGCAGCGCCGCCTGCGCGTCGGCTATACGCGGGCCGGCCGCCTCGTCGACATGCTCGAACGGCGCGGGATCGTCTCCGGCTACGAAGGCTCGAAGCCGCGCCGTGTTCTCGTCGACGAGGGCCAGTACCACACGTACGCCGCCGCCGAATAGCCGCCGCGTCGCCTCCTCTTCCCCCTCGGCCGGAACCGGGCTAGGATCGCTCCTGACCGGGTCTACGACGAACGAGGAGGGCACGTGAGGGTTTCACGCTGGGTGCTTCTGGCGGGGGTGATTGGAATCGTTGCGGCTGTCGCCGTCGCCGGCTCGCTCGGCGCTTCGAAGGCGCCGGCCGCGGCGAAGACCACGTTCAAGGCGGCGCTCGTGAGCGACGTCGCCGGCTTCAACGACAACGGGTTCAACAAGAACCAGCTCAAGGGTCTGAAGATCGCGGCGACGAAGGTCGGCGGGCAGGCGATTCCGCTCGTCTCGCACTCGTCGAGCGACTATCAGCCGAACTACAACATCGCCGTGCATGACGGCGCGAACATCATCGTCGCGGCGGGCTTCCTGCTCGCGGACACGATGAAGACGTACGCGCAGCAGTACCCGAACATCAAGTTCGCGATCACGGACGACTCCGTGGGCGATCCCGCTCTCGGCGGCTTCTCGAACGAGGAAGGCATCACCTATGCGACGCAGGAGGGTGGCTGCCTCGTCGGCGTGCTCGCCGCGGAGATGGCGAAGAAGATGGGCAAGAAGGTCATCGGCGTCGCCGGCGGCCTGAAGATCCCGCCGGTCGACTCGTACATCGCGGGCTTCAAGTACTGCGCGGCGAAGGCGGTCAAGGGCACGAAGACGCTCATCCAGTACTCCGGGAGCTTCACGGACGAGTCGAAGTGCGCCACGATCGCGCAGAACGAGATCAACAAGGGTGCCGAGGTTGTCTTCCAGGTCGCCGGGCTGTGCGGCGACGGCGCTCTCAAGGAGGCCTCGAAGCTCGGCAAGTGGGGCATCGGCGTCGACGCTGACGAGTACGGCGTCGCCAAGAGGATCCTCACGAGCGCGCTCAAGAAGACCGACGTCGGCGTCGAGAAGGCAGTCGAAGGCGCCGCCAACGGCAAGTTCAAGGGCAACAAGGATCTCCTGCTCAACCTCAAGAACAACGGCGTGGGCGTCGGCAAGATCAGCCCGAAGGTCCCGAAGTCGTGGATCACGCTGATGAACAGCTACAAGGCCAAGATCATCAAGGGCACGCTCAAGCCCCCGGCGGTCTTGAAGTAGGTCGAACCAGATCGGAGCGGAGAGGGCGGGCGTGAGTCCGCCCTCTCCTTTCACCCATGGCGAATCCCGACCCCGTGAGCCAAACGGAAGACCTCGTCCTCGAGATGCGGGGTATCCGTAAGGAGTTCCCGGGCGTGGTCGCGAACGACGAGGTCTCGTTCGAGGTGCGACGCGGCGAGGTGCACGCGCTACTCGGCGAGAACGGCGCGGGCAAGTCAACGCTGATGAACATCCTATACGGGCTCTACAAGCCCGATGGAGGCGAGATCCGCGTCAACGGCAAGCCGGTCTCCTTCTCCTCTGCGCGCGAAGCGATCCAGGCCGGAATCGGGATGGTGCATCAGCACTTCATGCTCATCCCGGTGATGACGGTCGCCGAGAACATCGTCCTCGGCATCGAGCCGAGCAAGGGTTTCCTTCTCGACGAGTCGGGCGCGGAGCAGCGCGTGCGCGAGCTCTCGCAGCAGTACGGCCTCGCGGTCGATCCGGGCGCTCTCGTCTCCGACATCACCGTTGGCCAGGAGCAGCGCGTCGAGATCCTCAAGGCGCTCTACCGCGGCGCAGACCTGCTCATCCTCGACGAGCCCACCGCGGTGCTGACGCCGCAGGAGGCAACCGAGCTGTTCCAGATCATCCGGAGCCTCCAGGCGGACGGGAAGTCCATCATCTTCATCACTCACAAGCTGAACGAGGTGCTTGAGATCGCGGATCGGATCACCGTGCTGCGCCGCGGCAAGACGATCGAGACCGCGCCGCGCGCAGGCGCCACTGAGGCGTCTCTCGCACGCGCGATGGTCGGCCGGGAGGTGCTGCTGCGGGTGGAGAAGGGCGCCTCGGACGTCGGCGACGTGCTCCTCGACGTGAAGGATCTTCACGTGCTGGATGACCGCGGAATCGAAAAGGTGCGTGGCGTCTCGTTCACCGTCCACGCAGGCGAGATCGTGGGTATCGCCGGAGTCGACGGCAACGGGCAGTCGGAGCTGATCGATGCCCTGGCCGGTCTCCAGAAGGTTCAGCAGGGGACGATCACCGTCGACGGCCGGGACATCTCCGAGGCAACGCCCCGCCAAGCGCTCGACGCGGGCGTCGGGCATATCCCCGAAGATCGGCAGCGCCGGGGGCTCGTGCTCGAGTTCTCGATCTCCGAGAACGTTGCGCTCCATGACTATGCGAGTCCGCCGGACGCCCGCTGGGGTTGGATCTTCCCGGGGCGGATGGTCGAGCACGCGAAGCGGCTGATCAAGGACTTCGACGTGCGCGGCGGCGGACCGTTCACCCGCGCCGGCGGGCTCTCGGGCGGCAATCAGCAGAAGCTCGTAGCCGCGCGCGAGATCGACCGCGATCCGAAGTTCCTCATCGCGGCACAGCCGACGCGCGGGCTCGATGTCGGCGCGATCGAGTACCTCCACCGCCGGCTCGTCTCCGAGCGGGACGAGGGCCGGGCAATCCTCCTGGTGTCGCTGGAGCTCGAGGAGATCCTCTCGCTCTCCGATCGCATCCTCGTGCTCTACGAGGGACGCATCGTCGGCGAGCACACGAGTGACGTCTCGGAAGAGGAGATCGGTCTCAAGATGCTCGGCGGGAAAGAGAAGACGGCAGCGTGACCGAGCCGACGCCGACGAACGACCCGGGCCTGGTGCCGCCGGCCGAGGATGGCTCAATCACCACCTTCGCCGCGCGTTTGGCTCTGAAGCAGCGATCCGGCGGTTTCCTCGTGCCGCTCGCGACCGTGCTCCTCGCCTTCCTCATGGGCGGCGTGGCGATCGTCGCGACACAGCACGGCAGCATCGGCACCCGGATCCACAACGCCCTCCGCGCCTACAACCAGATCTTCGACGGCGCGGGCCTCAACTGGATCGCGCATCCGACAACGAGCATCGCGGACATCGCCGCTTACAACCTCTCGCAGACGCTGCTCCAGACGACGACGTTGATCCTCACCGGACTCGCCGTTGCGTTCGCGTTCCGCTGCGGGATGTTCAACATCGGCGGCCAGGGCCAATACCTCGTCGGCCTGATCGTCGCGAATTGGCTCGGCGTCGACTTCGCCGGCATGGCGACCCTGCCGCACATCCTGATCGCGGTCGGTGGCGCCACCGTCGCGGGTGCGGCCTGGGCGGGAATCGCCGGTCTCTTGAAGGCGACTGTCGGCGCGCACGAGGTGATCTCCACGATCATGCTCAACTGGATCGCGCTCTGGGTGGCGACCTGGATCTTCGGTGACGGCGGACCGCTCCAGAACTCGCTTAACCCAGCGGACCCGGTGTCGAACCCCGTCGCGCACAGCGCGCAGCTGCCAACCTTCTGGGGCCCGCAGGGCTTCCAGGGCGTCGACATCGGGCTGTTCATCGCGATCGGCGCGCTCGTCGTCTTCTGGGTGCTGCTCAACCGGACGACCGTTGGCTACGAGGTGAAGGCGGTCGGCTTCAACCCCGACGCGGCGGCGTACGGCGGTATCAACGTCAAGAAGAATCTCATTCGCGCGATGGCGATCTCCGGCGGCTTCGCGGGCCTCGCCGGTGCCGTCGACATGCTCGGCTACCTCTACAAGTACGGGTCGCTCGACGTGGGGGTCAGCCAGGTCGGCTTCCTCGGCATCGCCGTCGCGCTCCTCGGCCGGAACACCGCGGGCGGAACGCTGTTCGGCGCCTTCTTCTTCGGCGCGCTCCTGTACGGCACGAACCACGGGCTGCAGGTAATTCAGCATCCGGTCGTCAGCGCGGAAGCCGGCGGCGACTTCACGTACATCATCCAGGGACTCGTCGTCTTGTTCGTCGGCGCCGACCTCCTGATCCTCTACTTCTGGAACTCGCGCAAGAAGCTCCGTCCTCGTGCTCGGGGCAAGCCGGTGCAGGCGCCGGAGGCCGCGGCTTGAACACGTGGACGACCCGCCTCGACAACCCGCTGAGCGTGAGACTGCGGGACGCGTCCGTGACCGGCTACGCCGGATTGGGCCTCGGGGTCTTCGCCGCGTTCCTCGCCATTCCACCGATCGAGGCTCGCGCGGTCGTCTGGCCGATCCTCGCCGGGATCCTCGGTGCCTCGCTCGGAGTCTGGACTGTCACGCGCGGTCGCCGCCGCCTCGGCTGGGGCGCAGTTGCTGCCGGTGTGATCGGGATCGGGTTGGGCATTCTTGCGACGCGGTCGAGCGCGGGGAATCTCTCCTCCGTCTTCGACGCGACGCTGTTCGCACAGACACTCAGCTTTGCCACGCCGCTCATCTTCGGCGCGATCGGCGGGATGTTCTCCGAGCGCAGTGGAGTGGTGAACATCGGCCTCGAGGGAATGATGGTCATGGGCGCCTTCTGGGGCGTCTACGGCGCGGACAAGGGCAACTCGTGGGCCCTCGGGCTTGTGGTCGCCATGGGTGCCGGCGGGCTCATCGCGCTCGTCTACGCCTTCTTCGCCATCCAGCTCCGCTCCGACCAGATCGTCGGCGGCACGGGCGTGAACTTCCTCGCCGTCGGGATCACGGGCTACTTCTTCGTCACGCTCTACCACAACAACCCGATCCCCAACGGCGTTCCGCTGCTCCCGAACGTCCACATCGCGGGGCTTGGCCACTTCCTCGAGGGGTCGATCGGCGATCTCAACATTCTCACGTGGGCCGGGCTCGCCCTCGTGGTCGTGTCGTACGTCGTGATGTTCAAGACGCCGATCGGCCTGCGGATCCGCGCCTGCGGCGAGCACCCGCGCGCTGCCGACACGGTCGGGATCAACGTCTACGCCATCCGCTACGGCTGTGTCGTGCTCTCAGGCGTGCTCGCGGCGACTGGCGGCATCTATCTCTCCGAAGGCCCGCAAGGGAACGGAAGCTTCCTTTTCGACATGCCTCAGGGCGTCGGTTTCATCGCGCTCGCGGCGTTGATCTTTGGCAACTGGCGCCCGGCCGGGGCGTTCGCCGCGGCGCTGCTCTTCGGCTTCTCGACCGCAATCGGCCTGCGCCTCCAGGTCTACTCCGCGAGCTACGCCACGCTGTTCAACGCGCTGCCGTTCATCCTGACGCTGATCGCGGTCGCCGGCGTAATCGGCCGGACGGTCGCTCCCGCCGCCGACGGCAAGCCGTACGCGAAGCAGTAGCCGCGGCTACGTAATCGCGACCATGCGCTCGATCGCGAGGCGCGCGCGGTCGGCGAGGTCTGGCGCGACGGTGACGCGGTGGACGTTGTCGCGGAGCGAGTTGCGCACCTTCTCGAGCGTCGTCACCTTCATGAAGCGGCACTCCGCGTCTTCGCGCACCGGCTCGAACGTCTTGCCGGGAGCCTCTTTCTGGAGCCGGTGGATGATCCCCGTCTCGGTCGCGATGAGGAAGCGCTTCTTCGGGGAGCGCTTCGCGTAGTCGATCATCTTCTCCGTCGAGAGGATCTGCGTCCGCTCGTTGCCGAAGGCCATCGCCTGGCTCGCGCAGCCGCATTCCGGATGGACGAGCAGCTCGGCGTCAGGTGCTTCGGCCTGCCAGCGCTCGATGTCCTCGGGACGGATTCCGGCGTGGACGTGGCATTCGCCAAGCCAGATCTCGAGCTTCCGGCCGGTCACCTTCTCGAGCCAGAGACCCAGGTACATGTCCGGGAGGAAGAGGATCTCCGTCTCGGGTGGGATGGCCTCGATCACCGACTTCGCGTTGCCGGACGTGCAGCAGTAGTCGCTCTCCGCCTTGACCTCGGCCGTCGTGTTCACGTAGGAGACGACGACCGCGCCTGGATGCTCCGCCTTCCACGCCCGCAGCTGCTCGGCATCGATCGACGCCGCAAGCGAGCAGCCGGCGCCGAGGTCCGGGAGGAGGATCGTCTTCTCCGGGCTGAGAATCGCCGCGGTCTCCGCCATGAAGTGAACGCCCGCGAAGACGATCGTCGATGCCTCTGCGGCCGCCGCCTGACGCGACAGTCCCAGCGAGTCGCCGACGTAGTCCGCGACGTCCTGCACCTCGGGGCGCTGGTAGTTGTGCGCGAGGATCACGGCGTCCTTCTCCTCCGCCAGCGCGCGGACCTCCTCGTGCAGCTCCGTGAACTCTGTCGTCGACGGGGCGACGGTCATGTGACCTCCAGTGAGACGTGAAGCGAGCGAGCGGAATGGGTGAGCGCCCCGACGGAGACGAAGTCGACCCCGGTCTCGGCGTAGGCGCGGACGGTGGCGAGCGAGACGCCGCCGGAGGCCTCGAGCTCGGCGCGGCCCGCGACGTCCATCACCGCTTCGCGCACCTGCTCGGGGCTCATGTTGTCGAGGAGGATCCGCGGAGCGCCTGCGTCGACGGCCTCGCGCACCTGCTCGAGCGTCTCGGCCTCGATCTCGACCGGCAAGCCGTCAGCGCCCCCGTTTAGGGCGGCGAGCGCCTCGGCGATCCCTCCCGCGACGCGGATGTGGTTCTCCTTGATCAGGACGCCGTCGTAGAGCCCGGCGCGGTGGTTGTGGCCGCCGCCGCAGCGGACGGCGTACTTCTCGAGCGCGCGCAGGCCCGGCGTCGTCTTGCGTGTGTCGAGGATCTCGGTGCGCGTCCCGTCGGTGAGCTCGACGAAGCGGCGCGTAAGGGACGCGATGCCGCAGAGGCGACCGACGAGGTTGAGTGCGACGCGCTCACCGCTGAGGATGGCGCGCGCGGGCCCCTCGATCACGGCGACCACGGCCGGAACTTCCGAGACCGCCGTGCCCTCGTCGAGCTTCGCCTCGAGCGTCACGGACGGGTCGAGCGCAGCGAAGACGGCCGCGGCGACCGGGATGCCGCAGACGACGCCCGGCTCCTCGAGCAGCAGTTCGGCGCGGCAACGCGCGTCCTCGGGGACGAGTGCCAGCGTCGTCGCGTCGCCGGCGCCGACGTCCTCCGCCAGCGCGGCGGCCACGACCCGCGTGATGTCCTCCTGCGTCAGCTCCATCGCTGCAGCTCCGGCTCGTGATCTGGTTGCACGACGAAGTGGCCGGCAAAGGCCTCGTCGGCGATGGGGAAGTCCTCCCGGAAGTGGACGCCTCGGCTCTCCTCGCGCGCGAGTGCCGACGTGGCGACGAGGCGAGCGAGCGGATGCGGTGCGTCGAGAAGGCGCCTCAGGCCGGCTGCGCTGCGGATCAGCCCCGCTTCGCGCCACAGCATTTCTCCCGGCGCTTTCTCCGTCAGCGACAAATCGTCACAAGCGTTGGCAAAGGCGGGTCCGTCGAGCGCGGCGAGCCCGGCGCGGCGGCCGAAGACGAGGCACTCGAGGAGTGAGTTGGAGGCGAGCCGGTTCGCGCCGTGCACACCGGTTGCGGCGCACTCGCCGGCTGCGTACAGCCCGGGAACTGTGGTGCGTCCTTCGAGGTCGGTGACGATGCCGCCGATCGCGTAGTGGGCGGCGGGGGAGACGGGGATCGGCTCGTCCGCCGGCGCGTAGCCGGCGCGTACGAGCGTCGCCATCAACGTCGGGTAGCGATCGCGCTCGATCTCACGGAGGTCGAGCCGTGTTCCCGTGCGGGCTGCGATCGCGCGGGCGACGACGTCGCGCGGCGCGAGCTCGTCGACGAACCGCTCGCCATCGCTGTCCAGCAGCGTCGCCCCGGCGCCGCGCAGCGCTTCCGAGAGAAGGAAGCCGTCGTGGGCGTTCCCGTCGCGGAGCGCCGTGGGGTGGAACTGGACGAGCTCGAGGTCGGCGAGCGCCGCTCCCGCCGCGTGCGCGAGAAGGAGGCCTTCTCCGGTCGCGCCGCTGGGGTTTGTCGTGCGCGACCAGAGCGCGGCATAGCCGCCGGTGGCAAGGACGACCGCCGCGCCGCGGAAAGGCTCGAGCGACAGGACGCGCGTGCCTTCCTCGATCCGGATGCGCGGATGCTCGGCCGCGCGCCGGGTCAGGACGTCGGCGATGTGGCGGCCGGTGTCGGCGCCTCCGGCGTGAACAACGCGCGCGCGGGAGTGGCCGCCTTCGAGAGAGAGCCCTTCGTCGAACGCGACGCCGAGCTCGCGCAGCCAGGCGATCCGGGCGGGCGCCTCCGCCGCGAGCAGCTCGACGGCGCTCGTCCGGCAGAGGCCGCGGCCGGCCGCGAGTGTGTCGGCCACGTGGAGGGAGGGGTCGTCGTCCGGGCCGACCGCCGCCGCGACGCCGCCCTGCGCGGCATAACTGTTCGAGGCCGTGTGCGACGCTTTGGCGAGGACAGTGACGGTCGAGCCTGCGTCGGCGGCGGCGAGAGCGGCGGAGAGGCCGGCGACTCCGGCTCCAATCACGGTCACGTCGGGCTGTTGGCGTTTTTGCCTCACGAGCGATAACCTCTACAGCGAGTGTACACGGTTGCCGACTCCCAGGCGAAAACCGCCGCCCACGCGGTGCTCGCAGCCGTGCTCCAGGTGCGGGACTGCGAGCTTCAGGCGCTCCTTTGGCAGCGCGGGAGGGAGCCGTACGCCGGCTTGTGGGCGCTACCCGGCGGCGTAATCACGGCGGATGAGACGCTGGCGGACTCCGTTCGTCGGCATCTCGCGGAGAAGGTCGACGTCCGGGAGCTCTCGCATCTCGAGCAGCTCGAGACACTGAGCGACCCGGGGCGGAACCCTGCGAGGCGAGAGCTGGCGACGGCGTATCTCGGCCTCGTCCCGGCGGGAGTCGATCCCCACGTTCCGGAGGACACCCGCTGGCACGCGGTGGACGACCTGCCCGAGCTCGCCTACGACCACGCGGCGATCCTTCTCAGCGCTCGCGAGCGGCTGCGCGGAAAGCTGTCGTACACGAACCTCGGCTTCGCGCTCGCACCGCCGCGCTTCACCCTCGCCGAGCTGCGCGACATCTACGCCGCGGCTCTCGGCCACACCGTCAGCGCGACGAACCTCCAGCGTGTTCTGCTGCGGCGCCGCCTCCTCGAGGACACCGGCGAGCGGCGGCACTACGGCAGCGGTGGCGGGCGGCCGGCGGCGATCTACCGTTTCCGCAGCACCGAGCTCGAGATCACGGATCAGTTCGCCGTCCTGCGGCCCCCTACAATGGATCGCTGAGTTGGCCGTTCGGATCCAGACCCTGACGCAGGCCCGGCGGTCGAATCACCGCGCGTCTTTTGCGGTCCTCTGCAGCATCGTCGCGGCCGGAGTGATCCCTGTGGCCATCGAGCTGACGCGGAAGATCCCCGGCGCCGTGCTCCTCGACGCGGTGTGGGCGATCCCCGTCGCCGCCCTCGCCGCAGTGGCGGCGCTGAGGTTCGAGCGGGGAGCGCGCGGGGCGTTCGCCCTCACCCTCGAGCAGGCAGGCGGTCTGCGGATCCGCATCAGTCGCGTCCTCGCGGTAGCCGGAATTTGCTTCACGCTCTCCGCGTCGATCGCGGTCGGGCTTTACGAGTTGCTGCTCCGCCTGGAACACTGAGGGCCATGTTCGAGATCGGCTACAGCCTGAGATCTGCGAGAGAGCACCAGGGCCTGGGCTATCCGGACGTCGAGCTCGCGACGAAGGTCCGGGCGAAGTACATCCGGGCGCTCGAGGAGGAAGATTTCGACTCCCTGCCCGGCGACACGTACGTCCGCGGTTTCCTGCGCGCCTACGCCGACTTCCTCGGCCTCGACGGCGAGATCTACGTCGACGAGTACGCCTCGCGCTTCCATGCGACGGGGGGCTGGTACGAGGACGATCCGGCGCCGCAGCCGCGGCGTCCGCGCCGCACCCGGCGGGACAGGACGATCGAGCGGCGAGCGGTCGTGCTCGCGCTGGCCGGGATCGCGATGCTGACGGCGCTCGTCTTCGCCGCGTGGCGGTACGGCGGCTCGACGACGAACGTTCCAGCACTCGAGAACCATCAGAAGACCGCCGGTCTCGTCGTACACGGCGTGCGCCAGGGGACGTATCTCGTCGTGCGTCGCGACTCGAAGACGGGACGGCTCCTCTTCAGCGGCACGCTCGCACCGGGCAGGACGGAACGGTTCAGTGGCACGCGCTTCTACGTCTTCGCTCGCCGGCCGAGCGGCGTGGGGATCACGCGCGCGTCGGGCGTGACGCTCGTCCGCAAGTGACGCAGCGCCCGCGCGCGGCCGTCGTCGTCACCGGCAGCGAGCTCGTCCGCGGCGAGCGCACCGACCGGAACGGCCCCTTCCTCGCCGCAGAGGCGCTGCGCCACGGCCTCGAGCCTGCGCGGATCACGATCGTCGGCGACAACCCGGCTGAGCTGGAGACCGTCCTCCGGGAGAGCCTGGAGGCCGACGCGTGTCTCGTCTCCGGCGGGCTCGGGCCGACGCACGACGACCGCACCGTCGAGCTCCTGGCGCGGGCCACGGGCTTGGAGCTCGTGGTGGACGAGGCGCTCGAGGCGGAGATCGAGGCGATTTCCCGCTCGGTCGCCGAGCGGCTGCGGCGTCCCTACGCGGATTTCGCTCCGGGCGTGCGGAAGCAGGCGACCCGGCCGGTCCCCGCGGCCTCGATCGGGCTCGCGGGAACGGCGCCGGGCCTCGTCCTCCGCGCTCCAACCGGTTGCGTCGTCGTCGTCCTGCCCGGGCCGCCGGCCGAGTTGCGGCGCCTCTGGCCGAACGCCGTCGCCAGCGAGCCGATGCAGGAGCTGCTGGCACGCACGCGTCCGCCCGGCCGCAGGGTGTTGCGGCTCTTCGGCCTGAGCGAGTCCGCCGTCGCGCGGGCACTCGAGGAGGCCGGGGGAGACGGCGACGGCGTCGAGGCAACGATCTGCGCGCGCGATTTCGAGCTCCACGTCGACCTCGTCGTGGAGCCGGGCGCCGAAGAGCGGGCCGACGTTCTCGAGGGCGAGCTCGTCGAGCGGCTCGAGCGATGGCTGTTCGCGCGCGACGAGCGTGGGGTGGAGGAGCACGTCCTGTCGCTCGCGCGTGCGCGCGGCCTGAAGCTGGCGACGGCAGAGTCCTGCACCGGCGGTCTCGTTGCGGCGCGGCTGACGAGCATTCCCGGCTCGAGCGATGTCTTTGTCGGAGCGGTCGTCGCGTATGCCGACGCCGTGAAGGCCGCGGAGCTGGACGTGCCGCAGGAGCTGCTCGCGGAGCACGGCGCGGTCTCGGCCGAGGTGGCCGAGGCGATGGCGGAGGGCGCGCGGCGCCGGCTGGGAGCGGATCTCGCTGTCTCGGTGACGGGGATCGCAGGTCCCGGCGGCGGGACGGAGGAGAAGCCGGTCGGTCTCGTCCACATCCACGCGAGCGGCCCGGACGGCTCGCGGGCGCGCCGGCTCGACATCCCCGGCGAGCGGGAACAGATCCGGGCGCGCGCGACGGTCACCGTGCTTCATCTCCTCCGGCAGATCTTGGAAGACGACACGAACCCTTGACGAAGCCGTACGCGGTCGGCCTCTAGCGTGGGCGGCGATGAACGGCTCCGGCTTTTCCTCGCCCTCCGCCTGCCCCCCGACGTCCTCGACGACGTTCAGCGCTGGCAGCGCGAGCAGCTGCACGGGCATGTGGAGGGCGGGGTCCGGCTCGTCGGGCGCGAGCAGCTTCACGTCACGCTCGCGTTTCTCGGCCACCGCCCGGCGGGCGAGGTCGACGGCATCGTCGGTGCCCTGCGAGACGCGGCAGCCGGTGCGGAGGAGATTCGACTCACGCCGCTCCACTACCGCGAGACGCGCAGCGTCGGGATGCTCGTCCTCGACGACGAAGCCGGTCGCGCGGGCGCTCTGGCGGGCGATCTTCACGTGCGTCTGGAGCGGCTCGGTGTCTACAAGCGCGAGCGCCGCGCCTGGCTGCCGCACCTCACGGTGGCGCGCTGGAACGCGCGTAGGCTCGACGGAGCGCGTCAAGGAGCGGAGACGTCGGCTTTGCCGGCGTCGGAGCGGGGTCATCGGCAGCCGCGCCTACGTCCAGAGCATCCGCCGCTGCGAACGTTCGTTCCGTCCGACGCGGCTGCTTATCTGTCACAGCTTCGACCCGGGGGCGCGGAGTACCGCGTCCTCGCATCGGGGGCCCTGGGAACGAGAGTAGGAGGCGAATAGGTGGACAGGCAGGAAGCACTCGACGTCGCGCTCGGCCAGATCGAGCGCCAGTTCGGCAAGGGCTCGGTCATGAAGATGAACGATCGCGCGGCCGTCTCGGTCGGCGCCGTCTCGACCGGCTCGCTGGCCCTCGACCTCGCGCTCGGGATCGGCGGACTGCCGCGCGGCCGCGTCGTCGAGATCTTCGGCCCGGAGTCCTCGGGCAAGACGACACTCGTCTACCACGTGATCGCCGAGGCGCAGCGCCGCGGCGGTATCTGCGCCTTCATCGACGCCGAGCACGCCATGGATCCGGCCTACGCGAAGCGGATCGGCGTCGACATCGACAACCTCCTCGTCTCCCAGCCCGACACGGGCGAGCAAGCGCTCGAGATCTGCGAGCTCCTCATCCGCTCAGGGGCACTGGACGTCGTCGCCATCGACTCGGTCGCGGCGCTGACGCCGAAGGCGGAGATCGAGGGCGAGATGGGCGACAGCCACGTCGGCCTGCAGGCGCGCCTGATGAGCCAGGCGCTCCGCAAGCTCGCCGGCACGCTGAACCGCACCGACACGATCTGCCTCTTCACGAACCAGTTGCGGGAAAAGATCGGCGTCATGTTCGGCAGTCCCGAGACGACGCCGGGAGGCCGCGCTCTGAAGTTCTACTCGTCGGTGCGTCTCGACATCCGCCGCATCGAGACGCTGAAGGAGGGCGCGGAGGCGTACGGCAACCGCGTCCGTGTCAAGGTCGTGAAGAACAAGGTCGCGCCGCCGTTCAAACAGGCGGAGTTCGACATCATTTACGGCTCCGGGATCTCCTGGGAGGGCACGGTGCTCGACACGGGCATCGAGCGGAAGGTAGTCGCGAAGTCGGGCTCGTACTTCAGCTTCGGCGACGAGCGGCTCGGCCAGGGCCGCGTGAATGCGACAGCGTTCCTCCGCGAGCACCCGGACGTGACGCAACAGATCCTCCAGCAGATCCAGGTCGATCTCGGGCCGGAGCAGATCGTCTCGGCGCGGCTCCTACCGGTCTCGACGGAGGAGGCAACGGCCAAGACCAACGGCAAGGCGGAGATCGCGGCGGAGGCGCTCGCGACCGCCGAAGCGGAGGCGTGACCCGAATCGTCACGGCTCTCCGCGAGCGCGGCCGCGGCAAGGTCGAGATCGAGCTCGACGGCGTGCCCTGGCGTGCGCTGCCCGTCGGCGTGGTGGTCCGGGCCGAGCTCCGCGTCGGGAGACCGCTCGATCGCGACACCGCGCGCCGGCTCGCGCGTGAGTTGCGGCGGGAGACCGCGCTGGCCCGGGCGGCTCGGGCTCTCGCAACCCGTGACCGGTCGCGCGGCGAGCTCGAGGAGCGACTCGAGCGGGCGGGAGTGCCTGCGGCTGCTCGCGAGGAGGCGCTGGCCGCGCTCGAGGCGTCCGGCGTCGTCGACGACTCGCGCGTCGCGGAGGCGCGCGCCGCCGAGCTGGCACGGCGGGGGTACGGCGACCTCGCGATCCGCTCCGACCTGCGGCGGCGGCAGGTTCCGGGCGAGGCGGCGGCTGCTGCTATCCAAGCGCTGGAGCCGGAACCTATCCGAGCCCGGCAGCTGCTCGAGTCGCATGGCTCGGCGCCTGCCGTCCTCCGCCGCCTCGCCGCCCGCGGCTTCTCCCGAGACACCCTCGAGGATCTCGCGGCGTCTGTTGCGCAGGAGGCGTGAACCGCGCTAGGATCGCGACACGTTCCATCCACGTTTTGCCTGCAAACGCGCTTTTTCCGAAACCGCAACGCACATGATCCAGACTTCGATCACGAGACTCGGGAGGACTCGGCCGAGGTAGCGCACGGACTTCGCGCAGGTTGACTCCTGCCGAAGAGCGGCTGAGCGGAGAACCGTCGAGTAGGCCGGCGCCGGCTGGGATGCGCCGCGTTCGCGCGACTGTCCACCGAGCAGGGAGCCGCAGTGATCGAGATCGGAATCGCCATCGGGATCGCGGCAGGGGTCGGACTCGCGCTGGTGGCGGTGTCCGTGTTCGGAACGACCGGAGTGAGCAGGGCGCGCCGCATTCGCGACCAGCTGCTCTCGGATGCGCGGCGGGAAGCCGACGCAGCTCGGCGCGAGGCAGAAGTCGACGCGCGGGAACAGGTAGTTCGCGTCCGGGCCGAGATCGACACGGAGCTTGCCGACAGGCGACAGCGGGTCCTACAGATCGAGGAGCGGGTGCTCGCCAAAGAGCTCGAGGTGGAGCAGCGGCTTGTCGAGCTCGAGCGGCACGACCAGGGGCTGGCCGACCGGGAGAGGCATCTGCGCGGCCTCCAGGACACGCTGAAGAAGACTCACGCGGAAGCGCTCGCCGGGCTGGAGCGAATCGCCGGCATGAGCCAGGCAGACGCAGGCCCACATCCTCGAGCGTGGCGAGTCGCAGGCCCGCCACGAGCTCGCCCGGCGGGTGCGGATCCTCGAGGACGAAGCGCGTGCGGACTCGAAGCGGCGCGCTCGCAACCTCATCGCGGACGCGCTCCAGCGCGTTGCGGCCAGCCACGCGGCGGAAACGACCGTCACGGTGGTCGAGCTTCCGTCCGACGACATGAAGGGCCGGATCATCGGCCGCGAGGGCCGGAACATCCGTGCCCTCGAGCACCTCACCGGCGTCGACTTCATCGTCGACGACACTCCGCACGCGGTCGTCCTTTCCTCTTTCGACGGGCTGCGGCGCGAGATCGCGCGCATCACGCTGACGCGGTTGATCGAGGACGGCCGGATCCACCCGGCGCGCATCGAGGAGACGTACTACGAGTCGAAGTCCGAGGTGGCGGAGCTCGTCCGTCAGGCCGGCGAGCAGGCGGTCTTCGAGGCGAACTGCGGGCCGTTCCACTCCGAGCTCGTCGGCATCCTCGGCCGCCTCCGCTACCGGACGAGCTACGGCCAGAACGTCCTCCAACACACGCTCGAGGTCGTTCACCTCGCCGGGATCATGGCCACCGAGCTCGAAGCCAGCGTCCAGACGGCGAAGCGCGCCGCGATGCTCCACGACATCGGCAAGGCGATGACGCACGAGGTGGAGGGCTCACACGCACGCATCTCGGCCCAGCTCGCTCGCCGCTACGGCGAGTCGCAGGGAGTCGTCCATGCGGTCGAGGCACACCACTACGAAGTGCAGCCGCAGACGGTGGAAGCGGTGCTCCTGATCGCTGCCGACGCGGCGTCGGCCAGCCGCCCGGGCGCGCGCGGCGAGAGCCTCGAGCACTACATCCGGCGCCTCGAGGCGCTCGAGGAGCTCGCCGGATCGAAGCCCGGTGTCGAGAAGGTCTACGCGCTGCAGGCAGGCCGGGAGATCCGCGTCATTGTCAGCCCCGCCGACGTCGACGACGACGAGGCGGCGCTGCTCGCCCACGAGATCGCGCGCGAGATCGAGGACAGCCTCGAGTATCCGGGGCAGGTGAAGGTGACTGTGATCCGCGAGAGCCGCGCGGTGGAGGTGGCGAGAAACCACGGCGCCGTCCAGCCTCTTCCTGCGGTCAACTCGCCGATCCAGGCGGCCTAGCCTGACCGGGCTACCCTTCGCGCCGTGAAGCGGTACCACGTCACGACGTTCGGGTGCCAGATGAACGCCCATGACTCCGAGCGGATCAAGGGCCTGCTCGAGGAGCTCGGGCTCGGCGAGGCGCCCTCCCAGGACGAGGCGGACGTGATCGTCCTCAACACCTGCACCATCCGCGAGAAGCCCGATACGCGCTTCGCCGCGCACATGGGCAACGCCGCGAGCCTGAAGCGCAAGCGGCCGGGGACGGTCGTCGCCGTCGGCGGCTGCTACGCGGAGGCGCAGCGCGAGCGGCTCTTCACGCTCTACCCCGACGTCGACGTCGCTTTCGGGCCGGGCACGATCGCCCATCTCGGCGACTGGCTCGGTGCGGGTGGAGAAGGCGTGGCGCGGGGCAGCTTCGGTACCGGCTCCGAGAGGGAGTTCGCCGCAGGTTTGCCGCTGCACCGCGAGCGGCGCTTCCAGGCGTGGGTGCAGGTCTCGATGGGCTGCAACTCCGTCTGCTCGTACTGCATCGTGCCGGCTGTCCGTGGGCGCGAGATCTCGCGCCGGCCCGGCGAGATCCTCGCCGAGGTCGAGCAACTCGCGACCGAGGGAGTCCGCGAGGTCACCCTCCTCGGTCAGAACGTCAACTCCTACGGCCGGGACGTCGGCTCGAGCTTCGCCGAGCTCCTGCGGGCAGTCGACGCCGTCGACGGGATCGACCGGATCCGGTTCACGAGCCCGCATCCGAAGGACTTCCGCCGCGACGTGATCGCGGCGATGGCGGAGTGCGCCGCCGTGTGCGAGCACGCGCACCTGCCGCTCCAGTCGGGATCGACGCGCGTCCTCAAGGCGATGCGCCGCACGTACTCGCGCGAGCGGTACCTCAAGCTGGTCGCAGAGCTGCGGGCGGGGATCTCCGACCTCGCGCTCACGACCGACATCATCGTCGGCTTCCCCGGCGAGACCGACGCCGACTTCGCCGAGACGCTCGAGGTTGTGGCGGAGGTCGGATTCGACGGCGCGTTCACGTTCGTCTACTCGCCGCGCGCAGGCACAGAGGCGGCGAGCATGGACGATCAGATTCCCGACGAGCTGAAGCGGGAGAGGATCGAGCGGCTCGTCGAGGTCGTCCAGCGTGGCGCGGCCAAGCGGAACGCGACCCGGGTGGGTCTCGTCGAGGAGGTGCTCGTGGAAGGGCCGAGCCGCACAGAGCCGGATGTCCTGCGCGGGCGGACGCGGCGGAACACGACGGTCAACTTTGCCGGTCCAGCGGCTCCCGGTGAGCTCGTGCCGGTGACGATCGAGGCGTCCACCTCGACGACGCTACGCGGCATCCGGCTTGCGGCAGTTGCAGCCTAGAGATCTCGTCTGGGACGGCTGTCTCAACGTCCGTGAGCTTGGCGGGCTGCCGACGCGGGACGGCGGCGAGACTCGGTTCGGTGCCATCGTCCGGGCGGACAACGTGCGTCAGCTGACGGAGGACGGCTGGTCGGCGCTCGTCGAGCACGGCGTGTGCACGGTGATCGACCTCCGCGGCGACGGCGAGCGCGTCGACGATCCTCCGGCCGGGCTTCCTGTCAACGTCGTCCAGACGCCGTTCTTCGCGACGAACGATGCAGAGTGGGATGCGGTCGTGAGCGAGCTCGACGCGGCGGTCGCCGCGGCACCCGACGTTGCGACGGCGACGCGAGACGTCTACCTCGTCTTTCTCGAGCGGCTCGCGGCGAACGTCGCCGCCGCGGTGCGTGCGGTCGCGCACGCCCCGGAGGGCGGCGTCGTCATTCACTGCGCCGGTGGCAAGGACCGCACCGGCCTGCTCGCCGCCTTCCTCCTTCACCTCGCGGGTGTCGCCGACGAGGAGATCGCGACCGACTACTCGCTGAGCGAGGAGCGCCTCCGGCCGCGGCACGAGGCGTGGTTCGCCGCCGCCGAGAGCGAGGAGGAGCTCGAGCGGCTGCGGCGGGTCGCGCAGACGCCGTTTGCGTCGATGACCGGCGTGTTCTCTGAGCTCGACCGGCGCTACGGCGGCGTCGAGGGGTATCTCCGCTCGGCCGGGGTGACGGATGAGGAGTTGCGGCTCGTCCGGGCGCGACTCCGTGGCTGACCTCGTCATCGGTCTGTTCGGCCCGACCGCGAGCGGCAAGTCGGACGTCGCCGCCGCTGTCGCCGGGCTCATCCCGGCCGACGTCGTGTCCGCGGACGCGATGCAGGTCTACGACGGCCTTCCGATCCTCACCAACCGCTCTCCGCATCCCGAGCGGCTCGTCGGCATTTGGCCGCTGACCCACGAGGCGTCGGTCGGGGAATACGCCCCGCTCGCGCACGCCGCCGTCGACGAGATCATCGCCGCGGGCCGGACGCCGCTCGTCGCCGGCGGGACAGGGCTTTACTTCCGCGCCGCGCTCGCAGAGCTCGAGCTACCCGCGGCGCCCACGAGCGGCGATCGCGAGCGCTGGAGCGCGCTGTATGACAAGGGCGCGTCAGAGGCGCACGCGCGCCTGCGGGAGCTGGATCCGGCCGCGGCCGAGCGCGTCCACCCGAACGACCGGCGCCGCGTCGTCCGCGCGCTCGAGCTCGCCGCGGCCGGTGGCTCGCTCATCCCCGGCGAAGAGCGGCTGTTCGGCGGTGACTGGCGCCATCCGACACTCGTCGTCGGTCTCGAGGTCCCGAAGGCCGAGCTCGAGCGGCGGATCGTGGAGCGAACGCACCGGATGTTCGACGCGGGGGTCGAGGTCGAGGTGCGCGCCGCGCTCGCGGGAGAGCTGTCGCCGACCGCGCGGAAGGTGATCGGGCTCGATGAGGTCGCGTCGCTGCCGCGCGACGAGGCAACCGAGGCACTCGTCGTTCGCACCCGCCGCTATGCGGCGTACCAACGCAAGTGGATGCGCCGGCTCGAGGGTGTGGTTATGGTCGCTGCCGACCGCCCGCCGGAGGAGACCGCTGCTGAGATCGTCACGCTGGCACGCGCACGGGAACGTCTACCTCGTCCATGACGGGCCGGCCTCGGTCGCCGAGGCCGAGGGGACGGACGGCGTCGTCGAGGTGCTCGGGATCGACGGCGACGACGTGACGATCGGAATCCTCAATCCCGACGGCTCGCACGCGGAGATGTCCGGCAACGGCACGCGAATCGCCGCCGCGTGGCTGATGAGCCGGACCGGATCTCCGCGGGCGTGCGTCCACGTGGGTGAGCGGACGGTCGAAGTGCGGCGCGTGGGGGAGGGTCTTTATGAGTCGGAGCTCGGCCCGGTCGAGGTCTTCCCGCTCGAAGTCGTCGCCGGAATCGAGCTGACGCCCGTCTCCGTGGGGAATCCTCACGCGGTCGTCGCCGGCGAGCCCGACCGCATCTCAGAACTCGGCCCGTTACTCGAGACGCACGAGCGCTGGCCGGAGCGGACGAACGTGCAGGTCGTGCGCATCGACGGCCCGAGCGAGGTGACGGCGCGGGTCTGGGAGCGCGGGGTTGGGGAGACGTCCGCCTCGGGCACGAGTGCGGTCGCCGTGGCTGCGGCGACGCACGGCTCGGGCGAGGTGCTCGTCCATTTCCCGGGAGGAGACCTCACCGTCCGACTTGACGACGGGCGCGCCTGGCTGACAGGCCCGGCGGAGCCGCTCGACGGCTAGCCCCGCTTCAGCTGCCGATCTCGAACTCGCGGAGAACGTCGTTGAGGCTCGTCTTCAGATCCGTCTGCTCGCTCCGCCAGCCGACGATGAGGGCGCACGCGACCTGGAACGTCCCGGCCGGGAACTCCTTCGGCCGCGTTCCCGGCAAGACCACCGCACGCGGCGGCACGTAGCCGCGGTGCTCCACGGGCGCGGCTCCTGTCACGTCGATGACCGGAACCGACCCTGTCAGCGAGACGTTCGGCGCCAGCACCGCCCGCTCGCCGACGATCACTCCCTCGGTCAGGATGCAGCGGGAGCCGACGAAGGCGCCGTCCTCGACGATCACCGGACGCGCCTGCAGCGGCTCGAGCACACCGCCGATTCCGACGCCGCCGGCGAGATGGACGTCCGCGCCGATCTGCGCGCACGAGCCGACCGTCGCCCACGTGTCGACCATCGTGTTCGGGCCGACCCAGGCGCCGATGTTCACGTAGCTCGGCATCAGGATCACACCAGGGGAGAGGAAGGAGCCGTAGCGCGCCGTCGCAGGCGGGACGACGCGCACCCCTCGCTCGGCGTAGTCGTGCTTGAGCGGGATCTTGTCCAAGTACTCGAACGGGCCGACCTCGATCGGCTCGACCTTCCGGACGCGGAAGTACTCGAGGATCGCCGCCTTCGCCTCCTCGTTCACGCGCCACTCGCCGTCGACCTTCCCGGCGACGCGGATCTCGCCGCGGTCGAGAGCCGCGATCGTCTCGTCGACGTTCATGTCAACTCCCCGATGATCGTCGCCGCCCGCTCGCACTCCTCGAGCGTCGGGACGAGCGCGAAGCGGACATAGCCCTCACCGCTCGGCCCGAACATCTCACCGGGGGAAACGATGATCCCGCGCTCCAGCAGCTCGTTCGGATCAGGCCCGACGACCCAGAGATACATGGTCGCGTCGCTTGCGACGATCTCCCAGCCGTGCGCCTCGATCGCCGGGATCAGAACGTCGCGCTTCGCGCGGTAGCGGGCGCGCGTCTCCGCGACGTGGCGTTCGTCGTTCCAGGCCACGACCGAGGCGCGTTGCACGAACTCCTGGGGCGCGGTACCGACGGTGGGGCGGTACGCCTTCAGCGCCGCCACGATCTCCGGCGGCCCGGCCACGAATCCCGAGCGGTAGCCGGTCATCGACGAGCGCTTGCTCAGCGTGTGGAAGGCGACAACGCGCGAGCGATCGACCGCCTGCAGCGCCGACGGAGGCGGCGCGTCGAACCAGAGCTCTGTGTACGCCTCGTCCGACGCGATCACAAAGTTGTGCCGTTCCGCCGCCTCCGCGAGCTCCTCGTAGAACTCGAGCGGAGCCACGGCGCCGGTGGGATTGTGCGGGTAGTTGACCCAGATGAGCGCGACATCGTCATCGAGCTCGTCGAGATCCGGAAGGAAGCCGCTCTCGCGCCGAAGCGGCAGCGTCCGCACCTCCGCGCGCGCGAAGAGGGCACCGCGCTCGTAGACCGGATAGGCCGGCTCGCCGAAGGCGACGACTTGGCCTCCCACATCCAGCACCTGCGCGAGCGAGAAGATCGCCTCCTTCGAGCCGTAAGTCGGAACGATCTCGGTATCCGGATCGATGGATACGCCGAAGCGTCGCTCGAGCCAGCCCGCGGTCGCGTCCCGCAGCTCCGGCAGGCCCTGCGCAAGCGGATACGGCGCCCGTTCGGGAAGGGCGTCCACAAGCGCTTCGCGGATCATCGGGTCGGTCGGCTCGTTCGGATCGCCCTTGCCGAAATCGATCACCTCGACGCCGGCCGCGAGCAGCCTTTGCCGCTCCTCCTCGAGCCGCACGAACGGATATGCCGCCATCTCCGCCAGAACCGGATTGATCACGTAAGGAACCTAGCCAGCACGTCGTACGCCGTGTGCAGGTTCGGGACCGGAACCTGCTCGTCGACGCGGTGTGCGTACGCCGTCGCGCCTGGCCCGTAGTTGATGGCGTCGATCCCTTGCTCGGCGAACTGCGCGACCGGAGTCCAGGCCTGCTTCGGGGCAAGCTCGGGGACGAGCTCGCGCAGCCGTTCCACGAGCGGATTCCCCAGCGCGGGTCGTGCGGCAGGGGAGTTGTGGAGGACGTGAAGCTCGCCGGCCGGAACGAGCTCGCGGAGCCGCGCCTCGGCCTCGTCGCGCGAACGCCCGGGCGCGTAGCGAAAGTTCAGCTCCGCGGCTGCGAGCGCCGGGACGACATTCGCGGCGATCCCGCCTTCAACACGGACGACGCTGACGACCTCCCGGTAGATGAGCCCGTCGAGCTCGACGTCGAGTGGCGAGAGGGAAGCAAGCGGCGCAAGTCCCTCGACGAGCGCGTGAATCGCGTTTCGTCCCGTCCACGGCCTTGCCGAGTGGGCGCTCTCGCCGTGGAAGTCGACGCGCGCCTGGATGTTGCCGAGGCAACCGGCGTGGAGAGCGCAGTCGGTCGGCTCGAGCACGACGGCGAGTTCCGCACCGTCGAGGACGCCGCTCTCGAACATCGCCGGCAGCGGGCTCTCCTCGAGCGCGACCTCTTCCCGGGTAAAGAAGAGAAACCTCGCCTCAGCGCCCGCCCTGGCGAGCTCGAGCATCACCGCAACGCCGCCCTTCATGTCGCTCGCCCCAAGCCCGTGCACGGCGTCGTCGGAGATCCGCCCCGGCAAGTTGCCCTGCTCCGGCACGGTGTCGAGATGCCCTGCGAGGACGACCGGCGCCGTCGGCAGGCCCCAGACGATCGCCTCGCCGTCGTCGTAGAGAGGCTCGCCGGGGAGAAGAGCCCGCACGAGCGCCATCGCCTCGGCTTCGACGCGGCTCTCCGAGCGGACGTCGACGAGCTCGAGCGTGCGGGAGGCGAGGTCGGGAGTCGGCACAGCAGTGGTCATAATGACGCGCGGATGACTGCGCGACAGCCCGATCGCTCGTCGGCGGCCGAGCCCGAGCGCGGGCTCGTCCTCGCGGTGCTCGCGCCTGGGGTCGACGCGGCGGACGAGCTTGCCGAGCTCGAGGAGCTGGCGCGGACGGCCGGCGTCGAGCCGGTCGGCCAGGTCGTGCAGCACCGCGCGCATCCCGATCCGCGGACGTTCGTCGGCAAGGGGAAGCTCGAGGAGCTCAAGCAGGTCTGGGGCGATGCCGCGGCCGAGGTGCTCGTCGTCGACGAAGAACTCAGCCCGTCGCAGCAGCGCATGCTCGAGAATTCCCTCCAGGCGCGCGTCGTCGACCGGACGCAGCTGATCCTCGACATCTTCGCCCAGCACGCCGTCAGCGCCGAGGGAAAGCTCCAGGTGGAGCTCGCCCAGCTCGAGTACAACCTGCCGCGGATGCGAGGGATGTGGCAGCACCTCGAACGCCTGGGCGGCGGCGTCGGGACGCGCGGCCCCGGCGAGTCCCAGCTCGAGACCGACCGGCGACTCGCGCGACGCCGGGTCACGCTGCTGCGCGACCGCCTGAAGGGCCTCAGCCGCCAACGCGACGTTCGTCGCAAGGAGCGGCGCCGGAGCGAGACCCCGACCGTCGCGCTCGCCGGCTACACGAACTCGGGCAAGTCGACGCTGCTCAACGCGCTCACGGACGCCGGCGTTTCCGTCCGCGATCGGCTGTTCGAGACGCTCGACCCGACGACGCGCGGCTTCGAGCACGACGGCCGCCGCTACCTCGTCACCGACACGGTCGGCTTTGTCCGTCGCCTGCCGCATCAACTCGTGGAAGGGTTCGCCGCCACGCTGGAGGAGACGCTTGTCGCAGACCTCGTGCTCCACGTCGTCGACGCCTCGACGTCGGAAGAGCGGCTCGTCGAGCAAATCGCAGCCGTCGAGTCCGTCCTGCTCGAGATCGGGGCCGAGGAGCTGCCCCTCGAGCTCGTTCTCAACAAGATCGACTCCCTCGATGCACTTGGCCGCCGCCGCCTCGCCAACCGCTATCCCGAGGCGCTCCAGATCTCAGCCGCGACCGGCGAGGGGCTTGGGGAGCTGCGGGCACGGGTCGCCGAGCGCTTCGCCAAGCGGTTCGAGCTCGTTCGGCTTCTCATCCCGTTCGACGAAGGCGCGCGCCTCAACGAGCTCTATGCGCTCGGCGCGCCGATCGAGCAGCGGGAGGACACACCCGAAGGGGTCCTCGTCCTCGCGCGTCTGCCGCGCCGCGAGCTGCCGCGCTATACGCAGTTCCTCGTCGCGGAGACCAAGCCGGCGAAGAAGCGAAAGAGCGTATGACGGAACTCCCGTTCATTCGCCTCGACGACGGCGCGACGCTGCCGGAGCGGGCATACGCAGGGGACGCCGGGCTCGATCTCGCCGCCTCCGAGCGAGTCGAGCTGGCACCGGGAGAGCGAGCCGTTGTCGGCACCGGTCTCGCTGTCGCAATCCCGGACGGCCATGCAGGCTTCGTCCAGCCGCGCTCGGGCCTCGCCGCAGAGCACGGCATCACGATCGTCAACTCGCCCGGCCTCGTGGATTCGGGCTACCGCGGCGAGCTGAAGGTCGTCCTCCTCAACACCGACCGCACAGAGACGTTCGTCGTCGAGCCCGGCATGCGAATTGCGCAGCTCGTGATCGTCCCGGTCGCGACCCCGCAGCCCGTCGACGTGGCGGAGCTGTCAGACAGCGAGCGCGGCGAGCGGGGGTTCGGTAGCTCGGCCTCCAAGGAACTCGAATCGAAGTGAAGCACGGGCTGCCCGAACACGCCGGCCGGCGCGATACGGCGTCCTCGGTCGCGCAAATAGCGCTGCTATTCGCGCTCCCTGCGTCCTTGTCTCGCTTGGTTTTCGCGCGCCAGAGACTCGGCCATCCCACGGGAGACTCCACTGACTCAGCGCGGGCGCGCGGTTCTCGCCCTCGGCTTCTTTGTCTATGTCGCGGCGTGGGTGTTCGGTTCGCGGGCGCTGTATCCCGTCGCCACCGGGCTCCTGTTCGCGGTCGCACTGGCCGTCGGTTGGGTCCGCTTCTCGACACGCCCGCCTCAGGTCCGCCGTCACGGCGCGGCGCGAGACGTTGTCGAAGGAGACGACGTGCGCGTCGATCTCGAGCTGACCGCAACCGGAGCGTTGCCGCCACCGACGCTCGTCGCGCACGAGCGGCCGGGCCGCCTCGCCGAGCTCCGCGTCGAATTGCACCGCGTCGGCCGGCGCCGCTTCGCCGGCAGGTACGAGCTGCGTGCCGTTCCGCGGGGCCGCTACGCCTTCGAGACGGTGCGTCTAACCATCGAGGATCCCTTCGGACTTGCGCGCGCGTCGCTCGAGCAGGGCGAGCCGCAGGCGCTCGTCGTGTATCCGAGGCTCGTCGCGCTCGACCAGCTGTTCTCGGAGGGCGGCGCGCACGCCCAGGATGGGCGCCGCCTGTTGCTGCGGCGGCCGACCGGCTACGAGCTGCACAGCGTTCGGGAGTACGCCGAGGGCGAATCGCTGCGCAAGGTGCACTGGCGCTCGACGGCCCGTCGCGGGCGGCTGATGGTGAAGTAGCTCGAGGATGCACCGCGCGACGAGGTCGCCGTGCTCCTGGACGGGCACGAGCGCACTGGCGGTGGGGAGGGCTTCGAGGCCGCCGTGCGCGCGGCGGGTTCGATCCTGCAGGCGCATCTGCGGCGCGGGCGTCGCTGCGCGCTCGTCGTCAACTCGGCCGCTCGCGAGTCCCAGTCGGTGACCTCCGAAGGGGAGTGGCGGCGTGCGCTCGAGGTCCTTGCCGGCGCCGAGCCGAACGCGCGCACACCTGCGTTCGCGGTCCTCCAGGCGGACGGCGGTCTCGCTGCTCGCTCGCTCGAGCTCGTCGTCGTCACGTCTTGTGTCGACGCCGCGCTTGTCGACCGACTCGTGCAGCGCGCGCTCTCGCGGCGCGGCGCCTCGCTCGTGTACGTCGAGACGGCGCCCCTCCAGACGACGCGCCATCCGGAGCCGCAGCTCCTTCGTCTTGTCGCCGTCGGGATCCCGGTCGCAGTCGTGCGTCCCGGTGACGATCTCGCCGTAGTGCTCGCCGGCCGTGAGGCGCGCGTTGCCTAGGACTCTGCTCACCTCGCTCATTCCCGCTGCGGTGATCGCGACGGCGTGGCTCCGGCTCGAGAGCCCGATCAACCACCCGCTGCGCTCGGTGGCGGTCGCCGGCCTTGCGGTCCTGCCCGCCCTTCTACGACCGCGCGCGGCGCGGATCGTGGCGCTTGTGCTTTCGGCGGGGACCGGCATATGGATCGCGTACGGCGTGTCGCCGCTGCGCCCGCGCCACCTGCCGGGTGCGATCTGGTCGCAGTTCTCGGGCGGCTTCCTCGACTTCTACGACGTGAAGACTCCGTTCGACCCGCGTGTCCACGCGGAGATGCGCGCCGTGCTGCTGACCGCGGTCTTCGGCTTCGCGCTCGCTGTCGCGCTCGCGGTGGCGGCGCGGCGGCCGATTCCCGCACTTCTCTTGCTCCTCGCCGGCGCCGGCTGGCCCGCGACGCTGCGCGGCCCATCGGGCGGCCTGGTGGTCGGCGGGCTTATCCTGCTCGGCGCGCTCTCGGTCCTCGCCGGACTGACGAGCCTCAACGTGCCGCGCGGCGTGATCCCCGCCGCGATCGGTCTCGCGCTCGCTGCGCTCGTCGCCTCGACGTCGTCCGCCGTCGCGAAGGGTGGCCTTGTCTCGTGGCAGCATTGGAATTTCACCGCAGGGCAGCCGGCCGTGAGCGTCGCGTTCGTGTGGAATGCGCAGTACGCGGGCATCCACTTCCCGCGCAAACGCACGACGGTGCTGGAGGTGAAAGCGCCGCAGCGCTCCCTTTACTGGCGCGCGGCGGTGCTGGACGACTTCGTCGGTGACCGCTGGGCCGAAGGGCCGGCGCTGCGGGCCGATGCGCTCGAACCGCCAACGCACAAACTCTTGCGTCAGGACGTCCAGGTGCTGGCGCTCTCGGATACGCACCTCGTTGGCGCGAGCGTGCCGGTTCGCTACGACGCGGGGGATGCGCCGCTCGTCTCGAACGTGCCGGGCGTTGCGGCGCTCCCGTCGGGCTTGACGCGCGGGTTCCGCTACACCGTGTGGAGCGATGCCGCGCAGCCAACGGCCGTCGAGCTCACGCACTCGAAGCCGATCTATCCGAACGAGCTGATCGAGCCGGGCACGTTTCTCGACGTCGGCCGCGGCATCACCATGCCACCGTTCGGGCGGCCCCGGATCTTCCGGTCCGAGCTCGAGCGCTACGCGCCACTCGAGCGGACCGCGATCGCGGTCGCCGGGAAGGCGCGAACGCCGTACGCGGCCGCCGTGGCACTCATGTCGTTCTTCCGCTCGAGCGGCGGCTTCGTGTATACGAACCAGCCGCCGCCGCTTGG
>PMOB01000018.1 GCA_003161615.1 Actinomycetota bacterium
CGAGCGCGCCGTACGTCGTCGTGTGGCCGTACTCGACGCGGGCCAGCTCGGCGAGGACGCGCCGGTGGAACTCGGGCGCTGCCCGCAGGTCGAGCTCGAGGTCGAAGGCGTGCCGGCGTCCCGTGAAGTACTCGTCGAGCTCGCGCCGGACGCGGTCGACCGCCTTCGGGCTGCGGAGGACGCGTGGGCCGAACCGACGCGCAAGGTCCTCGAGCTCCTGCTCGGGATCGGGATCGAAGTGGACGCGGCAGAGGCCGCGATCACTGACGCCGACGAGCAGCGAGCCGACGGGCGTGTCGTCGAGCACGTCGTAGGCGACGTCGAGCAGATCCGCCGCCGCCGCTGCAGCGCGGAAACGCTCGTCGAGGGTTGCGGGAACTCCGCCGGTCATCTGCGGGCCTCCTTCTGGAGCCTGCCAACTTCATTGCGCAGCCGCCGCACTCCGGCGGAGGCCGCCTGCCGGGCAGCCGCCTCGGTCGAGCCGAGGGCGACGCCGATCTCGTCGTAGCCGAGCGCGTAGCCGTAGCGGAGCACGACAGCCGCGCGTTCTTTCGGAGGCAGTCCATCCGTGAGCGGTGCGAGCTCCTCGAACGCCGGCCGCGGATCCTCGCCGGACGGATCGAGCAGCAGTTCCGCCGCGGGGCGCTCCTTCCGCGCCGCGTCGATTAGGGCGCTCGCGGCAATCGTCAGCGCCCAGGCACGCAGGTGCTCGCCGTGCTCGAGACGGTCGTACGCGCGCAGCGCGCGGAGGAACGTCTCCTGGAAAAGGTCATCGGCCCGGTCTCGTCCCGCGCGCCGGCGCAGGAAGAGGAGCACCTCGCCCTTGTTCGCCTCGTAGAAGCGTTCGAACGGTGGAACTGCGAGGGCCATCGAGTCATGAACCGTACTCCCGCGCGAAGATGTGAGGTCATGAACGTCGCCGTTGTGGGACATGTCGAGTGGGTGGAGTTCGCGCGCGTCGAGGAGATGCCGGCGCCGGGCGAGATCGTCCACGCCCTCGAGACGTGGGAGGAGGCGGCGGGCGGCGGTGCAGTGGCAGCGGTCCAGCTGGCCAACCTCGCCGGCTCCTGTCTCTTCTTCACCTCGCTCGCCGACGACGAGCTCGGACGGCGCGCGCGTCAGGAGCTCGAGGGGCGCGGCGTCACCGTCCACGCGAGCGTGGCGCGGGAACCGTCCCGCCGCGCCTTCACACACGTCAACGAGGACGGCGAGCGCACGATCACGGTGCTCGGCGAGAAGCTCCGTCCGCCGGGCGAGGACGGCTCGCTGCCGTGGGAGGAGCTCGCTCGGTGCGCCGCCGTGTACTTCACCGGCGGCGATGTCGCGGCACTGCGGGCGGCGCGGCAGGCCGGCGTGCTCGTGGCGACCTCGCGGGAGTTGCCGACGCTGCGTCGCGCCGGCGTCGAGATCGACGTGCTCGTCGGGAGCGGGGAGGACGCGGGCGAGCGCTTCGACCCCGGCGAGATCGAGCCGCCGCCCCGGATCGTCGTCACGACCTCGGGCGGTCTCGGCGGCTGGATTCGGCCAGGAGGGCCGTTCCGCGCCGCACCGCTTCCCGGGCCGGTCTCCGACGCCTACGGCTGCGGCGACTGCTTCGCCGCCGGCGTCACCTACGGTCTCGGGCTCGGTCAGCCGGTGGACGAGGCGGTGGCGCTCGGCGCCCGCTGCGGCGCAACCGTCCTCACCGGCCAGGGCGCGTATGGACGGCAATTGACGGCAAAGGAGATCTAGAGCCAACTTCGCTGGACAAGTGGGATCTGGTGGAGTAAAGTGGGGCGACGTGGTGGGACGAGAAGGAGTTGCCCCATGCTCCTGGGTGAACACGAGCACACGATCGACGATAAAAACCGCCTGACGCTTCCGGCCAAGTTCCGCCGGGAGTTCGCGGACGGCTGCATCGTCACCCGCGGCCTCGACGGCTGTCTCTGGGCGTGGACGCCGGCGGGCTGGGACAACTACCGGGACTCGATCCTCTCCCCGCTCCACCCGCTGAGCAAGGAAGGCCGTCAGATGCAGCGCCACTTCTACTCCGGCGCCACCGAGACGGTGCCCGACAAGCAGGGCCGCGTGATCATCCCGGCCGCCCTGCTCGAGCACGCCAAGCTCGGCCGTGACGTCGTCGTAGCCGGAGTCAACGACCACCTCGAGATCTGGGACCGCGCCGCCTGGCGGCACGAGCTCTCCGAGGTCGAAGGGAGTGCTGAGGATGTTGCCGAACGTCTTGCAGCCCACGGAAGCTGATCACGTCCCCGTCCTCGCCGAGGAGGTGCGCGCCGGCCTTGCGGTGCGGCCCGGCGAGTCGGTGATCGACGCGACGTTCGGCGCCGGCGGCCATGCGGCGCTCCTCGCGGCCGACCTGCGCGGTCAGGGGAAGCTGACCGCGATCGACCGCGACCCGACTGCGCGAACGTACTTCGAGCGCCTCGAGAAGCACGTCGCGGTCAACGCGAGGCTCCTGCGCGGCGATTTCGGCGTCGTCCTGCCGCAGCTCGCCGCGAACGGCGTCCGCGCCGACGCGATCCTCCTCGACCTCGGCGTCTCCTCGATGCAGCTTGACCGCCCCGAGCGCGGCTTCTCCTACGCGGTCGACGCGCCACTCGACATGCGGATGGACCCGACGCAGGAGGAGAGCGCGCGCGACCTCGTCAACACGTGGAGCGAGCGCGACCTCGCCACGATCTTCCGCCGCTACGGGGAGGAGCGCTATGCCAAGCAGATTGCGCGGGCGATTGTCCGGCGGCGGCGCGAGCAGCCGTTCGAGCGGACGGGCGAGCTCGTGGACACGATCAGGGCCGCGATCCCGGCCCCGGCGCGCTTCGGCGAGGGCCATCCCGCGAAGCGCGTCTTCCAGGCGCTGCGAATCGCCGTGAACGGTGAGCTCGACGCGCTCGAGGCGGCGCTGCCGGCGGCGCTCGAGATGCTCCGCCCCGGCGGGCGCCTGGCCGTCATCTCCTTCCACTCGCTCGAGGACCGGATCGTCAAGCGCTTCCTCCGCGACCGCGAGCGTGGCTGTGTCTGCCCGCCCGATTTCCCCGTCTGCATCTGCGGCCACGAGCCGGAGTTGCGCGCTCTGCAGCGACGACCGGTCCGGCCGAGCGGGCCGGAGCTCGCCGCGAACCCGCGCTCGGCGTCGGCGCGGCTGCGCGTCGCCGTGAAGACGGAGGCGGAGACGGCCTGATGTCAGCCGTCGAAGAGTCCTGGTTCGCACCCGCCGCGATCGCGGAGCCTCTCCCGGCTCGGCGACCACGGCGGGCTGCACCCGAACGGCCGGCGCCGCGGCCGGCGAAGGCAAACCTTCGCTCGCGGCGCCGGCACGTCCAACGCGTCCGCGCGCACATCGTCTGGATGGTGCTCTTCGCCGTCCTGCTCGCCGGCATCGTGGCGGTGAACGTCGCGGTGCTCCGCGCCAACGTCTCCGTCAACCAGCTCGACAAGGAAATCGCGCAGAAGCAGGCCCAGATCCAGGCGACGGCCTCGCAGCTCTCCGCCGCGCGCTCGGCGCCGCGGGTCGAGAGGGAAGCGCACAAGCTCGGCCTCATCCAGGCACCGGCCGCCGGCACGAGCTATCTCGTCGTACCCCATCCCTAGCCTGTGGTCGTGCGCCCTGTGCGGATCGTCAACTCGCGACTCCGCCTGCTGCTCCTCGTGATCTTCGTGACCTTTGGAGCGCTGTTGGCGCGGTCGGCGTACCTCCAGACCGTGCGTGCCGCCTCGCTCGGCGCGGCTGGGCAATCGCAGACGAAGGGAGCGATCACGCTGCCCGCCGGGAGGGGGACGATCTTCGACCGGGTCGGAACGCCGCTCGCGATCGGAGAGCAGGCGACGGACGTCGTCGCAGATCCGATGCAGATCACGGATCCCCATCGGGAGGCGAAAGTCGCGGCGAAGGTTCTCGGGATCCCGTTCCGGCCGGTCGTCCTGGCGCTCTCGCAACGCAAATCCCAGTACTTCCTCGTCGAGCGGCAGGCGCCGCCGGCGAAGGCCACTGCGCTTCAGAAGAGGAACCTGCCCGGCTTCACGTTCCGGGCCGACGAGCGGCGCACCTATCCGCAGGGAACGGTCGCCGCGCCACTGCTCGGCTACGTCGGTGTCGACCGAACCCTGGGGGGCCTGGAGACCGAGCTGAACGCGGTGCTCGAGGGGAAGCCCGGGAAGGAGATCGTCGTCAGCGACGCGCTCGGGCAGGTCGTCGACACGCAGCAGGAGCGCCCCGCCCGCGACGGCCGCGACGTCTTCCTCACCCTCGACAGCCAGATCCAGGCGAACGCCGAGCAGGTCCTCCAGGCGACCGTCCGGCAGTGGCACGCCAAGGACGCGACCGCGATCGTCATGGATCCGCGCACCGGTGCGATCCTCGCGATGGCCCAGGAGCCGGGCTACAACGCGAACAACTTCCCGCAGGCGTACGGGCATGGGCTGACCGTCGATCACGCGATCAACGACGTCTTCGAGCCGGGCTCGGTGTTCAAAGTGGTCACGATCGGGGGTGCGCTGGCGCAGCACGACGTGACGCCGAACACGGAGTTCACGGTCCCCGGCTCGCTCAAGGTCGCCGACCGCGTCATCCACGACGCGGAGCGGCACGGCACCGAGCGGCTGAAGGTCTCCCAGATCCTGCAGCGCTCATCGAACATCGGCACGGTCGAGATCGCGGAGAAATACCTCGGCGAAGCCGGCCTGAAGAAGTGGATGGCGCGGTTCGGCTTCGGCCAGCAGACCGGCATCGACTTCCCCGGCGAGAGCCCCGGGATCCTGCCGTCCTACTGGTCGGGCTCGACGATCGGCAACGTCCCGATCGGCCAGGGCGTCTCGGTCACGGCGCTCCAGCTCGCCTCCACCTACGCGGCGATCGCGAACGGCGGCGTCTGGGTTCAGCCGCACCTCGTCGACCACGTGCTCGGGCAGGAGCCGCCGAAGCTCCACAAGCGCCGGATCCTGTCGCCCGCCGTCGACGATGAGCTGCGGAACATGCTGCGCGGCGTCGTCTCCGACCAGGGGACGGCTTTCCTCGCGAAGATTCCCGGCTACAGCGTCGCCGGCAAGACGGGCACCGCCCAGAAGCCGGGCGGCCACGGCTACCTGCCGGGCGAGTACGTCGCGACGTTCGTCGGGATGGTGCCCGCCTCGAATCCGCGCCTCCTCGTGCTTGTCAGCGTCGACGAGCCGCACGGCCAGATCTACGGCGGCCTCGTCGCAGCGCCGGCCTTCGAGCAGATCGCCTCCTTCGACCTCCAATACTTGGAGGTCCCTCCGGATCTGCGGATCAAGTGACGGCGGTCATCGTCGTCACGGGCCCCACCGGCGTGGGCAAGACGACGGTGGCGTACGAGATGACCGAGGTGCTCGATGAGCGTGGCGTGGCGTTCGGCTTCTACGACCCCGACGCCATCCACTTCCGTCCCGTGCAGGAGGGCGATCGGTTCGGCACGCGAGTCTGGCTCGCCGCGCTTCACGCCGCGTGGCCGCTGATGGAGGTCGAGCGGTTGATCGTCCCCGTGGTCGTGGAGACGAGGGAGAACGCCCGGCGGCTTCTCCCGGACGCAGAGCTCACGATCGCGCGGCTTACCGCGACTCCGCAGACCATCGAAGAACGCATTCGGCGACGAGAGCTCGGTGCCGGAGGCGACTGGCACGTCGCACGCGCACAAGAGCTCGAGGCGCATTGGCGTCAGCATCCCGTCGAGGACTTTCTCGTTGACACCGACGGACGAGACGTCCGCGATCTGGCCGTCGAGGTGCTGACGCGAAGCGGCTGGATATAGTCGCCGCGAGATGGAGCTAGAGCGTCTCGTCCAAGCGCTCGGGCCGTTGGAAGTGCTCGGGGGCGTCAAGGCCGAGGTGCGCGATCTCGCCTACGACGCGCGCGCCGTCACTCCGGGCGCCGTCTTCTTCTGCGTGCCGGGCGAGCGCGCCGACGGGCACGACTTCGCGCCGGAGGCTCTCGCAAGGGGGGCAGTCGCGCTCGTCGTCGAGCGCGCGCTCGAGCTGGACGTGCCGCAGCTTGTGGTTCGCGACGCGCGCGCGGCGATGGCGCCGGCGGCGGACGTCTTCTTCGGCGAGCCGACGCGGGAGCTCGAGGTCGTCGGCGTCACCGGTACGAGTGGCAAGACCACGACGACGTTTCTCCTGTTCGCGATCCTCGCCGCCGCGGGCCGGCGGCCGGGACTGCTGGGGACGGTCGAGGCGCGTGTCGGCGGCGAGCGGCGCGGCGTCGTGCGGACGACGCCCGAGGCGATCGACCTACAGCGCACCTTCCGAGAGATGCTCGACGCCGGCGACCGCTCCTGCGCGATGGAGGCCTCGTCGCACGCTTCGGTCCTGCACCGGCTCGATTGCGTCCGCTTCCGTGTCCTCGTCTTCACGAACCTCAGCCAGGATCACCTCGACTTCCACGACGACATGGAGTCGTACTTCGAGGCGAAGCGCCGGCTCTTCGGAGCCGAGCCGCGCCCGGTCGCTGTCGTCAACGTCGGGGATGAGTACGGGCGCAGGCTGGCCGACGAGCTGCCGGGGGCGATCCGCTTCAGCGGTGAGGACGCGGCCGAGCTGGCCGGCATCGAGCTCAAGTTGCGCGGCCGCTTCAACGTCGAGAACGCGCTCGCGGCGCTCCATGCGGCGCGGGCGCTCGGCATCGAGGACGACGCGATCAAGCGCGGGCTCGAGTCCGTTCGCGGCGTACCCGGCCGCTTCGAGTCGGTCGACCGCGGGCAGCCCTTCCACGTGATCGTCGACTACGCGCACAAGCCCGGCGCGCTCGAGAACGTCCTCCGCGCGGCGCGCGACCTCGCGGACGGCAAGCGCGTCATCTGCGTGCTCGGCGCGGGCGGCGACCGCGATCGCGGCAAGCGGCCGCTGATGGGGAAGCTCGCTGCGGACCTTGCCGACGTCGTGATCGTCACCTCCGACAACCCGCGCAGCGAGGATCCCGAGGCAATCGCGGCGGAGATCGTGTCCGGCGCCGGCGGGGCCGTCGAGGTGGAGCTCGACCGGGCCGCGGCGATCGTCCGCGCTGTCGAGCTCGCGCAGCCGGGCGACGTCGTCGTCATCGCGGGCAAAGGCGCCGAGCAGGGCCAGGAGTTCGCGGATCGAACCGTCCCCTTCGACGACCGCGAGGTGGCGAAGGAGGCTCTCGCAGCGATGCAGGAGACACCAACCTGATTCCGTTGCCGATCGCCGACGTGCAGGCGCTTTCGCTCGGCGCGCTCGAGAGCGTTGCGGACAAGATCACCGGAGTCCAGGCCGACTCACGCCTGATCCGTCCCGGCGACCTCTTCGTCGCCGTCTCCGGTGGAGAGGCCTTTCTCGACGACGCGCGCGCGCGCGGCGCCGCGGCGACCCTCGTGCCGGACGACGCCCATGCGGCGCTCGCAGCGCTCGGGAGTGCCGTCCGCGCCCGCAGCGATGCTCGGGTCGTGGCGATCACGGGCTCGGTCGGCAAGACCTCGACGAAGGACATCCTCGCCGCGCTTCTCCGGCCGCACCGCCGCACGGTGGAGGCGCCGCACGGCTTCAACAACGAGATCGGCCTGCCACTGACGCTCTGCCTGATCGAGCCCGACACCGAGGTCGTGGTGACGGAAATGGCGATGCGCGGCCCGGGGCAGATCCGCGAGCTGGCGCGCGTCGCGCGGCCGCACCTCGGCGTAATCACGTCGATCGCTCCCGCCCATCTCGAGCAGCTCGGCAGCCTCGCCGGCATCGCGCGCGCGAAGGCGGAATTGCTCGACGAGCTCGAGCCAGGCTCGGTCGCCGTCCTACCGGAGGACGCTCCGGAGCTCGAGCCGTTCGTGCCGGAGGGGCTCGACGTGCGGCGCTTCGCGGCGCCGGAGGCCGAAGTGCGGGACGGGCGGACGCACGTCAGCTGGCGTGGGCGCGACGTCGTGTTCGGCTTCGCGGCCCTGCACCAGGCGACGAATGCGGCCGCGGCGCTCACGGCGGCGGAGGCACTCGGTCTCGAGCCGCCCATCGGGCCGGTGGATGTCGCCTTCTCGCTCTGGCGCTCGCATGAGGTCGAGCTGCCGGGGGGCGGCCTACTGATCAACGACGCCTGGAACGCGAATCCGCTCGCGATGCGCGCCGCGCTCGCGCATCTGCTCGCGCGCGCGAACGGGCGCCGCACCGTGGCCGTGCTCGGGGTAATGGCCGAGCTCGGGCCCGATGCGCCGCGCTATCACACCGAAGTCGGGCGGGAAGCGGAGCCGGTCGACGTCGTCGTCGGCGTCGGCGAGCTCGCGCGCGGCTACGCGCCGGACGAGTGGGTGGCCACTGCGGCCGAGGCGGTCGAGGTGGCGCGGGCTCTAGTCCAGCCCGGCGACGCGGTTCTCGTCAAAGGCTCCCGCTCGGTCGGGCTCGAGGTCGTCGCCGACGCGCTGCTGAAGGTGCGGGCGTGATCCGCGTCCTCATCGCCGCCGGCGTCGCCTTCGTCGTTTCGATCGTGATGGGGCCGCGCTTCATCGACTTTCTGCGGCGGAACGAGTTCGGCCAGCACATCCGCGAGGAGGGGCCGAAGCACCATTTCGCCAAGCAAGGGACGCCGACGATGGGCGGCCTCCTGATCCTTTTCGCAGCGACGGTCGGGTTTCTCCCGGTCAGCCACTACCGGCTGCAGGCGCTGACCGTCCTGTTCGCGACGCTCGCGTGTGGAGCGATCGGCTTCCTCGACGACTTCATCAAGCTGACGCACAAGCGCTCGCTCGGCTTGTCGGGGCGGTGGAAGCTCCTCCTGCTCGCGTGCGTGACGGCGGTCATCGCGGTCGTCGCGCACCACCTCCACCTCAGCACGGACGTCTACATCCCGATCGCCGACGTCTCGGTGCCGCTCTCCTACGCGTGGTATCCGTTCCTCTTCCTCGTGATCGGCGGCGCCTCGAACGGGACGAATCTGGCGGACGGGGTGGATGGGCTCGCTGCGGGGACGACGATCATCGCGCTGTTGACGTTCACCGCGATGAACGTCGTCTCGTACGTGCGCTCGGGGCGGCTCCCCAGCGACCGCAACCTGACGAAGCTCGATCTCGCGATCGTCGGCGCGGCGCTGATCGGCGCCGCCGTCGGCTTCCTTTGGTTCAACGCCTCGCCGGCCGAGCTGTTCCTGGGCGATACCGGCTCGATGGCGTTCGGTGGGGCGCTCGCGGCCTTCGCGATCATGATGAAGGTCGAGGTGCTGCTCCTCCTGATCGGCGGCATCTTCGTGATCGAAGCGCTCTCCGTGATGATCCAGGTGGCCTCGTTCAAGAAATTCGGGCGACGGGTCTTCCTCATGGCGCCGATCCACCACCACTTCGAGATGAAGGCGTGGTCCGAGACGAAGATCACGGTGCGCTTCTGGATCGTGGCGGGGCTGCTGTGCTCGGCCGGCTTCGCGCTCTACTACCGCTACTACTTCGCACAGGTATGAGCGAGGCTGACCCGGTGGAGCGGGCCTTGCTCGAGGCGGCGCGGCTGGAGCCGGAGAACGACGTGCTCGTCCTTGGCGGCGGCGCGCTCGTGTTCGGCGCGCACGAGCGGGTGGGGGCCGGCTGGGTCTACGTCGTGCGGTCGCACGTGGACGAGCTGGAGGAGCTGCTCGGCGAGGCACAGGCGGCGGGAGCCACCGGTGTCGCATATCTCGTCGGGGAGTCGCCCGTCCTGCCGCTTCCCGACGCCGCGGTCGCGGCGGCGCTCGGGCGCGTGGCGATGGAGGAGGGGTCGCTGGGCGCCGCGGCGGCGGAGCTGGCGCGGGTTGTCTCCGCGGGAGGCCGCGTCGCGCTCGCCGAGCCGGACGCCGCGGCTGCCGGCGCGGCTGCGGAGGCGTTGCGCGCGGCCGGCTTCGACGCGGTGGAGCTGACGGAGGCCGGTGACGAGGTCGTCGTCAGCGGCCAACGCCGATGAGGATGCCGAGCCTCGACGGCGAACCCGTTACGCATCCTCGACAAAGCTCCGACACTCGTTTCACCGCCACGCGCCTACGCTGACCGCAGGGGCCCAACGCCCCCCATTGGGGGAGTGCGTGCGCCATGACCGGGACACGTCCCGAACAGCCGGCTCCCGTTCAGTCCTGGCTGCCGCAGCGCGCGCTCGTGATCGGCCTTGCGCGCTCGGGACAGGCCGCCGCGCTCGCGCTCGCCCGGCGCGGCGTCACCACGCTCGCCGCCGACCGCTCACCCGACGTCGACGCCGGGAGGCTCGCCGACGCGGGCGTCGAAGTCCACCTGGGAACGGAGGATGAGTCGCTGCTCGAGGGGGTGGAGCTTGTCGTCAAGAGCCCGGGCGTGCCCGGAGAGTCGCCGCTCGCGGCTAGCGCGCGGACCCGGCACATCCCGCTCTGGAGCGAGGTCGAGCTCGGTTACCGGCTTCTCCCGGCGGGGTCACGTCTGATCGGTGTGACCGGGACGAACGGGAAGACGACGACGACCGAGCTGCTAGGGGCGATCCTCCGCGCCGCCGGTCGTGACGTCGAGGTCGCCGGCAACGTCGGGCGCGCCCTCACGGACGCGGCGGAGACGGCCCGGCCCGACTCGTGGATCGTCTGCGAGCTCTCCAGCTTTCAGCTCGAGGACGTCGAGACCCTGAGCTGCGACGTCGCCGTCCTCCTCAACCTCGAGCCCGATCACCTCGACCGGCACGGCACCTTCGAGGCCTACCGCGACGCGAAGCTCCGCATCTTCGAGCGCGCCCGCGTCAAGGTCGTCCCCCGCGGCTTCGGAATCGACGGGATCGAGTTCTCCGCCGACGACCCGCTGCCGGCGGAGCCACTGATCCCCGGCCGGCACAACCGCGAGAACGCCGCCGCCGCGACGGCGGCCGCTCGCGCCGCCGGCGCTCCCGACGCTGCGATCGCGGAGGCGCTCCGCTCGTTCCCCGGCGTCCCGCACCGGCTCGAGCTCGTCCGCGAGCTCCGCGGCGTCCGCTGGATCAACGACTCGAAGGCGACGAACACCGCCGCCGCCCGTCGCGGCGTCGCGGCGTACGACGCGCCGCTGCGACTCATCCTCGGCGGTTCGCTCAAGGGAGAGGATTTCGGCCCCTTCGCTCGCGAGCTGCCCGGCAACGTCGCCTCGATCTACCTGATCGGGGAGGCGACCGACGAGCTCGCAGCTGCGCTCGACGCTGCCGGCCGCGAGTACGAGCGCGACGGCGACCTGTCGACCGCGATCGCACGCGCCGCCGCGGACGCCCAGGCGGGAGACGTCGTCCTCCTGTCGCCGGCCTGCGCGAGCTTCGACCAGTTCTCGAACTTCGACGAACGCGGGGACACCTTCCGTCGCCTTGTCGAGGCCTTCACATGAGTGGGATCACCAAACGGAAGCCGCTCCAGCTCGAGTGGAACCTCCTCGTCCTCGTCACGACGGCCCTCGTCCTGTTCGGGCTCGTGATGGTCTACAGCGCGACTTCGGGATCGGCTGCCCTCGGCAACGCGAACCCGCAGGGCTACGTCGAGCGGCAGGCGCTCTACGCGTTCGCCGGGCTCGTCCTGCTCCTCGTCCTCTCGCGCCTCGACCTCGAACGGCTCCGCTCGTTCGCGCCGACGCTCGTTATCGCAGCACTCGTCCTCTGCCTCGGCGTGCTCGCGGTCGGCGCGCGCATCAACGGCGCTCGCCGCTGGATCGCCGCCGGGCCGCTCGCCTTCCAGCCGTCGGAGCTCGCCAAGTTCGCGCTTGTCCTCTGGCTGGCGTCGTACCTCTCGCGCAAGCCGGCGCCGCGAACGCTGAAGGAGCTCGGCCGCCCGATCGGCCTCGTCGTCGGCGCCTTCGCCGTGCTCGTGCTCGTGGAGCCCGATCTCGGCACCGCGCTCACGATCCTCCTCGTCGTCGGCGCGATCCTCCTCATCTCGGGGACGCGGCTGCCGCTGCTCGCCACCGCCTACGGGATCGTCTTCGCGTTCGCGGCGATCGCCGCCTGGTCGTCGCCCTACCGTCGCGACCGCCTGCTCACCTTCCTCGACCCGTGGAAGGACCCGACCGGAGCCGGCCTCCAGAACGTCCAGGCGCTGATCAGCCTCGGCTCAGGTGGAATCTTCGGTCGAGGTCTCGGCCAGGGGATCGAGCCACTCCACTATCTGCCCGAGGCGCCGACCGACATGATCTTCGCCGTCGTCGGCGAGGAGCTCGGGCTGATCGGCGTGACGCTCGTCCTCGTCGCGTTCTGCACGTTCGCCTACGCGGGGATCCGGCTCGCGATCGCCTGCCGCGATCCGTTCGCGAAGCGGCTCGCCGCGGGCCTCACGGCGCTCGTCTGCGGCCAGGCCGCGATCAACATTGCGGCAGTTGTCGGTGTCGCGCCGCTGACCGGAATCCCACTTCCGTTCGTCTCCTACGGAGGCTCGAGTCTCGTCGTGATGCTCGGTTCGGTCGGTGTGCTCCTTAACATCGCCCGTAATGGCGGACGAGCGACAGCTGCGGTTCCTGATCGCGGCCGGCGGGACGGTCGGACACGTCGCGCCGGCGCTCGCAGTGGCGGAAGCTCTGCGACGCCGCGGCGCGCTCGTGACGTTCGCCGGTTCGCCTGATCGCGTCGAGGCGCGGCTCGTTCCCGAACGCGGCTACGAGTTCGACGCGTTCGCCGTCTCCGGACTGCCGCGGCGGCCGGGGCTCGGCTTGCTGCGCGCGGCTGCTCAGGCTGCCGCCGCACCCGTCGCCTGTATCCGGATCCTTCGGAAGCGGCAGCCGGACGTCGTGCTCGGCGCGGGCGGCTACGTCGCCGGGCCGATGGTCCTCGCGGCGCGCCTCCGCAGGATCCCGTGCGCGCTGACCGAGGCGGACGCGCACCTCGGTCTCGCCAACCGCCTCGCGGCCCCGCTCGCCGACCGCGTCTTCCTCGCGCTGCCCGTCGGTCGGGACGGGGAGAAGTACCACGCCGTCGGCCGTCCGATCCCCGCGGCGTCGTTAGCGCGCGACCGCAACGAGTCGCGCGCGCAGCTCGGCATGCCGCAGGACGCGCGTGTCGTCCTCGTCTTCGGCGGCTCGCTCGGTGCGCGGCTCCTGAACGAGCTCGCGCTCGACGCGTGGGCGGAGGCCGGCCCCGCGGTGATCCACCTTTGCGGCGAGCGCGACTACCCGGAGTTGCGCGATCGCGTCTCCCGCCCCGACTACCTCCTGCGCCCCTTCGTCGAGGAGATCGGTCTCGCCTACGGCGCCGCCGACGTCGTGCTCGCGCGCGCCGGCGGCTCGGTCTGGGAGCTTGCCGCCGCTGGGCTTCCCGCCGTCCTCGTCCCCGGCGAGTTCGCGACCGGGAACCACCAGGAGAAGAACGCGCGCTGGTTCGCCCAGGCCGGCGGCGCGATCGTCGTGCCCGAAGCGGAGGCATCGACCGCGCCGCGCGTCGTCGAGGAACTCCTTGCCGACCAGGTGCGTCTCGAGGCGATGGCAGCCGCGATGCGGGCGGCAGCCAGGCCGGATGCAGCAGAGGAGATCGCCGATGAGCTCGTCGGCCTCGCCGCTCGCCGGTAGGCGGATCTGGATCGCCGGCATCGGCGGCGCCGGCATGAGCGGCTACGCGCTCCTCGCGCGGGCGTGGGGCGCCGAAGTCGCCGGCTGGGACCGCGTCGAGACGCCGTACCTCCGCCACCTCGAGGACGTCGCGGTCGAGATCTCTCCCGAGCCGCCGCAGCCGCCGGCCGGCTGGGAGGTGTATGTCTCGACCGCCTTCGCGGGTCAGGTGGAGGGCCGGCCGCGCGCCGAGCTGTTGGCCGAGCTCGTCTCCCTGCGCCGTGCGATCGTCGTCGCCGGGGCGCACGGCAAGACGACGACGAGCGCGATGATCGGTTTCTGTCTCGACCGGCTTAGCCTCGATCCAGCCTTCCTCATCGGTGGAGATGTCCCGCAGCTGGGCGGCAACGCGCGCGCCGGCTCCGGCTGGCTCGTCGTCGAGGGAGACGAGTCCGACCGCTCCGTCGGGGCGCTGGCTCCTGAGGTCGCCGTCCTCCTCAACGTCGATCTCGACCACCACACGACGTTCGGGTCCCGCGCCGAGGTGGAGGAGTTCTTCGAGGAGTGGTTGCGCGGGGTGCCGCACGTCGTCCGGGCGGACGAGCTCGCCCCCGTGGCGTTCGAGCTCGCGGTGCCGGGCGAGCACAACAGGAAGAACGCCGCAGCCGCGCTCGCCGCGCTCGAGCTCGCAGGCGTCGCGCGCGCCGACGCCGAGCGCGTCATCGTCGAGTTCACGGGAGCAGGCCGCCGCCTGGAGACAAAAGGCGAGGCGGGCGGCGTGACCGTCCTGGACAGCTACGCCCACCACCCTGCGGAGCTCGCGGCCGACCTGGCCGCCATGCGGGAGCGCGGGCGCGTCCTCGCGCTCTTCCAGCCGCACCTCTATTCGCGGACGCAGCACCTGGCACGCGGCTTCGCGGACACCCTCGCCACAGCGGACGCTGTCTGTGTGACCGGGATCTATCCGGCGCGCGAAGCGCCGCTGCCGGGAGTGAGCGGGCGGCTGATCGTCGACGAGCTCTCGCGCGTCCGTCCGGGGATGCGGATCGGCTGGGCGCCGGAGATCGAGGATGCGGCGCGCATCGTCGCCGGCTGGGCGCGAGCGGGGGACACGGTGCTCACGCTCGGGGCCGGCGACGTCGACCGAGCCGCGCCGCTGATCCTGGAGGCGCTCGCGTGAAGGTCGAAGAGGGCGTCGAGCTCGCCGGCTTTACAACGCTCGGCACAGGCGGGCCGGCACGCGCCTTTGCCCGCCCCGAGAGCGAGCGGGAGGTGGGGGAGCTGCTCCGCTGGGCCGCCGAACAGGAGCTGGCGGTCGCAGTCGTCGGTCTCGGCTCCAACCTTCTCGCCGCAGATGCCGGAGTCGACGCGCTCGTCCTCAGGCTCGGCGCGGAGCTCGCCGCGGTCGAGGTCGACGGTGACGTCATCCGGGCCGGCGGCGGCGCTGCGAACGCTGTCTGTCTCCACCGGGCGCGCACCGCGGGTCTCGGCGGCTTCGAGTTCGCGTGCGCGATCCCCGGCACGATCGGCGGCGGCGTCTGGATGAACGGCGGCGCGTACGGCGGCGACTTCTCGACGGTGCTCGAGCGCGCGCTCGTCGCGACGGCGGACGGGAGCGGCTGGCTGACTCCGGCCGAGCTCGCCCTCTCGTATCGCCACTCGGAGCTCCGGCACGGCCAAGTCGTGTTGCAAGCCGAGCTTCGTCTCCGGCCGCGGTCGAGCGAGGAGATCAAGGCCGAGGTGCGCGAGCTCAACGCACAGCGCAAGGCAGCGCAGCCGACGAACCGGCGGACGTTCGGCAGTGTCTTCAAGAACCCCGAGCACGAGCTGAGTGCGGGGCGGATGCTCGAGGCGTGCAGGCTGAAGGGATTCAGGATCGGTGGCGCCCAGATCTCCCCGAAGCACGCGAACTTCATCGAGAATGCCGGCGGTGCGACCACGGCCGACGCGCTCGCGCTGATGACCGAGGCGCGGCGGCGAGCGCACGAGCAGTACGGCGTGCTGCTCGAGCACGAGGTCGAGTTCCTCGGCGATCTCGCTCTTTCCGATCTGTAGGAACGGCACCCCGCGCGGCGAATCCGTGAAGGTGCCTGCCAAGGCTCGCTCCCGTCGGCCGACCGCGCGCGCCGAGACCGCCGCGCTGCCGCGCCGGCGGCGGGCTGCGCCTGTCGGTCGTGGCCGGACGCTGCTCCGCAAGTACGCGCCCTCCCGCCGCTCGCTCGTGCTCGGCCTGGGCATCCTCGCTGTGGCGCTCGGCGCTTACGCCGTTGCACGTGAGACGTCGGTGTTCGCCGTCCGCGGCATCGCGCTCAGCGGCGGCTCCTCTCAGGTCGACGCGCAAGTGCGGAAGGCGCTTGCACCGCTCCTCGGCAGGAGCCTCGTCGGGCTCAACGGCGCCGATGCGGTCAGACGGGCGGAGGCGTTGCCCACCGTCGTCAGCGCGACCTACGACCGCGCTTTCCCGCACACGCTTCGCATCTCCGTCGTCCCCGAACGGCCCGTCGCGATTCTTCGCTCCGGCACGTCCGCCTGGCTTGTCTCGGTGCGCGGTCGCGTCATGGCGTCAGTAGCTGCGGGCGTCGACGCGACACTGCCGCGGATCTGGCTCGAGGCGAAGACGCCCGTCCGGGTGGCGGACCTCCTGCCACTCACAAACGGCGGCGGGATCGCCCGCGCGCTCGGCTCGGCAGGGGCCTTCCGAGCTCGCGTGGCGACGGCGTCTCTTATTGGCGGCGTCCTCGTCTTCCGGTTGCGCTCGGGGATCGAACTGCTGCTCGGAAAGCCCGCCGGGGTCCCGCTCAAGGTCGCTGTGGCGACGCAGGCGCTGCAGGCGTTGCCGAGCGGGACGCGATTCCTCGACGTCAGCGTGACGGGCCGGCCTGTCTCGAGCACGCGAATCCCGGCTCTGGCGCCACCAGCAGGCTCTAGTAGAGGTTGAGGCTTCAAGGCTGCAGCTTCGGTTGACAGCTAGCTTCGACGCGCGTACCCTCAGCCGCGAGCTTCGTTTTAACTGCCCCAATCCTCTAGTAAAGGTTCAGGTTGGCCACATGAGCACGAGCGACGCATCGGGCAACTACCTCGCGGTGATCAGGGTCGTCGGCGCGGGTGGCGGCGGCACGAACGCCGTCAATCGGATGGTCGACGCCGGTCTCTCCGGGGTCGAGTTCATCGCAGTCAACACCGACGCGCAGGCACTGATGATGTGCGACGCCGACGTGAAGCTGCACATCGGCTCGGCCGCGACGCGCGGGCTCGGCGCCGGGGCGGATCCTGCCGTCGGTCACGCCGCAGCGCAGGAGAGCCGCGACGAGCTGAAGGAGGCGCTGAAGGGCGCCGACATGATCTTCATCACCGCCGGGGAGGGTGGTGGCACCGGTACGGGCGCCGCTCCGATCCTCGCGCAGCTCGGCCGCGAGCTCGGCGCACTCACCGTCGGCGTCGTCACGAAGCCGTTCGCCTTCGAGGGGCGTAAGCGCGCCCAGCAGGCAGAGCAGGGCATCGAGAGTCTCCGCGATCGCGTCGACACCCTGATCGTGATCGAGAACGACCGCCTCCTGCAGGTGGTCGAGCGTCAAACGTCGGTGCTCGACGCCTTCCGGATGGCGGACGACGTCCTCCGGCAGGGCGTGCAGGGCATCACCGACCTGATCACCGTCCCCGGCTTGGTCAACCTCGACTTCGCCGACGTGCGCACGATCATGCGCGAGGCCGGCTCGGCCCTGATGGGGATCGGTACCGCGAAGGGCGAAAACCGGGCGATCGAGGCCGCGCGTGCCGCGGTTTCCTCGCCGCTCCTCGAGTCGTCGATCGACGGCGCGACCGGCATCCTCCTCAATATCACGGGCGGCCCGGAGATCGGGCTGTTCGAGGTGAACGAGGCGGCCGAGGTCGTGACGAGCGCCGCCGCCGAGAACGCCAACATCATCTTCGGCGCGGTGATCGACGAAGCGATGGGCGAAGAGGTGCGGGTCACCGTCATCGCCACCGGTTTCGGCGGGCAGCGCCGCCGCCGGCGCTCCTCGTCGGAGACGCCGGTCGGCGTCGGAGCCGGTCGTCAGGAGGAGGGCGGGCTCGACGTGCCGGCCTTCCTGCGCGGCGACTAGGTTCGGCGCTCGCACGATCGGAGGTTTGAACCTCCCGTATGAGGGCAGATACGTCTTGCCCTCAACAGGGTTGACCCATACGAGTCAACCCCACGACCCGGTCCACCGCCCCGGTTCGTCCTAGACGAGCCGGGGCGGTTCCGTTCTGGGGCGATTCACTGATTCCGGTCACGGCGCTCACGACTAGGATCGGCCGTGGCCATGCCCGAGACGCTTCTGCATACGCCGCTGCACGGCCGGCATGTCGCGCTCGGGGCGAAGATGGTTCCGTTCGCCGGCTGGGAGATGCCGGTGCAGTACGAAGGCGTGATCCCCGAGCACCGCGCGGTACGCAGCGACGCCGGCGTCTTCGATGTCTCGCACATGGGCGAGCTCGAGGTGGAAGGCCCACGGGCGCTCGAATTCCTCCAGTCCGTCCTCTCGAACGACGTCGATCGGCTCCAGCCCGGCGAGGCGCAATACACCCTCCTCACGAACGAGATCGGCGGCATCGTCGACGACCTGATCGTCTACCGGCTCGGCGAGTTCTTCTTTCTCCTCGTCGTCAACGCCGGGAACCGCGAGGCCGCGTACGCGTGGCTGAAGGAGCGGGAGATTCCCGGCTCGGACGTCCGCGACGTCTCCGACGACTGCGCGCTCCTCGCCGTACAGGGGCCGCGCGCAATCGAGCGGCTCGGACTGCCGCCGGCGCAGACGTTCACGTTCGCGGAGACGACGATCGACGGCGTCGAGGTGATGGTCAACCGCACCGGCTACACCGGCGAGGACGGCTGCGAGCTCCTCTGCATGAGCGAGGACGCGACGCGGCTCTGGGACGCGGTCCTTGCGCGCGGAGTCGTTCCCTGCGGGCTCGGCGCGCGCGACACGCTGCGGCTCGAGGTCTGCTACCCGCTGCACGGCAACGACATCGGTCCGGACACCGACGCGATCTCGGCCGGGCTCGGCTGGGCGTGCGCGCTCGACAAGGATTTCGAAGGAGCCGACGTCCTCCGCCGCGTCAAGGAAGAGGGGCCGGAGCGCCGGCTCGTCGCGTTCGTGATGGAGGAAAAGGCGATTCCGCGGCACGGCATGCCGATCGGCGGCGGCGGCGAGGTCACCTCCGGCTCCCATTCGCCGATGATCGGGATCGGGATCGGGATGGGATACGTCCCGAGCGCGCAGGCGAAGGCGGACACGGAGCTGACGATCGACGTGCGGGGCAAGCCGCGCCGGGCGCGGGTCGTGAAGAAGCCGATCTACAAGAGGGAGGACTGAGTGGGAGCCGCAGAGAGCTATCCCGAGGATCTGAAGTATCACTCCGAGCACGACTGGGCCAGGCTCGAAGGCGACGAGGCGGTGCTCGGTGTGACGTGGTTCGCCGCCGACGCTCTCGGCGAGCTCGTCCACTTCGAGACGCCCGAGGTCGGCGCGAGCGTGACGAAGGACCAGTCGTACGGCGAGGTGGAGTCGGTCAAGGCCGTTTCCGACGTCATCGCGCCGCTCTCCGGCGAGGTGCTCGAGGTCAACCAGCAGGTCGTCGACGCGCCGGAAACCGTGAACGATGACCCGTACGGCAACGGCTGGCTCATCCGCATCCGGCTCTCGAGCCCCGACGAGGTGGGCGGCCTGCTCGACCTCGAGGCGTACAAGCAGGTTCTCGCGAGCCAGTGACGCACGCGCATCCGTTTCTCGCGCTCACCGACTCCGACAAGGAGGAGATGCTCGCCGCCGTCGGCGTCTCCTCGGTCGAGGAGCTGTTCCGGGACATTCCGCAGGCCATGCGGCTGCAGCGCGACCTCGACCTCGAGCCGGCGCTCTCCGAGCAGGAGGTCTTCGCGCACCTCTCGGAACTCGCAGCGCGCAACGTCCCTGCGGGCGGGCAGGAGCTGTCCTTCCTCGGCGCCGGGATCTACGACCACTACGTGCCTGCGGTCGTGGACGCCGTCCTCCAGCGCGGCGAGTTCCTGACCGCGTACACGCCGTACCAGCCGGAGATGAGCCAGGGCGTCCTCCAGGCGATCTTCGAGTACCAGACCGCCATCTGCGAGCTGACCGGGATGGACGTCTCGAACGCGTCCGGCTACGACGGGACGACGGTCGCTGCCGATGCCTGTTTCGTCGCCAAGCACGCGACGGGCCGCAGCAAGGTTGTCGTCACCGAGGCGACGAATCCGCAGGTGCGCCAGGTCGTGAAGACCTACGCGCCTGGCTTCGGCCTCGAGATCGTCGAAGTGCCGCACCGCGACGGTGTCACGGACGCCGAGGAGCTCGCGCGCGCGGCCGAGGACGCGGCAGCCGTGATCTTCCAGCAGCCGAATTTCTTCGGCTGCCTCGAGCCGGCACCGGATCTCGCGGCCGCCGCCTCCGATGCGGGAGCGCTCGCGATCGTCCACGCCGATCCACTCTCGCTCGGCGTGCTCGAGGCGCCGGGACGCTATGGCGCCTCGATGGCGATCGGCGAGGGACAGGGCGCGGGGAACTTCCCCTCGTACGGCGGGCCGCACTACGGCTTCATCGCCGCGCGGGAGGAGTTCATCCGCCGCATGCCTGGCCGGATCGTCGGTGAGACGGTAGACGCCGCGGGTGAGCGCGGCTATGTCCTCACCCTGCAGACCCGCGAGCAGCACATCAGGCGGGAGAAGGCCACCTCGAACATCACTACGAACCAGACGCTCCTCGCGCTCGGCGGGCTCGTCTATCTCACGTGGTTGGGGCCGCAGGGATTGCGGGAGCTGGGGGAGACCTGCCTGTCGCTGGGCGCGTACGCCAAGCAGCGCCTGGTCGAGCAGGCGGGACTCGAGCTCGTGTTCTCCAATCAGGCAACGTTCAAGGAGTTTGCCGTCCGCGTCGGACGGAACGCGCGCGAGGTCGTCGCTGCCGCGCGCGAGCGTGGCGTCCATCCTGGCTATGCGCTCGGGCGCGACTACGCGGAGATGGACGACGTCCTGCTCGTCGCAGTCACCGAGCGGCGGACCCCGGACGAGATCGACCGGCTCGCCGAGGTGCTCGCGGAGGTCACGGCGTGAAGCTGATCTACGAGAAGTCGCAGCCGGGCCGCAGGGCCTCGGCGATCCCGCGCTACGAGAAGCTCCCCGCGCCCGAGGTCCCGCCGGAGCTGAGACGGGCCGAGCCGCCGCGCCTGCCGGAGGTGCCGGAGTTCGAGCTCGTCCGCCACTTCACCGAGCTCTCGACGCGCAACTTTGGCGTCGACACGGGTTTCTATCCGCTCGGCTCCTGCACGATGAAATACAACCCGCGGATCAACGAGCGGCTCGCGGCGCTGCCCGGCTTCGCGGCTCTCCACCCGCTTCAAGAGGAGGACGGCGCTCAGGGCGCGCTCGAGTTGATGTGGCGGCTGCAGGAGATCCTCGCGGAGGTGACCGGCCTCGACGCGGTGTCCCTCCAGCCGGCCGCCGGCTCGCAGGGAGAACTGACGGGGCTGATGCTCGTCCGTGCCTACTTCGCCGCGAAGGGGGAGGGCGAGCAGCGGCGGAAGGTCGTCATCCCCGACACCGCGCACGGCACGAACCCCGCCAGCGTGACGATGACCGGCTATGAGCTCACGCCCGTCAAGACCGACCCGCGCGGCAACATCGACGTCGAGGATCTGCGCGGGAAGGTCGACGAGCACACAGCGGCGTTGATGCTCACCAACCCGTCGACGCTAGGCCTCTTCGACGAGAACATCGAGGAGATCGAGCGGATCTTCCACGACGCCGGAGCGCTCATGTACTACGACGGCGCGAACCTCAACGCCGTCTGCGGCATCTCGCGGCCCGGCGACATGGGCTTCGACATCGTCCACATCAACCTCCACAAGACGTTCTCGCAGCCGCACGGCGGCGGTGGGCCGGGCGGCGGGCCGATCGCGGTGCGGAAGCTGCTCGAGCCGTTCCTGCCGGTGCCCGCGGTCGTCCACAGAGAAGACGGGAGCTTCGGCCTCGACTACGACCGGCCGCAGACGATCGGCAAGGTGCGCGCCTTCACCGGGCCGTTCGGCGTCTTCGTCCGCTCCTACGCCTACATCCGCATGTGGGGACCACGCCTACGCGAGATGTCGGAGGCGGCGGTGCTCAACGCGAACTACGTTCTCGCACGGCTCAAGGACGCCTACGACCTGCCGTTCGACCGGCTCTGCATGCACGAGTTCGTCCTCTCGGCGCGGACGCTGAAGCGCGAGCACGACAGCACCGCGCTCGACGTCGCGAAGCGCCTCATGGACTACGGCTTCCACCCGCCGACGATCTACTTCCCGCTCATCGTCCCCGAGGCGCTGATGATCGAGCCGACGGAGACGGAGACGAAGGAGACGCTCGACACGTTCTGCGAGGCGATGCTCGCGATCGCGCGCGAGGCGGCGGAGGAGCCGGCGCTGCTGAAGGACGCGCCGCACAATCGGCCCGTGCGGCGGCTCGACGAGGTCGGCGCCGTGAAGCGGTTGATCGTCAAATATGGATTCGAGGACGCGCCGGCGACAACCGCGGTTTAGGTGCCGCGGCGAGCTGCCCGCACGCCGCTTCGATATCCCGCCCGCGTGTCAGGCGCACAGTCGCGGGGATGTGTGCCTTCTCGAGCTCGTACTTGAAGGCGTCGATCTGTTCGCGTGACGACGGGTTGTAATGCTCCGCAGTTGCGGGGGCCGCCGCAGGCGGCCGGCCTTTCGGCTGAGCGCCGACGGCGCTTCCAGCAATCGGGTTGTACGGAATCAAGTTGACCTTGAAGTGGTCGCGGCCGAGCAGTGCGGCGAGGGCTCGCGCCTGCTCCCGCGAGTCGTTGACTCCCGCGAGCATCACGTACTCCACGAAAACGCGCCGCCGCGTCTCGCCCGCCTGCCGCGCGCATTCCGCGACGATCTCCTTGATCGGGAACCGCTCGTTGACCGGCATGATCCGCGACCGCAGTTCGTCGTCCGGCGCGTGGAGGGAGAGCGCGAGGCGGATCGGCTCGTCCACCTCGTCGACGAAGCGCGTCAGTCCGGGCAGCCAGCCGACGGTGGAGATCGTCGTGCGGCGGTGCGTGATGCCGAGATCCGGCAGCCGCCGCGCCGCGCCGAGCACCTCGTCGAGGTTGAGCATCGGCTCGCCCATCCCCATGAACACCGCGTGGTTGATCTCCGTCAACCGCCGGAAGTGGAGGGCCTGGTCGAGGATCTCCGACGCCGTGAGGTTCCTCCCGAACGCCATCGTCCCGGTCGCGCAAAACGTGCACGTGAGCGGGCACCCCGACTGCGACGAAAGACACAGTGAGCGGCGCCCGTCGCGGTAGCTCATCAGCACCGCCTCGACGGGATGGCCGTCCGCAGTGCGGAAGAGCGTCTTCACCGTGCCGTCGCTCGACTCGCGCTCGGTCTCGACCGTGAGCGTGGAGAACGGCACCGCGGCGGAGAGCTCGTCGCGCAGCGCGCGCGGCAGGTTCGTCATCGCCTCGTAGCCGGCGGCGCCGCGCGCCGTCCACTCCCACACCTGGCGGGCGCGGAAGTCCGGCTCGCCGCGCTCGCGCAGCGTTGCCTCGAGGAGGTCCCGGTCCATCGGGCTACGGTAGCTTCCGTCTCCGTGATCGAACTTCATTCGGACACCGTGACGCGGCCGACGGCGGGGATGCTCGCCGCGATGGCAGCAGCCGAGGTCGGCGACGAGCAGGACCGCGAGGACCCGACCACGAACGAGCTGCAGCGCCGCATGGCGGAGTTGCTCGGCCACGAGGCGGCGCTTTTTCTGCCGACGGCGACGATGGCGAACCAGGTCGCGCTGCGAGCGCTCAGCCGCCCCGGCTGCAAGGTCGTGGCGGAGGAGCGCACGCACGTCCTGATCTACGAGTGGGGCGGCCCGGCGATCCATTCCGGCCTCGTCATGCACGGGCTGGTCGCGGAGGCGGGACGGTTGACGCCCGAGCAGATCGAAGCTGTCGACGAGCTCGGCCCGGGCGGTGTCGTCGTCCTCGAGAACACGCACCGCAGCTCCGGCGGCCACGTCTGGCCGCTCGACGACTTCGGCGCGGCGGTGGCCGCCACCCGCGAGCGCGGCGCCGCCGTCCATCTCGACGGGGCGCGCCTGTTCAACGCTGCAGTCGCCGCGGGCGAGCCGGTCTCGGCCTGGTCGTCGCTCACGGACACCGTCACGATCTGCTTCTCGAAGGGGCTCGGCTGCCCGTTCGGCGCCGTCCTCGCCGGCCCGGCGGAGACGATCGAGCACGCGTGGGAGGGGAAGTTCCTGCTGGGCGGCGCGCTCCGCCAGTCGGGGATCGCGGCCGCGGCGATGCTCTACGCGCTCGACCACCACGTCGAGCGGCTCGCCGAAGACCACGCGCGGGCGAAGCGGCTGACCGAAGGAATCGGACTCGACCCCGCGACCGTAGAGACGAACTTCGTCTCCATCCGCGACGACCCCGGAGTGCGGGAGGGGCTGGCCGAGCGCGGTGTCCGCGTCGGCGGTCTGCGGCCGGGCTGGCTCCGCGCCGTCACCCATCTCGACATCGACGACGACGACATCGACGCGGCCATCCCGGCGATGCAGGAGGTACTGAGTGTCCACGCCTGAGAAGCTCGCCGCCACGCTCGACCAGCTCGTCGGCGTCGAGCAGCGCGACAAGCGGCTTGCGAGTCTCTCCGCCGCCGTCCTCCGCGACGGTGAGCTGATCTGGGAGAAGGCGGTCGGCGCCGCCGACGTCGAGGGAAAGGTTGAGGCGACGCCCGACACGCAGTACCGCGTCGGCTCGATCACGAAGACGTTCACCGCCGCCGCGATCATGCAGCTCCGCGACGCCGGCAAGCTCGACCTCGAGGACACGCTCGACAAGCACGTGGAGGGGGCCGCCTACCACCCGTCGATCCGCCGCCTCCTCTCGCATGCCTCCGGGTTGCAGCGGGAGACGCAAAACGACTCGTGGCTGACGCTCCGCTTCGCGCCGCCGGACGAGCTGCTCGAGACACTCGCGCGGGCGGAGATGGTTCTCCCATCCGGTGCGCGGTTCCACTACTCCAACCTCGCCTACGCGCTGCTCGGGATCGTCGTCGAGCGCGTTTCGGGCATCCCGTACATGGACTACGTCCGCACGCAGCTGTTCGAGCCTCTCGGGCTGGCGCGGATGAGCTTCGAGCCGGAGACGCCGGCCGCGAAGGGCTACCTCGCGCAGCCGTATGCCGATGGTGTCTGGGAGGCGGTCGACGTCGAGACCGGCGCGTGGGCGTCCGCAGGGCAGATGTGGGGGACGGTCGGCGACCTTTGCCGCTGGGGCGCGTTCCTCGCCGATCCCGACGAGTCGATCCTCGCGAAGAAGAGCGCGGAGGAGATGCGGACCGTGCAGGTGATCGCCGAGCACGACCGCTGGCTCTCGGGCTATGGTCTCGGCCTCGCGTTGCGACGTGACGGCGAGCGGATCCTCGCCGGGCACACGGGCTCGATGCCCGGGTTCATCGCGTTTCTGTTCTTCTCCGCGAAGGAGAACGTCGTCGCGGCCGGGCTCACGAACGAGAGCGAGGGCGCGATCGTCCCGCTCGGTCTTCGGCTGATCGGGACGACGCTCGAGGAGTGGCCGGTCGCGCCGGAGCCGTGGCGCGTCTCCGAGCCGCCGCCCGACGACGTTGTGCCGCTGCTCGGGATCTGGTTCATGGAGGCGGCGCAGATCGTCTTCCGCTGGCGCGAGGGCCGACTCGAAGGCCGCTATCCCGAGGCGCTCGACTGGGAGCCGTCCTCGGTGTTCGAGCGGGAGTCGGACGATCGCTGGCGGACGGTCTCCGGGCCGGAGCACGGTGAGGCGTTACGGATAGAGCGCGGGGAGGACGGCTCCATCGTCCGCCTCGTCTGGGCGGGCTACCCGGTCACGCGCGAGCCGGGGGTCTGGCGCGCGCCCGAGGCGTAAGTCCAGCAGACGACTCGCGGTCGAGCGACAAGTGTCCCTAGCCCAAGCGACCATCCTCCGTGTGGGGTCGGCTGCCGTCCGCGTCGCATCGTGTTCGAGATGAAAGACGTAGCGCGCGCCTTACCGGCGCTTCTTGCGGTCACCCTCGCAACGTCCGCCTGCGCAGGAGGCCATTCCGGTGCGGGGACAACGAAGAGCCAGGCGGCGCACCGCTACTCGGTCGTAGAGGTAGAGCGCACGTTCGCCGCGCAGGGCATCCACCTCCACAGAGCGCCTGCGCTGAATCCTCACGACGTGCACCTTCCTACTGGGATCCACCTCAGCGCCACCAACCGGAGGAAGCTCGCACGGTTGATCAAGCGTGAGTCCCGCAACTTGGTGAGCCTCCGGGCCGGTCGCTCGCCCCATCTCGTGGCCGTCACCATTGAGACGGGCCCGCTGGTTAGCTCAATCCGCTGGATCTTGGGTAGCCCTCTGCGCGATCATGAGCCCGTCGTCACGGCAGCCCGAAGGAACGTCATCGCCTTCTTTGATGCGAGTAATCGCACTGCGGTCAAGGCGGCGCTAGCCGATCTGCCCTGAGCTGCTTCGGGTGACATTCCCGAACGCTGGCGCAGGCGAGTAGCTACTCGTATTGCAGCGCTTCGAGCACATTGAGCCTCGCAGCGCGGCGCGCGGGGAGGATCGCGGCCAGCAGTCCCACGATCACCGCTGCGAACACGAACGCGACGAGTTGCCCCCACGGCAGCGTGAAGGCCGCGTACTTGATCGCTCTCCCGACCATGAACGCGAGCACGATCCCGACCGGCAGCGCGAGCGAGGCGCCGATCAGCGCGGTGACGATGCTCTCGCCGAAGATCATCCGGCGCACCTGCGGGCGCGTCATCCCGACGGCGCGCAGCATCCCGAGCTCCCGCGTCCGCTCGAACACCGTCAGCACGAGCGTGTTGACGATCCCGAACAGGCTGATCACGACCGAGAGGGAAAGCAGGACGTAGAGCAGGTTCAGGAGCGTGTCGATCCCCTGCTCCTGGTTGTGCTTGAACTGGCTCTCCGTCGCGATCTTCGCCTCGGGGAACGACTTCAGTGCGGCGGTCAACCGCGCGGTGTTCGCGGCCGTGACGCCTCCGTGCATGTCGACGAACGCGTAGATGTTCTGCGGGTTCTGGAAGGCGGCGTCGAAGCGGCGCGCCGAGATCGTCACGTCGCCGTACGGCGAGCCGCCCTTCGGCGGCGCGAAGATGCCGCGCAGGAGGAGATGGAGCCGGCCGCCCGTGGGTGTCTCCACGTCCAGCGGCGATCCGACGGCGAGGTGCTGGGCTGTCGCGTAGTCCTTCGAAACGAAGGCGCCGTTCCAGCCGAGCTTCGACGGGATGGCCTGTGAGCCCTCGGCCCAGTCCACGAAGATCACCTTCGAGATGTCGCCGGGAACACCGGTGAGGTTGATCCGGCTTCCGAAGGCGCGGCCTTCACCGCCGCGGACCCCCGACACGATCGTCACGCCGCCGACCTTGCTCAGCGCGTTGGCGGGCGCGACCGGGATGGGGGAGAAGTTGTCGGTTGCCGTGAGCGCGTAATCGGCGCGGAAGACCGCGTTTACGGCGCCTTCGAAGCGCGCCTTGAGCCCGGCGGCGAGAACGGAGACGAGCGTCACGAGCGCGAGACCGATCATCAAGGCCGATGCCGTGGAGGCAGTCCGCTGCGGATTCCGCATCGCGTTCGCGCGGGCGAGGTTCCCCGCTGCGCCGCCGTAGCGCCGTCCCGGCCAGCCGAGCACCGAGGCGAGCGGCGGCACGAGCGTCTTCGCGAGCATCGCCACGCCGACGAAGACCGCAGCGGCGCCGACGCCGATCGCGAGCAGCCGGTTCGTCGTCGAGAGGTTGCCGACGAACAGGCCGAGCAGCATCAGCGCGATCGCGCCCCCGATCGTGAGGAGTGCCGTGACGGCGCTGAAGCGCGCGAAGCGGGACTCCGGTAGAACGGCGCCCTCGCGCACGGCCGCGATCGGCGGGACGCGCGTTGCGCGGATCGCCGGCCGCATAGCGGCGATGACCGTGACGAATGTTCCGAGGAGGAGCGAGACGACGATCGTTCGCGTCGCGAAGACCGTCCCTGCTTGCGGCAGGTCGATCCCCAGCGACACGAACAGCTTGTTGAGCAGCTTCGCCAGCCCGAGTCCGAGGAAGAGCCCCGCGACCGAGGCGAGCGCTCCGATCGCGAACGCCTCCACCAGCACCGACCCGAGCACCTGCCGCCGCGTCGCGCCGAGCGTCCGCAACGTCGCGAGCTCGCGCGTCCGCTGCGCGATCGTGATCGAGAGCGTGTTCGCGATCACGAACGTCCCGACGAAGAGCGCCACGCCGGCAAAGGCGAGGAGGAAGTCGCGGATGATCGAGAGGAAGCCGCCCGTGTCCTTTGTCGCCTGCTGCGCCTTCGCCTGGCCAGTCTGGACTTGCGCGATCGCGGGGAGCAGCGGCTTGATCTCGTGGACGAGCTCCGCCGGCGTCGTTCCCGGCTTGGCGGCGATGGAGATCGAGTCGAGGCGGCCCTGCTTGTGGAAGACCTTCTGCGCGGTGGGGAAGTCGAAGATCGTCATCGTCGCCCCGCCGAGCGACGAGACGCCACCGATCTGGACGATCCCCACGATCGTGTAGGTCTGCTCGGCGCCGCGCGCGACCACGCCGATCGTCTCGCCGACCTTGTAGTTGTCCTTCGACGCCGTGTGCGCGTCGATGTCCACCTGGTGCGGGCCGGCCGGCCAGGTGCCGGAAGTCAGCTCCAGCGGGTTGAAGCGCTGGTCGCCGTGCGGGTGGACGCTGAATGCGAGCGGCGGCGCGCCGTGCCCGGAGATGACCTTGCCGTCGCGGCCGACGAGGTAGGCGTAGTCCGCGATCCCGCCCTGTGCCTCCTCGACGCCCGGCAGCTTCTGCACCTTGCCGAGCAGTGACTCGGAGAAGGACGGCGGCAGGGTAGGGCTGTTGTTGTTCCGGCCGATCGCGCTGTTGCCCGTGACGATCGCGTCGGTGTGCTTGTAGACCGTCGTGAAGACGGCGCCGAACGCCGACTGGATCGTGTCGGTCAGGACGTAGGTGCCGCTGATCATCGCGACGCCGAGGACGATCGCGACCGCGGTCAGCGCGGCGCGGAGCTTCCTCCCGGCCAGCCCTTTCAGCGCGACCTTGATCACTGGAGGCCGGACATCACGGCGAGCACATCGGCCGGCGTCGCGGAGCGCAACTCCTTCACGATCAGGCCGTCCGCGAGGAAGAGGATCCGGTCGGCGATCGCGGCGGCGCGGGCCTCGTGCGTGACCATCACGGTCGTCTGCCCGTAGGCATCGGTCGACGCGCGGAGCAGGTCGAGGATCTCGCCGCCCGTCTTCGAGTCGAGGTTTCCGGTCGGTTCGTCGGCGAAGAGGATCGTCGGCCGCGTCACGAGTGCGCGCGCGATGGCGACGCGCTGCTGCTGCCCTCCCGACAGCTCGCTCGGCCGGTGGCGGCGCCGGTCCCCGAGACCCATCTGCTGCAGGAGCGAGTCGAGCCAGGCGCGATCCGGCTTCTCACCCGAGATCGTCAGCGGCAGGACGACGTTCTCCTCGGCGTCGAGCATCGGCAGGAGGTTGAAGAACTGGAAGACGAAGCCGATGTGGTCGCGCCGCAGGCGTGTCAGCTTCGAGTCGGAGAGCGTCGTGATCTCCGTTCCCGCGATCGAGACAGTCCCGGAGGTCGGCTTGTCGAGCCCCGCAAGGATGTGCATGAGCGTCGACTTGCCGGAGCCGGACGGCCCCATGACCGCGACGAGCTCGCCGGAAGTGACCTCGAGCTCGACTCCGCGCAGCGCGTCGACGGCGGTCTGTCCCTCGCCGTAGCGGCGTGTGATGTCGCGCGCTTCGACGGCTATGCCGGCGGGCGCGGACACGTCCGGCTGCTCCCTCAACGCCATGCGATCACGGTAGTCGAACCTCAGCGGCCGCCGTAGAGGAGGAAACCGACGACCGCGAGCGCGTACGCCGCGACGAGCAGCGTCCCTTCTTTCCGGTTCGTCCGCCCGTCCCAGACGACCGCCGTGACGATGACCGTCGCCCCGGCCATCGCCACGAGCTCCGTCCAGCGGAAGGCGAGCGCAAGCGGGTGCGCGAAGAGGAGGCCGAGCAACGTGACGGCCGGGACGACGAAGAGAGCGACCTGCGCGCTCGACGAGATGGCGATCTCGGTGGCGAGCCGCATCTTCCCGCCGCGCGCGATGAGGATCGCGCCGCCATGCTCGGCGGCGTTGCCGACGATCGCGACGACCACGACGGCGATGAAGAACTCGCTCAGTCCGACGGCGCTGGCGAACGCGTGCAGCGAGTGGACGAGGATCTCGCTCACCCACGCGGTCGCGCCGGTCGCGATGGTGAGGCCGATCATGGCGGTCTGGAGCGGCCAGGCGTCGGGGTGCGGCGGGCGGCGCTCGCGGCGGCTGTGGTGTCGCAGGTTCCGGCCCACGACGATGCCGTACAGGAGGAGAAGCGCGATCGCGACCGGGACGGACGCGACGACCACCGAATGCCGTTCCGGCGCGCCGGTGTAGCCGAGCGCCGCCGGAATCGAGAGTGCGCCAACGGCAACCGCGACCAGCCCGATCTGCGCGAGCAGCGAACGCCGGTCGATCTCCGATCCGTCCGGCCCTGCGACCTGCGTGACGCCGAAGACGAGCAGGAGGTTGGAGATGACGCTTCCCGCGAGCGAACCGCGCACGACTACGGGCAGGTCGGCGCCGATCGCGAACAGCGCGACGATCAGCTCCGGCGCGTTCCCGAAGCTCGCGTTGAGAAAGCCGCCGATGCCAGGCCCCGTGTGCTCCGCCGCATGCTCGGTCGCCTCCCCGATCAGCCACGCGAGCGGGATGAGCGAGAGCGCCGAGAGAACGAACAGCGTGACGTCGCCGGCGCTCGTGAGCTTGTCGATCGCAACGGTGAGAGGCGCGAGGAGCAGCGACCCCCAGAGGAGCTTCCCAGCCACCGAATTACCCTAGTTGGCGGTGCTGGAGGCAGTTCTCTTCGACTGGGGCAACACGCTCGTCCGTTTCGACTGGGACGAGGACGTCGGGGTGGCCGGCCATCGCGCGGGGCTCGGCCGTGACGACGCGGAGTTCACGGCACGCTGGCGCGAGCTCATCCTCGGCGACGCGCACGGCTACCGGCCGTATGCGGAACTGCTCGCTGAGCTCGGAGCCGAGGATCCGGACGCGTTCATCGACCGCGAGCACGAGGTGTGGCGTCCGCAGTACGCCGTCCTGGCCTCTGCGCAGGCGCTCCTCGAATCGCTGCGCGACCGCGGCCTGAAGACGGGCATCGTCGCGAACTCCTGGCCCGATCCCGGCCGGATTCTCCGCGCCGACGCCGAGGCGTTCGGGCTCGCGCCGCTCCTCGACGTGCTCGTCTTCAGTGACGAGGCTGGCGCGCGCAAGCCGGCGCCGGAGATCTTCCTCCGCGCCTGCTCCGAGCTCGGCGTCGAGCCCGCGGCCGTGCTCTTCGTCGGCGACGACCTCGTCGCGGATGTGCAGGGCGCGGCGAGCGTAGGTATGAGGACCGTCGAGGCACTGTGGTTCAGAGCAGACGATTCAGCCGAGATCGAGCCGGACTTCCAGGCGTTCACCGCCGTGGACGTCCTCAACATCGTCCGGCGACTAGCGCGATCCCCGGACTAAGTCAAGTCTTGCGGAGCACTGCGGTCGTTCGGAGAATGTGCGCATGACGCCAGAGCACGTCGCCTCGACCGCGGCCCTGCCTCTCCATCCACAGGACGAGGCCGAGTGCCGGCTCTGCGAGGTGCACTGCGAGAAGGTCGTCTACCCGACGTCGTGTCTCGACCGGTCGTGCCCCTTCGTCTATGCGCACATCGAGCACGGACACACGTACATGGGCTGCCTCCAGAAGGTCTACGAGGCGGAGATCGACGTCGAGCTGATGCTCGAGGCCGAGGAGTCGCGTGAGGGGTTCGGCGCGGTGCGCGCGCTGCGCGGGCCGCTGCCGATGTGCCGGTCTGCGGTGCAGACGACGTTCGCGCACCGGGAGACCGAGCTCGGCTGCCTCAATCCGGAGTTCGGGGAGCTTCCCGCGGGCTCGCCGACGTTCCGTGTGTTCGCCCGCGTCGCGGATCGCTGAGTCGCGCGAGGACGAGGACGCCGACCGCCGGCCCGGCCGCGGCGAAGAGGAACGCAGCGCGCCAGCTGTGCGTCGCGATCGCGGCGACCGCGGGCGGCGCGGCGGCGACGACGACACCGAGCAGCGTCTGCTGGAAGCCGAGTGCCGCGCCCGTGCGCGATGAGCCCGCCGCCTCCGCAGCAGCCGCGTACGCGAGCCCGTTCCACGACATGCTGAGCACGCCCGCGACCACGAAGAGCGGGATGAGGAGCGCGAGCGGCGCATCGGTAGCGGCGGCGACGCCTGCGGTGAACACCGCGAGGACGACGCCGATCGTCCGCAGCGGGCCGAGGCGGTTGCCGAGCCGGTCGGAGATCCGGCCGGAGACGACGCGCGCCACGATCGCGAGAACGTTGATCGCGAGGAACACGGCGGCTGCGCTGTGCGGGGACAGGTGGCGCTCTTCGTGGAGGAAGAGGACGACGAAGCCCGTGATCCCGATCTGGGCGAGGAGATAGAACCCGGTGCCGACGCCGAGCAGCCACATCCGTGGGTCGTGCAGCGGGCGCGAGACGTCGGCGAGCTCCGGCTCTCCTCCCGAGCCGCCGCGGACGAAGACAGCCGCCACGACCGCTCCCATGGCGCAGGCTCCCCCGAGAAACAGGAACGCCGCGTGTGTGCCGCCGGCCGAGCCGAGCGCGGGGAGGACGGCGCCGCCGAGCGCGCCGCCGATCGGGATCGCCGTCTGACGGATCCCGAGCGCGAGGCCGAGCTCTGAGGACGGGAACCAGGCCATGATCGCGCGGCCGCTCGCCGCGTTTACGCTCGCTCCGAGCGCGCCGACGCCGACGAGGGCTCCCGTCACGGCGGCGTAGCCGTGCGTCGTCGACGCGACGAACAGCAGCCCGGCCGCGCCCGTCAGACCGGTCGCGATCACCCAGCGCTCGTCGAACCGGTCGGCGACGAGGCCCCACGGCAGCAGCGTGAAGAGCATCCCGATCCCGATCCCCGCGAGCACGACGCCCGTCTCGCCGAGCGTCAGCCCGTACCCCGTCTTCAGGTAGGGGCTGAGCGCCGGGAGGCCGACCGACGAGGTGGAGAAGGACGCCTGCGCAAACGTCCCCGCTCCGAGCACTACCCAGCGATAGCCCCTCAGGCCAGCCAGCGCGCCCGCAGCTCCTTCGTCTTGGCCACCTCGCTCGCGTCCGGCCCGTGGTTCTCCGGCCCCGCGGTCTCGAGCACCGCCGGCAGTCCCTGCAGGCGCGGGTTGGAGAGGAAGACGCCGAGCTTCTCGCCGAGCTCTCCCTCGAGGATGTTCGCGTGGCGGTCGCGGTTGGAGCCGAACGGCGCCGCCGCGTCGTTGATGTGCAGCGCCTTGAGCCGGTCGAGGCCGATCGAGCCGTCGACCTCGTCGAGGCAGGCGTCGAGCGCGGCGGGATCGGTCACGTCCACGCCCGAGACGTAAAGGTGGCACGAGTCGAGGCAGACGCCGAGGTGCGGGTGGCCGTCGAGTCGCTCCGAGATGGTCGCGAGCTCCTCGATCGAGCGGCCGATCGTGCCGCCGGCGCCCGCGGAGTTCTCCATCAGCAGCCATGTCTCGTCGGTGCAGAGCTCGAGCGCCTGCTCGAGTGCCGGCACGACGTGCTCGAGCCCCGCCTCGAAGCCGCTGCCGAGATGCGAGCCGACGTGGAAGACGACGTGGGCGCCGATCCCGCACGCGACTTCGGTCGTGTTGCGCAGCGTCGCGACGGAGCGCTCGTACGTGACCGGATCGGGCGAGGCGAGGTTCGTCAGGTAGACGGCGTGGCAGAGCGCCCCGCCCATCCCGGCCGCCGCGTACTTCTCCCGGAACCGCTCGAAGCTCGCCGGGTCGTGGTTCGTCGGCCGCCACGCGCGCGGGCTCTGCGTGAAGACCTGCAGCGAGTCGGCGCCGATCGCGACGGCGCGGTCGATCGCCTTGTCGATGCCGCCGGAAGAGGAGACGTGCGCCCCGATCTGCACAGCCGCCTACGCTATCGGCATGGCAGTTCGCGTCCGCATCGCTCCGAGCCCGACCGGGTTCCTCCACATCGGCACCGCCCGCACGGCGCTGTTCAACTGGCTCTTCGCGCGCCACGAGGGCGGTGAGTTCCGGCTGCGGATCGAGAACACCGACACGTCACGCGAGGTCGCCGAGGCGGTCGACCAGATCCAGGACTCCCTCCGCTGGCTCGGCCTCGACTGGGACGGGGAGCACACGTTCCAGCTCGACCGAATGGACGACTGCCGCAAGGTCGCGGAGCAGCTCGTCGCCGACGGCAAGGCGTACTCCGACGACGGCGCAATCCGTTTCCGCATGCCGAACGAGGGCTCGACGGCGTGGGACGACGTCGTGCGCGGCCGGGTCGAGGTCGCCAACGAGACGATCGAGGACGTGGTGCTCGTCCGCTCCGACGGCCGCCCGACCTACAACTTCGCCTCGCCGATGGAGGACGTCTGGGACGGGATCACCCACGTGATCCGCGGCGACGACCACATCTCGAACACGCCCAAGCAGCTCAACATCATCCGCGCGGTCGGCGCCGAGGTGCCGGTCTACGCGCACGCGCCGATGCTCTTCGGGACGGACGGTAAGAAGCTCTCGAAGCGCCACGGCGCGCAGGCGGTCGAGGAGTTTCGCGAGGCCGGCTACCTCCCCGAGACGATGCTCAACTTCCTCGCGCTACTCGGCTGGGCGCCCGACGGCGAGACGACGATCATGTCCCGCGACGAGCTGATCGAGCGCTTCTCCCTCGAGCGCGTGAGTCCGAGCCCGTCGCAGTTCGACTACGCGAAGCTCGACTGGATGAACGGCGTCTACATCCGCGAGCTCCCCCTCGAGGACTTCGCGCACCGGCTCGTCCTCTGGCTCGGCGAGAACGGCTACGAGTGGGACGCGGAGCTCGTCGCGCGCACTGCGCCGCTCGTGCAGGAGAAGATTGCGAAGCTCTCCGACTATCCAGGCTTCGCGGGCTTCTTCTTCGGCGATGTCGAGCCGGGCGCTGCCGACCTCGACGGCGGAGGCCCGATGCTCGCCGCGGCGGAGGAGACGCTCGCCTCGCTCGAGCCGTTCGAGGCCGAGGCGATCGAGGCGGCACTACGTGCGGCTGCGGACGGCCTGGGCTTGAAGCCGCGGCAGGCGTTCCAGCCGCTCCGCATCGCGGTGACCGGCTCGCGCGTCTCGCCAGGGCTGTTCGAGAGCATGGAACTGCTCGGCCGCGACGTCACGCTCAGCCGGATCCGCGCGGCTGCGGCCGTCGCGGCATAGACGGCAGAGGCTTTGGCCGCGCGAGCGGGTCGAGAGCCCGCTGGAACGCGAACCAAGCTTGGCGGCGAAAGCGCAGCGTCGGGACCGGCGCCCCCAGTGGCGGGAGCTCCCAGACGGCGCGCCCGTCGCGTCTGGGCTGCGGGAGGTTCCTTGCCACCTGTACCTAGGTCAACGGGGCCTCACGCGGAAGGGATACGTCCGGCTTCCGGGGTGGCCAGTAAACTCTCGCGCCGTGGAGAATGGGCATGCGGCGCCCACTCGGGTTCTCGTTCTCGATGACGAACCGTCGATCCGGCTGCTCTGTCGCGTCGTCTTCGATCTCGAGGGCTTCGAGGTCGTCGAGGCGGGGTCGCTCGCCGAGGCGCGGCGGGCGCTCGCGGACGCGAAGCTGGATGTGGTGGTCGTGGATCTCAACCTGCGCGGCGAGCGGAGCGACGAGTTCATCGCCGAGTGCCACGCACACGAGCCGCGGATCCCGGTCATCCTCGTGACGGGTTCTGTAGAGCTGGGCGGCGACGGCGCGCCGACCGCCGATGCGGTGCTCGGAAAGCCGTTCGAGATGGAGGAGCTCGTCGCCCTCGTGCGCGAGTTCGCCGGCGCTACTCCCTGAGCGCCGGCGGATAAGGCGCATACGGGATTCGAACCCGTGCCGCCGCCGTGAGAGGGCGGTGTCCTAGGCCTCTAGACGAATGCGCCCGGCAGGGGGCTCAGTGTAGCGGCGTCCGGGAGGGGCGGCGACGGCGTCGGCGGACGCTGAACAGTGCGCCGAAGACGCTCGCGACGAGCGTGAGGGCGAGAACGAGAAGCGGCCACGGGCCGTCGTTTGCGGACGCAACCTGGGCGGCCGTCGAGACCGCGGCGATCTGCCGCGGACGTGAGGCGACGCGCGCCGAGACCTCCTGCGAGCCGGGGAACGGGCGACGCGTCACCGAGGCGAATGCGACGGCCGGTTCGCCGTCCGGCAAGAGGTGCCGCGCGCTCATCAGCTGCTTCCAGACGACCGCTGCCTCCTGCGTTGGGGTTCCCGTCGGCGCCCGCAGCCGGGCCGGCTGGGGAATCGCCGCCGCGGGCAGCTTCTCGACGCGCCACTCGTGGAGGTAGCTCGTCGGGTCGACCGCCCCGTCGTAGCCGAGCTTGAGCAGCTCGTGGGGATGCACCTCGAAATGGAGATGCGGCGTCGTCGTGAAGGCGTCGCCCGTGCGGCCGAGGAAGCCGATCACCTGCCCCGCCTTGACATGCCGGTGGTGGAGTATCCGGCGCGAGTAGCCGGAGAGGTGCGCGTAGTAGAACGAGTTGCCTTTCGCGTCGGTGAGCCAGATCCGCCAGCCGCCGAGCGAGTCCCAGCCGACGAACGTGAGTTTCCCGTTGGCCACCGCGACGACCGGCGTGCCGAGCGGCGCGAAGAGGTCGTCGCCGTGGTGCCAGCCGTCGTAGACGTCGCTGCGGTTGGCCCCGTACGTGTCGCCGTACGACGCGCCATCGTCGATCGGGAAGACGTAATGGCTCGCCTTCAAGCCGAGGCCTGGAGTCTGCTTCAGCGGCTGCGGCGGGCCTTTCTTCCGCTTGCGGCGCTTCGCGGCGTGCTGGGTGGAATGGGCTTGCGACGTCGTCGTCTTAGCTGGCGGCTTGGTTTTCACGACCGGCTGGCGAGCAGCGCCGAAGGCGAGGTAGATCGTCGTCCCCTTCGGCAGCGAGGCGTGCGCTTTGAGCAGCTCGAGTGCGAGCGGCGCCGAGAGCCGTCCTGCCTTCGCGCCGAGGCGGAGTAGTCCCCAGCTTCCGACGGCGACCGATTGTCCCGCTTTCGCCGTGACGGAGCCGCCGACCACCTCGAGCCCGGTTACCGCTCCCGTGCCGTCAGTCGCCTGGACGCTCGTTGCGGTCACCGCGCCGCCGAAGAGCGAGACGTCGTTCAGCGTCACGGCGCCCGTCCTGCACGTCGATCCGTTTGCGGTCGCAGAGTCGAAGGTGAGCAGCGGCGTGGCGGCGGGATAGTCGGACAGGCCGAGCGCCGACGCAGGAGTTGCGAGCGCCACGGTCGCGAGCCTTGGCTCGCGAATCACGGCGATCCCGGCTCCGACGCAGCGCGTCGGCAGCGGCGCCGAGGCGAGCGGCGTGTACGCGGGCGCCGGCGTGGTGGTCGTGGTGGCCGTCGTCGGAGTGTCGGCGCGCGCGGTCGCTGCGGCCAGTGCCGCGAGAGAAAGAACGAAGATGAGGAGCGAGACCCCTCGCCGCATACGGCGCAGTCTGCCAACCCTGCCCCGATATGGTGTTAGTTATTTGAGAGGAACGCCGACCGGGCCGGGCACGCGCCGGTAGACGGCGAAGAAATCCCGGTCGTCGGGGACGAGGTAGCGCGTCGGCGGCTGCTGGTAGTTCGGCGCGATCTCAGTCGGGGACAGCCCGCCGTGGTGCCGGTAGGTGATCAGCGTGTACCACTCCGGGTTGATGTCGAGCTCCATCGCTCGCACGGCGCCCGCCCGCTTGAGGATTTGCGCGAGCGAGATCACCGTCTGGTAGTCGGCAGCCACGTAGATGATGTTGCCGCGCCGGTCGATGCCGATCCCTGTCCGCCAGACGCGGACGGCGTTCCCCAACGTGTAGCCCCACTCGGTTCCGAGGCTCAGCTTCGGGTTGAGGCGGCCGTGGTCGATGATCAGCGGCAGGCTCTGGCGCGCGAACGCGACGCCAGGGCCGGGGGCCGTCCCGCCCTTCCAGTCGACAATGTTGACGCGACCGTTCTTGTAAGCGACAACCGTCGCGAGGCCGTCCTTCAGCGGCTCGTTCACCACCCCGTTCAGTGCGTCGCCGTTGAGGCCGTCCGAGTAGATGAAACCGCTGTTGAACGTTGCGAGCAGACGCCAGCGCTGGCCGTACGGCACCTCGGTCGGGCCGCGGAGCGTCGCACGCGGCGGCTCGTAGCGGCCGGGGTAGTAGCCGAGCGCGGTGCGTATGTGGTCGAACCACGCCACGTAGGCGACGATGCGCGGGTAGTCGACTTCCGACCGGAAGGTCGTGACGAGGACGGGTGGCTTGCCGTCGATCGCCGGTCCCGTCGGCTTCCAGACCCCCTCGCCCGGCAGGGGCTGCGCGAAGACCGGCTTGATCGGCGGCGGCCACGGCTTCGGCGCCTTGTGCTTGTGGTGCGTCGTCAGCCCGACCGTCGGCAGCGTCTTGAGCTGCGGCCCACCCTTCTTGGGCGCGTGCCACGAGTAGTAGACGTGCTCGACGTCGTCGACGAGCCAGTTGAAGTGGTGCTGGCGCAGCCACTCGACGCTGCGCACTCCGATTGGGAGGCTCGAGGGCAGCCTCGCCATCTGCACCCACGAGTAGAGCGCGGGGGAGAGGAAGACGAGCGCAATGACCGGGATCCAGACGCGCAGGCGCGGCCGGTCGCGTCTCCGTCGTCCGGCACGGCGCGGCGCGCGAGGCCCCGCCGTCGTCTCGTCACGGAGATACGGCGGCAGCCCGAGATTTGGTTCAGCGTCCAACGGCACCTCGATCAGCGATCCGCCGCAGCATCGCCGCGAACCCTATTCCGAGCCGATGAAGGCGACGTGAAATTGGCTACTTGACGATCGTGCGGGTGGTCGCCCGGTTGTTCTTCGGCGTCGGATCGGTGAACCGCGTGACGAGGCTCCCGCGGACCGTGAGCGTCGCGGCCTTCGAGAGCCGGGCCGCGACCCTCACGCGGACCGCCTTGCCGGCCGCGATCTTCGCCAGCGTGCAGGTGAGCGTCGTCGTCCCGGTGCAACCCGGATCAGAGACGACCTTCACTTTCGCGCCGCGGAAGACGAACTTCAGCTTCACGCCGCCGGCCGTTTTCGTTCCCGTGTTCGCGATCGTCGCGACGTAGTGGATGGTCTTCCCGACCTTGGCACCGACGGGCCCGTGCAGCCCGAGGATCAAGTCGTGCGCCGGTCCGCCACCGCCGCCCCCGCCGCCGCCCCCGCTCGTCAACGTAGTGAACGTCGCGTCGCGTCCCGCGCCAGCCGCGGAATCGGAGATGCGGTAGTGGTATGTCGTCCCGGCCACGAGGCCGCTGATCGCAGTGGAGACGGTGTTCGTGTTCCCGGGTGCTGCGTGCGCGGTGGTCGAGTGCCCGTATGCGGTCGTCGTCCCATAGCCGAACTGGTACGTCGTTCCGGAATTCCCGTCGATCCCTTCGAGCAGGGCGCCACTCGCCGTGATCGAAGCGGCTGGAAGGGTGACGGGGAAGCGCAACGTCGTGAAGCTCGCGTCGGCGCCTACGCCCGCGCCGGAGACGATGCGGAAGTGGTACGTCGTCCCGGAGTGGAGCCCCGTCAAGCTGGCGGCGAGTGTGCCGCCGCCGTTCGTCGCCGTTGGCGTCGACGTGCCGTAGGAGGTCGTCGGCCCGTACTCGAAGTGATAGCCCTCGCCGCTGTTGGTGTCGCTGCCGTGCAGGGTCGCAGCCGTTGCCGAAACGTCGGTCGCGCTGCCGGTGACAGGGAGCGGAAGCGTCTCGAAGGTCACGTCGCCTCCCGGTACGGGCGAGTCGGTCGAGTCGATGCGGTAGTGGTAGAGGGTGTCGGGCGTGAGCCCGCTGACGGCGGTCCTCAGTGTCGCGCCGACAGTTGCCGTGCCGTCCGCCGTCGTGGTGCCATAGGTCGTGTCGGTGCCGTACTCGAAGTGGTAGGTGTCGCTGTTCTCGTCGTAGCCGACGAGGGTGGCGCCCGTCGCCGTGATGCCGCTGGCGGATCCGGTCTGCGGCGGCAGCGCGTAGGTGACCTGGATCTCGCCGTTGCCGCTGTTGCCCGGGTCGACGCCGTTGCTCTGACTAAAGGTGACGAGCGAGGCTCCGGCCACGCCGCGCACCTCGCCGCTGCCGCCGCCGCCGCCCGCGCCTCCATCCGTGTTCGAGCCGGCCTCGCCGCCGCCGCCGCCGTAATAGCCGGCTCCGCCTCCGCCTCCGCCGCCCGCGCCGTTTGCCGAGTCGCTGGCGATCCCGCCGGCGCCGCCGGTTCCCGAACTACCGCTGCTGCCGTCGCCTCCGGGGCCACCGGAGCCGCCGGCGCCCGACGCGGAGACCGTTGCGCCTCCGCCGCCGCCCGCGCCCAGCCCGCTCGGTGCTCCGTTGCCGGCCGGGGAGCCACCGCCCGCACCGCCTGCTGCGCCGGCCGCACCTGCACCGCCGCCGCCGCCTGCGGTCAGGATGCGGCTGGCTAGACCCGTTCCGCTGAACCGGATGTCGGTCTCACCGCCGCCGCCGCCGCCGCCGCCGTTGTTCGACAAGTTGTCGCCGGAGCCGGCGCCGCCGGCGCCGCCGCTGGCGTCGCTATTGCCGCCCGTGCCACCGGCGCCACCGGCACCGACGCCGTCTCCACCACACGCACCGTCGCCGCCCTTGGCTCCGACGTAGAGGTGGAACGTCTCGTTGGGAGAGACGGTGTATGTGGCAGTTACATGGCCGCCCAAGCGTCCAGCGGTGGACGGCGAGCAGCCGGAGCCATTCGTTCCGCCGGCGCCGCCGGCCGCCCCCCAGACCTGGAAGGTGACCGACGTGACGCCGTCCGGGACGACGAAGTCAGGGCACCCACCCGAGTCGCCCGGCGTCGCGCAATAGACCGTGATGCTCGCGAGCGCCGGACTCGTCCAGAGTGACGCCGCGATGACCGCGGCGAGAGCCGCCACGCCAAGCAGAACAGCGGCAAGCCGGAGACGAGGTCTCATGGGCTTGACTCTAGGTGTGGGATTTACAAGAGACAAACGGGTCAAAGCTGCGGGGCAGGGACTCGAACCCCAACTTCCGGTTCCAGAGACCGGCGTCCTACCATTAGACGACCCCGCAAAGGTTGTCGGGGGCCCAGTGTAGCCAGGCTCTCGAGCGGCTTCTCCGGCGATTCTCTAGCCGACCGGGGTGGCGGTCGAGTCGAGCGATTTCTGGAGCGGCGTCTCCTCGAGAGCGCCGGCCACCACGGCGAGCGCGAGCAGGGCACAGCACGCGGCGAAGAGGAAGGCGGGCCGCAGTGCGTCCACGAGCACGGCGTGGAGGACGGGCGTGAAGGTCGTCGGCACCGGGGTGTGGAGCGAGAGGCCAGGCGGCAGGTCGCGTGTCGCGATCGCGCTCATCGCCGCCACGCCGACCGTCCCACCGACCGAGCGGGAGAAGTGCGCGAGCGAGGTAACCGACCCCATCTCGGCGGCCGGGACCGCGTTCTGGACGGCGATCACGAGCGTCTGCATCGTCAGGCCGATCCCGACCCCCGTGATTGCGACGTTGCGGGCGACGGCGCCGCCGCCCGTTCCCGCGTCCATCCGCCAGATCAGCACGAGCCCGACCGTGAGGAGAAGCAGCCCGACGACGGCGTTTGCCTTGTAGCGGCCGGTGGCGGCGACCCACTGTCCCGAAGCGACGGACGCTCCGACGGCGCCGAGCATGAACGGCATGACGAGGATTCCGGAGGACGTCGCCGACTCGCCGACGACTCCCTCGACGAAGAGCGGGACGAAGACGATCGTCCCGACGAGCGCCATCCCGAGCAGCCAGAGTGAGAGGACGCCGACGCCGACCGCCCGGCCGCGCAAGAGCGAAAAGGGGAGGATCGTCTCGGACGCGCGCCGCTCCACCCGCCACGCGACGACGCCGAGCCCGACGGCGGCGGCGAACGCGCCGAGCACCTCCGGCGAGGCCCACGGGTACTGGTGGCCACCCCAGATCAGGCCGAGCAGGAAGGCCGCCGTCGCGCCTGCGATCACGACCGCACCCGTCCAGTCCACCGGCCGCCGGGCCCGCCTGAGCGGGCCGGGCATGGTGACCGCGGCGACAGCGAGCGCTAACGCGCCGATCGGCAGGTTGAGCAGGAAGATCCAGCGCCAGCCCGGCCCGTCCACGATCACACCGCCGAGCGGGAGCCCGCCGATCGAGGCGGCCGCGAACGTCGCGCCCGCCAGTCCGTAGTAGCGGCCGCGGCCCCGCGGCGGGATCATCGTCGCGATCGTGGACATGGCGAGCGGGACGAGGCCGCCGCCGCCGACCCCCTGCAGCGCCCGGAAGACGATCAGCTGGTTCATGCTGCCGGCCGCCGCGCAGAGCCCGGAGCCGAGGAGGAAGAGGGAGATCGCGACGAGGAAGAGCCGTCGCGCCCCGTACACGTCGAGCAGCTTTCCGTACACAGGCACGGTGATCGTCAGCGCGAGCAGGTACGCGGTGACGACCCACGAGTAATCGCTCACTCCGCCGAGGTCCGAGACGATCCGCGGCAAGGCCATGACGACGATCGTCTGGTCGAACGTCGAGAGGAAGAGCGCGACCATGATCGCCGCGTAGACGGCCAGGATTCGGCCGAGCGTGTAAGGGGAGCCTTCCGGTCGGCGGGCCAGCCGGACGCTCATCTCAGCCGGCCGTGCCTACTACCCGCCGATGAGCTTCGTACAGGTCGTGAGGCCGAGCGTGGTGAAGCCTGTCTTCATCCCGGCGACAGCTTTCGAGAGCGACTTGAGCTTCGCAGGAGTTAGTGCCTTCGTCAGCGGCGTGCCTGCCGTGAGGTTCGCGATCAGCGCAGTGCCGCCTTGCACCAGCACCTTCAGGGAGGCGACGAGCTTGGCATGACCCGTGGCAAGCGAGGCGGGCGGCTTCAGGCCCTGCATCGTCAACAGGATCGGCTGGAAGATCCCGAGCGCCTTCTGGAGCGCCGCCGTCGCGGACGCCTGCGACGAGGTCGCGCTGCTCGCCGTGAGCGAGCCGAGCTTCTGCTTCGCCGTCGTGCACAGCGCGTTCACCTGCGTGCGGTAGGCGGCCGGCGTGAGTGCCGAGGTGGTCGTCGGGGGCGTGGTCGTATAGCTGGTCCCGCTCGAACCGCAGGCGGCGAGGAGTGCCACGAGGATGAGCAGCGCCGCAGACGTCCGAATCACGGCCGCGAGCCTACTCCTCGGCGGCTGGCCTGGCTAGATCTCGAGGCGGTACATCGGCACAAGACGTTGTTCGGTCTCCGTGTCGATGTGCGCGACGACCTCGACGTACGGCTCGAGCCCGCTGCCGCGCAGTTTCGCCTTGAGCAAACCGTCCACCTGGAAGATCCCGGAGCTGTTGTTCATCCGGATCTCGATCTTGATCGGACGCTCCTCGCCGTCGGAGATCGTCACGTCGTCGATCGCCGCCGCCGAGAGCGAATGCATGGAGATGCTGCCCTTCTCGAACCCGATCCGCGAGCGGCCTTTCTCCATGTCGAGCGCGTCCGCGACGCGCAGGATGCCGGCCTCGGTCGTGAGCGGATCGCCGTCGGCGCGGTGGCTGATGATCGCCATCAGGACCTCGGACGTGATCACGGTCAGATCCGGCTCCTCGTAGATCCCAGCGAGCAGTTCGCGGATCTTCGGCTCCGAGAGGAAGAGCGAGAAGTCCTCGTGGCCGTGCCGGTGGATCGACATGCCGATGCAATGGAGGAGGGCGGAGAGGACGACGACCACTTCCGCGTCGTCCTGCTCGAGCCCGAAGTCGCGCACGAGACCCGGCTCGACGCCGTGCTTCGTCAGTTGGCGAAGGAGCTTGAGCGCGATGTTGGTGACGACCTGCACGTGCACCCAGGAGTGGTCGTTGATGTTCATCCGGGCGACCGCGTTGACGTTGGAGACGTGCCACCAGCCCTTGAGCTGGTCGTCGGCGTTGACGCGGTCGATCAGCGTCCGCAGCTTGCGATTGCCGCGGACGGGGACGTTGATCTTCATCCGCGCGACCGCTTCGGTCGGCGTCAGGCGCGTCTCCTGCTCCGCCTCGGCTGAGACGGGCTGGTCGATCCGGTCGGCGGTCTCGTCGTCCAGGCGCTCGGTCATAGGCGTGAGTTTATGCCGGAGGCTCTTCGTCCCAGACCGAGCGCCACGTGTCGCGCGGCGGCTCGGGCGGAGGCAGGACGAGCTGGTCGGGCTCGGTGAGCTTGTAATAGAGAACGGTCAGCACATGGGCGTTGAATGGCCCGGCGATGGCGCCCGCAATCGTCCCGCCGACCCAGACGGCCCAGAACAGCGGAAGCCCCTGGAGCGCGAGGTGGATGAGGAGCTCTGCGACCACGACGAAAAACCCGGAGATGATGAGGACCCAGAGGACACTCCCGGTCTGGCCCTTCACGAGCTTGCGCGAACGGGCGAACGCCTCGCTGACGCTGCACTTCTCGATCATCACGAGTGGCACGACCAACGACCAGCGGGCGAGTGCGATGAGCCCGGGGACGATGAGGAGGACGAAGCCGATCGCCACGCCGATCCCGTACAGCAGCGAAGCCCCGAACAGCGTTCCGAGGCGCCCCCTGGTTCGGTCGTAGTACTCGCCGACCGGGGCGGGCGCGCGGCCTTCATGGAGGTCGCGCACGACCTCCACGAGCGCGCCCTGCACGAGCAGACTGCCGACGAGGGAGAGAATGCCCGCTACGAGGCTCGCGGCTGTGGAGCCGCGGTCTCCAAGAGCGGTCGCGAGCGAAACGACCGCGTAGACGAGCCCGGCGACGACGACCGAGCGGAGCCACAGCCGCCGGTAGACGTCTAGCGCGGTGCCGAGAACGACCGAGACGGAGATCACGCGGCCGCCCAGTCCCCGTAGAGGCTCGTGTAGAGGCCGCGCTTGGCGAGGAGCTCGTCGTGCGAGCCCTGCTCGATCACCTGGCCGTGCTCGAGCACGACGATCAGGTCGGCGTCGCGGATCGTCGAGAGCCGGTGCGCGATCACGAACGACGTGCGGTCGGAGAGCAGCGTCCGCAGCGCCCGCTCGATCGTCCGCTCCGTGCCGATGTCCACCGAGGACGTCGCCTCGTCGAGGATCAGGATCCGCGGGTCGGCGAGCAGCGCGCGTGCGAAGGCGACGAGCTGGCGCTGGCCGAGCGAGAGGCGGGAACCGCGCTCGCCGAGCTGCGTCTCGTAGCCGTCCTCTAGCCGGAGGATGAAGTCGTGCGCGCCGACGGTCTGTGCCGCCCGGACGATTTCGTCGGCCTTGGCGTCGGGCTTGCCGAAGGCGATGTTCTCGGCGACGGTGCCTGCGAAGAGGAAGCCCTCCTGCGGGACGATCCCGAGCTGGCGGCGCAGCGACTCCTGCGTCACGTGGTTGAGGTCGACGCCGTCGATCGTGATCCGTCCGCTCGTGGGCTCGTAGAAGCGGGCGAGCAGCTTGGCGATCGTCGACTTGCCGGCGCCGGTGTGGCCGACGAGCGCGACGGTCGTCCCGGCCGGCACGTCGAGGTCGATCCCGTGCAGCACTTCTTCGCCCTGCGTCCCTCCGCGCAGCCCGTACGCGAAACGGACCTGGTTGAAGCGCACGTGCCCGGCAATCCGATCGAGTGACTTGGCGGCCGGCGCATCGAGGACGTCCGGCTCCTCGTCGAGCACGCCGATGATCTTGTCCAGCGCGGCCGTGGCCGAGAGGAACGTGTTGTAGAGCTGCGAGAGCTGCTGGACGGGGTCGAAGAAATTGTTGACGTAGAGCATGAAGGCGAACAGCGTCCCGAGCGAGATCGCGCCCGTGAAGTAGAGGTGGCCGCCGTAGCCGAGGACGATGGCGAGGGCGAGCGTCGCGAGGAAGCTGACAACCGGGAAGTAGAGGGCGTTGAGGACGACCGTCTGCATGTTCGAGTCGCGATAGCGCCGCGCGACGGTGCGGAAGTTGTCCTGCGCGAGCTGCTCGCGCGTGAACGCCTGCACCATCCGCATCCCGGCGATGTCCTCGGCGAGCGTCGCCGTGACCAGGCCGAGCCGCTCCCGCACGTCCGCGTAGGCGCGCGCCGAGCGTGAGCGGAAGAGCGCGGTGGCGATGCTCACGAAGGGGATCACGGCGAGCGTCGCGAGTGCGAGCCTCCAGTCGAGGACGAGCAGGAGGACGGCCGTGCCGCCGAGCATCAGCGTGCTCTGGGCGAGCGTCGTGACGCCGTCGGTGACGAGCTGGTCGATCGCCTCGACGTCGTTTGTCATCCGGCTGATGAGGACGCCGGCGCGGTTCCGCTCGTAGAAGCCGAGCGAGAGCCGCTGCAGGTGCCCGAAGAGCTCGGTGCGGAGGTCGGCGAGGATCCGCTCCCCGACCCAGCCGGTCATGTACGTCTCGACGTACGTCATCCCCCAGTTGGCGAGGCCGGCGACGACGAAGAGCGACACGATCAGGATCAGCTGGGCTCCCGTCTTGTGCCTGACCGCGTCGTCGAGCGCGTAGCGCGCGAGGAGCGGCGGCGCGAGCGCGGTGGCCGTCGCCGTCAGCAGCGAAAAGAGGGACAGTCCCGTGCGGAGGCGGTACGGCTTCGTCAGCCGCCAGAGCACGCCCAGCCGCTTCCGCGTCGTGTTCCACGACCAGTCCTCGACCTGCGCGCCGCGCTGGCGCATCATGTACCCGCCGGGCTGATGGACGCGCACTAGGCCACTTCCTCCACGTCGGCGCGCGCCTCGACGGCGTCGGCGAATTGCCGCTCGAGAAGGCCGTGATCGTGGATCTCGCGATAGACGGGGCTCGTCTCGAGCAACTCCTCGTGCGTGCCGCGTACGGCGATCCTTCCGGAGTCGAGCACGACGATCTCGTCGGCCAGTGCGATCGTCGACAGCCGGTGGGCAATGATCAGCGTCGTCCGGCCGCGCATCACCTCGCGCAGCCCCGTGCGGATCTGGGACTCCGTCGTCGCGTCGACCGAGGCCGTCGCGTCGTCGAGGATCAGGATGCGCGGATCGAGGGCGAGTGCGCGCGCGATCGCGACCCGCTGGCGCTGGCCGCCCGAGAGCGTGATGCCGCGCTCGCCGATCACCGTCTCGTAGCCCTGCGGCAGCCGCTCGACGAACTCGTGCGCCTGCGCGAGCCGCGACACGCGTTCCACTTCCTCGTCGGTCAGCTCCGGCCGGCCGAAGGCGATGTTCTCGCGCACGCTCGTCGAGAAGAGGAACGGATCCTGCGGAATGACCCCGATCTCCCGGCGCAGCGAGTCGAGCGTCACGTTGCGGACGTCGACGTCGTCGACGAGGACGTGGCCGCTGTCGACGTCGTAGAAGCGCGGCACGAGCGAGGCGAGCGTCGTCTTCCCGGATCCCGTGTGTCCGATCACCGCGAGCGTCGTCCCTGCGTCGAGATCGAGGTCGAGGTGCTCGAGCACCGGGCGTCCCTCGAGATAAGAGAAGGAGACATCCTCGAAGCGAATCGCGCCGTCGCCCGGCGGCAGCTCGACGGCTTCCGGCCGGTTGGCGACCTCCTCCGGCTCGTCGAGCACCTGGAAGATGCGCTCGCCCGAGGCCGTGGCGCGCTGCGCCTGGCCGATCCACATGCCGAGCGAGCGGAGCGGCGTCACGACCATCGCGAGGTAGAGGTTGAAGTCGACGAACGAGCCGACGGAGAGCGTGTGGGCGGCGACCATCCGCGCGCCGAGCAGGAGGACCGCAGCTTGCGCGAGAAGCGGCAGGAACGAGAGCAGCGGCACATACGCCGCGCGCTGGCGATTGGCGCGAATCGTCTGCCCGAAGAGGGCGTTGTTGCGGGCGGCGAACTTCGCCTCCTCCGCCGGCTCCTGCGCGAACGCCTTGACGACGTGGACGCCGACGATGTTCTCCTCGGCGACTGTCGCAACGTCGGCGAGCTTCTGCTGGACGTCCCGGAGCGTCGGATGGGCGACGTGGCTGTAGCGGTAGGCGAGAACGACGAGGAACGGCGTCACCGCCAGGACGATGAACGCGAGCCTCCACTCGAAGAAGAAGAGGACGACCGTCACCGACGTGACCGTGAGGATGTTCTGGAAGAAGAAGATCAGGCCGTAGCCGAGGAAGAAGCGCACGCCCTGGAGGTCGACCGTCGCGCGCGACATGAGCTGGCCGGTCTGGTGGCGGTCGTAGAAGCCGAACGACAGGCGCACGAGATGCGAGTAGAGGCCCTGGCGCATGTCCATCTCGACGTCGAGCGCCTGCTTGCCCGAGATGAGGCGGCGGCCGAGCATGAACGCCGCGGAGACCAGGCCGAGCAACGCGATGATCCCGACGTACTTCCAGAGGAGATGGCTGTCGTGGTGGAGGAGCGCCTTGTCGATGACCTCCCGTCCCGTCACCCAGATCAGCGCGATCTGCGCGGCCTGCGAGCCGACCGCCAGCACGACGGAGACGACCAGGCCGCGCTTGTACGGCCGCAGGAAGGAGAGAAGCCGCGCGAACGTGCTCCGGTACGGGACTGCGCTCACTTCCTGAATGTACCGCCGGAGTCCTATGCTCCTTCGGTGGCCGACCTCGAGCGCAACAAGGCCCTGACGCGCGCGATGTACGAGGACATCTGGCGCGACCACCGGCTCGACCGGATCGACGAGATCATGGCTCCCGATGCCGTTCTCCACGTCTGGGGCGACGAAAAGCGCGGGCGTGACCGTCTGCGCGAGGCTGTCCAGAACGTCTGGCTCGCCGCGTTCCCGGATCTCTCCTGCGAGATCCACCTCCAGGTGGCGGAGGGAGACCTCGTCGCCGACCACGCGACGTTTCGCGGCACGCACAGCGGCGGGCCGTTCCACGGCATCGAGCCGAGCGGCGCGGCGTTCGCGTTCACCCAGACGACGATCTGCCGGATCGAAGACAGCCTGATCACGGACGTCTGGGAGGACTTCGACTGGCGCGGGCTCGTGCGTCAGCTCGGCGGTTAAAGCAGCGCGAGCTCCGCGCGCACGAGCGACGAGGCCTTCTCCAGCCGCGCCCGGTTGGCGGGGACGTTGAGCCAGCCGCTCGCGCCGGACGGATGGGGGAGCGGCACGACCGGCGTTCCGTCGAGCTCGAGCCGCTCGCCGACGCAGGGAGTCAGGGAGGCCTGCCCGAGCAGACGGCGGAGCGCGAGCCCGCCGACGGTGACGATGAGGCGCGGCCGCAGCAGCTCGAGCTCCTGGTCGCGCCAGAACGCGCAGAGCTCCTGCTCGCGCGGCGTCGGCATCCGGTCGCCGCGGCCGGTTGCTGCGCGGCCGGGATAGCACCGCGTCACCGAGGCGCAGTAGAACGTTGCGTAGAACTCCTCCTCGGAGAGCTCGAGCCAGCGGCGGAGCGTCCGGCCGGCGCGGCCGCGCCAGGGCAGCCGCTCGTCTCCCTCGACCACGCCCGGCGCCTGGCCGAAGAGATAGGCCCGCTGCGCCGCGAATGGTGCGTGGACGGGGAGCGACTCGAGTGGGTAGCCGGCGTCGACGCAGGCCCGGCAGCGGGACAGGTCGCGGCCGAGCGAGGCCAGCGAGCGGTAGGACGACTTGCGGACGGTCACGAAGCCGGAGCGTAGGCTCCGAGCCGATGCTGCCGCTCGAAGCCGTGCCGAACTTCTCCGAGGGTCGCGACCGCGCGACGATCGACGCGATCGGCGAGGCGATCGCCGGGCGTGCGCGGCTCCTCGACGTGCACAGCGACGAGGACCACAACCGTTCGGTCTTCACGCTCGTCGGCGACGAGAGCGAGATCGTCGACGCGCTTCTCGCCGGGATCGCCGTCGCGAGGGAGCGAATCGACCTGCGCCGGCACGAGGGCGCGCACCCACGGATCGGCGCGGCGGATGTCGTGCCCGTCGTCCCCATCCGGCCCGACGACGCGGAACGCGCGCGGGCGACGGCGCTCGAGCTGGCGCGGCGGGTGGGGGAGGAGCTCGAGCTGCCCGTCTTCCTCTACGCCGGGCTCGCGGCCGGTCGCGGCCCCGCCTTCTTCCGGCAGGGCGGCCCGGCCGAGCTGCAGCGGCGAATCGACGCCGGCGAGCTCGCGCCTGACCTTGGCCCGCCGCGGCTCGACGAGAGTGCCGGCGGCGTCATCGTCGGCACGCGCGCTCCCCTGATCGCCTTCAACGTCAACCTCGCGGGCGACAACCTGGCCGCGGCGCGCGAGATCGCCCGCGCGGTACGGGAGAGGGACGGTGGCTTCCCCGGGGTCCGCGCGCTCGGCCTCGAGCTGTCGCGCGCCGGTCACGTCCAGGTGAGCCTCAACGTCGAGGACTGGCAGGCCTCACCGCTCCACGAGGTGGTCGCCGCGGTGGAGCGGGAGGCTGCCGCGCGCGGGGTCGACGTGACGGGCGCCGAGCTCGTCGGCCTGCTCCCGGCGGGTGCTGCTGTCGTGGCGGCGAGGTCGCTCCTCCATGTGGACGGGCTCGACGCGGGACACGTGCTCGAGCTGCGCCTGCTCCCCGAATAGAAACGGGACCCGCCGAAGCAGGCCCCGCGTCTCTCACTCCCTCAGCCGGCGACTCAGCCGGTGATCGGGAGGTCGTCCCCTGCGCCGGCGCACCAGCCGGCTCCGCCTGCGGAGTCATTGCTCCAGAGGCTCTGGACGGGGTACTGCTTCCCGTCATTCCCCGTGATGTTGTTCAGACCGCCGGGAACCGTGCTCGGGGGCGCGATGCCCTCCGTGTAGCCGACCCAGGCGCACTTGTCGCCGTTCTCGTACGCGTTGTAGTCGTACCAGCCGCCGAGATTGACGCCGTTGATCACGTCCTCGGCGCCGGGATCGGTGATCGTCTCCTCCATCTCGTGTCCCATCACGATCGTGAACCCGTCGAGTCGGCCGGCGAAGTAGCCGGTGTTGACGGAGTTCTCGCCGCAGCTCGTCCCCGAGTTGAGGACGTACGGCATGTTCGTGAACGAGATGCCGGGCTGGACACCGGGGTAGTACTGCGGCTGCGTGTAGTCGTGCCACGCGCAGTAGCCGGCTCCGGAGTTGAAGCCCGCCTCGTTGTACATCTGCGGCTGGGCGACCACGAACTGCGAGTTGTCGAGGTCGGTGACCCCGAAGTGCGCGACCGCGCGCTGCGCTTCCTGCGCCAGTTCGAGTCCGCTGACGTTGTTGTGGATCGGGTTCGTGTTGTCGTACCAGACTCCGCCGAAGACGTTCGCCGGGTTCTGGATGTTGACGTTCTGCCCGTTGACCGTCTCGTAGTACTGCGTCTGCGAGCCGGCCCACGCCGTGCCTCCCATCGCCTGCACGAACGCGGTCATGCGTGCTGCCGCGCCGTCCGGGTCGTAGGTCGGCATGCCGGGCGTGGTGTGGTCGAACGCGCCGGCCTGGCCCCAACCCCAGAAGACGAGGTAGATCTTCGGAGTCACCTGGACGTGGCCGCCGAAGTAGGCCATGTTCACCGGCGCAGGCTGCCCCGCCGGCGGTAGGCCGAGCCCGAGACAGCAGACGGGCGGCGGCTGGAGCGCCGGGTTGGAGATGTTCTGGGTGTTCGGCATGTAGAGCGGGTGGTGCGTGGATGCGCTTGCGCCCGCCGTCGTCGTCCCTCCGAAGAGGGCGAAGGCGCCGAGCGCGAACAGGATTGCGAGCTTCCTCATGCCTTCGTCCTCCTCACTTGGTCACGCTGACAACGACGCTGGTGGGTGCCGAGGTGGCGTATCCCTGCGTCGAGCGCGCGTAGATCGTGTGCTTGCCAACGGCCGGCGTCGGAATGGCGATGCTCCAGGTCGAGCCGCTGAGCCTTGCCGAGACGGCGTTCGCGAACGTCGGGTCGTCCACCGAGACGAGAACGCTCTTGTTGACGCTCGCTGCGTAGCTCGGCATGTCGACATACGAGGCGCCGCTGAGCGTCATGAAGCCGCTGTAGACGTTCGGACCCGCGATGGTCACTCGCAGGTCGAGCGCCTGGACGTCCGAGCCGGCGAACGAGCTGTTCGCCGGGATCGTGAACGGCACCGGCGTCGACGCCCCGGTCGGATCGAGCAACGCAGTGCTCGTCGTGCTGCCGAGATCGACCGCGTTCCCTTCCACTAGTGCCTGCAGGTCGACGGTGACCTGAGCCTCGCCGACCTGGCCGCCCGTGAGCGAGATCTGGCCCGTGACGGGCTGCGAGCCGTCATAGGCGAGCGGCATGCCGTCGCTGGCCGGGAAGTCCGTGGAGGCCGCCTGAGGAGCGGCATCGCCGACCAAGCCGACCTGGTTGAGGACCAAGCCGCAGCCGTCGCCGGCGTCCGTCCCGGACGTGACGCTCAGGTGCGGGTTGTCGCTCGACGTCCCGCAGCCGTCGCGCCGCAGGAAGAAACGAGTCGTCCCGGCGGTCGTGTTCGCGAAGGCCGAGGTTCCCGCGACCGCGAGGTACGGGTTCGCGTGGAGCGAGACCTTCTGGTTCGTCTTCGGCGTCGTGATCGTCACCGACGTCGTGGCTGAGAGCGCACCGCCCGCGGCGAGCGCTGTTGCGAGTGCCGCGACAACGAGCAGCACCGTCCTACGCCTCATTCTCTCCTCCTTGGTGGGAGTGACCCCGGGTTGGAACAACAGCCGCGAGCGTTCCCCGAAGGCCTGCAAAAAACACCTGGAAAGTGGAAGAAATTCTTGACTGACCGATCAATCGAAAACGGGCACTAGACTCGCGCTCGTGGCGATCGGCCTCACCGGCGAAGACCTGACCGTCGCGGACGTCTGGGCAGTGGCGGTCGACGGCGCCGCCGCGGGGCTGACCGACACCGCCCGGGAGAAAATGCGCGCCGCGCGTGAGCTCGTCGAGCGGGCCGCGCACGGCAGCAGCGAGCACACGTACGGCGTCAACACGGGCTTCGGCCGCTTCGTCGCCGTCGCGATCGCCGAGGAGGACACTCAGGAGTTGCAGCTCCGGCTCCTGCGCTCGCACGCTTGCGGAGTCGGCGAGCCGTACCCCGATGAGGTCGTGCGCGCGGCTCTTCTCCTGCGGGCGAACGCGCTCGCGAAAGGAAACTCGGGCGCTCGGGTCGAGACGGTCGAGCTGCTCCTCGCGCTACTGGGCAGCGGCGTCCTCCCGGTCGTGCCGAGTCGCGGCTCGGTCGGAGCCTCCGGCGATCTCGCGCCGCTCGCGCATCTCGCGCTCCCGCTTGTCGGCGAGGGTGAGGCGTGGTTCGGCGGCGAGCGGCTGCCGGGAGGAGAAGCGCTCGCGCGGGCCGGTCTCGAGCCGGTTCGGCTGGAGGCGAAGGAAGGGCTCTCGCTCATCAACGGCACGCAGTTCATGGCGGCGATGCTTGCGCTGGGGCTCGTGCGGGCGCGGCGGCTGGCGAAGGCGGCCGATGTCGCGTGCGCGCTCTCGGTCGAGGCGCTGCAGGGCTCGCGCACCTCGTTCCTGCCACAGATCCACGCCCTGCGGCCGCTGCGGGGACAGGTCGCCGCGGCGGCGAACGTCCTTCGGCTCCTCGAGGGCTCGGCGATCATCGAGGCGCATCGCTGGTGCGACAAGGTTCAGGACGCCTACTCGCTCCGCTGCGCGCCGCAGGTGCACGGCGCCTCGCGCGACCTCCTCGACTATGGGGAGTACACGGTCGGCGTCGAGCTCAACGCGGCGACCGACAATCCGCTCGTGCTCGTCGACGACGAGGCGCTCGTCTCGAACGGCAACTTCCACGGCCAGCCGCTCGCGTTTGCGCTCGACACGCTCGCGATGGCCGTGTCCGAGCTGGCGAGCATCTCGGAGCGGCGGCTCGAGCGGCTCGTCAACCCGAACCTCTCCGACGGCCTGCCGGCGTTTCTCACGAGCCACGGCGGCCTCAACAGCGGCTTCATGATCCCGCAGTACGTGTCCGCGTCACTCGTCTCCGAGAACAAGGTTCTTTGTCATCCGGCGTCGGTCGACTCGATCCCGACGAGCGCCGGGCAGGAGGATCACGTTTCGATGGGGAACGCTGCGGGGCTGAAGGGCTGGCAGGTGCTCGCCAACTCGGAGCGAGCTGTGGCGATCGAGCTGCTCGCCGGCGCGCAGGGCGTCGAGTTCCACGCGCCGCTCGAGCCTGGCGTCGGCGGTCGTGCGGCGCGGGCCGCGGTGCGTGAGCTCTCGCCGCGGCTGAAGGACGACCGGTCGCTCGCCGTGGACATCGAGGCGGTCGCGGTCGCGATCCGCGACGGCTCGCTCGTCGCGGCGGTCGAGGCGGAGGCGGGGGAGCTGGAGTGAGCACGACTGCTTCTCTCGCGGCGCGCGTCGACGCGCTCTGCGGCGACCTCTCCTCGATCCGTGCGCCGCGCGGCCCGGAGCTCAACGCGCGCCAGTGGTCGACGGAGGCTCCGCTCCGGATGCTCCTCAACAACCTCGACGCGGAGGTCGCGGAGCGGCCGGAGGAGCTCGTCGTCTACGGCGGCTCCGGGAAGGCGGCGCGGAATCACGAGGCGCTGCGCGCGATCGTGGGCTCCCTCCTCGAGCTCGGCCCCGACGAGACGCTCCTCGTCCAGAGCGGCAAGCCGGTCGGCGTCTTCACGACGCACGAAGGCGCGCCGCGCGTGCTGATCGCGAACTCGCTGCTCGTGCCGAAGTGGGCGACGTGGGACGAGTTCCGCCGGCTCGAGGCGATGGGACTGACGATGTTCGGCCAGATGACCGCCGGCTCGTGGATCTACATCGGGAGCCAGGGGATCCTGCAGGGGACGTACCAGACGTTCGGTGCCGCCGGCGAGAAGCACTTCGGCTCGGCAGATCTCCGCGGGCGGACGATCCTCACCGCCGGGCTCGGCGGGATGGGCGGCGCCCAGCCGCTCGCCGGGACGATGGCCGGCGCCGCGATCCTCTGCGTCGAGGTTGATCCTGCGCGGATCGAGCGGCGTCTCGAGACGCGATATCTCGACGAGGCGACCGATTCGCTGGACGACGCGCTTGCGCGGGTGCGCGCCGCGGCGGCGGAGCGGCGGCCGTTGTCGGTCGGGCTGCTCGGCAACGCCGCGGACGTCGTGCCCGAGCTCGCGCGGCGTGGGGAGGAGTTCGACCTGCTCACTGACCAGACGGCTGCCCACGACCCGCTGAACGGCTACGTCCCACGCGGCTACTCGGTCGAGGAGGCGGCGGCGCTGCGCTCGTCCGATCCGGACGAGTACCTGCGACTCGCGCGGGACTCGATCGTCCGCCATGTCGAGGCGTTGCTCGAGTACGTCCGGCGGGGCGCCTATGTTTTCGATTATGGCAACAACCTGCGGGGTGAGGCACTTGAAGGTGGCGTAGCGGAGGCCTTCTCATACCCGGGCTTCGTCCCGGCCTATATCCGGCCGCTCTTCTGTCGCGGAGTCGGGCCGTTCCGCTGGGCCGTTCTCTCGGGCGATCCAGAGGACATCGCGACGATCGACGCGGCGCTGCGGGATCTGTTCCCGGACGATCCACTCCTGCAGCGCTGGCTCGAGCTGGCGCCCGGGCGCGTGGCCTTCCAGGGGCTACCCGCCCGGATCTGCTGGCTCGGCTACGGCGACCGCGCGAAGGCGGGGCTCGCGATCAACGAGCTCGTGCGCAGTGGCGAGGTCAAGGCCCCGGTGGTGATCGGACGCGACCACCTCGACGCCGGCTCCGTCGCCTCGCCATATCGCGAGACGGAGGCGATGCGCGACGGCTCCGACGCGATCGCCGACTGGCCGATCCTCAACGCGCTCGTCAACGTCGCCGCGGGGGCGACGTGGGTGAGCGTCCACCACGGCGGCGGCGTGGGGATCGGGAACGCGATCCACGCGGGGATGGTCGTCCTCGCCGACGGCAGCGACGCCCAGGCGGAACGGCTCGAGCGCGTCCTCACGACCGACCCCGGCACGGGCGTGATGCGCCATGTCGACGCGGGCTATCCCGAAGCGATCAAGGCCGCCGAAGCGGGCGGCCTACGGGTCCCGCACGCCCCGGACGCGTGACGCAGCGCCTGCTTGTCCGCGACCTCGCGCAGCTCGCGACGCCGGCGGGAAGCGAGGCGCCGCTGCGTAGCCGTTCCCTCGGCGAGGTCGAGGTGCTCGAGGACGCCTTTGTCCTCTGCGCGGGCGAGACGATCGAGGCGGTGGGGCGGATGCGCGACCTTTCGCCGCTCGACGGCGATGTCGTCGAGCTCGACGGTCGCGGGCTGTCGGCCCTGGCTGGGCTCGTCGACTGCCATACGCACACGGCATTCGGCGGCGACCGCGTCGACGAGTTCTCGCTTCGGGCGGGCGGCGCGAGCTACGAGGAGCTGCACGCAGCCGGGGGCGGGATCCTCTCGACGGTTCGCGCGACGCGCGCGGCCGGGGAGGACGGCCTCCGCGCCGCCGTCGAGCGTCATCGCGACTGGATGAGCCGGGAGGGGACGACGACGTTCGAGGGCAAGTCGGGCTACGGGCTCGATCGCGACACCGAGCTTGCGTCCCTGCGCGCGATCCGAGACGCGGGCGGTGTCCCGACCTGGCTCGGCGCGCACGCTGTCCCGCCGGAGTTCGACGACGCCGACGCGTACCTCGACTTCGCGCTCGCCGAGGTGCTGCCGGAAGCAGCGCAGATCGCCGAGGCGGCGGACGTCTTCCTCGAGCGCGGCGCCTTCGACGCGACGCAGGCGCGTCGCTACCTCGAAGCGTGCCGCGACGCCGGCCTCGCGTTGCGCCTGCACGGCGACCAGTTCACGGAGTCCGGCGCGATTCCGCTCGCGATCGAGCTCGGCGCACGCTCGGTCGACCATCTCGAGGCGACCGGTGAGGAAGGGATCCGTGCGCTCGCCGCGAGTGACGTGGTCGGCGTCCTCCTGCCGGCAAGCGCGCTCTTCCTCGACCGGACGATGCCGCCCGCCCGAGCGCTCGTCGACGCCGGCGCGGCGATCGCGCTGGCCACCGACTTCAACCCGGGGAGCGCCTTCTGCGAGAGCCTGCCGCTCGTCTGCTCGCTGGCCTGTACGCAGCTCCACCTCTCGCCGGCAGAAGCGCTGAACGCGTGCACGATCAACGCCGCCCACGTCCTCGGCCGCGCCGACCGAATCGGGCGGCTCGCGCCTGGCTACCGGGCCGACATCGCTCTCCTCGACACGCCCGACTGGCGCTACCTCGCCTACCACCTCGGGGGGCGGGTGGTCGCGCAGGTCGTGATCGGCGGCGAGCTAGCCTGACGTTGTGCTCCTCCCGCAAGTGTTCTCCGTGGTTCTGACGGCTGCAAAGCGTCGCGCTGCGGCGCTCGCTTTTCGCTCGCCAGAACCGCGGCCACACTCACTGAAGGAGCACTGATGCCGACGAGGAAGCAGCGCCGCCGCGCACAGAAGGAGCGGCGCCACGAGTACGAGACCGTCTGGGTCGACGAGGAGGGCAACGAGCTCGAAGAGCCGCCCGAGGACGCGTTCGCGCCGGCAGCGCGCGAAAAACGCTCCGACGGGAAGTCGAAGGCCCAGTCGAAGGGCCAGCCGCGCAACGCCAGGGCTGTCCGCACTCCGCTGCCGCCGTCGTGGCGGCGAGCCGCCAGGCGCTCGCTCATCCTCGGCGTCGTGATCATGGTTCTCTTCTACGCGATCAACTCGAAGAGCAGCGGCAGCCACCGGCTCGAGGTGTCGCTCATAACCGCGCTCCTCTACACCGCTCTCTTCATCCCCTTCACGTTCTACGTCGATCGCTTCACGTACCGCCGCTGGCAGCGGTCGCAGGGGACGCAGACCAAGAAGCGCTGACGCCCGAGCGCGGCACTAGACTCGCCGCCATGCCGCTCGTGGTCGACAGATACGCGCTCGGACCGCTCCAGACGAACTGCTACGTCGTCCGCTCGGACCGGAGTGCGGCGGAGGCCGCGGTGATCGATCCGGGTGGGGATGCCGCTGCGCTGCGACTCGAGCTCGCGCGGCTCGGCACTGCTGCGGGCGCGATCCTGATCACGCACGGTCATTTCGACCATGTCGGCGGCGTAGCCGACCTCGCGGAAGGAACCGGCGCGGAAGTCTGGATGCCGGAGGGAGAGCGCGAGCGGCTCGAGCGGTTCACGGAGTTCGCGCCCGTTGGCGTACCCGGCCGCGCGTACCCGCCCGAGCACCTCGTCGCAGGCGGCGAGACCGTCGAGGTCGCAGGAATCTCGTTCGAGTGCCTCGCCGTTCCGGGGCACTCGCCCGCGCACGTCGCGTACTACGCCGACGGCGAGCTCTTCAGCGGCGATCTCCTCTTCGCCGGCTCCGTCGGCCGTGTCGATCTCCCGGGCGCCGACTGGGACACGCTGCTCGGCTCGGTCCGGATGCTCGCCGACCGCCTGCCGCCGGAGACGGTCGTCCATCCGGGACACGGTCCCGAGACGACGCTCGGGATCGAGCTCGCGCGCAATCCCTTCCTCGCCGAGCTACGCGCCGCCGCAGAATGAGCCCGAGCTTCCAGGCGCCGCGCGGGACGCATGACGTCCTGCCGGGGGATCGTCTCTGGTGGCACGTGATCCGGACGATCGAGGCGCAGTGCGCGCAGTACGGCTGGTCTCCGGTCTACACGCCCGGCTTCGAGGAGACGGCGCTGTTCGAGCGCACAGCCGGCGAGGCCTCCGACGTCGTGCACAAGGAGATGTACACCTTCGAGGACCGCAGCGACCGCTCGCTCACGCTGCGGCCGGAGGGCACCGCGCCGATCGCGCGCGCCTACGTCGAGCACGGCCTCGCGCAGGAGCCGCAGCCGGTCAAGGCGTACACGATCGCGCCGATGTACCGCTATTCGCGGCCCGGTCGCGGCCGCTACCGCGAGCACTGGCAGCTGTCGCTCGAGACGATCGGCTCGGACGATCCCGCGGTCGACGCCGAGGTGATCCAGTTCTACGCGGAGCTGCTGCGGCGGCTCGGCGTGACGGAGTGGGCACTTCTCCTCAACTCGATAGGCGACGCGAACTGCCGGCCGCAGTACGTCGCGCGCCTCGAGGAATGGCTGGACGCGCGGCCGGAACTGCTCGCGGACGAGGAGGTCGCGCACAAGCGCGCCACGAGCATCCTCCAGGTCTTCGACGTCAAGAACCCGGAGCTCCGCGCGGCCCTCGACCTCGCGCCGAAGATCGGCGACTCCCTCTGCGACGACTGCCGCGCGCATTTCGACGCGGTCAAGGCGCACCTCGACGCCTACGGCGTCCCGTACGCGCTCGACTCGTCCCTCGTGCGCGGGCTCGACTACTACACACGCACGACGTTCGAGTTCGTCGGACCGGAGGAGAACGTCAACTCGACGCTCTGCGGCGGTGGACGCTACGACGGCCTCGTCGAGGCGGTCGGCGGGCCGCCGACGCCGGGGATCGGGGTCGGCTGCGGAATCGAGCGGCTGCTGCTCGCGCTGGAGCGGGAGGGTGCAACGGCCGAGGCGCCGCGCCTCGATCTCTTCGTCGCCTTCGAGTCGCCGGAGCTCCGCGATTTTTTTTTCCCGCAGATCGCGGCCTGGCGAGCGGCGGGCCGCTCGGTGGACACCGACTACGCTGGCCGCTCGATGAAGGGACAGCTCACACAGGCGCAAAGACTCGGAGCGGAGACGGTCGTCGTCGCGCTCGCCGACGGGACGTATCAGGTGCGGCGGCGCGGCGAGGAGGACCGCGTCGTGCAGGACATCACGGAGCTGTAGTGGCCTGGCGCGACGTGATGTGCGGCGAGCTCCGCGCGGACGACGCCGGCAAGCGCGTCACCGTCGCCGGCTGGGCCGACACGCGCCGCGACCACGGCGGGCTCGTCTTCGTCGACCTCCGCGACGCGACGGGGAAGGTGCAGCTCGTCCTCAACCCGGAGCATGCGCCGGACGCCGCCAAGGTCGCGCACGACATCCGCAACGAGTACGTCCTCCAGGCGGAGGGCGAGGTCGTCACCCGCGCGCCCGAGCTCGTCAACCCGAACCTCCCGACCGGGGAGGTCGAGATCCAAGTGGCCGAGCTGCGGGTCGTCTCGCGCTCGACCGTGCTTCCGTTCCAGCTCGACGAGGAGGGCGTCGACGAGAACCTCCGCCTTCGCTACCGCTGGCTCGACCTGCGGCGCGAGCGGCTGCAGCGGAACATCCGGCTGCGCGGCCAGATGGTTGGGATCATGCGGCGCCTCATGGAGGAGGCTGGCTTCGTCGACATTCAGACGCCGGTGCTCTGGAAGCCGACTCCCGAAGGCGCTCGCGACTTCCTCGTGCCCTCGCGCCTCCAGCCGAGCCACTTCTACGCCTTGCCGCAGTCACCCCAGATCGCGAAGCAGCTCCTCGTCATCGCCGGTTTCGAGCGCTACTACCAGATCGCGATCTGCTTCCGGGACGAGGACCTCCGCGCGGACCGCGTGCAGGAGATCACGCAGCTCGACGTCGAGATGGCGTTCCCCGACTACGAGTTCCTGCTCGCGCATATGGAGCGGCTCGTCCAGACGATCTGGAGCGAATGCCTCGGCATCGAGCTCGAGACGCCGTTCCCGCGAATGACATGGGAAGAGGCCGACCGCCGCTTCGGTAGCGACAAGCCCGACCTCCGCTACGCGCTCGAGATCGAGGACGCGACCGAGGCGACACGCGGCTCGGAGTTCGGCGTCTTCGCCGGTGCCGAGGCGGTTCGCTTTCTCCGCGCTCCGCGCGTCTTCTCCCGCAGCGAGCTCGCCGAGCTCGAGGAGTTCGCGAAACAGTGGGGCGCGAAGGGGCTCGCGTATCTCGTGTACGACGAGTCGGGCGAGCTGCGCTCGCCGATCGCGAAGTTCCTCTCGGAGGAGACGCTCGCCGCGTTCGGCGGCAAGCCGGGTGAAACGCTCCTCTTCGCGGCAGACGAATGGCCCCTCACGTCTCGCGTCCTCGGTGCGCTGCGGATCCATCTCGCCGAGCGGCTCGAGCTGATCGACGAGGACGCGTGGGCGTGGCTGTGGGTGACGGACTTCCCGATGTTCGAATGGAGCGAGACCGACGATCGCTGGACAGCCGTCCACCATCCGTTCACGCGGCCGACGACCGAGTGGGAAGAGCGGTTCGACGAGGATCCAGGCAACGCGCGGGCCTTCGCGTACGACCTGATCGGCAACGGCAACGAGCTCGCCGGTGGGTCGTTCCGGATCCACGAGCCGGAGATCCAGGCTCGCGTCTTCGATCTGCTCGGGATCAGCGCCGAGGAGCAGCGCGCGAAATTCGGCTTCCTCCTCGACGCGCTTGCGATGGGCGCGCCCCCGCACGGCGGCATCGCCTCGGGGATCGACCGGATGATGATGGTGCTCGCCGGCGAGCCGAACCTCCGCGACACGATCGCCTTCCCGAAGAACCAGGCGGGCGTCGATCCGATGACGGGCGCGCCGAGCGACGCCGACCCCGGGCACCTGAAGGAGCTCGGGATCCGGTTGGTAGACCCTCCCGCGTGAGCTAGCCTTCACGTGGGCCCGGGTAAATGGTGAACCAACAGCACCATGAAGGGAGCCCGCGTCCACGCTTGCGTGGCAGGGCACCCACCTGAGAAATCAGGTTCCCTAGCTCGGGCCCACTAATGATCGAGTGCTTCGGAGACTCCAGTCGTGGCGGCGAGTGGGCCGCCGTCCGCCTCCGGGTCGACGGCGATCGCATCGTCGAGGCGGACGCGCCCGGCGTGGCCCGTGATCTCGCCGGCCTGACCCTGCTCGAGGCGGCCGCCGTCGGCGGCGAGACGCTTGCGGTCGACGCGCTCGCGAACGCGATCGGGCCGGTCTTCGCGGCGGCGCCTTCGGCCGACCGCATCGCCGTCGCGATGAGCGGCGGAGTGGACAGCGCCGTTGCACTGCTCCGTTCCCTGCCGGACGCCGTCGGAGTCACGCTCCGGCTCTGGCTCGATCCGGAGGGGCCGGACTCCGAGCGGGCGTGTTGCTCGCCCGCCAGCGTCATCGCCGCCCGCGAGACGTGTCACCGGCTCGGCGTCCCGCACGTAACGCTCGACCTGCGCGAGGAGTTCCGTCGCGCGGTCGTCGCGCCGTTCGTCCGCGGCTACGCGCGCGGCGCGACTCCGAATCCGTGCATTCGCTGCAACGGCGGCTTCCGCTTCGCAGAGCTCCTCGCCTTCGCGCGCAGTGCCGGCGCGCGGAAGCTCGCGACCGGCCACTACGCGCGGATCGTCGAGCGCAACGGCCGTCTCCTTCTCGCGCGTGGCGTCGACCCCGCGAAGGACCAGAGCTACATGCTCGCCTCTCTCGACCCGAAGCGGCTCGCGCGCGTCTCCTTCCCGCTCGGCGAGCAGGACAAGGACGCCACCCGCGCCGAAGCCGAGCGCGCGGGTCTCAGCGCTGCTCGACGGCCTGAGAGCCAGGAGGCGTGCTTCCTCGCCGGCGACGACTACCGCAGCTTCCTCGGCCGCCAGGGTCTCGCCGCGAGCGACGGCGCGATCGTCGACGAGAACGGCCGCGAGCTCGGCCGCCACGACGGCTATTGGCGCTTCACACCGGGGCAGCGGCGCGGGCTCGGCCTCGCCGTGCCGGAGCCGCTCTACGTCCTCGGCAGCAGCCCGGCCACGAACGCCGTCGTCGTCGGCCCACGCGAGTCGCTGGCCCGCCGGACGATCACGGCGCGTGGCCGCCTCTACGCGGATGCCGAGCGCGTCGAGGCGAAGCTCCGCTACCGCTCGCCGGCCGTCGGAGCTTCGGTCGAGACGACTGCGCGTGGCTTCCGGCTCCTCCTCGACGAGCCGGCGTACGGCGTCGCGTCGGGCCAAGCCGCGGTTCTCTACGACGGCAACGTCGTCGTCGGCCACGGCACGATCACGGCCGCGGACTAAGATCGCTCACCGGATGCTGGTCGCGGCATTCACCTGGGGGGATCTCTGGCGGCTTGCCCTGGCCGTTTTCCTGCTGGCGCTCGGGATTTCCCTCGCGTGGTTCTTCGTGCGGCTGGCCGGAGCCGTCGCGCGGCTTTCGTCGTTTATCCGGGGTACGGAGGAGTCGCTCCTCCCGGTGATAGGCAAGGTTGGAGGGAGCGTGGATCGTGTGAATGGGCAGCTCGACAAAGTCGACCGCATCACCGACAGCGCCGTCGACGCGGCCGACAGCGTCGACACGGCGGTGCGTGCGGTGAGCATGGCGCTGACGCGGCCGGTGCAGAAGGTCTCCGGCTTCGCGGCCGGCGTCAGTTTCGGTGCCGCCGACTTCAAGGCCCGCCGCGACTGGCGGCACGCGGTGCAGGCGGGCAAAGACGCAGCGGCTCGGCGCGAGCAGGATCTCGCGGAGGAGCTGCGGGACGCGGGGGCGGTATGACCGTAGGCTTGACGGAGGTCATCAAAGAGCGGAGGCGCCGACATGTGCGGCGCCGGAGCGGAAAATGAGCGCGGACGAGATCCGGCTTGTCATCCCGGCCGAGGAGGATTTCCGGCCGATCGCGCACCTCGTCACCGGCGGGCTCGCGTCGCGCAACGACGGGACGTTCGAGGCCCTCGAGGATCTGCAGGTCGCGGTGGAGGCGGTTCTCGCGCTCCGCGACGACGAGGGTGATCTGACCGTCGTCCTCTCGGCCGCCGAGGGCGTTCTCCGGGCGTCGCTCGGCCCGTTTGCGGCCGACACGCTGCACCCGGACGACGCTCAGGGACGCGGGCTCGATCTCGAGCGCGTCCTCGAGACCGTCTGCGACCGCCACGCAGTCGAGCAGCGCGAAGACGGCGCCTGGCTCGAGTTGACAAAGCAGATCGGCGCATGACGAGCATCGACGACAAGATCCTCCTCCGCCGTTATCACGAGGAGGGGGACCTCCAGGCGCGCGAGCAGCTGATCGAGCAGTACATGTCGCTCGTCCGCTCGCTCGCCCGGCGCTACTCGTACCGCGGGGAGCAGCTCGAGGATCTCGTCCAGATCGGTGCGATCGGCCTGATCAAGGCGATCGACCGTTTCGACGTCAACCGCGGCGTCGAGCTGACGACGTACGCGACACCGAACATCATCGGCGAGATCAAGCGCCATTTCCGGGACAAGGGCTGGGCGGTGCGCGTGCCGCGCGGCCTGCAGGAGCTCAACGTCCAGCTCTCCAAGCTGATGGAGCAGCTCACCGTCCAGCTCAGCCGCTCGCCGACGATCCCGGAGCTCGCGAAGGCGGCGGGCGTCGAGGAGGAAGCGGTGCTCGAGGCGCTCGAATCCGGGCGCGCGTACACCTCGCTCTCGCTGTCGGTCGGAGGCGGGGGCGGAGAGGACGACGACCTCGACCCGCTCGAGTCGCTCGGCACGGAGGAGCACCAGTACGAGGTTTCGGAGGATCGAGCGTTGCTCGCACCGGGCTTCAAGGCCTTGGACGAGCGGGAACGGATGATTCTCCAGCTCCGCTTTTTCGACGGTCTGACGCAGTCGCAGATCGCGCAGCAGGTTGGAATCTCGCAGATGCACGTCTCCCGTCTGATCCGGCGCTCGCTCGAGAAGATCCGCGAGACGATCGCCGCGGACGAGGAGACCTTGACGCGGTAGCTACTTCGCCGGGCAGGGCGGCGGGTTCACGGCACCAATCGCTTGGACCGGACTGCACATCATCAGTGCATTCGAGACGCCGACCATGCCCTCACCCGGTCGTTCGTACCACTCGAAGATGCGCGAGCCACGGGGGTCGACGACCTTCACGTAGGTGGCGTGCCCTCCGAGCGACGTGACCAGCCTTCCCAGGCGATGCCGGAGGTAGAACGCCGGATCGATCGCCGTGGCAAGTGCCACCTCGACCGCGACCGGGGAGGCCTTTCGCCAGATCCTGATCCGCAGGAGCGTCGCGCCGGTCTGGTTCGTGATGCGCACGACCTTTCGGCGGAGCACGAGAGCCGAAGAACGGGAGATGCCGTAACCCGTATTCGATTCGATCCATGCGCGCCACTTCCGCTCGTAGCTGTCGACCGGGACGACGATGTGGGAGAGCGCTGGCGAGCTCTGAGCATGCTGGCCGGTTCCGGTCGAGCTCTGTCCACCAGACGGTCGGAGCGCGAACGTCAATGCGCCTGCTCCGGCGAGCAGCAACAGGAGCGCGAAGGCGATCCGTCGCTTCCGCATGCGGAGCTTGGCTGCTGCGATCAGCGGGTGAAGCGACAGCGAGGCGTCCATGACGCCATTATCGCTAGCACCACCTGAAAGCGTCAAGCCCGGCAAGCCGGGTATGTTCGGCCTGATGATTCTGCAGGAGCTGCGCCGGCTCGTCACCTGGAGCGACCGCCATCGCCGCCTTCTCGCGCGGATCGTCATTGCGATCTGCCTGTCGCTTGTTGTCGATGCCGTCTCCGCCCTCCTCATGTGGCGGTTCGAAAAAGGCCTGCAAGGAAGCCAGATCCACGGCTTCGGCGACGCGCTCTTCTTCTCGACCGTTCAGATTCTCACCGTCTCGTCGCAGCTCAGGAACCCGGTCACGCACGCCGGGCGGATCGTCGACGTCTTCCTCGAGATCTGGGCGATCTTCGTCGTCACCGCGGTCGCAGGCTCGTTCGCGTCGTTCTTCTCGACAGGCGACCAGGCCTGAGCATTAGGTTCCGGCCGTGGCCGATTGGACGATTCTCAACCTCAAGGACGACGTCGAGGACTCGGCGGAGCGGTTCGGCCTCGCGCCGGAACTCGAGGCGCGCTTCGGGCGCAAGGCGCTCGAGGTGGAGGGCGGCGGCTTCAGCTACCAGCGCCTCGCGCCGGATTTCGAGCAGCCCTTCGGGCATCGTCACGAGTCGCACGAGGAGGTCTACGTCGTCGCCTCCGGCTCGGGCCGTATCAAGCTCGAGGACGAGGTCCGCGAGCTGCGGCAGTGGGACGTCGTACGTGTCGCGCCGTCGGTAGCGCGCGGCTTCGCTGCCGGACCGGACGGGATGGAGCTCCTCGCGATCGGCTTCGGCGAGGGCGGCGACACCGAGATGCTCGAAGGCTTCTGGGGCGAGAGCTAGCCGCGGACCACGTAGCGCGGCCCGCTGCGGAGGCAGCGCCTCAGCGTCGGCGGCGCGGTCTTGTCCGTCGCAACCTGGCCGAGGAGATTGAACGTGACGCGCCACGTTTCCCCGGCGTGCCGCGCCAGCATTCGGTCGGCGACGTGGTTGACCGACCAGCCGCTCGAGCGGAGGCAGCGTACGACGTCGCGCGGCAGCGGCGGGGCGAGGTCGACTCCCAGCATTGGCTGAATCCGCAGGAGGAGGTCGGCGCCGATGAGCGCCGTCGTCCGCTTCCCGACCGTCAGCTCGAGCGGATTGCACGGGCCTGAGGCGCCCGAGCCTCCCGCGTCGGCGACCCGCGCGCGGGCGATCCGGCGTCCGTCGGCTGCGCGGAACGTGATCGAGACGATCGGCCCGTAGGCACTGAAGAGGGCGCAGAAGAGGTGGTGCGGCACGACGCCGAGCCCGTTCGTCAGGGCGACGATCGAGGCGACGTCGTAGGCGTTGCTGTTCCCGAAGTCGACGTTCGGCGGCTGCTTCCCGTAGCGGCTCACGATCTGGATCTGTTTCACGCCTTTCGGGATGAGCGCTGCGCGCGGCGGCGTGACGTTCCACTCGTCGCCGGCCTGGGCGAGCACGGCCGTCGTTCCGTCGGGGAGCTTGGTCATCTCCACGTTCAGGTAGCGCGACCACGAACGGCCGGGAATCGGCGGGAACTCGTACGAGCTGCTCGGCCGCGAGCCGATCCGGTCACCGCCGGTGCGGTAGCGCGCCTCGGGCCGAGGTCGCGGTCGCGCGTGCGACCGGATGTATCGGACGACGGCTTTGAGTGGCATGCGGACGATCCAGATCCGGTGAGTCGTCGAGGTGCCCGCCTGCTTGAACCCCTTCGCCTGGTTGCGGAACCAGGCCGGCGCGCTCTGCGGCACTTTGGCGACGCGCAGCGCGCCCGGCGGCACGACGACGATGTGGATGAGCTTCCGGACGTTCTCCTCGGCGGCGATGCGGTTCGACGCCGCGGAGAAGCGGTACGCCGTCGGCTTCGGCGGCACGGGATGGAACGGCCGCGGCCCACTGGAGGTAGGGCGCACCGAGCTGCCGCACCCCGCAAGCAGGACGGCGACGACGGCAAGGAGAACGGCGCGCGTCATGTCCAACTGCTGTACGACACCGCGGCCGGATTTGTCACTCCGAAGCGTGGCTGAAGCCGAGGTTGAGGAGGTTCTTCGCGTCGGCGTAGATGTTCCCGGAGTCGAGGACGACGGCGATCAGCGTCCGTCCGTGACGCGTCGCCGACGCGACGAGGCACCAGCCGGACTTCGTGGTGAAGCCGGTCTTGACGCCGTTCGCGCCGTGGTACACGCGCAGGAGCCAGTTGTTGTTGACGTAGATCTTCCAGTTCGTCGGCGGCGCCCACGAGACGTGGATCTCCTTCGTCCGGACGAGCTGCCGGAAGCGCCAGTCGCGCAGCGCGTACCGCGTCAGCGCGGCGAGATCCCACGCGGTTGAGTAGTTCCCCTGGTCGATGACGCCGCTTGGGCTCGTGAAGTGCGTGTCGCGCATCCCGAGCCTCCGCGCCTCCTCGTTCATCTGCGAGAGAAACGCCGGGACCGAGCCGGCGGCGGTGATCGCGAGCTGGTTCGCGTCGTCGTTCCCGGAATAGAGCAGCAGCGAGTAGAAGAGCTTCCACGCACGGACGTGCTCGCCGCCGCGCAGGCCCTCGCGGACGAGCGGGACGCGCGCGACCGAGCCCGACACCGTGATCGTGCGCCGCCACGCCACCTCGCGCAGCGCCAGGAGCGCGGTCATGATCTTCGTCGTCGAGGCGATCGCGCGCCGCTGGTGGTCGTGCTTCGCCCAGAGGACTCGGCCCGTCTTGGCATCGACGAGGATCGCCTCCGGCGACTCGAGCCGCGCGTGGAGCCGGCCCGCGAGTAGCGGCGGGCCGCGGAGAAGGGGGAGCCGGCGCGGCACAGTCGGGACCGTCCTGACGATCTGGTGCTGCCGCGGCTCGTGTGTGCGCGGCGGTGTGCTGCGCGCCTTCACGGCGGCGGCTCCGTGCCAGCCGGCGAGGATGCCCGCTCCGAGTGCGATGAGTGCGACGACAGCGAGCGGCATGAGCCGCCGCCAGCGATAGCGGCGTGTCCGGCGCATCGCACGATGGTAGACCGGTCGGCGGCGAGCCTCCAGACGGCCGACTCCTAGAATGGCGCGGGTGCACACGACGGCCGAGCTGCGGGAGGGCTTCCAAGCGTTCTTCGAGGAGAAGGGCCACTTGCGGCGCCCGTCTGCCTCCCTGATCCCGCGTGCCGACGACCGCTCGACGCTCTACACGAGCGCCGGAATGCAGCCGCAGATGCCGTACTTCCTCGGCCGCGAGGCGCCGCCGGCGCCCACGACCACGACGTGCCAGAAGTGCTTCCGCACGCCGGACATCGACGAGGTCGGCCTCGACACCTTCCACCTGACGTTCTTCGAGATGCTCGGCAACTTCTCGTTCGGCCAGTACTTCAAGGAAGGCGCGATCGAGTACGCACGGGAGTTCATCCAGGAACACCTCCGGCTCGACTGGGACCGCGTCTGGATCAGCGTCCACGCCGGCGACCCCGAGCTGAAGCTTGGGCCTGACGAGGAAGCGATCGCGCACTGGCAGGCGATCGGGATGCCGGCGGAGCGGATCGTGCCGCTGCCGTCGTCCGAGAACTTCTGGTCGGTCGGCGGGCCGGGGCCGTGCGGGCCCGACTCCGAGATGTACTGGGACTGGGGCGCCGAGGTCGGCTGCGCCGAGGGTTGTCTCCCCGGCTGCACGCGCTGCGAGCGCTTTCTCGAGTTCGGGAACCTCGTCTTCATGTCGTACGAGCTCCATCCCGACGGCACGCTCACCGACCTCCCGAGCAAGAACATCGATACCGGCTGGGGGCTCGAGCGCGTCGCGCGCGTCGTGCAGAACGTCGCCTCCGTCTACGACACCGACGGCTACCAGCTGATCATGGAGTGGGTCGCCGGGCAGTCGGGCGTCGCCTACGGAGCTTCCGAGGACGCGACGAAGGCGCACCGCGTTCTCGCCGACCACGGCCGCGGGATGACGTTCATCGCCTCCGAGGGGGTCGTGCCGTCGAACGAGGGAAGGGGCTACGTCCTGCGGCGGATCGTCCGCCGAGCGGCGCAGCACGGGCTGCGGATCGGCATGCAGTCGCCGTTCCTGCCGGGGCTCGCCGACGTCGTGATCGAGCAGATGGGCCAGGCATATCCGGAGCTCGTCGAGCACCGCAACGAGATCCATCGCGTCCTCGCCGCGGAGGAGGAGCGCTTCGGCGAGACGCTCGAGCGCGGGATGGGGATCTTCGAGGAGTCCGCCGCGAAGGGCGAGATCACGGGCGACGACGCCTTCACGCTGCAGGCGACGTACGGCTTCCCGATCGAGCTGACCCAGGAGCTCGCGCGTGAGCGCGGCCTGGGCGTCAACGACGAGGAGTACACGCGGCTGATGGCCGAGCACCGCGAGATCTCGCGCCAGACGGGTGCGGCTCGCTACGAGCCGCGCTTCAGCGGCGCGCCGCGGACGGAGTTCGTCGGCTACGAGCGCACCGACGTCCTGACGGCGATCACGGCATTCGCCGATCTCGGCGGAGGCTTCTTCCAGGTCAAGCTCGCCGAGTCGCCGTTCTATCCCGCGGGTGGCGGCCAGGTCGCCGACGCCGGCCAACTGGAGAAGGAGGACGGCTCACGCGCCGAGTTCGTCGAGGCGCTGCGCCTCGACAACGACCAGGAGCTCGTCTTTGAGGGAGCCGGTTTCGCAGACGGCGATCGCGTCCGCGCCGTCGTGCCGTGGGGCGTCCGCTTCCCGACGATGGCGAACCACACGGCGACGCATCTCCTCCACAAGGTGCTGCAGGAGGTGCTCGGCGACCACGTCCGGCAGGCAGGCTCGGCGGTGCGGCCGGACAAGCTGCGCTTCGACTTCACGCATCCGTCCGCGCTCACCGCGGAGGAGCGTGCCGAGGTGGAGCGGCTCGTCAACGAGCACGTCTTCGCGAATCAGCCGGTGCGGATCTTCGAGACGCCGATCTCAGAGGCGCGCGAGCTCGGCGCGATGATGCTGTTCGGGGAGAAGTACGGCGACATCGTCCGAGTCGTCGACGTCGACGGCTGGTCGCTCGAGCTCTGCGGCGGCACGCACGTCCGCTCGACGGCGGAGATCGGGCCGTTCGCGATCCTCTCCGAGAGCTCGGTCGGCGCCGGCGCGCGACGGATCGAGGCGGTCACGGCTGGCGAGGCGTTCGCTCTTCTCCACGAACGCGCGCGCGAGGCGGACGGCCTGCGCAGCGAGCTCGCAAAGGTGCGGAAGGAGGAGCCACAGGCTCGGGCCGAGTCCGACTGGGAGGCGGTCGACCGCGTCGACGGCATCGTCTTCGCGCGTACGAGCGACCTCCAGCCTGGGCCGCTCCGCGACCTGTCCGACCGCATCCGTCAGCAGGAGAAGGCGGACGGCGCGATCGTCGCGTCCGTCACCGAGGACCGCGTGCACATCGTGGTCAACCTCGCCGAAGGGCTTGGCGACGCGTCGAAGATCGCGAACGAGATGGGCGCGATCGTCGGCGGGAAGGGCGGAGGCCGGCCGACGATGGCCCAGGCCGGAGGCAACGACGCAACGGCCATCCCGGGCGCGTTCGAGGCCGCCAAGAAGGCGCTCGCGTGAAGGTGATGGCGCTCGACTACGGCTCCGCGCGCACCGGCGTCGCCGTCTCCGACCCGACCGGGACGCTCGCGCGGCCACTCTGCGTCGTCGAGCGCGCCGGCAGCGAAGCCGGACTCGCGGAACTCGCACGGCTCGCGCACGCCGAGGAGGCCGAGCGGATCGTCGTCGGCCTGCCGCTCACGCTGCGCGGCGAGCGCGGCGAGCAGGCGGAGGAGACAGAGCGCTTCGTCGAGACGCTGCGCGCCGCTGTTTCCGTGCCGGTCGAGCTCTACGACGAGCGATTCACGACCGACCTCGCGCAACAGACCGCCGGCGGAGCGCCCGAGGACGCGCTCGCCGCCGCACATCTCCTCTCCGGCTGGCTCGAGCGATGGTCCGGCGCGGCGCTCTAGTCGCCGTCCTCGTTGCGGTCCTCGCGGGCTGCGGCGGGTCGTCGGCGGCGCCGCCCACGACGGTCAAGCAGCTGCGGCAGTTCCGGATCCTCTTCCCCGAGGGCTTCACCCGGGCGCAGATGGCAGCGCGGGTCAATGCCGTCGCGAAGATCGCGCATCACGAGATCCACCAGAAGGTGAAGCTCACGGAGGCGTCGTACCTCGCGACGACGCGGCCGCGGCTCATCCCCGGCTTCGGCTCGAAGCCGCTCGCGCTCGAAGGCTTCCTCTTCCCGGACACCTACGACTTCGACCGCACATCGACGTCGGCGTTCCTCGTGCGCGAGCAACTGTCCACGTTCAAGAGCGAGTGGGCGAAGGTCGACCTCTCCTATGCGCGGAGCAAGAACCTCACGCCGTACGACGTCCTGACGATCGCCTCGATGATCCAGGGCGAGGTGCAGGTGCCGAGCGAGAACAAGCTCGTCGCCGCGGTGATCTACAACCGGCTGCACGAGCACATGAATCTTGGAATCGACGCAACGACGCGCTACGGCCTGCACGTGCCGGGCACGAAATCGTTGACGCAGTCCGAGCTTGCGAGCTCGAATCCGTACAACACGCGTAACCCGAACATCACCGGGCTGCCGCCGACCCCGATC
>PMOB01000010.1 GCA_003161615.1 Actinomycetota bacterium
CGCGCTGGAAGTCGAGGTAGTGCGTGACGAGCTCGAGGAGCGAGAGCGTCCGGGGCACCCCGTCGACGAGCGCGACCGCGTTGTAGCCGAAGGTCGCCTGGAGGGACGTGTGCTTGAAGAGCTTGTTCAGCGCCACCTGGGGCACGGCGTCGCGCTTCAGCTCGACCTGGATCCGCATCCCCGTCCGGTCGGAGTGGTCGGCGAGGTCGGAGATCTCGGTCAGCGTCTTGTCCTGAACGAGGTCGGCGATCTTCCGGATCACCCCGGTGTCGCCGCCCTTCTTGACGCCGTACGGCAGCTCGGTGATCACGACCGCCGACTTGCCGCCGCGCAGCTCCTCGATGTGGGCGCGAGCGCGCATGACGATGCGGCCGCGGCCCGTGCGGTACGCGTCGCGGATGCCGCCACGGCCGACGACGATCGCGCCGGTCGGGAAGTCGGGGCCTTTGACGTGCTTCATCAGCCCCTCGACGGAGATGGTCGGGTCGTCGATCATCGCCACGACCGCGTCGATCGTCTCGCCGAGGTGGTGCGGCGGCATGTTCGTCGCCATGCCGACCGCGATGCCGGTCGAGCCGTTGACGAGAAGGTTCGGGAAGCGCGCCGGCAGGACGGTCGGCTGGCGCCGCGACTCGTCGTAGTTCGGCTCGAAGTCGACGGTATTGGCGTCGATGTCGCGCAGGAGCTCGGTCGCGAGGCGCGAGAGCCGCGCTTCGGTGTAGCGCATGGCAGCGGCCGGGTCGTCGTCGATCGAGCCGAAGTTCCCCTGCCCGTCGATGAGCGGGTAGCGCAGCGAGAACGGCTGCGCCATCCGGACGAGCGTGTCGTAGATCGCCGAGTCGCCGTGCGGGTGGTAGTTCGCCATCACAGCCCCGACCGTCGAGGCGGACTTCTTGTACGGCCGGTTCGGCTGCAGGCCGGCCTCGTGCATCCCGTAGAGGACGCGCCGGTGCACCGGCTTCAGCCCGTCGCGCACGTCGGGCAGTGCGCGCGACACGATCACACTCATCGCGTAATCGAGGAAGCTCGAGCGCATCTCCTGCTCGAGCTCGCGAGGCTCGATCCGACCCCGGCCGAGAGCTCCGGTGTCGACCTCAGACATCGAGGAAGGCGTCCTTTGCGTTCTCCTCGATGAAGAGGCGGCGCGGCTCCACCTGGTCGCCCATCAACATCGAGAAGAGCTGGTCGGCTGCGCTGGCGTCCTCGACGTCGACCCTGACCATCAACCGCTTCGTGGGATCCATCGTCGTCTCCCAGAGCTGCTCGGGGTTCATCTCGCCGAGGCCCTTGTAGCGGGAGAGCTGAATCCCAACCTGTTTCGCCAGCTCGAGTGCGTCGCGCCGCAGGTCGGAGAAGCTCTGCGCCTCGACCGAGTTCTTGCCGAGCGCCATCGAGAAGGGCGGCGGCCCGACGACATCGACGAGCTTGCGATAGGCGCTGCGGAGATGGTCGTAGATCGGAGACGCGAGCAGCTCCGCCGAGAGCCCGACGGTATGCGCCGCAGAGGTCTCCTCCTCGACGATCTTGACCTGCAGGCCGTGCTCGTCGCGTTCGAGGACGGCGAGCGTGTAGCCGTTCGGCGGCAGGCCGGCGATGCCCGTCTCGACTTCCTCAGGGGTCGCCACGTCGAGCTCGACGAGCCGGTGCGCCACCACGAGATCGGCCGCGTGATGGCCGTAGTCGGCGCGCAGGCGCGCGGTCCAGCCCTCGAACTCGGCGACGGCCGTGGTGAACTTCTTCCAGCGCGCCTCGGTCAGCTTCACCTCGGTGCCGTCGCGGTCACGGACGTCGAGGTCGACGAAACGCTCGCGCACGAGCAGGTCCTCGAGCTGGGAGTCCTTCTCGAAATAGAACTCCTGGTTGCTGAGCTTCACCTTGTAGAGCGGCGGCACGGCGATGTAGATGTGGCCGTTCTCGAACAGCTCGCGCATGTGGCGGTAGAGGAAGGTGAGGACGAGCGTGCGGATGTGCGAGCCATCGACATCGGCGTCGGTCATGACGACGATGCGGTGGTACCGAAGGCCCGAGATGTCGAACTCGTCGCCGATGCCCGTGCCGATCGCCGTGATCATCGCCTGGATCTCGGTGTTGGAGAGAACCTTGTTGATCCGGTTCTTCTCACTGTTGATGATCTTCCCGCGCAGCGGCAGGATCGCCTGGTAGGTGCGGTCGCGGCCGGCCTTCGCAGAGCCGCCGGCGGAGTCTCCCTCGACGATGAACAGCTCTGCGGCGGCTGGATCGCGGATCGAGCAGTCGGCGAGCTTGCCGGGGAGGGCGGAGCTGTCGAGCGCCGACTTGCGCCGCGTCAGGTCGCGCGCCTTCCGCGCCGCGAGCCGCGCGCGCATCGCTGCGATCGCCTTGTTGATGATCGCCCGCGCGTCCTGCGGGTTCTCCTCGAGGAACTGGCCGAGCGACGAGTTGACCGTGGTCTGGACGAGGCCTTCGATGCCGGGATTGCCGAGCTTCGTCTTCGTCTGCCCCTCGAACTGCGGGTTGCGGAGCTTGACGGAGACGACTGCGGCGAGACCCTCCCGCACGTCCTCGCCCTCGAGGCTCTCGTCCTTCTTCAGGAGCTTCAGCTCCTGCGCCTTCGCGTTCAGCGTGCGCGTGAGCGCGCTGCGGAAGCCGGAGAGGTGCGAGCCGCCCTCGACGGTGTTGATGTTGTTGGCGAAGGTGAAGACCGACTCCTGGAACGAGGCGTTCCACTGCATCGCCACCTCGACGGAGCCCTGGTCGGTCTCGCCCTCGAAGTAGGCGATGTGGCGGTGAATCGCGTCCTTCGCCTCGTTGATGTACGAGACGAAGTCGCGGATGCCGCCCTCGTAGTGGAACTCGACGGTCTTGCCCTCGGCGCGCTCGTCGACGAGCTTGATGTGGAGGCCTTTGGTGAGGAACGCCGTCTCGCGCAGTCGTTGCGTGATCGTCGCGGCGTCGGCGCTGAGCTCCTCCATGACCTCGGCGTCGGGGAGGAAGTAGATCGTCGTGCCGGTCGGCTCGCCCTTGGGGAGCTCGCCTACGACCGCCATGTCGCCGAGCGGGTCGCCGCGCTCGAACTCCTGGCGGTAGATCTTGCCGTCGCGGCGCACCTCGGCGACGAGATGCTCCGAGAGCGCATTGACGACCGAGACGCCGACTCCGTGCAGGCCGCCGGAGACCTTGTAGCCGTCACCGCCGAACTTGCCGCCGGCATGGAGCTTCGTCAGGACGACCGTGAGCGCCGGCAGTCCTTGCTCCTTCATCACGTCGACCGGAATCCCCGATCCCCAGTCCTGGACCGTCACGGAATGGTCCGGATGGAGGGTCACCTCGATGCGATCGTTGCGTCCCGCGAGTGCCTCGTCGACCGAGTTGTCGACCACTTCGTAGATGAGCTGATGGAGCCCGCGGAGGCCCGTCGAGCCGATGTACATCCCCGGCCTGAGCCGGACCGGCTCGAGGCCCTCGAGGACGGTGATGTCCTTGGCGGTATAGTCCGTTTCAGTCATGAAAAAAGCCCTGCAAATCGGGGATTTGCGGGCAAAGTGCAGTGTATCAGAACGAGCGGTCGTCCGAGGCGCGAGCGAGAGCCGCTTTTATCGCTTTCGACACAGATTCGCGCAACTCCGGATCCATAATCTCCGCTGTCATCTCGTCGGCCTCGAGCGCCTGCTCCGGGGTGGCCTCGAGCGGTGGTGCCGGGACGTCAGCGGGCGCCTCGTCGGGCAGCGGTCCGGGCACGAACTTGAGCCGCGGCGATCCCGGCAGGCGCGCGGAAATCTCAGTCGCCTGCTGGCTGAGCTCGAAGCCCCAGATCGCGTCGCGCACGTGGACCACAAGCGTCCCGTCGGCCTGGAGGCGCGCCGGCCAGGCGTTGCGGGCGATGTCCGGACCAACGGCTGCGAGCCAGCCCTCCGTCGTGTCCGTGCCGGCGCCACTCTCGGCGCCTAGGCGGCGGAGCTCGTCACGGATCTCGTCCCCGACCGGCTCCATCACGCCGCCTCCGCGATCGCGCCCGGCGTGACCTCGAGCAGCTGGTCGGCTTCGGCCGGCAGCATCGCGGCGTCAGTCGCGGTGATGAGCGCCTGCCCGGCGCGACGCACACGCTCGGCGAGGATCAAACGGCGCGACGGGTCGAGCTCCGAGAGCACGTCGTCGAGCAGGAGGAGCGGAGGAATGCCGCTGCGCTCGGTGATCGCCTCTGCCTCCGCGAGGAGGAGCGCGAGCAGCGCCAGCCGTTGCTCTCCCTGCGAGCCGAAGCCGCGGAGGTCGCGATCGCCGGCGAGGAGCAGAACGTCGTCGAGATGCGGCCCGAGAGACGTCGTGCCGCGTTCGAGGTCGCGCTCGAGCGCTACGTCGAGCGCTTCGCGTGTCGGCGCCTCGCCCTCGTAGCGCACCACGGCTGCCTCGAGGCCGAGCTCCCCGGCCCGCTCCGCGAACCCCGCCTCGAGCGTGGCGATCGCCTCGAGTCGTCCCGCCACGAGCTCGGCGCCGAGGGAGACGACGCGGTCGCTCCACGGCTCGATCGCCTCGCGCGTCGACCAGCCGCCGGCCGCACGGCGCAGAGCGGCATTCCGCTGCGCGATCGCGGCCCCGTACTCGACCGATAAGGACGCGCGTGCCGGGAAGAGACGCGCGAGGACGCGGTCGAAGTACGCGCGGCGCGCAGCGGGAGCGCCCTTGACGACGCCGAGCCGGTCGGGCGTGAAGACGAGCGTCGACACGGTCGTCCGCAGCTGCTCGGCCGTGCGCAGCGGCGCCCCGTTGAGGCGCGCGCGCTTCCCTTCTCCCGGCCGCACCGTCACCTCGAGCTCGAGCTCGACCTCGCCCCGGCGACCCGTGACGGCAGCTCGGGCGCCGGCGTCGCCGAAGCGCACGAGCTGCGCGTCGGTCCGAGTCCGCGGCGAGAAACCCTGTGTGGCGACGTGAATCGCTTCGAGGAGGTTCGTCTTGCCGACCCCGTTCGGCCCGACCGCGAGGACAAGCCCCGGACGCACCGACAGCTCGAGCCGCTCGTACGAACGGAAGCTGCGGAGCGAAACCGTCTCGACTATCAGCCGGGCAGACGGATCGGCATTACGAGGTACGTGAAGTCGTCCTCGCCTTCGAGCACGGCCGGCCGCAGCGAGCTGATCAGCTTGAACTTCACGTCGTCGCCGTCGACCGACTCGAGCCCGTCGCGCAGGAACTCGGCGTTGAAGCCGATCTCCAGAGGCTCGCCGGTGAAGGGGACGGGCATCGACTCCCGCGACTCGCCGACGTCGTGCGTGCGAGCGACGACCGTGACCTCGCCGTCCGCGAAGCGAAGCTGGAGCGGCGTGGCGCGCTGGATCATCACGTGCGCGCGGCGCACGACGTCCAGCAGCTCGGCGCGCGGCACCATCAGCTCGTGCTCGAACGACTCCGGCAGCAGCTGGCGGTAGTTCGGGAACTGGCCGTCGATCCGGCGGGTCGTCAGCCACACATCCCCGACGGCAAAGAGCACCTGGTTCTCCTGCACACCGACCGCGATCTCGTCCACGTCGCCGGCGATGCGCGCGAGCTCCTGCAGCGCGCGGCTCGGAACGATCGCCTCGAGATCCGGCGCGGCGCCACCGAGCGCGGTCTCCTTCACCGCGAGCCGGTACGAGTCGGTCGCGGCCATCACGAGCTTGTCGCCCGCGAACTGGACGAGGACGCCGGTAAGGACGGGGCGCGCCTCGTCCCGCGATGCAGCGCGAGCGACGCGCGTGATCGTCTCGAGCAGCGGCCCGCGAGCGACGGAGAAGGTCTCCGACTCCGCGAAGTCCGGCAGCCGCGGGAAGTCCTCCGCGTTGAACGTCTGCAGCGTGTAGCTCGCGCTACCGGAGGAGATGTGAACGACGGACTCGGCCGCGCGATGCTCGAGCGTCACCTCCGCGGCAGGCAGTAGACGCGCGATGTCGACGAGGGTCCGGCCCGGCAGCACAACCGACCCTTCGCCCTCCACCTGCGCAGCAACGACGGCGCGTACCGAGAGCTCCATGTCCGTTGCAGCGAGCCGCACCTGACCCCCGCTCGCCTCGAGCAGGATCCCGGAAAGGATCTGGATCGCGGTGCGCGTCGAGAGCGCTCTCCCTACGACCGACAAGCCCTGGACGAGCTCGTCCTTCGAGCAGGTGATCTTCAGATCTGCACCGACTGTTGTTTCACTCTCGATCATCTAATTGGTCCTCATAGAAGTAATAGGGAGTGTGGACGGCGGGGAAGACAGGCGCCACGCCGCGCGGCTGTGGCGATTTGCGTGTGGAGGCACATTGTGGACGATCGCCCCGGTCCCACAGGCAGCCAAGCGTCAGCGGACCTGCTTCACACGTGCGGTGAGTTCTTGCACCAGGTTGTACACAGACCTGTCTTCGCGGATCAGGCGGGCGATCTTCGAGGTGGCGTGGATGACGGTGGTGTGGTCGCGGCCGCCGAACTCCTTGCCGATCTTGGGGAGCGACGAGTCGGTCAGCTCGCGCGAGAGATACATCGCGACCTGGCGCGGATAGACGATGTTCTGGGAGCGCTTGTCGCCGCAGAGCTCCTCGAGGGTCATGCTGAACCGCTCGGCGACGAGATCCTGGATCCTCTTGATCGAGACCTCCGCCGCCTCGCCTTGCGGGAAGACGTCGCGGAGCACGTCCTGCGCGAGCTCGACCGTCATCGCGCGCCCGGTCAGCGACGAGAAGGCGACGACGCGCGTGAGCGCGCCTTCGAGCTCGCGGATGTTCGACGAGACGCGGCCGGCGATGAACGTCAGCACCTGCTCGTCCTGGACGTTGATCCCGTCCGCTCTGACCTTGCGCCGCAGGATTGCGATACGTGTCTCGAGGTCGGGCGGCTGGATGTCGGTGATCAGGCCCCACTCGAAGCGGCTGCGCAGCCGCTCCTCGAGCGTCGCGATGTCGCGCGGCGGGCGATCGGAGGAGAGGACGATCTGTGAGCCGGCCTCGTAGAGGGAGTTGAACGTGTGGAAGAACTCCTCCTGGAAGCGCTCCTTCCCCTCGAAGAACTGGACGTCGTCGATCAGGAGGACGTCGTAGGTGCGGTAGCGCTGCTTGAAGCCCTCGATCCGCGACTTGTCGCGCAGGGAGTTGATGAAGTCGTTGACGAAGGCCTCGCTCGTCACGTAGCGGACGGAGAGCGACGAGGAGTGTTCGCTCACGTACTGCGCGACCGCCTGGAGCAAATGCGTCTTCCCCAGGCCGGTGCTGCCGTAGATGAAGAGCGGGTTGTACGCCTGCGCCGGCGCTTCCGCGACTGCGAGCGCTGCGGCGTGGGCAAAGCGGTTCGACGAGCCGATCACGAAGGAGTCGAACGTGTACTTCGCCTTGAAACCGCCGCTCTCCGGCCGCGGCGGCAGGTGTCGGACCATGGAAACGACGCCGTCTTGCTGAGCGCCATGCTCCCGATCAGGGTCGGCCACGCGCAGCTCGAGCGGCCGGTCGTCGCCGACGATGTCGCGCACCGCTGCGCCGAGAAGACCGCGGAAATGTCCCTCGATCCAGTCGCGGGAAAGCTCGTTCGGGACCGTGAGGACGATCGTCTCACCCTCGACCTGGAGGCTGTGGACGTCGCCGAACCACTTTGCGTAGGTGCGGTCGTTCAGCGCCTCTCGGAGCCGTCCGGAGATCTCACTCCAAAGGTTCTCCGCAGACAGCTCGATTTGGTGCTCCACTACTCGACCGACCCTCCTCGCCTGACCGAACGGCCAGCATAACAGCGCCTTTCGCGGGGGCAAAACACCGGGTTTTGCAGGCAGTTTCTGGACCGCCCGAATCCCTCCACAGGTGTGGACAGGCGTGGGGGAAACTCCCTCCGACCGCATGCCTCCGCCCTCTGCGCTTGTGGACAAGACGGTGGACGAGCCGTGGCTATACTGCGCGCCACGCCCCGCCGCCGGCGGGGATTTTTCTGGCAAAGACGAGCCTTTTCACCTCTCGTGAAGCGCACCTACCAGCCGAACGTTCGCCGCCGCAAGCGCAAGCACGGCTTCCGTGCGCGCATGTCGACGAAGGCCGGCCGCGCGATCCTCAAGCGCCGCCGTGGCAAGGGTCGCGCCCGCCTTTCCGCGTAGAGCGAGCGGCACTAAGCTGCTCTCCGTGAAGCGCGCCAACCGCCTGTCCCGCTCCCGGGACTTCGACGCGGTGCATCGCCGCGGCCGCTCGGTCTCGTCGCGTTTCCTCGTTCTCTACTGGCTGCCGCAGGCCGAGCCGGCCGATCCGCGCGTCGGGTTTGCCGTGCCGCGCGCTGCCGGCGGGTCTGTCGAGCGGAACCGGATCAAGCGGCGCCTGCGCGAGGTCTGGGACGAGCGCCTCGAGCGTGTCGCGCCCGGCCATGACTATGTGCTGATCGTACGGCCGGGCCTGCCTGAGGCCGCCGAGGCGAACGGCTTCGCCTGGCTCGGCGAGCAGGTCGACGAGCTCCTCGATCAGACCGGCTCGGTGGCGGCATGACGACCGTGGCGAGACTTCCGCGCTATGCCGGGATCGGGCTCGTCTGGGCCTGGCGGCTGACGTTCGGCGCTCTCTTCCCGACGAGCTGCAAGTACGAGCCGTCCTGTTCCGAGTACGCGATCCAGGCGGTGCGCAAGCGCGGTCTCTTCAAGGGCAGCGCGCTCGCCGGCTGGCGGCTGCTGCGCTGCAACCCGTGGAGCCACGGAGGCCACGACCCGGTCCGATGATCGTCTACGCGATCCCCGTACTCAGCCAGCTCGAGGCCGTGATGCGTCACGTCCTCAACTTCTTCCACGCGAATCTCGGGCTCACGTGGGCGTGGTCGATCGTGGCGACGACCGTCGTCGTGCGGGTGATCCTCGTGCCGCTGACGATCCGGCAGATCCACTCGATGCAGTCGCTGCAGCTGCATGCGCCGGAGATGAAGCGCATCCAGCAGAAGTACAAGCACGACCGCCAGAAGCAGAACGAAGAGCTGATGAAGTTCTACAAGGAGAACAAGATCAACCCGGCCGCCTCGTGTCTGCCGATGCTCCTGCAGCTGCCGGTCTTCATCGCTCTCTACTACACGCTCAAGCACTTCACGTTCACCGGCGGCACGCTCGCGTTCCTCCACTTCATCCCGTCGATCAAGGAGGGGACGACCGCCCACTGGGGCGGCTACGTGCTCCTCGTCGTTTACGTCGGGAGCCAGATGGCGTCGGGCCTGTTCATGGCGCCGACGGCGCAGAAGTCGCAGCGAATGATCTTCATGATCATGCCGCTCGTTTTCGTCTTCGTCATTGCGCGGTTCCCTGCCGGCCTCGTTCTCTACTGGGTGACGACGAACCTCTGGACGGTCGGGCAGGGACTGATCACGCGGCGGCTCGTGCAGCGGACGCCCGCGCCGGCCCCCGAGCGCCGCACCTCGCGGACGCCTCCGAAGGACGACGGCTCGGACGGCAGCGATACGAACGGGGACGAGCCCTCGCCGCAGCCGGCCTCGCCGGCGGCTACGAGCTCGCAGCCACGGCAGGTGCGGCGCAAGAAGAAGAAGAGCTCCGGGCGGAGATGAGCGACTCGGCGGCGAATCTGACGGCCGAGACGACGGGGGAGACCGTCGGCGAGGCTAAGTGGGCGGCGCTGCGGGAGCTCGAGCACCGCTATCCCGGCCTCGACAAGGCGGCGGTGCGCTTCGAGGTCGTCTCCGAGGGAGAGCGCGGCCTGCTCGGCGTCGGCTACGAGCCGGCGCGTGTCGTCGCGTTTCTCCCGGAGGAAGCTGCAGCTGCAGCCGCGGTCGCCGAGGAGGAGGGCGGCCAGGCGGCGGAGGCTCGCGGCCTCGTGGCGCGGATCGTCTCCGAGCTCGGCGTCGACGCACGGGTCGAAGCACAGGAGGACGACGAGGCGATCGTCGTCACGTGCACCGGTCCCGACGTGGGCCTCCTGATCGGACGGCATGGCCAGACGATCGACGCGATGCAGTACCTGATGAACGTCATCGCCTACCGGGCGTACGGCGAGGAGAAGAAGGACGTTGTCGTCGACGCGGCGGGGTACCGCGCGCGGCGCCAGGCGACGCTCGAGACGCTGGCCGACCGGATCGCCGAGCGGGTGCGCGACACGGGCGAGCGTGAGGAGCTCGAGCCGATGACCGCTGTCGAGCGGAAGGTCGTCCACCTGCACCTCAAGGAGGTCGCGGGTGTTGCGACGAGCTCGGAGGGGACGGAGCCGAATCGCTACGTCGTCGTCCTCCCCGGCTGATCTCGACGCCTGGCTCGCTGCCGTTCTCGCCACGCCGGGACTGACAGCGCTCCGCGATCCGCAGCGGGCGCGGGAGATGCTGCTCGACGACGCGCTACGGGCGGTGCAGCTCGTCGAGCGTTTCGCCGGGCCGGTCGTGGACGTCGGCTCGGGCGGCGGCTCGCCCGGCATCCCGCTCGCCGTGGCGCTGCCCGAGAGAGAGGTGACGCTGCTCGACAGCGAGCAGCGCAAGTGCGACTTCCTCCGGCAATGGGCGCCGCCGAACGCCTCCGTCGTTTGGGGGCGGGCCGAGGAGCAGCCGCTGGAGAGCTTCGGGATCGCGCTGGCGAAAGCGCTCGCGCAGCCGCCCGTTGCGGCCGAGTGGTGCCTGCCGCTGGTGCGCGTCGGCGGCGCGGCGATCCTGTGGGTCGGGCCGTCCGCAGACCTCGAGGCGCTCACGCGCGTCTCCCTTCAGCTCGGCGGTGGGGAGCCGGAGGAGCACGACGGCCTCGTTCTCATCCCGAAGGTCACGCCGACGCCGTCCCGCTTTCCCCGGCGAGCCGGCGTCGCGAAGAAGCGTCCGCTGGCCTAGCGACAATGGGTGCGGATGAGTCGCATCTATGCCATTGCGAACCAGAAGGGCGGCGTCGGCAAGACGACGACTGCCGTCAATCTCGCCGCCTGTCTGGCGGAGGCCGGCGAGCGCGCGCTCGTCATCGACCTCGACCCGCAGGCGAACGCGACCTCCGGGCTCGGGATGCGCGCGAACGGGACGTCGAGCTATGACCTCCTCGATGGCGCACCTCTCGGCGAACTGATCCGGCACACCGCCTTCGCGAACCTCGACCTCGTTCCCGCGAAGCCCGATCTCGCGGGAGCGGTCGTCGAGCTCGCCCGACGCGAGGACGGGGAGGGCTACCTGGCCCAGGCGCTCGCCTCCGGCTGCGAGCAGTATGACTTCGTCTTCCTCGACTGCCCGCCCTCGCTCGGCCCGCTGACGGTGAACGCGCTCGCCGCCTCCGACCGCGTCCTCGTGCCGGTGCAGGCGGAGTACTACGCGCTCGAAGGCCTGACGCAACTCATGCACTCGATCGAGCTGATCCGCCGCCGCCTCAACCCAAGTCTCGGGATCGGCGGAGTCCTGCTGACCATGGTGGACGGCCGCACGCGTCTCGCCGCCCAGGTCGAGGACGAGGTGCGCCGGCACTTCGGGAACCTCGTCTTCCGCACGTCCGTGCCGCGTTCGGTGCGCCTCGCCGAGGCGCCGAGCCACGGCCTGCCCGCGATTGCCTACGACCGTCGCTCCGCCGGAGCCGACGCCTACTGGAAGGTGGCGATGGAGCTTGTCGAGCGCGCCTGAGTCCTCCCCGCGCCGCGGTCTCGGTCGCGGCCTCGAGATGCTGATCGGAGGCAATCCGGTCCCTTCCGAGCTGCTCGAGATCCCGGTCGACGCGATCCACCCGAATCCGAAGCAACCGCGGCGGCGCTTCGAGGCGGAAGCAGCGTCGGGGCTCGCCGACTCGGTGCGGCGCCAGGGCGTGATCCAGCCACTCCTCGTGCGGCCGCGCGGGATCGGTGGCTACGAGATCGTCGCCGGCGAGCGCCGCTGGCGGGCGGCGCGGGAAGCCGGCCGCCAGACGGTGCCGGCAGTTGTCCGCGCTGTCGACGACCGCGAGACCCTTCTCCTCGGGCTCGTTGAGAACGTCGCGCGTGAGGCGCTGACGCCGATCGAGGAGGCGCGCGCGTATGCCGTGCTCATCGACGAGTTCGAGCTCTCGCTCGGCGAGGTTGCCGAGCGGGTCGGCCGCTCGAAGCCGTCTGTCTCCAACCGGATCCGCCTCCTCGAGCTTCCCGACGACGTGCTTGGGATGGTCGAGCGCGGCCAGCTGAGCGAAGGCCACGCGCGCGCGGTTCTCGCGGTGCCCGACCACGAGGGCCGGCGGCGCCTCGCGCGGGAGATTGTCCGTCGCGGTCTCTCGGTTCGCGCGGCGGAGCAGCGGGCGAAGTGGGCCGGGGCGAAGCAGCGTCCCCGAACGAACTCCGCCCCCGTCGACCCGGCGCTCGCCGAGCGCGTGCGGACGGCGCTCGAGACGCTGACCGGCTACCAGGCGCGCATCACCGCCGGCCGCGTCGAGCTCCCATTCGCCGACGAGCACGACCTCGCCGAGATCGCCGAGGCGCTCGAGAACGCGGTTACAATCCGCCCCCGCGCGGGCGATTAGCTCAGCTGGTTAGAGCGCCGCTCTGATAAGGCGGAGGTCCCTGGTTCGAATCCAGGATCGCCCACTTTCTCGCGCCTACTTCGGGACTTTCGCCAGCAGAGCCCGCAGCGTCGCGATCGCCTGCGCGTGCGTGAGCGTGACCGGCGCGCCCCACTGCAGGTCGAAGAACTCGTCGCCGCGCACGACATAGGCCCCGCTCAGGCCACCGTCGAGTAGGAACGCCTTCGTCCCGAGGCCCTGCACCCACTCCGCGGTGCTGCTCGGATCGGCGGACAAGACGTTGAAGCCCTGCTGCAGCTCGGCGAGCGCCTTCTTCGGCGAGGGGAGCGCGTGGATCCCGACCTGGAAGGCATCGCGGGTGCCGTTGACGATGAAGTGGCACTGCCCGGCCGGCCCCTTCTGCGGCGTGCCGACAACGCCCGTCTGCTTCTGAACCCAAGCGGCGGACGCGTACTTCGAGCACGTCCCTGCCACCTCGTGGAACGGCTTCTTCTTCGCTGCCGCAGCTGTGCCGCTCAGTCCGATCGCGCACGCAAGTGCGACGACACCGCAGATCCAGACCCTCATCTCGACCCTCTCCTCGGGAATGACGCCAGAGCCTGGAGAGTACGCTGGAATCCAGCCCATTGAAAGAGACACGCCCGGCTCGCGGACGCGAGCTCGTTGCGCTTTCGGCTTGGTCGAGCTGAGCTATATTCGAGACGAGTCGCGCCGATGCAGGAGATGAACATCTACGGGGTCAGCTTCGATCTCGTCGGCAAGCAGCCGATCGTCCTCCTCAAGACCGCCGACGGGAACAAGTTCCTCCCGATCTGGATCGGCCACAACGAGGCCGCTGCGATTCTCATGAAGCTCCAGAGCCAGCCGTCGCCGCGGCCGATGACGCACGATCTCCTCAGCGACATGCTCGAGCAGCTCGGCGCGTCGATCTCCCGCATCACCGTGACCGAGTTGCGCGAGAACACCTTCTACGCCCAGATCACCGTCGCGCAGGACGGACAGGAGATCGAGATCGACTCGCGGCCGTCCGACGCGATCGCCCTCGCCATCCGCGCCGAGGCGCCGATCTTCGCGGCCGACGACGTGATCGCCGAGTCCGCGATCGAGTTCGAGGGCGACGAGGTGGACGAGGAGCAGCTCGAGGCCGAGGTGCTCAAGTTCCGCAGCTTCCTCGAGGACGTCACCCCCGACCAGTTCGTGATCGAAAACGGCGGCGACGAAGAGGACTAGCTCAGCACGGCGGCGGCGAGCGCCGCGCCGTTGAACAGCGCGTGCACGAGCATCCCGGGCAGGACGCTGTCGGTGCGGTTGCGCAGCCAGGCGAGCGCGATGCCGAATGGGACGAGCACGAGCAGCGCCTCGACGAGCCCGTGCGCGACGCCGAACGCGACGCCAACGATGAGGATCGACGGCGTGCTCCCGAGGAAGCGGAGCAGCGACTGCCCGACGCCGCGGAACGTGAGCTCCTCGACCACCGGCGCGACGAGGGCGAAAAGGACGACGTTCGCGGCGAAGGCGCCGGCGTGCGCGGGCTCCCAGTGGACGGTCGTGATCCCTTGCTCCCTGCCCGGGCTCTGCGGCAGTGGCAGTTTCGAGACGATCCCTTCGACGACGAAGATCGCGACGATGACCCCGACCGCGAGCCCGAGCGCTCTCCCCCAGTCGTGCGGCCGGCGCAGCGCGAGGAGGTCGAAGCGGTCGACCGCGATCAGGAGGACGATCCCGAGCCAGACGGCGTAGATGACCATTCCGCCGGCGAACGTCGAGTAGGAGTAGACGCTGAGGTGCGACGAGCCGGTGCGGCCGTGGCTGCTCCCGGCGAACCGTCCGTAGTAGTTGACCGCCGCGATCAGGCCGACGAAGAAGATCCAGAAAGCGAGGCGCCGATAACTCGGGCGTGGGGCGGCGGCTTCCACGACGGCGAAGCCTATGCTGCCGCCGATGCGCCACTTCACCCCGGAGGAGGCGAACGCGGAGCTCGAGCACGTCCGCCCGCTCGTCGAGCACCTCGTCGCCGGTCGCACCGAGCATGTCGAGGCGCTCGAACGGCAGGAGGAGCTCGAGCGGAAGATCCGCGGCAACGGCGGCGGCATCCCGCCCGCCGAGCTCGCCGAGGCGACGGCCGAGGTCGACGCGATCGCGCGGCGCCTCGCGAAGCTCGTCGACGAGATCAACGGGCACGGCGCGGAGGTCAAGGATCTCGACACCGGCCTGATCGACTTCCCTGCACTGCGGCAGGGCGAGACGGTCCTCCTCTGCTGGCAGCTCGGCGAGGACGAGATCGGCTTCTGGCATCGCCTCGACGACGGCTTTACCGGCCGCCGGCCGCTGCCGCTCGACGACGACTGAGGAGTTCGCGGCCGGGTAGCGAACCCGAAGGCGGATGAGCCCGTTCTGGAAACACCTCGTGATCGCCGCGGTGATCTTCATCGCGGTCTCGCTCGCGGCGCGCCTCGTCGACTGGTGGCTCGCCCGACGCCCCCTGCCGCCCGAGGCGACGACGCGCTACCGCGTCCTCCGCCGCACGATCACCACCGTCTTCCTCGTCGTCGGGCTCTTCTCGGCGCTCCTTGCGATCCCGGAAGTCCGCGCCGTCGCCGGTGGCCTGCTCGCCTCCTCCGCCCTGCTCGGGATCATCGTCGGCTTCGCTTCGCAGCGGACGCTCGGCAACGTCGTCGCGGGACTCCTGATCGCGTTCGCGCAGCCGGTGCGGATCGGCGATCGCGTCGAGTACAACGGCGTGGACGGCGTGATCGAGGAGATCGGCCTGAGCTACACGTTCATCCGCACCCTCGACCGCCGGCGGCTCGTCGTTCCGAACGAGAAGCTCGCCTCCGATCCGATCGTCAACGCCTCGATCCGCAGCCGGGAGACGTTCGCCGAGGTGTCGGTGCCTTTGCCGCTTTCGACCGATGTCGGCGCAGCGCTCGACGCCTTGCGGCAGGACGTCGCGGACGAGCGCGACTCCGACGTCTACCTCGACTCACTTGACGGGACAGCGACCGTGATCGTCCGCGCCGCAGCGCCGGACGAGCTCAGCGCCGAGCGGCTCGAGCGCGACCTGCGCCTGCGCGCCCACCGCCGGCTGCGCGAGCTCGGCGTCTGGGCGTGAGCCCGAAGCAGCGGCGGAAGCCCCCGCGGAAGACCCGGCGCCTGCGGCGCTTCCTCCTCATCGCTGCCGTTCTTGTCGTGCTGGCACTCGCAGGCACGGTGGCCTACGGGCTCAACGTCTACTACGGCGCGAGCTGCGACCTCAGTGCGCTCAAGCCCGTTCCGCAGGGGAACAGCTCCCGCGTCTACGGCGTAAACGGGAGCCTGATCGGCGTACTCCCCGCGGTCGAGAACCGCACGGCTGTGGCGCGAGGCGAGATCAGCCCGTGGCTGCCGAAGGCGACCGTGGCGATCGAGGATCGGCGCTTCTACCAGGAGGGCGGGATCGACCCGATCGGGATCCTGCGCGCGTTCGTCGACGACCTCTGGGCCGGCCACATCGTCGAGGGCGGCTCGACGATCACGCAGGAGCTCGTCCGCAACCTCTACCTCTCGCGCGAGCAGACGGTGCAGCGGAAGGTCGTCGAGGCGTGCCTCGCGATCAAGCTCGCGCGGGCGTGGTCGAAGGACAGGATCCTCGGGGCGTACCTCAACGACGTCTACTACGGCGCGCACGCGTACGGGATCGAGGCGGCCGCCGAGACGTACTTCTCCGTCCCCGCGAGCAAGCTGACACTCGAGGAGGCGGCGGTCCTTGCCGGGCTGCCGCAGGCGCCGTCGTTCTACGACCCGCTCAGCAATCCGCGCGCCGCGCTCGCTCGCCGAGACGAGGTGCTGCGCGCGCTGCGAGCGAGCGGGTACATCACGCAGTCGCAGTACGACACTGCGGTGCGCGACCGGAGCCTCCACCTCCGCCCGAGCCCGGTCTACGGCGGGAGCGATGAGCCGTACTTCCTCAGCTACGTCGAGGACGAGCTGCAGCGGCAGTACGGCGCCGCGACGGTGCGGGCGGGCGGGCTGAGGATCTACACGACGATCGAGCCGCGCCTGCAACAGGCGGCGGTCGCGGCCCTTTCGCACGTCGTCTACGCGAAGCAGGATCCGGCCGGCGCGATCGTCTCCCTCGATCCGGCCACGGGCGCCGTCCGCGTCATGGCCGCCGTGACGCCGGGCACGCAGGCGAACACGTTCAACCTCGTCACGAGCTCCCAGCGGCAGGCCGGCTCGACCTTCAAGCCGATCGTCCTCGCCGCCGCGGTCGAGCGCGGCATGAACCCCTGGGCGACGCGCTACGACTCGGCGCCGTTCTACTACCCGCCGCTCCAGTGGCACGTCACGACCTACGACGGGACGTACGCCGGGCCGGAGACTGTCGCCGCCGCGACGCTCCATTCCGACAACACCGTCTTTGCGCGGCTCGCACTCGACGTCGGCTCAGGCGCGATCGTCTCGATGGCGCAGGCGCTGGGAGTGAAGACGCCGCTGCAGCCGACGCCGTCCCTCGCGCTCGGCTCGGAGGCCGTGACGCCGCTCGACATGGCCACCGTCTACGCGACGCTTGCCGCCGGCGGCGTTCGTGCCGAACCGTTCGCGGTGCGGCGGGTCGTCTTTCCCGACGGCAAGGTCGACCCCGGGGGACGGCCGCAGCTGACGCGCGTGCTGCCCGATTGGGTGGCGGCGACGGTGACGCGCGTCCTCGAGCAGAACATGCTGCACGGGACGGGAGTCGGTGCGCATGTCCCCGGCCGCGCTGACGCCGGCAAGACCGGAACGACGGACAACTACGCCGACGCCTGGTTCTGCGGCTATACGCCCTCGCTCGAGGCGACGGTCTGGATCGGCTATCCGCAGGGCGAGACCCCGATGCTCGACGTGCACGGCGCCGCCGTCTCCGGGCCGACGCTGCCGGCGACCGCGTGGCGGCTGTTCATGGAGAAGGCGCTCGCCGGAACATCCGGCGGCGGCTTCCTGCGACCCACGACCGCCGCGCAGTTCCAGCCCTGGGCCCGCCGGTACGCCTACACCGCGACTACGTCGTCGTCGCAGCCGTAGTCGTAGTCGTCGCGGTTGTCGTGGGTGTGGTCGTCGTGGTCGGGGCCGTGGTCGTCCCCTGAGTCGTCGTCGGCGTGGTGGTCGTCGTTCTCGCGGTCGTCGTTCGCGCGGTCGTCGTTCGCGTGGTTGTCGTTCGCGCGCGGGTGCTCGTCGTCGGGCTGGTGGTCGAGGAATGCGTGCTCGTCGCGGCCGTCGTCTTGTGCGACGTGGTCGTCCGGTGATGCTGGGTGCTTCCGCTGCCCGCGGCGGAGACGACTCCTGCGGGCGCAGTCGCAGGCGGTCGCGTCACCGCCCAGGCGAGCACGCCGCCCAGGCCGGCGAGGAGAAGCAGCGCGAGGGCGACCGCGACCGCGCCGCGCCGCGACACTCGCCCGGGTTCTCGCGCCACCGCGGGGAGCACGGCGGTCTGCTGCGTCTCCTCTGCGTCCGCCACGACGACAGGGGCGAGCCCGAGGGCCGCGAGCACGGCGGCCCCGTCGGCAGGTCGCGCGGCGGGGTCCTTCTGGAGGGCTGCGTTCGTCAGCGCGGCGAGCTCCGGCGGCGCGTTGGGGTTGATCTCCTCCACCGCCGGCGCCGGCTGGTCTCGGTGCATCTCGAGCAGGGCGAGCGCGCCGTCCGCGTTGAACGGGAGCGCCCCCGTCAGCATCCGGAACAGGATCACGCCGAGCGCGTAGACGTCGCTTGCGGGAGTGGCCGGCTCGCCCGAGGCCTGCTCGGGAGAGATGTAGGCGGCAGTGCCCAGCACGGTCCCCGCCTCGGTCAGCGTGCCGTAGCCCTCCGCCGCGCGCGCGAGCCCGAAGTCGGCGAGCTTCGGCCGCCCCTCGTCGTCGAACAGGACGTTGGCCGGCTTGAGGTCTCGGTGGACCATGCCGCGCTCATGCAGGTGCGCGAGCCCGGCCGCAACGCCGCGCGCATACCCCGCCGCTTCCTCGGGAGGGAGCGCGCCGTGGCCGAGCCGGTCCTCGAGCGTCCCGCCGTGTAGCCACTCGAGCGCGATGAAGGGGCCGGCCGCGGCCTCGCCGTAGTCGTAGACCCGCATCACGTTCTCGTGGCCCAGCGAGGCGATTGCCCGGGCCTCCCGCTGGAAGCGCTCGAGGTCGGCGGCCGGCGCGAGGATCTTCAGCGCGACTGTGCGGTCGAGCGTGCTGTCGTGGGCGCGCCAGACCTCCGACATCGGCCCGCGGCCCGCCAGCTCCTCCAGCCGGTAGCGACCGGCGACCTCGTCTCCGGGGGTCACAACTACGGTATACCCGCCGTGGCTTCGTTACTCACGTTCGAGGAGGCGCAGGAGCGCGTGCTGGCGCTCGCGCGGCCGCTGCCGGCGGAAGACGTCGCCATCGCGCTGGCCGCGGGCCGCGTCACCGCGGCGGACGCCCGCTCGCTCGTGGACCTGCCGCCGTTCGCCAGCTCGGCCATGGACGGATACGCCGTGCGTTCGGCCGACGTTCCCGGTTCGCTCCGCGTCGCCGGAGAGTCGGCGGCCGGACGGCCGTTCGACGGAGAGGTCGGGCCGGGCGAGGCGGTTGCCATCTCGACCGGAGCGGTCGTTCCTGCCGGCGCGGATGCCGTCATCCCCGTCGAGTATGTTGACAAGACAGACAACGGTATCGAGGTTGGAGGAGGACTCTCGCCCGGCGCGAGCGTGCGGCCGCGCGGCGGTGACACGGCGGCGGGAGACGTCGTGGTCCCGGCCGGAGCCCGGCTCGACGCCGCGCGCCTTGCTGCGCTCGCCGCGGCCGGCGTCGCCTCTCTCGCCTGCGCTCGCCGTCCCCGAGTGGCCGTCCTTGTTACCGGAAGCGAGCTCGTCCAGCCCGGCGAACCTCTGCAGCCGGGCCAGATTTACGAGGCGAACGCGCTGATGCTCGCCACGGCGCTCGCGCTCGCCGGCGCGGAAGTCACGACCGAGCCGGCGGTTCCGGACGACGAGTCGGCTCTGCGGGAGGCGCTGGAGCGCGGCCTCGCGGCCGACGTCCTCGTCACCTCCGGCGGCGTCTCGGTCGGCGAGCACGACCTCGTCCGCGCGGTGGAGGCGGAGCTCGGCGTCGAGGAGATCTTCTGGCGCGTCGCGATCAAACCGGGCAAGCCCGTTTCCTTCGCCAGGCGCGGCGACACGCTCGTCTTCGGCCTACCGGGCAATCCCGTCTCCGCACTCGTCGGCTCGGAGCTCTTCGTCAAGCCGGCTCTTCGCGCGCTGCAAGGGATCACCGAGCCGCTGCCGCGGTTCGAGCCCGGGCGCACTGCGGCGGCCCTGCGGCGCAACGCCGAGCGCGACGAGTTCGTCCGCGCCCGTTCGCGTGTGGACGCCGACGCCGTCGTGCTCGAGCCGATTCTCGGCCAGGAGTCGCACATGATCGCCCGCGCCGCCGCCGCCGACGCACTCGTCCACGTTCCACGTGGAAACGGCGAGGTCGCGGCGGGAGCGGTCGTCTTCTGGTTGCGTCTCGGCGCCGCCTGAGCGGCCCTACTGCACGGCGCGCTTCGCCTCGGCGTCGAGCGTCCGCTGCCGCTGTGCGATCAAGAGCATGCGGAGCAATTCGCGGATCGGACCGCGGCGAGACCGCTCTCGCGGCCCCGGATACGGCGCATAGCGGTTCGCGGCGAGCGCGAAGAGTTGTCCGGCCGCGGCGAGCCAGGCGAGCGAGATCACCAGCAGCGTTCGCGGCGCGTAGCCGACGGCGAATAGTCGCGCGATGTACCACGGCGCGTCCCAGCCAAGCCCGTAGTGCGTCGCGAACGTCCAGACGAGATACGCAGGCCCGGCGAAGCCGGCCAGCAGAACCGCCGCGCGGGCGAGTGGCGGCCGGGTCTGGAGTTGCGGCAGCCAGAGCCAGAAGTGCAGGCACGGCAGGAGGAAGATGAGCGCGAACGGATTCGTCGCGGCGACGAGGAGGCCGACCACCGCCAGCGCGAGCAGTGCACCCGCGTGCCCCGCGAGCTGCTCCTCCATCCGGATCGGCCGGCGTGGCAGGAGACGGTCGCGCGTCACGAGCCAGCCGATTGCCGCGAGGAGACCGAGGACGACCATCGTGCCGGCCGGCCAGCTGATGCCATTGAGCGTGGGTGGCCGCGAGCCGCCGCTCCCCCAGAAGCCCGCGGCGTCGAAGACGAGGAAGAGCACGCCGACCCAGATCCAGAAGGCCAGCCGGCTGCGATAGCTGCGCAGCGCGGGTGAAATGCGGATCCGGCGGCGCCGGCAGCGCGCGAACAGGTCGACGGCCGCGGCGATGAACGGCAGGAGCATGGCGATGAGGGCGATCTCGATCGCCCAGCCGCGTACGAGCCGCTGGCCGAGAAACACGTAGCTGGAAGGCCCCTGCGCGAGCGAGACCCCTTCCTCCATCGCGTCCACCGTGTCCTGCGTCGCAAGTCCAATCTCGCCGAGGTGCGTCACGTTCAGCTGCGCGTGGCCCGTTTCCGCCGGCGGTCGCGGCCCGCCGGTCGTGATCGTGACGGCGGGGATGCCGCGGCTGACGAACGGCGCCTGTTCGTAGGCGCTGAAGGGAAAGCCGAGCCCGAGGAGTTGCTCGAGGCCGCTCGGCCGGGACGGATTCCCGCCTCCTTCGTGCGCGAGCGCCGCCCGTAGCGTCTCGAGCAGGCCGGGTGCGGGCGAACGGGCGCTGTCACCGGAGAATTCGAGCCGCGGCAGCCCGGTTCCGGCGATCGAATCGAGGTTGATCACGGCGAGCGCGTCGTGGGTCTGCGCCTCGGCTGCGAAATGCGCCGCGCCGAGCTCGCCTTCCTCCGCACCGTCCGTCGAGACGAAGACGAGGGAGTACGGGAGCGAGGCGCGCTGTGCGACGGCGGTGGGCGCGTACGAGCGCGCGAGCTCGATGAGCGCGGCAGTTCCCGACGCGTTGTCGTCGAGCCCGCTGCCGTTGCCGCTGTCGTCTCGGTGCGCCATGACGACGATCTCGTGCGTCGAGAGGCCGGTCTTCTCCGCGACGAGGTCGGTGAGGGTGGTGCGCCGGCCGTCGACGATGGCGGTGAACGTGTCGGGAGTGACGCGGAAGCCGTACGGCGCAAGCTGCTGGGAGAACCATGTCGCAGCGCCCTGCGCGCCCACGGTGCCGGGAACGCGGTCCGGATAGCGGGACGCGAGCTCGGCCGCGAGCGTCGACGCCGCGCTGCGGTCGAAGGCGGGCGGGAGGCCGGGCAGCTGCAGAGGTGCGGGCCGCGAGACGCTGAACGCGAGCAGCAGGAGCGGGAGGCCGACGAGCAGCCATGTTCCCCGGTAGAGCCGTCCGTTGACGGGGCGCTCGAGCGATCCCGGCCGCGGCCGTCTGCGCTCGGGTGCGGGCGAGGCGGCCGTCATACGAGGGCCAGTCTAGGAGGGCGACCGTTTCCCCGTGGAAACGACGGTGTTAGAGCGGGCGTCGGGATGGGAAGGCCCGTTTACGAGCAGTAAGGCCGGAGGCGACTGGTAGAAATCGCCAGGTTTAGAACCTCGAATCTGCGGAAAAGAGGAGTAGTGGCGGGCGCATGAGCGAGGCGACATTGGCAGAGACAGCGGGCGAGGAGGTCGAGGGGATCAGAACGATCCGCCTTCGGATCCCCGCGCGCGCGGAGTACATCGCGCTCGCACGACTCGTGCTCAGCGGCCTCGCGGATATCGCCGGTCTCTCCGACGAAGGGCTGGCCGACCTCAAGCTTGCGTTGACCGAGGCGGTCTCGAACTCCGTGCGCCACGCCTATCCCGACGACAGCGGCTTCGTCTCGATCTCCTACGAGCTGACCGCCACGACGCTCGGGATCGAGGTCGTGGACGATGGCGCCGGCTTCGACCCGGAGCGGCCGCCGCCGCTCGAAGGGGAGGAGCTGAGCGAGGGCGGTCTCGGCATCGCGATCATACGGACGATCGCCGACGAGTTCGAGATCCACTCGCAGCCCGGTGCTCGCGGCTCGAGACTCCGCTTCGTGAAGCGCCTCGAGCGCTCGGCGTAGTAGTCTCGTTGTCGGATCGGACAACGGCCCGTCGCAAGCTTCTTGTCGTCGCCAATCGCGCGCCCGTCACGTACGAGGGCGGCACTGCGCGGCGCGGCGGAGGCGGGCTCGTAACCGCTCTCTCCGGGCTCATCGCCCATCACGACGTGACGTGGGTGGCGAGCGCGATGAGCGACGGAGATCGCGCTGTCGCAGCCGAGCACGACGGCTCCTTCGAGGAGACGACGCGCGACGGAGCCACGTACCGGCTGCGGCTCGTGGTCCACGATTCTGCTGCATATGACCGCTTTTACAACGTCGTCGCGAATCCGGCGCTGTGGTTTCTCCAGCACTACCTCTGGGATCTCGCGCCCGAGCTCGGGCCGGAGTTTCTCGCTGCGTGGGACGAGGGGTACGTGCCCGTGAACGAGGCGTTCGCCGCGGCGACCCTGGAGGAGCTCGACCGCGAGCCCGAGGCGGCCGTCCTCTTCCACGACTACCACCTCTATCTCGCTCCGCGGCTTCTGCGGGAAGCGAGGCCGGACGTCGTCAGCTCCCACTTCATCCACATTCCGTGGCCGGAGCCGGACTACTGGGACGCCTTGCCGGCAGAGCTCCGCGTCGCGATCCACGAAGGGCTGCTCGCGAACGACATCGTCGGCTTCCACACGGAGCGGTGGCGCGACGCCTTCCTTGCCTGCGCCGATCGCTTCGTGCCTGAGCGCCGCGGTCGGGTGACGCGAGTGGTTGCGCATCCGATCGGAGTCGACGCCGACGAGTTCGAGCGGTTGCGGGACGACCCGGAGGTTCTCGAGCGCGAGGCGGCGCTCATCGCCCGCAGGCCCGAGCAGCTGATCGTTCGCGTCGATCGCATCGACCCTTCAAAGAACATCGTGCGCGGCTTCGAGGCGTTCGGGCTGCTTCTCTCCGAGCACCCTGAGCTGCACGGCCGGGTCGGGATGATGGCCCTGCTCGCGCCGTCGCGGCAAGACATTCCGGAGTACGCGGAATACGCCGCCGCCGTCGAGCGGGCCGCCGCCGAGGTGAACGAGCGCTTCGGCCGGGACGGCTGGACGCCGGTCGAGCTCGACGTCGCCGACGATTTCCCGCGCTCGCTCGCGGGCTACAAGCAGTTCGACGTCCTCTATGTCAATCCGGTCTTCGACGGGCTCAATCTCGTGGCGAAGGAGGCCTTCCTCCTCAACGAGCGCGACGGCGTGCTCGTCCTCTCGGAGAACGCCGGCGCGCACGAGGAGCTCGGCGAGTGGGCGCTCACCGTGGACCCGTTCGACGTCTCGGGACAGGCCGGGGCGCTGTACGAGGCGCTCGTGCTGCCGGCCGACGAGCGACGCCGCCGGGCTGAGGCGATCCGCGCCCACGTCCGCGCGCACGACATCCGCGAATGGATCTCGGCGCAGCTGAGTGATCTCGACGCCGTACGATCAGGGGAATGAGCGAGCTTTCGCACGTGGACGAGACCGGCGGCGTGCGCATGGTCGACGTCGGCGGCAAGGACGTCTCGCGCCGGCGAGCCGTCGCGCGCGCCGAGGTGCGGATGGCGGCCGCGACCGCGCGGATCCTGCGCGAACTGCCGAAGGGCGATGCGCTCGCGACCGCGCAGCTCGCCGGGATCATGGCCGCCAAGCGGACGAGCGAGCTCATCCCGCTCTGCCATCCGCTGCCGCTCTCGCACGTCGAGGTGACGCTGACGGTCGGCGACGAGTCGGTCGAGATCGTCGCGTCCGCCGAGACGACCGCGCAGACCGGCGTGGAGATGGAGGCGCTCACGGCGGCGTCCGTCGCGGCGCTCACCGTCTACGACATGGCGAAAGCGGTCGACAAGGAGATGCGGATCGTCGAGGTCGCGCTCGTCGAGAAGACGAAGGAGAGCGTCAGCTGAAGGCGGCGGTGCTCACGGTCTCGGACGGCGTCGTGGCCGGGACGCGCGAGGACAAGAGCGGCGACGCGCTCGAGGAGCTTCTCCGCGGCGACGGCTACGAGGTCGGGCGGCGCGTCGTGGCCGACGAGCGCGAAGAGATCGCCGCGGCGATTCGCGAGCTCGCGGCCGGCGCTCGGGTCGTGCTCACGACCGGTGGCACCGGCTTGGCGCCGCGCGACGTGACGCCCGAGGCAACACGCGACGTGATCGAGCGCGAGGCGACGGGAATCGCGCAGGCCTTGCGCGCCGACTCGATCGCGAAGACGCCGCACGGGCTGCTCTCCCGCGGCACGGCAGGTGTTCTCGGCTCGACGCTCGTCGTCAACCTTCCTGGCTCGACCGGCGGCTGCCGCGACGGCTTCGCAGTGCTTCAGCCCGCGCTCGCGCACGCGCTCGAGCTCCTCGCGGATACGCCGACCGAGCACGAGCAGACGTGACGGCGACCGGGCTCGCGCCGCTGCCCGCGCGCTTCGCGCGGCTCGTCAAGATCGAGCACACCGTCTTCGCGCTCCCGTTCGCCTACGTCGGCGCCTTTCTCGCGGTGAACGGGACGCCGAGTGGTCACGACCTCCTGTGGATCACGCTCGCGATGGTCGGCGCCCGCTCGCTCGCGATGGCGCTCAACCGGCTAATCGACGCAGGCATCGACGCGCGCAATCCGCGCACCGCCGGGCGCGAGCTTCCGAGCGGACAGCTCTCGATTCCACAGGTCGCCCTCTTCTGTGCCGCGTCGCTCGCGCTCTTCCTCGTCGCCGTCTGGCAGCTGAACCCGCTCGTCCACTGGCTGTGGCCGATTCCCGTTGTCGGCTTCGTGGTCTACCCGTATCTGAAGCGCTTCACGTGGCTCTGTCACCTCTGGCTCGGCGCGGTGGACGGGCTCGCGCCCGTCGGTGCCTGGGTCGCGATCACCGGGAAGCTGCCGTGGCAGGCGTGGACGCTCGGCGCGGCGGTCGCGCTCTGGATCGCCGGCTTCGACTTCCTCTACGCGCTCTTCGACGAGGAGATCGACCGGCGGGAAGGTCTCCACTCGATCGTGACGCGGTTCGGCGTCGGCGGCGCCTTCCACGGCGCCCGCCTCTCGCACGCAGCGACTGTCGCCTGTCTCGTCGCGGTCGGGCTCGGGCTGCCGGTCAGCGCTCTCTACTGGCTCGGCGTCGCGGCGGTGGCGGCGCTGCTCGCGTACGAGCACTCCCTCGTGCGTCCCGGCGACCTGCGCCGTCTCGATACCGCGTTCTTCACGATGAACGGCGTCATCTCGGTCGCCTTCGCGGTCTTCGTCGCGCTCGACGCGGCGACGTGAGACTCGCGGGGGCGCCGATGCGCATCAGCGCCCCCACGCTTCGAGACTGACGCGCTAGTAGCGCAGCTCGAACCTCAGCCGCAGAGGCTTGTGGCCGTTCCCCTTGCCGTGCACGGCGCGGAGGCACGAGCCGCCGGAGAAGATCGCGCCGGCACCGGTCGTCGCCGCCCCGACCGTCCCCGACGAGAAGCCGCTAGCGGTGTCGAAGCCGGAACCGAGCGAGGCGAGGAGCCAGCCGCCCGGGCCGTGCAGCTTCGCGTGGACGACGCCGGCCGCCTGGCCGTTCGAGATGGCAGTCCGGACGACGCCATAGGCGCCGCTCGAGTCCGTCCCGTCGATCCGGATCCGGCCGACGAGGCCGCCGACGCCGGTCGTCGTGTCGACGAGGCTCTTCGCGCGGATCGTGACCGGCCCGCTCAGCCGCGGATCGCTGCTCGTGGCCGTGCCGGTGTAGATCGCACGCGTGAAGGCATACGTGTCTCCGCCCGCTGTGCAGGTCGCCTGCACCTTCTCCGTGACGCTCGTCGCGTTGAACGTCGCGGTCGCGGACTGAACGCCGGCGTCCCGGTTGTGGGCTGCGGCGAGTCCCGCGACGGCAAGAGCCGTACAGGCCGCCGCCACTCCGATCCACAGTTTCTTGTTCATCATCTTGCCCCCCTCGGTCGCGTTTCGGTAGCGGAGGTAGGAGACCGGAGCCGAGCACGCCTACGGGCAAAGGCGCCGTAAAACGCCGGTAAACCGCGTCCGCCCCCTATCCTGGCGTCGTGCTCACGGCGCATCGGCTCGGCAAGCGCTACGGGGAGAAGCGCGTCCTCCGTGGCGTCGACCTCGAGTTGCCGGACGGCGGGTTTCTCGTCGTCACCGGGCCGAACGGCTCGGGCAAGACGACGCTGCTACGGATCTGCGCCGGTCTCGCCGCGCCGACCTCGGGGACGGTCGAGCGGCGCGCCACCCGCGCCGAGCTCGGCTACCTCGGCCACGAGCCGCTCGTGTACCGCGAGTTGACCGCACTCGAGAACCTCGACCTCTACGGACGGCTCTATCGCGTGCCCGAGCGGCGCGAGCGGATCGGGATGCTGCTCGAGCGCTTCGGGCTCTGGGAGGCCCGCCACGACCGCGTCGCGGCATACTCGCGCGGCATGACTCAGCGGCTCGCGCTCTGTCGCGTCCTTCTCCACGATCCCGCGCTGCTCGTGCTCGACGAGCCGTACACCGCGCTCGACGAAGCGGGAGCAGAGCTGCTCGACGACCAGCTCACGGAGCTGCGCGGAGAGCGGACGTTCCTCGTTTCCACCCACGATCCGGCGCGCGTCGCGCCGCTCGCGAGCGGACGGCTCGCGCTCGGGACATGACCTACGTCCGTGACGTCGGCGCGCTTGCGCGCAAGGATCTGCTCCTCGAGCTGCGGGCGAAGGACACGCTGCCGGCGATGCTCCTCTTCGTCGCGGCGGTCTTCGTCGTCTTCCACTTCGCCCTGCCGGGCAACCCGTCGCGGCTCGAGACGACCGGGCTCCTCTGGGTGGCGATCCTCTTCACCGCGCTGCTCGGCCTTGGCCGCGCCTTCGTGCCGGAGCGGGAGCAGCGGACGATGGACGGCCTCGTTCTCGCGCCGTGCGACCGGAGCGCGATCTGGCTCGCGAAGTCGCTTGCGACGCTCGCCTTCCTGGGCGCCGCCGAGGTCGTGGCGCTGCCGCTGTACGCGCTCTTCTTCCACCGGATCGGCGGCTCGACCGTGCTCGCGGTCGTGCTCGCCGACATCGGGATCTGCGCGGTCGGGACGTTCCTCGGCGCGATGGCCGTCGTAACCCGCGCGCGCGACCTGCTTCTGCCTCTCCTCTTCCTGCCGCTCGCGATGCCGATCGTCGTCGGGGCCGTCGGCGCGAGCATCGGTCACTCGCCCGGCAGGTACCTCGGCTTCCTCGCCCTCTACGACCTCCTGTTCGGCGTCGTCTGCTGGGGCTCGTTCGAGTACGTCGTCGCGGAATGAGGACGGCTGCTGCGACAATCCGGGCAGTGTGTCGTCCTTCCCGCATTCCCTTGCCCGCGCTCGCGGTGGCGTCGCTCGTACTGATCACGACAGCGCTCCTCTTCGTCTTCTACGTGGCGCCGGACGACGCGAACCAGGGCTTCTCGCAGCGGATCTTCTACTTCCATGTCTCGATCGCGTTCACGGCGTACGTGTGCTTCGCCGCCGGCGCGTGGAAGGCATTCCGGCACCTCTGGAAGCGCGATCCGCGCGCCGACCTCGAGAGCTACGTCTGGGTCCACCAGGGCCTGATCTTCGGCGCGATGGTGTTGGTAACCGGCTCGATCTGGGCCAGGATCTCGTGGGGACGTTGGTGGGTCTGGAGCGAGGACGAGCTCGTGCTCTTTCTGATCCTCTACCTCTTCTACTGCGCCTACTTCATGCTCCGCTTCTCGGTCGACCCCGGTCCGCAGCGCGCGAACCTCAGCGCTGTCTACGCGCTGTTCGGCGTCGTGCTCATCCCGGTCAGCTTCGCCGCGATCCGGCTCGCGAAGGAGGTCCTTCATCCCAGGGTCTTCACGCTCCACGGCCCGAACTTCGGCGGCTGGATCCTCGTCACGTATTGCATCGCGCAGGCCGCGCTGCTCGTGCTCGCGTACACGCTGTATCGCGTCGAGCTCGCGGGCAAGCGGCTCGATCTACGCCTCCGTGAGCTGAAGGAGGTGCTCGCGTGACCAACGCGGAGAAATACGTCACGGCCGCGTACTGCGTCGTCTTCGCCGTCGTCCTCGCCTACGTCCTGATCATCGCGCTCAAGCTGCAGCGGCTCGAGCGTGAGGTGGACGAGCTCGCCGGCCGCACGCCGGCCGCCGAGGACGAGGAGCGGGAGGCAGCTCCCGTTGGCTGAGCTCCTCTTCTGGCCGGCGCTTCTCCTCTACGGGGAGGCGGCCGTCGGGTACCTCGGCGACGCGCGGCGGCCGGGGAGCGCGGGGCGGTTTGCGACGTGGGGAGTGCGGCTCGGCTGGCTCGCCCAGACCGCGCTTCTCGCCGTGCAGGCCGCGCGCGACGACGGCTTCCCGTGGGGGACGTGGGCGTCGTCGCTCGAGCTCTTCGTCTGGCTCGTCGTCTCCGCGTATCTGATCTGGGGTTGCCGGCGGCCGTATCGGTTGCTCGGCCTTGCCGTGATGCCGCTGGCGGTCGCGCTGCTCGTCGCGGCGCGTGCCGGCGGCGGAACGGGAATCGGGAGCGCGAACCACTACTCGAACCTCTTCCTCGTCCTGCACGTCGGTTTCGTCCTCGCCGCGTTCGCGGGCTTGACGCTCGCGGCGGCGCTCTCCGGCCTCTACGTCTGGCAGGAGCGCAGGTTGAAGACGCGGCCGGCGACGATCCTGCGGCGTCCCGTGCCGGCGCTCGCGACGCTCGACGGGCTCGCGCTGCGTACGGTCGCGTGGTCGGTGCCGCTCCTGACGCTTGGGATCGCCGTCGGGCTCGGGCGCCTCGTGGCGCGCGGCGACCGCTTCGATGCGCTCATTGCGGCAACCGTCGCGACCTGGGTCGTCTGGTGTGCCTACCTCGGCCTGCGGCTCGTCGCCGGCTGGGCGGGACGGCGCGCCGCCTACCTCGCGCTCGTCGGCTTCGTGTTTGTCGTCGTCGTGCGACTTGCCTTGCCGGGGAGCCATTTCGCGTGATTCGCCTCGTCCTCGTCGGCACGTCGCACCACCACGCACCGGTCGAGCTGCGCGAACGGGTCGCGCTCGAACGCGAGGAGGCGCAGGCGCTCGCCGCGCGTCTCGCCGAGGGAGGCCGGGAGGCTGTCTGCCTCTCGACGTGCAACCGCACCGAGCTCTATCTCGCTGCCGAGGACGGCGAGGCGGCGGAGCGCGACGCGGTCGCGGCGCTGGCCGAGCTCGAACCGGACGTCGAGCCGGCGCTCTACCGGCTGCAGGACCAGGCTGCGGCTCTCCACCTCTTCCGAGTCGCCGGCGGGCTCGACTCCCTCGTCCCCGGCGAGGGCGAGATTCTCGGGCAGGTGCGGGCCGCGCACCAGTTCGGCGCGACGGGGTCGTTTCTCGACCGCGTCTTCCGGCAGGCGCTGCACGCAGGCCGAAAAGTGCGGACGCAGACCGCGATCGGCGAGAGCCCGGCGTCGGTCTCGTCCGCCGCCGCGGCCCTCGCGGAGCAGGTCTTCGGGAGCCTCGCCGGGCACTCGATTCTTCTCCTCGGCGCGGGCACGGTGAGCGAGCAGGCGGCGCGGAACCTCCGCAGTCGCGGCGCCGAGATCGCCCTTGTCGCGAATAGCAAGACCGGCCGAGAGGAGATCGAGGAGCAGCTCGGTCTCGCCGACGTCGTGATCGCCTCGACGAACGCGCCGGGGGTAGTCCTCGACGCCGACGCCGTCGGTCGCGCGCTGCAGCGTCGGCGCGGCCGCCAGCTGCTGCTCGTCGATCTGGCCGTTCCGCGCGACCTCGATCCGGCGATTCGCGACCTCGACGGCTGCTACCTCTATGACATCGACGACCTCGAGGAGATCGTGGCCGAGACACTGTCGGGCCGCCGCCGCGAGGCGGAGCGGGCGGAGTCGCTCGTCGCCGCCGAGGCGGAGAAGTTCCACGAGTGGCACGCGTCGCTCGACGTGGTCCCGGCGATCGCGTCGCTGCGCGCGAGGGCGGAGGAGATCCGCACGGCGGAGCTGCGCAAGGCCGAGTCGCTGCTCGAGCGGCTCGACGACAGCCAGCGGCGCGCTGTCGAGTCGGTCACCGCGCAGATCGTCAACAAGCTCCTCCATCTCCCGACCGTCCGCATGAAGCAGGCGGCCGCGGCAGCCGATGGGGTCCTCTATGCTGAGGCTGTGCGGCACCTCTTCGGTCTCGGCGAGGACGAGCGCTGAAGGTCAGGCCCGTCAGTGGGCGTCCTCTGCCGCTCCAGGCGCCGACGGCTTTCATCCGGGTGCGGCCGCGGATCGCGGGTTGCGCCCCTCCCGTGCGGAGGACGATCGCCTGTGCTCGTCCGCGTCGGCAGCCGCGGCAGTAGGCTCGCCCTTACCCAGGCCGAGCGCGCCCTCGCGGCGTTGCGCGCGCCGGGGATCGAGCTTGCGGTCCTGCCCATCACCACGGCCGGCGACCGCGACCGCTCGCTGCCGTTCGGAGAGATCGGCTCGCGCGGCGTCTTCGTCAAGGAGCTCGAGGAGGCACTGCTCGAGCGACGGATTGACGTTGCGGTGCATTCCGCGAAGGATCTGACGGCGACCGATCCGGAGGGTCTGTCGATTGGCGCCTTCCTCCGGCGGGAGGACCCGCGCGACGCGCTCTGCGGCGCCGACGGGATCCGGCCGGGGATGCGGATCGGCACCGCGTCAGTGCGGCGGAAGGCCGAGCTGCTCGCGCTCGAGCCGTCGCTGGAGATCGAGCCGCTGCGCGGCAACGTCGACACGCGACTGCGGAAGCGCGGCGAGCGCGGCCTCGACGCGATCGTGCTCGCGGCGTGCGGGCTCGACCGGCTCGGGCTCGGTGCGGAGATCGGCTATCGCTTCAGCGTGGACGAGCTGTTGCCGGAGGCAGGCCAGGGTGCGCTGGCGCTGCAGGTTCGCACGGGGGAGGAGCACCTCGTGGCGGCCGCCGACGACGCCGAGACGCGGGAGCGTGTGGAGGCGGAGCGGATCGTGATCGCAGTGGTGGGCGGTGGATGCCTCGCGCCCGTTGCGGCCCACCACGACGGGGAGACGTTGATGGGCATGGTCGCGGCGGAAGACGGGTCATGGCTCGAGCGGCGCTCCGGGCCGGACGCGCGAGCGCTCGGCGAGGAGCTCGCGGCGATCGCATCCAGTCGCGGCGGGTGAGCGGGAAATTGACGCTTTCGCCGCGAAGTCCGCACGGCCGCGCGACACACTCCGGCCTACTCTCTGATTCCCCGTGGTGGGTGGGGGTTTGGGATGGTGGGTGAGAGCCTCCGTCCTCGCGTCGCCGTCACCCGAGCCGCCGGCCAGGCCGACGAGCTTGCGCAGCGGCTCGAGACGGTCGGCTGCGTGCCCGTTCTTTGGCCGTTGATCGCGATCGAGCCGCTCGGCGACGAGCCGGTCGACCCGAGCGGCTACGACTGGGTCGTCGTCACGAGCCCGAACGGCGCCGCCGAGCTCGCGCGTCGGCTCACTTCCCCACCGCAGCGCGTTGCAGCGATCGGCCCGGGAACCGCCGCCGCGCTTCGCGGGCACGGCATCGAGCCCGACCTCGTTCCGTCCGACTCCACACAGGAGGGCCTGCTTGCCGAGCTGCCGCGCCCGGCCGGTCGCGTCCTCCTCGCCGCAGCGGAGGGAGCCCGGCAGCTTCTCGCCGAGGAGCTCGTCGCTGACTTCCTGCCGCTGTACCGCACCGTCGAGCTCGCGCCCGTCGAGACGCCCGAGCTCGACCTCGTCCTGCTCGCCTCGCCCTCTGCGGCGCGCGCGCTCGCTCGCACCAAGGCCCGCGCCGTTCCCGTCGTCGCCATCGGCCCTCAGACCGCCGGCGCCGCACGCGACCTCGGCCTCACGATCGCCGCCGAGGCCGACAGTCACGACCTCGACGGCCTAGTCGCGTCCCTCCGGCGCGCACTCGCCGCGAAGGGCTAGCCTCGGCCGTCTATGGCGCCGCTGATCACCTTCCTCAGCGACTTCGGTCTCGCCGACCACTTCGTCGGCACGTGCCGCGGCGTCATCGCGACGATCGCCCCGGACGCCCGTGTCATCGACATCACACACGGGATCCGGCCAGGCCGGATCCTGCAAGGGGCACTCACGCTCGCGAACACGCTGCCCTACATGCCAGCAGGAGTTCACCTCGCCGTCGTCGACCCCGGCGTAGGCGGCGAGCGCCGCGCTCTCGCGATCCGGGACGAGGATGGACGCCTCCACGTCGGCCCCGACAACGGCCTTCTCCTGCCCGCGGTCGACCGCTTCGGCGGGGTCGCGGCAGCGTACGAGCTCGCGAACCCGGACTACTCGCTCCAGCCCGTCTCCCGGACGTTCCACGGCCGTGACCTCTTCGCGCCCGCGACGGCCCACCTCGCGCGGGGCGTCGAGCCTGCGGAGCTCGGCCCGCCGGTCGACCCCGACGCGCTCGTGCGCCTCGAGATCCCGCAGCCGCAAGTCGGTGCCAACCGGGTGCGCGCCACCGCCCTCGGCATCGACCGCTTCGGCAACGTCGCGCTCAACCTGAGGCGCGACCAGCTTGGCGCAACCGACCTCGGCGCCGGCACACGGATCGAGATCACCTGTCGCGGCGAGCACTTCTACGCCGTGTCCGCGAGGACGTTCGCCGACGCACCGCGCGGCCAGTTGATCCTCTACGAGGACAGTTACGGCAGCCTCGCTCTCGCCGTCTCGAACGGCGACGCCGCGCAACTCCTGCGCGCGCAGGAAGGGACGGAGATCCTGCTCGGGCTCGACGCCCCGTGATCCCGGCCGCCGGGGCTTCGCGGAATTTGCGGAATTCTCGGCGCCGGCGGCAACCGCGCTGCGCGCAACGAGGCAGTAGGCTCCGGCCAACGGTCGTCCGCGACACGGTCACACCGGTCCGAACGGCCTGAGGCCCCCGAAGGCGTCACCGCCGTCGGGGGCCTCGTCGTTACTGCGCGGTGCTAGGTCAGGTGGCCGCCGAACCAGCTGACGTGCTGCTGGAGGAACGGCACGAGGAAGTAGAGGACGAACGCCGCGGTCACGACCCACATGATCGGGTGGATCCGCTTCCACTCACGCCGCGCCGCACAGATCAGCGTGTACGTGATGAAGCCGAAGCCGATCCCGTTCGTGATCGAGTACGTGAACGGCATGACGACGATCGTGAGCGCAGCCGAAAGGCCGATTGCGAGATCGTGGAAGTCGATCCCTGCGAGCTTGGAGGCGCCTTCGCCCTCGGCCTCGCCCTCCATCTCGGTGAGCGTCGAGATCATCAGCCAGCCGACGACGATCAGCGCTGCCGCCGTCGCCTGCGCCGGAACCATCCCGATCAGCGGCGAGATGAACATGAACGGGAAGAAGAGCAGCCCGGCCACGACCGCGACCCAGCCGGTGCGGCCGCCGGCCGCGACGCCCGAGCCCGACTCGATGTACGTCGTCGCCGACGAGGCGGAAGCCGCGCCGCCCGCCACGGCCGCGAGGCCGTCGACGATCAGAGCCTTCTTGAACTCCGGGATGTTGCCCTCGGAGTCGACGTAGCCCGCCGCGTTGCCGACGCCGATCGCCGTCCCCGAAAAGTCGAAGAAGTCGCTCAGGAACAGGGAGAAGACCCAGACGAGCGAGGCGATCACTCCGAGCTGCGTGCTCGAGAAGGAGTGCATGCTGATCTTGCCGAGCAGGCCGAAGTTCGGCGAGGCGTAGAGGTGATGCCAGCCCGGCCACGTCGCCACCGACGTGCCGAAGACGCGGTGGTGGCTGACGAGCGCGTTGATGACCGTCGCCACGATTGTCGTGCCGATGATCCCGACGATCAGATCCCCCTTGAACCGGATCGCTCGCATCGCGAAGGTGAAGAGAATCCCGAAGATCGCAACGAAGATCGGCCAGGTCGTGAAGCTGCCGAGCTGGACCGGTGTGCCGTTCGCCGGGATGGACGCGACGATGCCCGAGTTGTAGAGCCCGATGAACGCGATGAAAAGCCCGATGCCGATCGCGATCGCTTTCTTCAGCTCGAGCGGGATCGCCCTGAAGATCAGCTCGCGCAAGCCGCTGACCGCGAGGATGACCATCGCGACACCCTCGAGCACGACGAGTCCCATCGCTTCCGGGAAGCTCGCCTTGCCGCTCGCGACGAGACCGTACGCCACGACCGCGTTCAGACCGAGGCCCGGCGCGATCGCATAGGCGTAGTTCGTCGTGATCCCCATCAGCATCGACATCACGCCGGCGACGAGGCAGGTGCTCGTCAGGACGGCGGAGAACGCGAGCGGAGCGCCGAATTTCGGCGTCGCGCCCGTGAGGATGATCGGGTTGAGGAAAATGATGTACGACATCACGACGAATGTCGTGACGCCGGCCATCGTGTCCCGCCCGAGTGTCGTGCCTCGCGCGGCAAAGCCGAAGTAACGCTCCAGCGTGCTCATGTCCGTGCTTCCCTCCCCTTGAAAAGTGAACGGCCCGAGACAGGGAGAACGTAAAGCCTGGCGGGGACGGATCAAGGCCCGCGCGGGCGAAAGCCCGCACATTGCGGAGAAAAACGCGAGTGGCGAGGGCCGGACTCGAACCGGCGACACCCCGGTTTTCAGCCGAGTGCTCTACCAGCTGAGCTACCTCGCCGCGCCAGGCGGCGGTCAGTGTAACCAGGTGGAGCTAGCCTCTCCGCGGTGAGTGTCGAGACGAAGCCACGGGAGATTGCCGTGATCGGCGCGCCGATGGATCTCGGCGCGGGCCGGCGCGGGGTCGACATGGGCCCGTCGGCGATCCGCTACGCGGGCATCGAGCAGCACCTCGTCTCCAAGCTCGGCGTCACCGTGTCGGACATCGGCAACGTTCTCGCGCCGGTCGCCGAGTCGACGGACGAGGGGGACGAGAACGCTCGCTTCCTCGAGCAGATCCTCGACCTCTGCAACCGCGTCGCCAAGCTCGTGGCGGAGGCGGCTCGTCGCGGCGCGATGCCGCTCGTGCTCGGCGGCGACCACTCCGTCGCGCTCGGCTCGCTCGTGGGGATGGCGCAGGCGCGCGGCCGGGGCGGCGTCGTCTGGGTCGACGCCCACGGCGACCTCAACACGCCGGCGACATCGCCGACCGGGAACGTGCACGGCATGGTGCTCGCCGCCGCGCTCGGGCTTGCGGGCGAGGCGTTCGGCCGGGACGACTGGCCGCTGCCCGCCATCGAGTCTGGAAAGCTCGCGCTCGTCGGCGTCCGCTCGCTCGACGACGGGGAGCGGAAGCTCCTCCACGAGCTCGAGGCGAAGGTGTTCACGATGAGCGAGGTCGACCGGATCGGCATCGAGCCGTGCATGCGCGAGGCGCTGGCGCACGCATCCGGGGCCGGCTTCCTCCACGTCTCGCTCGACATGGATGCCGTGGATCCCGACGTGGCGCCCGGCGTCGGCACGCCGGTGCGCGGCGGCCTCTCCTACCGCGAGGCGCACCTCGCGATGGAGACGGTTGCGGAGTTCGGGTTCGCCGACTCGATGGATGTCGTCGAGGTCAACCCGATCCTCGACCGCGAAAACACGACCGGCCAACTCGCCGTCGAGCTCGTCGCCTCCGCCCTCGGCGCCACCATCCTCTGAAGAGCTACTCCGGCGCGTCCATTCCACCGATGTTAGGCGAGCGCTCCGCCTACGACTCGCTTTCGCCTGACTCCTCTTCGCCGTTTCCGGACGGTTCGTAGTACGTCCGGTCCCGTAGCTCCTCGGGGAGGTAGCTCGCCTCGAAGCCGGCCGGATCGCCGTGCGGGTAGACGTAGCCCTCGCCGTGGCCGAGCTTGCGGCCGTACCAGGAGGCGTTGCGCAGCGCCTTCGGCGGGCGGCTCGCGCCATGCTCGAGGACGTCGGCTGTGGCGCGGTTCAGCGCCATGTAGCTCGCGTTGGATTTCGGCGCCCGCGCGAGATAGATCGCCGCCTGGGAGAGGTTGAGCCGCGCTTCGGGCAGTCCGACGTGCTCGACCGCCTGCGCCGCCGCGACCGCAACGAGCAGTGCGCGCGGATCTGCGTTGCCGATGTCCTCGGAGGCGAGGACGATCATGCGCCGGGCGATGAACCGCGCATCCTCGCCGCCCTCGAGCATCGCGGCGAGGTAGTAGACGGCCGCGTCGGCGTCGCTGCCCCGCATCGACTTGATGAAGGCGGACGTGTAGTCGTAGTGCGCGTCGCCGGCCTTGTCGTAGACGAGCGGCGGCTTGCGCGCGGCGTCCTCGACGTTCTCGACCGTGACCGCGCCGGTCGCCGTCTCGTGCGCGAGCTCGACGATGTTCAGCGCCGTGCGCGCGTCGCCTCCCGAGCGCTGGGCGATCAGTTGGACGACCTCGTCGGACGCCTCGCCGCCGACCTCCGCCAGCCCGTGGCGGACCACGACTTCCATCTCCTCCGGCGTAAGCGTCTCGAGCTCGTAGACCTGCGTCCGCGAGATGAGCGCGGAGTTGACCTCGTAGTACGGGTTCTCGGTCGTCGCGCCGATCAGCGTCAGGAGGCCGACCTCGACGCCCGGGAGGAGCGCGTCCTGCTGCGCCTTGTTGAAGCGGTGGATCTCGTCGAGGAAGAGGATCGTGCGCGTTCCGCTCGTGCCGAGTCTCTCCCGCGCCCGCGCGAGCACCTCGCGCACGTCCTTCACCGTCGCCGACACCGCCGACAGCTCCTCGAACGCGGCGCCGGTCGTCGCCGCGACGATCCGGGCGAGCGTCGTCTTCCCGCTGCCGGGCGGGCCGTAGAAAATCGAGGAGTGGACTCGGTCCTCTTCGATCGCGCGCCGCAGCGCCGAGCCTTCGCCGAGGATGTGCCGCTGCCCGACGAAGTCGTCGAGCGTCGACGGACGCAGCCGCTGCGCGAGCGGTGCGAACTCGCTGCTGCGGCGGTCGGCCGCCTCGGAGAAGAGATCCGACATGAACGAAGTATGCTCGGCGCATGTCCGGGACCGATCTCCGCGACGAGGTCACGGACCTCCTCCAGCGGCTGATCCGCGTCGATACGACGAACCCGCCCGGGAACGAGACGGCGGCGGCCGAGCTGCTCCGCGACTACCTCGCGGCGAACGGCGTCGAGTCGGAGCTGATCGCGAAGGTGCCCGAGCGCGCCAACCTCGTGGCGCGGATTCCCGGCGGCGACGGGCCGACGCTCCTACTCCTCTGCCACACCGACGTTGTGCTCGCCGACCCGGCCGAGTGGTCGGTGCCGCCCTTCTCCGGCGAGCTCCGCGACGGCGAGGTCTGGGGACGCGGCGCGCTCGACATGAAGAGCCAGGTGGCGGCGAACGCTGTCGCGATGGCGTCGCTCGCGCGCGAGGGGTTCAAGCCGAGCGGCGACCTGATCTTCGCGGCGACCGCCGACGAGGAGGTCGGCGCGGGCTTCGGCCTCGAGTGGCTGTGCGAAGAGCATCCCGACGCAGTTCGCTGCGACTACGCCGTCAACGAGGGCGGCGGCGAGCGGCTCGAGCTCGCCGACGGGACGATCCTCTACCTGCCGACGGTCGCCGAGAAGATGACCGCGCCGTTCACGCTGCGCGTGCGCGGCCGCTCGGGGCACGCGTCGATGCCGCGCATCGCCGACAACGCGCTGGTCAAGGCGACGGTGCTGATCGAGCGGATTGCGGAGTACCGGCCGGAGCCGCAGCTCGGTCCCGAGGTCGAGGGATTCCTGCGCGCGGCGCTCGGTGAGGTGCCGCCGGCGCAGGACGCTGTGGAGCGGGTCGCAGCGGCGTCACGGCCCGCTGCCGCTCTCGTTGACGCCCTCCTCGTGCCGACGTTCTCGCCGACGATCATCTCCGCCTCGCAGAAGCGGAACGTCATCCCGGCGCTCTGCGAGATCGAGGTGGACTGCCGGCTCCTGCCCGGCCAGCACCCGGAGCACGTCGAGCCGATGATTCGCGCGGTGCTCGGCGGCGACGTCGACTACGAGCTCGAGTGGATCGAGGCGCGCGGCGGGACGCGCTCGCCGCTCGACACGCCGCTCTGGAGCGCGCTCGAGGAGTTCGTAGCGGAGGCGGTGCCCGGCGCAAGGGCGGCGCCCCTCACATGCGCCGGCTTCACGGACAGCCATTGGCTGCGCGACGCCTTCGGCACGGTCGCCTACGGCTTCTTCCCCGCGAGTGGCGAGATGCCCGCGGAGCTCGCCGCGACGCTGATCCATTCCGCCGACGAGCGGATTCCGGTCGCCGATCTCGAGCTCGGCGTGCGCTGGCTGCGCCATGCGGCGCAAACCGTCCTCGGCTGACCGGCAGTACCCTGAAGAACATGGCCGAGGAGAAGATCAGGCTCGGCGGGATGGCTCTGCCGAACGGGGTGCTCGTGCATGGGCCGCATTCGTGGGCGTGCGCGATCCGGCGCAGCGACGGCCGGATCGAGGTGGCGTCGGCGCGGAAGCGGCTGCAGGCGTCGCGCGTCCGGAATCCGCTCCTGCGCGGGCCGGCCCGCATGCTCGAGGCGCTCGCGCTTCTGCCGCAGGTGAAGGTGAAGCTGCCGGCCGCGAAGCTGCCGATGGAGAGCCCGTCCGTCCTCGCCTCGATGCTCGGCGCGGCCGTCCTGGTCCGCGGGCTGCGCGAGTCGCGGCTACGTCCGCTCGCGCGCGAGCTCCTCTCCGGCCTCGCCAGTTTCGCGCCGGCCGTCCTTGCGCTTCGCTCCGGCGATCTCGCCGCCTACCACGGCGCCGAGCACATCTCGATCGGCAGCTATGAGCACGGGACGCGCGCGACGCGCGAGCACGAGCGCTGCGGAGGGCACCTCGTCGGCCCGCTCCTCGCCACCTCGGCGATCGGCAACACGCTCGCGGCCCTCGCGCCCGAGCGGCACCGCCGCCAGGCGCAAGCCGTCGCCCAGGTCGGCGCAGTCGCGGCCGCGACCGAGCTATTCGGCTGGATGACCCGGCATCCCTCGAACCCGCTCGCCAAGGCGCTTGCGAAGCCGGGGCACGAGCTCCAGCATCGCTTCTCGACCGCCGAGCCGTCGGCGGCTCAGCTCGAGGTTGCCGAGGCGGCACTCGCTGCGTGCCTCGAGCTCGAGCGCGCGCGCTGAGTCGTCAGGTCACTCGCCGGGAGTACCCTTGCCTCGATGCTCGGTCTCATCTCCCACAAGTCCTGAGCGGTTGAACAGGCCGAGCGTGTCTCGGCGGCGCTACAGGAGCATGAGCTCAGGAACCAGCTGCGCGATAGCGGCGGTCCGCCGCTCCCACGTCGGCGCTGGCTACCCGCGTGGGTACAGCTGCACCGTCAGCCGCGGCGGGAAGTAGCTCTGGCAGTGGCTACCGCCGCGCCAATTCACCGTCACCCGGGTCCGTAGCGTCCCCGGTAAGGCGCCGAGCGGTTCCTAGCCGGCGTGCGCGGTCCAGTCGGGATCCCAGAGCCGGAACCCGCCAAGGAATGCGTTTTCGTTCGCGCCGCGCCGGCACCGCGGCGGCAGTTCGTCAAGGTCGGCGACAGCGCCGCCGCCGAGCACAACCTCGTCCGGCTCCATCGCCGCAGTGAGCGTCTCGACGGCCTCGAAGACGGCTTTCCGCCACTTCTTCGGGCCGGACTTCTTCAGCGCTCGCTCGCCGACGTAGTCCTCGAACGTCTTCTTGCGGAAGGGGAGGTGCCCTAGCTCGAGCGGCGCGACCACGCCGTCGAGGATCAGCGTCGTGCCGAGGCCCGTGCCGAGCCCGAGAAAGAGCATGCGGCCGCCCTCGTAGCTACCGACCGCCTGCATCACGGCGTCGTTCACGACCTTGGCCCGCTTGCCGAGCGCCGCCTCGAAGTCGAAGCCGACCCAGCCTGGGCCGAGGTTGACCGGCTCGGCTGCGACTTTGCCGTCCCGCACGCGGGCCGGGATCCCGATGCTCGCGACGTCCCAGCTCCATCCCTCGACGAGCTCGAGGACGCCGGCCACCATCTCGGCTGCGGAAAGGGACGGTCCGGACTCAAAGCGCCGCCGTTCGCTCTCGTTCGAGGCGAGGGCCTTCACGTGGGAGCCGCCGACGTCGATGGCGAGGACGATTTGCTTCGGTGCGCTCATAGGCCTTCAGGATGCCCGAGCTGCCCGAGCTCGGCGATGTCGCGACGGAAGAAGAGCGCCACGGTCCAGTCCACGACGACGCGGAACTTCCGCTGCACAAGGGGCAGTTGGTAGAGGTGATACGTCCGCGTCACCCACCAGCCGGGGAAACCGCGCAGGCGCAGCCCGAGCACCTCGGCGATTCCCTTGTGGCGGCCGAGTGTCGCGACCTGGCCGAGCATCCGGTAGCCGTACGGCTCCGGCTCCCCGGCGAGGTTTTTCGCCAGGCGGCGCGCCTGGCGCAGCGCGTGCTGGCACGTCGGCGGATCGGGCTGCTCGCTGCGCGTGTTCGGGACGCGAGCGCAGTCGCCGAGCGCCCACACGTGCTCGTGGCCGCGCACCCGCAGAACGTCGTCCACCTCGACGCGGCCGCGCTCGTCCAGAGGCAGCCCCCACTCGCGGAGGAGCGGGTTCGGCGTGACGCCGGCCGTCCAGACAAGCGTCCGCGTCGGGATCCGCGTCCCGTCGCCCAGCACGACTTCTTCGGCCGCCGCCGACGCGAGCGTCGTGCCGACGTGGATTTCGATGCCGCGCGCTGCCAGCTCGCGCGCCGCGTAGTCGCCGAGCTTGCTCGGGATCTCCGAGAGGATCCGGGGCGCCGCGTCGACGAGCACCCAGCGACGGCGAGCCTCCCGCAGCCGCGGGTACCAGCGGAGCGCGTCCTCGACGAGGTCGGACAGCTCGGCGAGCGCTTCGACGCCCGCGTAGCCCGCGCCGACGAAAACGAACGTCAGGTGCCGGTCGCGTTCTTGCTCTTCGAGTGCGGCGTCGGCCGCCTCGAGCCGTTGCAGGACGTGGTTGCGGAGGTTGATCGCGTCGGCGAGCGTCTTGAACGAGAGCCCGTGCTCGCGAAGACCGGGGATCGGCAGCGTCCGCGGCACCGCGCCGAGCGCGACCACGAGATCGTTCCAGCGGATCGTCCGGCCGTCGACGGACGCCGTGCGCGCCTCGAGGTCGACGCCGTCGATCGTCCCGAGGAGGAGCTCGGAGCGCGGGCACATGACGCGGAGCGGCACGACGGCGTGCCGCGGCTCGAGCGTCCCCGAGGCGGCCTCCGGCAGCAGCGGCGTGTAGAGCATGAAGTTCTCCCGGCTGACGATCGTCGCCTCGCGACCGCGCAGGAGCCGCGCGACGTACGCGCCCGCGAAGCCGCCGCCAAGAATCAGGACGTCCCGCTCTTCTAGGCTTCGCTTCATGCCGCAAGTCTCCGTGATCGGGAGTGGGGCGGAGCACGAGGAGCGCGCCGAACTGGTCGGCAGGCTTACCGAGTCTGACTCTGAGAAGGCGCCTTGATCCAGCCGCGTTCGGGATGCCCGCGCGACGCCGCCCGCGCCATCACGATTCGGCCCATCGCGTGAACGTGATGGACGAACTCGTCATGGTCCGACGGGTGGTACACGTCCAACTCCGCGAAGGCCGTGTATGCCGCGCCGATGTGGTTCAAGACGGCTAGCTCCTGCTCGGTCAGACGACCCGGTGCTGGTTCGTCGGCCATGACGCGACGCTACACCAGCACCGTCGAACTGCGCCAAACCCTCTCTAGTGGTGCTTCGCCCGGAACGTCCGGGCCTTCTCGCGGTTCCCGCAGACCTCCATCGAGCACCAGGCGCGAGATCGGTTGCGGGACTTGTCGTAGAAGACGACGCGGCAGTGGTCGTCGCGACATGCCTTCAGCCGCGCCCACTCCGGAGCGGAGGCCAGCTCGGCAACGGCTGCGACGATCTGGCCGAGCGCGGCGGCGGCTCCGTCGCCCTCCGGCGCGAGCACCGGCCGGCCGTCCTCGAACCGGACGCCCAGCCCCGTCTTCCGGCCGGCCGTCTCGAGGATCGCGGAGGCCGACGCAGTGTCGGCGGACATCCCGTTGTTCGCGAGCAGGAGCTCCCGGATCGCCTCGCGGACGGCGAGCGCATCCGCGTGTTCGTCGGCAGTCGGCTCGACGAGATCGTCGACGAGACCCTCCTCCGAGAACCACTCGGCGAGCTCATCCGGCGACGCGATCTGGTCGACCTCCGTCTCGAGGTCGAGCGTGTTGACGAAGTCGCGGACGAGGTCGAGGCGGCTATGTAAAGTCGTAACCATTGTTCTTGCTTTAGAGGTTATGTAACTGGTAATCTCCGAACACTGGTTAGAGAGTACCACGCCGACAGAGGAGAGCGCCACCATGCATCCGATGATTCAGCAGCAGTTGGCCCAGGCCCGCATCACCACGCTCCGCAGCGACGCGAGCCGCTACCGCCGGGCGCGGCAGGCGGCGATTCATCCGCCGCAGCCCGTCCGCGCGGCCATCGAGCTTCGGCTCAGCGCCTGCCGGGACGAGCTCGAGCGCCTCGCCCAGCTGAGTGAGCGGAAGCTCCGTGGCGGCGACTGGATCGTCGCCGACGTCAACGGAGTGCCGGTCGCGGCCGTGTCGCTCGACGACGGGTCGACGGTCTACGACCCGTTCAAGCCGACGTCACAGGTCGTCTCGCTGCTCGAACTCCGTCGCAAGCAGGTTCTGGCGGCCGCGTAGGAAATCCCGCTCGGCATCGCTGGGAGCGAGCGCGACGGCGCGCTCGTACTCCGCCGCGGCCGGCCGCCCGAGCCGGCGCAGGAAGTCGGCTCGGGCCGCGTGCCAGAGGTAGTAGTCCTCGAGGCCGCCGATCTCATCGAGGAGCGCAAGCCCTGCGTCCGGCCCGCGTGCCATCCCGACGGCGACCGCGCGATTGAGCTCGACCACGGGCGACGGCGCCAGCCCGGCGAGACGCTCGTAGAGGAGCGCGATCTGCGCCCAGTCGACCTCCTCGTCGAAATGGAGCGACGCGATCGCAGCCTGGAGCTGGTACGGCCCCGGCGCCCGCAGCGACATCGCCCGCTCGAGCGAGTGGCGGCCCTGTTCGACCTGCGCGAGGTTCCAGAGCCCGCGATCCTGCTCGGCCAGGAGGACGAGCTCGCCCTTCGGCGTGAGTCGAGCGGCGCTGCGTGCGTCCTGCAGGAGCAAGAGCGCATGTAGCCCGTGAGCCTCTGCCTCGTCCGGCATCAGCGTCGCGAGCACCGCTGTGAGGCGGACCCCCTCCTCGCACAGCTCTCGCCGGACCGGCGGCCCGTAGCCGGCGTTGAAGACGAGGTAGATCGTCGCGAAGACCGTCCGCAGCCGGTCGGGAAGGGCGTGCTCGGGCGGCACGCGGAGAGGGATGCCAGCGTCGCGGATCTTCCGCTTCGCGCGCACGAGCCGCTGCGCGAGCGTCGCCTCGGGGAGGATGAAGGCGCGCGCGATCTCCGGCGTCGCGAGGCCGCCGACGAGACTCAGCGTCAGCGCGACCTGGGCCTCCGGCGCGAGCGCCGGGTGGCAGCAGGCGAAGATCAGCTCGAGCCGCTCGTCGGGAATGGTGGTCTCCTCGTCTTCAGGCAGCTCCTCCGCGCGGGCCAGCAGCTGCGCTTTGCGGGCGAAGGTCTGCTCGCGGCGGATGCGGTCGATCGCGCAGTTGCGCGCGGCCGTCACGATCCAGGCCCCGGGGTTGGCGGGGACGCCGTCGCGCGGCCAGCGCTCGGCCGCCCGGACGAATGCGTCCTGCACCGCGTCCTCGGCGAGGTCGAGGTCACCGAGGACGCGGCCGAGAATCGCGACGGACTTGGCCCGCTCGTCGCGGTACGCGCGCAAGAGCTCGTCTATTACATCGCCTCGTAGTCGGTGACGACTGGGCGCACCTCGATCGTGCCGTACGCCGCTCCCGGGATCTTCGCCGCCCACCCAAGCGCCTCGTCGAGCGTGTCGACGTCGATGAGGTAGTAGCCGCCGAGCACTTCCTTCGTCTCGGCGAATGGCCCGTCGGTCGTGAGCGTCTCGCCGTCGCGCACGCGGACCGAGGTGGCGGTCGTCACCGGCTGGAGCGCGTCGCCGGCGGCCATCTTCCCGGACGCGCGCAGCTCGTCGGTGAACGCGAAGTACGCAGCACCCATCTCTTGCTGCTGCTCGGGGGTGAGTGTCTTCCAGCCGCTGTCCTCACCGTAGATCAAGAGCATGTACTGCATTTCGGGTCGCCTCCTTCAGGGGTTGACGTCTCTACGACGAACGGGCAGGCCCGAAATCGACAGGAAGCGTGAGACAGGTTGGGCCACCGTCCCCCTTTCGCGAGATCTCGTCGCCCTCGTACTCGATCACCTCGACGCCGGCTTCCTCGAGGCGGCGCTTCGTGACGGGGTTCCCGGCGATCGCGAGCGCACGGCCGTCGGGCAGGCCGAGGACGTTCGGCCCCATCGTCTCGAACTCCTCGTCCGGAACGTCGACGAGCCGGACTCCGCGCGATTCGAGGAGCTCGACGAGTGGAACGGGCATCAGTGGCCGGTAGACCACCGCGAGGTCGCGACCGATCGGGTTGAGGAGCGAACGCAGGTGGAGCACTTCGCCTCTGCCGTGGAAGTGCGGGAGGTGGAACGCGAGCACTTGGCAACTGGGCAGCAGCCGCCCGAGCGCTTCGATCCCGGCGGCGTTCGTCCTGTAGGTGTGGCCGACGAGCAACGTCTCGTCGTCGAGCCACACGGTGTCGCCGCCCTCTGCGAACTCGTCCCCGTCCAGCCGGCCCAGGATCGGCAGCGGCAGGTCGTCCGCGAGAGCGGAGGGCTCGCCGCGCCGCCCGCTCTTGCCGGGCTGGAGGAGGATCGCGCCGTCCGGCGTGACGAGCACGGGGTCGTAGACGTAGAGCGAGTCGAGGTTTCCCGGCTCGCCTCGCGCCTCGAGCACGGTCGCTCCGGCGCCCGCGAGCTTGGCTCGGAATGCCTCGTGCTCGCGCGCAAGCGCGTCGAAGTCGGGCGCAGCGCGCCAGCCGAGTCTCTCCCACGAGCCGACGTCCTCAGGCGCCGGCGGCCGCACGATCACCCTCACGAATCGAGCATACGGCGCAACAGCGTGAGCGCCCCTCCCTTGTCGAGGAACTCGTTGAGGTTGCCGCACTTCGGGCTCTGGACACAGGAGGGACAGCCGCGCTCGCACGGGCAGCCCTCCAGGAGCGTGACGGTGTCCGCGACCCAGCCCTCGAACTGCTCGAAGCCGCGCTCGGCGATCCCGACGCCTCCGGCGTGTCCGTCGTAGACGAAGACGGTCGGCGCGCCGGTGTCGAGATGGAGGTTCGTCGAGAGGCCGCCGATGTCCCAGCGGTCGCACATCGCCCAGAGCGGTAGAAGCGCGATGAGCGAGTGCTCGGCGGCGTGGAGGGAGGAGAGGAGGAGCGGCATCGCCTCCAGACCGTCGAGCTGGTGCGGCCGCGGCACGAACCAGACCGCCTCCGTGTCGAACGTCGTGGGCGGCAGCTCGAGTGGATGTGTTGCGAGCGTCGAGCCGTCCGCGACCGCCTTCTTCTGGTAGCCGACGACCTGTTCCGTGACGGAGACGCGGCCGAAGGAGAGCTCCAGGCCGAGGCGGCGCTCGACGCGCAGCGGCTCCTCGATCGCGGTGGTCGTCTCCTTCTTCACCTGCGTGTACCAGTCGCCGTCGAACGGCTCCACGATCGCGCGGCGCGCTTCCAGATCGAGCTCGCGCACGAGGAACTGGCGGCCGAGGTGGAGATAGACCGCGCCCTCGTGGACGGTGGAGTAGGCGCGCTCGCGCTCGGCGAGGCCGAGGACGTCGCCGCTCGAGGCGTCGACGACGACGAAGGCGTCGGGCGAGGTCGAGCGGAGCGGAGTGCGCGCAGCGGGCGACTCCTTTCCAGCCCAGACCCAGCCGCGCGGCGTGTGCTGCAGCTCGGGAACGAGCGGTGCGCGCTCGAGCGCCTCCTTCCCGAGCGTCGCCACGTCGCTCTCGTCGAGCGGCGCCTCGAACGCGGCCGCCGCGACGTGCCCGTCGAGGACGCGCGGATTTGCGTGGTCGAGGATCGCCGCCTCGACGTGCCGCTCGAGCAGCGCCGGCGGCTCCCGCATGAAGTACTGGTCGAGCGCGTCCTCGGACGCGATGAGAATCGCGAGCCCGTGGGCGCGGCGGCCGGCGCGTCCCCACTGCTGGCGGAGGCTCGCAACCGTGCCGGGGAAGCCGACGGAGATCGCGCAGTCGAGGTCACCGATGTCGATTCCCAGCTCGAGCGCGTCGGTGGAAGTGACGCCGAGGAGCTCTCCCTCGACGAGGCGCCGCTCGATCTCGCGGCGCTGCTGCGGCGTGTAGCCGGCGCGATAGGGAGCGAGCCGCGAGGCGGTTGCCGCGTCCAGGCGATCAGCGGCGAAGCGGTGGATGAGCTCCGCCGACTTGCGGCTCTTGGCGAAGCAGATCGTGCGGAGTCCGCGGCCGGCGAGCGTGGCGAGCAGTCGGGATGCTTCCCCGAGCGCGCTCGCCCGCAGCCCGAGTTCCGCATCGAGCAGCGGCGGGTTCCAGAGGGCGATCGTCCGCTCGGCCCGCGGCGCGGCGTCGTCCTCGACGACCGTCGCGTCCGCGCCGGTCAGCGCGAGCGCGAGCTCGCCGGGGTTCGCGATCGTCGCGGAGGCGAGCAGGAACTGCGGCTCCGATCCGTAGATCCGCGCGAGCCGCCGCAGCCGCCGCAGGACGTTCGCGACGTGTGAGCCGAAGACGCCGCGGTAGACGTGCGCCTCGTCCACGACGACGAAGCGGAGGTTGTGGAAGAAGTCGCCCCACAAATCGTGCCGCGGCAGCACGCCGATGTGGAGCATGTCCGGGTTGGTCAGGACGAGGTTCGCCCAGCCGCGGATGTGCCGCCGCTGCTCGGTCGGCGTGTCGCCGTCGTAGATCGCGGCGCGGACGCCCGGGACGGCGAGCTCCGCGAGCGAACGCGCCTGATCCTGCGCGAGCGCCTTCGTCGGATAGAGGTAAAGCGCACGCGCGTGCCGGTCGGCGGCGAGCGCGTCGAGGACGGGAAGGTTGAAGGCGAGTGTCTTCCCCGACGCGGTTCCGGTCGTGACGATGACGTTTCCGCCGCCCCGCGCGGCTGCAAACGCCTCCGCCTGGTGCGCGTAGAGGGCGTCGATGCCGCGGCGCGCGAGTGATTCCCGCACGGCCGGGTGGAGCTCGTCCGGAATCGTTGCCGTCTGCGCGTCGCGCGCCGGCTCGGTCGTGAGATGCGCGAGCTCGTCCCCCGCGAGCAAGTCATCCCAGAGCAACGACGCTCCCATCACGGTGGACGAGGATCATGCGCGCCGCATCGATGTGGGCGAGATCCGCATCTGCGGGCGCAACGACGGCGTCGAAGCAACCTTCCGCCACGTCCGCCACGTGATCGCTTCGCTCGCGCGCCCGAGGGTCGCGGTCTACGACGACCACGTCCCAGCCCGCGAGCTCGAGCGGGCGCGCGTGGATGCCGGCGAAGCCCAACTCGAGGAGGCGGCCTGGACGATCCCCGAGCAGCTCGAGTATCCGCGGGGTCGCGGTGGCGGCGAGGGCGGGTGGCAGGCGATGCACGCGCTACGCTCGATACATGAGCGAGAAGGGCACGGGCAAGTTTCTCGGCGTTCCGTACGACTGGCGGCGGCCGACCTGGGAGCGGACGAAGTCGCGCTGGTGGAACCGCGACGACCCCCGGATCCTCACACCGCGGGCGTTCGGCTGGGGCTACGACTTCAACCTCGCCGAGATCGGCCGACGGCTGCGCCTGCTCCGCTAACTTGCGCAGACCGGGGTGCCTCGCGGAGAGGCTGAGATCACACCCGTAGAACCTGATCCGGGTCATGCCGGCGAAGGGAGTGCGTTGGTTCCACGCTGCATCACGATCGCGGGCTCCGATTCGGGCGGCGGCGCCGGGATCCAGGCGGACCTGAAGGCGTTCGCCGCTGCCGGCGTGCATGGCTCGACCGCGATCGTCGCACTCACCGCGCAGAACACCGTCGGCGTGAGAGCCGTGTACGAGGTGCCGCCGTGGTTCGTGGTCGCGCAGCTCAATGCTGTCTGGGAGGACGTTGGCGCCGACGCCGCGAAGACGGGGATGCTCTTCTCCCCCTCGACCATCGAGGCCGTGGCGGACTGGCTCGAGGAGCATCCACTGCCGCTCGTCGTCGACCCGGTCATGGTTGCGAGCTCAGGGATGCGACTGCTCGAGGAGGACGCGGTCGACGTGCTCGTCGGGCGGCTGTTCCCGCTCGCCACGGTCGTGACGCCGAACCTGCTCGAGGCGCGGGCGCTGACCGGCTCCGACTCGCCGCCGCGGGAGCTGGCAGAGGCGCTCGTCGGGCTCGGCGCACCCGCTGCCCTCGTCACCGGCGGCCACGCCGAGGAGCCGATCGACCATCTCTTCGACGGTCGCGAGCATCACGCGATTCCGGTCGAGCGGCATGAGATCGCCGCGACGCACGGCGCCGGCTGCACCCACTCCGCCACGCTCGCCGCACTCCTGGCTCGCGGGACGCCGCTGCTCGAGGCCGCGCAGGGAGCCGCTGCGGCGGCGTCGCGTGCCGTCGCACAGGGGCTCGTCGAGATCGGCGCGGGCGACGGCCCTGTCGACGTGCTAGGAGTGCGGTCATGAGCATCACCCCCGGCGCGACGTTGCGCGAGCTGCGCGAGCGGAAGCCGCTCGTCCACCAGATCACGAACTACGTCGTCATGAACGAGACGGCGAACGCCACGCTCGCGATCGGCGCGCTTCCCGTGATGGCGCACGCACCGCAGGAGGTCGAGGAAATGGTCGGCCTCGCGTCGGCGCTCGTCATCAACATCGGCACGCTCTCCGACCCCTGGATCGAGGCGATGCTGCTCGCCGGCCGCGCTGCAAGCGAGCGTGGCATCCCCGTCGTGCTCGACCCCGTGGGCGCCGGCGCCACGAAGTACAGGACCGAGACCGCCCACCGCCTCCTTCACGAGCTGAACGTCACCGTCCTGCGCGGCAATCAGGGCGAGGTCGCAACGCTCGTCGGCACCGAGGCCGAGGTGCGCGGCGTCGAGTCGATGGCGACCGGCCTCGAGCCTGCTGCCCTCGCGCGCGGCGCGGCGCGGCAGCTCGGCGTCGTCGCTTCCGTGACTGGCCCGATTGACCACGTCTCCGACGGCGAGCGCGTCATCGACATCGCCAACGGGCATCCGCTCCTCGCCGCTGTCACCGGCACCGGCTGCATCTCGACAGCGATCACGGGCTGTTTCCTCGCCGTGAAGCCGGACGACCCGCTCGCGGCGGCGGCCGAGGCGCTGATCGCGTACGAGGTTGCGGCGGAGGATGCAGCGGCCGGAGCGGACGGCCCGGGCACGTTCCACGCGCGGCTCTACGACGCTCTCGCGGCGCTCGATCCGGACACGCTCGACGGGCGGGCCAAGATCTCATGGGCGTAGGCTCGACGGAGCTCAACCAAGAGCGAAGACGCCGGCTTTGCCGGCGTCGAGAGCGAAGAATTGCGTGACGACCGTCGCGGAGCTCGGCGAGTTCGGGCTGCTCGCGGAGCTCGAGCGGCGCGGGCTGGCAAGCGGAGTCGAGCACGACGCCGCGGTTGTCGACGGCCTGGTGGTGACGCAGGACGCGCTCGTCGAAGGCGTTCACTTCCGCTTCGACCTTCTCGACTGGACGCAACTCGGCGCGCGCGCCGCTGCCGTCAACATCAGCGATCTCGCCGCGTCGGGTGCCGAGCCACTCGCGCTGCTCGTCTCGCTCGGCCTGCCATCGCAGACGGAGCTCGACGACGTGCTCGCGCTCTACGAGGGGCTCAACTCGCTGGGCGTCCCCGTGCGCGGCGGCGACACGACTCGAGCTGACAGCGTCTTCCTCGCTATCACCGCGCTCGGGCGCTCGGAGCGCGTCCCCGGCCGCGCAGGGGCTCGGCCCGGCGACCTCGTCGTCGTCACCGGCCCGCTCGGCGCCGCGGGTGCCGCCTTCCGCGCCGGCAACTTGCCGCCGGTGCCAGTCCGCGTGGAGGAGGGAAGGCGCCTCGCTCAGGTCGCGACGGCGATGCTCGACATCTCCGACGGGCTTGCCCGCGACGCGACCCACGTCGCGATGCGCTCCGGCGTCCGGCTCGAGATCGAGCTCGAGCGGATACCGCTTTCTCCGGGAGCCGAGCTCGACGACGTCGGCTTCGGCGAGGACTACGAGCTGCTCGCGGCGACACCCGATCCGCTCGACTTCGCGGTGATCGGCCGCGTGGTTGAGGGCGAAGGAGTCGAGCTCACCCTGAACGGCGAGCGCTACGACCTAGCTGGCTGGGAGCACTTCCGCTAGCCACTCCTCGAAGTACGGGCGCGGCCGTACTCCGACGACCGAGCCGAGCGCCTCGCCGCCGGAGAACAGGATCACGGTCGGGATCGACAGCACGTCGTAGCGCGACCCGATCCCGGGCTCCTCGTCGACGTTGACCCGCGCCACCTCGACCGGGAGCTCCTCGAGGATCGGCTCGAGCGCCTTGCAGGGCCGGCACCACGGCGCCCAGAAGTCGACGAGCAGCGGCCCGCCGGCGATCGCCTCGTCGAAGTTCGCTTCGCTGAGCTCCGTCACAGTCGTCCCGTCAACGCGGCGAAACGTAGCGCCGGCACACGGGCGACGGCCTCGAGGAAGATCCCACGGCTCATCTTCGAGCGGCCCTTCGTCCGGTCTCGGAAGAGGATCGGCACCTCGACCACGCGGAAGCCCTTGCGGAGGGCGCGATACGTCAGCTCGATCTGGAACGCGTAGCCCTTCGCGTCGACGGCGTCGAGGTTGACCGTCTCCAGGACCTCCCGGCGGAAGCATTTGAAGCCGCCGGTCGCGTCGTGGACGGGCATCAGGAGGAGACGCGTGTAGATCGAGGCGCCGCGCGATACGAGGCGGCGAAGGAGCCCCCAGTCCTCCGTCCCGCCGCCCGGCACGTAGCGCGAGCCGAGGGCAAGGTCGGCTCCCTCGTCGCAGGCCGCGATCAGCCGCGGCACGTCCGCGGGGTCGTGGGAGAAGTCGCAGTCCATCTCGAGGACGAAGTCCGTGTCGCCGCGCAGCACCTCGCGGAAGCCGGCGATGTAGGCAGGCCCGAGCCCCTCCTTGCGCGGCCGATGGAGGACGGAGACCCACTCGCGCTCGGCGGCGAGCCGGTCGGCGATCTCCCCGGTTCCGTCGGGCGAGTTGTCGTCGATCACGAGCACGCGGACGCCGAGCGGCGCCAGCGCCTCGATCATCCGCTCGAGGTTCTCGCGCTCGTTGTACGTCGGCAGGCAGATCACGGCAGTCGACATGGCCCTGCCTATGATCGCTGGAGTGCCGGAATTGCCGCGTAACCCGGACGTCGCCGACCAGTTCGACCTCCTCGCCGACCTGCTCGAGCTGGACGGTGCGGAGTCGTTCCGCGTCATCGCATACCGCCGCGCAGCGAGCCGGATGCGCGAGACGTCGGGCTCGGTCGCGCAGCTCGCGCTCGACGGCAAGGCGAAGCAGCTGCAGGGGATCGGCAAGACGATCGAAGAGAAGATCGTCGAGCTCGTCGAGACCGGCCGGATCGCGGCACTCGAGAAGAAGCGGGCCGGCGTGCCGCCCGAGGTCGTCCTCTTCATGCGGCTCCCCGGGCTCGGTCCGAAGACGGCGGCGCGGATCTGGCGCGAGCTCGGAGTCGAGACGCTCGAGGAGTTGAAGTCGGCGGCGGAGGCGGAGCGCCTGAGGACGCTCGCCGGGCTAGGCCCTAAGAGCGAGGAGAAGATCCTGGCCGCGCTCGCCTTCCAGGCGCAGACGGCGGAGGCGGGCGACCGGCGGCTCCTCGGCGACGGGCTCGGGCCTGTGCAGGGGGTCGTCGCGGCGCTACAGGAGCTGCCGGCTGCGATCGCAGTCTCGGAGGCGGGATCCGTGCGGCGCCGGAAGGAGACGTTCCGCGACCTCGACGTGATCGCGAGCGCGACAGAGCCGGCCGAGCTGACGCAGCACTTCACGGAATTCGAGTGGGTGCTCGACGTCGCGGCGCACGGCGACACGAAAGCGACGGTCGTCTCCCGCGAGGGCCTTCGCTTCGACCTGAGGGTCGTGCCGCCGGAGTCGTTCGGGAACCTTCTCCAGCACTTCACCGGCTCGAAGGAGCACAACGTCGCGATGCGGGAGGACGCTGTGCGGCGCGGCCTCTCGATCTCGGAGTACGGGATCACGACAGTCGAGACCGGCGAGGTCTTCCGCAGCGCCGACGAGGACGCGGTCTACGAGTTCCTCGGCTACCAGCCGATCCCGCCGGAGCTGCGGGAGAACTCCGGCGAGCTCGAGGCGGCGCGCGCGGGCGAGCTGCCGAAGCTCGTCGAGTTGAAGGACGTGCGCGGCGACCTGCACACGCATTCCCACTGGTCGGCCGACGGGAAGAACACCCTCGAGGAGATGCTCGAGGCGGCCGTCGCCCGCGGCTACGAGTACTACGCCGTCACCGACCACTCGCACTACCTCCGCGACGGCCGGCTCCAGGCCCAGCTCGAGGAGATCGAGTCGCTACGGAAGCGCTTCCCGCAGCTGACAATCCTCGCCGGCGTCGAGGCGAACATCCGCTCGAACGGCGAGGTCGACATGGCGGAAGAGGACTTGAAGCTCCTCGACTGGGTTGTTGCCTCGGTGCACAACGCGCCCGACAATCGCCCGACCGAGCGCGTGCTCGAGGCGATGGCAAACCCGTACGTGGACTGCATCGGCCATCTGACCGGCCGCCGGATCAACAAGCGGCCGCCGCGCGACGTCGACGTCGAGCGCGTGATCGAGGAAGCGCTCGCGACCGGCACGCTGCTCGAGATCAACGGCCAGCCGGACCGGCTCGACCTCCGTGACGTCCACGCGCGCGCCGCGAAGGAGGCGGGACTGAAGCTCGTCGTCTCGTCTGACGCCCACCAGATCCGCGCCCAGTCGTACGTCGAGCTCGCAGTCGCGCAGGCGCGGCGCGGCTGGCTGACGAAGGCGGACGTCGCCAACACGCGCACGTGGAAGCAGCTCGACAAGCTGCGGAAGAAACGCTGATGGATTTTCGCGAGGACGGCGCGGCGGCGCTCGAGTGGGCGGCGCGTTATCTCGAGCGAGTGGGGGATCTTCCCGTGCTCGCGCAGGTGAAGCCGGGCGACGTGCTGGCGCAGCTGCCGGAGTCGGCGCCGGAACAGGCGGAGGCGTTCGCCGACGTTCTTCGCGATCTCGACGAGGTGCTCCTGCCGGCCTTCACGAACTGGCAGAGCCCGCGCTTCTTCTCCTATTTCGCGGTTACGTCGTCGGAGCCGGCGATCCTCGCCGAGCTGCTCGCCGCCGCGACGAACCAGGTGGCGATCCTCTGGCGCGCCTCGCCGGCGTCGACCGAGCTCGAGCTGCGCGTCGCCGACTGGGTGCGGCAGCTGCTTGGACTTCCGGACGGCTGGCACGGCCACATCGAGGACACGGCTTCCACCTGCACCCTCGCCGCGCTGATCGCGGCGCGGCACGTCACCGGCCGCAACGTCGTCGTCTGCTCCGAGCACGCGCATTCGTCCGTGGAGAAGGACGCCCGGATGCTCGGGATGGAGCTGCGCAAGGTGCCGGTCGACGCCGAGCTGGAGATGACCGTCGACGGCTACGACCTCGCGGACGTCGCGTGCGTCGTCGCCACCGTCGGCACGACCTCGTTCGCCTCCGTCGACCCGGTGCGCAAGCTGGCCGAGCGCGCTCACGCCGCCGGCGCCTGGCTCCACGTCGACGCGGCGTACGCCGGTTCCTCCTGGATCTGCGACGAGGAGCGCTGGTCGGCCGACGGCGTCGAGCTCGCCGACTCCCTCGTCGTCAACCCGCACAAGTGGCTGCTCGTCCCGACCGACTGCTCCCTTGTCTGGACGGCGCGGCCGGACGAGTGGCGCGAGGCGTTCTCGCTGATCCCGGAGTACCTGCGCACGCCCGACGACGCGTACGCGCTCTCGGAGTACGGCCCCGCGCTCGGCCGCCGCTTCCGCTCGCTCAAGCTCTGGGCGGTGCTCCGCTGCTACGGCGCGGAGGGGCTGCGCGCGATCCTCCGTGAGCACATCCGCCTCGCACAGGTGTTCGCGAGCTGGGTAGAGAAGAGCCCGGACTGGGAGCTCGTCGCACCGCAGCGCTTCTCCCTCGTCGTCTTCCGCCGCAACGGCACTGACGAGGAGAACGAGGATCTACTGAAGCGCGTCAACGAGTCGGGTGAGATCTTCATCACGCACACGAAGCTCAACGGGCGGTACGTCCTGCGGCTCGCGATCGGCAACGCGCGGACGACGGAGGACGACGTGCGGCGGGCGTGGGAAGTCCTCAACAGGGAGGCGCAACGTTGACGGAATACGTCGTAGAGGCGTCCGACGACGAGTTCGTCTTGCCAATCACCGGTTTCGTCTGCGCCGGTCTGGAGGACGGTGTGGTCATCGACGACGCGCCCGTTCACGTCGACCTTCTCTTGCACAACAAGGACTTCACGGAGACGGCGAGGATCAGGATTGCGGACAGCGCCTATCGCCCCCGTGTCCTTGGGCTATCCGAGCGTCGAGCAGGCGTGGAGCGCGCGGTTGCGACGGCCGAGTCGACGCTCGTTCTCGAGTTCGAGGGCGGCGAAGCCCTCGAAGTGCCAGCTGGCGAGTACGAGGCATGGGAGGTTGAAGGGCCAGGACTCGTGAAAGTCATCGCACCGGCGGGAGGTGGCGAGCCGGCGATCTTTGACGCGACCTCCGAAACCCGCACGATCCGTCCAGACGAACCACTCCCGCGGGACTTGGAGGCAGCGCTCAAGTCGTTCGGTTTGCCCCGGCCGACGGAAGCGTTCGAGCTCCGGCGTACGACCGGGCGGACGAAGAGCATCGAACTTCGAGCAGCCACAGAACAAAGGGAGGACTGACGGTGATCGTCACGACGATGAACGACATTCCGGGCTACGAGGTCGACGAGGTGTTCGGCGAGGTGATGGGGCTGACAGTGCGCTCGCGCAACATCGGTTCCCAGATCGGCGCCGGCCTCAAGTCGATCGTCGGCGGTGAGCTGAAAGGGATGACGAAGGCGCTCACGGCGAGCCGGGAGCAGGTGATGGAGCGGATGATCGAGGAGGCGAACGGGAAGGGCGCGAACGCGATCATCGCCATGCGCTTCGACACGTCCGAGCTCGGCACGGGCTGGACCGAGATCTGTGCCTACGGGACGGCGGTGAAGGTCCGCAAGGCCTAGAGCTTCCGCAGCAGGTCGAGGAACTCGCCGGTCGAGCCGACAACGACGTCGGCCGTGTCAAGCAGCGCGCCCGGCGCTTCCTCGGATGCGACGGCGACCCGCACGGCGACGTCCAGTCCGTCCAGCGCGGCAAACGCGTCGAGGTCTGTCGTGTCGTCGCCGGCCGCAAGCGCGCGTCGTAGCCCATGCTCCTCGAGCAGTCGCCGCACTGCCGTCCCCTTGTGCGAGCCGAGCGGCGGGAGCACCTCGAGGATCTTTCTGCCGTAGCGAGCCGCGAGCCCTTCCTCGCGCGCGGCAGCGGCGATCGCGTCGAGCTCGCGGATCGCCTCGCTCTCGTCCGTCCTGTCCCGGAAGTGGAAAGCCACGGCGAGCCCTTTCACCTCGACCTCGCTCGCGGGCCACGGGGCGCCGGCCGCGAAATCGGCGAGTGTCTGTCGCCAGCGCTCGGCCTCCGGCTCGAGCTCGAGCCCGTGCGAGCCGACGCAGACGACGCCGTCCACGCCGATTCTCGCGCGGACGTCTTCGCCGGCCCGCCCGCTCACGACCGCGACCACCGCGTACCGTGCCGCGAGCCGCGCGAGCTCGGCGCGCGTCTCCGGCGGGATCGTCGCGTCCTCCGGCCGCTCGACGATCGGCGCGAGCACGCCGTCGAAGTCGAGGAATAGCCCGGCCTGAGACGGCTCCTCGGCCAACTGCGCAAGCGCGTCCACGAGGTCTACGGTACTTCGCCGCGGGGCATACTTCCGCCGTGGCCGAGCTCGACGAGGTTTGGATCCCGCTGGTCGACGAGCCGATCGGGCAGATCGTCGACCGCATCGTCCGGGACGATCCCGCTCTCGCGGCGCTCGTCGAGACGCCGCATCGGATCCTTGCCTTCAGGACGTTCGCCTACGTCCGGACGGGCATCCTGCTCGGCCAGCTCCTCTTCGACAACGACATCCCCGACTGGGACGGGTCGGAGAGCTGGGTCGACGCGTTCCTACGCGAACCTCGCCACCGCGCTGCGATCGAAGCGGAAGTGCGGGCGGTGGCGGAGGAGATCGCGGCGGATCCGGAGTACGCCGACGACGAGCCGCTCGCCCCGGACGAGCGCGCCCGCGACCGCTTCCGCGCTTTCGCGCGGGAGCACTTGAGCGGTCGCTAGACCCCGTCTGACCTAGCTGAGCGGGGTGCCGTTGCTGTCGCGGTAGGTCGAGCTGCGCTTACCGAAGATCTTGCGGCCGAGCCAGCGCCGGAGCGGCGGGCCCGTGAGCGGGTTGAACAGGAGGCCGATTGCGATGCCGGCGATGAGGATCAGCGTGTTCCTCGCCGCACGCACGGGCTCGGTCTCACGCTTGCCGCTGACGGACTGGACGCGTCCAGCCGCCTCGCGTAGCTCGTCGATCGCGTTCCGCAGCTCGTCCTGCACGCTCGAGTCGCTCGCGAGCCGGGTGGCGACGTCGGAGACGCCGTGGCGCCCGATCAACTGGTCATAGACGCTACGCGCGGACGAATACGCATTCCGCACGTTCTGCCGCAACTCCTGGTCGCGAAGCGCGCGCTCGACATAGGGCCTCGCGTTCGCGGCCGCATCCGCAACTTTTTCCTTCGTGTTCGTCATCTCGCGGTCCTTTCGTGGGGAGGCCAGACTCTGTTACCCGAGCCTAAGCGATTCGAACTCTCTTGAGTGGTGCCGCAGTGCCGCAGTTGCCCGCGGACCGTATACGCAACGGCCATCCCCTCGTTGGGGGAATCGGAAGTAGCCTCTCGACCGAGGTGGCAGGCATCAAGCGGATCCTCAGAGCTGTGATCGGCGCGCTCGCGGCACTCCTCCACGTCTGGTATCGCGGTGTGCTCGCCGCGCCGGAGGTGAAGCGGCGGAAGCGGGCTAGGCGAGCCGCCCGGCGCGCCTGAGGAGCGTTTCCGCGAGGCGGCGCGACGCCTCGTCCACGAGCTCCCCCTCGAAACGCAGCGCGCCGCGGGAGGCGAGGATCCGCTCCGCCCGCTCGAGCTCCGCGGGCGAGGGCGTGAAGACGAGGTGCACCGGCTCGATCTGGCTGGGGTGGATGACCCACTTGCCGTCGTAGCCGTGCTCGAGCGCGCGGCGGGTCGAAAGTACGAGCCCGAGGTCGTCGCCGAGCCGCGCGTGCGGGCCGTCGATCGCCTGCAAGCCGGCGGCACGCGCCGCGGTCACGATCCGGCCGAGCACGTAGTCGGACGTCCCGTCTCCGATCGTCAGGACAGGGATGCCGAGTGCAGAGGCGAGGTCGCCGGGACCGAGGAGGAGCGCCTCGATCCCTGGCGCCGCCGTCGCGATTCGCTCGGCGTCTGCGAACGCTTGCGCAGTCTCGATCAGGACCTCAATGCCGATTCCGTCCGGAAGCAGCTCGGCCGCCGCGGCCACGTCTTCCGGGGACTCGACCTTCGGGAGTACGACGACGTCCGGCTTCGCCTCGGCGACGGCGCGCAGGTCGTCCTCCCACCACTCCGTGCCGCGGGCGTTGACGCGAATCGCGGTGGTCGGCGCGAGCGGTCCCTTCCGCACTGCGGCGACCGCCTGGGCGCGCGCCGCGTCCTTGTCCTCGGGAGCGACGCCGTCCTCGAGGTCGACGATCGCTTCGTCCGCGCCGAGCGACGGCGCCTTCGCGAGCATCCGCTCGCTCGAGGCGGGAACGCTGAGGCAGGAGCGGCGCAGGCGGGCGGGCACGCGGGAACGCTAGCTCGCGGGCTCGGGCAGCTCCTCGAGCGCGGGGTCCGGGTCGTGGCCGCCCGTCGCCCGCGCAAAGAGCGCTGCGGCCGGTGCCAGCGCCGCTGCAGCCGCGAGCAGGGCGGCCCGGATCCCCCAGAGGTTGCCGATCGCACCAAGCACCGGGCCGCCTGCCGCCTGCCCGATCGCGTCGGACTGGCCGCAGATCGAGAACACCGTTGCGCGCACGCTCGAGTCGGTGATCTGCTCGTTGAGCCAGATCGTGTAGAGCGGCGCGGCGAGGTTGCGGGCGAGGAAGACGCCGAGGAGTCCCGCCGCCGCGGCCCACGCCGACCATGCGGCCGCGAAGACGACAAGCGCCGCGAGCTGGAAGCCGGTGATGGCGAGTAGGGCCGTCGAGATGACACCGAGCCCCTCCCGCTCGACGCGGCGGATGAGGAGCGTCGTCCCGACGAAGCCGTTGATCATCCCCACGAGCCAGAAGATCCCGAACCAAAGCACCGGGCTCAGGTGCCCGATCGCCGGCAGGCCGACGTCACGGAGGAAGTGCGCCTCTTTCAGCCGGTCGAACCCCTCGCTCGAGGCGCCGGCGAACACTGCGACCGCGATGAGCAGGACGATGACAGGCGCCGCGCGCGCGTAGCGCGCACCAGCTCCCGCGGTCGCGCGCATCTCGTGCAGAGGAGAGCGCCGCTTGGCGCGCGGCCGCCGAGTGAACCCGTGCTCCTCCATCAGGAGGATGCAGCCGAGCCCGCACGCGAGCGTGAACGCACCGCCGAGCATCACGCCGGCCCGCAGCGACGCGACGCCGACCGCCACTTGCAGCACGAGCCCGACGACGGCGCCGGCCTGGCCGTACCGCGCCGCGCGGAGGAAGACCCGCGAAGCCCGCTCGACGCCCACCTCATCCGCCACCCACGCCTCCTCGGCTCCGCTCGTGAACGTGTACGCGATCCCCCACAACGCCCACAGCGCGATCACGAGCCCTGGCGTCGAGACGAGGCCGACGGCGAGCCACGTCGCGCCCATCCCGAGGTAGCCGACGATGAGAGACAGGCGGCGGCTGTACGTGTCGGCGACGACCCCAGTCGGTACCTCGAAGAGAAAGACCGCACCCTCCATCGCCGTCCCCATGAGGACGAGCTGCAGCGGGGATAGGTGCAGGTCTCGGACGAGATAGACCGCCATCACGACCCATGTCGGCATCCGCAGGCCGAACGTCAGCCAGTAATAGAGCGACTCCGCCCGCGGTCGCCTCACGGCTTCTGCCAGACCGAGACGTGCTTCGTGCTCTCGGCCGTGAACGGCGTGCGGTTCCAGTCGGCCCAGCGCTCGCGCAGCTCGAGGCCGGCGAGTCGCGCCATCAGGTCGAGCTCGGGCGGCGAGACGGCCCGGAACTCGCCTGAGGCCAGCTTCCAGAGGTCGTCGCCGACGGGCGACAAATGGTGGGAGACGAGACGCTGTGTCTCCGCGTCGTACTCGTCGATGCCGATGTGCGTGTCGCTCAGGTCGAACACCGTCCACGCGCGGTCGGGGCGGACACCGACCTCGATCACGAAGCATCCGCCCGGCGCGAGATGAGCGGCGGCGTTCGCGAACGCCGCGATCTGCGCCTCCTGCGTCGTGAGGTTGTTGATGCCGTTGAAGACGAGATAGACGAGGGAGAACTCGCCGTCGACCTTCGTCGTCGAGTAGTCGCCGACCTCGACGGCAATGTCGGAGGATTTCCGCCGCAGCTGCGCGACCATTGGCGCGGAGTAGTCGATGCCCGCCACGCGGATGCCGCGGGCGGCGAGCGGAACTGCGATTCGGCCGGTGCCGATCGCGAGCTCCAGCGCGCCGCCTGCAGCGAAGGACTCGAGGAAGTCGACGGTCGCCTCGATCGTCGCCGGCTCGAAATACGGGCCGGTCGACTCGTCGTAGCGGCTGCCGGCGTCATCTGCGAACCAGCCCATCAGCCGGACCGCTTCAGCTTCCCGTGCTTCTTCGCGTGCCGCTCGCCCGCCTTGAAGACGACGAGGCCGACCGGCGTCGCGAAGACGGCGATGATCAGGAGTGGCCAGACGTCGGCCCACGCCACTCCGGCGCCGTAGATGATCGACGCCCGGTCGCCGCGCAGCGCGTACGTCGCCGGCGAGACCTTCGCGATCCACTGCATCCACTCCGGCATCACGGTGATCGGGTAGTAGACGCCCGAGACCACGAGCATCAGGCCCTGGCAGACGAAGCCGAGCTGCGCGCCCTTCTCCGGCGAGATCAGCGGCAGGACCGAGGTCATGATCCCGACGCCGATGAAGGAGAGGGACGCGAGCGCGAGCAGCAGGAGCGCCGCCCCGTAGTTCGCGTTCGGCGCGTGGATGCCGATGAACGCCGCGACCGCGAAGAAGAGGATCGAGGCACGGATCAGGCCGTAGAGCACCGCGAATGCGCCCTGTCCGAACAGGTGCGCGAACCGCGACAGCGGGGCCATGAACGTGTACTCGATCGTCCCCTCCCAGCGCTCCCAGGCGACGATCTCCGTCATGAACTCGAAGATGATCCCGAGGAACGCCCAGATCGTCGCGCCGACGAGCAGCCTCGTCGCAAGCGTGTTCTCAGCGGCCGGTGCAAGGCCCGCCGACCGCGCGATGAAGACGATCGTGAGCGTGTTCGCGATCGTCCAGACCATGAACGCGACGTCCCAGAGGATGTAGCGCTTGGTCAGGTAGACGTTCCGCTCGACGATCCCGAACAGGCCGACGAGCTGGTTCCTCATTTCGATGGCGTAGGCACTCATGCGAACACCTCCCTGTGCTCGTCGTCGTCTTCGGTTGCCTCGTTCTCGAACTCGCGGCCGGTCGCCGCGAAGAACGCCTCCTCGAGCGTCTCGACGCCGAAGCGCTTCTTCACGTCGGAGACCGGTTCGAGGAAGAGCAGCCGGCCGCGGTCGAGCAGCCCGATCCGGTCGGCGAGCGATTCCGCCTCGGCCATGTCGTGCGTGCAAAGGAGGATCGTCGCGTCGTGCTCGGCCCGGACCTGGCGGATGAAGTCCTGCACCTCGAGCTTCGAGCGCGGGTCGAGACCCGTCGTCGGCTCGTCGAGCAGCAACAGGACAGGCGAGGTCAGGAGCGCCCTGGCGAGGGCGACCTTCTGCTGCATCCCGCGGGACAGGTTCTCCATCGCCTCGCCGCGCCTCTCGGCCGGGAAGCCGACCTTCTCGAGGATTTCGGGGATGGCCGTGCGCGTCTGCCTCGGCGTCATCCCGTAGAAGCGCGACGCGTACGAGAGGTTCTCGGCGGCGGACATCTTCTTGAAGAAGCTCGCCTCGACGGAGACGCGGTTGACGAGCCGGCGGATCGCCTGCGTTTCCTCGAACGCGTCGTGGCCGAAGATCCGCGCCTCGCCGCCGTCGTTGATCAGCAGCGTCGAGAGGAGGCGGACCAGCGTCGACTTTCCCGAGCCGTTCTGGCCGAGGATTGCGACGCACTCGCCACGGGCGATCGTGAAGGTGACGTCGGCGAGCGCCGGCCACGGACGCTTGCGGGCGAAGCGACCCGCTTTGCGGTCCTTCCGGCGGAAGGTCTTGCGCAGATCGCGCACCTCGACGGCGGGCACCCCGCGGTCGAGACGTGCGGCCAACTCAGATGTGGATGTTGCGACGGTAGACATGCTGCTCCTTCGGAAATCGAAGTACGGAACGGAGGACGGAATGCCGCCGACTGGCGGCGCGCGGACCTAACGGGTGCCGCGCGGGCCGAGGAGGCGCGCGGTAGCGCCACCCGGCTTCCTGTCCATCACGTTCGTGAGCAACATGGTCTCGCCAGGCTAGGCGCTCTTGCGCACTTCGTCAAATGTCGCCTCTGAGCAGGTGTTTGCGCGCTAGCGTTCGGTCAATGGCCGGCCGCTACCAGTTCGTCGACTGCCGCTGGGAGCTCGGGGATCCCGACGCCGGTCGCCGCGCCTACCTCGCCGGCCATGTCCCGGGCGCATCGTTTCTCGACGTCGACGCGGACCTCTCGGACTTGTCGGTGCAGGGCGCGGGGCGCCATCCGCTTCCGTCCGCCGCGGCGTTCGCTGGCGCCGCCGGCCGCGCCGGGATCGGTGCGGGCGTCTTCGTGGTCGCGTACGGGACGATGGGCGGCGCCGAGCGGCTGTGGTGGCTGCTCCGCCATTTCGGACACGACGACTGCGCCGTCGTGATCGGCGGCATCGCGGCGTGGGGCGGCCAGCTGCGTGCCGGCGATGAGGAGATCGAGCCCGCCGAATTCGTCCCGCGCGAGCGCGAAGGCGACACGATCACGGCAGAGGAGATCGTCCGCCGCCTGGCCGATCCGTCGCTCCTGCGCGTCGATGCGCGGACCGCCAACCGCTGGCGCGGCGAGCCGAACGAGATCGACGACCCGCCGGGCCGGATTCCGGGCGCAGCCAACGCGCCGTGGAACGAGCCGCTGCCGGAGCTGCCCGCGGGAGAGCTCGCCGCCTACTGCGGCTCTGGCGTCAGCTCATGCGTCACCCTCCACCGCGCCTGGCTCGCGGGCCGCGAAGGCCGGCTCTACCCCGGCTCGTGGAGCGAGTGGTCGAAGCGCGGCCTGCCGCTCGAGCGCGGCTAGCGGCGGACGCCGGCGCTCGCGGCTGAGAGCGCGAACTTCGTCAGCGACTTCGGCATCCGCTGCGCGGACTTGACCGTGGCGTGGAGGGCTTCTGCGAACTCCTCGACGTCCTCGTCCGAGAGGCAGAGCGGCGGCAGCACCTTGACGACGGCCATGTTGTGGCCGGCGACCTGGGTGAGGATCCGGTGCCGCGTGAAGAGCGGCACGACGACGAGCTGCGCGAAGAGTCCCTTCTGCATCCGCTCGATCAGCCGCCAGGACGTCCGCCCGGATTTCGGCTCGGTGAACTCGATTGCCCACATCAGCCCGAGCCCGCGCACCTCGCTCGCGACCTCGAAGTCCTCGACGAGCGGCCGGGTCAGCTTGAGCAGCTTCTCGCCGAGGCGGGCGCTCTCCTCCACCAGCCGGCGGTCGCGCAACTCCTGGAGCGTTGCGAGGCCGGCCGCCATGCCGAGCTCGTTCGGCGCGAACGTCGAGCCGTGGGAGACCGCGTGCTCCATCGAGTCGAACACGGCCTCGTGCACCGCGCGCGACATGAGCAGCCCGCCGACGGGGACGTAGCCGCCGGAGAGCGACTTCGCGACCGGAACGAGATCCGGCTCGAGCCCCCAGTGCTCGAACGCGAACATCCGGCCCGTCCGGCCGAAGCCGGTCTGCACCTCGTCGACGGCGAACAGCGTCCCGTAGCGGCGGCACAACTCCTGCGCGCCCTGGAGATAACCGTCCGGCGGCAGATGGACGCCCTTCCCCTGGATCGGCTCGACGAGGAAGATCGCGACGTCCTCGCGCCGCAGCTCGGCCTCGAGCGCGCCGAGGTCGCCGAACGGCACCTGCGCGAAGCCGGGCAGGAGTGGCTGGAAGCGGTCGGTGAACTCGGGACAGCCGTTTGCCGAGAGGGCGCCGAGGGTCAACCCGTGGAAGCCGTGCTCGCACGAGATCACGCGCTCGCGCTTCGTCGCGGCGCGGCCAAGCTTCAGCGCCGCCTCGACCGCCTCGGTGCCGGTGCTCGTGAAAAGACAGCGCTCGATCCGTCCGCCGGCGAGCTCGATGAGCTGCTCGGCCAGCAGGCCGGGGAGAAGAGTCGTCCCCATCGCGAGCATCCCGGGCGTCTCGAGCTCGAGCGCCTCGACGAGTGCCGCCCGCACGCGCGGGTTGTTGCGGCCGACGTTGTACATCCCGAAGCCGCCGAGCATGTCGAGGTAGCGCTTGCCGTCCTCATCGAAGAGATAGGCGCCTTCGGCGCGCGCCCACGTCCGGTCGAAGTCGATCGTTCGGAGAACGCGGACGAACTGCGGGTTGATCGAGCGCGCCCAGAGGTCGAGATCCTCGCCGCGCCGTGCGTCGAGCAGCTCCCGCAACATGGATTGAGCCTAGCTCAGCCCGAACGGCCGGTCCGCGCGCCCCGGCACAATGTCGCCGGCGCCCCCGTAGCTCAGTGGATAGAGCAGCGGTTTCCTAAACCGCGTGCGCAAGTTCGATTCTTGCCGGGGGCATCCGCCTAGTCGTCTCTCACACCGGCGGACCTATCGGCCGATTGGAAGCCCCACATCTTCTCGCTGCGGCGTTCGCCCCCGATGGCGGTCCAGCGTGAGCTTCTCCATCACTCCCAACAGGTAGTGGGTGACTCTGACCGCATCGAGGTAGTCCTCGAGAAAGAGGAGGTAGTTGACCCGGTTGCCTTGGTCGTCGACAACAGCCTGCGCCCGAAAATCGAAGCCGACGAGGCGGTGGCCGATCTCGTTTCGCGTACGGCGGTTAATCGCCTCGATGAAGGGTCTCGCGACGGGAAGCTCGTCCGCGATAAACGCACGCCTCGCCGCTGCTGTCTGATTAAGGATCCTCGCTGGCGATCGGACTTCTCCGTCAGCCCACTTCGCCGGATCTCCACGGTGGCGAAGGTTCAGGAGAATCCCAAGGTACGCCAGCGTGCGCGAGGCGAGTTCGAATACATCCTGATAGCGAGCCGCGACCTGAGCGAAGTCGTCGCGCATGACCTGGAACTCGTTGATCCGCTCGCGATGCGGGGCGTCCACGCACTCCCAGAGTATCGGGGCCAGCAACGCATCGTGGGCCGAGAGGCAGGCAGTGGCGGTCTCAACGACTCGCCGTCGGTGCTCGCCAAGGCCACGATCTGCGAACAATTCGTCGAGGAGCGACTGGTAGCGGTCTCCGTATGCCCGCTCACATTCCACGCCGAGGTCGATCACCTCGGCCACCGCAAGCGAACGAGGCTCAATCGGGCCGAGGGGGATATACATCATCGCCGCAAGTCGGCCAAGCCGGTATACGGGGTCGTAAGCCTGAAGCTCGGGCACGTCGCTGGCGGGCACCGCTCGGAGTGCATCGGGGAGGCGTTCCAAATCCCCTGCTCCGAAGAGCGAGAGGGCCCTCCGGAGGGAGGGGAAGAATCGCTCGCGCATCGTGCGGAGTTCCTCGATGCGGCCCCGTAGCTCGAGGGTCTCGTCTTGTCCGCAGAGCTCGGTTGACAGGAGGAACGGCGACATGAACGCCTCTTTCGCGGGGATCCCTTGTAAGGAGGTCGGCACAGGCAGATCTGTGTAGACCGTCACAGCGACGGCGTCGGCTTCCCGGTCGTCGCTGTAGGGCAGCTCGTGGAAATCCTCAGAGCGCAGCTCGAGTCGCGGGCCACGCGCCTCCGTGTCAGTCACTCCGCCGGCCTCCGCATAGAGCACGCCGCGCAGCTCGACTCCGCAGATGGGACACCCGAGGACGAAACCCTGCTCGCCCCCGGCGACTCCGATTCTGAGGACAAACGGGAATCCGCAGGTCTGACACTCGACGTGATGCCGCGAGATCACTAACCAACTCTGCCTGGTCCCTCGTGCGTGCGACTGCTCTGCGCACGACCTCAGATCGGCTTGGCTGGGCGGTTCTACGGCCTCCTAACCGCGTGCGCATGTTCGATCATGGCGTCGGCATGCTCGCCGCTGCTGTCCAGAGCGTCCTTGAGCGCGGGGCTTCACTGCTGCCGCATCATTGACTTTTCGTATTGCGTACCGACCGGTCGTCTGCTCGAGTTCGAGCGGCGTGGCCTGGACCGCGAGCGGCAGGCGCGCTACGGTCCTGTGATGCCGGTGGCCAAGACTGCGATCGAGTGGACGGAGGCGACGTGGAATCCGGTGACGGGGTGCTCGAAGGTGAGCCCCGGCTGCGCGCACTGTTACGCGGAGACTCTGAGTCGTCGCTTCCGCTGGACGGATCGGCCCTGGACGCCTGCGAACGCGGCTGAGAACGTCCGCCTGCGTCCGGAGCGACTCGACCAGCCGCTGCGCTGGCGTCGGCCGCGGATGATCTTCGTGAACTCGATGAGCGACCTCTTTCATGAGCTCGTGCCCGCCTCGTTCATCGAGGACGTGTTCGCGGTGATGGCGGAGGCACACTGGCACACGTTCCAGGTCTTGACGAAGCGCGCGGAGCGGCTGGCCGAGCTCGCGCCCTCGCTTGACTGGCCGGAGAACGTGTGGATGGGCGTCTCAGTCGAGAACAGCCGGTGGGCGCACCGTGCCGACTTCCTCCGCGATGTGCCGGCGGCCGTGCGCTTCATCAGCGCCGAGCCACTGCTCGGCCCCGTCGACGCGCTGGCGCTCGACGGGATCGACTGGGTGATCGCGGGTGGCGAGTCCGGTCCGCACCACCGACCCGTCCGCGAGGCGTGGGTGCTCGATCTTCGAGACCGCTGCGTCGACGCCGGCGTCGCCTTCTTCTTCAAGCAGTGGGGTGGGAGGACGTCGAAGGTCGGCGGCCGAGAGCTCGACGGCCGCGAATGGTCGGAGATGCCCGAGACGCGTCTCGCTGTGGTCTAGGCGGCGCGTCGGATCGGCACGACCTTCGCGCCTTCGGTCGTCTCGGGCGTCGGGGCCTTCGGTAGCGAGATCATCTCGTGCGGGTCGGCGGCCGCGTTCTTCGTCTTCTCGCGCACGAGCCGATCGTCTTTGCAGAGGCCCTTGATCACGCGCCAGGGGACGTTCGACTTGACGCGGCCGAAGTACCGTGAGAGGAGCAACTCCTCGATTACACCCTCCGGCAACGTTCCGCCGGGCACAGTACCGAGGTAGTCGAGCACCTCCTCCGCCATCTCAGCCTCGGCGCGGGTGAGCTGGGCGGCGAGTTCGGCGTCGACGAACCCCTCGATCGTTCCCTCGGGGTACTCGCGTCGGAACAGGATCTCGTTGACCTTCACGACCTCGTCGTTCATCAGCTGGTACGGCTTGCGGTCGTCGCTTGCGTGCAGGAGCCAGTACTTGACGGGGCCTCCGTAGCGCGAGCGGACCGGGCAGTAGCACTTCCACCGGTGGCGCGAGCCGATGACGTTCTCGAAGAAGAGCTTCATGTACCGGCGCTCGCGCTCCTCGCGGTGGTCCTCGCCTGCGAGTTCGGGCTCGACTGCGATCTCGCGCCAGTCGCGCCCGTTGAACACGCGGTCCATCGTCATGACGCCTCGCTGGGCCGGAGCGATCCTGGGATTCGGGACGCCGGCGGGAGTGAGCCAGCCTCCGGTCCGGTGGACCCCCGCCATGTGAAGGACGATAAGGAGGTCGGTCTTCCCCTTCCGCTCCAGGAGAGGTCGCCAGAGATCGGCCGGGATCGTCGCGACGCCGATCGGGTCGAGCAGGATCAGGGCCGGCGAGTCGCCGAGCGCTTCCACGATCTCCGGCACGTGGCGCGCGAAGTTCCCGTGGAGCGTCCTGACGTGCGGCTCGAAGGACGCGACCGCCTGCACGAGTGACTCGTAATTCCTCCGATTCTTCTCGCAGCAGATGACGCGCATCGTCTTGTTGGGGCCCCGCTCGCTGGTGTAGAGCTGCGCGTGGCGGGCGAGGATGCGAGCCGAGCCCTCGGCGATCTCCTCCCCCGTATCGGGGTTCGTGTACGTCCCCGCGCCGGCGCACGCGTCGACGGCGACGAGGTGGCCGTACGCGGTGCCGAGGATGCGGGGCCAGAGGTAGGCGTAGTCGGTGAGGATCAGGTGCTTGATCCACTGCCAGTCGCGGTACTCGTCGAACTGCGCTTCGTCGCGATTGCGGCCCATGATGGGTGGACCATCGTAGGAGCCGGTCCCGACGGCAACCAGGAAAGCTCGCGTTCTCACGGGTAGCGGTGCGTCTTGGGCGGCCGACGGGGGATGGTCATGGCCGCCGGACGCTCGAGGACACGCTTTCAGTCTTTGGGGGGCGTTGGAGGCGTCCGCGTCTGGCTGTGGCTTGTGCAGTCGCGGTCGCGTCGGTGGTCTTGGTTGGGGCGGGAGCAGCTGGTCAGGCAGCGCGCCTGCAGTCGCTCTGGTTTGCGACGTCGAGTGATTCTGCCAGCACATGCGCGACGGCCGTCGCAAGCACGGGTGGCACTGCGTTCCCGATCTGCTTGGCGACTTCCGTCCACTTCTGTCCATCGGGGAAAATGAAGTCGTCGGGGAAGCTCATGCAGCGGGCGGCCTCGCGGATCGTGATCGGCCGATCTTCTTCGGGGTGCAGGTAGCGGCCTTTCTCGGGTTTGTAGAACTCGGTTCGGATCGTGAACGCGGGGCGGTTCCAGTAGAGCCGTCCGAAGACATCGGTGGTGCCCTTCGGCTTGTTCCGCCAGCAGCGGGGTACGAGGTGGCCGAGTCCGTCGGCGTCAAGTGCGTCCTGCATCTGGAAGCGGTTTCCGCCGTTGGGCGGGACGTGTTGGTAGCGGATGATCGTTTCTGGGCGCGGGTTGCGGCCGATGTGCCAGTTCTTGCCGTTTGGCTTTCGCGGGAGCCCACGCGCGGCTTCGCGAAAGGTCACCCAAGGCTGGTCGCACGGCTGGATCTCCGTCGCTGGGTCGTGGTGCGTCCGGGTCGGCCAAGGCACTCCTCCTTGGCGGACCCCGATCACAATCGCGCGTCGGCGGCGTTGTGGAACGCCATAGTCCGCGGCGTTGAGGATCTCGCCTTCGACGGTGTAGCCGAGCTCCTGTTCGGCCGCGCGCTTGAAGGCTTGGTATTCGTCGGACCGGAGCAGCTCCGGGACGTTCTCCATCACGAAGGCGGCGGGCTCACCCTCGCGTAGGGCTCGGACGTACTCGCGCCATAGCGCCCGCCGCTCGAGGCCCACGCCACCGCGGTTGAGCGGCGAGAACCCCTGACAAGGCGGCCCGCCAATCACGACGTCGGCGCGCGGGAAGCGTGCGACGTTCTCGATCTTGTCGGCGACGACATGTTCGGCACCGAAGTTGGCGGCGTAGGTGGCGGCGGCGTACTCGTCGGCCTCGACCGCGAACAGGGGCTCGAAGCGACCCGTGTCGACGAAGCCGCGCGTCATTCCGCCACAGCCAGCGAACAGGTCCATCAGACGGAAGATCCTCATCGGACGGTCCAACTTAGAGGCGTCCCCGGACGGATCCCGACGTCCCCATGACCGCCTGGATCCGCCCTACGCAGGTGGCAACGTCCTTCTCGATTTCGAAGTCCCAAATTCGTACAACAGTCCAGCCGAGAGCGGCAAGCTCACTGTCGACGCGCTGGTCGCGGGCCCGGTTCCCGGAGATTTTCTTGTCCCAGAACTCGCCCGACTGGCCGCGGTAGTAGTCGGGGTGGCCGTGCCAAAAGGCGCCGTCCACGAACACAGCCAGCCGTGCCCGGTTGAACACGAGGTCGGGTTTGCCTGGAAGAGGGCGGTGGAGACGCCACCCGCGCACTCCGGCGGCGTGTAAGGCTCTGCGCAGCGCGACCTCAGGTTGGGTGTTCCTCGTGCGGACACGCGCCATGAGCGCGCTCCTCTTCTCCGGCGTCAGCTTGTCCGGCATGCGCCGGGACGCTAACGCGCGCGCCGCTCCGCTTGAAGCCGCTTCTGGAGCTTCGCGGTCTCCTTCAGGTGGTCGGAGTGGCACAGCGTGATGAGGTTCTCCGGCTTGTTCAGCTCGGACGCTGGCAATGCGTCGAGCTGCTCCGCTACCGCGCTCTTGTGGTGGATCTCCAGGTAGAACCGCGTGTCGCCCGCCTTTTGAGCGGTCTCACGGTTGCGTCCACAGACTTGGCACGTGTAGTTGTCGCGCTTGAACACCTTTTCGCGCACGCCCTCCTCGTACAACCGCTGGCGGATGTCGAGGCGATCGGCCAGGTCCATTGAGACGAGCCGGTACTCACCGATTCCGAGATCTTCCTCGTCAACCTTTGAGTTGACCGGCCAGCCGTGCTCGTCGCGGAGCTCGCGCACGCGGCGAGCGGCGGACGGGATCTTCGCTACATACTGGATTGTCTCGCCGTCGACAACCTCACCGACGAACTCCTCGAACATCATCTGAAGGCGCCTGAATCCGCTGGTCTTGGTGCGGCGGATCCGGTTCAATCGCTTCCAGCGCGCGGCGCGCTCGGCGTTCGGGGTCGCCGACTCCAGCCGGTACATGTCGCCGCTCTCCGTGATGTCGTACCCGTGTTCAACGCGCAGCTCGCGGATGCGCCGCGCCGATTCCTGAATGCCGCTCGCGAAGCGCAGCTCCTCACTTGACACTCCCTCCCCAACTCGAGCGAGCAAGTAGTCGCGCAGCTTGTGAAGCGCGCCCTCGCCCTTCTTCGCGCGTGGGCGCGGGCCATACAGCGCGCGTTGCGCTCCAACCGCGTCGGCGAGTGCAAGGTCGATCTCGTCGCGGTTCCCGTCGCCGCGCTTGGCCGCGTCAGCAGCGCCTTCGAGCCGGCGCGCGGCCTCGCGCAGACGCATGATCGGATCGTCTGCCACGCCCGAGGGTTCTCGGCGAGCGCCTCGATGCCTGCCCGACGCGACGGTCCCGAAGCGCCACCAGGGGCGAGGAGGTCGCGCGCCTGGCGTTGCGGGCGGGCCTCGAACCTGACGCCATTCGGACCGCCGCCCGGCGCCGCACCGCGGATCGTCGCTCAGTCTGGTTCGGAGACTCCCGGCTCGGTAAGGCCGCCGACCTCCGCTTCGTCGTCTTCGTCGTCCGCGGCATCGACCATGTCGGGATGCGGTGGAGCGTTCCCGTCCGGGACAAGGCGCTCGTAAAAGTCGCGATACCTGCCCCGGGCGCGCTGAAGGAGCTCAACGTACGAGAGCAGGTGATACCCGCTCATTGCGAGCGTGTCGCGGTCATAGGCCTTTCCGAACTTGGTCGCGAGGATCCAGACCTCGATGTCGTTCATCGAGAACTGCGGAAGCGATCCGAGGAAGACCTCCTTGTAACCCATGATCTGCGCCAGTTGTTCGTAGCTGATCTCGACTCCAGGTCGCTTGAATTCGATAACCACGAGTCGCTTCGCCTGACCGTCGTCGCCGCCGATCTTGTGGTCGTCGAGACAAACGAGATCGGCACGTTGCTTCTTGGCCCATTCGAAGTTGTCGGCGAGCGCATCACCGAGCTGTGTCGCGAACGCCTTGTTGTCGTACCAGTATTGGAGGCTGTCCCGAATTAGCCACACGTTGGTGGCGATGATGGTGTGGATCTCCGCTTCGAGGGCACCCGTCTCGACTTTTTCTTCAAGGGACGCTATGACAGCCAGCTGGAGCCAGAGGCTGTTCGCGATGTCGAAGATCCGCTGCGACCCGAATTGGGCGAGCAGGGCAGCCACTCGCTCCACATCCGCATCGGAGTCACTCTTGATCGACTCGACGAGCGAGCGAAGGGCGCTCGACTCGTAGTACATGATCACGAGATCGATGATCTGGTCGATCGTCTCGTGCTTCTCATTTCGCACGAGGATCTCGACGAACTTGTCAATTGCCTCATCGAGCTTCGCGTAGACCTCCGGAGGGAGGCGCTGCATACGCTCTTCGAGCCCAGGGTTGCGGCGGTACGCCGCTTCCTTGCGGGTCTCCTGGCGTTTCTTGCTGATCCCGTCTGCGACGTTACTCAGCAGGTGGAGCGCGAATGCGTTGAGTGCTAAGACTTTCGGCGATTCGGGGTTGAGTGCTGTTCGGCTCGTGTTGATCGCAAAGGCGTCCTCCGGCATCCGATTTTCGAGGGGATCGATGAAGTCGGGCCAGAGCTCTCCGACGATCCGAGTTACCGCGAAGTAACCGTGCGTCTGCTGGTTGAGCCCGAACAGCGACCTCGGCTGAACGATCCGATCTCGAACACGCACTGCGAGCCCAGGTGCGACAGACTTCGAACGCTTGTTGACGATCTTGTAGAAGCCGCTGACGTGGCCGTACCCGGGGATGTCTCCATCGATCGGGAACCGCTCCCCGGAGATGTCCTCCGCCGTCGCCTTCTTTCGATTGACATAGATATCGAAGCCCGGAACAGACGGCAACTCTGTTGCGAGATGCTCGCGCAGCGCGTTGACATCGATTGGCGGCATCCCGGGCAGCAGTCCCGCCAGCTGAACTTCCGTCCCATTGTTGGCCGTTCGAACGCGCGTTACCTTTGCATCGAGATCAACGTCCTGCAGACTGCTGCGAGAATCGAGTTCGTGACGGTCAATTGTCAGGGTCGTCCGCTGCCCCTCGCGCGTCGTGACGAGCTTCATTGTCCCGGCAATGCCGAGCCCGGCGAGCTTTCCGATGCCCTTAGTGCCGATGACCGCTCTTCCGAGGGGTGATGTCTCACCAAGATTGGTATCGGCCCTTCGGTCGCGTCCGATCCGAAGGTAATAGTCGCGAACCTGATCAGCTGACATACCGACGCCGTCGTCCCGGACAACGATGTTTGTCTTGCTGACGGTCACGTTGACGCGTGTCGCGTCGGCGTCATAAGAGTTTGCGACGAGCTCCGCCAGCGCCTTCTCGACGGTGTTGTACATCCCAACACCGAAGTGATCGAGGAGCCGCGGCTCGACTACAAAGCGAAGATCGTCAGGAGTGTTGTCCGCCACCGAACGATCTTAAGTCCAGATGCAGCGACGATCGAGACGTGGGCCCTCGGGACCGATTGATTGGGCGAAGGCGGTCTGGCCTCTGTCCGGCGATTCAGGCGCGAGATCGAGACCTCGTTGTGGATCGCCTCCCACGACAGGCCCGCATCGAGGAGGAAGCGGATGAAGGCGCCGACGCAGTCGCGCTCCGACAGGAGCGCCGGCGTTCGCTGACCGACGACGCTGCCGAGGTTCACGCGGGTCGGGAACGCCGGCAACGCAGCGAACCATCCCCAACGTTCGCGCAGGCCTGCTCGATTATGCGCTCGAACCGATCCAGAAGTGGCCGCCTGCACGGCGCGAATCTACGCGGCGAGCACCAGAAGCGTGGCCGTGACCACGGGTCGTGACCTCGTAGGGCTCACCTGGCGCCCCGTACTACTAGAACCCGTTGCCCGAGGAGACGGCGTCGCAGGACGGTTACGGGCGACTAGGTTCCCGGGCGAGCCGTAGGCTCACCTAATGACCGAGGAGGTCGAGCCCGCCGAGCGCCTTGAGTCGCCGCCCGGCGACAGCCGCGAGCAGCAGGAGGCGGAGAGGGAGATGGTCGCCGCGCTCGCCTCGCAGCTTGGGGTTGCGCTTGCTCCGCGGCGAGTCGAGTTCGGTAGCGATGTGCGCGTCGAGCTCGACGCAGCTTCGGATGATCTTTCGGTGCTTGTCGAGGCTTGGGCACACCAAGGGCCTGTGAAGGGGGCTCAACGGTACAAGGTGCTGACCGACGCCTTCAAACTTGCCTTTGTCGGACGCGAGCTTGGCGGGACGAGACGGCTGATCCTGCTACTGAGCGACGATCAGGCTGCCCAGAAGTTCGCTGGTGGGTGGGCGGCCGCTGCACTTCGGCAGTCAGGCGTCGAGATTGTCGTCGTCGATCTCGACCAAGAGACGCGACAGCGGGTTCGGGCTGCGCAAGCCCGTCAATACCGGTAGTTCACGACCGACTGCGGGGCCGGAGAGAGGCCGTCGTCGGCATTGGCGAGGAGCCGCCCGGACAAGTTCGTCGCGGTTCCAAAGTCGGACGCCGTTCGCCTTGGCTAGGCGCCTTGCCTGTTCCGTGAAGTAGCGGTTCGTGACGACCATCGCGTGCTCGCAGCGATAGATCGGCTTTGCCGCGACCGCCTCCTGAATGGCCTTGACGCCGACATTCTTCGTCCAGCGCTTCGCCTGCACAACGGTGCGCACGCCGTCCTTCTCCAGAACGAGATCGGCTCCATAGTCGCCGTGGGCGCGCGTCTTTTTCGACTCGATAGCCGCGGCTGGCGAAGAGGTGGTCAAGGCGCCGCTCGAAGGTGATCCCGTCCATCCTGTCGATCTCGCTGATCCCTGACCGCGCTAGCCGCCGCTCACGGAGGAGCCAAACGACTCCACGGGCGACGAGGAGCGCCGCGACGATCAGGATCAGCCACCAGAAGTGGCTCACGAGGTTACCGAGGGCATGCGTTAGGACGGGGGCGACCTGGGGTGGCTTCGGCTGGGCCGCGGCGATCACGACAGTGCTATCGGCAAATCAGCCGCGGAAATGGAGCACAACCCGACCACGCGCGGGGGCTCGCCAGCCTTCGCGCCGACTAGCGGACAGCTTCTCCATCGCCTACTCCGTCGACTGTGCCCCGTGCTCGTGCCCCGGCGTGACTGACGGGAGTCCTTCGGAAGCCTCTTCTCTCCGTCCAACCGGCGGCCGGGCCGCACCGGCGGCTCGTGACGCGACGGAAGCCACGGGAAAGCCTCGGAGATATATCCGGGGCGGGGGTGGAGCTAAAGGAGAGCCCGAGGAGGGGATTGAACCCTCGACCCCGTGCTTACCATGCACGTGCTCTACCACTGAGCTACTCGGGCCGGACGTGCCCATGCTATCGCCGATCCGGAGGCGCCCATGGGACGCAGCGAGCGCGTCGTGTACATCCGCAGCGAACGCCCCCACGACGGAGCGATCCGGTTCGTACCCGGTCTGGGATCTCAACCGCAGAGATCCGAGACCGGGCACGGGCTCTCACGCTGCGGGTCTATACGGAGAAGTGGCTGGACACGCGGATCGCCTACCGCGATCGCACCTACGAGAGCTACGCGGCCCGTCTCGACCGGCACATCCTGCCGCGGCTCGGCGATCGACCGATCAGCGAGATCAGCGTAGGTGTGTCGCAGGTCGTCGATCACGGGCGACCGAAACGGCGGCTGCGTGTACGGGGCCGTCATCGCCAGCTATCCGTTGAAGGCGCAGCGATGCTCTCGCGCGCGTGATCTGAAGTTAGTTAAGTGACCAGGTATCTTTTGTCACCACCGACAGCGTGAGGAGGAAGCGTGGCCCGCCGCGCACTCGCGGTCGCGCGAGGAGCCATCGCAAGGATCTACAACTCATCAGCAGCCCTCCTGGGTCGCCGACGGGCCGTTCCGAACGGGGCCGGCGAATACGCTCTTCTCACCGGTGCCGCTGTCGAGAGCTCTGCGCTCGATCAGCTCGATCACGCTGCGATTGCCTGTGGCCTCGCGGCCGCGATCCGCGACACGCCCGCTGAATCCTCGCTCGGCATCGCCCTGTACGGCCCGTGGGGTCAAGGCAAGAGCACAATCGGAGCTCTCCTACGGGAGCAGCTTGAGGAGGAGTGCTCCTCGGGCCGCTATGCCTTCATCCGCATCGACGCGTGGAAGTACGCGCACGAGCGGGAACGCCAGCCGCTTCGCCGCCATTTCCTCATCGCCGCCTATGAGGCGGCGGGGCTGAAGCGCAAGGCAGCTGCGCTTAAGCGCTTGTTCAATGCCGAGCTCACCGGGGCGATCTCTCGATCGCGGACGCCGCTCGGGCAAGGCCGTCTGCGCGGCAGCTGGGAGGTCGCGCTTGCCCTTCTCATAGTCGCCGCCTTTGCGCGTTTCGGCTACGTCGGTCATCGCCACGCCGTCAAACACTGGGCGCACATACTCGGCGCAGCTGGCGTCCTTGGCGCAGTTGTCACCGTCGTCTCTTCGTTGATCTGGGACAGAGCTCGTATCGCCGCCCGGATCAATCCTTTCGGCTCGGTCGAGGAGTACGACGATCAACTCACGCGCCTGATCGAGAAGGATGCGCGCGACCGCGACCACCGCCCGATCGAACGGCTCATCTTCTTCATCGACGACCTCGACCGCTGCCGAGACGAGCTCATCGTCGAGGCGATCGACACACTTCAGGCCTTTTTCGGTCGATCGCGCTGCGTCTACATCGTCGCCGCCGACCGCGAGCAGCTACGGCGAGCGGTACGCGAGCAGGCCGTTCCGCCGGCGTTGGGATCGGCAACGCGGGGCGCGACGGTCGCAGATGAATCGTTCCTGGAGAAGATCTTCCAAGTTGCGGTTGAAGTGCCGCCGCCGCTCGCCGGCACGATGAGCGTGTACGCGCATGCACTCACAACGAGCACCCACTCTGACGCCGATCCTTCGGTGTGGTCGGAGATGGAGCCGGATGAACGCGAGGGGATTGTTGACTTGCTCGTACATCCACAGGTCGCCTCGCCACGACAAGTACGCGTGGTCCTGAACGAATTCACCATGGCGCTGAACATCGCCCATCACCGAGAGGCGGCGGCGCGAGTACACCTCGGGCATCGCCCGCTCACGGTGAACAAGCGCTTCTTGGCGAAGCTGACCGTCTTGAGAGTGCACTTTCCATGGTTCTACGAGCTCCTACCCTCTCGGCCAGAGCTTCTTGTCCGAGCTGAGGACCGCGTCGAGATGTTGCAACTGAGGTCGGCTGTCGCGCCTGACGATGTGATCGCCTGGGGCGAGATCGACAAGGCGGCCGTGCTTGCTGCAGGTGAGCAGCTGGCCTACCTCAGCGCAGATGAATCGAGCGAAGAGAAAGGTGAATTCGCACCAAGGCGCCAGGCCTTCATTGACCAACTGCTGCGCGATCTCGAGGGGTACCTGTCCTATGCGAGCGACGTGGTAGCGCGCGACGTCTTGCAGGTCGAGGAGTTCATCTTCCTACGCGGGCGCAAGGAATTCGAAGAGCTGCCGGGCGAAGATGGAGCTGCCTACCGACTGGCCATCCTGCAAGGCAACGTCGACCGCATCGATGAGCTCGCGAAAGCGGAACCAGCGCTGCTGCCGAATGCACTGCGAGCTGCGCGCGCGCAACTCCGCCAGGCCCGAGGCGCCGGTAGCGACAGAGTCCGTAGGGCGCTCCTCGGTCTGCTCGCATGTGCGCCTGCGGATGTCGTCGCAGTCGAAGCAGCCGATGCCGCGCGGGCGCTCTACCCCGATGACTTCACCGAGGAGGCGATGGAGCGTGACAGCGTTGCTGGCGTCCGACGCCTCATCCCAGTCATGGACCCGCGCACGCTGAAAGCGTTCGTCTCGGTATTCTCGCCGGACAACAGCGATGACCTCTTCGCCGTCGCGCAAAGGTCGCTCGTCGTCAACGAGCCGCAGGCGTGGCGACGCGCGCTCAATGCAGTGGCGGGCAACGTGGAGCTTCTCGACAGATTGGCCTCCGAGCTCCCGACGAGACTCAGCGGCGAGGAGGCCAAGCCTTTGTTGCCGCCGTCACTGGCCGGGCTTCGTCCGGTGATCGAGTCGCCTGACGAGTTCCTCGATGAGAAGGTCTCCATCGGCGCTCTCGACCTCGCTCAAGATCAGCTAACGGTACTCCGGCCGAGCGGCGAAACGCTCCCCGTTGTAGTGCCGGATGAGCTTGTGGGAGCTGCGGCAGACCATACCTCCGGCGGCGCGATCGACCTAGTCGCGGCCCGGAGGGCGGACGGCACCTGGCAGGCCGTGAGCCTCACCGATATCAACGGAGAGCGGCTCACGGTGAGCAATCCCCCGACTCTGATCTCGCGGGAAGCGCGCGAGGCTGCGTTTGCATTCATCGGCGGACTGGCCGACCGAGGCGCCAGTACGCCATCGGCGCTGAGCTCGCTACTCGATTGGGACTACACCACTGCACTCGACCGCGTGGCGGCCTTCGACCTTCTCACCGCAGGGATTTCGCGGCATCCCGATGCTCCAATCGAATTCGCGCAGACGTGCATCAGTCGCGCACAGATAGCGCGCGCGATGGTGGCGGGCACGGAGTCGAGCGATCTCGACCAGGAAATGATCGAAGCGCTTGCAAACGCGACAATACGATTGCTGGCTGCGCTGACCTCGCTTCCGGCGAACCTGGTACGTCAAGTCGCCGAAGGCATCGTCGGGGTCGCCACCGGTCTCGTACTCCACGCCTCTCCGCAAGCGCGGGACGAGCTGGCTGCAGGCCTCCACTCGGCGCGGACGTCGATCCGTCGCCGCGCCGTCTTCAATCTCATTTCCGGCCTGCTCCCCGATGGCCGTCGCGAGCGCGTGGCCCTCATCAACGCGATCATTGAGCCAGTCGACCCCGTAGAAGCGTTGAAGCTCTATGTCGCAGACATGCGCAAGATTGACGTCGAGCGGCGCGAGACCGAGGATAATGCCGAAAGAAACGCCCTCGGTACTGAGCTCGAGGCGTATCTTCCCCGGATCGCGCCGCTCGCCCACAGCACGAGGGCCGCGCCCGTTCTCTCGCAACTCCCACTTGTACCGCGCAGACGCTACGCCGGACTGGTCATGCAACTCATCGAGACGGAGGGCGCGTCCCTGCAGACGACTCAAGCGTTTCTAACAGCGGCTGCATCGCACGATTCGCAATCACTCGAAGCGACCGCACGGTTCCTCATCCGAACGAAGCGAACATCTGATGAAGATGTTGACGCTGTCCTCGCCGGCCACGGCACAGCAACGGCGCGAGGCGAGGACGTCGCCTCGCCAGTGCTCGACTATCAGCAGCTCGTGCAACGGCGTGTCCCCCGCCTGGAGCAGGACGCGCGCATCGCTGAGCTCGTCAACTGGAAGACGGCAGAGCAAGTTGGGGGCGACCAGTTGGTGCGCCGCTTGCTCGAGTCGGCGGCGAAGCTGATCCGAACCGACAAAGATCGCGCTCGTGTGCGCATGCGGCTCGCCGAGTCGTGGGGAGCTGCAACCACGACGCGCAGACGCGAGGCTGCCGCCGGCTACGCCAAAATCCTCGACCGCACGAAGACGCAAGATCAGATTGTCGAGGTTCTCGACTCGCTACATCGCTTCTTCAGAGAGAAGGAGGCCGACGAGAAAGTCAAGCTGCGCAAGGCTGTCGGTGCTGCACTTCCGCGTATCCATGGTCGTGGACCGCTCGACGATGAGACCCGCAATCGTTATTACGACCTGCTCTCTGATCTTGATCTCCTAGGGACAGCCAGTCGGCCCCTGTCTGCGTCCGCTCGCCACCTTCTCGGACTCTAGGGGTCGACCGAGAAGGCCGGGAGTGGAAAGCTCAGCGAGGCCGAAAATCCGGCTCGCGTTTCGATCTTCTACGAGCCTTCTCTTGATCGGTCTCCGGCGACCACGCGCGTAGCCTGACGGTCTGGACGTTGTAGCTGTCCTTCACAAGCCAATAGAGACGGTCCAAAGACGAACGTCGCGGAGTTGACACCCATTGTAGACTTACGACCATGCCTAGAATTACACGCGAGACCGAGAAGGTGCTCGCCGCTCTCTTCGCCGACCTCGCGACCTGGCGTTACGGGCTTCAAGTCGCGAACGAGACGGGGCTGCGGAGCGGCACGCTCTATCCCATCCTCGCGCGGCTAGAAGATGCTGGCTGGGTCGAGAGCCAGTGGGAGAAGATCGACGAGTCTGCAGCGGGTCGTCGCGCCCGGAGGTACTACCGGCTTACCGCCGAGGGTGAGCAAGTCGCGCGCGCCACCCTGAACGAAACTCAGGCGCAGCTTGCTCCGCTCCGGCTCGGGTTGAGCAGCGCATGATCCATTACCTCATCGGTGCTGCAGGCCTGGGACTGGTCGCATGGGTCGTTGGCGAGGTGGCGGGCGCGTTCACCCGCCTTGCCGCGCTCGTCATCCGGACTGCAACCCGGCTCCTCCCCGACGCTAAGGCGGATCGATGGCAGAAGGAGTGGCTAGCGGAGCTCGACGCTGTGCCTGGTCTCGGCATCGTCAAGCTCAGGTGGGCACTCAACGTCACGGCGGGCGCCGGCGTCATGGCGTACGAGGCCCGGGCGACCCGGCCGAAGACTCGACGCCGGTCCATAACGGAGCGGCTCGCACCGCAGTCCGACGAGCTGTTCGCGATCGGCCTCATCCTCCTGCTCGTGGCGGCTTATCTCGCCCAGAAGGAACGAACCCGCGACGCGAGTGGGAAGCGTGCCGGGGCTGTCGGCCGCTCGACTCTTAGCGGGTCGGGGGTTCGGACCTCGCGACAGCCCGATCTGATCGTTAGCAATCCGCCTTTCGGGGCGGCGGTCGTCGAGTGCAAGACACAGCCGCGTCGGCCGGGGCGCAACCCGTAGCCGCGCCCGGCCTTCATCACCCGCGCTCAGAAGATCCGTAGCCGACGGCTCATCGCCTCGGCAGATCGGCGGGTCGCCGGAGGATCCCCCCGGCTCAGTTCCTGGATTTGAACTCGGATCCGCGAGGTGGGGCCGCTGACTCGGTGGCTTGTCTAGACGCGCCGGGGCTGAGACGATTCGTCACATATTGATGCGTTGGTTTCGGAAGAAGAAGACTCATGACCAAACCGAAGCCGCGGCTGGCGGCTCTCGAATCAGGTCGGTGTCCAGAGCGATCAACGGCTGGTCAGTCTTCAAGGTTCTGGCTTATGGCGGCGGAGCGGCGGCGGGCGCAACCGCGGTCGCATTGACTGCGCCCGCCTCAGTACCGGTCCTTGCGCTTGTTGCTGGCGGGGCCGTTGCGCCGGGGGTCCCGGACGCCGTGAGGTCCGTCCGGGAATGGTGGAAAGACCGGCGGAAGGCGAAATTGAAGCCAGACGACGGTTCGCTAAGGGGCGAGCTCCGAGGAAGCCTGCAGGCAGCGATCACTGCGGCGCTTTTCGTGACCCTTGTGACGCTTACGAGGACGCGCATCAATGTCGAAATCTCGGCGTCCTCAGCCGTCGCCGCGGTCTCCATCGCCTACGCACTTCACTGCACCGTCGACTACTTGCTGCCGAAACCGAAGGGGCCGTTTCGGGGGAAGTAGCGCTCCGGAACGTCGGGTTTTCCCCGACGAGCCCAAGCGAGGCGGGCTTCGCATCTCGCCTGAACCGGTCGGCGTCTCGAGCGATGCGTACCGGTGCCACATGGGCCGTAGCTCAGTGGATAGGGCAGCGGTTACCGTAACCGCTGGCACGACCGAGGCAGGTCTTCCACGGGGTCTCTGGTGAGAGGCGCGCTCGCGCACGCGAGCACAGAACCTCGGCGAAGGCGGCGGCGGCGTCTAGAGCGGCGGCGCTGTCGTAACGAACGGCTTCTTAGCGAGCTTGTCGTAGAAGCGGATCGTCAGACGGTGATTAGCGTCGACCTGGCTCGGGATGGAGACGACCATCGGGGTGCTTGTGAGATCGGCAAGACAGACTCCGTTTGCCGGCGGGTGAGCCACTAGCTGCATTCGCGGTATCCGGCGGCCGCGGACGCGGTGGTGGAGCCAGCTTCCTGTTGGACGCCAGCTGCCCGGGACGAGGTCAATACGGATCGTGTGCTGATCTAGAACGACGAGCTTGTCCGGGACTGTCGGGCAGGAACTGCTCCCCCTGGTCTCGATCGCCAGGCGCGTCGGCGACAAGAAGATCGGTAGGCGTTTGCGGAGATTGGCAGCCCCGATCGTGTCTCTGTTGCCGGCGACCACGCGCAGCGAGTAGTGAGTGTTTTGGGCGTGAGACTTGCCCGAGGCCGCGGGCTTCCCGCCGGTGCCAGCGCAACCTGCGAGGGCAAGCCCTAGCGCAGCGAGCAACACAGTCAGTGCTTGGCTTTTCATCTCTTCAATCTTTATACGGCACGGGCCGCCTCGTTGTCACGCTTCTCAGATGGACGCTGGATCGGGTGACATTCCCGAGCACTGGCGCAGTCGAGCTGGTCTAGCCGGGATGGGTTGATCCTGCCCAGCGGTGGACGACGTGCCAGGTGCGTCCGGCACGCTTTCTGACTTGCATAGCGCAATTGGGGGGCGGCGAAGCTAGGCCATGCGCTCTCATTCAGTAGGAGTGACTTGCATTTGGTAGGAGTACCCGCGTATCATCGGAGCTCGGTAGAGCGTGGTCACCGCATTGCGACAAGGGGTCTTCGGCTCCGAGACGTTTCCCCTCCGAGGCGTCTTCCCCTCACCGGGCGGCCGTCGTAAGACGCGCGTGAGTCGATGACCCCTTATGCGGCTGTCATCGTCGGCGGGCTCGTCGACGCGGCCGTCCTCGCGGTGGCAGCCGTGGGCTTCTCGCTCCAGTTCAGTGTCACCAACTACGTGAACTTTGCTTATGGCCAGCTGATCACGCTCGGCGCCTTTATGGCGTTTGTAGTTGACGCCCACCTCAAGGTCGGCATCTGGGTTTCCTTTCTCGTTGCCGGCGTGGCGGTAGCGCTATTGGCCTACGTAATGGGCCAATGGGTGTACGCCCCGTTCTATCGCCGGAGACCCCAGGTCCTCTACATCCTCGTGGTTAGCTTCGCAGTCGCTCTCGTATTGAGCAGCGTCTACCTCATCATCTGGCAATCGAATACCTACGAACTGCAGTACTTCAGCAACACGGCGGTGTATAGGACCGGGCCGTTCATTTGGGCTGCCGACGAACTTGTCGATATCGGCGGCGCCGCTCTCATACTCGTGCTTCTCTACCTAGGGCTGCGATTCACAAAGCTCGGCAAGAGCATGCGTGCCGTGGCTGACAATCAATCGCTCGCAGCAGTGGCTGGTCTCAACAGCCGACGGATTGTCGGTTACGCATGGCTGATCAGCGGCTTCCTCGCCGGCTTGGCAGGCGTCGTCGAAGCAGACCTTCTGCATGCCTTCGATGTGACGCTCGGCAGCACTTTTCTGTTCTTGATGATCACTGCCGTGTTGGTCGCCGGGATCGGTCGTCCTTACGCCGCGGTTATCGGAGCGCTGCTCATCGCATTTGCGGGTCAAATATCGGTGTATGTGATCGGAGCGGCGTATGCGCCGGTGGGCGCTTTCGCAACGCTGCTCGTGATTCTGCTCGTCAGGCCCCAGGGCATCCTTGGTGGAGGGCGGACGACGCTTCACAATGCCTAGTCAGCAAGTCAGAGCGGAGCGCCTGTGACGCCGACCGAGCTATACCTGGTCACGCTAGGCGTGTTCGCTGCGGTTACCGCTATCCAAGCACTCGGATTCAATCTGCAGTTCGGATATGCGGGGGTCGTGAACATAGCGTTCGTCGTATTCGTCGCTATCGGCGCGTACACGACTGGAATCGCCGAGCTCCATCGGCCTTCGCGAGGGACAGTGACCACCTACATTGGGGGCTTCGGCTGGAGCTTCTTCCCGTCGCTGGCCTTCGGCGTCGTAACCACGATGGCATGTGGCGGAGTAATTGGTCTCGTGCTGTTTCGACGATTGCGCCACGACTACCTAGCGCTTGGGCTACTCGCTATTTCACAAGGCTTGGTGATCCTGGTCACTGATGATGTGGGGCTATTTAACGGCCAGTCGGGCGTGGCGAGCGTGCCGGGGCCGTCGGGCGGTCTAGTCATCACCGGTCGAGAACAGCTCGGGTTCCTCGGCATTTCAGCTGCGGCGCTCGTGATCGTCTATGCCTTTCTATCCAGGCTGACGAATTCGCCTTTCGGACGGACAGTGCGCGCAGCCCGCGAGGATGCGGATGCACTGACGGCCATCGGAAAGAACGCAGACCATTTCCGATTGATCGCCTTCGTCATCGGATGTGGAATAGCCGGTCTTTCTGGCGGCTTGTTCGTGACGTATGTCGGAGGCTGGAATCCGAGTTCCTGGCAACTTACTGAGACTCTGATCCTCTTCTGCGCAGTGATCGTGGGTGGACGCGCGCGGCACATAGGTGCTGTGACCGGCGCCATCGTGCTCGTCGTGATTACGCAGGCTACGACCTTTATTCCGGGGTTCGTCTCGCCGCAGTACTTGCCGAACGTTGAAACGATGTGTACGGGACTTCTAATCTTGGTATTCCTTTGGTGGCGCCCCGAAGGTATTTTCCCCGAGAAGAGGCAGAGCATCCGGCTCGACTCCACGGCCGGCGCCGTGCTCGGACTGCTGTCCACCCGTCCGAGTGTGCAGCGAGAAGGAGCGGCCACTCCCAGGCCGGAACTGAGCCTTAGCTCAACCCGTACCGGCCGGCCGGATGCGGCCCGGCGCAGCCACGCAGACGTCGCGCTTGAAGTCGAAGACCTGTCGTGTTCATACGGCGGAGTACAGGCTGTCCGTGGAGTTAGCCTGCAGATCCCTCATGGGCGATTCGTCGGACTGATCGGCCCCAACGGCGCGGGAAAGAGCACTGTGATCGAATGCCTTTCCGGATTCAATGCGTCATATAGAGGCACGGTCAAACTGTTCGGGACCGATATCTCGCGCAAAGCGCCGCACAAGATCGCCGGGCTGGGGCTCGTGAGAGGGTTCCAACAGGCCAGGGTGTTCGGCCAGATGACCAGCCTTGACAACATCAGCGTCGCCGAGAGAAGACAAAACGGCGAATCCGCTCTGAAGGCCCTCATCGGTGGATGGCGAGGCGCTGAGGCGCTGCGATATGAACGGAGCGAGGAATTCCTCTCGCTCTTCGAGATGACAGACGTAAAAGACAACTACGGCCGCGAGCTCTCGGGCGGGCAGCAAAGGCTTCTGGAGCTCGCGCGCTTGTTGAGTTCTGACCCGGATGTTCTTCTCCTTGACGAGCCGTTCGTGGGCGTCAGCCCCGCGAACCGCGAGAAGTTGTGCCAAATGCTCATGCATATTTGCCATGAGCGGAACGTCACCATTCTTATGGTTGAGCACCGGCTCGAGCTCGTTGAGCGGCTTTGTGAGGTCGTGGTCGTAATGGCGGAGGGAAAGGTCATTGCGCAAGGACCGATGAGCGAGGTGCGTACAGACTCGATGGTCTTGGACGCTTACCTTGGGAGAGCCCCAGTGGAGGCGCTCCATGACTAGTAGCTCCATGAGCAGCGCGGTTCCTGCGGCGGCTGCTGAGCGCGAGTTGTCACTCGTGAACATCACCGCTGGCTACGGGACGCATGCCGTCGTCTTTGACGTCAACTTGAACTTCGCGCCGGGCACGATTTCGTGTCTTATCGGCCCGAACGGAGCCGGCAAATCGACCGTGCTCAAGGCGATGTTTGGCGACGCTCGCATGTTTGCCGGCGAGGTCTTTCTTGGCGACGAGGAAGTCCGGCCGACCGGCAGAGACCTCGTTCCTCGTGGCGTGAGCTATGTGCCACAGCAAGCGAACGTGTTCCCTTCGCTAACCGTCGCAGAGAACTTGGAGATCGGAGCTTATGTCCGGCAAGGCCATGGCGGCGTCGACCACGTTTTGGCGCTCTTCCCGGAGTTGCGCGATCTCCTTCGTCGGCACGCCAGCAAGCTCAGTGGTGGGCAGCAGCGAATGGTGGCCATCGGTCGTGCACTTATGTCCGGCCCCGACTTCCTACTGCTGGACGAAGCGACGAGCGGATTGGCTCCAGCCGTCGCTCAAACTCTCTGGCGGCGTCTGAGTCAACTCGCGGCAACTGGGGTCGGGGTCATAGCTGTGGAGCAGAACGTTGACACGGCGCTTGAGCTCGCGTCTGAGGTCAGCATCCTGGTGAGCGGGAGTATCGCCTTTTCAGGCGGCGTCGCCGACGTGACCCCGGAACTCCTAGAAGACGCGTTCCTCGGTAGCGCCCCCCGCGTGGAGCCTGAAGCGGAGAGCTCTGACGCGGATGCCGCGAGGAACGGCGAACTCGGCGTCCCCGAGAACACCAATGACGGAGGTGACCGTCCTGCCTGACGTGGCTCGCACCATTACACGAATCGAATGGAAGCTAGGAGGAGGTGTAGGAACACGTGAGTCCAGTGGCTAACAACCATAGGCACAAGCACGGACGTGGCGTTTTCAGCATGTGCGTCGCGGCGATCGCATGTATAGGCGTATTCCTAGTCGTCGGTAACGCTGCAGGGTCGACGACCAGTGCGAAGCACGCTGCTGCTAAGGGGGCGATCAACGTCGGATTCTTCGGGCCTCTCTCGGGCGCATACGTGGGAGCCGGCGATCAGCTCTTGTCGGGCGCCCGATTGGCGGCCGATCTCATCGACGCGAGCGGCGGGGTAATGGGTCACGGCGTAAACGTCATCCCTGGCGACGACGGGGGAGACGCGACAGACGCCGTGCCTCTCCTTCGCAAGATGCTTGCCGTCGACCACCTATCGGCGATGATGGGTGGAATCACCTTCGATTATGGAACGGCATTGCCGATTCTGAACCGGGCGAAGATGGTCGACTTCATGCACGTCGGCGATCCGGCGCTCGATCACAAACTGCTCAAGTACGTCTTCAGCACCGCTCCATCGGACTCCTTGACGGGTGCTGCGATGGCGTACTGGGCGAACGTCAAGCATTACAAGAAGATCGCCCTGGTCTTCGACACAGGGCAGGGCTCTCAGACGCTGTTGCCGGAATTGAAGCATGCGGCAAAAGTGCTCGGAATGAAGATCGTAGTTAGTGTGACTCTGCCGTTGGGAACGGTTTCATATGAGTCTGAGGCGCAACAGGTCGTTAGCGCAAAGCCGCAGGCGATTCTGACACAGGTCGAAACCCCACAAGCAGCCGGTCCCTTCTTCACCCAGCTGCAGAGGGACGGCGGGGGTTCAATTCCCCTGGTCGGGAGCGACGCCATGAGTAACCCGAGCATCGTGAGTGCGATGGGCGCAAGTGAAGCCGCGAAACTCGAGTCCGTTACCGCCGCTGTCGGTTCGGGGAAGAGCTTCCAGACCTACAAGAAGGCGTACGAGAAATACATCGGCGGTACGCTCAGTTACCTCGCCGGCTACTACTACGATGGCACTAACGTCGCTGCCCTAGCAATGCTCGCGGCGCATTCCACGAAGCCGTCGGTATACGTCAAATACATCTCGAAAGTGACTACACCTGGTAAAGGCGTGACCGTCGTGCACAGTTTTGCTCGCGGCGCTGCGCTTCTCAGGAAAGGTAAGAGGATCAAGTACTTTGGAGTAGGCACTCCGATGACGTTCAACAAGTACAACCGCGTCACGGGATCGTACGACGTTGTCCAGCTGTCAACTAGCGGCACGACGACAACGGTCGGAACTATCAGCGGTACAAGCCTGCAGCCTTTGCTCGGCTGAGAAGACAACGGCGGGGCCATCGCTATTTGGGATGGCCCCGCAGCATCTTGTTCGGGGCGGCTGCGCGAGGCTAAGCGCGGCCGCCCCGCGTCGAAGGTGCTCGGATGCTTCGAGTGTCCGTAAGCGTGGTGGCGTTCTTGCTTACCGGTCGCGAGGGGCTACGCCAGCATTCTCGTCGAGCTGAATGCGGACCGCGCGTACGAACGTCGCAAGCGTCCGATAGAAGCAGACGAGAAAGATGAGCTCCATCAACTCTGCCGGCGCAAACCGATCCTCGAGCATGCGCCAGGTTTGGTCTGAGACGTCTTCCAGTGAGTAGAGCTCGTCGACGAACGCAAGAAGTTGAAGGTCAGTGTCGCCCCACGCATGGCGATCTAGCGGTTGTGACAGAGCGACGACCTCGCTGGCGGTCAATCCGACCATCCTTGCCAGGGACGAATGGTGCGCAAGCTCGTACTGCGATCGCATCTGAGCTGCTATCCGGAGAATCACAAGCTCACGCTCGCGCGGCGCGAGCGTCCCTTGCGTCATGAATAGGCCCCCTAGCGCATTGACCCGGCGGCAAAGGAGCGGATGCTGCGCCAGCGTTGCGAAGATGTTGGGCGGCCCGCCTCCGTGTGGCGGGATGGTCTTGGCCAGGAGGGCTTCCTGCTCGGGTGTAGCATCCTCGACCGGGGAGATGCGCGGTTGTTGTGCCTCGGGCTTAATCACGACCTGGCTCTCAGGTCAGCGAGGGCAAGATCTCGGGGGCTGGAGCGTCGGCTCGAGACCGCCGAGGACAAGTACTCGCCGCTCCCATAGAATGAGCGTTACTTGCACCACGCGAGATGTGAGCATATCATCACTGCATCTTGTTCGAGACCTTTGGCGCATCCACTCCTGGCGACGGTCCGAGCGGGTCGCCGCCGTCTTCGCCGGCGCATGAACAGGGCTTAGCGTGAGCGTCACCGAAGAAAGCCCGAGTCAGATTCCTGGGCCGGACAAGCGCGAGAGGCGGTCTCACAGGATCGCCGTGATGGGTGGGGAGGGCGTAGGCCCGGAGTTGGTCGCACATGGGATGCGTGTACTCGAGCGGGCGGCCGACCTCTTTGAATTCGACTATGAGGTCGTGGACTATCCACACAGATCGTCCCATTATGAGGCCACCGGAGAACTGCTGACCCCCGAGTCGATTGAGGCGTTCCGGCAACTCGATGCAGTCTTCTACGGCGCTCACGGAGACCCGCTACCGCCGGGACGCGGAACGTCGCTCATTGTTCGGCTAGGTCAGGCTCTCGATCTTGGAGTAGGTGTCCGGCCCGCCACGCTGTACTCGGGGCATTTAAGTCCGTTGAAAGGCCGAGCCGATGGCGACATCGACATGGTGATTGTTCGTGACACTACCGAGGACTGCTTTGCCATTCCGGGTGGCCTAATGTCCGCCGATACCCCGCACGAGGTCGCGGTGGGACTGTTGATGTACACGCGCCGCTCCGTCGAGCGCGTTGTGCGCTACGCATTCGAGCTGTCACAGACTCGCGGGAAGAGACTGACCGTAGTGTCGCAGGCCAATTCACTATTGAGCCACACCATTTGGCCAAGAGTCGTGCACGAGCTAAGCGTCGAGTACCCGGATGTCGCCGTGGATGAGATGTACCCGGACAACGCCGCTGGGACGTTGGTGCTGCGACCGGAGCACTTCGATGTGATCGTGACCACCTTCTGGTTGGGCGGGATTCTCACCAACGCAATGGCCGCAGTGGTTGGTGGCATCGGCGTATGCGCCGATGTACGAATCAGCCCCGACGCCCGCGTCGGCATCTTCCAATCGGCCCACGGCGCTGCGCAGAAGTACGAAGGGCTAGATCGAGTGTCGCCCATGGCCACCCTCCGAGCGCTCGCTCTGATGCTCACGCACATTGGGCAGCCGGAAGCCGGACACCAACTCGAGCAGGCGATTCACACGGCAATCAGCAGCGGGCGGGTGCCTGACGTCAGCACGCGCAGTCCGGTTGGCACGAAGGAGGCGACCGACATCGTCATCGATGAGCTACAGCGGGGCAAGGTCTAGGCAGACGAAGCGCAAGGCGTCAACAAGGAAGGAGAGCATCAGTGCGTGTCTACGAGCCCACGGTCGAATTCGAGCGCGAACCGACCTCTGAGAGGGCCCATCAAGCTATCGAGGGCGGCTCGCTGGGCATTTTGAGCAATGGCTGGAGAAGCTTCCACTTCCTTGCCGACAGATGGGAAGAACTCGCCACCGGTCCAGCCTTCGGCGTGGCGGAGGTCATCAACCGTAAGCATCACGATCCGGCGGGGCCTGCTCCCGAGGAGCACATCGCTGATGTGATCGTGACTGGAGGCGTCCTTTCGGGCGTCGGCAACTGAGGGGGTTGCACGGCGTGGAGTTGCCACGCCACGTTGCAAGTGGCCGATGCGGGCCTGCCCGTCGTCTTGATCGTGACCGAACGCTTCGAAAGCCTCGGCAGGTCGATTCTCAAGAGCAAGGGGAGAGGCGATGTCCCGGTCTACGTGCTTCCGTCAGACATCGAGACGCGCTCGGAAGATGAGCTCCGTGAACTGGCGGCGGAGACGCTGCCGGAGCTAATCGAATTGCTCGGAAGTGCCCAGCTCGATCTACCAATAGGAGAGGCGCTGAGTGACTGAAATGCTAACTGCGCGACCGATTGAGATTGATGGCTCCGCGTCCGATGTAAACGACTACTTCGAAGCGCAAGAGTGGACAGACGGCCTTCCGATCATTCCTCCGACGGAGGATCTGGTTTCGGCCTTTATCGAAGCGGCGGGGCTTCCGGGCGAGCATCAGGTCGCGCTCGTTCCTCCGCTCGATGGGCGCGCGACAGTCGAGAAGATCGCGATCAACGCGGTGATGGCTGGATGCCGCGCGGAGTACATGCCAGTCCTCATCGCAGCCGTCGAAGCAATGTGCGACGAGCGGTTCAACCTCGGACCCGTGCAAGCCACAACCAATGGAGCCGGCGTCGCCGTAATCATCAATGGACCGGTCCGTCACAGAATCAAACTGAACTGCAGTAGAAACTGCCTAGGACCCGGCACTCGCGCCAACGCGACGATCGGACGCGCCGTACGCCTGATCATGTTGAACCTCGGAGGCGGACGACCCGAGGTAGTCGACAAGGCCGTGCTCGGGTTTCCGGGGAAATACACACTCTGCTTCGGTGAGATCGAAGAGGAGAGCCCGTGGGACCCCCTTCACGTCGACCGTGGGTTTGCTCGCGAAGACAGCGTTGTAACGGTCGTGTCGGTTAACAGCGCTCTGAACATCTTGACGGCCAACCTGTCGGATGCAGAGGACAAGCTCGCATTCCTCGGCGACCCGTTCAACGTCCGCGGAACTAACAATGTGTGCGTCGGTTCAGGCGAGGTCGTCGTGGTTCTAACTTCGGGAGACGCCCAGGTGCTTGCCGATGCCGGTTTCAGCAGGGCCGATGTTCAGCGGCATCTCTACATGAACTCGGGCATTCCGGAGGACGAGATACCAGCGAAGCTCGAGCGCCGGGCGCGCATCGCAGCTGTCACGACAAACGGGATCGTGCGGCAGGTACGACGGCCGGAGGACATCATGGTCGTCGTTGCAGGTGGCCCGGAGCCGTATCACGCCATGGTCATGCCGACGTTCGGCCATTCTTGGTCGGCGTCGGCGAAAGTCCGCTCAGGCACCTGAACCGAAAATTCGGGCTCTTGCTCTATAGGAGCTCCACGCTAAAGAGACGAGGAAAAATATATGGCTATTCACATCAAGGAAAAGCTGAGCAAGGGAGATGTGATCACCGGGGTCGTGACCTTTTCGCCGTGTGTCGAGATGGTGCAGACGATTGCCCACGCAGGCTTCGACTTCATCATGATCGACCAGATGTACGGCAGCATCACATGGGAACACGCTGCGAATATGGCGAGGGCGGCACGGCTATCCGGTATTACGCCGATCGTTCGCCTTCAGGCAGAGCCGTGGGCAGTGAAGGACAACCAACAGCTCGCCGTTGATACCGGCAAGGCGTTGAGTGTCGGGTTCCAGGGAATCAACTTCTCGGTTAGCTCAGCGGATGAGGTACGCCGAGTCGTGGATGTCGCGCTCGGGCACGGTGGCTGGCACAGAGAACTTCAAGTCATCCCGTGGACGCGTGAGACTTTCCCGCAGTATCTCGAGCAGATCAGAGAGGACACCTTCATCGGCGTAAGCGTCGAGGGGCAGTCGGCCCTTGACGAAATTGAGGAGATCGCTGCCGTACCGGGTCTCGACTCGATCTCGTGTTCGACTACGGATCTATCGATCACGCTCGGGCACGGCGTCGTCAGTGACAATCCCGACACTTGGGCGCTTTTCGACAAGCTGCGCGATATCGCCGACAAGAATGGTCTCGTGCTTCGCTCCAACACGGGAATGGGTTACTCGACCTTCCCCGAGATGAAGAGTCGAGCAAAGGACCTGATCGAGCGAGGCGCCCGTATGATCGTCTTCCAGCACTCCGAACTCCTCCTGCAAATGGCAGGCAAGTACGTCCTTGAGGACTTGCCTGTTGGGCGCCGTCCAGAGCTGCAGACTGCTTGAACGCATCCGACACGCCGCAGTCGAGCGCCAACGGCATGACCGAAGCCACAACTGTTGACGTCATCGTTGTCGGTGGCGGCCCAGCCGGCATTCAAGCCGCAATCGAATGCGCTAACCGGGATGCCAGTGTCGTTCTCGTCGAACGCTTCGCTCTCGGAGGCGAGCTGATCAACATCGATGCCATGACTGGGGTTCCCGGCCAAGCTGGGATCGCCGGAGCCGAGTACGCCGCGATCCTCTCGGACGCATTGTTCCAGACACCAGTTCGAATGGAGCTCGAAGACGTCACAGAAATTGCGCGTGCCGGCACAGGCTGGAAGGTCGGGACCCGCGGTAGCGCCTTCAACGGGAACGCTCTGATCGTGTGTTCGGGGGCACGGCCTGAGAATCTTCCGGCTCGCGGTGAGGCGGGCATCGACCCCTTCCGTGGTAACGGGATCTCTACATGTGCACCGTGCGATGCGCCTCTCTATCGCGCCAAGACGGTCGCCGTAGCCGGCGGTGGAGATACAGGTGTTGAGGCGGCGCTCGCCCTGACTGCCGCCGGCGCACGGGTCGTGCTCTTTGAGAGAAGCAGTCAGCTCACGGCGCAAGGACCTTTGCTGCGGACTCTTGCGTCAGTCGCAGGAGTCGAAGTGCGCTGTAACACTGCAGTCATCGATGTTGGCGGCGAAGGGAGTGTCTCTGAGGTGCTCGTTCAAACAATCGATGGCACTCATACCGCTGCCGTGGGCGGTGTAGTTTTGGCCGTGGGCCTCCGGCCGAACTCGGATCTGCTCAAAGGTGTCGTTGACCTCGATCAACGAGGTGCGGTGCTGGTCAATGCCTCACTTGCTGCCTCGGAAGCGAACCTCTACGCCGCGGGCGATGTAAGGAGTGGCTCCAGCTTCCGCTGCGTCGGCGCGCTCGGGGATGGAACGGTCGCAGGCGCCGCTGCTCTTGTCGCCATCTCCTAGAGAAGGTAGATTAGCTCCCATGCCATGCAACTCACTCTCAAGGTGTGGGAGGGAGTGTAGACGTCGTCTGACTGCCCCTTCAGCCGGGGCGAACGCATGACGAACTCCTCTAGCGCGACAACGCCATCGACGGGGCGGCTCGCGGGCCTAACGGTCATCGATCTAACGCAAGTGGTTAGCGGCGCCGTCACAACGATGTTTCTCGCGGACTTCGGTGCGAACGTAATCAAGATCGAGCCGCCCCAGGGTGACGCTTACCGGATTTCGGGCTATCCGATCGCTGGCGAGGCGGATACGACGAACTTGAACATCTTGCGCTTCTCCCGTAACAAGCGAAGCGTCGTTCTCGACCTTAAGAACGAAGCCGGTCGCGCTGTGCTGGCCGAGCTCATTTGCCGTGCAGATGTCCTGGTCGAGAACTTTCGCCCCGGCGTTCTAGGCCGATTCGGATTCGCTCCGGAGGCTCTGAGGAAGCTGAACCCAGCACTCATCTACACGAGCGTAAGCGGGTTTGGGCACGACGACATCTTTGAGAGTCCCTACCGGGACCGCCCGGCGTACGCGATCATCGTTGAGGCGATGGCAGGGCTTACGCACCTTGCCGGGGACGGAGACGGGCCTCCAGTCTGGATGGGGTTTGCGATGGCCGACATCTTCGCTGGTGTTCTCGCCTTCTCCGGAACACTCCTCGAGCTTCTGAATCAGGATCGCCCCGGCGGCCGCGTCGACATTTCAATGTACGACGGAGCGATCTTCATGAACGAGCTCGCGGTGATCTGCCGAACGGTTCTGGGAGAAGTGATGGGGCGCGGCCACTACACCCTGCAGTCGCCCTGGGGGCCATACCCGACATCCGACGGTCACGTCGCAATCGCGCTCATCAACGAGAAGCAGTGGCAGGCGCTGTGCGCCCTCATTGGGCGCACCGATCTAGCTGCCGACGAAAGGCTCGCATCCGGTCAGGGGCGATCCGTTCATCATCATGAGCTCGTAGAGCCGGCGATCGGAGAGTGGACGAGTGCACGCACCACTGCGGACTGCATGGCGCTCCTGCTTGAGAGCGACATTCCGGCCGGGCCAGTCAATACGGCCGAGGATGTTGTCAACTGTCCGCAGGTGGCCGCACGGAAGATGCTGATCGATGTCGAGGACGACGTTGTTGGCTCTTTTAAGGTCGTTGGAAATCCGATCGTATTGGGCGAGAGCGCTTCGATTGGCGGGAGGGTTCCGCGGCTCGGAGAGCACACCTCCGCTGTGCTAGAGGAACTGCTCAGCCTTGATGGTGCGGCGCTTCAATCCTTGCGAGAGCGCGGTGCTTTCGGTTCCGAGAGCGGCAGGGTCGAGGAACTCACGACGCGTTAGTCGGTGCGAAGCGGGTGGCTCTAGCCCATCGCCGCGCCACCTTCCCGTGTGTCGCGAACGTGGTCTCTATTGAGCGCTCGCGGCACGGGTCGAAGTCTCTCCGCGCAGGCCCTCGTCTCCGACCTCGAAGCCACCGAGTTGCGCAGCCAAGCTTGAAGCAGCGTCCCAGAGTGCCGTTAGATGGCTTAGGGCGACCTGTCGAGTAAAGCGATCGCTCGGGCCCGAAACGCTGACCGCAGCAATGGTGATGCCTCCGACGCAGACGGGCGCGGACAAGCCGGATACCCCTCCTACCCAGTCGTTGACGACGAGGGCATAGCCGTCTTTGCGGATGCGTTCAAGGCGATGGTCAAGATCGCGACGCTCTGGAACACGCAACTTCGCAGCGTCGATCGCTTCGGCTCGATCGGCTGGGGATACCCCTGCAAGGAGAACCTCCCCGGTCGCTGTTCCGGGCGCCGGCTGAATCAAGCCGACCGGCACGACTCTTCGCACAGGATGCTGGCTCTCGACGACTGCAATGCACACTCGTGAGACCCCGCGAAGCACGTGTAGTGAAGACGTCTCGCCCGTGCGATCCCGGAGCGCCGTCAGCAACGGGTGGGCTGCTTCGGCCAGTTTCGGCTGCGCTGCGCCAAACTGCGTGAGCGCGAACAGGCGGGGGCCAATGCTGTAGTGCCCAGAGGACGCTGAGCGATGGAGGAGTCCCTCGTCGGCTAGTTGGTGCATGAGCCTGGACACTGTCGACAGCGGAAGCTCCAACTCCCGTGCAACTTTCACGGCACTCGTCGGGGCTCCATTCGCGGCGACGCTTTCGAGAATCGAAGTCAGTCTCTTGAGTGATTGCATCCTGCTCCCGCCGAGTTATCGCATTTTTTGGCGACGCCCTTCAGGGCGACCTTTGACGACCAGGCTGTCGAACACAGCCGTCGACGTCGGGCGACCTTAGCTGGGCTACACCGACCATTCGGTCTCGGTGATCGGAAAGACATTCACAACTTCAGGCGCGTCGCGCTTGAAAACCATGAAGCTGCGAGCAAACTCGATCACGACTTCGCGGCGTTGGTTGATTCCTCGCGTCCGGATGGTGACAATCCCGCTAGAGGGCCTGCTCGCTGATTCGCGGACGGCCGTGACTTCGCTCTCCGCCCAGATCGTGTCACCGACGAAAACGGGGCGCGGGAGCTTGATATCGCTCCAACCGAGGTTTGCGGCAGCGTTCTCGGAGGTGTCGCGGACAGACAGTCCGACCACGAGGCCGAGCGTGAGCGTGGAAACGACGAGCGGCTGTCCGAATTCAGTGCGCCCCGCCCACTCGCGGTTGAAGTGCATCTGGTTGGTGTTCATCGTCAGCGTCGTGAACCAGACGTTGTCCGCCTCGGTGACGGTGCGACCGATCGCGCTGCGGTACACATCGCCGACAGCGAAGTTCTCGTAGAACCTGCCGCGGTACTCGTTGCTCATCAGTCCTCCCCGTCGTTGTGCTCGCCGAGCAACGGCGCCCGGACCGGGTCGCGCGTTAATTCGTGACCGAACGGGCTCGCAACCGTGCGGACGTTGCCGAGCACTGGCTGCATGTACTCGATCAATGACTCGCGGGCGGCGACCTGTTCGTCGTTGAGTGCCGTCTCTATGTCGTTAACCGGTGCGCAGGGCACTCCCGCTGTATTGAGGGTGCTCACCCAGTCGGCGACGCGGCGCTTGGCGAATGCCCTCTTGAGAAGGGCGACCAACTCGTCGCGGTTTCGGCGTCGGGCCTCGAAGTTGGAGAAGCGTTCGTCATTGGCCAACCGAGCCTGTCCGAGCGCGTCGCAGAGCTTCGCCCACAACGTCTCCTTGGCGCAGGCGACGACGATATGGCCGTCTGCGGCGGCGAACATTTGGAATGGGACAACCGTCTGGTGCGAGGAGTCGGGTACCCGTTGAGCGACCCAGTCGCGCGAAGCGGTCCAGGTCGCCATGTAAGTGAGCAGGGAGAGCGCCGTTTCGTAAAGCGAAAGGTCGACGTCGCAGCCGACACCGTCTCGCCGGGCACGCCAGACCGCAGCCATTAGCCCGAGCGCGGCTACGTAGCCGCTAGCGAAGTCAACCAGTGAGAGCCCACTCTTGGTGGGCGGCTGGTCAGGACCGCCGGTGACGCTCATCCATCCGGCGAGCGCCTGGATCGTCGCGTCGTAAGCGCCCTCGTGCGCACGCGGACCCGTCATACCGAACCCCGAGAGCGAGACACAGACGATCGCGGGATTCACCGGGGCGAGGTCGGCGTACCGGAGACGCAGCTTGGCTGGCTGGTCACCGCGCAGATTTGAGAAGACTGCGTCAGCGTCGCGGACGAGCTCCTCAAAGACCCGCCGTCCTGCAGGCACACGGAGGTCAAGGGCAACGCTGCGCTTGCCGCGGTTGAAGCTTTCGAAGAAAAGCGAGCTGCCGTCTTCAGCGTAGGGCGGCACTGAGCGGCCGACGTCTCCACCCACTGCTGGGTCTTCGATCTTGATCACCTCGGCGCCGAGGTCAGCGAGCTGCATCGTCCCGAACGGGCCGGCGCCGAACTGCTCAAGCGCAATGATGCGCAAATCGGCGAGCGGCAGCATCATCCTTCTTGCCTTCGGGCCAATAGCGCCTCGGCCAGCTTCCGCGAAGCCTCGTCGATCATCATCCCATCGAGGCTGGCCGCACCTGCGCCTCTCGTGTTCGCCTCCTGAAGCGCATCAAGTACCCGCGCGGCTCTTGCCACCTCCTCGGGCGATGGCGCAAAGACCTCGTTACAGACCCCGACTTGGTCCGGGTGGATGACCCACTTGCCGCCAAAACCGAGCAACTGTGCACGCAAGGCCGACTCGCGGAGTCCGTCGGCATCCTGCAGCGCGGCGAAGGGTCCGTCGATCGCGTCTAAGCCGTATGCGTGTGCGGCCACGGCGATCCGCGACCGGGCATAGTGCCACTGGTCGCCGGGATAGGCAGGATTGATCGCGCCGATGTCCGGCTGCGGAATCCCCAGGGAGGCCGCGTAGTCCGCGGGACCAAAAACGAGCGCTTCGACCCGAGGCGAAGCACCAGCGATCCGCTCTACCTCGACCATGCCGCGAGCCGACTCGATCTGTACCTCGAGTCCGATCGACGGGCCGCGGCTATCAAGCAACTCTGCGACCATCGCGACGTCATCGACGGACTCCACCTTGGGAACCACGATGCAGTCGATCGCTTCTCCCGCAGCCTGAACGACTTGATCGAGGTCGTCCATGAACCACTGAGAGCGGGGCGCGTTAACTCGGACAGCGATTGTTGGTGCACGCCATTCCCCGGCGAGAACGGCCGTGGCGACGCGCTGCCTTGTCGCATCCGTCTTGTCTGCGGGGGCGACGGCATCCTCGAGGTCGATCACGATCTCGTCGGCGGGGATTGACCGTGCCTTCTCGAGCATCCGTTCCGACGTTGCCGGCACCGTGAGGCAAGATCTGCGTGAGCGTGCAGGCATCTCAGCGAGTGCTCCGGCGCAGCTCGAGCCGGTAGGAGTAGCGGCGGATGTTGAAGCTGCTTACGGCGAGTTCGACAAATCGCCCCTGCCGGTCGAAGTAGATCCGGTCGACAGTGAGGATGGGCTCACCTGGGTCGCACTCGATCAGCTCCGCGGTGTCCTTGTCGGCCAGAGATGCGCTGATGCTCTGGTGCGCACCCGCTAATGGGCCCCCGTCGACTGCTTCGAGCAGACCGATGATCGTTGTGCTGCTCCGTGTTCCTGGCTCGGCGATTCGCGGATCGCCGGCGATCCGCTCCGCCCGCTCGGGTGGAAGGTACATAGTCGTTAGCGCGAATGGCTCGCCCCGGTGCAGCCGCCGAAACGCTCCAACGGCGACCTCATCACTCGCTAGTTGGAGCCGTCCGGCAGCCGCGACGTCGATCGTTGACGCGAAAGGATGGACGACCTCAAGCTCGGTGTCGACCGCGAGGGCAAGTAGATCTTCGACGGACCCGAGAGACCGCAGGTACTTATCGCCGCGGGGAGACGTGACAGCGAAGCTGCCGCGACCGGGCACCCGATACACGAGGCCTTCCGCCACTAGCTCCGAAAAGGCTTGGCGGACCGTCTGTCGACTCACCCGGAAGTCGCGGCCCAGTTCAGCGTCCGTGGGCAAGCGCCGACCCACCGGAAACGCCCCTGCGTGAATCTGCTCGCGGAGCGACTCTGCGAGCGCCTTGTAGGTGACGCCTCCCATTTGTCCGTTCATTGATCGTACAACGTTGACGACCAGATGCCCAATCTGACACTCTACGACCAGATTTGGCCGTACAAACTACCCAAGGCACGTCGAGGACCCTTTCCGCGGAGGAGGTCCGGCAGTGAGGTTCGACGTTCCAGCCGACTTTGTCGAGATTCATGCAGCGGTGGGCGAGTTATGCGCCCGATTCCCGGCTGAGTACTGGCGTGCGCTCGAACCCGATGGCTACCCGGAGGAGTTTGTTGCGGCGCTGACAGAGAATGGCTGGCTGGCCGCGCTGATCCCGGAGGAGTTCGGAGGTGCTGGATTGGGTGTTGCGGCCGCGTCGATGATCCTCGAGACGATCAACGCAAGCGGGTGCAACTCGGGGGCGTGTCATGCCCAGATGTACACCATGGGAAGCGTGCTCCGGCACGGCAGCGCGGAGCAGAAGGCTGAGTACCTGCCGAAGATTGCCTCCGGGGAACTCAGATTGCAGGCGTTTGGAGTCACGGAGCCGACTGCTGGTTCCGACACGACCAGTATTCAGACGACTGCCAAACGGGTCGGAGACGGATACGTCATACGCGGCCAGAAGATCTGGACGTCGCGGGCCCTCCACTCTGACCTCATGCTCTTGCTCGCGCGCACGACGCCGACTGATCAGGTTGAGAAGAAGACTGACGGTCTCTCAATGTTCCTGCTCGACATGCGCACCGCGGGCGATCGTCTTGAGATCCGCCCTATTCAAACGATGATGAACCACGCCACAACGGAGGTGTTCTTTGACGACGTGGAGGTCCCCGCCACCGCACTCGTCGGAGAAGAAGGAAAGGGGTTCCGCTACATCCTCGATGGCATGAACGTCGAGCGCATCCTGATCGCGGCGGAATGCATCGGCGATGGCCGGTGGTTCGTGGAGAAAGCGGCACGCTATGCGTCGGAGCGCGTTGTGTTCGGGAGACCGATCGGCATGAATCAGGGTGTTCAGTTTCCGCTCGCGCGCGCACACGCTGCAATCGAGGCCGCCGACCTTGTCCGCCACAAGGCAGCCTGGCTCTTCGATGAAGGGAAGCCGTGCGGCGCGGAGGCGAATATGGCCAAGTTTCTAGCTTCGGAGGCATCGTGGGCGGCAGCGAACGCCTGCCTCGACGCGCACGGCGGGTACGGCTTCGCTGCTGAGTACGACGTTGAGCGGAAGTTCCGCGAAACGCGGCTCTATTCAATAGCACCTGTTTCGAACAATCTCGTGCTCGCCTACATTGGGCAACACGTGCTCGGCATGCCGCGGTCATACTGACCCGCCGCCAGGTTGCCGTCGGCGCTCTGCGTATTCGAGTTGCGCGTCGTCGATCCTCGGGCCGCCCGTCGCTATGGCGACAAGGAGCGCTGCCTTTGCTGGATGACTGCCGCGAGCCCACCCGGGTCCCTCTGGTCTCGGATCATCGCTGATGCCCAGCGTCCCCTTGGGCTGGCACCCCTGCTCAAGCAGCAGCCGGAGGAACCCGAGTCGGGGCTCGGGTGTGGGCGTCCAGCCCCTTTCGTCCTGACGGACAATTCCGACTGTCCGGCCCCCCTGTATCTGGTCCAGGGCGTCTGAGGGTCCGTGCGGCGAGGCGCCCCGGCCGGGGGCGTGTCGGTTGCTGGCGCAAGTTGGCTCTGCGACCTCTCGATGGCCAGACGAGGGATAAAGTCCGGACGGCCTGTTCGAGGATTGCCGCTTGTGCCGCCTATCGAGGCAGAACTTCGCAGACTTCCTGCCTGTCCGCGGGCGCATTGGGCAGGAGTGACATGAGTGACGTGAGTTGTCGTAGGTGTTGGCGCGCGCTAGGGCGGGTCGGCTGTTCGTGGCTGACGGCCCTGAAGAAGGGGTCAAGTAGGGCGAGCATGTCCTTGAGCGCTTGAGGTTGTTTGAGGATTCCGGCAGCGAACTGGGCTCCGGCCATCGCGAGTCGGAGAAGGAGTCCGCGTGCGGCTTCCTCCTCACGATCGGAGAGCGGCATCCGGCTCGAGCGGGTTATGTCTTCGAGCGCGTCGAGGTGCTCGGTGACCTCGTCGTGCCAGAGGGGCTCGTCCGTTTCGCATAGCGCAACGATTGGTTTGAGGAATGCGACGGCTTCTCGCGTCGTCGTAGCTAGGGAGAGCTCATCGACTTCGCCGGCTTCCAGTAAGGCCCGCCAGGGGACGAGCGAATCGTTGAGGTAGGGGGCAAGAATTGGCCTGAGCGCCTCGCTGAGTCGATGGTCCAGCTCATCGTGGGCTGATCGAGACTTGTGCAGCAACTGGGCTGTGAGCAAGTCGGCCTCTGCCGTCCCAGGTTGACGTGTTCCTAGCCGCGCGTGGTTTGGCGGTGAACCACTTGAACGCTTCTCGCCGGGTTGCATGGTCCGCGGCTCGACGTCGCGGATCCGGTCCTGCCAGTGGTGCTTTGCTCCCCACCGCGCGATCAGAGACTTCGATTTCGCTAGGGCGGTCGCGACTGCTGCATAGCTGCGGTTCTCACCTTGGGCGAGGTAGAGGAACCAGGCCTCCAACGCCTCTGGCGACTCTGGTCGCCCGTGCCTCCCGACCATCGCCGGCGGCCAAAGATGACGGCCACTGGCGGCAGCGAACCGCTCTTCAAAGTCGGCTGGGTCGATCGCCCACAAGCGCAGCCTCTCTCTCCACTGATACCGCACCGACCACGCCTCCACCCTGGACTTCGACTTGTAGCTGAGCTCATCGGCGACCTTGGCGAGGGACCGATCCGCACCTTGGCGGAGGTAGAGCAGGCAGGCTGCGCGTGCCTGCTCCGACTCGCGCCGCCGCCGCCGCCGGGTACGTCTACTCGCGGAAATCGCCACCTCGAAACGGTGGCAAACGGCTCGGATGTGGGCCTGGGCGAAAGCCAGGACACAGCGCGGCCGTCGCGCCCGCGCTTGGTGAGCGGACTGACAGGACTGGAACAACGCGGCCGCGCAAGCTACAGCTACACGACCGTGACGACTGTCGACTTCGCACCACGGTCCCTCCACTCGGATCGTGCTGTCTTAAGAGATGAGATGCCCTTCACTACCTATCTGGGGCACTGGCTCTCGCACATTCGCGGCCGTGTCCGTCTCAGCACCTACGAGGGCTATCGCATGCTGCTCCAGTGCCACGCCATCCCAGCCTTGGGCGAAATCGAACTCGGCCGCCTCCACCCACTGGACATCCAAAGCCTCTACGGCCAACTCCTCAGTCCCGAGCGTCAACCGCGCCCCCTCTCTGCCGGCAGCGTTCGCAACCTCCACCTCGTCCTCGCCCAAGCACTCAAACAGGCCGTCTCCTGGCAGCTGATCGATCGCTCACCCGCGAGCGGCGCCCAACCACCGCGGCCCCGACCTCACCAGTACACGGTCGCTGACCCCGTCCTCCTCCGGATGCTTCTCGACCAGCTCGTCGGCCACCCGCTCGAGCTACCCGCAGCCTTCGCGATCGCCACCGGCATGCGGCGCGGCGAGCTGCTCGCCCTGCGCTGGAGCGACCTCTCGCCGGACCATTCCATCGCCTACATCAGGCGCAGCCTGCAAATCACCCGCCAAGGGCTGTGCTTCGAAGAGCCAAAAACCCGCCGATCTCGCAGAGCAATCATCCTTCCAGCCCTCATCCACCCCTATCTCGAGCGACAAGAGGCTGCCCAGCAGAGCCGCCGTTCCGGCTCGAGCACCGCGCCGCGAGATGCCCTGATCATTGACCGCGGCGATGGCCAGCCGATCAACCCCGACAGTCTCTCGTCGGCCTGGCGGCGCTTCATTCGCGGCAACGAGTTGCCAGCGATCCGGTTCCACGACCTCCGCCACAGCCACGCCACTGCGCTTCTTCTCCAAGGCGTGCACCCCAAGATCGTCTCCGAACGACTCGGCCACGCAAGCATCGGCATCACCCTCGACACCTACTCCCACGTACTCCCAACCATGCAAAGCGACGCCGTCACCGCCTTCGACGAACTCTTCGCCACGGCGCAGACAAGTTAGCTCGAGAGCACCTAAACGCCGTATCGCGCACGCGCCGGACAGGATCGCCAGGGCACGTCGCATACCACCGAAACCCCACACTTAAGGGCGATTCGGATGAAAATCACCGTCCCTTTGCCGTCCTTTCATCCGCCCGTGTCGGGGCGTGCGGTTCCTAAGTTCCAGCCAAGACACGCCTTTTCCTAAACCGCGTGCGCGTGTTCGACTCACGCCGGGGGCACTAGCGGTGGTGGGCGCTGCCCGCGACGATCGTGAACGTCGTCGTGGCTGCGACGAGGCCGCTCGACGTCGCTCGGATCGTGATCGATCCGCTTGCGGCTCCGGTGACGCTCTTCGAGGCGATTCCCGAAGCCGAGGTGACCGTGGCGGGGAGACCGGTCACCGTTCCCGCGCCGCTCATCTTCTTGAACAGCACGGAATGGCTCGAGGAGCTGACGACATTGCCGGCCGCGTCCTCGATCCTCGCGATCAGCGTGCGCGGCGATCCCGAGGTGAGGTTCGCGGTGGAGCTCGAGAAGACGAGCTTCTTCGCGGCGCCCGGGACGACCGTGAACGACGTCGTGGCGGAGGTGAGCCCGCTCGCCGTCGCCCGGATCGTGATCGAGCCGGCCACGGCTCCGACGATGTGCTCGAAGGCGCTCTGCGACGAGGACGTCACCGTGCCGAGCCCCGTCACCGATCCGATGCCGGCGGTCTTCGCGAACGTCACCGAGTGGCTGCCTCCGGAGGTGACGAGGTTGCCGGCCGCATCCTCGATCGTCACCTTCAGTTGCCGCGACGTGGCCGAGGCGAGGGCGGCGGTGGAGCTCGTGAACACGAGCTGCGCCGGGGCGCCCGGCTTGACGGTGAAGGACGTCCCCCCGGAGCTCGGCCCGCTGGCCGATGACGCGCTCACCGTCACCGACCCGGCAATGTTGCCGGTCACGACCCTCGTCGCAACTCCATGCGCCGCCAAGACCGTGCCGAGCCCGGTCACGCTTCCCGTCCCGCCGGTCTGGGAGAACGTCACGCTCGCGCTCGAGTCCACGACGTTGTTGTAGGAGTCGCGGATCTCGGCGGTGAGCGTCTTCGTCGCACCGGAGTTGACCGAGGTCGTCGGCGAGGAGAACGCGACGTGGAAGGCGTCCCCGGCGCCGACGGTCTGGTCGACGCTGCCCGTCAGGCCCGCCACGCCAGTGTCCGTCGCCGTGACCGTCTGGCTGCCGGACTTCGTCAGCGTCGCGCCGCCGCTGAACGTGTGGACGCCGTTGTCGTTGCCGCCGCCCGAGCCCGTGAAGGTGTAGTTCGCGGGACGCGTCGCGCCCGCGCCGCCTCCACTGAAGTGAACGGTGCCCGTGTACGAGGTCGCGGTCGTCCCGTCGGAGTCCTTCGCCGTGACCGTCAGGTCCTGGACGTTCCCGGCGGTCGTCGACGCGCCGTCGCTGAGCGTGAGGTCGAAGTGGTTCGGGATGAGGAGGAACGCCGCCGACGTTCCGGTCTTCGAGCCGTCGGAGTGGTCCGCGACCGAGATCGTGTTCCCTGTTCCAGAGCGCTCGAGTGCGACGGCCTGGGTCAGGACGCCGCTCGAGAAGCCGGAGACGTCGCTGTCGCAGCCGCTGTCGCAGAAGGCGTTGTTGGTCGAGAAATCGACCGAGCCCGCGTAGTCGGTCTTGACGTTCTCGTACGTATCGAGCGCGGTCGTCTTGACCGTGAAAGAGATGCCGGAGCGCTGGACGCCGATCGCGCCGCCCGTGCTCTTCCCGACCAAGAAGCCTGCAAGGTCACCGGGCGAGACGTCGACGCTGGTACCCGCCGAGCTCGCGGTCCCGTCGGTGACCTGGATGCTCGCGTTCTCGGCGGCATAAAGGGTCATCTCGAGCTGCGAGTTGATGGGGGCCGCAGTCCCGTTCTGGAAGTGCACCTCCGTCGTGAGGCCGAACGGTTGCGTTTCGCCGAACGCGTCGCTCATGGTCGGCGCGGAGACGCCGTCCGGAGCGTCGCTCGCGCCGCTGAAGGTGAGCGCGATGTCGCCTCCGACAAGGTTCGGGCCGAAGGACTCGAGATTGCCGTACGGATCTTCGGCTTGGATCGTGATGCCCTGCGCCGTCCCGGCCGTCTGAGTCGAAGAACCGCTGATGACGTACTGGCTCAGAGCCGCCGGATCGACCACGACCTGCTGGATCGAGCCGAGGTCGGACAGGGTGCCGCCGGCGCTGCTCGCCTCCTGCGTCGCGAACGTGTACGCGGCGGCGGTCGTCGGGGCGGCGGTCGTGTACCCGATCGCCAGCGTCTGGCCACCGTCGAGAGAAACGCCGTCCAGTTCGAGGTTGCCGCTCGGGTAGCTGACGGCGCAGCCGGTGCAGGCGCTCGTGTCCGTCGACTCGGCGGAGAAGTCCGTCCAGCCGGCCGGGTGCGCAATCGTGATCGTTCCGTCGTCGAGGCCGCCCGTCGCCGCGGTGTACGTGAAAGTCATGGCGCTCCCGGTCGAGCCGGCGATGACGCTCCCCGGCGAGACGTCCAGTGCGCCGGAGCCGTCCGCCGAGAGGACGTCGACCGTTGGCGACTCGCTCAGCGGCTGTGGGCTGCCCGATTCGCTGTCGGACTCGGAGGCAGCCGTCCACGTCTCCGCGCCCGGTGTCGAGGGTGCAGTCGCGCCCGGCCCGCCGCCGTCCGGGGCGCCGTACCGGATGAAGATCGTCTGGTTCGTCTGGATGTTCGAGGCCGTGATCGTCTGGCCGCTCACGGAGATGTCGCCCGCGTGACCGCACGACGAGCAGCCCGTCTTCGTGTAGCCCGGGTCGTTCGAGTTGGTCGACGGAGCGGGCCAGTCGTTCGGGACGACGACGGTCACGACGCCGCTGGACATGTTGCTGTCCGGGGTGAAGGCGAAGTCGATCTCGTTGCCGGACGAGCCGGGCACGACGTGACTCGGGTTGGCGGTCATCGTCCCCGAGCCGTCCGGCGAGATCACGTTGATCCCGGCCGACGTTGCCGATGTGGCCAGGTCGCCGGCCGCCTGGAGATGGACGAACTCCTGCGTGTCGTAGGTGACGCTGCTCAGCGTGTCGCTCGAGTGGCCGGAGAGGATCGTCCCCGTCGCTCCTCCCAGCGCGCCGGTTCCGTCGGTCGTCGAGAGCGTGTAGTTCTCGTCCTGTGTCGTAGTGGCGATGTTGCCGTAGCCGTCAAGTGCGCTCGTGGCCACGCTGAACGGGCTGTTCTGGCCGACGGTGGAGGGAACGCTCGTGATGCTGAACCGCGTGGCCGAGCTCGCGCCGACGTTCACGGCGAGCGCGTAGCCATCCGGCGTGTCGTGCGTCCCGTCCGTGATCTTGAGGTACGCCGTCTCGGCGTCGTAGAGCGTGACGCTGGTGTCCTCGACGCCGCCCGGCCCGAACGGCGGCCCCGCGAACCGGTAGCTCGCCGGGCCTCCCAGCGGCTGCGGCCCGGTGCCATTGGAACCGCACCCTCCCGCCGTCGGTACGTCGCCGCTCGTCGCCGCATCGGCGCCGTACATCGTCAGGTCGGTGCAGCCGTCCCCGTCGTTGTTGTAGCTCTGGACGATGTTGTTGTACGCGTCGTACGCGGTGATCTCCGCGGTGAACGGCACGCCGGCGGTGGCGGTCGAAGGACCGGTGATCCCGAAGTGGTCGAGGGAGGGATTGACCGTCACGCCGAGGCTGCCCGAGTACGTCCCGTCGGTGACCGAGACGTTCGCGGTCTCCGCGTCGTAGAGGGACATATGCAGCTGACCGGCTCCCGTTCCTGCGCCGGCGGAGGCGACGCCGGTGTCGAAGCTCACGGCCACGGGATTGCTCGAGAAGGCGTCGATCGCGGTGCCGCTGTCGTCCGTGACGGTCGGCTGTGTTGCGTCGGGCGCGTTGTCGGCGCCGCTGAATGTGAGGTCGTGCTCTCCGCTGTAGCCGGGTTCCTGGTTGCCGTAGAGGTCGGCTGCGGTGATGGTGAGATCCTGGCTCGCACCTGTCGCCTGCGACGTCGAGCCGCCGATCACGAAGTGGTCCGTCGCCGCTGGGTCGACGCCGATGTGTAGCGGTGTGGAAGTCGAGATCGTGCCGTCGGTGACCGCAAGATTCGCGAACTGCCAGTCGTAGAGGCTGACGTTCACTGAGGCAACGCCGCTCGAGAAGTGCGAGTACGCGTCTTCGCCGAAGGCGACCTGGCTCGTCCCGTTGCTCGCACAACCGCCGGCCAGCGGCGCGTAGCCGCCGGGCGACGTGCCCGCGCCCGACCAGGTCAGGTCGGCGCAGCCTCCGTCGGTGTCGTAGCTCGTCGCCTGGTTGCCGTACGGGTCGAGCGCGGTGATCGTGATCGCGTTCGTGTCGCCCGCCGTCCAGCTCGACGGGCCGCTGAGGAAGAAGTGGTCGGCAGCGAGCGGCGTGACGGTGACCGGCAGGAGGTCCGACCCGGCGCTCGAGATCGTCCCGTCGGTCGCGGTGATGTCATTGGTGACCGCGGCGGGGAGGAAGATCTTCAGCTCCTGCGGGGAGGTACCGCCGAGGCCTCCCGTCGCGACACCGGCGGAGAAGGCGACAAACATCGAAGTGCCGAGGCTCTGCGAATCCCCGAACCCGTCGTTGACGTACGGCTGCGCGCCACTCCCGGAGCCGGCCCCTCCGCTGATGCTGATCGCCTTGTTGCCGTCGTAGCTCGTGTCCGTGTTCCCGTAAGGATCGAGCGCGGTCAGCGTCAACTGGTCGAGCGAGCCTGCGGGCTCGGTCGTGGCGCCGGTGACCTTGAGCCGCGTCGCCGCGAGCGGGTCGACGGTGACGCTGTCCGTGCCGCTGACGGAGTGGTAGGTGTCGTCAAAGGCGCTGACCGTCTGCGCGCCGGCGGTTACGAGCGTGACGCCGTTCGAGAATGTGTGCGCCCCGTTGTCTCCGCCGCTGAAGGAGTAGGAGAGCGGCAGCTGGACCGAGGCCTGGCTGTCGCTGGAGCTGAAGTCGACTGTTCCGGTGTAGCTCGTCAGCGTCGCGCCGTTCGCATCCTTCGCCGTCACCGTGACGTCGAATGACGAGCCGGCCGTCGCGTGGCCGCCGCCGAGACTGTCGGTGACCTGGAAGGAGGCGGGATTGACGAAGACGCTCGGCGAGGAGCCGATCGCCGTGAGCGAGCCGCTGGCCGACGACCGCTCGGTCACCGGGAACGAATTGCTCCCGTACGTGGTGCCTGCCGTGACCGCCGAGTACGTGATGGTGCAGGAGGCGCCTCCGCCGAGGTTGATGCCGCTGACCGAGACGTTCTGCCCGGCAGTCCCGACGTTCCCCTGGCTGCTGCAGGTGCTCGTGACGTAGCCAGCGCTCCCGCTGCTCGTCGACTGCGGCGTCGTGAAGTCGTCCGGCGCGGTGAAGAAGAGAATGCCGTTGGACAGCCCGCCGGCGGCGGCCGTGTAGGTCAGCGTGTACGTGTTGCCCGTCGACGCCGCGCCCGAGCTCGTCGGCGAGATGCCCGTCGTCCCCGAGCCGTTGGCGGAGAGGACGTCGATCTGCGGCGACGTGCCGAGCGATGTCAGCCCGCTCCCGACGTTCGCCTGCGTCGTCCAGGTCTGCGTGCCAACGTTCGTGCTCGGCGCAACTGCGTTGCTACCGCTTCCGTACGTGACGGTGCAGGAGGTGTTCGACGCGAGCGAGACCGAGAAGGTCACGTCGATCTTCGAGCCGCCCGTGATGCCGACGCTGCCGTTCGCGCATGTGCCGAGCACTACATAGCCGGGAGTGCCGCTACTGCCGGTCTGCGGCGCCGACCAGCCCGACGGAACGACGATCGTGAACTCCGACGTTGTGCTTATTGCCGGAGCCGTATAGACGAACTGGATCTGGTTCCCGGTCGAGCCGTTCACCACTGAGCTCGTGTTGAGCCCCGACTGCGCGCCGCTGCCGTTCACGTTCGCCGTGATCGTCCCGTTGCCGGCGCTCGCCGAGGCCAGCACGCTGAAGTAGAGCGCGACAGCGCCTACGGCAACGAGCACCGCAACGAGCACCGCAACTTGAGCCGCTGTCCGCCGCACGTAAGCGGACAAAGCCACACTCCCTCTGAAAAGTCAACCCTCGCCCTGCGATGGGTTCGGCGGGCGAGGGTTGACGTCAGCTCAGGCTTCGACCGGGTCGCCGCTCGGGTCGGGGACGATCCGGATGTACGGCTTCGGCTCTTCCCACTCCCCGAAGATCTCCCTCGCCTCGTCGTTCGAGACGGAGCCGGCGATGATCACGCTCTCGCCGCGCTGCCAGTTGACCGGTGTCGAGACCTTGTGCTTGGCCGTCAGCTGCAGCGAGTCGATCACCCGCAGCACCTCGTCGAAATTGCGGCCCGTCGTCATCGGATAGATGAGGATCAGCTTGATCTTCTTGTCCGGCCCGATCACGAAGACGTTCCGGACGGTCTGGTTGTCGGCCGGCGTGCGCGCCTTCGGGTCGCCTTCGACGTCCGCCGCCAGCATCCCGTAGAGCTTCGAGACCTGGAAGTCGGCGTCGCCGATGATCGGATAGTTCGGAGCCGTTCCCTGCGTCTCCTCGATGTCGCGCGCCCATGCTTCGTGGTCGCCGGTCGGATCGACGGAGAGCCCGATGATCTTGACGTTGCGCCGGTCGAACTCCGGCTTGATCTGCGCCATGTAGCCCAGCTCGGTCGTGCAGACCGGCGTGAAGTCCTTCGGGTGCGAGAAGAGCACCGCCCACGAGTCGCCGATCCAGTCGTGGAAGCTGATCGGCCCTTCTGTCGTCTGCGCCTCGAAATCGGGCGCCGTGTCGCCTAGCTTCAGTCCCATTCGTTTCCTCCCTTTCGCGCGACCCTAGATGCTGACGAGAGGGCTACGCAAAAGCTGCGTAAAAGGTCGGTAAGCCGGGAGCCTCCACCCTTCCAATCCGGGGTGCCGGAGAGGCAAGGTCTCGCCATGGATGTCGGGCGGCGAGCGATGCTCTTTCGCGAGGTCAACGACCGGATCTTCGAGCTCCTGAACTCGGCGGAGCCCGACCTGCCGGGCGAGTTCCTCTGCGAGTGCGGGAAGGAGTGCGGTCACCGCGTCGAGCTCGTCCCCGCTGCGTTCACAGCGCTCCGGGATCGGGGCCGGGATGTGCGCTCCGACGACTGCCGCCGCCGGGGCATCTTCCAGCGGTCGCGGCGCGAGACCGCGTCCGGCATTCCCGCGCTGAGCTAGGCCACTACCGCCGCAGCGGCGGGCCGAGGCTCGAGCCGTAGCCCGCTCTCGGGGTCGAAGTAGTGCACGCGTGACGGATCGACCGCGAGGTGGAGCGGCTCGCCCGGGCGCGCGGCGGTTCCCGGATCGACGCGAGCCGTGAAGAGCGAGCCCTCGACGGCGGTAACCACGTCTTCGTCGCCGGTCGCCTCCCGCACGTCGCTCACATCCACCCGCGGCGCCGCGACGGCGAAGAGGACGTGCGTGTCGGCGCCGAGCTCCTCGACGACCTCGACGCGGACGTCCAAGCGCGGCAGGGACGAGTCGGCGAAGGCGCCGTCCTGGAAGCTCTCCGGTCGAAGCCCGGCGATGATGCGGCCCACCGGCGGAACGGCGTCTGCGGGAAGCGGGATCGCGTACCCGCCGAAGCGCAGCTCGCCGTCGACGACCTCCGCCTCCACGAGATTCATCGCGGGCGAGCCGATGAACGCTGCGACGAAGAGGTTGCTCGGTCGCGAGTAGAGCTCCTGCGGCGTGTCGACCTGCTGGATCCGTCCGTCGCGCATGACCGCGACACGCTGGCCGAGAGTCATCGCCTCGATCTGATCGTGCGTGACGTAGATCGTCGTCGTGCCGAGCCGTGCGTGGAGGGCGCCCAGCTGGGCGCGCATGCTGACGCGGAGCTTCGCGTCGAGGTTGGAGAGCGGCTCGTCCATGAGGAACGCGGCCGGATGGCGCACGATCGCGCGACCCATCGCCACGCGCTGCCGCTGTCCGCCCGAGAGGGCCGCGGGCCGCCGCTCGAGCAGCTTCTCGAGACCGAGCAGCTCGGCGACGGTGGCGACGCGCTCCTCGATCTCGTGCTTCGGCGTCTTCCGGACCTTCAGCCCGTAGCCGAGGTTGGCCCGCACAGTCATGTGCGGGTAGAGCGCGTAGCTCTGGAAGACCATTGCGATGTCGCGCTCACGGGGAGGCAGTTCCGTGACATCACGGCCGCCGATCGAGACGGTGCCGTTTGTCGTCTCCTCGAGCCCGGCGACCATTCGCAGGAGGGTCGACTTCCCGCAGCCGGACGGGCCCACGAGAACGAGGAACTCGCCGCTGCCGATCGTCAAGGAGACCTCGTCGACAGCGGTGACGCCGCCGGCGAAGACTTTCGTGACGTTGTCGAGGACGATTTCCGCCATCCGAAGCCTCAGGGAGTCTATACCGCATGAGGTCCAGAAAATCAATGGCATTGACCACTTGTCCGTCTGGCTCTATAGTCGAACGCGACCCATGGAAACCATCGGAACCCCGCCGAAGATGACGAAGCAGAGCGCGGCGCGGCAGCAGGTGCTCGAGCTGATCCGGTCGATGGGAGTCGGAAACGCAATCCCGTCGGAGCGGCAACTCAGCATCGATCTCGGCGTCTCGCGGCTCACGGTTCGGGCTGCTCTCGACGAGCTCGCGCGCGAGGGCTATCTCGTTCGAAGACGCGGCAGCGGCACATACGTCCAGCAGCCGAAGATCTCGCAGCAGCTGACGATGACCTCGTTCAGCGAGGACATGCGGCGGCGCGGCATGGCGGCCGGCAGCCTGACGCTTTCGCTGACGCGCCAGCTCGCCGGCGCGCGGCTCGGTCGCCTCCTCAACGTCTCTCCTGGTGAGGAAATCGTCGTAGTCAAGCGGCTCAGGCTTGCCGACGGCGTGTCGATGGCGATCGAGACTCTCCACATCCCTGCGAGTGTCGTTCCCGGCGTCAAGCCGGGCGATCTCGAGGGCTCGTTCTACGAGCTGCTTCGCTCGCGCTACGGCGTCGAGATTGCCACCGCGACGCAGACGATCGAGCCCACGGTGACGAACGAGGAGGAGTCGGCCGCGCTCGGTGTGCCGCTCCATTCTCCTGCGTTCCTCTTCGAGCGCACAAGTCGCGACGGAGACGAGCGGACGCTGGAGTTCGTGCACTCGATTTATCGCGGCGATCGCTACCGGATCGTCTCCGAGCTCGCTCCGCAATAGCCCGCAGTTACCGACGGTCACCGCCCCTTGACAAGAGTGGTCCGGTGTGGGACAGTCCGGCCGTGGCCAACTGGTACAGACCAATCGGCGCACCGACGGGCGTTATGCGTCCTCAGGCCACGGGCGTTTCCTGCGCTCCGCTCGCGCGTCGACGGCTCGAGGGAGATTTGGCATGAGATACCGGGTTCTCGCGGTGATTGCCACCGCGCTCACGCTCGGGGTCGTCGCCGCCGCTACCGCAAGCGCGAGTAGCCACCGGACGGCCTCGCACACGCTCACCGTGTGGTTGCAGGTCGACGCCCAGAACGGCTGGCCGAGCGTCGTGGCTGCCGCTAACACCGCGTTCCAGAACAGCCATCCGGGCTGGACGGTGGACGTGCAGTACCAGAGTTGGGGCGATCATCTTCAGAAGTTCGACGCGACGATCGCCGGCAACGACACGCCTGACGTCATCGAGATGGGCAACACGGAGATGACGAAGTACATGGCAGCGGGCGCCTTCGCGAATCTGTCGAGCTACAAGAGCTCGTTCGACAACTCCGCGAAGTGGCTCGCAGGACTGACGAAGTCCTCGATGTTCAACGGCAAGCTCTTCGGCGTTCCGTACTACGCCGGCTCTCGGCTGGTCACGTATCGCAGCGACTTGTTCAAGAAGGCCGGGATCAAGAAGGCGCCGAAGAGTCTCGCGCAGTTCGTCGGCGACCTCACGAAGGTCAAGGCCAAGGAGTCGAAGGTCAAGGGCTTCTCGCCGTTCTACATGGCCGGCACCGATTGGTACAGCGCGCTGAGCTTCGTCTACGACTACGGCGGAGCGATCGCGAAGCAGAGCGGCAGCAAGTGGGTTGGCACGCTCAACTCGAAGAAGTCGATCGCGGGCCTGACCGCCTACAAGAAGTTCTTCAAGGCCACGGCGGCTAAGTCGGCCGCGACCTTGAACGAGGCCAACCCGGCTCCGTACACCGTCTTCTCGCAGAACCGGACCTCGGCCATCTTCGGCCCCGGCTGGTTCAGCTGCTGCACCGGGAAGAAGTACACCAAGGTGACGGGCCAGTTCGTGATGCCGAGCCACACCGCCGGCAAGTCGATGCCGGGGTTCCTCGGCGGCTCCGACCTCGCGGTGCCCGGGCAGAGCAGCGCCCAGACCGAGGCTCGCGCCTGGATCGCGGACTTCACGAACACCGCCAACGAGAAGGCTCTCCAGACGGTCGGGAACATCCCGAACGCCACGAACCTCCTCAACAACAGCGTCAACGACAGAGCGGCCCAGCAGAGTTGGTTCGTCCCGACGGCGAAGCACTGGGTCGACGTCGAGAACGGGAATATCCTGCGCACGATGCTCGCGCAGATCTTGACCGGGAAGTTGACGGTGAAGCAGGCGGCGACTACCGCCAGCGCGAACATCGCCTACACCCTCAACCAGCCGTAGCACCCTGAGCGGGAGGGCCCCAACCACGTTGGGAGCCGCTGCCGGGGCCGTCACTCCGAGGCCCCGGCAGCGCCCGCTCAACTGGAGGCGGACCCGCCGCGGTTCCGTCCCGTATCTCCTCGTAGCTCCGGTCGTCGCCGTCCTCGGCGTCGTCCTCGCGTATCCGGTCTACAGCCTCGTCCGGATCGCGCTCGAGCGCTATGGGCTCTTCGAGCTCATCCGGCACCACGGCGTCTACATCGGGCTCGCCAACTTCGCCACCGTCCTCCACGACTCCGTCTTCTGGCACACGATGCTGCGGACGATCCTTTTCGCGGCCGCATGCGTCTCGCTCTCGATCGTCGGGGGGATGCTGATCGCGCTCCTCCTCGTCCGCGTCAGCGGCTTCATCCGGATCCTGATCACGTCCGGCCTCGTGCTCGTCTGGGCGATGCCGCCCGTAGTGGCCGTCCAGGTTTGGAACTGGATGACGAATGTCCAGAATGGCGTCCTCAACTACGTCCTCACCGAGCTTCACGTCGGGAACTACTTCCAGCACAACTGGTTCGCCAGCCCCTTCTCGCAGCTGGCGATGTGCGCGATGCTGATCGTCTGGGGCGCGCTCCCCTTCGTCTCGATCACGCTCTACGCAGCCTTGTCGCAGGTACCGCACGAGCTCGTCGAGGCGGCGCAGATCGACGGCGCGCCGTTCTGGCGCGTCTTCAAGGACGTGACGCTGCCCGTGATCGCGCCGGTGGTCTACATCCTCACGACGCTTTCGATCCTCTGGGACTTCGGCGTCTTCACGCAGGTCTACCTGCTGATCGGCCAGGCCGCGCTCACGCCGGCCAACTACCTGATGTCCGTCTACGTCTTCGAGAAGGGTTTCGTCATCTCGGACTACGGAATCGGGTCCGCGATCTCGATTCTCATGCTCGTGACCGTCGCAATCATGAGCGTCGTCTACGTCCGCAAGATGCTGCGGGTCGGTGAGGTCACATGAGGATCCGGCTGCGCGGGCGCCTCGGCTGGAACGCCGTCGGCCTTCTCCTCTTCGCCGTGATGGTCTTCCCGGTCTTCTGGATGATCTCGACGGCGTTCAAGCCGGCCGACGAGATCAACAGCTTCACGCCGACCTGGCTCCCGGGCAGCCCGACCCTCCGGCACTTTCGCGATGCGCTCGCGCTACCCAATTTCTGGGCCGACGTGAAGAACACGGTGATCGTCGTGCTCGTCGCCGTCTCGATCGCGATGGTGCTCGCCTTCCTCGCGGCCGTCGCGCTCGCGAAGTACCGCTTCACGGGCCGCAAGCTGTTCATCGTGCTGATGATCGGCGTGCAGATGATTCCCGGCGCCGGTCTGATCATCCCGCTCTACGTCCTGCTCGGCCGCTTCGGGCTCGTGAATCTCACCGGCGTGATCGTCGTCTACATCAGCGCCGTTTTGCCGTTCTCCGTCTGGACGTTGCGCGGCTTCCTGATCGGGATCCCGAAGGAGCTCGAGGAGGCGGCGATGGTGGACGGCTCGACGCGGCTCGGCGCCTTCGTCCGCATCCTGCTCCCGCTCGTCGCGCCGGGGCTCGTGGCGACCTCGGTGTTCGCCTTCATCACGAGCTGGAACGAGTACATCTTCGCGCGCATCATTCTCAACGGCGGATCGAGCCAGACGATCACCGTCTGGTTGTCGTACATCTTCGGCTCGCAGCGGGCGACCGACTGGGGCGAGCTCATGGCTGCCTCGACGCTCATCGCGATCCCCGTCGTGATCTTCTTCCTCATCGTCCAGCGCCGGATCGCCTTCGGGTTGACGGCCGGCGCCGTGAGGGGCTGAGGTGGTACAGACCAACAGCATGAAACGGGCGGGAACCTCCTACTTCGGCGTGCGGATCGCGCGGCACGCGCGGCGCGACATGGCCGACCTGGCGGTGCGCGGCTACACGGGCGTGCTCCACACGTTCTCGGAGAACGACTTCGCCTACTACCGCAGCATGATGGCGGAGATCGTCGCCGGTTCCCACGCCGAGGGGCTCTACGTCCAGGCGAGCCCGTGGGGGCTCGGTCGGACGTTCGGCGGCGAGGCCGAGAGCCGCTGGGTCGCATTCCATCCCGAGGAGTGCCAGGTGCTCGACGACGGCCGGCGCGTCGCGGCCGCGTGCCTGAACAGCTCCGCCTACCGTGACTTCTGCAAGGAGTGGGCCGACTGGGTGCTCGAGTGCGGCGTCGACGCCGTCTTCTGGGACGAGCCGGCTTGGGTCGTCCCGATCCACGTCGGTGTCGATGACTCCTCCCGCTGGACATGCCGCTGCGACCACTGCGCGGAGCGATTCGGCGGCCCGGTCCCGGCCGAGCTCACGCCGGAGGTGCAGGCGTTCCGCGAGGCGTCGGTCGTCGACTTCCTGCGCGAGGTCGTCGCGCACGTCGCCACGCGGGGCGGCACGAACAGCGTCTGCCTCCTTCCCGCCACCGACGGGCTGCATGGGCTGTCGAGCTGGGACGATGTCGCCGCCCTGCCGGGACTGACGACGCTCGTGACGGACCCGTACTGGAAGCACTGGAACGAATCCGCCGGGCCGTTCGTCCGCCGCTTCGCGCGCCTCCTGCGTGAGACGGCCGAGCGCCACGGCGTCGCCGCGCAGCTCTGGGTACCGAGCTTCGGGCTTGGAGCCGAGGACATCCCGGAGCTCGAGGCCGCGATCGTGGCTGCGCGGGAGGAGGGCGTCGACGACCTCTGGACGTGGGGCTACGAGGCGTGCCGGCACATGAGCCATCTCGCGACGCCCGACGCGCCGCAGGTCTGGGAGGCGGTGAGCGCCGCGCTCACGGGCCGGCCGCAGACCGCGGTCACCGAGGCGGCTCGCCGTGAGCTCGCCGATCTCGATCTTCGCTCGGCACGGGAGCTCGTCCGGCTCCTCAACGACGAGGACGCGACCGTCCCAGCCGCCGTGGCCGAAGTGGGCGACGAGCTCGCCGCAGCCATCGAGGCGATCGCAGAGCGGCTGGCTCGCGGTGGCAGGCTGATCTATGCGGGCGCGGGAACCTCCGGCGCGCTCGCCGCGCTCGACGCCGCCGAGTGCGGACCCACCTTCGGCTCGCCTCCGGGCGAGGTCCTCGCCGTCGTCGCCCACGGCGAGGCGGCCGAGGACGACGCTGCGGCGGCGACGAACGCTTTGCTCGAGCACACCCTCCGCTCCGAGGATTGCGTCGTCGCCGTCAGCGCGTCCGGTTCCACGCCCTTCGCGCTCGCTGCTCTCGCGGCTGGTCGCGAGGCGGGCGCGCTCACCGTCGCCGTCGCCTGCGCACGCGACAGTGCTGCGGCGAAGATCGCCGACCACGAGGTCGCGGCGGTGGTCGGGCCGGAGGTGATCGCCGGCTCGACGCGCCTCAAGGCGGGCACGGCGCAGAAGCTCATCCTCAACACGATCTCGACGGTGACGATGGTCCGGCTAGGCCGCACGTACGGCGGCCTGATGGTCGGCGTCGTGCCCGACAACGCGAAGCTCCGCGACCGGGCACGCCGCAACGTCGTCATCGCGAGCGGGGCACCGGAGGAGCAGGTGGACGAGGCACTCGACGCCGCGGCGGGAGACGCGCGGGTCGCGCTCGTCTCCCTCCTCGCCGGGGTCGATGCGGACGCAGCGCGGGCTCGACTCGATGCTGCGGGAGGCTCTGTACGAAAGGCGGCTGAGACGTCATGAGACTCGGAGTGGAAGCGGCGCTGGTTCACGGCGAGCTCGTCCCGGGCGACGTGGAGATCGACGACGGACGGGTGGCGGCTGTCGGCCTCGCACCCGGAACGCGCGGCCACATCGCCGTGCCGGGCTTCGTCGACCTGCAGGTCAACGGCTACGGCGGAGTCGACTTCCTCTCTGCCTCCGACGACGACTACTGCCGCGCGGGCGAGGCGCTTCTCCTCGCGGGCGTGACCGCCTACCAGCCGACCTTCATCACGTCGGCGGAGGCGGTGACTCTGGAGGCGCTGCGGACGATGCCGACCTCGGCCCCCGGGCCGCGCGTGCTCGGCGCCCATCTCGAAGGACCGTTCCTCTCGCCCGACCGGCCCGGCACCCATCCGCTCGAACATCTCCGGGCGCCGGACGTCGAGCTCCTCGACCGGCTGCTCGACGCGGGCTCGGTCACCCAGATGACGCTCGCTCCCGAGCTGCCCGGTGCGGACGAGCTCATCGAGCGGCTGCGCGAGCGCGGTGTGGCGGTCTCGGCCGGCCACACGAATGCGACCGCGGAAGAGGCCCACAACGCCTTCGATCTCGGCGTCGGCGGCATCACGCATGTCTTCAATGCGATGCGTCCTTTCCGCTCGCGCGATCCCGGTATCGCCGGCGCCGCCCTCACGCGCCCTGGAGTCGTGGTCTCGATCGTGGTGGACGGCCATCACCTCGCAGACGAGACCGTTCGCCTCGTCTGGGCCTGTGCGGGAGGCCGGGTCGCGCTCGTCACCGACGCGATCGCCCCCGCGGGCACGACCGGCGACGGCACCTTCCATCTCGGCGACGTCGCCGTCGAGGTCGGCGTCGGTGCCGCGCCGATGCGGGAGGACGGGACGCTCGCCGGAACCGTGCTGACGATGATCGACGCCGTCCGCAACCTCCACGCGCTCGGTGTTCCGTTCGAGCAGGCGATTGGAGCGGCGACCGAGGTGCCGGCGCGATTCCTCGCGCGCGGCGATGTCGGCTTCCTCGAACCGGGAGCGCTCGCCGACGTCGTCGTCCTCGACGACCGGCTCGAAATCCAGTCGGTCCTGTGCTCGGGTCGCAGCGATGTCGTGGCTCGAGACTGAGCTGCGGGAGCAGCCGGAGGCGCTGGCGCGCCTGCTCGACCGGCAGGCGGACGCGGCCCGGGACGCGGCGAAGCTCTTCCGCGGCCGTGACATCCGCTACGTCCTGATCGCGTCGCGTGGGAGCTCGTCGAACGTCGCGCGGTACGCGCAGTACCTGCTCGGCCGCGCGCACCGCGTGCCGGTGATGTTCGCGACGCCGTCCCTCTACACGATCTACGGCCAGCCGCCGCGGCTCGACGGCGGTCTCGTGATCGGGATCTCGCAGTCCGGCGCGTCGCCTGACGTCGTCGCGGTACTCGCCGAGGCACGCGAGCAGGGACGCCCGACGCTCGCACTCACGAACGATCCCGATTCGCCGCTCGCGCGCGCCGCAGAGGCCGTCCTGCCGATCGAGGCCGGCGAGGAGCATGCAGTCGCCGCGACGAAGACGTACACGAACTCGCTCGGCGCAGTTGCCCTCCTCTTCGCGGAGGCGGGCAAGGATGCCGTGGCGCGCGAGGAGCTTCTGCGGATGCCGGAGGCGCTTGCCTCCCAGATCGAGCTCTCGCTTGGCGATCGGGTCTCGCTCGACGAGTACCGCGACGCCGTTGGGCTGACGGTCGTTGCGCGCGGCGTCAACTACGGCACCGGCTTCGAGATCGCGCTCAAGATCCGGGAGCTGTCGGGTCTGATGACCGAGGCCTATTCGCCCGCCGACCTGATGCACGGGCCGATCGCCGCCATCCAGCCCGGCTGGCCCGTCGTCGTGGTGGCGCCGAGCGGGCCGGCGCGGCCGAGCGTCGAGGAGATCGTTCCGCCGCTGCGCGCTCGGGGCGCGCGGCTGATCGCGGTGTCGGACGTCAAGGCAGTCCTCCGCCGCGCACAGACGCGGCTACCTCTCGCTCCGGGCGTGCCCGAGTGGCTCAGCCCCCTCACGGCGGTCGTGCCCGGTCAGGTGACCGCGCTCCGCCTCACTCTTCTCCGCGAGCTCGACCTCGACCGGCCGCGCGGGTTGAAGAAGGTGACCCTGACGAGATAGAACGAAGCGGCCGCGCCCCTGGTGTGGCGGCCGCCTCGTTTACCGCGGTTTGCGCCGTCAGTCCTGGCGCACCGCCGTCCCCCGAAGTGGGGGAACTTGTTGGCTAGCCGGACGTCCCCTGGTCGACGACCTGCTTAGCGCTGTACGTCTGGAGGGTCGATGCGAGATCCGCAGCGGCGATCTTCTTCGGGGCGCGGATCTTCACGATGCCCTTGTCGCCGTCCGTGATGGTCGTGACGCCGTTCTCGAGCGAGATCTTCGTCTTCGAGTCCGTCGGGAACGTGAGCGTCTGTCCCTTCAGCGCCTTGCCGTGGTAGTTAGCCCGGCTGACGACGATCGTGATCGAGCCGTTGGTGCTCGTCGACGAGTCGTACGCGCTGTAGCCGGAGAGTGTCCCCTTGAGGACGTAGAGAACTTTCGGGGCGGACTTGCTGTGCGACCTCGAGCCATCACCGTGGCCGGGGTTGCCGCCCTTGGCGAACGCGACGCCCGGAATCATCAGGGCGGCGAACGCGATTAGGAGTGTTTTCTTCATTGACACGACTCTGCCGGGCTCACGTCAGCGCGACGACAGCCCGCTGTAAGCCCTCGGTAAAGCCCATGCGTCGATTCACATGCTCCTCTTGATCTCCACCCGTAGGGTCCTCGCGTGAATCTGCCCGGATTGGGTCGGCGCGGCGCCGACCGGCATCGCTCCGACGACGTGCGGTCGCTCTTCGTCGTTTCTCTGCCGCGCTCGCTCTCGAGCCTTCTCTATGTGGCGGCCGCGCAGGCGGTCGGGCTCGTCGAACCGACCTGGACGAGCGACGGGGAGATCCTCAACCGCGACCGCGTTCCGAAGCGGCTGCAGAACCTCGCGCCGGCCGACGAGCGGTTCACGCTCCTCGGCTCCTCCCCCGACAGCTTCGCGAGCATGACTTCGTATCTCGACAGCACGACCGTCCGCCGGGGCCATGCGTACAAGGACGTGGTGCAGCCGTTCGTCATCGGCGGCTGGGACGGGCTGAGCGAGTTCCGCGTCCTGAAGGTGCGACGGAACGTCGCCGAGGTCGCCTACGCGATGCTCAAGCGCCAGTGGTGGTATCCCACGCGGGCGGCGAGCGTCTTCGAGGTGCGGCCGTGGTCGCTCGTGGAAGGGCTCGTCCGCGCCGAAGCGGTGCTCGAAGCGCTGCCCGGCGAGTCAGTGGAGTACGCCGACGCGATCATCGACCCCGACCCGCTGCACGCAGCCCTGCGGGGCCTCTATCCCGACGTGTGCCTCGGGGAGCCTCACTACATCGACCGCCGCTTCATCCGCACCCGGCAGCGGCTCGAAGCCGACCGCCGCGACTCGCTCCTCTACCGCCGCATCGAATGGATCGTCTCGGCGGTACGCGAACGGCTGCGCTACGACGACCCGCGCGAAGAGGTCGTCGAGGCGCTTCGGTAACGCAGGGCCAGGAGCGAGCCGAAGCCGACGACGAGCGTCGGCACGACGATGAGCCCGCGGTAGAGGAGAACCGCCGCGACGACGAGCGCGTGGGGGCCGCCGAAGCCGACGAGCGTCCCGATCAGTCCGAGCTCGACGACGCCGATCCCCGCAGGCGTCAGCGGCAGCGAGCTGATCACCCTGCCGATCGACCAAGCGAGGAACGTCTCGCTCGGCGGCAGCTGGTGGAACGGGATCCCGACCGCGCGGATCGACAGCTCGAGCAGGAGATAGCCGCTCAGGTGGTTGACGACGGTCGCCGCGGTGAGCGCCGGCCAGCGCCGGCGGAGCCTGCCGAGCCGCTCGTCGCGGAGGACGACGAAGCGCTCGCCGAACCTCCGCGCGACGGCCACACTGCGCAGCGCCGCGACCGCGACGAGCACGATCACGCCCGCCACACCGCCGCTGCCGAGCGCGATCGCGAGCGTCGTTCCCGACAGGTGGCCCGTGCCGAGGACGAGCACCGCGCCGGCGAGCGGGTAGACGAGGATCATCACCTGGCTCCAGAGCCCGGCCAGGCCGACCGCGAACGCCGCTTCTCCTGCACCGACGCGCAGGCGCCGCAGCAGTCCGAACGAGATCGCCATCCCGAGCGGAGCGCCGCCCGGAACTACTGCCGTCACGGCCGTCGACGCCTGCGTGAAGCCGAGCGCGGCCGGCCATGAGAGCTGCGGCAGGAGCACGCGCCACGGCAGCGCCGTGACGAGGATGTCGAGAATGGCGCCGGCGGCCAGCGCGGCCGCCCATCCCGCCGAGACCGCGGACAACCGGTTCCCGACGCTGCCATAGCTCGCGATCCGCGGCAGGACGACGAAGAACACGACCGCGGCAAGCGCCAGTCCCACTCCGAACCGCAGGGCGAGGCGCGTCGACATCAGCAGTGCGGCGGCTGGGCCGGAATGCGCGTCAGCTCGAGGTTGGAGACGAACGGCAGCGCGCCCGCGCGACACGCGATCCGGACATCGCGACGGGTCGCGCGCGAGCTCCCGGCCGCGGTGTAGCCGGTCGCGAGTGTCAGAAGGCCGCGAGCGCGCATCAGGCGCAGCTCGCGACCGGCCGCCGAATCGGAGCCGATGTCCTCGCGGTTCCAGCCATCGAGGTAGCGGAGGATGGGACCGTCCACATCCGCGCCGTTCTGGGCGAAGAGGTGGCCGCCGCCGCGGTGCGCGAGCGCCGCCAGCCGGGCGACGAGCTTCACCATCCCGCTCGCCTGGTCCCGATGCGTCTCGACCATGTCGGTGTTGTCGAGGAAGAGGCCGTCGAGCCCCTTGCGCAGCATCCCCGCGGCGACCGAGCCGAGGAGCTTCCGGTAGCCGGCCGCGTCGACGTTCGCGTACCACTCGCCCCACTGCTTCCAGTAGTCGAGCCGGTACGGCTTCGCGCTGCGATACCAGGGGCGGTACGGCTCGATCGTCCCCGTGTCGAGGTAGCCGAGCACGAGTGCTCCGTCGCGGTGGAGGGCCGTCACCTGCGCCGCGGTCACTTCCTGGCCGTCGACGACCACGAGGTCGTAGCGCGCGTACCGCTGCGCGACGTCGCCGGAGAGCGTCCCGTTCCCGATCCCGAAAGCCCATGTGTGGACGGCGGCGAGGCGCGGCGGGACCGCAGCAGCCGTGCCGGAGAGAGCGAGCGCGGCGACTGCAAGCCCGACGCCGAGAAGGCGTCTCCGTCCCATGCGGGCAAGGATAGGTGGGGGACGCGAACGCCCCCCACCTGGACTACGGACTTACGGGCCGGAGACGACGCAACCGTTGCCGGTCGAGTCGTAGGCCGCGTTACTCCACAGCGGCTGCACTGCGAACTTCTTGCCGCCGAGAGGGATGTTCTGCGTGTTCAACCACGCGCACTTGTCGCCGTTCTCGGACGTCTGGTCGTCGTTCCAGCCATCCTGGATCGACGCGAAGTTGTCCGGGTCCGTGACGGCTTCGCCGTACTCGTGGCCGGTCACGATCGACCAGGCGTCGAAGACCCCGTTGCCGAAGGCGTTGCTCGTAGCGTTGACGTTGTGCATGCCGCAGTCCTCGGGACCGAGGCCCGGCCAGTTCGTGTTCAGCCACGGGATGAACGCGTACTGGAGACGCTCGGTGTTGCCCAGCCCGTCGACCGTGCTCGTCTGGGTGTGGTAGCCGCAGTAGTAAGGCTCGCCCGTTCCGATCGAGGTCGGCGGAGTGAGGATGATGTACGTCGCGTCCCGGTTGTAACCGAAGTGCTGCACGGCCCGGACGGCCTCGCTCGCGATCGGGTCGTCGACGAGGTTCTCCGCGAGCCCGAGCGTGACGATGTCGTTCGGCACCGGAGACGGATCCGTCCAGACGCCCTTCAGCTGGCCCTTCGGATTCTGGACGAAGCCACCGCCGCCGACGCAGTTCGTCGAGCCGGCAAGCGCATACGCGCAGTACTGCGTCTGAATGTTGGCCCAGGGGCTGCCGCCGACGTTCTGGAAGAAGGACTGGAGGTAGTTCTGGAGCGCCTTGCTCGTGTACATCGAGCCGTTCGTGTCCATCGTGTTGAAGCCCTGCGCCCACGGCGCGCCCCACCAGACGAGGTACACGGCCGGCTTCTGCTCGACGCCGATCGCTCCCGTTCCGACGTTGCCGCCGTGGTAGATCAGGTCGTTCTGGAGCTGGTCGCTCGTGCTCGCAGTGAGGCCCTGTCCGGGCGCCCAGAAGAATGTCTTCGGGTTCGTGAGCGGTGCCGTATCGGCTCCTGCCGTGGCTCCGACCATCCCGAAGAGGGCCCCCGCGAGCGCGAGGCCCAAGAGCAGACGAATCTTCAAGAAACTCCCCCTTGGTTGAAGGAGATCCTGCTGTACCCCGAGCGGATCTGATCGAAACGGCCATGTTGCTAGCCTCAGCCGGCGATGAAGGTTCTCGTCACCGGCGGCGCCGGCTTCATCGGCGCTCACGTCGCCAGGCACCTCGTGGAGGCGGGTCGCGAGGTCGTAGTCCTCGACGATCTGAGCGGCGGATACTCCGAGAACGTTCCGGCCGGCGCGAACTTCGTCCTCGGTTCTTCCGCCGATCCCGAGCTCGTCGACGAGCTGTTCCGGGAGCACGGCTTCCAGCACGTCTTCCACCTCGCCGCCTATGCGGCCGAGGGGCTCTCGCACTTCATCCGCCGCTTCAACTACACGAACAACGTCCTCGGCTCAGTCAACGTCGTCAACGCCGCTGTGCGCGCCGAGACCGTCGAGCGCTTCGTCTTCGCGAGCTCGATCGCGGTCTACGGCCCGGCCCAGGCGCCGATGTCGGAGGACGTCGTGCCGGAGCCGGAAGACCCGTACGGGATCGCGAAGTACGCGGTCGAGCTCGACCTCGCCGCAGCGCAGCGGATGTTCGGCCTCGACTACACCGTCTTCCGGCCGCACAACGTCTACGGGGAGCTGCAGAACCTCGCCGACCCATACCGGAACGTGATTGGGATCTTCATGAACCAGGTGATGAGCGGCAAGCCGATGACGGTCTTCGGCGACGGCCTCCAGACCCGGGCGTTCACGCACATCGACGACGTCGCACCCGTCATCGCGCGCTCGATCGACGTGCCGGCAGCGGCGAACGAGGTCTTCAACGTCGGCGCCGAGACGCCGCACACCGTCCTCGACCTCGCCAATTCTGTCGCGCATGCGTTTGGCGTCGACGAGCCGGAGATCGACTTCCTCCCCGCTCGGAAGGAGGTCGTTCATGCCTTCTCCGACCACGCGAAGCTGCACGGCGTCTTCGGTGAGGAGCAGGCCGTGCCGCTCGAGGACGGGCTCCGCCGGATGGCCGAGTGGGCGCAGGAGATGGGCGTCCAGGAGCCGGTCCGCTTCGAGAGCGTCGAGGTCTTGCGGAACCTGCCGCCGTCGTGGGCAGCCGGTCTGACGCAGACCGTCTAGTTCGTTGCCCGACGTCTCGATCTCGCTCGTCAACACGAACTCGCGCGAGCTTCTCCTGGCCTGCCTCGAGTCGCTCGAGGGCGCCCGGTCTTCCGGCCGGGCGTCGGCGGCTTCGCCGCCGACGCTTCCAGCCCAAAGCGCCGAGATCGTCGTCCTCGACAACGCGTCGGAGGACGGGTCTGCGGACGCGGTGCGCGAGCGCTTCCCCAATGTGCGCCTGATCGAGCAGCGGCACCGCGCCGGCTTCGGCGCCAACCACAACACCGTCATCCGCGCCACCACCGGCCGCTACGTCTTCGTCCTCAACGAGGACACGACGAGCGATGACTGGGGCTTCGAGCGCATGGTGGCCCATCTCGATGCGAATCCCCGCGTCGCCGCTCTCGCGCCGCGGCTCGTCTACCCGGACGGCCGCGTGCAGTCGTCCGCCTGGCGCTTCCCGACCCCGGCCACGGCGGCGCTCGGGCTCCTCACGCTCGGCCGCGCCGGGATCCTCCAATCCGGCGGAAGCGAGACACGCGACGTCGACTGGGCGATGGCCGCCGCCCTGCTATTGCGACGCGACGCGCTCGAAGGTGCTGGTTCGGACGGGGTCGGGCTCTTCGACGAGGACTTCTTCATCTACTCGGAGGAGACGGATCTGTGCCGGCGGCTGCGCGGCGCCGGCTGGCGGACGCAGTTCTTCCCGGCGGTGACGGTCGTCCACCACGAGTCCCAGTTCAGCGCTGGCATCCCCGAGCAGCGGATCAACGAGATGTGGCGCGGCCGGCACCGCTACTGGGCAAAGCATCACTCCGGAGTGGGCGCCCGCGTCGCCGCGCTCTTCACGGGAGCGCAGTACGCGCTGCGGGGGCTGCTTCGTGCGCGCGACCGCGACTTCGCCGCGCGGATGCGCCTTCACGCGCGCGACGCGATTCGGGTCAGCGGTCCGGGACTGCGCGAGCTCGCGGAGGACTGGAACCGCGCGCATCCCGCGGCCTAGCGCACTGTTCTCCCCTGAGGCACAATCCTGGCCTCTGTCATCGGCTCGGAGGCGCGCGTGGCGACCATTGAACGGAGCAGGTCGAAGAGATCGCAGGTCCTGATCGCTGCGCGGGCGCACCGGCCGCCGCACCTTGCACACGGAACCTGGCGCAGCCGCGTCCGGCATCGTCCGGATCCGGGCGGCGGAGGTGCCGGCGGCGGGCGCACCGAGGCGGCGCCGCTCGTCCTCCTCGTCGATGACGAGGGCGCGATTCGCGCGATCTGCCGCGTCAACCTCGAGAGCGATGGCCTGTCGGTCACCGAGGCCGCGGACGGCCGGGAGGCGCTCGAGTCCGTGCGGGAGCAGCAGCCCGAGCTCGTGCTTCTCGACGTGATGATGCCGGGCGTCGACGGGTGGGAGGTCGCCGAGCGGCTCGCTTCCGATTCGGCGACGCGCGACATCCCGGTCGTTTTTCTCTCCGCCCGGGCTGCCCGGGAGGACCGCCAGCGTGCGCAGGAGCTCGGCGCCGTCGGCTACATCGTCAAGCCCTTCGACCCGATCGCGCTGGGCGGCATCGTCCGCGAGGTGCTCGCGCGTGTGCGCCGCGGCGAGCGCGACGAGCTCAACAAGGAGCTGGTGGAGCTCGAGTGACGCTGGTGGGGGTGTCCGGGGGGAATCGAACGCGGGCGCACTGGACCCGCTTCACGTGGCGAGTCGTCGGCGCCGCGGCCGTGGCGCTCGGCGCACCGGGTCTCGTCACGCTGCTCGCGTTCACCAGCGTCCGGACGGTCGTTCCCGGACTTCTCTACACCGTCGCGATCATCCTCGCCACGGCCGCCGGAGGCAGGCTCGGCGGTCTCGCCGCGGTCGCTGCGTCCGCCTATCCCTTCTTCCACTTCTTCGCGTCCCGCTACGACCGCAACCAGATCAACGGGGAGGGAGCGACCGCCCTCGCGGTCTTCGTTCTCGCAGCGGTGTTCGGGAGTGAGGTGCTGCGTCGCCAGCGCGTCGCGCGCGAGCGCGCCGAGCGTGCGGTGTCGGAGAGTCGGACGGCCCTCGACGCTGCGACGCGGCTGCAGCGCGCGGCCGACGCACTCGCGACGACGCAGACCCCGGAGGACGTGCTCGACGCGGTGCTGGGCGAGGGCGTCCGAGCCGCCGAGGCGCGCGGCGGACTGATCGCGCTTCTGAGTGAGGACGGCGAGTGGCTCGAGGTGGTCGCCTTTCGCGGTTACGAAGAGCGGTTCATCGAGCCGTTCGACCGCTTCCCGCTGGCGGGCGACTTCCCGCTCTCGGAGGCCGTCCGTACGGGTGAGGGCGTCTTTCTCCGCTCGGAAGCCGAGCGCGACTCCCGCTATCCGGAGCTCGTCGGCCGCTCGCAGCCCGGCCACGCGCTCGTCTGCCTCCCTCTGCTCGGCCAGGCGGGGACGATCGGTGGCCTCGTCTTCTCCTTCGGCAGCGACCAGAACTTCCCGCCGGAGCGCCGCGCCCTCAAGCTCGCCCTCGCGCGCCAGGTTGGGCTCGCTCTCGAGCGGTCCAAGATCTCCGAGGCTCAGCAGGCTCTCCGCGAGCGGCTCGCCTTCGTCGATGAGGCAACGGCTCTCCTCGTCTCCTCGCTCGATCTCGAGGAGACGCTCGGCCGGCTCACGTTCCTCGCCGTGCCGCAGCTCGCGGACTGGTGCTCGATCTCGGTGCTCGTGGAGGAGACCGGCGAGATCGAGCCGTTCGTCGTCGCGCACCAGGATCCCGATCGGAAGCGCTGGGCCGAGGAGCTGCAGACGCGTACTCGTCCAGCGCACATCGACGACGAGTTCGACCTCACGGCCCAGGTGATCCGCACGGGAGAGCCCGTCTTCCTCCGCGAGGTGCCGCAGGAGCTGCTCGACGAAGCGGTGGAGCGCGATCCCGAGGCGGCTGCGGCGCTCGAGGAGATCTCGATCCGCAGCGCGATCACGCTGCCGTTGCGCGCCGGTGAGCGTGGTCTCGGCGCGCTCACGCTCGTCGCCGAGCAGCGGGTCTTCACAGACGCGGACTTCGATCTTGCGCAGCAACTGAGCGCTCGCGCCGCGATCGCGCTCGAGAACGCGCGGCTCTACCGCGAGGCGGAGCGGCGGGCCGACGCCGCACTCGCGCTCGCCTACGTCGGCGACGGAGTGATCCTCCTCGACGACGACGGCCGCGTTCGGTTCTGGAACGCCGCCGCCGCGGCGATCACAGGTATCGGCAACGAAGAGGCCGTCGGCCATCGCGTCGCGGAAGTGCTGCCGGCGTGGGAGGAGCTGACGAGCCGCGCGGAGCTTGCGGACCCGGCGACGCCCGCCCGCGCGCGGCCGGTGACCGTTCCCATCGAGACCCGGAACGGCGACAGGTGGATCTCCATCGCGGGCGTCGCCTTCGATGAAGGCATCGTCTACGCGCTGCGGGATGTGACCGACGAGCAGGCTCTCGAGAAGGCACGCAGCGACTTTGTCGCCACCGCTTCGCACGAGTTGCGCACGCCGCTCGCGGCGGTCTACGGCGCCGCCCGCACGCTGCGCCGCACCGACATCGAGCTCCCGCCGGACCAGCGCGACCGCTTCCTCGAGATCATCGAGAGCGAGACCGAGCGGCTAACGACGATCGTTTCCCAGATCCTCCTTGCCGGCCAGTTGGAGGAGGGCCGCGTCGACCTGGCCACCGCCGCGACCGATCTCCGCTCGCTCGCCGAGAGCGTCCTCTTCTCCACGCGGGTGCGGGCGCCCGAGGAGGTGGAGCTCCGGCTGGAGGACGGCGGCTCTGCCGTCGCGCTCGCCGACGAGGACAAGCTTCGCCAGGTGCTCGTCAACCTCCTCGACAATGCGGTCAAGTACTCGCCCGACGGCGGCGAGGTGACGGTCGAGCTCGGGAGCGCGCCGGGCCTCGTGACGCTGACCGTGCGCGACGGCGGCCTCGGCATTCCGGCCGGCGAGCAGGAGCGGATCTTCGAGAAGTTCTACCGCCTCGATCCGGAGCAGACTCGCGGCGTCGGCGGCAGCGGGCTCGGCCTCTACATCTCGCGCGAGCNNGAAACGCTGCGCGTTTCCTCGCTGGGGTGAAGGAACTCCGCTGGCCGGAGAGCGCGGTCTCCGGCCAGCTTCGTGCTGAGAGCACGTTTGGGCTGACGCAAGATTCCGGCCGGACTGCGCTCGTGCCGGCCTCTGCCGCGTGCGAGCGCACAGGATCGGCGTCTCATCCAGAGCATCAACGGCAAGAACGGCACGGAGCGGGCCGGAACCGCGCTTCCGGCCCGCGGAGTTCCATCTCCCAGCGAGCGAGAGCAAAGCTCTCGCTCGCTATCGCTTAGCGCCTTCTCACGTCGCGCGGCACACTTAGTGACGACATGCTCGTTCTCGTGGTAGACGACGACCGTGCTGTGCGTGAGGCGCTGGAACGCGCTCTGCAGCTGCACGGCTACGAAGTCGCGCTCGCGTCCGATGGCGACTCCGCGCTCGCGGCCATCGAGTCGCGCACGCCCGACGCTGTTGTTCTCGACGTGATGATGCCGGGCCTCGACGGGCTGGATGTGACGCGGCGCCTGCGCCGGCAGGGGAACCGCATTCCGGTCCTCCTGCTCACCGCGCGCGACGCCGTCGGAGACCGCGTGGAAGGGCTCGACGCCGGTGCCGACGACTACCTCCCCAAGCCGTACGACCTCGAGGAGCTGCTCGCGCGGTTGCGCGCACTTCTCCGCCGCTCGAAGCCGGAGGCGCCGGGCGACGTGCTCCGCTTCGCAGACCTGACGCTCGATCTCGGCTCGATTGACGCGCGCCGCGCGGGCCGCCGCTTCGAGCTCACGACGACGGAGGCGCACCTGCTCGAGCTGTTCATGCGCAATCCGCGGCAGGTGTTGCCGCGCTCGCTCATCTACGAGCGCGTCTGGGGCTACGACTTCAGCCACTCCTCGAACGCGCTCGACGTCTACGTCGGCTACCTGCGGCGGAAGACCGAAGCCGACGAGGAGCCGCGCCTGATCCACACCGTGCGCGGCACCGGCTACGTGCTTCGCGAGCCGTGAGCCTTCGTAGCCGTCTGACGCTCGTGGCCGCCGGTGTGGTGACGGTCGTCGTCGCGCTCGCGTCGACCGCTACGTACTTCCTCATGCGGCATCAGCTCTACTCGCAGGTGGACACGCAGCTCAGCCAACACGCCCAGAACCCGACAGCGGACTTCAACGGGTTCAACCCGTATCAGCAGGACTTCGTCGCGAAGGTTTTCCCGAACGGCACCACGACATCCGATAGCGCCCCTTTGCCGATCGACGCGGCGATCAAGGCGGTTGCCGCCGGAACGCAGCGGGGTTTCTTCCGCGATATCAGCGTCACCGCGCACGACGTCGCGAGCGGCAGGGAAGTGACCTTGCGAATGCGTGAAGCCGTGAAGCGCGCTGAGCAGAGCGGCAAGGTCGTGGGGGCAATCGTTGTTGCCAGCAACATCGGCTATATCGACCACGACCTCAGTCGGTTGCGATTGATCCTGCTCCTCGTCTCGCTCGGCGGCATCGCACTCGCGGCCGCGGCCGGGCGGCTCGTCTCCACTGCGACTCTCGCGCCGGTGCGCCGGCTCACGGCCGCAGCCGAGCGGATCGCGCAGACCGGCGAGCCGAGCGAGCGCGTGCCCGAGGGCGGACGCGGAGAGCTCGCTCGTCTCGGCGCTTCCTTCAACACGATGCTCGGCTCTCTCGAGGAATCCCTCGAGACTCAGCGCCGCTTCGTGGGCGATGCCTCGCACGAACTGCGCACTCCGCTGACGAGCCTCCAGACGAACATCGACGTGCTCCGCGGCGATCTCGCGCTCGAGCCCGACCAGCGACGGCGCCTGCTCGACGATCTCCACCGCGAGTCGCAGGAGATGCGCTCCCTGATCGGGAGCCTGCTCGAGCTCGCGCGGTCGGGCGCCCAGCCCGAGCGGCGCCCGTTCCAGATGGACGAGCTCGTCGAAGAGGCGGTCGAGCGTGCGCGCTCGCGCTTCCCCGGCGTCCGCTGGGAAACCGCACAGCTCGAGCCGACGGTCGTCGACGGCGATCACGAGCGGATTGAGCGCGCCGTCTGGAACCTGCTCGAGAACGCCGGCAAGTGGAGTGGCGCCGAGGGCGCGGTCGAGGTGTCTCTATCCGGCGGCGAGCTGCGCGTCCGTGATCACGGGCCTGGTTTCGACGAGGACGACCGGCCGCTCGTCTTCGACCGCTTCTACCGGTCCGCCGCGGCGCGGTCGATGCCCGGCGCCGGTCTCGGTCTCGCGATCGTGCGGGAGGTCGCCGAGGCGCACGGCGGCACGGTCGAGGCCGAGAATGCGCCGGGAGGTGGCGCGCTTCTCCGCTTCAGCCTCGACGGCTCCGTGAGGCTGGGCGTCGTCACGAACTCTTAACGGTCTCTCTTAGCGTTCTTTCATCCGCTCGTGGTTCGATAGCAAGCGCATCGAACCCCTCCCGACCCGCTCTACGCGGGTCGCGGCCAGCCCGGTCCGGCGTCTTCCCGGATCCCCTGCGGTGAAGGCGCCGGATCGCGTTGCTGGAGGTCGGTGCCGGCCTTTGGCAGCGAGAACCAGACGTCGGCGCCGCCGCCGGGAAGGTTGCGGAGCCCCGTCGCGCCGCCGTGGGCCTTAGCGACGAGCTCGACGATCGAGAGGCCGAGCCCCGAGCCTCCTCGGCCGCGCGCCTCGTCGGCCCGGCTGAAGCGGTCGAAGGCGCGTGCCGCGAAGTCGTCGGGAAAGCCCTCACCCGAGTCCCGCACGTGCAGCTCGACGCCGCCGTCCTTCTCCTCAGCTGCCAGCTCCACGGCACCGCCGCCGTGGGTGAGCGCGTTGTCGACGAGGTTGACGAGGGCCTGGCCGGCCCGGAGGGGATCGGCGTCGACGCGCAGCCTGCTCGGCTCGACGCGGATCTCCCGCCCGAGCGCAGCCGCGCGGGTGCCGAAGCGCGTCTGTGCGTCGGTCAGGAGGTCGTCGACCTCGACGGGCTCGCGGCGGACGGGCAGCGTTCCCTGGTCCGCGCGGGCGATGAGGAGAAGGTCGTCGGCGAGGCGTGAGAGCCTCAGGGTCTCCTCCGCCGCCGAGCGAAGTGCATCCTCGAGTTCCTCGCGCGAACGGGGGCGACGCAGCGCGAGGTCGAGCTCGGTGCGGAGCAGCGCCAGCGGCGTGCGCAGCTCGTGGCTCGCGTCCGCCACGAAGCGCCGCTCGTGCACGAAGGCGTCGTGGAGACGGGCGAGCATGTCGTTGAGGGTCACGGCCAGCCGCGACACCTCGTCCCCCGTCGCCGGCACGGGAAGACTGCTCAGCTCACCCGCGGTGACAGCCTCTGCGCGGCGCCGGAGGAGCTCGACCGGCCGCAGCGCTCCGGCGGCGAGCCCGTAGCCGCCGAGGCAGGCGGCGAGCAGCGCCAGCGGCAGGAAGATGATCAGCTGGTGGCGGAGGTGGTCGAGCGACTCGTCGCGCGGCGCCAGCGAACGGGCGACGGCGATCGCGCCGCCCTGCTGCTTCGCCGGCTCGACGAGAACTCGCCATACGCCCCGCCGACCCGGAACTCCCTCGTCGAGCCAGATGCGGCCGTTCAGGCGTGTCTCGGCGACCACGCGTCCACTCACGAGCGGCCCGAGGCCCGCCGGCTGCGAGTGCGTGACCCGTCCGTACTGGTCGAAGCGCTGGGCGAAGGTCGTGCCGCCTTCGGCGTCCTGATCGACCTTGCCGGCGCCTGACTCCTCCTCGGCCTGCGCGAGGAGCGTCTGGTCGACGGTGCCGAGCAGCTCGTTCCCGACGCGTTCGTAGACGAAGATGCCGACTGCGGCGAGAACGATCGCCATGGCCACCGCGAAGGCGAGGGTGAGGCGGACGCGGATCGGCAGCCGCGACATCGGCCGTCAGTCGGCGCGCAGCCGGTAGCCGACGCCGCGCACCGTCTCGATCGAGTCGCGGCCGAACGGGCGGTCGATCTTCTCCCGGAGATAGCGGACGTAGACGTCCACGACGTTCGAGCGGCTCTCGAACGCGATGTCCCACGCGCCGTCGAGGAGCTGGGTGCGCGTCAGCGTGATGCCAGGGCGACGCATGAACAGCTCGAGCAGGGCGAACTCCTTCGCCGAGAGGTCGAGCTCCTGCGCGCCGCGCCAGGCACGGTGCGCGGCTGGATCGAGGTGGAGTCCGCCGACCTCGAGCACCGTCGGACGCTCGACGGGGGTCCGGCGCGTGAGAGCGCGGAGCCGCGCGAGCAGCTCCTCGAATGCGAACGGCTTCGTCAGGTAGTCGTCGGCGCCGGCATCGAGCCCGCCGACTCGGTCGTCGACCTCGTCTCGCGCGGTGAGCATGAGGACGGGAGTCCAGACGCCGTCCTTCCGAAGGCGGCGGCAGACCTCGAACCCGTCAGCGCCCGGCAGCATCACGTCGAGGACGATCGCGTCGTACGGGACGGCGCGCGCCATCCAGAGGGCCTCCTCGCCACGGTCGGCAAGGTCGGCGGCGTAGCCCTCCTCGCGCAAACCGCGACCGAGCAGCTCGCCGAGTTTCTTTTCGTCCTCGACCACGAGAACGCGCATGCCTCCATTGTTGCGCGCCCTGTGAGAGATGCATGAGGGGGTTCACTGAAGTCTCATCAGCGCGTGGTCCAGTGCCGACGTGGGCGTCGAAGGCAATGAGCGCCTCACGGCTGCAACCGGAGTCGTGCTGATCGCCCTGCTAGCCGCGCTCGGCGTGACGATCCTCTCGATCGGCCCGCTCCTCTGGTGGCACGTGCTGATCGGGATGTTTCTCATCCCGCCCGTCCTGCTGAAGCTCGCGAGCACGGGTTGGAGATTCCTCCGCTACTACCGCGGGAGGCCGGAGTACGTGCGCCGCGGGCCGCCGGTGTTGTGGCTTCGGCTCATGGCGCCGCTCGTCGTCGCCTCGACCCTCGCGGTGTTCGGGACCGGTGTCGCGCTACTCGTCGTCGGTCCGAGCGGGGGGATCCTCGTCGGCCTGCACAAGGCGTCGTTCATCGTCTGGCTCTTCGCGACGGCCGTGCACGTCCTCGGCCATCTCGGCCATCTCGTGGCGCGCCGCCGGATCCGGGGAGCGTCGTGGCGGTTCGTCGCGCTGGCCGGCTCGCTCGTCGCCGGCACGGTTCTCGCGGCGCTGACCGTCCGCTACGGCCAGCCGTGGGTCCACTGGTTCGCCGGCCGCCACCGCGGCGACGGCTAGCCGGCCAGGATGTCCTGCAGCTCGCCGAGGCGGCGCTCGACGCTGCCGCAGACGTCGTGGCAAAGCTGCCAGATGCTGTCGTCCACGACGCGGTAGTAGACGAAGTTCCCTTCCTTGCGCCGGCCGACGACCCCGGCAGCCGCGAGTGCGCCGAGGTGCTTCGAGACGTTCTGCTGGGTCGTGCCGACCGTGGCGGCGAGCTCCTGCACGCTCGCCTCGCTGTCGCGCAGCCGGTCGAGCAACTTGATCCGCATCGGCTCCGCGAGAAGCTTGAAGCGGGCCGCGATCAGCTCGGCGAGCTCGTCCGGAAGCGGGTGTGGGAGCGCCACCGGCTCAGGGTACGCGAGCGACCGGGCGCGGAGGGAGTCGCCTCTCCGCACCCGGCCGCCGCGAGCTTTCAGGCCGGGGTCGGATGCGCGTGATGGTGAATCTTCAGCGCGCCCTCGTGCCAGAGCCCGTACCCGGAGAGCAGCATCAGCAGGAACCCCGGAATGACGAAGAACCAGGTGAACAGGTTGAAGTTCGGCAGGCTGTCGACCGACGCGTAGTCGTTGACGTTGGCCTGCATCGTCGTGACGAGCGACTTGTAGAAGTCGAGTCCACCGGGCACCTTCTCGAACACCGGCTTCAACTTCGGCAGGTTGCCGATCAGGCCCGCCGCGGCCGGGAAATTCGTACCGAGGAAATTCTGCACCTGCGCCGGCGTCATCTTCAGCGCCTGCGCGAGCGCGCCGATCAGCTGCGGTGACTCCTTGCCCGCCTGCACGCCGCCGATTGCGACGCCTCGAAGCGGCACGAACGTCTTGTAGTAGTAGTCGGCCGTCGTCTGGACGTGGGCCGGCTGCATGATCGGACGGAAGTTGTTCAGCATGCGCTGCCCGGCCGCCGTCTTGCCGGGCATGCCCATCGCAAAGGGAACGACGACGAGCGCGAGCCCGATCACGAGGATGGGCCAAAGAACCTTGCGTTCCATCTCTCCTCCTTAGGTATCCCAGGGCAAGCGTCAACGCCGGACGCCCGCGCAACGTCGGGGTGGCACCCGATCGGAGAAGCGGGCAACTACGTAAGCGCGTAGTTGTCCGTAGTCGGGCCGCACGCCAGCCCTGATGCGCGAGCCGGCGGCGGCGCAGAGGCTTCGGGGGACGACGAACAGAGCGAACAGAGGAGGAACGACAGTGACTGCGACGATTGACGAGCTCACGACCCTCCAGGGAGACCACGTCGTGGACGCTCGCGGCACTTCGTGCCCGGGTCCGATCCTTGCGGCGAAGAAGGGCATCGTCGACGTGCCGGTCGGCGGTCTGATGGAGGTGCTCGCAACCGACACTGGCACGCTCAGAGACCTGCCGGCGTGGTGCGCCAAGGTCGGCCACGACTTCCTCGGCCACACGGAGGTCGCCGGCTACTACAGGCTCTTCATCCGCCGGACGAAGTAGCGCGATGGCCGAGCGCCAGCCACGGATCCTCGTCTTCTCGACGACGAACATCTCCGATCCGGGGATCGACCTGGCTGGGAGCCGGCATCTCCACTATCCGCCGACGGTGTCGACGATCACCGTTCCGTGCTCGAGTGGGATCCGGCCGAGCTGGATCGTGCATGCGTTCGAGCGCGGTTTCGACGGCGTCTTCATCGCGGCGGACGGCAACGAGTGCAACTACCTGCCGGATTGCACCGAGCGGACCGCGCGCCTCGCGGCCGAGGCGCAGGAGTTGATGCAGGAGAAGGGCTACGAGCCCGAGCGGCTCAAGATGGCCGCCGTCTGCTCGGTCTGTGCCGAGCCCTTTGTCGCGTACATGCGGGACTTCGCGGAGAAGCTGACGGCTCTCGGGCCGGTCGGCGTCGCCGCATGACGAAAGGAGTTTCGAGATGACGATCACGCTCGACGAGATCATGACCATCGACGAGGCCCCGGCCAAGACGGCGATGAAGAAGACCATCATCGTCTTCAGCGGCGAGCTCGACCGGGTGCTTGCTGCGTTCGTTCTCGCCAACGCCGCCGCTGCGATGGACGACGAGGTGACGATGTTCTTCACCTTCTGGGGGCTGAACGTGCTGCGGAAGGACCATCCGCCGCATCCGCGCAAGACCGTCCTGCAGAAGATGTTCGGCTGGATGATGCCGAGCGGACCGGAGCATCTCGCCCTCTCGCACCTGAACTTCGCGGGGGTGGGACCGGTGCTGATGAAGAAGGCGATGCGCGACGCGCATGTCCTCTCGCTGCACGACCTGATCGACGCGGCGCGCGAGCAGGGCGTCAAGTTCGTCGCCTGCACGATGTCCATGGACGTCATGGGCATCAAGGCCGAGGAGCTCATCGACGGCGTGGAGTTCGCAGGCGCCGCGGCGTACCTGGGCGAAGCCGACGAGGCGAATGTCAACCTCTTCATCTAACGGCAGTAGCTCCGCCGGCGGCGGCGGGCGCGTCGACTACGACGCGCGCGTCGTCGGCAGCGGCATCGGCGGCATGGAGTCGGCGTTGAAGCTCGGCGCCATGGGCTACCGCGTCCTCGTCGTCGAGAAGGAGCCGAGCGTGGGGGGGAAGATGATCCTGCTCAGCAAGGTCTTCCCGACACTCGACTGTGCGAGCTGCATCTCGACTCCGAAAATGGGCGAGACGACGCACCACCCGAACCTGACCGTCCTCACCGACGCGGAGGTGGCGGGGATCGGGCGCGACGACGACGGCCGCTTCAGCGTCCGCGTCAGGCAGAAGCCGCGCTTCGTCGACACCCCGCTCTGCACGGGCTGCCGGTTGTGCGAGTTCGCCTGCTCGGTCTCGGTACCCGACCAGTTCAACGGCGAGCTCGTCGCCCGTCGGGCGGCGTACATCCCGTTTCCCCAGGCCGTTCCGCAGAAGGCGCTCGTCGAGCGTGCGGGCACCTCGCCGTGCACGTTCGCGTGTCCGGCCGGGATCAAGGCCCACGGCTACGTCTCTCTCGCACGCAGCGGCGAGTACGAGAAGGCGTTCCAGCTCGTTCTCGAGACGACGCCGCTCGTTGGCAGCCTTGGCCGCGCGTGTTACGCGCCGTGCGAGGAGCAGTGCACGCGCGGCGACCTCGAGGGCTCGCTGCCGATCCGCCGGATCAAGCGCTTCCTCGCCGACCGGCATGAAGGCGGCCCGGGCGTCGAGCCTGGCGAGCCGACTGGCAAGCGCGTCGCGATCGTCGGCTCCGGCCCGGCCGGCCTGACCGCCGCCTGGCAGCTAGGGCTGCGCGGCCACCGCGTGAAGATCTTCGAGGCCGCGCCCGAGCCCGGCGGGGCGATGCGACTCTCGATTCCGAGCTACCGCCTGCCGGCGGAAGTGGTCGAGCGTGACGTTGCGAACGTCACCGCGCTCGGCGTCGAGATCGAGACGAACTCCCGCGTCGACGACCTGGAGGCGCTGCAGCGCGACGGCTTCGACGCCGTCCTGCTCGCGACCGGGACACCGGTGCCCGTGCAGCTCGGCGTGCCGAGAGAGGAGCTCGGCGCGGTCTCGCCGGCGCTCGACTTTCTCCGTAGCGTCAAGCTCGGCGACCCGCCGGATCTCGCCGGCAAGCGCGTCGTCGTGATCGGGGGCGGCAACGTCGCGATCGACGCCGCGCGGAGCGCTCTGCGGCTAGGCGCGAGCGAGGTGCACGAGGTCTGCCTCGAGGCGCGGTCGCAGATGCCCGCGTACGAGTTCGAGGTCGAGGAGGCGGTCGCTGAAGGCGTCGTCCTCCATGACTCCTGGGGAATCAGAGGCTTCGGCGGCAAGGACGAGGTGACCGCCGTCGAGCTGAAACGCTGCACCGCAGTCTTCGGTGCGGACGGACGGTTCGACCCCCAATACGACGAGACGGAGACGGACGAGCTCGCCTGCGACGTCGCGATCGTCGCCATCGGCATGCGGCGCGAGCGCAACCTGCAGGTCGACGCGATCACCCTGCAGAGCGCCGAGCAGCCCTGGCTCTTCGCCGCGGGCGACGTCGTCACCGGCCCGGCGAAGATCGTGGACGCGGTCGGCGCAGGCCGCCGCGCCGCGTTCATGCTCGACCGCTACCTCCGCGGCGAAAGTCTGAGCGAGGTTCCCTTCGACGAGCGGCTCCCCGGCGTCGAGCACGAGGACGTGCTCCGCCGGCAGCGCGGCCACAGCCGCCGCGATCCGCTCGCTCCGGCCATCCGGCTCGTATCGCATCCGAGCGACTTTGCCGAGCTCGAGCCCGGCCTGGCGGAGGACGAGATCCGCGCGGCCGCGGCCCGTTGCCTCGACTGCGGCGTCTGCTCCGAGTGCCACGAGTGCATCTCCGTCTGTCCCGCGGGAGCGATCGACCTCGAGCAGCGCGAGCAGGAGCTCGAGGTCGGCGTCGGCTCGGTGATCGTCTCCACCGGCTACTCGCTCTTCCCGGCCGACGCCAAGCCGCAGTACGGCTACGGCCGCTTCCAGAACGTGATCACCGGCGTCCAGATGGAGCGGCTGCTCGCCCCGACCCGCCCGTACAACACGGTCCTCCGGCCGAGCGACGGGAAGATGCCCGACCGGATCGCCTACGTCATGTGCACCGGCTCCCGCGACGAGACGGTCGGCAATCCGCTCTGCTCGAAGTTCTGCTGCATGTACTCGATCAAGCAGAACCAGCTGATCATGGGCGCTCTGCCGCTCGCGGACGTCACCGTCCATTACGTCGACATCCGCACGCCGGGCAAGGGCTACGACGAGTTCTTCGAGCAGGCCAAGGCGATGGGTGGTCAGTTCATCAAGGGGCGTGTCGCCTCGATCGCGGAGGCCGAAGGCGGCAACCTGATCCTCCGTTACGAGGATGTCGACAACGGCGGCCACATCGCCGAGGCGGAGTACGACCTCGTCGTGCTCGCGGTCGGTGTGCGGCCGAACCTCGATACGAAGACGCTCTTCTCCGACGAGGAGCTGGCGCTCGACGAGTTCGACTACGTCGACGAGCCGGAGGAGGACATCAACCCCGGCGCGACGAGCATCCCGGGCGTCTTCGTCGCCGGCGCCGCGGCCGGGGCGAAGGACATCCCCGAGTCGATCCTCCACGCAGGCGCCGCGGTCGCGCAGGCCGCCGCGTGGCTCGAGCGGGAGAAGGTCACGGCATGAGCGCGCTCCCGGACCGCCGCATCGGCGTCTACGTCTGCCATTGCGGCGGCAACATCTCCGACTACGTCGATGTCGACCGGGTGATTGCGAGCGTCGAGCAGGAGCCGGGCGTGAAGGTCGCCCGCACGGCGATGTTCACGTGCTCGGACGCGACGCAGACCGAGATCGTGACCGACATCCAGGAGCAGGAGCTCGACGGGCTCGTCGTCGCCTCGTGCTCCCCGAAGCTCCACACCTTCACCTTCCGCAATGCGGCGAAGCGGGCGGGGTTGAACCCGTACCAGTACACCCAGGTGAACATCCGCGAGCAGTGCTCGTGGACGCACACCGACGACCACGAAGGCGCCACCGAGAAGGCGATCCGGCTCGTTCGGGCCGGGATCAATCGCACACGGCTCACTTCTCCTCTCGAGCCGCTCGTCGTCGAGACCTCGCAACGCGCCCTCGTGGTCGGAGGCGGCATCGCCGGCCTGCGGGCGGCGCTCGGTCTCGCGGAGATCGGCCTCGGCGTCTTCCTCGTCGAGCGGAGCGCCGAGCTCGGCGGCTGGGTCGGCCGGCTGGGTGAGATCTACCCGCACGGCAAGAACGGGTACGAGCTCGTCGCCGGGCTCGAGGAGAAGGTGCGCGCCCGGCCCGACGTGACCGTGCTCACGAACGCGGAGGTCGTCGGCAAGTCGGGGAGCTTCGGCAACTACGTCGCCTCGATCCGGGTGCAGGGCGAGCAGGGGCCGGAAACGATCGAGGTCGACGTCGGCGCGATCATCGTCGCCACGGGCTTCGACGCGTATCAGCCGGACGAAGGTGAGTACGGCTACGGGATCGAGGGCGTGCTGACGCTGCCCGAGTTCGAGGAGCTCCTTTCCGCCTCCGACGGCCCGCTCGAGCTCGACGGCCGTTCCGTGCGCAGCATCGGCTACGTCTACTGCATCGGCAGCCGCCAGCCGCACGGCAACGCCTACTGCTCCCGCTACTGCTGCCCGGCGGCGATCCACGCCTCCCTCCGCGTCGCCGACCGAGGCGCCGGCGTCAGCCAGTACCACCTCTATCGGGAGATGCGGGCCTACGGCGAGCACGAGCTCGCCTTCTCCGAGTCGCGCAAGCGGGGCTCGCTCTACCTCCGCTTCGCCGACGACGACCCGCCAACGGTCATTCGCGAGGACGACGGCCTGAAGGTGACCGTCCGCGACCTGCTCACCGCCGGCGAGGAGGTCACGATTCCCGTCGACCTTCTCGTCCTCGTCACCGGCATGGTGCCGCGCTCGAACGACGAGCTCATCCAGGCTTTGAAGCTGCCGGTCGGGCGGGACGGCTTCTTCAACGAGATCCATCCGAAGCTCCGGCCGGTCGAGACAGTTGTCGACGGCGTCCTCATCGCCGGTGCCTGCCAAGGGCCGAAGACATCGAGCGAGAGCGTCGCTTCCGGCCTCGCGGCGGTGACGCAGACCGCGGCGATGCTCAAGCTCGGCCGGGCCGAGCTCGACCCGCAGGTCGCGGTCGTGAACGGCGCGGCGTGCACCGGCTGCGGCGACTGCGTCGCAGCGTGCCCGTTCGCGGCGATCGCGATGACGGGCACGAACGGAAATGCGCTCGCGTTCGTCGACGGCGCCGTCTGCAAGGGCTGCGGCGGCTGCACTCCCGTCTGTCCCGAGAACGCGATCGACCTGCTCGGCTACACCGACGCGCAGGTGCGCTCGATGATCGACGGGCTCGTGGCGGCGGTATGAGCCGCGACGTCCGGGAGATCGTTCGCGAGGAGCCGCTCGTGCGGAGCCGGATCCTCGCCGCGCTCGCGGCTGGCCCGCGCACCGTGCCGGAGATCGCCGCTGCGATCGGCGCGCCCGAGAACGAGACCATGCTCTGGGTGATGGGCATGCGGAAGTACGGCCTGCTCACCGACCTGCCCGAGCCCGAGGGCGACTACTACCGCTTCCAGGCGGCGACCAAATGAGCACCGTGGTGTCGCCCGAGCTCGCCGAGCGCGTCCGAGAGGCCGGCGCCTTCGACGCCGAGGCGTGCATGAACTGCGGCGTCTGCACCGCGACGTGCCCGCTCGGCCTCGACGTGCTGCCGCGCCGCGTCTTCCGCTACGTGATGCTCGGTCTCGAGGACCGGGTTCGCGACGAGAGCGAGACGGTCTACTCCTGTCTCCTCTGCCGGCTCTGCGAGGAGAGCTGCCCGGCCGGCGTCCACATCGCCGAGAACGTGCGCACTCTGCGGCGCCACCTCAACCGCTCTCTCTACGGGCTGGAGGTCTGATGGCCCTGCCGACCGGAGACGTGCTCGGGATCCTCGCCGACAACCTGCGTCTGCGCGGCTCGGTGCTGCCTCTCCCGTCGAGCGATGCGACCCGTTGGGCGGAGGACCTCGGCCTCGACCGCGGCGGCGCGACAGTGCTCTACACCGGCCAGATGTACCAGCTGATGCCGTACATCGAGCGGCTCGTCGCGGCGGAGCGGCGGCTCGGCGACTCACCGCTTGCCCGCTTCAGCGGACTGGGACGCCGCCTCAATCGCGTCGTGAACGTCTCCGCCTTCCTCGGGCGTCCCTCGCGGCGCGAGCGCGAGGAGGCGACGCGTGTGCCGCGTGCGGTCGCGGCGCTGCTGCGCGACGCCGGCGTCCGCTTCGGGATCCTGTACGAGGACGATCTCTACTCGGGCGCGCTCGCCTACGACCTCGGTCTCGACGCCGTCGTCGCCACCCAGGCGCGCCGCGTGCAGGAGCGGCTGCGCGGGAACGGCGTCCGGCTGGCGATCACGATCGACCCGCACACGACGCACATGCTCCGCACGGTCTATCCGCAGGTCCTGCCGGACTGGGACGTCGAGGTGAAGAGCTACCTCGAGGTTCTCGCGGAGAGGGAGCGCGCTTCCGTGCCGGTGCACGGCGAGGTCGTCCTGCACGACTCCTGCATGCTCGCGCGCGCCGAAGGCGTCGTGGAAGAGCCGCGGCGGCTGCTCGCCGGCGCGGGGTTTGCCGTCTGCGAGCCCGAGCAGAGCGGTCGCCTGACCTGGTGCTGCGGAGGGCCGGCCGAGGCTCTCTATCCCGAGCAGGCGCTCGAGCAGGCGCGGCGTCGGGTCGAGCAGCTGCGGGCGGCGGGCGGCGTGTGCGTCACGGCCTGCCCGATCTGCCTCGTCAACCTCGAGAAGGCTGCGGACGGCACGGTGACGTTCCGCGACCTGAGCGAGGTTCTCCTCGAGGCGCGAGAGCTCGAGCTGCAGCCCATCGGCTAGACGCGCCGCAACAGGACGAGCGAGTGCTCCTGCACTGGCACGAGCGCGCGCGCGCCGAGCCGCTCCGGTGGCGTGTCCCCGGTCGCCAGCTCGACCTCCCACCACGCTCCGAAGCGGCGCGTCGGCAGCGTGAACACGACGGGCTTCGATTTCGCGTTGAAGAGCAACAGGAACGAGTCGTCTTCGATCGGCTCGCCGCGCTCGGTCTGCGCCCGGATCTCCCCGCCGTTGAGGAACGCCCCGAGCGTCTTCGTCTCCGCCGTCCAGTCGCGCTGCGTCATCCGCCGTCCGTCGGGACGGAACCACCAGACGTCCGGCAGCCCCGAAACGCCGGCCGAGCCGCTGAGGAAGGAGCCGCGCCGAAAGACAGGATGCTCCCGCCGCAGCGCGATCAGGCGGCGCACGAACTCGCGGAGCTCGCCGTCGGCGCCCTCCCAGTCGAACCACGAGATCTCGTTGTCCTGGCACCACGCGTTGTTGTTGCCGCCCTGCGTGCGCCCGAGCTCGTCGCCGCCGAGCAGCATCGGGACGCCTTGTGAGAGGAAAAGCGTCGCGAGGAAGTTCCGCTGCTGGCGAGCCCGCAGCGCGAGCACGGCCGCGTCGTCGGTCGGCCCCTCGACGCCGTGGTTCCACGAGCGGTTGTCGTCTGAGCCGTCCCGGCTTTCCTCGCCGTTCGCCTCGTTGTGCTTTTCGTTGTAGGAGACGAGGTCGCGCAGCGTGAAGCCGTCGTGGGCCGTGACGAAGTTGATCGAGGCGAACGGGTCGCGGCCGTTGGACTGGTAGAGGTCGGCGGATCCCGTGAAGCGCTGCGCGAACTCGCCGACGCTCCCCTGCCCGCGCCAGAAGTCGCGCATCGAGTCGCGGTACTTGCCGTTCCACTCCGCCCAGAGGACGGGGAAGTTGCCGACCTGGTAGCCGCCCGGCCCGACGTCCCACGGCTCGGCGATCAGCTTCACCTGCGAGATGACCGGATCCTGGTGGATCGTGTCGAAGAAGGTCGAGAGGCGGTCGACGTCGTAGAACTCGCGGGCGAGCGCCGAGGCGAGATCGAAGCGGAAGCCGTCGACGTGGCACTCGAGGACGAAGTAGCGGAGCGAGTCCATGATCAGCCGCAGCACCGACGGGTGGACGGGATTGAGCGAGTTGCCCGTCCCCGTGAAGTCCATGTAGTGGCGCAGGTCGTCGGGGACGAGCCGGTAGTAGCTCCGGTTGTCGACGCCGCGGAAGGAGAGCATCGGGCCGAGGTGGTTGCCCTCCGCCGTGTGGTTGTAGACGACGTCGAGGATCACCTCGATGCCGGCCCGGTGCAGTGCCTTGACCATCCCCTTGAACTCCAGGACCTGCTCGCCGCGCGTGCCCGTGGCCGCGTAGAGCGCGTGCGGGGCGAGGAAGCCGATCGACGAGTAGCCCCAGTAGTTCGTCAGGCCGAGGTCGTGGAGGAAGCCCTCGTCGGCGATGTGGTGGATCGGCAGAAGTTCGACTGCGGTGACGCCGAGCTCCTTCAGATGCGCGATCGCCGGCTCCGACGCGAGCGCCGCATAGGTGCCGCGCAGGTCGTCCCGGATCTCAGGGTGCAGGCGCGTGAACCCCTTCACGTGCGCCTCGTAGATCACCGTGTCGTGCCAGGGCGTCTCCGGTGGAGCGTCGTCCTCCCACTCGAAGAACGGGTCGACGACCACGCACTTCGGGATCGCGTCCGCGTCGTCGGAATCGTCGAGCTCGAGGTCGGCGTTCTCGCTGCCGTCGGGGACGTATGGAAGGACGTTGCCGCGCTCCCACTCGATCGGCCCCTCGATCGCCTTCGCGTACGGATCGACCAGGAGCTTGTGCGGGTTGAAGCGGTGGCCGGCGCCGGGGTCGTACGGCCCATGGACGCGGAAGCCGTAGCGCTGTCCCGGCCCGACTCCCGGCAGGTAGGCATGGAAGTTGTGGGCCGTGACGTCGCGCAGGTGGACGCGCGTCTCGCTCTCCGCGTCGAAGAGGCAGAGCTCGACGCGCTCGGCGTGCTCGGAGAAGAGCGCGAAGTTCGTTCCCTCGCCGTCCCACGTCGCCCCCAGCGGAAACGGCCGACCCGGCCAGATTTCCATTCGCCTACTCGGGGACCAGCCAGACCGCCCCGAGCGGCGGCAGCGTCAGCTGGGCGGAGAAGGGCTGGTCGTTCCACGCCACTGCTTCCGCCTCGACGCCGCCGCGATTCCCGACGCCGCTGCCGCCGTAGAACGCCGAGTCGGTGTTCAGCGCCTCCCGCCAGCGGCAGCAGACCGGCATCCCGACCCGGTAGTCGTAGCGCGGCACCGGCGAGAGGTTGAGGACGCAGACGACCGGCGGCTCGTCTCCCTCGCCGAGCCGCGCGAACGCGAGGACGTTGTTCGCGGTGTCGTTCGCCTCGAGCCAGCGGAACCCATCCGGCTCGAAGTCGCGCTGCCAGAGCGCGGGCGTTTCCCGGTAGACGCGGTTCAGGTCGCGGACGAGCGAGCGCACGCCGTCGTGCTCGGCGTTTTCGAGGAGGTTCCAGTGGAGCGAGCCCTCGGAGTTCCACTCCTCCCACTCGCCGAGCTCGCCGCCCATGAACAGGAGCTTCTTGCCGGGATGAGCCCACATGTACGCGTAGAGCGAGCGGAGGTTGGCGAACTTCTGCCAGCGGTCGCCGGGCATCTTGTCGAGCAGCGACCGCTTGCCGTGCACGACCTCGTCGTGGGAGAGCGGCAGGACGAAGTTCTCGCTGAACGCGTACATCAGGGAGAAGGTCAGCGTGTGGTGGTGGAAGCGCCGGTGGACCGGATCCTTCTGGAAGTACGTGAGCGTGTCGTGCATCCAGCCCAGGTTCCACTTGAAGCCGAAGCCGAGGCCGCCGGCATACGTCGGCCGTGAGACGCCTGGCCAGGCGGTCGACTCCTCCGCGGCCGAGACGATCCCCGGCTCGCGCGCGTAGAGCGCCTCGTTCATCTCCTTGAGGAAGGAGACGGAGTCGAGATCCTCGTTGCCGCCGTGGACGTTCGGCACCCACTGGCCCGCCTTGCGCGAGTAGTCGAGATAGAGCATCGAGGCGACGGCGTCGACGCGGATCCCGTCGGCGTGATGCTCGCGCACCCAGTAGAGCGCGTTCGCGAGGAGGAAGTTCCGCACCTCCGTTCGGGCGAGGTTGAAGACGAGCGTCCCCCAGTCGGGATGCGCGCCGCGGCGCGGGTCGGCGTGCTCGTACAGGTGCGTGCCATCGAAGGTGGCGAGGGCCCAGTCGTCGCGCGGGAAGTGCGCGGGCACCCAGTCGAGGATCACGCCGATGCCGCGCTCGTGGAAGCGGTCGACGAAGTAGCGGAACTCGTCGGGCGTCCCGAAACGGGATGTCGGTGCGTAGTAGCCCGTCACCTGGTAGCCCCACGAGCCGGAGAAGGGATGCTCCATCACCGGCAGTAGCTCGACGTGCGTGAAGCCGAGGTCCGCCACATAGTCGCCGAGCTCGTCAGCGAGCTCGCGATACGTCAGCGGGCGGTTGTCCTCGAGCGGGTTGCGACGCCAGGAGCCCAGATGCACCTCGTAGATGGAGATGGCCTCGCGGAGCGGATCCGCCGCGCGCCGCCGCTCGAGCCACTCGTCGTCGCTCCACGCGTGCTTCGACTCCCACACGACGGACGCGTTCGCCGGCGGCACCTCGGCGTAGAAGGCGACGGGGTCGCTCTTCAGGCGGAGGCGCCCCTCCTGCGTGCGGATCTCGAACTTGTACTTCGTCCCCTCGCCGGCGTCCGGGACGAACAGCTCCCAGATCCCCGAGGAGCCGAGCGAGCGCATCGGGTTGAGGCGTCCGTCCCAGGAGTTGAAGTCGCCGACGACCGCAACCGACCGCGCGTTCGGCGCCCAGACCGCGAACGCGGTGCCAACGACGCCGTCGATCTCGCGCACGTGCGCGCCGAGCCGCTCGTAGAGGAGCTCGTGGCGACCCTCCATCGCGAGGTGGAGGTCGAGCTCGCTGAGCGTCGGGAGGAACGAGTACGGATCGCGGCCGGTGAACGTGTTCCCGTCGGCGTATTCGACCTCGAGCTCGTACTCGAGCGGCAGCTGCGCGCTCGGCAGCAGCGCCTCCCAGAGCCCGGCCGGATCGAGGAGCTCGGCTTCGACGCCCGCGGGCTGGACGCGCACCGCCCGCGCATCCGGCCGCCAGGCGCGGACGACGACGCCGTTCTTCGCCTCGTGCGCGCCGAGAACTCCGTGCGGATTGGCGCCGAGCTCGACGGTCAAAGCGCCTCAGAGGCGGTTGCCATCAACCGCTCGATACCCGCGACCGGGATCACCACCCAGTCGGGGCGGTTGTCGAGCTCGTAGCGGAGCTCGTAGACCGCCTTCTCCAGCTCGAACACGGCGAGGAGCCGCTCGATCGCCGCGTCGCCGGCCGGCAGGAGGCTCGGGTCGACGGTGGCGAGATAGGTCTCGAGGAACCGCCAGCGCGCGCGCTCCTCCCAGTCGGACGGCACGTCTGCGTCTCGCAGGAGCTCGGCGGCGGTTGCCGCGTAGGCGAAGGAGCGGAGCATCCCGGCGACGTCGCGCAGCGGCGAGCGCTTGCGGCGCCGCTCGGCGAGCGTCCGCGCCGGCTCCCCCTCGAAGTCGAGGATCACCCAGTCGTCTCCGGTGACGAGCGTTTGTCCGAGGTGGTAGTCGCCGTGTGTGCGGATGACGTGGCCGGTCGTGCCGGCGTGGGTGAGAAGGCGCAGCTGCTCGCGCACCTCCTCGCCGCGACCGGCTATCGGCGCGATCCGTTCGTCGTCGTCGGGGAGCGAGAGGAAGACGCGCGCGATCTCCTCGTCCACCGTCGCGGTGAGCAGGCCGAGCGACTCGACGCTCGGTTCCTCGGGAGAGAACGCGGCGTCGTTGAGGTCGGAACCGAGCGCGGTGTGCATCTGGCCGGTCACCTCCCCGAGCCGGCCAAGCCGGTCGAGGAACCGCTCCGGCGCGTCGGCGATCTCCTCGAGGGCCAGCTCCCACCCGTCGACGCCGTCCGCGACGTACTCCTGTAGGAGCCCGAGCGTCGCGGTTAGCGGACCCCCGGAGTACTCGTACCAGCCGCCGAGCGCAGGCACGTTCCGGAAGCCGCGCTCGCCGAGGAAGCGCAGCAGCTCGAGCTCCGGGTTGATCCCCGGCTCGAGGCGGCGGAAGATCTTGAGGATCAGCCTCTCGTCGAAGACGACCGAGCTGTTCGACTGCTCGGAGGAGATCAGCCGCGCCTCGCCGAGCTCCCGCCCGAGCGCGGTGAAGTCCTCCGCCGGCCGGAAGTCGGCCGTGCCCTGCGCGCCCTGCAGCGTCAGGCCCGAGCGCATCGCGCTCACGCGCTCGCGCGCGAGCCCCGCGTCCTCGGCGAGGCCGTCGATCGCCACGCCGTCGCCTCGACCGGAGAAGACGAGCTGGTAGAGATCGTGGGCGCCGGTGTCGTACGTCAGCTCGACGAGTGCGAGGGTCAGCTCCGGCTCGGTCTGCCGGATCACGACGGTGTCGAGCACCTCCGAGTGGATCACCGTCCGCGACTTCGCGCCATACCAACGCTGGCGCGTCACGTACTCGATGAGGGCGTTTCCTTCCACGGTCATGGCGCCTGCTCCGCAGGCCTGAGCTGGAACCAGAAGAAACCGCGCGGGGCGAGTGTGAGGAGGTACGGCAGCTCCCCGATAGGCGGGAAGGCCGTCTGGCCCAGCATCTCCACCGGCACCATACCGGCGTACCCCGCGAGGTCGAGCTGTACCGCCTGGGCCGAGCGCGCGAGGTTGTGGACGCAGAGGAGGACGTCCTCTTCCCACTTCCGGATGTGGGCGAAGACCCGCAGATTGTCGCTCTGGAGCGGCGTGTACGAGCCGAGCCCGAACACCGGATGCTCCTTCCGGAGCGCGATGAAGCGCTGCATCCAGCGGAGCAGGGAGTTGGGCGTGCGCAGCTGCGCCTCGACGTTGATCGCCTGGAAGCCGTAGACGGGATCCATCAGCGGCTGGAGATAGAGCTGCGCCCAGTCGGCGCGGGAGAAGCCCGCGTTGCGGTCGCCCGACCAGTGCATCGGCGTCCGCACGCCGTCGCGATCGCCGAGGTAGACGTTGTCGCCCATGCCGATCTCGTCCCCGTAGTAGAGGACGGGTGAACCCGGCAGCGAGAAGAGGATCGCGTGGAGGAGCTGCGTCTCGTCGAAGCCCGCGTCGAGGAGCGGCGCGAGGCGGCGGCGGATGCCGAGGTTGAGCTTCATCCGCGGGTCCTTCGCGTACTCCGCGTACATGTAGTCGCGCTCCTCGTCCGTGACCATCTCGAGCGTCAGTTCGTCGTGGTTGCGGAGGAAGAGCCCCCACTGGCAGTTGTCCGGGATCGCCGGGGTTCGGTCGAGAATCTCGTAGATCGGCGTCGCGTCCTCGCGTCGCAGGGCCATGAACATCCGCGGCATGACCGGGAAGTGGAAGGCCATCTGGCACTCGTCGCCGTCGCCGAAGTAGTCGACGACGTCCTCCGGCCACTGGTTCGCCTCGGCGAGGAGGACGCGGTCGGGGTAGCGCGAGTCGACCTCGGCGCGCACCCGCTTCAGGTACTCGTGCGACTCGGGGAGGTTCTCGCCGTTCGTTCCCTCCCGCTCGAAGAGATACGGGACGGCGTCGAGCCGGAAGCCGTCGATGCCGAGGTCGAGCCAGAAGCGGAGCACCTCCAGCATCGCCTCCTGCACCTCGGGGTTGTCGAAGTTGAGGTCGGGCTGGTGGTGGAAGAAGCGGTGCCAGTAGTACTGGCCGCGCAGCGGATCGAGCGTCCAGTTCGAAGGCTCGGTGTCGATGAAGATGACCCGCGCGTCCTGGTATTTCTCCTCGGTGTCCGACCAGACGTACCAGTCGCCCTTCGGACCGTTCGGATCGGCCCGCGACTCCTGGAACCACGGATGGTCAGCGGACGTGTGGTTCATGACGAGGTCGGCGATGACGCGCATACCGCGCTGGTGCGCCTGGTCGACGAACTCCCGGAAGTCCTCCACCGTCCCGTAGTCGGGGTGGATGGCGAAGAAGTTCGAGATGTCGTAGCCGCCGTCGCGGAGCGGCGACTCGTACATCGGCAGCAGCCAGAGGCAGTCGACGCCGAGCCACTCGAGATAGTCGAGCTTCTCGATCAGGCCGCGGAAGTCACCGGAACCGTCGTCGGTGCCGTCGAAGAAGCCACGGATGTGGATCTCGTAGAAGACGGCCCGCTTGAACCAGAGCGGATCGCGCTCGAACCACTGCTCGCTCATCCGCCCAACCTCAGCACATGGCTGCCACCGGCCGGCAGCTTCACATAGTTGCGCCCGATCCGCCACGTCCACGTCTCGTCGGTTAGGAGATCGCGCACCGTGTACGCGGGCGCGAGCCCGGTGGAGACCGGCAGCACGCAGACGCCCTCCTGCGCGGCGGCCGGGTCGAGGTTGACGATGGTCACGACTGAGTTGTCGCCGCGCCGCTTCAGGAATGCGAACAGATGCTCGTTCTCCGTCTCGAGGATCGTCAGCGGATCGAGCCACTGCAGCGCCTCGTTCTCGCGCCGTACCGCGTTGAGCTTCGCGACGAGCGGCAGGAGCGCGCCGTCGAGCTTCCGCTCCTTCAGCTCGTACTTCTCCGAATTGAGGTACTCCTCGGAGCCGGGACGCACGGGGACGTTCTCGCAGCTCTCGAAGCCGGAGTAGATGCCGTACGACGGCGCGAGCGTCGCGGCGAGCACGAGCCGCGCTTCGAAGGCCGCGCGGCCGCCGCTCTGGAGGTACTCGTGGAGGATGTCCGGCGTGTTCGCGAAGCAGTTCGGCCGGTAGAAGTCGCGCCACTCGAGCAGCTGGCCGAGGAACTCGAGCAGCTCCCACCGCGTGTTCTTCCACGTGAAGTATGTGTAGCTCTGTGCGAAGCCGGCCTTGGCGAGCGTCGTCATCGGCGCCGGCCGCGTGAACGCCTCGGCGAGGAAGATCGTCTCCGGATGGTCGCGCCGCACCTCGCGGATCAGCCACTCCCAGAACGCGACCGGCTTCGTGTGCGGGTTGTCGACGCGAAAGACCGTGACCCCGCAGCCGACCCAGTGGAGAACGACATCGAGCAGCGCCTGCCAGAGGCCTTGCCAGTCCTCGCAGTCGAAGTTGACGTTGTAGATGTCCTGGTAGCGCTTCGGCGGGTTCTCGGCGTACTTCAGCGTTCCGTCGGGGCGGCGGTGGAACCACTCCGGGTGCTCGGTCAGCCACGGGTGGTCGGGCGAGCACTGGATGGCGAAGTCGAGCGCGATCTCGATGCCGTGCTCGGACGCCTCCGCGACGAGGCGCCGGAACTCCTTCTCCGTGCCGAGCTCGGGATGGATGGCGTCGTGGCCACCCTCCTCGGCGCCGATCGCCCACGGGCTGCCGACGTCGCCCGCCGCCGCCCGCTCCGCGTTGTTGCGCCCCTTGCGGTTCGTGTGGCCGATCGGGTGGATCGGCGGCAGATAGAGGACGTCGAAGCCGAGCTCGGCGAAGCGCGGCAGCTGCTTGCGGACTCCCTCGAAGCCGCCCGACGAGCGCGGGAAGAGCTCGTACCAGGCGCCGAAGCGAGCAAGAACGCGGTCGACGTCGACGTCGTAGGTCCCGGACACGACCTTCTCGGAGCGGTCGCCCGCCGGCGCGGCGAGCGCGTCCTCCACGGTGAGCGAGTCGCGCTCGAGAAGGACGGTGCCTTCGGACAGCTCGCCGGCGAGATCCGCGTGGCCGGCGGAGACCTTCCGCCGCAGCTCGTCCTGGAACGAGGCGACCCGATCGACCCAAGCCTCGATCCGGAAGCACCAGAGGCCGGCCCGGTCGACCTCGAACGAGCCCGTCCAGACGTCGTTTCCCTGCGGCTCGAGCGGGGCTTCGCCCCAGCGTGTCGAGCCGGGCCGCCGGTAGCGAACTGCCGCGCCGAGCGTGTCGTGGCCGTCACGGAAGATCCGCGCGGTCACGTCGACGGGCTCGCCGACGGTGCGCTTGGCAGCCCAGCGGCCGCAGTCGACCTGCGGACCGACCTCCTGGATCTGGATCCTCGACGGGCGTGTCTTCGGGGGAGCCACGCAGCAAGTCTCACCGATGCGGGAGGATCGAAGCGTGAAGCTCGAGCGCGCCGCCGGAATCCTTCTCCACCCGACCTCGCTGCCGTCGGGGAAGCTCGACCGGGACGCCTACGGTTTCGTCGACTGGCTCGCGGCCGCAGGGCAGTCGTGGTGGCAGATGCTGCCGCTCGGTCCGCCGGACGAGTTCAACTCGCCGTACCGCTCGCCGTCCGCCTTCGCCGCGTCCGCGCAGCTCCTCGCGAAGCCCGGCGCGCGCGTCACCGCCGCCGAGATCGAGGACTTCGTCGCGCGCCACCCGTACTGGACGGGCTCGTGGGCGCGGTTCGCCGGCGAGGGCGCGATCGCCGACCAGGTGCGCTTCGAGCGGGAATGGGGAGCACTGCGCGCGTACGCCGCGAAGCGCGGTGTCCGGCTGATCGGCGACCTGCCGATCTACGTATCCGATGCCGGCGCCGACGTCGCAGGCTGGCCCGAGCTGTTCGCGCACGGGGAGGTTGCGGGCGCGCCGCCCGACGCGCTCAACAAGAACGGCCAGCTGTGGGGGAATCCGCTCTACGACTGGCCCGCGCACCGCGCGACCGGCTACCGCTGGTGGCGCGAGCGTTTTCGCCGCACATTCGAGCTCGTCGATCTCTGCCGCATCGATCACTTCCGCGGCTTCGTCTCGTACTGGGCCGTCCCCGAGCGGGACAAGACCGCGCTCCACGGCCGCTGGCGTCCCGGCCCGGGCGCCGACCTCTTCCATGCGGTGAAAGCCGAGCTCGGCGACCTGCCGCTGATCGCCGAGGATCTCGGCCGGATCACGCCGCCGGTCTACCGGCTGCGGGACGAGCTCGGCCTGCCCGGCATGGCGGTGCTCCTCTGGGCGTTCCGGCGCTCCGTCCGCAATCCGCACCGGCCGGAGAACCACGTCCGCAACGAAGTCGTCTACTCGAGCATCCACGACACCGACACGGCGGTCGGGTGGTTCGACGCGCTCGGGGCGAAGCAGCGCGCCGCGACGGGTCTCGACCCGAGCGAGCCGAACTGGGGGCTGATCGAGATGGCGTACGCGTCACCTGCATCCCTCGCGATCGTGCCGGCGCAGGATGTGCTCGGGCTCGGCAGCGACTCCAGGATGAACCGGCCGGGCCACCCGCGCGGCAATTGGGAGTGGCGGCTCGATCCGGGTCAGCTCACGCCCGCGCTCGCAGCGCGCCTGCGCAAGCTCGCCCGGTCGCGCCGCCGCTAGACGGCGAAGTAGATCGCAGCGGCCGTGCCGGCGCAGAGGCAGTAGACAGCGAACGGCGTCAGTGTCCGCGTCTCGAAGTAGCGCATCAGGAAGCGGACGGCGAGATAGGCCGAGACTGCAGCGCAGAGGGCGCCGACGAGCGCCGGGCCGCGGACGCCGTTCCCCTGCGAGCCGGCGAGCTGGGGCAGCTTCAGGACGGCGGCGGCGAGGATGATCGGCGTCGCCAGGAGGAAGGCAAAGCGGGCCGCGTCCTTGTGCGAGAGCCCGACGAGGAGACCGCCGCCGATCGAGGCGCCCGAGCGCGAGAAACCGGGGATGAGCGCGATCGCCTGCGCCGCGCCGACCGTGAAGGTCTGCCACCAGCCGACGGTGCGCGCGATCCGGGTGTCGTCGTCTCCCTCCGTCTGCGGCGCGCGCCGCCGAAGCATCTCGGCCCCGAACAGGACGAGGCCGTTGAGGGCGAGGAAGATGCTCGCGTACTCCGGCGAGGCGAAGAGCTTGCGGAGGTAGTCCTGCAGCGTCAGCCCGAGGATCCCGGCCGGGATCGTGCCGACGATGAGCAGCCAGCCGAGCTTCGCGTCGGGGTCGGCGCCGATCTCGCGGTCACGGAGCGAGCGGCCGAGCCCCTTGATGATCCGCACCCAGTCCTTCCAGAAGAAGGCGAGCAGCACGAGGGCAGTCGCGAGATGCAGCGCGACGAGGAAGCTGAGGAAGTACGACGCGTTCTGGTGGATGTTCCAGCCGACGAGCTTCGGGAGGATGACCGTGTGTCCGAGGCTCGAGACGGGGAAGAGCTCGGAGACGCCCTGGAGCAGGCCGAGCATCGAGCTCTGGAAGTAGGTGATCGGGTGCACGCGGGAAGGCTACGCGGAGCGCTTCTTCGGCCCGGTGTTGAACCAGGCGAAGGCGAAGCACGCGAGACCGACGAGGACGGCCGCGATGCCGTGCTTGACGTGATGGTGGCTCGAGCCGGCCTCGTGTCCGGGGAAGAAGGACGGCAGCGAGCGCGCCGGCTCCACCCAGTAGACGACTGCGATCGCGACGAGGGCGATCCCCAGCACAACGGCAAGCGCAACGAGTTGTTTCCGGTACGGCATATCGGATTTCTATCTAGTCGGCCGGATGTGAGGCGTCGGTGAACTCGCGGAACTCCGCCGTCAGCAAATAGGCGATTTGCTCGCCGATGTCGACGGCGCGGTCGCCGATCCGCTCGATCGTCCGCGCGACGACGACCATCCGCAGGCCCCACTCGCGCATCTCCGTCGTGTGCATCACGTCCACGAGCCGCTCGACGAAGCGGCGGTTGGCGCGGTCGATGAGCTCATCGAGCTCGACGAGGCTCTCGGCGCCGGCGATGTCGCGGCGGCTGAAGGAGTCGAGCGCGACGCGGAGCATCTCCTCGGCCCGCTCGCCCATCTCCGTGAGCACCTCGGCGAGCGCCGGATCGGGGTCGACGTCCGCCACGAGCTGGGAAAGCTTGGCGACCGTCACGCAGCCGTCGGCGCTCCGCTCGAGCAGGAGGTTGATGTGGATCATCGCGAGAATCAGCCGCAGGTCGCGTGCGACCGGCGTCTGCAGCGCGAGCAGCGCCTGGATCTGGTGCTCGATGGCGAGGAAGTGGCGATCCACCTCGTCGTCGAAGGCGATGACCTCCGCGGCGAGCTCGCGATCCCGCTCCCCAAGCGCCCTTGTCGCGCCGCGCACGGAACTGAGGACGCGCTGCCCCATCTCCTGGAGCTCCGCCTCGATTTGCCCCAGCGCCGCGTCGATCGTCATGCGGCCCAGCGTACTAGGTGGCCCTGGGAGGGGCGCCAGCCCCTGTCACCACTCCGTTTCCACCCCGCAACGCTCGTGTAGCCCACGTCGCTGGAAACGCCCCGTACGTTGGCCCCGAACCCCAGTAAGAGGAGGAAAATTCAATGCCGAGATCCGGCATCGTTCGTTTCACACTTGCTCTTGCCACTGTGGCACTCGTTGCAGCTCTTGCGGTCGGCGCCGCCGGCGCCTCGTCGGCCAAGCGCACCAACGGCTCGGTCAGCGGTGCCGGAAGCACGTTCGTCGCCCCCCTCGTGAGCTTGTGGATCAACGCGGTCTCGTCGATCGGGATCAACTTCAGCTACAGCGCGATCGGCTCCGGCGGTGGCGTCGCTGCGATCACGAACAAGCAGGTCGACTTGGGGATGAGCGATGCTCCGCTCACGCAGTTCTCGCCGACCTGCACCACCTGCGTGCAGATCCCGTGGGCTCTCGCCGGCACCGCGGTCATGTACCGGCTCGACGGCGTCAAGAACCACCTTCACCTGACGGGTCAGGTCCTGGCGAAGATCTACATGGGTCAGATCACGAACTGGAGTGACCCGGCCATCGCGGCCCTCAATTCCGGCGTCAACCTGCCGAACAAGGCAATCACCGTCGTCCATCGCTCGGATTCCTCGGGCACTTCCTACAACTTCACGGACTTCCTTTCCCACGTCAGCTCGGCCTGGAAGTCGCAGGTCGGCACCGGCACGGCAGTCGCCTGGCCGGCCGGCATCGGTGGCAAGGGGAGCTCCGGCGTTTCCAGCCTCGTACACTCGACGAACGGCGGGATCGGGTACGCCGACGCCGAGTACGCGCACAAGGCCCACCTGGCGATGTTCTCCATGAAGAACAGAGCCGGCAAGTTCGTCTTCGCGAACCTGAAGTCGATCAAGGCCGCGTCGGTTCTCGACACGAAGCCTGCGGCGGATGGCTCGCTCTCGATTGTCAATCCGCCGAAGTCGAGCAAGTACGCGAACGCGTACCCGATCTGCACGTATACGTACGTCGACGTCCAGAAGAGCTCCGGGAACGCGGCCACGCTCAAGAAGTTCCTGAACTGGGCGATCACGACCGGCCAGACGTACGGCCCGAAGATCTTCTTCGTGCCGCTTCCGGCCTCAGTCGTGAAGTTCGACAAGAAGCAGATCGCGAAGATCAAGTAAGTAGGAGAGAATCCCCCGGATCGTGAGCAGTCTCGACACGACCAACGCTGTGGCCCGCCGCCCCTTCCCGGGGCGGCGGGCGCGTTTCGGCGACGTGCTCCTCCAGGGCGTGGCCGGACTGGCTGCGCTCGGGGCGACGTTCCTCGTCGGGCTGATCGTCTACAAGATCGTTCAGGGCTCGAAGCTGTCGCTGTCGACCTTCGGGCTCGGCTTCGTCACCCATATCGCGTGGAACCCGGTCGCCGGTCATCTCGATTTCGGCGCCGGGGCCTTCCTCTTCGGCACGGCCGTCACCTCGGTCGGCGCGCTCATCCTGGCGACCCCTCTCGCCCTGGCCGTGGCGCTGTTCCTCAGCGAGCTCTCCCCGAACTGGCTGCGCGGCCCGGTCACCGCGCTCGTAGAGACCCTCGCGGCGATCCCGAGCGTCTTGATCGGGCTCTGGGGGATTCTCGTGCTCGGCCCGTTCCTGCTCAACCACGTCGACCCGGCGCTCCACTCTGCGCTCGGCTTCATTCCGCTGTTCGGGCCGGCGACGTACGCGTCGAACGTGTTCACCGCGATCGTCGTCCTGACGATCATGATCCTCCCGATCATCGCGAGCATCTCGCGCGAGCTCTTTCTCGGCGTGCCCGGCGAGCTCAAGGAGGGGGCGCTCGCTCTCGGCCTGACGCGCTGGGAGATGGTGCGTGGCGTCGTCTTCCCCTACGCGCGTGGCGGCGTGGCGGCGGCGATGATCCTCGGCTTCGGCCGGGCGATCGGCGAGGCGATCGCCGTGCAGCAGGTGATCGGCGGCTTCACCGGCACACACCTTCTCTGGAACCTCTTCAGCCCCGGCGACACGATCGGGAGCAAGATCGCGGCCAACTACCAGGGCTCGCAGACCGGTCTCGAGCTCTCGTCGCTCGTCTATCTCGCGCTGATCCTCCTCGTCTTCTCGCTGATCGTGAACGTCGTCGCGCAGGTGATCGTGCGGCGGTCGGCGCGCAGGTTGGGGACGTCTGCATGAGCGCCGCCAATCTCAGCGCGTTGCAGCGCCCGAACGACCGTCTCCGCCGGCGGAAGGCCGTGAACCGGGGCATGGAGCTGGTCGCCTGGCTCGCCGCGGCGATTGCCGTCGGCCTCCTCGGGATCCTCGTCTTCTCGGTCGCGCAGCACGGCGCGAGCCAGCTCAACCTGAACCTCCTGACGAAGTCGCAGGTCGCGTACGACCCGACTGCGAAGCAGGGGCTCGCCAACGCCTTCGCGGGAACGCTCGTGATCGTCGCCGTCGCGACTGCGATGGCTCTGCCGGTCGGGATCCTCATCGCGATCTACGTCAACGAGTTCGCGCAGCGGAAGATCCGCGCCGGAGTCGGCTTCGTGCTCGACATCCTCAGCGGCGTGCCGGCGATCGTGATCGGCTTCTTCGTCTACGGCCTGATCGTCATCTCGCACGGCCAGAGTGGCCTCGCAGGCTCGTTCGCCCTGGCGATCCTGATGCTCCCATTCGTCGCCCGATCGACGATTGAGGTGCTCGCGCTGGTTCCCAACTCGCTGCGGGAGGCGGGCCTCGGGCTCGGTGCGCCCCGCTGGCGAACGACGCTTGGGATCGTCCTGCCGCAGAGCATCGGCGGGATCCTCACCGGCGCGACTCTGGCGGTGGCCCGGACCGCCGGCGAGACGGCGCCGCTCCTCTTCTGCTCGTCGATCGTCGGCAACGGCATCAGCTGGAACCCACTGCACGCCGTCCAGAGCATCCCGGTCGCCATTTTCGAACTGTCCGAGTCGCCCTATCCCCAGGATCACGCGCGTGCGTGGTCCGGTGGTCTCGTTCTGATCCTGTTCATCCTCTTCGCGAGCCTCGGCGCCCGCTGGCTCGCCACGCGGAGCAGGCGGAAGCTTGGGCGGGCTGCCAGATGAGACGAGAATCGTGCTAAGCGTGTCGAGTAGCATCGAACCCACCGTGCGCGTCGAGACCAAGCGGCAGCCGCTGCCGCCGCGCGAGCGCCTCGAGACGGTGTTCGAGATTCAGGATCTCGACGCGATCTACGGTTCCAAGCCGGCGCTGAAGGGCGTCTCACTCGACGTCTACAAGAATCTCGTCACGGCGGTGATCGGCCCGTCCGGCTGCGGCAAGAGCACGTTCATCCGCTGCCTGAACCGAATGAACGATCTCGTGCCGAGCTTCCGGCAGACCGGCACGATCCGCTACCACGGCCAGGACATCGCCGCGCGCGATGTCGACCCGGTCGCGGTGCGCCGTACGATCGGCATGGTCTTCCAGCGGCCGAACCCGTTCCCGAAGTCGATCTACGACAACGTCGCGTGGGGACTGCGGGTGCTGGGGATGAAGGACAACCTCGACGACCGGGTCGAGCGGGCGCTCAAGCAGGCCGCGCTGTGGGACGAGGTCGGCGACCGCCTCAAGGCGAGCGCTCTGTCCCTCTCCGGCGGCCAGCAGCAGCGCCTCTGCATCGCTCGCGCGATCGCGGTCGAGCCGGACGTCGTGCTCATGGACGAGCCCGCCTCGGCGCTCGACCCGATCGCGACCCAGGCGATCGAGCAGCTCCTCCACGAGCTGAAGACCGAGTACACGTTCGTCATCGTCACGCACAACATNNACATGCAGCAGGCGGCCCGCGTTGCCGACATGACGGCGTTCTTCTCCATCTCCCGCGGCGAGGAGGGTGGCCGCTGGGGCGAGTTGATCGAGTACGACTCGACCGAGAAGATCTTCACGGCGCCGTCCGACAAGCGGACGGAGGACTACGTCACCGGCCGCTTCGGCTAGCTCGTCGGGAAGCTGATCTGGATCGCGAGGCCCTCGCCGGGCTCGCTCGTCGCCTCGACCTCGCCGCCGGCCGACGTGACGATGTGCTTGACGATGGCGAGTCCGAGGCCTGTGCCGCGGCTCGTCCTCGCCTGGTCGCCGCGGTAGAAGCGCTCGAAGAGGCGTGGCAGGTCGGCGGCAGGCACGCCGCCGCCGTCGTCGGAGACCGAGAGGACGGCGCCGTGCGGCGTCTCGGCGAGGTCGACCGTGCACGTCGTTCCCTGTCCGGCGTAGCGGATCGAGTTGGCGAGCAAGTTCTCGATCACGACGCGGAGCATCCGCGGCCGTAGCGGGAGCTGGACATGGTCGTCGGCGCGGACGACGAGCGTCATGCCCGCATGGTCGGCGCGGTCCGCGAGTGAGTCGACGACCTCGTCCACGACGGGCTTCGCCGCAGTGCGTCCGAGCGATACGACCTCGCGACCCGTCTCGAGCTCGCCGAGGAAGAGCACGTCGTCGATGAGCTCGCGCGCATTCTCGACCTCGCGGCGCGCCTGCTCCATCAACTCGCCGACATCCGAGCCGGGCAGCATGGCGCTCTCGAGCAGCGCGAGCAACCGCGCCAGCGGCGTCCGCAGCTCGTGCGAGACGGCCGCCGTGAAGCCGGCGCGGAGCTCCTGGTAGGCGGAGAGTTCTGGCGGCGAGTCGAGGAAGAGGACGAGGATCTCGGGCTCCGAGGCGAGCGCGTCTTCGGCGAGCCGGTTGCCCGAGACGGCGCCGGGAAGCCGCTTCCGCGCGTCTGGGCTCGCCGCGATCAGGCGCCGCTCGCTGTCGAGGACGACGACCGCGCCTGCGCAGTTCTCGGCGGCAACCCGCGCCCGCCGGATGTTTTCCTCGTTCACCACTCCTTCACCATACGGCTACCCTCCCCCAACCGGCCCTCGACCAATAATGGGACAAGCATGCCGAAGGTTCTGATCGTCGAGGACGACGACGTCATCGCGGAGGGAATGGCGCGGCATCTTGGCGCCGCCGGCTTCGATCCCGTTTCGGTCGGCAACGGCACCCAGGGGCTCGCGCGGCTTCGCTACGAGAAGCCGGACGTCTGCGTTCTCGACCTGATGCTGCCGGGCGTCGACGGCTGGAAGCTGATCGAGATGGCGCGGAGCGAGGGGATCGGCACGCCGATCATCGTCGTCTCCGCCCGCGGTACCGAGCACGACCGCGTACACGCCCTCGAGATCGGCGCCGACGACTACCTGGTCAAGCCGTTCTCGATGAAAGAGCTCGTGGCGCGCGTGCGTGCCGCCACGCGCCGCTCGATCCGGCGGGAAGAGACGCCGCGCGGCGAGCCGATCGAGATCGAGGAGCTCCGCATCGACCCGCTCGAGGTGCAGGCGTACGTCGACGGGACCAGCGCGGAATTGACGCCCACTGAGTTCCGGCTCCTCTACCAGCTCGCCCTCGATCGCGGCCGCGTCGTGACCCGCGACGAGCTGCTCCAGAAGCTCTGGGGCCGCCGCGAGTCGCACCGCGACCGGACGGTGGACGTCTTCGTCCGGCGCCTGCGGGAGAAAGTCGACCGCCGCTCGTCGCGGCACACCTTCATCCAGACGCGCTACGGCGTCGGCTACCGGCTCGAGCCGGTGGCGAAGGATCGCGCCGACGTCGCTCAGTCGGCGTAGCGGTTCCGACACCAACGCGTCACCGCATCGACGCCCACTTCAGCGTCGCGTGTCCGCACGATCTCGCCATGAAGTTCGCCGTCGTCGCCCACCGGCGAAGCGCTACGAACGAGGCGCTCGCCGTCGCGGCTCGCCGCTGCGGCCTCGACGCCGACGTGCTCGCGCCGCAGCGCGCTCTCGCGCTGCTCGAGCCCGGCGACGTCGCGCTTGCACGGCTCGACGTGCGGGACAGCCTCGACGGCATCGAGAGCGGCACCGGCGAGCTGGAACGGCTCGCAGCAGAAGGCGTCGAGGTGCTTAATCCTCCGAGGGCCCTCGTCGCCGCTCACGACAAGCTGCTGACCGCTCGGGTTCTCCGGCTCGCCGGCCTGCCGCACCCGCACACCACGCTCCTGGCCCCGGCCCTCCCGTCAGCCGTGCCGGAGCTGCCGCTCGTCCTCAAGCCGCGCTTCGGGAGCTGGGGGCGGGACGTGGAGCTCTGCTCGACGGCGGAGGAGCTCGAGGCGGCGCTGCTCGCCGCGCAGTCCCGGCGCTGGTTCTTCGAGCACGGAGCGGTGGCGCAGGAGCTCGTCGAGCCGCGCGGCTGGGATCTCCGCGTCGTCGTCGCCGGCGGCCGGATCGTCGGCTCGGCCCGCCGCGTCGCGCTGCCCGGGGAGTGGCGGACGAACGCCGCGCTCGGGGCGAACGTCGAGCCGGCCGAGGCGCCGCCGCTCGCGCGGACGCTGGCGCTCGCCGCGGTGCAGGCCGTCGGCGCCGATCTCGCGGGAGTCGATCTCCTGCCGACGCGGAACGGCTTCGTCGTGCTCGAGGTGAACGGTGCGGTGGACTTCCGCCCGCTCTACGCGCCGATCGGGAACGTCTTCGAGGACACGATCGCCGCGCTGCTCGGCGCCGTCGCGCGCCGCAGGCCGGCCGCGCTCGCCGGCGCTGTTTAGTAGGGCTGCGGCTGCAGGCCGGTCTCGACCTCGCGCCGGCCGCCGTCGGAGTAAACGACATCGACGGTCTCGTGCCCGCGGTACGTCCCGGCGATCCCGAGCCACATCGAGGCCCAGCGCCAGAAACCCAGCTTGCCCTCGTGGGCAATCGGGCGAGGAAAGACGAGCGACCTGCCCTCGATCGTGAAATCGCGGCCGTGCTCCTGACGGACGCCGCTCACGTAGACCTCGAAGGCCGAAGGGATGTAGTCGGGCAGTTCGACGCGCGTGCGTGGGGACACGCTTCATAGAATGCCCGGCGGGTGCGCCGTAACCTGCCGACCTTCGTTTTCGCCGTGCTGGTCGCGCTCGCGACGGCGGGCGTCGCCGCAGCTTCGAACGGCGGCTTCACGCCCGTCACGCCCGAGTCGCCGAACGCAAGTCACACGCAGACGGCGTACTACGTCATCCTCGGCTTCACGGCGGCGATCTTCCTCATCGTCGAGGGGCTTCTCGTGGTCTTCGTCGTCAAGTACCGGAGCCGCGGCCGCGCGCGCACGGTCGAGGGAGCCCAGGTGCACGGGCACACGCGCCTCGAACTCGTCTGGACGGTGATTCCCGTGCTGATCCTCTGCGCGATCGGGATCGTCGTCTTCCTCGGACTGCCGAAGATCTCGAACGCGCCGGCCTCGCCCGACCCGATCCACATCACGGTCGAAGGTCACCAGTTCTACTGGCAGTTCGACTACCCGAACAAGGCCCGCTCGATCGGGACGATGTACGTGCCGGTTGGCGCAGTCGTCGACCTGAAGGTCGTCTCCCCGGACGTCATCCACAGCTGGTGGATCCCGGCGCTCGGCGGCAAGATCCAGGTGATCCCCGGCCACCCGAACCACTTCTGGTTCCGAGCGGACAAGGCGGGAAGCTACAGCGGCTCGTGCGCAGAGCTCTGCGGCGTCTTTCACGCTTCGATGAACGCACGCGTTCTCGCGGAGCCGCGCTCGGCATATGACGCGTACATCTCGAAGACTGCGCGGACGAGGCTCGGCCGCCAGGAGTGGGCCGGCGTCTGCGCGACCTGCCACGGCAATCTCGGCCAGGGTGGCTACGGCCCCCCGATCTCGAGCAGCTCGACCCTCGTCCAGCTCGCCGCCCTGAGAGGAATCCTCCGCAACGGCGTCAGCGGCTCGGCGGGCGCGATGCCGCCCGTCGGCGACACCTGGAACAACGCGCAGATCACCGCCCTCGCTGCGTACGTGAAGCAGCACATCTACAAGGTTGCACCCGCAGGAGGAACGACGAGTGGCGGCTAGGTCCGAAGCGGTCTATCCGGTCGGCTGGAAGAGCGGCCGCGTGGCGAGCTGGCTCGTCACGGTCGACCACAAGCGGATCGGGATCATGTACATCGCGACCGCGATCTTCTTCTTCGCGGTCGGCGGATTCCTCGCGCTGCTCATGCGCGCCCAGCTCGCGACACCGGGCGAGCACTTCCTGACGAAGAACTCGTACAACGAGGTCATGACGATGCACGGCACGACGATGATCTTCCTCGTCGTCGTGCCGATCATGGCCGGCTTCGGCAACTACCTCGTGCCGCTGATGATCGGTGCGCGCGACATGGCGTTCCCGCGGCTCAACGCGCTCTCGTTCTGGCTGTATCTCCTCGGCGGGATCGTGCTCTGGATGAGCTGGTTCGCGAAGGGCGGCGCTCCGCACGCCGGCTGGTGGTCATACCCGACGCTGTCGGAGAATTTCCCCTGGGCGAGCCCCGGCCACGGCCAGGACTACTGGATCCTCTCGATCCACATCCTCACGCTGTCGTCGCTCGCGGGAGCAATCAACCTCATCGTCACGATCCACAACATGCGCGCGCCCGGCATGAGCTGGATGCGCATGCCGCTCTTTGTGTGGGCGATGGAGACGTACGCGGTCCTGCTGATGCTCGCGCTGCCGGCGCTGTCAGCGGCGGTGACGCTCCTCCTGCTCGACCGCAACTTCGGGACGCATTTCTTCATCCCCTCACATGGCGGGAGTCTCCTGCTCTACCAGCACATGTTCTGGTTCTTCGGGCACCCAGAGGTCTACATCATGGTGCTGCCGGTGTTCGGGATGGTCTCGGAGATCCTGCCCGTCTTCTCGCGCAAGCCGATCTTCGGGTACAAGGCCGTCGCGTTTTCGACTCTCGCCATCGCCTTCTTCTCGATGCTCGTCTGGGCGCACCACATGTTCACGACCGGGATGGGCCTCGGGCTCGACTCGTTCTTCATGATCTCCTCGATGGTGATCGCGGTCCCGACCGGGATCAAGATCTTCAACTGGATCGCGACGACCTGGCGTGGCAACCTCATCTTCGACACGCCGATGCTGTTCATACTCGGCTTCATCGCCCTGTTCACCATGGGCGGCCTGTCGGGGCTCTTCCTCGCCGCGTTCCCCGTCGACTGGCAGGTGAACGACTCGTACTTCATCGTTGCCCACTTCCACTACGTCGCCTTCGGCGGGATCGTCTTCGCTCTCTTCGGCGGCCTCTATTACTGGTGGCCGAAGATGTTCGGACGTATGCTCGACGAGCGTCTCGGCAAGTGGAACTTCTGGCTGATGTTCGTCGGTTTCAACGTCACCTTCCTGCCGCAGCACATGCTCGGCCTGCTCGGGATGGTGCGGCGCGTCTACACGTACCACCACGGCGGGCTCTGGGAGGTCTACAACCTCACCTCGACGATTGGATCCGCGATCACGGCGGTCGGCGTTGCCGTCTTCGTCGCGAACGTCTGGATCGCGCACGGCCTGCGCAAGGGCGTGCGCGCCGGCAACGACCCGTGGCTCGCGGACACCCTCGAGTGGTACACGACCTCGCCGCCGCCGCCGCACAACTTCGACAACGTCCCCTACGTGACGAGCGCCCGTCCGCTGCGTGACCTGCGCCGGCGCCTCGAGGAGCAGCCCGGATGAGGACCGAGACGGCACCCGGCCCCTGGTTCCGCCTCTCGGCTCTCGTCGCCGCCGGCGGGACGTTGCTCGCGGTGGTCTCCGGCGCGGAGAACCTCGGCACCGCGCACCGGCTCCTCGCGGCTTTAGTCGCGCCTCCGCTCGCGGCGCTCGTCGTCTCTGCGTGGCTCGCGCACCGGCGTCTCGTGCCGGCGGCCCTAGCCGCTTCGGCGCTCTTCGCGGCCGCTGCCGCGATCCCCAGCCGTCACGCCCACGCCGGTCTTGCGGCGTTCGCGCTCGCGGCGCTCGTCGTCGTCGTCGCGGAGAGCTTCCGTGGCGAGCGCGTTCCCTGGGGCTCGGCGCGCGATTACGTGATGCTGACGAAGCCGCGGATCATGTCGCTTCTCCTGATCACGGGCTTCTGCGGGATGATCGCCGGCGCCCGCGGCTGGCCCGGCACAGGCACGGCGCTCGCCGCGATGGGCGGGCTCGCGCTCGCCTGCGGAGGAGCCTCGGCGCTGAACCACGTCCTCGACCGCGACATCGACCCGCTGATGGGGAAGCGCACGAGCGCGCGGCCGGTCGCGTCCGGCCGCGTGCCGGCGAGCCGCGCGCTCGAGTTCGGGCTCGCGCTCTCCGCCTTCTCCTTCGTCCTGCTCGCGAGCACGGTCAACGTCCTGACCGCGGTGCTCGCTCTCGTCGGCAACCTCTTCTACGTTCTCGTCTACACGCGCTGGCTGAAGCGCTCGACGCCGCAGAACATCGTGATCGGCGGAGCGGCGGGCGCCGTGCCGCCGCTCGTCGGCTGGGCCGCCGCCACCGACCATGTCGGGATCGCGGCGCTTCTCCTCTTCGCGATCGTCTTCGTCTGGACGCCGCCGCACTTCTGGGCGCTCGCGATCCTGATCAAAGACAATTACGCGGCCGCGAAGGTCCCGATGCTGCCGGTCGTGCGGGGCAACCGGGAGACTGCGCGGCAGATCGTCCTCTACTCCCTCGTGCTCGTCGGCGCGACGCTGCTGCCGTGGGGCTGGGGAGGCGCCGGCCCCGTCTACGTGGTCTGCGCGCTCGCACTCGGCGCCGTCTTCGTCTGGATGGCGGAGCAGCTGCGGCGCGACACGACGCCGCGCCGGGCGATGCTCCTCTTCCACTACTCGCTCCTCTACCTCGCGCTGCTCTTCGCAGCGCTCGCGGTTGATGCGGTGATCGGCTGATGGCTCCCGAGCTCGCTCGCCGCAACGCCCGCTTCGGCTGGCTTCTCTTCGCGCTCTTCCTGCTGCTGTTCGCCGGTTGCATCGGAATCGCGTTCCTGTATCTCCACTTTCAATAGGAGGTCTTGGCGGAACTGTGCTCGCCGGAGCGGTGCGCTGGGCGTTGCGAGGCAAGGACGCAGGGAGCGCCGATAGCGGTGTTCTATCGGCGCGACTGAGGACGCAGCATCGCGGCGATCCAGCGCGGCGCGGCCGGCACAGCGACTGTTTCGCCAAGGCCTCCTAATGGAAGGCATCTGGCTTGCGCGGCCCGATCCTCCGCGGACGGGCACGCCGGTTGCGGTCAAGGATCTGCTCGACACCGCGGGGCTGACGACGACGTACGGGTCGGCGCTCTTCGCCGACCACGTTCCGGCCGAGAGCGCCGAGGCGGTGCGGCGGCTCGAGGCGGCCGGCTTCGCGGTGGCAGGCAAGACGAACCTCCATGAGTTCGCGTACGGGATCTCGTCCCAGAACCCGCACTACGGGGCCGTGCCGAACCCGGCGGCGCCGGGACGTCTCGCCGGCGGCTCGAGCGGCGGGTCGGCGGCGGCGATCGCGGCGGGCGACGTCGAGCTCGCGCTCGGCAGCGACTCGGCGGGCTCGATCCGGATTCCCGCGGCGTGGTGCGGCGTCGTGGGGTTCAAGCCGACGTACGGGCTCATTCCCGTCGACGGCTGCTTCCCGCTCGCACCGAGCTGGGACGTCGTGGGGCCGATGGCGTCGACGGTCGAGGGCTGCGAGGAGCTGCTGGCCGCGCTGGTGCCCGGGTACGAGCCGGTCTCGCTCGAGGCGCTGGAGGAGCTCGAGGTCGGAGTTGCCTGGCTCGGCGAGGCGGAGCCGCTCGTGCGCGAGCGCGTGTCCGAGGCGGCCGCGCACTTCCCGCGCCGCCGCGAGCTCGACGTCCCGCTTGCGCCTCCGAATCGCGCCGACTTCATGCGCGAGGCGGCCGACGTGCACCGCGCGCTCTTCGCAGGCAACGAGGATCTCTACGGCGAGAACGTCCGCGGCAAGATCGAGCGCTGCCTCGCGGTGACGGACGGCGAGGCTGCGGCGGCCGCGCGGGAGAGCGCGGAGTACCGCGAGCGCTTCGCCGAGGCTGTCGAGGGCGTCGATCTGCTCGTGACGCCGACCGTTCCCTGCGTCGCGCCGCCGGCGGATTCCGACGAGCTCGTTCTCCGCCTGCCGGCCACGGAGTTCACGTATCCGCTCAGCGTGCTCGGCTGGCCGGCCCTCGCTCTGCCGTGCGGGACGGCGGAGGGCGGACTACCCGCTTCCGTCCAGTTGGTGGGCCGTCCGGGCGACGATGCGCTCGTTCTGGCGGCCGGCCGTCTGCTGGCATCCCTCGTTCGAGGTACAGCGGCTCCCTAGGTGCTGCCGAAAACGAGGGGGACGTGCGCATCGTCCGTCTTGTCAGCATTCTTGCCGCGTTCGCGGCGCTCGGGGCCGGCAGCCTTGCCGGCGCCTCCTCGGCTGCGACACCGGCGCCGACCGGCCTGCACGGCTTCCTCCTCATGGCCAACGAGGCGACGACGACGGTCTTCCACCAGACGCCGTCCTTTGCGTGGAAGCCGGTGAGCGGCGCCGATCGCTACGAGCTGCAACTCTCGATCAGCTCGACGTTCCGCGACAGCGGTGTTCTCTACGACAGCCGCAACCTCTTCACTCCGGTGGCGGCGCCGCCGCTCACGCTCCCGTGGATCACCGGCTCGCCACACTCGCTCTACGCTCGCGTGCGTGCGCTCTTCGCCGGCGGGCGCGCGTCGTCATGGAGCGCGCCGTTCGGCTTCGATGTCGTTCCGCCCGCCCCGCCGACGCCGCTGTCGAGCTCTCCGGGCCTCCTGCGGTGGACGCCCGTGGACGGTGCGGACGCCTATGAGATCTGGCTCGTCGACAAGCTGCCGGTGACACAGCAGATCGAGGTCGTGAAGACGAACGTCCTCGACGAGCGCGACTTCTACGCCCCCTCGGCGTGGCCGGCGACCGTCCGCTGGCGGATCCGGGCGTTGCGTACCGACGTGTTCGGCCGGCTCAACGGCATGCCGGCTTCCAGCTATGGCCCGTGGAGCCCGGTCTACCACTCGAACAACTCCGCGCCGTCGGCGTCGGCGATCACGTTGACCGGCACGCTCTCGGACGCCTTCTCGAACGGCTCCCGCAACTCACCGGCGCACGAGCTGATGCCCGCGTTCCTCTGGAAGGGGGACGGGACGCTCGGCGGCGCGGCCGCACAGTTCTTCCGCGTCTACGTCTTCACGGACAGCCAGTGCCTCAACCCGGTCTACGTCGGCCCGGCCGTCGCATCGCCGGCGTACGCGCCGCGGGTGAGCGGCCTCGACCTGGGAACGGAAGGCGCCAATGCCTATGTCGATCCGGGCGCGACGACGACGGACGTCGCCGAGGACGGCGGGGTCGTCATCCCGAACGAGCAACTGGCTCCGGCGAAGCCCACGACCGGACCGTCCGCGACAGGCTCGAGTGTGTCGGCGGCAGGTGTGATCGGGCCGCCGCTCGACCTCTGGGATGTCAACTGGCCGCAGAGCGGCTACTACTGGACGGTCGTCGGCGTCCAGCAGATCGGCGTGGGCGCGTACCAGGATCTCGAGCTGCCGCAGGACGTCTGCGCGGCCGGGCGCGTCCAGCGCCTGGGCATCTCGAGTGAGCCGTCCCTTACGGCGAAGCAGGAGCCATTCGCGACCGGGCTCTCGTCCAACGGCCGGCTCGTCTCCGCGGCCCAGACGCCGAAGTTCTACGGCCAGCCGCTCGTCGCCTGGACGGCGGCGCTCAGCGCGAGCAACTACGAGGTGCAGTGGGCGCGCCACCTCTATCCGTTCCGCGCCGGAGGAGCCCGCTACACGTTCGGGACGTCGGCGGTGCTGCCGCTCAAGCCGGGGACGTGGTTCTACCGCGTGCGCGGCTTCGACTACAACCTGCCGACCGGCGCACAGGCGATGGCGTGGTCGACGCCGACGAAACTCGTGGTGACCGCGCCGAAGCTTCGCGTCACCTCGGTCCACCACCGGCCCGGCAGCCACTTCAAGGTCGTCAAGAAGTAACTGCGAGCACGGCCGCTTCGTAGACCGGATCCCGGGTGTAGCGCTCCAGCTCGTCCGAGAGGACGTCGCTGGGAGCCGGCGGATCGCCCGGCGGCAAGGGCACAGCCTCTCCGTTCAGCGTGACGCTCTCGAGCGTCTCCGCTTCCTCGTGCTCGAGCTCGATCTCGGGTGTCCCGAGCCGCGAGCGGAGCCAGCCGCAGAGCAGCCAGGCCTGCGCCGCAGTGCCGCGAACGCGCACCGTCCCGACGCCCTCGATTCCCGGCCAGAGCGTCGCGAGATGGGACCGCCACCGCGACGTTCGCGCCCACGCGATGTCGGACGCGGCGCAGCGAGGGAAGAGCTCTGCCAGCCGCCGGTAGGGATGCGGCAGGTCGTCCCACTCCGTCGAGTCGACGATCAGCCGGTCGGTGACGTCGAGGAGCTGCTCGAGCTCGGCCGCTCCCCAAGGTGGCTCGCCGCGCCAGCGGAGGAAGACCGGCAGGTCGGAGATGAGCAGTTCCTCGACGATGCTCGCCGGCGCCTTCGCGCGTCCGCCGCGGAGCGTCAGCTCGATCACCTCGGTAACGAGGCCGCGGTCCGTTCCCGGCACCTTCCACCGTTCGACTGCGGCTCGCGCGTCGATGCGGCTGTCGCCTGCGTTCGGTTCCGGGAAGAGGAGGATCGTCCGCGACGGATGACGCTCGGCCATCCCCTCGAGCGCCGCGCGAGCCGGCTCCCGCCAGCCGTGCGGTACCCAGGCGAGGTGCGTCATCACCGACGCCCGCATGCTCGGCGCGTCGGCCGCCGCCTCCGACCGCAGCTCTGCGAGAGCCGCGTCGACGTCCGCGAGGTGAACGCCTTCGCCGGACCAGCTCAGTGCCGTCGCCACGAGCGTCCGTCTCGCTGGAGGAGGTCGTCCGCGCTCGGCGGCCCCCACGAGCCGGCCGGATAGTTCGGGAACGCCGGCTTGTCGCGATCCCAGTCCGCGACGATCGCGTCGACGAGCATCCACTGCTCCTCGACCTCGTCCGCGCGGGTGAACAGCGTCGAGTCGCCGAGCATCGTGTCGAGGATCAGCCGCTCGTACGCCTCCGGCATGCCGGTCCGGAAGGCGCCGCCGTAGAGGAAGTCCATGTGGACGGTGCGGATCGTCATGCCCTGCCCCGGCACCTTGGCGCCGATCGCGAGCGAGACTCCTTCGTCCGGCTGGACGTGGACGAGCAGCACGTTCGGGCGGAGCCCTTCCGCCGCCGACTCCTCGAACGGCGGATGCGGCGCCCGCTTGAACTGGATCGCGATCGTCGTCTCGCGCCGCGCGAGCCGCTTCCCCATCCTCACGTAGAACGGCGTGTCGGCCCAGCGCCAGTTGTCGACGTAGAGCTTCGCGGCGACGAACGTCTCGGTCATCGAGTCCGGGGCGACGCCTTCCTCCTCGCGGTAGGCGGCGACTTCTTCACCCTCGACGAAGCCGCGCCCGTACTGGCCGCGCACGACCGACTTCGGCCCGGGCGCGTGCAGCGCGCGCAGCACCTTGACCTTCTCGTTGTGGACGTTGTCGGAGGTGAAGTCGATCGGCGGCTCCATCGCGGTGAGCGCGAGGAGCTGCAGGAGGTGGTTCTGGAAGATGTCGCGGATCGCGCCCGCCTGCTCGTAGTAGCCGGCGCGTCCCTCGATTCCGATCGACTCGGCGACCGTGATCTGGACGTGGTCGACGAACTGGCGGTTCCAGATCGGCTCGAAGATCCCGTTCGCGAACCGCAGCGCGAGCATGTTCTGGACGGTCTCCTTGCCGAGGTAGTGGTCGATCCGGAAGATCTCCTCCTCGTCGAAGTACTCGCGGAGCTTCGCGGTGAGCGCCTTCGCCGAGGCGAGGTCGTGGCCGAACGGCTTCTCGACGACGAGGCGTGTCCAGCCCCGCTCGTCCTTCCGCTTGCCGAGCGCATCGACGATCGTCGGGAAGGCGGGCGGCGGGACGGCGAGGTAGAAGACGCAGTTCCCGTCGAGCTGCTGCTCGGTGTCGAGCTTCCCGAGCAGGTCGTGCAGCTTGTCCTCGCCGCCGGCGTCGGCGAAATCCGTCGTGACCCAGTGGAGCTGCGCGGCTAGCTCGTCCCAGACGTCCTGCTGGAACGGGTCGCGCGCGTGCTGCTGCACCGCTCCCTGCATGTCCTTGCGGAAGGCGTCGTCGCTGCCGTCAGTGCGCGCGACCCCGACGATCGCGAAGCGCGGCGGCAAGAGCCGGCGGACGGCGAGCGCGTAGAGCGCCGGCATGATCTTCTTGTGCGTCAGATCGCCCGAAGCGCCGAAGACGACGAGCGCGCACGGGTCCGGCGTCTTGCGGAGTGAGAGGCCCTCGTCGAGCGGGTTCTCCTGCGGGGCCTTCTCGGTCATTGTTCCGGGCTCTTCTCCAGATGGCCGCCGAAAGCCTTGCGCATCGCGGAGAGGACGCGGTCGCCCCAATCGGCCTCGCCGCGCGAGGCGAAGCGGTTGAAGAGGGAGGCTGAGAGGACGGGAGCGGGGACGCCCTCCTCGACGGCGGCCATGACCGTCCAGCGGCCCTCGCCCGAGTCGCTGACGTGGCCGGCGTACTCGTCGAGGTTCGGCGAGTCGTGCAACGCCTGCGCGCCCAGGTCGAGGAGCCAGGACGCGATGACCGAGCCGCGCCGCCAGAGCTCCGCGATCGCCGCGATGTCGAGCTCGTACTTGTAGTGGTCGGGATCGCGAAGCGGAGTTGTCTCGGCGTCCGACTCCTGCTCGTGGAGGCCGACGTTCGCGTGCTTGAGGACGTTGAAGCCTTCGGCGTAGGCCTGCATCAAGCCGTACTCGATGCCGTTGTGAACCATCTTCACGAAATGTCCGGCTCCCGGAGGGCCGCAGTGAAGCCAGCCCTTCTCCTCCGGGGCGGGCTTGCCCTTGCGCCCCGGAGTTCGGACGGCCTCCTCGACGCCGGGCGCTAGCGCCTCGAAGACGGGAATGAGCCGTTCGACCGCCGCGTCGTCGCCGCCGACCATCAGGCAATAGCCGCGTTCACGACCCCAGACGCCGCCGCTGACTCCCGCGTCGACGTAGTGGATCTTCTTGTCGCGCAGCTCCGCCTGCCGCCGGAGGTCGTCGACGTAGTACGAGTTGCCGCCGTCGACGATCGTGTCGCCCTCTTCGAGGTGCGGCACAAGCTCTGAAACGATTGAGTCGACGATGCCGGCCGGCACCATCAGCCAGACCGCGCGTGGCGCGTCGAGCTGCTGGACGAGTTCCTCGAGGGAGGATGCGGTCGAGTCGACGTTCGGATCGAAGGTCTTGAGGTCGTGCCCGGCGGCGCGCAGACGCTCGGTCATGTTGGCGCCCATCCGTCCCAGTCCGACCATCCCTAGCTGCATCGCTAGATCTCCTCTGCGTGGATGCGCGCGACGCGGCGGCCGCGCTCTTTGAGGAACTCGAGATCGCCGAACGCCTGCGACTTGATGAAGCGGCGGAAGCCGAACGGCTTGCCCGGAATCGGCAGCTCCTCGCCGGGGTCGTCGACGACCTGGAGGAAGAGGCCGGTGTTCGGCCCGCCCTTGTGAAGCTGCCCGGTCGAGTGGAGGAAGCGCGGGCCGTAGCCGTGCGTGACGACGAGGCCGCTCTCACGGCGCAGCCGCTCGACGAGCGGAGCGACGTTCGTGGCCGGGTCGACGAAGGCCTGCACGCAGACGTAGTCGCCGTCACGTTCCTGCGCGAGCAGCTCCTCGATCGAGCTGACCGGCTCGAGCTCCGGCTCGGAGCCGGTCGCGAGCACTTCGTTCGTCTTGTCCTTCGCCGCCTGCACGTCCGGCTGGTCGAACGGGTTGATCTCGAGGTAGGCGCCGGCGACCGCGATCGCGAACTCCCAGCGAAAGAACTCGGCGCCGAGCGCGAAGGGATCCGGGATCTCGGGCTGCGCGGCCTGGCGGTCAGGTCCGTCCGGTGACTCGCCGGGCGCGGGGACGAGCCCCTTTCCCTGCTTGCCGGTCGACTCCGCGATCAGCTGCTCGGCCCATAGCCCGAACTCTCCCGGAGTGTCCGCGATGCAGATCTTGTCGCGGCCCTCGCGCCAGCCCTCGCCGAAAGCGCTGCCGAGCTCGTAGCCGGGATTGCCGTCGCCCGAGCGGCACGCGTCGCGCATCTCGCAGGCGCGGTCGAGGAGCTGCTTCGCGTCGATGCCCATCAGCACCGCGGGGACGATCCCGAACGGGGAGAGGGCGGAGTAGCGGCCGCCGATCGACGGCTCGCCGGCGAAGACGGCGCCGAAGCCGCGCTCGCGGGCGAGATGCTCGAGGTCGGAGCCCGGATCGGTGACCGCGGCGAACTGCCCGGCGTTCTTGCCGCTCTTCTCCCAGAAGTACTCCAGGTGCGAGCGCGTCTCGAGCGTCGTCCCCGACTTCGAGGAGGCGACGAAGCACGTCCGCTCGAGGTCGATCTGCTCCTCGAGCCGCCGGATCGCCTTCGGATGCGTCGTGTCGAGGACGTGGAACCAGTCGACACCGAACGTCTGGCGTAGCACCTCCGGCGCGAGCGACGAACCGCCCATCCCGAACAGGACGACGTCGTCGACGGCATCGTGCAGCGACTCGGCGAAGCGGCGAATGGCGTCGAGCTGCTCCTGCATATGGAGCGGCTCGTCGAGCCAGCCGAGCCACTGCGCCTCGTCCTTGCCCGTCCATGTGGAAGGGTCGCGCGCCCAGATCCCCTCGATGAGGGCGTCCGCCTTCACGCGCTACGCGGTGACGGCCTCGCGCTTCGCGCGCACGCCGTCGAGGAGCTCGGCGAAAGAGTCGGCGAACTTCTGCACGCCTTCGGTCTCCAGCGTCAGGACGACGTCGTCGTAGTCGACGCCCACGGCGGCGAGCTGCTTGAGGAGCTCGTGCGCCTCGGCGACTCCGTCGAGGACGGTGTCGCCGCGCACCTCGCCGTGATCCTGGAACGCTTCGATCGTCTCCTCCGGCATCGTGTTCACCGTCTCGGGGCCGATCAGCTCCTCGACGTAGAGGACGTCGCGGTACGCCGGGTTCTTCGTCGACGTGGACGCCCAGAGGCAGCGCTGCGGCAGAGCGCCCTTCGCCGCGAGAGGCTCCCAGCGCGGGCCGGAGAACGTCTCCTGGTAGTGCTCGTACGCGAGTCGCGCGTTTGCGATCGCAAGCTTGCCGCGCAGCGCGAGGGCCTCCTCCGTCCCGATCTCGTCGAGCCGCTTGTCGGCCTCGGTATCGACGCGGGAGACGAAGAAGCTCGCCACCGAGCGCACCTTCGAGAGGTCACCGCCGGCCTCGGCGAGACGCTCGAGTCCGCGGAGGTACGCCTCGACGACCTCGCGGTAGCGCTGCAGCGAGAAGATCAGCGTGACGTTGATGCTGCGATCAGCGGCTACGCAGTCCTCGATCGCCGCAAGCCCGGGCTGCGTCGCCGGGATCTTCACGTAGAGGTTCGGCCGGTGGATCCACTCGTGGAAGCGGATCGCCTCGGCGTACGTCCCTTTCGTGTCATAGGCAAGCGTCGGGTCGACCTCGAGCGAGACATATCCGTCCTGCGGGCTCTTCTCGTGCACGGGCGCGAGCAGGTCGAGCGCCGTCTCGACGTCGCGCACCGCCAGCTGGAGGAAGATCTCCTTCGGATCGGTCTCCTTCCCGAGCAACTCCTTCAGCTGCGCGTCGTACGCGTTGCCGTGTGAGATCGCCTTCTGGAAGATCGTCGGATTGGAGGTCACGCCGACGACGGCGTCCTCTTCCATCATCCGCTTCAGCTCGCCACGGGAGAGCATCTCGCGCGACAGGTAGTCGATCCAGACCGACTGTCCGCGCGCGCTGAGCTTGTCGAGTCTCGAGTCAGGCATTGAGCATCCCCTTCTCCATCTCTTTCACCTTCTCCAGTCTGGCGACGTAACGCTCTCCTCCGTCGAACCGTGCCGCGAGAAACGCGCGCACGAGGTCGCACGCAAGGCTCGGGCCGATCACCTCCGAGCCGAGGCAGAGGACGTTCATGTCGTCGTGCTCGACACCCTGGTGAGCGGAGTAGACGTCGTGGCAGATCGCCGCGCGGATGCCCGTGATCTTGCAGGCCGCGACCGAGGCGCCGACGCCGGAGCCGCAGACGAGGACGCCGCGTTCCGCCCTTCCGCCGGTGATCGCCGCGCCGAGCTCGGCGGCCTTGTCGGGGTAGTCGATCCGGATCGCGTCGGTGTCGGTGCCGAGGTCGACGACCGTGTGTTCGTCCAGCTGCAGCGTCTGGAGAATCCGGTCGCGGAGGTGGACGCCGCGATGGTCGAAGGCAACGGCGACGTTCACGGGTGGACCGTAGCGGCTCGGGAGGCGTCGCGCTGTCGGGCTCCGCGTCCCTAGAATCGCCTCGTGGCCGCGAACGACGTCGAGCTCTGGCGCGAGCTGGGGCAGCAGCTCCGGGTCGACGCGATCCGCCCAGCGGCGAAGGCGGGCTCGGGCCATCCCACTTCCGGCATGTCCGCCGCCGACCTCATGGCGGTGCTGCTCGCGAAGTACCTCCGCTACGACTTCGACAACCCGCGCGACCCGCACAACGACCGCCTTGTCTTCTCCAAGGGCCACGCGTCGACGCTCCTCTACGCGATGTTCCGCGCCGCGGGCGCGATCTCGGAGGAGCAACTCCTCTCGTACCGGCAGTTCGACTCGATCTTCGAGGGACATCCGACGCCGCGGATCCCCTGGGTCGACGTCGCGACCGGATCGCTCGGCCAGGGACTGCCGTACGCCGTCGGGATGGCGCTCGCCGGCAAGCGGCTCGACCGGCTCCCGTTCCGGGTCTGGACGCTCTGCGGCGACAGCGAGATCGCGGAGGGCTCGCAGTGGGAGGCGCTCGAGCATGCGGCGCACTTCGAGCTCGACAACCTCGTCGCGATCATCGACGTCAACCGGCTCGGTCAGCGCGGCGAGACGATGCACGGCTGGAATCTCGACTCGTACGCCGACCGAGCGCGCGCCTTCGGCTGCCACGCGATCGAGATCGACGGCCACGACGTCGAGGCGATCGACCGCGCCTACGCGGAGGCGACCGATATCGCCGGTCAGCCCGTCGTGATCGTCGCCAAGACGATCAAGGGCAAGGGCGATCCTGCGGTCGAGGACAAGAACGGCTTCCACGGCAAGGCGCTCGACCACTCCGACGAGGTGATCGCGACGCTCGGTGGTGTCCGCCATCTGAAGATCGAGGTCGCAAAGCCCGAGACCGGCGCCGCGAAGCACGAGTTTCCGGTTGGCGAGCTCGAGCTGCCGCGCTACGAGCTCGGAGAAGAGGTGGCGACGCGGAAGGCGTACGGCGACGCTCTCGTGGCACTCGGCAAGGCGCGCGGCGACATCGTCGCGCTCGACGGCGAGGTCTCGAACTCGACGTTCGCCGAGGAGTTCCGCGACTCGATTCCCGACCGCTACTTCGAGATGTACATCGCCGAGCAGCAGATGGTGGCGACCGCAGTCGGGATGCAGTCGCTCGGCTGGCGGCCGTTCGCGTCGACGTTCGCCGCCTTCCTCTCCCGCGCCTACGACTTCGTCCGCATGTCGGCGATCAGCCGCGCGAGCTATTCCCTCTGCGGCTCGCACGCGGGCATCTCGATCGGCGAGGACGGGCCGTCGCAGATGGCGCTCGAGGATATCGCCTCGATCCGCGCGATTCACGGCTCGACCGTCCTCCATCCGTGCGACGCGAACCAGACTGCGAAGCTCGTCGTGGCGATGGCCGACCTGGAGGGGATCTCCTACCTGCGGACGCTGCGCCCGGCGACGCCGGTTCTCTACGGCCCCGACGAGGAGTTCCCGGTCGGCGGCTCGCGGACGCTGCGCGAGGGAGACGACGTCGCGCTCGTCGGTGCCGGGATCACGGTGCACGAGGCGCTCAAGGCCGCGGAGGCGCTCGCCAAGGACGGGATCGAAGCGCGGGTCATCGACCTTTACTCGATCAAGCCGCTCGACGCCGACACACTCCGGTCGATCTCGTCTCCGATCGTGACGGTCGAGGACCACTGGATCGAGGGCGGCCTCGGAGAGGCTGTGCTCACCGCGCTCGCAGGCTCCGAGCAACGGCCTCCGGTCGTCCAGCTCGCGGTACACGAGATGCCGCACTCCGGCAAGCCGGCGGAGCTGCTGGCCGAGGCGGGGATCGACGCCGACGGGATCGCCGCGGCCGCACGCCGCCTCGTCGCGGCACGCATCAGCGCCTCCTAGAACGGCCCCGACGCGAACTACCCTGGGGCGGTCATGGCCGTCGTCATCGCCTCCAACCTCCGCAAGGAGCTCGCGGGGAACGTCCTCTTCGACGGCGTTTCCTTCTCCGTCGAGAGGCGCGATCGCGTCGCGCTCTCCGGCCCGAACGGCGCCGGCAAGACGACGCTGCTCCGGATCCTCGCCGGCGAGACGGAGAAGCACGGCGGCGAGCTCGCGCTCCAGAAAGGGACGCGCGTCGCACTGCACGACCAGCGGCCGCCGCTCGAGCAGGATCTGACCCTGCGCGAATACGTCCTCGCCGGCGCGCGCGATCTCGTCGCGCTCGAGGAGGAGCTGCGCGCGCTGGAGCTGGCGATGGCCGGCGGGGCGCACGACCAGGCGACGCTCAACCGCTACGCGCAGGCGCAGGCGCGGCTCGAGCACGCGGGCGGCTACGGCTGGCGCGACCGCGCGGCGTCGGTGGTGCGCGGACTCGGCTTTGCGGAGGAGGATCTCGACCGGCAGCTGCGGACGTTCTCGGGCGGCGAGCTGACGCGCGCTTCGCTGGCGCGCGCGCTCGGCGGCGATCCCGACCTGCTTCTCCTCGACGAGCCGACGAACCATCTCGACGTCGCCAACCTCGAGTGGCTCGAGCGCGAGCTCGCCTCGCTCGACGCCGCTGTGATCCTCGTCGCGCACGACCGCTGGTTCCTCGAGGCGGTGACGACGGCGACGCTCGAGCTCGAGGCGGGCAAGGGGACGTTCTTCCCCGGCCCGTGGCACGCCTGGCGGCGCGAGAAGGCGGCGCGGATGATCCATGCGCAGAAGGAGGTCGTCCGCGTCCAGGGCGACATCGTGAGGCTCGAGCGCTTCGTCGAGCGGTTCCGCTACAAGAAGGACAAGGCGAAGCAGGCGCAGGCGAAGCTGACCCAGATCGGCCGGCTCGAGCAGGAGAAGGCCGGCCATGCCGACCAGGTCGCGCTGCTGTCGCGTCGCACCCGCGGCCTCGGCTTCGAGTTCCTCAAGCCGGCGCGTAGCGGCCGGACCGTGATCGAGGCGAAGGGGCTGAAGGTCGCGGTTCCCGGACGCGTGCTGCTGCCGAGCGTGAGCTTCGCGCTCGAGCGGGGCGAGCACGTCGCGCTCGTCGGCCCGAACGGCTCCGGCAAGACGACGCTGATCGAGAAGCTCGTCCGCGGCGAAGAAGCGCATCTCGGCTACGGCGTCCAGGTCGGCTATTTCTCGCAGCAGGAGATGGAGCTCGACACGCGCGGCTCGGTCCTCCAGTGCGTCCAGTCGATGACAGGCCTGCAGCGGCCCGACGCGCAGAATCTGCTGGGGCGCTTCCTTTTCTCCGGCTGGGATGCCCACGAGAAGCCGGTCAGCGTGCTGTCGGGCGGCGAGCGGCGGCGGCTCGCGCTCGCGGTGACCGTCGCGAGCGGCGCGAACTTCCTCGTCCTCGACGAGCCGACGAACCATCTCGACCTCGAGAGCCGCGAAGCGCTCGAGGCGGCGCTCGACGCGTTCCCCGGCACGATCTTGCTCGTCTCCCATGACCGCGCCCTGCTCGACGCGATCGCCGAGCGGACGCTCGCGATCGAGGACGGCGACCTGCGCGCCTACGACGGCGGCTGGGCGGAGCTGCTGCGCCGCCGCGAGGAGCGCGAGGCGCGGGAGAAGCCCAAGCTCGCCGTCGAGAAGCCCAAGCCTGCGGCGAAGCCGAAAGCGCCCGCGGCGAAGAAGCGGCGTCCCTCCGAGCTCGAGCGCCTCGAGGCGGAGATCGCGGCCTGCGAAGCCGAAGTCGCGCAGCTGGAGATGAAGCTCGCCGAGGACTGGACGGACGTCGACGTTCTCGCCGCGCACAAGCGCAGCCGCGACGCGCTCACCGCCCTGCTCGAGCGCTGGGAACACCTCTTCGACCAGGCGCAGGCCTAGGCCCAGAAGCGCTCGAAGGCGGAGTCGAGCGGGACGGCGGTGACTTCCTGCCACATGCCGTCGCGGATCCGGATCACGAGTGCCTGCTCGACGTCGAGGTCCAATCCGTTGCGGCTGCCGCTCGCGCGGTAGATCGCGACGGCCCACTCGTCGTCGGCGAAGATCGTGTGGAGCGAGCTGCGGTAGGTGCCGCCGGTCTCGAGCCCCGTCCGGCGGAGGAACTCCATCACCTCGATCCGGCCGTGGTACTCGCCTGACATGGCCGTGTCGCCGGGCACGCGCCAGACGATCTCGCGGTCGAACGCCGCCGCGATCGCCTTCGGGTCGCGACCGAAGGCTGCGAAGACGCGCCGGACGAGCGCCGCGTTCGGATGCTCCTCGCTCACGCGTTCTCTCCTGCGAGCGTCGCCACGACTGCCTCCGCGATCACCTTCAGCGGCCGGCCGGACGACTGACTCGCCTTGCGGAGTCGTGCGAACGCCTCCTGCTCGCTCAGCTGCTCCTTCTCCATCAGCAGACCCTTCGCCTGCTCGATCACCTTGCGCGCGGCGAGCGCGTCGGCGAGCGACTCCGCCTCTGCGCGCAGCGCCTGCAGCTCCTCGTGGCGGGCGCGCGCGGCGGCGATGGCGGGGAGGAGATCCTGCTCGCGGAACGGCTTGACGAGGTAGCCGAACACGCCCGCCTCGACCGCGCGCGACACGAGCTCCTGCTGGTTGTACGCGGTCAGCATCACGATCGGGATCGGCCGCTCCTCGAGGATCCGCCGCGCAGCCTCGATTCCGTCGAGCTTCGGCATCTTCACATCGAGGATGGCCAGCTCGGGCTTCTCGGAGCGCGCAAGCTCCACCGCCTCCTCGCCGTCCTTCGCCTCGGCGCAGACCTCGAAGCCGGCGCGCTCGAGCAGCTGCTTCAGGTCGAGCCGGATGATCGTCTCGTCCTCGGCGATCAGGATCCTCACGAGCTGACTCTACGGCTGCAGCGCACGCAGGAGTTGCGCGGGCTCGGGCCAGAACAGGAGCTCGGCGGCCTCGTCGCGCGGGAGCCAGCGGTAGTCGTCGTGCTCGTGGTCGAGCGACGGCTCCCAGCCCGGCTCGACGTCGACGAGGAAGGCGTGAACGTGGACGCGCAATCCCGGCTCCTCCTCCCACGACTCGCGGACGTACGCGAACTCGCCGATCGGTTCCAGCTGCTCGACGGCGAGGCTCGTTTCCTCCTGCAGCTCGCGCACGGCCGCCGCGTGCCATTCCTCGTCCGGCTCGACGCCGCCGGCGATGACGTGCCAGTAGCCGCCGCCGTCGGGCGCGCGATGCGTGACGAGGAACTCCTCGCCGCGCCGCACGTGGATGAGCACCTCCGACCATTCCTTCATGCCGGGAACACCACCTCGGCGCGCGCTCCCGCGAGCGCGAAGCTGCCTTGCAGCTCGTCGGCGACGAGCGCGCGGACGATGGAGAGCCCGGTGCCTTCCGCAGCGCCGACCGTCCCCTCGCCCTCGTCAGCGATCGCGAGGACGACATCGCCGTTCCGGTGCGCGAGCTCGATCCGCACTGCGCCGGAGCCATGCTCGAGCGCGTTCTGGAGGAGCTCGGAGAAGACGAGCGCGAGCGCGGTCGCCCGGCTGCCCGCGAGGGAGACCGACTCGAGGTGCGCCTCGACCTCGCGTCCACCGCCGATCCCCTGCACGAGCATCGCGCGCAGCCGGTCGATCAGCTCCGCGAGATCGACGTTCTCCTCCCGCTGCTCGGTCAGCGCCTCGTGCACGGCGGCGATCGCGAGGATCCGGTTGACGGAGTGCTCGAGCGCCTCGCGCGGGTCGACGCCTTCCGCGCTCGCCTGCAGGCGGAGGAGCGACGCGACCGTCTGGAGGTTGTTCTTGACGCGGTGGTGGATCTCCTGGGCAAGAACGCCGCGCATCACCGCGCGCCCGTGCTCGAGCGCGACGGCGGCGTGGTGGGCGATCGCCTCGAGCAGCGCGCGCTCTTCGTCGGTGAAAGGGACGTCCTTGTCTGCGACGAGCTCGCCGATCTCGCGGCGCTTCCAGCGAAGCGGCGTACGGACGGCGTGCATGCCGGCGCGGCCTTCCGGCCAGGCGATCCGGCCGTCCTCGAGGACGAGCGCAGCGCCCGTCGCCTGCACCGCGTCCATCGTCGTCTTCACGATCGCCTCGAGCGACTCCTCGAGGTAGAGCGACTCGGAGACCGCTTCGGAGATTTTCGCGAGCGCCTCGAGCTCGAGGACGCGGCGCTGTGCGTCGGCGTAGAGCTTCGCGTGGACGATCGATTGCGCGACTTGGCTTGCGATCGCCTCCAGCAGCCCAATCTCGTCCGGCCGAAACTCGCGCGGCGCACGCGTGCGGACATTGAGCGCGCCGGCGAGCTGCTCGCGCGCGAGAATCGGCACGGCAAGGATCGACTCGAACTCCGACTCAGGCAGGTTCGGGAACTCCTTCCAGCGCGGATCGAGGTGCGCTTCGGCGGCGATCGCGACCGGCTGAAGCTCGGCCGCAGCGACGCCGGTGATTCCCTCGCCGGGCCGAAGGCGCGGCCGGCGCGTCATCTCGTCGAGCGGCGTGCCGTGCGTCGCGCGCAGAACGAGCTCGCCGGCAGCCTCGTCGTAGAGGTAGACGAAGCAGGCGTCCGCCTCGAGCGCGGCCGCGACCTTCTCCGCGACGAGGTGGAGAACCTCCTCGAGGTCGAGCGTCGAATTGACGGCGGCGCTCGTCTCCGTCAGCAGCCGCAGGTGCCGTTCGCTCGCGTCCACGCGCTTATCGTAGGAGCGTCGTGGCGCTGACTCACGTTCTCCTGTTCTTCCACCTGCTTGGCGCGTTCTGCTTCTTCGCGGGTGGTGCGGTCGTAGGAGTGCTCCAGCTCGCGGCGATCCGGAGGGAAAGGCCGAGCGAGATCCATGGGCTCCTGCGCCTTGCCCCGTTCGGCGCGGCGCTCGTGGGCGCCGGTGCGCTGTTCACGCTCGGCTTCGGGATCGCGCTCGCGGAGCACGAGGGGCTCGGCTTCTCGCCGGCGTGGATCCAGGCAGCGCTCGGGCTGTGGGTCGCCGCGATGGCGCTAGGCGGCTTCGGCGGCAGGACGGCCCGGCACGCGCGCCATCTCGCCGAGAAGCTCGCCGCTGAGGGCGACGCGCCGAGCCCGGAGCTGCGTGGGGTCATCGCCGCACGAGGACCGCTATGGGCGAGCTACGCAAGCGGGCTTCTGCTCATCGCGATCCTCGTCCTCATGGTCTGGCAGCCGGGTAGCCCGCACTACTCGGCGGCCATTCCTGTGAGCGTCCAGGAGACGATTGCCCGCGAGAACCCCCAACTCGCGTATTTCCCGACGCGACTCCCGCCCGGCTACGAATACGCGTACGAGGAAAACGTGAGCCCAGCAGGCTTCGATCTCTACTTCACCGGGATCGGCCAGCCGTCGTTCGGCGTCGTAAGCGCGTTCTGCTACACGGAAGAAAGTGCGATGCACACCTTCGCGCTGAACGGCGTCAGCGTCTTCTGGTCGGCGACGTACGAGGACCAGCAGGCTTGGCGTTGCGTCGACACTGGAGGAACGAACGTCCTCATCCAGGCGAGCGCCTCGGTCTCCGGCGACGACAGCCTCGATACCTCGCTCCGGCGGCAGGACGCGCTCGCCCTCGCGACTCTCGTCGCCTATGCCAAGCCGGTCGGCTAGTGCGGGATGACGAAGAACAGACCGGCTATGCCGAATCCGAACACCGCGAGGGCGAGCATCGAGTCCGGCCCTAGCCGGAAGCGGCAACGGAGTGGCCGCCCGATCACGCCGAATCCGTAGACGGCCGTCAGCGCGATGCCGAGCGCGGCCAGCCACGCGTTCTGCGGCCCGGCCGTCGGCAGCACCGCTTTTCCGGCGACGAGATCGGCGACGAGGAAGAGGCAGACCTGGAAGGCGTTGCCGCCGAAGATGTCTCCGATTGCGAGTGCGTTGTCGCCGAGCCGCACCGCGGCGATCCCCGACGAGATCTCCGGTAGCGCGGTCGCGGCAGCGAGCACCGTCGCTCCGAAGATCGCACCGTTGACGCCGAGCCGGTTGGCGAGATCGTTGCCGCTCTGCTCGAGCATCACGCCCGCAGCGAGCGTCACCGCACACGCCGCGCCGAAGATCAGCGCGACGCGGAGTGTCGTCGCGCCGGCGAACGGATGCGGCTGGTCCGGGTGCCGCTTCTCGTGCAGCTTCCGACCTGGCTGCGCGTCGGGGGCCTCGACCTTCCAGCGGGGATCCTTCCGCGAGCGGTTGATGATGTAGAGGCCGACGGCCCAGATCACGACGATCGCGATCGAGGCCGGGCTGATGCGGCCGAAGATCGCGACCGACGGCTTCAAGAGCGCCCCCATCTCCACGCAGGCGACGACGATGATCACGAGGAGACCCTCGAGCACCGGCGTCAACCTTCCGACGAGGTACGTGAGCGGCCGTGACGGCCCGGCCGCGACGTCGCAGATCAGCAGCACCATCGTCTGGATCGCGATGCCGCCGATCAGGTTGCCCGCCGCGAGCGGCAGGTTCCCCTGCGCAGCGGCGGAGATCGTGATCGCAAGTTCGGGCAGGCTGCCGGCGATCGACAACAGGACCAAGCCGCCGATCTCGTCGCCGAGCCCGAGCCGCGCATCCAAAGCGTCCGTTGTCTTCGAGAGCGCGACGCCGGCCATCCACGTCGCGACCGCGCCGGCGAGGAAGATCAACAGGAGAAACGGCGAGGCGAGTCCGCCCACGCCCTAAACGATGCGGGCCGCGGCGGACGGAGGAGTGCCGCCGCGGCCCGTGTCAGCTGGATGCGGCCTACAGAACCGCCAGGTACTTCTTCATTTCCCAGTCGGTCAGCTGGACGCGGTACTCGTCCCACTCCTTCCGCTTCAGCTCGACGTAGCGGTCGAAGATGTGCGGGCCGAGCGCCTTCTTCATCAGCTCCGACTGCGAGAGCTCGTCGGTCGCCTCGCCGAGCGTCTCCGGGAGGGAGACGATGCCGCGCTCGCGCCGCTGCTCCGGCGTGAGGTGGTAGAGGTTCGTCTCCATCGGCTCCGGCAGCTCGTAGCCCTTCTCGATCCCCTCGAGCCCTGCGTGGAGGAGCGCCGCGAAGGTGAGGTACGGGTTACAGGCCGGATCGGGACAGCGGATCTCGGCGCGCGTCGCCTGCTCGGAGCCCGGCTTGTACAGCGGGATCCGGATCAGCGCGGAGCGGTTCCGCTGCGACCACGCGACGTAGACCGGCGCTTCGTAGCCCGGCACAAGCCGCTTGTACGAGTTGACCCACTGCGCGAAGACGGCCGAGAGCTCGCGCGCGTGGCGCAGCTGGCCGGCGATGAACGCCTTCGCCGTGTCGGAGAGGTGCCACTTGTCGTCTCCGTCGAAGAACGTGTTGTGCCCGTCGGTGAAGAGCGACATGTGCGTGTGCATCCCGGAACCGTTCTCGCCGAACAGCGGCTTCGGCATGAAGGTCGCGTGGAAGCCGTGCTGCTTCGCGACTTCCTTGACGACGAGCCGGTACGTGAGCATGTAGTCCGCCATGTCGAGCGCGCCCGCGTAGCGGATGTCGATCTCGTGCTGCGACGGGCCGACCTCGTGGTGGTGGTACTCGACCGGGATGCCCATCGACTCGAGCGCGCGGATCGTGTCGCGGCGGATGCCGGTGGCGGCGTCGAGCGTCGTCTGCGCGAAGTAGCCGCCCTCGTCGNNTGTCGAAGCCCATCGACTCCATCCGCTCGAGCGCGCGGCGGAGCGCGAAGCGCGGGTCGCCGGCGTACGGCTGCCCGTCGGGCGTGACGACGTCGCAGATCATCCGCCCCGTCAGGCCGTCGGGAAGGACCCGGAACGTCTTCGGATCGGGGATCGCGATCATGTCGGATTCCTCGATGGCGTTGAAGCCCGTGATCGACGAGCCGTCGAAGCCCATCCCGTCGTCGAGCGCGCCCTCGACCTCGTTGATGGTGATCGAGAAGCTCTTGAGGTGCCCCTCGAGATCGGTGAACCAGAGGAGCACGTCATCGATGCCGCGGGCCGCGATCTCCTCGAGCACCTTTTTGCGCTCCCCCGGATCCGACGTTGCCCGGTTCTTGCTCTCCACGTAACCCATCCTTCCTCCTCCTCAGAAATGGACAACCAAAAATGCAAAAAGCCCCGGCCCGCCACATCCACCGTGGCTGCCGAGGCTTCGTCGCCTCAAACTCAGGGCGCAGTCTACACGGCGTCCGGACGGAGCCGTAAGCGTGTTGTAAGAGGCGGGATTCCCGGGTTCGATCCCGAAGGAGAAGGCGCTACGTTCCTAACAGGACGCGCCTTCGCATGCACCGCAGCAGTCTTCTCGCAGCCGCTCTCCTCGCCGTCTTCGTCGTGCTTGCGCCGACAACGGAGGCTGCCCGCACGCCGAAGAAGCAGTACGTCGCGCCCACCGGTTCCGGTGCGCTCTTTCTCGTCAGCGGGCACGGCTGGGGGCACGGCGTCGGGATGGGGCAGTGGGGCGCCGAGGGCTACGCGCTGCAGAGCTACACGTACGACCAGATCCTCTCCGCGTACTACCCGGGCACGACACCCGGCCGGACGACGGTGCGGAAGATCCGCGTTCTCGTCGCCGCCGGCAAGAAGCGGCTGACGCTCTCCTCCGACCAGCCGATCACCGTCGCCGATTCGAGCGGCGCCACGCACACCCTCGCCGCCGGCAGCACGAAGCTGACGCCTGCGCTCACCCTCGCCGTCGACGGCGGCGCGGCGCAGCCGCTCGACCCGCCGCTCACCTTCTCCGCCGCAGCCGGCTCGTCGCTGACTCTCGGCCGCGCCTATCGCGGCAAGCTCGTCGTCGACGTCGTGAACGGAAAGCTGCAGGCGGTCGACATCCTTCCGCTCGAGCAGTACCTCTATAGCGTCGTCGCGTCGGAGATGCCGTCCTCGTGGTTGCTTGACGCGCTCGAGGCGCAGGCGGTTGCCTCCCGCTCGTTCGCGGTCGCGAGCCGCCGCCCGGGCGGGCCGTTCGACGTCTATCCGGATTCGCGCAGCCAAGCGTACCTCGGCGTCTCGGCGGAGACGCCCGAGTCGATCGCGGCCGTCGACGCCACGGCGGGGGAGGTGCTCATGTACGGCAGCAAGGTCGCGACGACCGTCTTCTCCTCGAGCACGGGCGGCTGGACGCAGTCTTCGGCAGATGCGTGGGGCGGCGCGCGGCCGTACCTCGTCTCGGTCCGCGACCCCTACGACGGCATCTCGCCGTGGCACAACTGGGGCCCCGTGGCCGTGACCGCGAAGACGCTCGGCGCGGCGCTCGGGATCAAGGGGCGGCTGCTCGACGCGACCGTGACGCGGAACTCGTCGAAGCGCGTCACCGCCCTCGACGTCACGGCGCTGCGCAACGGGGCCGAGACGGCCGCGACCGCGACAGGCGACTCCGCGGCGGCGAAGCTCGACCTCCGCTCGACCTGGTTCAGCGTCGCCGTCCTCTCTCTTCAGCCTCCGCTTCCGAACGCGCCCGTCACCGCCGGATCGACGGTGACGCTGACCGGCGTCGTCCGCGGCGTGAAGAACGTCGCGTTACAGGAGCGGACGCCGGGATCGGGGTGGACGCAGCTCGAGACCGTCACGCCCGACCTGGTGACGGGTGCGATCAGCGTCGACGTCACTCCCTCCGCCACGACCGACTATCGCCTCGCCACTCCCGCGGACGCCGCCGCGTACGTCCGTATCGGCGTCGAATAGCTCAGCGCGGGCTACCGTTCCCCGGTGAGGGTTAGGACGAGAGTCGCGTTGCTTGGCGCCGTTGGGGTTGCGCTCGTCGCAGCCACACCTGCCGCCGCGTTCACCCCGGCGAACGCCGACTACGCCAAGCAGTGGTACCTGGGGCAGGATCACGCGTTCGACGCCTGGTCGGCGCCGCCGTCCGCGCTCGCGCCGGTGAAGGTGGCGATCATCGACTCGGGCATCGATTGCTCGCTGCCGGACTTCGCGAACCGGATCCTCGCCACGCAGACTTTCGTCACCGGCAACGCCTGCAACGACACCGAGGGTCACGGCACGATCATCGCGGGAGAGATCGCCGGAGACCTCGGCACGAACGGGGTCGTCGGGATCGCCTATTCGGCCGAGCTGCTCGTGGCGAAGGTCGTCACGCCGGACGGAACGATCCCGCTCGGCGCGGAGGCGAAGGCGATCCGCTGGGCGGCGAACCAGGGAGCTCGCGTCATCAACCTCAGCTTCGGCGCCGTCCGCGACCCGGCGGATCCGAGCGTCGACACGTACTCCCAGGTCGAGGCGGAGGCGGTCGCCTATGCGCAGCGGAAGGGCGCGCTCGTCGTCGCGGCCGCCGGAAACTCCGACGAGGCGCCGTCGTCGCCGTGGAACTACGCGAGCTGGCCGGCGGCGCTGCCGCACGTGATCGGGGTCGGTGCGCTGAACCGCGCGGGGGACGTCCCCGACTTCTCCGACCGCGATCCGCTTTACGTCGATCTCACGGCGCCCGGCGTCGACATCTTCTCCACCTTCCCGGCGGCTCTCACGGCTCCGCAGCACGGCTGCGCCGCGCAGGGCTACACCGACTGCGCGGCAGGCGACTACATCCATCCGCAGGGGACGTCGTTCTCCGCCCCGCAGGTCAGCGCCGAGGCCGCGGTCATCTTCGCGCTCGACCCCTCGCTGACCGCGAGCCAGGTCGGGACGATCATCGAGCGCAGCACCGACGACGTGAACGCGTCGACCGGCTGTTCGGAGTGCGCAACCGGACGCGACCGCTTCACGGGCTGGGGACGGCTCGACGTCGAGGCGGCGGTGGCCGCGCTCAACACGGGGGCCATCCCGCCCTCCGACCGCGACGAGCCGAACGACACGCTCGGGCAGGCTTGGGTTCTGCCGGGCCGGAAGGAGACCGTCACGGCGACGCTCGACTACTGGGACGACCCGATCGACTTCTACAAGGTCAAGCTCCAGAAGGGGGCGCGGCTGGCCGTGACTGCCCACGCGAAGTGGCGCGACGCGCAGATCCGGCTGTTGCTCGTGCGCGGGCATGGCGTCATCCTCCGCGGCGGGACAGGGATGACCGGGCCGGCCAAGCACTTCTCCTACCGCGCGCCGAAGACAGGCTGGTACGACGTCGTGCTGCACGACGAGCACAAGGGCGGCGGCGCGTACACGCTGCAGCTGGCGAAGACCGCGCCCGCCGGGTAGCTACTGGTTTTCGAGCAGCTCGTCCACGGGGACGGGCTTCAGCACTCGCGCCGGGTTGCCGACGACGACGACTCGCGGCTCGACGTCCTTCGTCACGACCGCGCCGGCGCCGACGAACGCCTCCTCGCCGACCTCGACGCCTGGAAGAAGGACGGCGCCGCCGCCGACGCGCGCGCCGCGGCGAATGGTCGGGCCTTTGACGAGCTCGTGCCGGCGCTCGGTCCGTCCCATGAAGTTGTCGTTCGTCGTCACGACGCACGGCGCGATGAAGACGTGCTCCTCGAGCGTCGAGTACGCGGTGATGTACGCGTCCGCCTGGATCTTCGTCATCGCCCCGATCGTCGTGTCGTTCTCGACGAGCGAGCCGCGGCCGATCACGACGTCGTCGCCGACGACGACGCGCTCGCGTACGCACGACTGGTCGCCGAGGATGACGCGCTCGCCGATCGTCGTCCCGGCGAAGACGACCGCGCCGGTGGAGACGATCGTGCCGGCGCCGATCTCGGCCGGCGGCAGCTCCTCACGCTTCGCCGTCGAGCGCCGCGAGAGCGTCGGCTGCTTGCCGACGACGGCGTACTCGAGCACCTTGACCCCGTCGCCGAGCACCGTCCCCGGATAGACGATCGCAGTCGGGTGGACTTCCGCCTCAGCTCCCATTCAGGCTCTCCGTCAGGAGCTCGAGCGCGCGCACGACTTCGAGGCCGTCGCGCATCTCCCGTCCGTTCCAGCCGTCGGAGACGAGCCGGATGAAGTGCTGGCACTCGAGCTTGAGCGGCTCCGCGTTCGAGATCTTCGGGCTGAACGTGTCGCCGGTGCGCGTCCGCCACTCGCCGTAGGAATCGGACGCCTGCTCGGGTGCCTTGTCGTAGACGGTCACCTTGTGCGCGAGCTCCATGTCGTCGAAGACGGCCATCTTGTCGCGCCCGACCACGGTGAGCCGCCGCATCTTGTGCGGGTCGAGCCAGGAGAGGTGCATGTGCGCGATCTTCCCCGACGCGAAGCGGAGGTAGCAGAAGACGACGTCCTCGACTCCCTCGGTGAGGAAGGCGTGCCCGTGCGCCGAGGCCTCGACGATCTCCTCCTGGATCAGCAGGAGGATCACCGAGAGATCGTGAACGCCGAGCGACCAGAGGGCGTTCTCGTCCTTGCGGATCACCCCGAGGTTCTGGCGGTTGCCGTAGACGACGAGCACGTCGCCGAGCTCGCCCGAGTCGACCAGCTCCTTCAGCTTCTGGACGCCCGGGTGGTAGAGGAGGAGGTGGCCCGGCATGAGGACGAGGCCGCCTGCCTCGGCGAGCCCGACGAGCTCCTCCATTTCGGCGACGCGCATCGCGGGCGGCTTCTCGACGAAGACGTGCTTCCCGGCCTCGAGCGCGGCCTTCGCGAGCGGATGGTGCGTCGGCACCGGGGTCGCGATCACGACGGCGTCGACGTCGTCGTCCGCGAGCACTTCGGCGAAGTCTCCGGTCACCCGCGCGTCGGGATAGCGCTCCGCGAACTCCTCCTGCCGCTCGGCGCTCGCATCGCAGAGCCAGCGGAGGTCGGTCAGGTCGTCGAAGTTGCGCGCGAGGTTCCGGCCCCAGTAGCCGAGCCCGACCTGCGCGACCGTGAGCTTCTCGTCCGAGCTCACAGCTTGTAGACGTGCTCCGCCGCGGTGCCCTTCGCGCCGGTCGCGTTGCGGAAGTCGACGACGAGCTTCGCCTCGTCCACGAGCGAGTCGTAGTCGAGCGCGGAATGGTCGGTGACGACGACGACGCAGTCGTAGGCGCCGGGCTCGTAGGCGGCCGACGCGAGCTCGTCTCCGTTCAGGCGAATGCTCGGGACGTGCGGGTCGTGGTACGCGACGTCGGCGCCCGCGTTCCGGAGGAGAGACAGGATCTTCAGCGCCGGCGACTCGCGCACATCGCCGATGTCCGGCTTGTAGGCGACGCCGAGAACGAGGATCCGCGAGCCCTTCATCGCCTTCTGCGCCCCGTGGTTCAGCGCCTGCGAGACGAGCGAGCGGCAGAAGTACGGCATCTCCTCGTTGACCTTGCCGGCGAGCTCGATGAACTCCGTGTAGAAGCCGAACTCGCGTGCCTTCCAGGTCAGATAGAACGGATCGACCGGGATGCAGTGGCCGCCGAGGCCGGGGCCGGGGCTGAAGCGCATGTAGCCGAACGGCTTTGTCGCGGCCGCGTCGACGACCTCCCAGATGTCGATTCCCATCCGGTCGCAGAGAATCGCTAGCTCGTTGACGAGCGCGATGTTGACCGAACGGAAGATGTTCTCGAGGAGCTTCGTCAGCTCCGCGGCCTCGGGGCTCGAGAGCTCGTGGACGGTGTCGATCGCGGCGCGGTAGACGTCGGCGGCGCGCGCCGTGCACTCGGGCGTGATGCCGCCGAGCACCTTCGGCGTCGTCTTCGTCGTCCAGTCCTCGCGGCCCGGGTCGACGCGCTCGGGCGACATCGCGAGGAAGAAGCCTTCGCCGGCCTTCAGGCCGCTTCCCTCCTCGAGGATCGGCTGGAGGACTTCGCGGGTCGTGCCCGGCCACGTCGTCGACTCGAGCACGACGACCTGGCCCTCGCGCAGCACGCCGGCGAGCTTCATGGCGGCTCCTGTGACGATCGAGAGGTCGGGCTCGCGCTGGCGCGAGAGCGGGGTGGGGAGCGCGATGAGAACCGCGGCGGCAGCGGGCAGCTCGTCGTAGCTCGTCGTCGCGTGGATCAGCCCGCGCTCGACGAGCGGGGAGAGGCGCTCGCTCGCCACGTCCTCGATGTGCGACTCGCCGCGGTTCAGCGCCGCGACGACGTTCTCCACCACGTCGACGACGAGGACGCGCTGTCCTGCTTCCGCGAAGGTGGCCGCGAGCGGCACGCCGACGTAGCCCGCGCCGATGACGGCGATGTCGTAGGAGGCGCCCTCGCTCATCCGGCGGCAAGGCTAGCGACGACCCGTTCCGCAGCGTGACCGTCGCCGTAGAGAGGCGGCCGCTCGTCCGGCATCCGGGCGGCGGCGACCGCGGCGACGAGCTTGTCCGGGTCGTCGTCGACCAGGACGTTGGCGCCGAGCTCGACGGTGTCCTTCCACTCGGTCGACGGCCGCGCGGTGACGCACGGGACGCCGTACCAGTACGCCTCCTTCTGCAGCCCGCCGGAGTCCGTGACGAGCACGCGCGCCTGCGAGACGAGCGCGGCCATGTCGAGGTAGCCGAGCGGTGAGAGGACCTCGACGTTCGGCGGGATGTCTCCGAGCGCGCCGCGGGTGCGCGGATGGGCCGGGAAGATGACGCGCTCGCCGGTGCGGCCGAGGCCCTCCACGATCCGTGCCAGCCGTTCGGGCCGGACGTTCGCTTCGCGGTGGATCGTCGCCGCGACATAGGAGCCCGGCTCGAGCTCGTGCCGCCTGAGGAGCGTCGAGCGCTCGCGCGCGATCGGTGCGAACCGGAAGCACGCGTCCGCCATCACGTCGCCGACGACCTCGATCCGGCCGCCGACTCCCTCGCCTTGCAGGATCTCGCGCGAGCGCTCGTCCGGGCAGAGGAGAAGAGCCGCTGCGGCGTCGACCGCGATCCGGTTGTGCTCCTCCGGCATCGAGAGGTCGCCGCTGCGGAGGCCGGCCTCGACGTGTGCAACCGGGACGCCCTCCTTGCCCGCCGCCTCCGTCCCAGCGCGCGTCGAGTTTGTGTCGCCGAAAACGAGCGTCCAGTCGGGCCGCTCGCGCTCGATCGCCGCTGCGATCTGCGGGCGCATCGCCTCGGCGTCGGCGGTGTGGAGGTCGAGCCGGTAGCGCGGTTCGGGCAGGCCGAGCTCGTCGTAGAAGACGTCGGAGAGCTCCGGATCCCAGTGCTGGCCGGTGTGCAAGCCGACCTCCTCGATCCCGGCCGCGGCGAGCGCGGCCGAGAGCGGGCCGGACTTGATGAATTGCGGGCGGTTGCCGACGACGGTCAGGACCTTCACGAGAGCGAGGCTACAATGCCGCCGCTTCCGGGCCGTTAGCTCAGCTGGTAGAGCAGGGGACTCTTAATCCCAAGGTCGCAGGTTCGATCCCTGCACGGCCCACTCGTTGCCCCGACGGTAGACACGGAGAGGCATACTGCGCCCGATGGAGAGCGGCACTGTCCGCGTCGACGAGCCGTCGCCCGTTCTGCTTCTCGGCTCGGGCGGCTTCGCCGAGGAGGTGGCAGATCTCGTCTCGGACTGCCCCGGCTTCGAGGTGGCCGGCTTCGTCGAGAGCCGCGACCGCAGCCGCTGCGAGCATCCGATCCTCGGTCTGCCGGTCCACTGGATCGACGAGATCGGCGTTTTCGCAGGCACGCACCTCGCCTGCTCGGCGCTGGGCACCACGGATCGCGCCGAGTTCACGAGCCAGGTCGAGGAGCAAGGACTCGCGTTCGCGACCATCGTCCACCCGAGCGCTCACGTCTCTCGAGTTGCTGTGCTCGAGGCCGGCGTGCTCGTCGGCGCCCGAGTCGTGGTCGGCGCGCACGCGCACATCGGCAGGCACACCATTCTCAACCGCGGCGTCCTCGTCGGCCACCACGTGGAGATCGGCTCGCACGTCTCCGTGATGCCTGGGGCGAACATCGCGGGGTTTGCCGTGGTCGGCGATCAGGCGTACGTCGGCATGGGTGCGCTCGTCCTCAACAACCGCCGCGTCGGTGCGCGGGCGGTGATCGGCGCCGGCTCGGTGGTGACGAAGGACGTCTCCGCCGAGACGACGGTCGTCGGCGTGCCTGCACGCGCCATGGACGCCTCCGCCGTCGATTGAGCGCGCCGCTGATCGTCAACGCCTGCCTCACCGGCATGGTGCCGACGAAGGCAGACAATCCCGCCGTGCCGGTCACGCCGGAGGAGATCGCCGCCGACGTCGAGCGCGTCGTGGCGGCCGGCGCGTCGATCGTCCATCTGCACGCTCGCGACGAGGCCGGCGCGCCGACGTACCGGCGCGAGGTCTACGCCGACGTCATCGGCCGCGTGAAGGAGCGCGGCCCCGACGTGATCGTTGTCGTTTCGACGAGCGGGCGCACCTTCAAGAGCTTCGAAGAGCGTGCGGACGTTCTCGATCTTGCGGGCGACCTCAAGCCGGACATGGCCTCGCTCACGCTCGGCTCGCTGAACTTCCCGAAGCAGGCCGTCGCCAACGAGCCGGAGATGATCCGGCGGCTCGCGGAGCGGATGCGGGAGCGAGGCATCGTCCCGGAGCTCGAGATCTTCGATCTCGGGATGGTCGACTACGCGACCCACCTGATTGAACGCGGCGTTCTCGACGGCACGCGTCCGTACTTCAACATCCTGCTCGGCTCGCTCGGCACGCTCTCGGCCACGCCGCTCAACCTGGCGCTGGCGGTGCAGGCGCTGCCGGCCGGCGCGGTCTGGGCGGCTGCGGGGATCGGCCGCTACCAGTTCGCGATGAACGCGCTGGCGGTGACGATGGGCGGCCATGTCCGCGTTGGGCTCGAGGACAACCTCTTCCTCGGCGTGCAGGAGCGGCCGGCGACGAACACCGCGCTTGTCGAGCGGATCGTCGCGCTCGGGCGCGCGTTCGAGCGTGAGCCGGCAACGCCCGCCGAAACCCGGGCCGCGTTCGGGATCTAATGGCGGACGAACTTCCCTTCGAAACTGATCGGGAGCTTGCGGCGCGCGTAGCTCTCGAGAAGCCGCGGTGCCAGCGCGAGCAGCCGGCCCGCGATAGCGCGCGCTGAGCGCGGATTCGCCTCGCGGCTGGCCAGGAGATCCCGGCGCGCTGCCGCCACATCCCCTGCAGACGCGGCGAGCCAGGCCCGCTTGCGGAGAAAGACCTCGAGCTCGCGGTCCGCGACGCGGAGACGGCGCTCGACCGCGGTCCGCTGCGGGCCGGTTGCGCGGTCGCGGAGGTTGCGCAGGATCACGACGGCGCAGCGCCGCATGCCTTCACCGTCCTGCGACAGGGTGCCGGCGCGAACGCGGTAGACCGCCATTGGCTCCGCGACGTAGTCGAAGCGGACGCCCGCCAGCGCGAGACGCAGCCAGAGATCCCAGTCGGACGACCTGGGAGGAGGCAAGGTGTCGTCCCATCCGCCCACGCTCCGCAGCCATTCCGTCGGCACGACGGCGGTGAGATGGGAGGGAATGAAGTTGTGGTGAAGCAGCTCGGCGAACACCGCGCCGCGCGGATACACGCCATCCGGCAGGTCGACGCGCCGTCCGTAGCGGAAACGCTGCCCGTCCTCCTCGACGTAGGCGTCGGAGAAGACGACCGTGTCGTCCCTGAGTAGCGGAAGTTGCCGCTCGAGTTTCGCCGGGAGCCAGAGATCGTCTGCATCGAGCAGCGCGCAGAACGGAGCCCGTGCGATGGCGAGCCCGCTGTTCCGCGCCGGCGCCGCGCCGCCGTTCGGACGGCGGAGGATGCGGATCCGTGGGTCGGCAGCGGCCAGGCGGGCTGCGACCTCGGAGGAGCCATCCTCCGACCCGTCGTCGATCGCGATCAGCTCCCAGCTCTCGCACGTCTGCGCGAGGACCGACTCGATCGCTTCGCCGAGCGTCGCCCGGTGGTTGAAGAACGGAAGCAGGACCGAATACGTCGGCGCCGATGTCACGATGCCGCACCCTACGCGGGTCGTCGCTGCCCTAGCCGTTCTGTCGTCTTTCGTGCAAACTGCGGCCCACAAACTGGCCAGTTGGGGGGGCAGAGACACGAGCAGCGGGATCGAGCCGCTCGGAAACACCGCGGAGAACGTCGACGACACCGTGCGTCGGCTCGTCGTCGAGCGGTCCCACGACCTCGTCACACTCTGCGACCCGTCCGGCGCGATCGTCTACGCGTCGCCGTCGTGGGGCGCGCTCGGGTGGGAGCCGGCCGACGTCGCCGGAACCCCGATTCTCGAGCTGATCCATCCCGACGACGAAGGCGTCGCAATCGCCGCGTGGGAGCGCGTCGCCGCCGGAACCGATCTCGACGCCCTCACGCTCCGCATCCGCCGTGCCAACGGCACGTTCGCCTGGTTCGAGGTGAACGGGTCGTCGGTACGGGACGACGCCGGCGAGCTCCGCTTCATGCTCGGCACCGCGCGTGACGTGAGCGAGCGGGAGGAGCTCCGCTCGCGCCTTCGCGACCTCGATGCGGTCTATCGCTTTGCCGACGCAGTCGCCGGGGCGAGAGCTCTCGACGAGGTGCTCGACGCGGCGCTCGACGCGTTGCTCGAGGCGACCGGAGCCGACCGCGCCTCGGTCCTCCTCTGCGACGACGACGGAGTCATGCGGTTCCGTGGCTGGCGTCGCCTCTCGGAGGAGTACCGCGCGTCCACGGACGGGCACTCGCCGTGGGCGCCCGACGAGACCGACCCGCAGCCGGTCCTCGTCGCGGAGGTCGCGACCGCCGGCCTCGACCGCGAGCTCGAGCAGGCGGTCACGCGGGAGGGAATCGCGGCGCTCGCGGCCATCCCGCTCATCCGGCGCGACCGGCTGCTCGGCAGGCTGACGCTCTACCGCGACTCCCCGCACGCGTGGACCGAGCGGGAAGTCCTTCTCGCTCGCACGATTGCCAATCACCTCCCGTCGGTCACCGAGCGCACGCAGGCGCAGCACGCGTTGACCGAGTCGCGGGAGCAGCTCGCGACGATCCTCCGCACGGTCGAGGAGGGGATCACCGTCACAACCGCCGACCGGCGCCTCCTCTTCGCCAACGAAGCGTCGGCGCGCCAGTTCGGGAAAGAGTCGGTCGACGAGCTTCTCGCCGACCCCGCTGGGGGGTGGGAAGCGCGCTTCGAGCTCTTCGACCTCGACGGGAAGGCCCTGCGATCCGAAGACCTTCCGACCCACTCGGCGTTCGCGGGCGTCGAGAGCTCGACCGTCATCCGGCGCGTGGATCGCGAGACGGGAGAGGAGCGCTGGCTCGCGGTGCGCGCGAATCCCGTCTTCGGCGAGGCTGGTCCTGTCGAGCTCGTCGTCAACGTCGTACGCGACATCACTGACGAGACCGTCGCCTCGCGCGACCGATTGCGATCCGACGAGCAGCTGCGCTTCCTCGCGCGCGCGAGCGAGCTGCTCGTTGCGTCGCTCGACTGGGAGCACACGCTCGCGGCAATCGCCGACCTCGCCGTCCCAGAGCTCGCGGGCTACCTCGTCATCGACCTGCTCGACGAGAACGACGAGGTGCACTGGGTCGTCGCCGTCCACGCCGACCCGGAGAAGACCGAGCTCGTCCGTGACCTGCGCATCGGGTACCCGCCGACGTTGCCGACGCACCCGATTCAGGTTGCACTGCGCACCGGCGAAACGCAGCTCCTGCCTGATCTCCAGTCCTCGGTCGACGCGATGGCTCACGACGCGAAGCATGCGCGCGCGATCCGCGAGATCGCCAACACCTCGGGCATCGTCGCGCCGCTCATCGCGCGTGGCCGGACGCTCGGCGCGATCAGCCTCGGAACCGTCGGCGACCAGCGGCGCTTCGACGAGTCGGACCGCGAGATGGCCTCGGAGCTCGCTCGCCGCATCTCGCTCGCGCTCGACAATTCGCGTCTGTTCGCGGAGACGCAGGAGCGCGCGCACGCCGCGGAGGCGCTCGAGTACGTCGCCGACGGCGTCTTCCTCGTCGACGAGCTCGGCATTGTGCGCCTCTGGAATCCGATCGCGGCGATCAGCCTGCGGCGACTTCCCGCCGAGGCGGTCGGACGCCCGGTGGCGGAGCTGATCGCCGACTGGCCGTCGCTCCGCGCACGGATCCCCGTCGCCTCGGACCCGGACGCCGGCCCGTCACGTCCCGAGACGCTGCCGGTCGACGTGCTCGGCGAGGAGCGCTGGCTCTCGATCTCGGCGGTCCGCTTCCCCGGCGGCACGGTCTACGCCTTCCGCGACATGACCGACGAACGTGCGGTCGAGCAGCTGAAGACGGACTTCGTCTCGACGGTCTCGCACGAGCTGCGCACGCCGCTCGCCGCGATCTACGGAGCAGCGATGACGCTGCGGCGGCGCGACGTGTCGCTCGAAGAGCCGCAGCGTGACCGTCTTCTCGACGTGATCTCGAGCGAGTCGGACCGGCTGGCGCGGATCGTCAACGACATCCTCTGGGCCAGTCGGCTCGAGTCGGGCCGGATGAGCATCGCGATCGAGCGCTGCGACGCGGCGGGAATCGCCGCCGAGGTCGCGGACATCTCGCGTTCCCGGCTTCCGCCGGAAATCGAGCTCGTCGTGAGCGCCCCGGGCGGGCTGCCGCCGGTCGCGGCGGATCCCGACAAGCTGCGGCAGATCATCACGAACCTCCTCGACAACGCGGTCAAGTACTCGCCGGACGGCGGCCGCGTCGAGCTCGAGGTGGCGCGCAGCGGCGGGCGCGTCCGCTTCCACATCAGCGACGAGGGGCTCGGGATTCCGCCGGCGGAGCAGGACCGGATCTTCGAGAAGTTCTTCCGGCTCGACCCCAACCTGACGCGCGGCGTCGGCGGCACGGGGCTAGGCCTCTACATCTCGCGCGAGCTCGTGACGCGGATGAACGGCCGCATCTGGGTCGTGTCCGACGGCCGCACCGGCAGCTCATTCTTCCTCGAGCTGCCTATCGCGTAGACACGGCCGGCGCCAAGCACCGGCCGTGTCGGATCAAGCGTCCCTGGCGCCCTAGTAGGGCGGGCCAGCGGGCGGGCCGGCCGGACCCTCGTCGTAGTACGTGCGCCGGCGAGTGAAGTAGCCGGGGCCTGCCCACGAAGACCAGAACACGAGCGAGAGCAGAATCCCGACGATTCCCACGATCAGCAGAATCCATCCGACCGAGTGGATGTTCACGCCGGAAACCGTCGCGTTGACGGCGAAGGCCAGCACAGCGCCTACTGCCGACAGCATCAGTCCGACTCCGAGTCCCATTCGATCCTCCATTTCCTCTGGGGTCGGGAGGACAACGGTGTAGTGCCGGTTCGAGATTCGGGCTTCCCGGTACTCGGGTAGGCTCCGAAACGGATGCGCAGGGGCTCCCTCGTCGCCCTTTTGGGGATCGGATTGATCGCTGGCGGCGTGGCCACGGCGGTCGCGCTCGTGCCAACGTGGCTTCCCGTCGACGCCTCCCGGCAGGCCGGCCGGATCGACTTCGTCTTCTGGTTCGTGATCGCGATCTGCATCGCGCTCTTCGCGATCGTCGCGGCCGCGATCATCTACTCCGTGCTGCGCTTCCAGGCGCGGCCGGACGACCTCGAGGACGGGCCGCCGATCCACGGCCATACGGGCCTCGAGATCGCGTGGACGACGATCCCGTTCGTTCTCGTCACTGCGATCGCGATCGTCAGCGGGATCGTCCTCTCCCGCAACGACGCCCAGGGCGCCAACACGCTGCGGGTCAACGTCACGGCGCAGCAGTTCACTTGGACGTTCAGCTACCCGGAGGCGAACAACGCGACGAGCCCCGTCCTGTTCCTGCCGGAGGGACGCTCGGTCGAGCTGTACATGCGCTCGCTCGACGTCATCCACGCCTTCTTCGTGCCGGAGTTCCGGCTCAACGAGGACATCGTCCCGGGCCTCGTCACGAACATCCACGTCACGCCCGACCGGGTCGGGACGTATTCGCTCATCTGCAACGAGCTCTGCGGCCTCGGGCATTCGCTGATGCGCACCGAGGCCGTCGTCATGCCGGCCGCGGCGTTCGACAAGTGGCTGGCCGAGCAGAAGAAGAGCAACGCGCCGACGAGCGGATCAGGCTCGACGGGCGCCGCAGCCGGTCTCGCCTTGTTCACCTCGAACAGCTGCTCGAGTTGCCACACGCTCTCCGCCGCGAAGGCGAGCGGGAAGATCGGACCGGATCTCGACAAGCTCGTCTCCTACGCGAAGCAGGCGAATACGCCGCTCGCCGCCTTCATCACGAAGTCGATCATCGACCCGAACGCCTACATCCAGCCCGGCTTCCCGAAGAACACGATGCCGCAGACGTTCGGGAAGACGCTCTCGAAGTCGCAGCTCAGCTCCCTCGTGTCGTTCCTCGTCCAGTCGAGTAAGAAAGGATGATCGGCTAGTTGACCGCGACGACCGCCAACGCGCACGACGTCCACCACGCCCCGGCCGGAGGTAGCCCCTGGCGCCGCAGGCTCCTCGGCGCCGGGCTGATTCGTGCGGCGTGGATGGCGCTCTTCATGGGTGGGATTGGGCTCGGGATCGTCGTTCTCGCGCGTTGGGGCGCGGGCTGGCATCCGCTCCTTCTCGAAGAGCCGTGTGTCCTCGTCGGCGGGCTCGTCGCCCTGCCGCTCGGCTTCCTCGCCGGCATCGGCACCCTCGACTACTGGGTGCGCTACGCGATCGGCTCGCCGACCCAGCCCGAGGACCATTCGGGCCACGGCGCACGGAGCTGGCGCGACTACTTCCGGGTCAACACCGACCACAAGGTGATCGGTGTCCAGTACCTCGTCACGACGATCTTCTTCTTCCTGATCGGCGGACTGCTCGCGCTGCTCATCCGGGCTCAGCTCGCGAAGCCGAACGGCCACTACTTCGGCCCGCAGACCTACAACAGCCTCTTCTCGGTGCACGCGTCGCTGATGATCTTCCTGTTCATCATCCCCGCGTTCGCCGGGCTCGCGAACTTCGTCGTGCCGCTGATGCTCGGCGCCGGGGACATGGCCTTCCCGCGCCTCAACGCGCTCTCGTTCTGGCTGCTGCCGATCGCCGGCTTCATGATGCTCAGTTCGTTCATCGTCGGTGCTTTCGCCGGCGGCTGGACGGGCTACGCGACGCTCAACTCGACCCACCAGCCGATCGGCGCGATCTTCTTCAACCAGGGCGTCCAGTGGGCTGGTGCGTCCTCGATCATGACCGCGCTCAACTTCCTGGTCACGATCATCACCATGCGTGCGCCGGGGATGACTTTCTGGCGGATGCCGCTACTCGTCTGGGCGAACTTCACGACCTCGCTGCTTGTCGTGATCGCGACGCCGTTCATCGCCGGCTCGCAGTTCTTCTCGATGTTCGACCACGTGATGCACACCGCCTTCTTCACGCCGGTGGGAGGCGGCTATCCACTCGGGTACCAGCACATCTTCTGGTTCTNNCCGATCTTCGGCTACCGGCTGATGGCGCTCTCGCTGATGGCGATCGTCGTGCTCGGCTTCTCGGTCTGGGCGCACCACATGTTCACGAGCGGCATGTCGTCGTGGCTGCGCGTCCCGATGATGATCACGACCCTGCTGATCGCCGTCCCGACCGGGATCAAGATCTTCAGCTGGCTCGCGACGATCTGGGAGGGGAAGCTCCATCTGCGGACGCCGATGCTGTTCGCGCTCGGCTTCCTCTCGATGTTCGTGATCGGCGGGCTCTCGGGCGTGATGCTCGGCGCCGTCCCGATCGACATCCACGTCACCGACACGTACTTCATCGTCGCCCACATCCACTACGTGCTCTTCGGCGGCTCCGTCTTCACGATCTTCGCCGGGATCTACTACTGGTTCCCGAAGATGACCGGCCGGATGTACGACGAGCGGCTCGGCAAGCTCCATTTCTGGCTGACGTTCATCGGCTTCAACCTGACGTTCTTCCCGATGCACATCCTCGGCACCGAGGGGATGATCCGCCGGGTCGCCTACTACCCGTCGCGCTTCGCCTCGCTCAACATGTTCATCTCGCTCGCGTCGTTCGGCCTCGGCGCCTCCGTGCTGGTCTTCCTCTACAACATGATCACGAGCTGGCGGTTCGGCGAGATCGCGCCCGCGAACCCGTGGCGCGCGATGACGCTCGAGTGGCAGGTCAGCTCGCCGCCGCCGATCTTCAACTTCGACGAGATCCCGCAGGTCGTCGGCTCGCCGTACGAGTACGGCGTCCCGGGCGCGCAGCACGCGATCCTCGCGCCGTCGAAGGAGCGTGAGATGGAGGAGGTGCCCGTATGACGCACCTGCTCGTCGTCGCGAACGAGACCGTCGACGCGGCGACGCTGCGCGATGCGCTCGCCGCCCGCGACGGCGATCTCTGGGTAACGGTCGTCTCCCCGGTCACCACGCCGCAGCGCGGCTACGTCGTCTACAGCGACACGCGCCGCGCGTCGGCCCGGCGTCGTCTCGAGCGCGCGCTCGGACATCTGCGGGAGGCGGGCGTCTCCGCCGACGGCTACGTCGTCGAGGCCGATCCGGCTGCGGCGGTGCGCGACGCGCTCGCGACACTCGAGCCGCCGGTGGACGCGATCCTCGTCTCGACGCATCCGGCGGAGAAGTCCGGCTGGCTGCGCCGGGGAGTCCTCGACCGGATCCGCACGGCGGCCGGCGATGTGCCGGTCGAGCACCTCGTCTCCGACGGGACCGCGCCGCCCGAGGCGAACGTCCTCGTGATCGCCAACGAGACCGTCCTCGGCGATGCGCTCCTCTCGAAGATCCGCGAGCGCGCCGCGGCGAGCCCGGCGAGCTTCCTCATCCTGTCGCCGCAGAGCGACCCGAGTGCGGGCGCCCATCCCGAAGCGGAGAGCCGTCTCAAGCGAGCGCTCGCCGAGCTGCGCGGCGGGGGGATCGACGTGCACGGCCAGGTCGCGCATCCCGATCCGTTCAGCGCCGCGATGGAGGAGGTGCACGACGAGCGGGTCGACGAGATCCTCGTCTCGACCTTCCAACCCGAGCGCTCCGGCTGGCTGCGGAGGGATCTCGTCGAGCGGCTGCGCAAGGAGACAGGCGTTCCCGTGGAGCACGTCGTCGTCGCCAAGGCCGAGACCGAGGTTCCGGCATGAGCGCCGCCGCGCACGCCGAGTCGCACGAGCATCACGGGCACCCGCCGGCGCCGCACTACAGCTCGCGGATCAAGCCCGAGACGCTCGGGATGTACCTCTTCATCGCGTCGGAGATCATGCTCTTCGGCTCGTTCTTCACGGCCTACTTCTTCGTGCGGGTCGTGAACGGGACGCCGTGGCCGACGCCGCCGTACCACCTACCGGTCTTCGTCGCGGGGATCAACACGGTGATCCTCATGACCTCGAGCGCGACAATGCACTGGGCGACGACGGCGATCAAGAAGGGGAACGTCTGGGGGATGCGCGCGGGCCTGCTCCTCACGTTCCTGATGGGCCTCGCCTTCCTCATCTCGCAGATGTACGAGTACCTGCGCGCCGGCTTCAACACGTCGAACGGCGCCTTCCCGACGATCTTCTTCTGCCTGACGGGCCTGCACGGCGTCCACGTGTTCGTCGGTCTCTCGATCCTCCTGATCATGACGGTCCGCGCCTTCCGGGGGCACTTCTCCGCCGAGCACCATCACGGCGTTGAGATCGGCGGGATCTACTGGCATTTCGTCGACGTGATGTGGATCGTCGTCTTCACGACGGTCTACATCCTCTGAGGCCGGGGTAGGGAGGGAGAGATGCGCAATCCGCTCGGCAGCGAAGGCGAGGCCTACCGCTTCCTTTGGATCGTCGTGCTCGGCGCGGCGGTGATCATCGGCGCGGCCTACATCAACACGTGGCTCGGCGTTGCGGTCGCGGTCGTCGCGTTCGGCGCGCTCGGCCGGTGGTTGTGGGGAGAGCCGGTGCCGGGAATCGCGGCGCCGCCGAAGGCGGTCGTTTCCGAGACGCCGGGACGCCGGCGGATCCTCGTCGTCGCGCCGCCGGGAACCGAGAGCGTGTCGGTGCCGGATGGGGCGGAGGTGCTCGTCGTCGTGCCGGCCCTCGCGTCGAAGGTCGAGGCGGTGACGGGTGCGGTGGACGACCGCCGCCACGACGCGGAGGTGACGGCTGCCGCGCTCGAAGCGCGGATCCCGGGCTCGCGCGCGGAAGTCGGCGCGGACGATCCGGCCCTGGCGGTCGAGGACGCGCTGCGGATGTTCGGCGCCGACGAAGTGCTCGTCGTCGGCGACGAGGAGCTGGTGAACGCGATCCGCGAACGGGTCGCGATCCCGGTTAGCCGCGTCTAGCCGAGCGCTACTTCTTGCCGGCGACGGACTTGACGTACTGCGCGACGGCCTGGATCTGCGCGGTGCTCAGCTTGCCGCTGAAGGGCGGCATGATCGAGCCGCCGCTCGTCACCTGGCGGACGATGATCGCCAGCGTCAGCTTCGGCCCCAGCTGGTCGAGGTTCGGCCCGGTCGTCCCGTGCGCTCCGGCGGCCGCGAGCGTGTGACAGCCGGCGCACTCCGCCTTGAAGATCTTGCCGCCGTCCGTGCCGAGGGTGGCCGGGTTGACCGACTTCGTGAAGCCGTTGATCCCTGCGACCGAGGCGACGTAGGCCGCGACGTCCACCGCGTTCTGGCCGGTGACGAGATGCGCAGGCATCTGCGTCTGCGGCGTCAGGCCTTTCACGCCGTGCTCCGCCTTCGTGTACGTCGCGATCGGGCCTGAGCCGAGCCGAATCTGGTCGAGGACGACGTTCTCGATATCGGCGTTCGCGTAGCCCTGCGTGCGGTCGGTGGCGAAGGCGTTGTCGAGGTTCGGGCCGATCGTCCCGCTAGCGGCCGCCGCCTGCAGTGTGTGGCAGCTCGCGCACGTGGAGGAGAAGATCGCCTGGCCGTTCTGGGTGTCAGCTTCCGACGCCGTCGCGACGCCGCCGTAACCGCAGCCCGCGACGAGCAGCGCCGCCGCCGCCAACCCTCCGCCCAGAGCTACGACCCGGCCGCCCCGCCTCAACCTTGTGGGACTCCCAGGGCGGCGACAGCCTCGTCGCGCGTCGGGTAGATCTCGAAGACCTTGTCGAGACCGGTGATCTCGAAGATCTTCGTGATGTTCCGGTCCTGGCAGACGAGCGAGAGCCTGCCCTCGTTCGTGCGCAGCCGCTTCACGCCACCGACGAGGACGCCGAGTGTCGTCGAGTCGATGAAGGTCGTGCCGCTGAAGTCGACGACGACTTCCTTGCCGCCCTGCCCGATCACTTCGAGCAGCTGCTGCTTGAACTCCGGCGCGGTGTAGAGGTCGACCTCGCCGGTGAGCGAGATGACGTACGCATCGCTATTGAGTTGCTCGGTCTGGATGTCGAAATTCATGCGCGGTCGTCCCCCCGAAATCGTTCCACCGGCCTCGCTGGGCCGCTTGAGGGTGAGTCTATCCGCGCGGCCCGCGCCGCAATCCCGCTACTTGTGCGTGGGCTTTTTGGCGGGCTTGGGGGTGCAGGAGCCGCCGAGCTGCTTGCACGTCTTCTCGATCTGCGACAGCTGCGCCGCGTGCGGATCGAGCTGCACGTACCGCTGGAGCGCCTTGAGCGCGACCGGGTACTTGCCTGCGTAGATGGCGGCGTTGTAGACGAGGTACTGCGCGTTGCCGCTGTGCGGCTGAAGCCGCGCGGCGGTCTGGAAGGAGGTCAGCGCGGAGGCGTACGCACTGATCGCCTCCTGGTACAGCGTCTGACCCTGGCTGGTCGACGTCTTGGAGTAGTAGTCGTTGACCGGGCTCGTCCCGAGCGCCGTACCGAGCGCGCCCGACACCGTGAAGGATCCGCCCGGGTTCGCGGCCGCCGCCGCCGACTGCGCCGCCTGGTACTGCGATGCGAAGGTGTTGCCCGCCTGCTGCTCGAGCCCGCCGAGCTGTGACCAGATCCCGCCGTTCTTCTTGTTCTTGTCGATCTTGAGGTAGCTCTGGAGCGCGAGCGCGGCGCTCTGGAGGTCGTTGTTCTGGATGTACGCGTTCGCGAGATCGCGGTAGCCCTTGGAGGGGTTCGTCTTGATCTCCGCCTGGGCTGCCGAAACGGAGCCCGTGCCTTTGCCGCCGAACAGGCCGGAGTAGAGGTCGCTCAGGCCGCCCGAGCCGGATCCGACACCGACCCCGACGAACGTCAGCGCGAAGACGACCGCCAGCGCGAGAAAGACCCACTTCTGCCGCCGGCGCAGCTTCATGAAGAACAGCTGCTGGTTCGGATTGCCGCCGGAGGCGTGGCCGCGGCGCCCGCGCGCGGGCTTGACGGGCTGCGCCTTCGCGCGCGCCGCCTGCTTCGCTTTTACTGCCGCACGAGCCATTACGCGCGCAGAGTAGCCGAGGCCGTCGCGACCTTCCGCCGGCGTCTCTCGAAGAGAACCGCGAGCCAGATCGAACCCTCGAAGAGGATCCACATCGGCAGCAGCTCGAGGAAGGTCGTGACCGGATCGGGGCCCGGCAGCGCGAGCGCGACCGCCGCGGTGATCAGGTATCCCATGCGCCGCTGCTTCCGCAGGATCCGCGAGCTGAGCACGCCGAGGAAGACGAGCCCGAGCACGATGAGCGGCGTCTGGAAGACGAGCACGATCCCGACGAGCACCGTGACGACGAAGCTGTAGTACGGCTTCGCCTGGATCAGGTGCTGAAAGTGGGCGTTGTCGTAGTTCGTGAGGAAGTGGACCGCGCGCGGCAGCAGCACCCAGTAGCCGAACGCGACACCGCCAGCGGCCATCGCGACCGCGAACACCGCGAGCCCGAGCACCTTCCGTTCGGCGCTCGGATCGACGGCCGGAGCGAAGAACGCCCAGAGCTGCCAGAGGATCACCGGCAGGGCGAGCACGAAGCCGGCGTAGAGGCAGACGGTGATCGTGATGGTGAACGGCTCGGCGACGCCGAGCGTCACGACCTTGCTGTGGTCCGCCGGCAGCGGCCGGTTCAGCCAGTTGAGCAGGTGGTCGTGGAAGACGAAGGCGACGACCGTGCCGGCAATGAGAGCGCCGAGCATGACGAACACCCGGCCGCGCAACTCGTCGAGATGCTCGGCGAGTGTCGCCTCCTCAGCGTGCGCGAGGCGGCGGGGAAGTCTCGCCATCGGCGCCTAAACGGTCGGGTCGTGCTCGGACGGCGCTGCGGGCGGCTCCGCCGGCGGAAGCTCGGCGGGCGGATCCGGCGAGTGCCCCGTGACGGCGTCCTTGAACTCGCGCATCCCGGACCCGAGCGAGCGCCCGATCTCCGGCAGCCGCTTGCCGCCGAAGAGCAGCAGCGCGATGCCGAGGAGCAGGACGATGTGCCACGGAGTCTGGAAGTAGCCCACGCGCGGAGGGTAGCGCGTTTCCCTCAGCGTTTGCGAGGACTGCCCGGCTTCCCGGGGCTATCTAGCTAACCTGAACCCATGGCATTGCTGAAGCTCGAGAACCTCCACGTCGCGCTCGAGGACGGGACGGAGATCGTCAAGGGCGTCGACCTCGAGGTCGACGTGAACGAAGTGCACGCGATCATGGGGCCGAACGGCTCCGGTAAGTCGACCCTCGCCTACGCGCTGATGGGTCATCCCGCCTACGTGATCACCGAGGGCCGGATCTGGCTCGACTCCGAGGACGTGACCGAGCTCGCCGCCGACGAGCGCGCGCAGCGCGGCCTCTTCCTCGCCTTCCAGTATCCGCACGCGATTCCCGGCGTCACGGTGACGAGCTTCCTGCGCAGCGCGATCAACGCCGTGCGCAAGGCTCGCAACGGAGGCGCCGACGATCCGATCGCGATCCCGGAGTTCCGCAAGACCCTGCTCGCTCAGATGGACCGCCTCAAGGTCAGCCGCGAGCTCGCCTCGCGCTACCTCAACGACGGTTTCTCGGGCGGCGAGAAGAAGCGGGTGGAGATCCTCCAGATGGCGATGCTGAAGCCGCGGATGGCGGTGCTCGACGAGACCGACTCCGGCCTCGACATCGACGCGCTTCGTGTCGTCGCGGGCGGCGTGAAGGAGCTCGTCGGCCCCGAGATGGGCGCGCTCGTGATCACGCACTACCAGCGGATCCTCGACTACATCACTCCCGATCATGTCCACGTTTTCGTCGACGGCAAGATCGTCGAGTCGGGCGGCGCGGAGCTGGCGAAGAAGCTCGAGAAGGGCGGGTACGCTCCCTACGAGCCTGAGGAGGTGCCGGCATGACGCAGACCGAGACCGAGATCGTCAAGGGAATCGGCAGCGAGTACAAGTACGGCTTCTCGAACCCCGACGAGGCGAAGGACTATTTCTTCAAGTCGGGCCGCGGCCTCTCGCACGAGCTGGTCGAGGCGATCGCCGAGCACAAGAACGAGCCCGACTGGATGCGGAAGTTCCGGCACAAGAGCCTGGACTACTTCTACGCGCGTCCGATCCCGCAGTGGGGCGGCAACCTGAACGACATCGACTTCGAGAACATTTTCTACTACATCAAGCCGACCGAGAATCAGGCGAAGTCGTGGGAGGATCTGCCGGCCGACATCCTCGACACCTGGGACAAGCTCGGCATCCCGGAGGCGGAGAAGAAGTACCTCGCCGGCGTCGGCGCGCAGTACGAGTCCGAGGTCGTCTACCACAAGCTTCAGGAGGATCTCGAGAAGAAGGGCGTGATCTTCCTCGACACCGACTCGGCGCTCCGCGAGCACGAGGATCTGTTCAAGGAGTACTTCGGGACGATCATCCCGCAGAACGACAACAAGTTCGCGGCGCTCAACTCGGCCGTCTGGTCGGGCGGCTCCTTCATCTACGTGCCGCCGGGCGTGCAGATCGAGATGCCGCTGCAGGCCTACTTCCGGATCAACGCCGAGAACATGGGCCAGTTCGAGCGGACGCTGATCCTCGTCGACGAGGGCGCGTACGTCCACTACGTCGAGGGGTGCACCGCGCCGATCTACTCCACCGACTCGCTGCACAGCGCGGTGGTCGAGATCGTCGTCAAGAAGGGCGGACGCTGCCGCTACACGACGATCCAGAACTGGTCGAACAACGTCTACAACCTCGTCACCAAGCGCGCCGATCGCGGAAGAGAACGCGACGATGGAGTGGGTCGACGGGAACCTCGGCTCGAAGCTGACGATGAAGTACCCGGCGATCTGGCTGACCGGCAAGGGCGCGCACGGCGAGGTTCTGTCGATCGCGTTCGCCGGCAAGGGCCAGCATCAGGACGCAGGCGGCAAGTGCGTCCACATCGCACCGAACACCACCAGCGTGATCACGTCGAAGTCGATCTCAAAGAACGGCGGCCGCGCCGGCTACCGCGGCCTGCTGCAGGTGGACAAGAACGCGGGTGGCTCGAAGTCGAAGGTCGTCTGTGACGCGCTGATCCTCGACGACGAGTCGCGCTCCGACACGTACCCGTACATCAAGATCGACGCCGACAACGTCGACATCGGTCACGAGGCGACCGTCTCCAAGATCGGCGAGGAGCAGCTCTTCTACTTGATGAGCCGCGGCATGAGCGAGTCGGAGGCGAGCGCGATGATCGTGTCCGGCTTCGTCGAGCCGATCACGAAGGAGCTGCCGCTCGAGTACGCGGTCGAGATGAACCGGCTGATCCAGCTCCAGATGGAAGGGTCGGTGGGTTAGGTGATCGCCGAGCGCACGGACTTCATCTCCGTCCCGGTCACCGACGTCGAGCGCGCGAAGCAGTTCTACGGCGAGACGCTTGGGCTGCCCGAGATCGAGCATCCCGAGCAGGGCTTCCCGGAGTACCAGCTCGGCGAGAACGTCAGCCTCTATCTCCTCGACATGGAGAAGGTCGGCAGCTCGTTCACCGGCCCGCACACCGCGTCGATCGCGATCCGCGTGGCCGACGTCCACGAGGCGCAGGCCGAGCTCGAGGCGAAGGGCGTCGAGTTCCGCGGCGAGCCGATGGACACGACCGTCTGCCACATGGCGTTCTTCACGGATCCCGACGGGAACGCGCTCATGCTCCACCGCCGGTACGCCCCGTGAGTCGTACCGACGCGCTCGCTGCCTACGAGAAGCTGCCGATCCCGGACACGACCGAGGAGCACTGGCGCTTCACCGACCTGCGCGGCTTCGACCCCGAATCGTTCGAGGGCGCGGCGTCGGCCGAGATCGAGACGATGCTCGACCTCGACGTCTCCGGCTTCGCGACCGTCACCGCCGACGGCATCGAGATCGAGAAGGCGCCCGAGGGCGTCACCTTCGAGCCGCTCACCGACGACAACGAGCGCCTCTACTCCCTCGTCGGCTGGGACGAGAAGTTCGCGGCCCACAACGCGGCGCTTTGGAAGCACGGCCTCCTCGTCGTCGTCCCGAAGGGCGTCGTGCTCGAGAAGCCGCTCTACGTCCGCATCTCGGCGACCGGCCAGACGTTCTGGCGGCTCGTCGTCGTCGCGGAGGAGGGCGCGCGCGCGTCGATCATCGAGGAGTACGCGTCGCCGTCGCCCGACACCGAGGCCTACTCGAACGCGGTGACCGAGCTCTTCGTCGAGCCGGCCGCGAAGCTCGAGTACGTCTCCCTCCAGAATCTTTCGCAGGAGACCTGGCACTTCGCGAACCATCACGCGCGCGTCGAGCGCGACGCGGAGTTGGATTGGGTCGCGGGCGGCTTCGGCTCGAAGAGGGGCAAGACGCGGATCCAGAACGACCTCAACGGCCGTGGCGCCACCTCGCGCGTCACCGGCGCGTACTTCGCCGACGGGACGCAGCATCTCGACTACGACACCTTCCAGGAGCACATCGCGCCCGACTGCGAGAGCGACTTCGCCTTCAAGGGCGCGCTGCGCGACCATGCGACGGCGGTGTGGCGCGGGATGATCCGCGTCGAGAAGGACGCGCAGAAGACGAACGCGTACCAGGAGTGCCGCAACCTGATGCTGAGCCCGACGACGCACGCGGTCCCGATCCCGGGGCTCGAGATCCTGGCGAACGACGTGCGGTGCACGCACGCGGCGACTGTGGGTCGCGTCGATCGCGAGGACCTGTTCTATTTGATGAGCCGCGGGCTGACGCGGCAGGAAGCAGAGCGCCTAATCGTGCGCGGCTTCTTCCAGGAGATCCTCGACCGGATCGAACTCGAGCCGGTACGCGAGGCCGTTACGGCCGCGCTCGAAGCGCGGATTCCTCAGGCCTAGCTAGCCCGGGCTCAGAGACGGCCGGGTCCCCCGCGGCGCCGGCCGATGGGCCGTGTGATTGAAGCCGGCAGCGGCTCGGCGTACGCTCGCGAACATGCGCACTCTTCTCAGCATTCTCGCGTCGGTCATCGTCACGGGAGCCGTCACCGCGCTGGCGCTCGGGGCCGGGTCACATCGGGCCGGCTGTTCGAGCAAGGGAGTGGTGTGCTCCGGTCAACGCGTGTACGTGAAGCCGATCGGGTGGACCTGCACCATGGCGACCGCGGGCGGCGAGCCGACGTTCTTCTGTCGGCGGCCCGGCGCCTACGTGGCGATAAACCGCAACGGCGTCGGCGTTCATACCGGCAGCGCACCCCGCGCGATGGGCGGCGGCTTCTACAGCTTCAAGATCCCCTAATCCATGCAGAGGCTCTCGGCCGCACTCCTCGTCACCAGCTGCCTCCTTGTCTTCGCCGGCTGCGGCGGCGGCTCGAGCAACGGGCCTGGCACCGAGTTCGTGAAGGCGCCAAAACGCATCTTCACGATCCCGTCGTCTGCCATGGAGCCCACCCTGAACTGCGCCAAGCCAGCCCAGGGTTGCCTAGGTACGACGGACGATCGGGTCGTTGTGCAGCCGGGAAAGAGCCTGAAGAGACTCGACATCGTGGTGTTCAGGACACCGCAAAGGGCTGCCGTCGAGTGCGGCGAGGGAGGCACGTTCGTGAAGCGGCTGATCGGCCTTCCCGGCGAGACGGTGCGGGAGGACGACTTCGGGAACATCTGGATTCGCGGGCCGGACTCGAAGAAGTGGGTGAAGCTCAGAGAGCCGTATCTCAGCAAGGCGCGCCGTCTCGCCGACACCGAGCACTTCGGGCAGACTTGGCATGTCCCGCCGGGCAAGTACTTCATGATGGGCGACAACCGGGGCGAGTCGTGCGACTCACGTGTCTGGGGCTCCGTGCCCGCAGGCGACGTCATCGGGCTGGTAGTGAAGATCATCCGTACCCGCTGAGCGTCCGAATGTGGCCCGGGTCTCGGCCGATCGTACGCGGCCACTTCCGAACTGGCTCGACCGGATCGAGCCGCGGATCCGGACGATCTAGTCTTCGGTCTACCGCTCGCACAATGCCAAGCGTGTCCGCGCGCCAAGGCGCCGTTCGGATCAGCTAAAGTTCAAGCGCTTCCGCTTGCCGGAAGCTGGTGCGCCCGTCCGGAAGGGCGACTGAGTGGCTTCGCAATCACTCGTACGTCGGTCGCCCTTCCGGAACCTACGACTCATTTTGCCAGTAGGGGTGCAAGCGTCGTTCGCTAGCGGGTCTATCTTGGCTTGGTTTAGAGGAAGCCGCATTCACAGGGCTATGCGTCTGACGAGAGAAACCCAGCGAACGTTTCAGGTCGGGACTCACGCACAGCGCTCTTCGGCCTGCCCGCAGAACTCCTCGTACTGATTGACGCAATACGCGCTCAGTTGCTAAGCTGTGCGAACGATCAATCAAGAATCCAAGTGAGGTAGTAGATGAGTACAGAACCATCCGACAATCAGGTGATCGCGACAGGAAGCGTGGAAGGCCTATATGCCTTCCTCGACTTCTTGACAGAAAAAGGGTATGCGACGCGAAGTGCCGTTAACCCGTGGAGGTCTGCATCTAGACAAATCTTCGGTGTTGTAGAAGGGCGGCCTGATCCCGCAGTCGATGTCACGAAGATCGATCCAGACGCGTACATGGATCGATTCGAGAAGTTGACTGTCGGACAGTACAAACACGAAAGCCTCGCTTCGTACCGATCCAGATTCAAGAAGGCGGTTGAGGCATATGCGGCCTATCTGTCAGATAGGAAGATTCCAAGCTTCCGGGGAAGCGGGGGACCAGGCGGGCGGAAGAAGGAGACGCAGGCAGCACCCAAGGAGGGCACTGCCCCCGTTGCGGCACACCATGTGCGGCCCGAAGTTGTCTCCAGCGCCGCTGAAGCCGGTCTCATCGCGTACCCGTTCCCACTCAAGTCGGGTGAACTTGCCTATATCCGGCTTCCCGCGAAACTCGACAAGACCGACGCCGATCGGTTAAGCGCGTTCATCCAAACGCTCGTGCTCGAACCTCAGCGACAACTCGTTTCGGGGTAAGACCAGTAAAGAGAGAGCATTGGGGTCCCCGGTTCAGCGACCTTCCATCGGCTAGATCGGCGCCTTCACCGCTCGCCTGGCGTTCCCGATCCTCGCGGTGCGCGCGGTTGGCTGCGCTCGCGGTTAGCGTGCCATCGTGGAGCCGCGTGTCATCGACAACCCGGAGGAGCTCCGCTACGAGCTCTGGCTCGGGACGAAGCTCGCCGGCGAGATCCGCTACACGCGCGAGGAGGACGGCACGGTCGTCCTCGTCCACACCGAGGTGGACCCGAGCTACAAGGGCGAGGGGCTCGGCAACGTCCTTGTCCAGGGCGCGCTCGACGACCTGCGCGAGCGCGGGCTCGAGTACCGCGTGGTCTGCCCGTTCGTGACGGCGTACCTCCGCCGCCACCCGCAGAGCTAGCGGACAACTCGGTCTGCTCGCCGAGTCGTTCTCCGCTGTAACGAATTCGCCCGCGCGAGTGATGTAGGTGTGACACTCGCGACAGGAGGCTTCAACGATGACGCTCAAACTGGTGCGGCAGCTGGATCCGATCGCCGGGACAGACCTCACGACTCCCGGGATCGAGGACGCAGTCGCACACCTCGCGCGCTCGATCGTGCGGCAGCCACATGTCCGTTCTGCGCCGCGGTCGCGCCGGCTGAAGCTCGCCTTCGCGGCGGCAATCGTGGCGGCCATAGTCGGCGTCGGTGTCGCGACCGCCGCGGGTGTCTTCCACGCGCGCATGGGCATCTTCCCGAGCCCCGCGGAGGTGCCGATGGGCGGACCCGGCGAGGAGCTCAACCCGGCGGCGCCCGATTTCCGAAGCGTCGCGCTGAAGCTCTCATCCGACATTCCGTATCCGAGCGGATACCAGCCGTGGCGCGACCTGGTCATCACGAGGGAGATTCAATTCGCCGACGGCGCGCTCGAGACGACCGGCGCGCTCCGCGGGTGGTTCGCCGGGAGCGCCTTCTGCGCCTGGGTGCAGGACTGGCGCCACGCCACGAGCGCCGACGACGCCTCGGCGGCGCAGCAGGCGGCGACCACGATCGCCGCGGCACCCGGCTGGAGTGCGGTCACCGCCGAGGATCCGCATCCGAGTCCCTCTGCGGCCAACGACCCCGGGGCGGAGACCGGAACGCTCTTCGGCTGGATGCTGCCGTACCGCGATGCGGTTCTAGCCGGCGACAGCGGCCGCGTCGACCACCTCCTCGCCACTGGCTACGGCGACGGCAAGTGCCGGCTCGCCAATCCGCAGGAGCAGCCGTGAGCCGAGAGACACGGTTCGAGCAGCTCGTCGCCGATACGAGCCCGGACCTCCTCGCCTACGCGCTGCGCCGGTCGAAGAGCCCGGAGGATGCGGCCGACGTCGTCGCCGAGACCTTCCTCATCGCTTGGCGGAAGATCGACAAGCTTCCGTCCGGCGAGGAGGAGCGCCTCTGGCTCTTTGGCGCCGCGCGCAACGTCCTCCGGCGCAGCGCGAGCCGCCGGCACGTGGAGCACGCGGCGGTCGAACGCTTGGGCGGAGAGCTTCGCGAGGCGATCGCATCCGCGCCCGCCTCCGATGAAGGCTCACCCATCCTCCGGAATGCCCTCGCGAGGCTCCCCGAGCCGCAGCGAGAGGTCATCCTCCTCGCCGCGTGGGAGGAGCTAACCCCGCGGGAGATCGCGGTCGTCACCGGAGTGCCGGTCAATCTCGTGCGCGTCCGGCTGCACAGGGCGCGCGCCCGCCTCAAGGACGCGTTTGCTGCCGACCCGGACCGCCTCAGCCGCGCACGAGCGGCTTGTACTTGATCCGGTGCGGCTCGAGCGCGTCGGGGCCGCGCGTTTCCTTCATCCACTCCACGTACTCCGCCCACGAGCCCTCGTGCCAGATCGTCTCGCTGTTCCCCTCGAACGCGAGGATGTGCGTCGCGACGCGGTCGAGGAACCAGCGGTCATGCGTGATCACGACCGCGCAGCCGGCGAACTCGAGCAGCGCCTCCTCGAGCGCGCGCAGCGTGTCGACGTCGAGATCGTTCGTCGGCTCGTCGAGGAGCAACACGTTGCCGCCCGAGCGCAGCAGCTTCGCGAGGTGGACGCGGTTCCGCTCGCCGCCCGACAGGTCGCTGACGCGCTTCTGCTGGTCGGAGCCCCTGAAGTTGAACCACGACGTGTACTGGCGCGAGTTGATCTCCTTGTTGCCGAGCTCGATCGAGTCGTGGCCGCCGGAGATCTCCTTCCAGACGGTGCTCGCCGGGTCGAGGTCGGCGCGCGCCTGGTCGACGTAGGCGAGCTGGACGGTGTCGCCGACGCGCAGCGTCCCGTCGTCGGGCTGCTCCTCGCCCGCGATCATCCGGAACAGCGTCGTCTTGCCGGCGCCGTTCGGGCCGACGACTCCGACGATCCCGGCCGGCGGCAGGGAGAAGGTCAGGTCGTCGACGAGGAGCCTGTCGCCGAAGCCCTTCCGCACGCCTTCCGCCTCGATCACGATGTCGCCGAGGCGCGGGCCGGGCGGGATGTGGATCTCAACGCGGTCGAGCTTGACGTTCTGCTCCTCCGCGAGCAGCTTCTCGTAGGAGCCGAGCCGCGCCTTCGCCTTCGCGTGCCGCGCGCGCGGTGATGCGCGCACCCATTCGAGCTCGCGCGCGAGCGTCCGCCGGCGCGCCGACTCCGTCTTCTCCTCGACGGCGAGCCGGTCCTGCTTCTGCTCGAGCCACGAGGAGTAGTTCCCCTTGAACGGGATGCCGCGGCCGCGGTCGAGCTCGAGGATCCAACCGGCGACGTTGTCGAGGAAGTAGCGGTCGTGCGTGACCGCGACGACGGTGCCCTTGTACTCGGCGAGGAAGCGCTCGAGCCAGAGGACGGACTCCGCGTCGAGATGGTTCGTCGGCTCGTCGAGGAGGAGCAGATCGGGAGCGGAGAGGAGCAGCCGGCAGAGCGCGACGCGGCGGCGCTCGCCGCCCGAGAGCGTGTCGACGTCTCGGTCTCCCTCGGGCAAACGCAGCGCGTCCATCGCGTGGTCGAGCTTGTCGTCCAGCTCCCACGCGCCGGTGCGGTCGATCTTGTCCTGCACCTTTCCCTGCTCGGCGAGGAGCGTGTCGAAGTCGGCGTCCGGCTCGGCGAACTTCGCGTTGATCTCGTTGAAGCGGTCGAGGAGGTCGCGCACCTCGCGGACGCCGTCCTCGACATTGCCGCGCACGTCCTTGGCGGAGTCGAGCCACGGCTCTTGCTCGAGCATTCCGGCGGTCGCGTTGGGCGCGAGCTCGGCGACGCCGGAGGAGGGCTCGTCCTTGCCCGCCATGATCCGCAGGAGCGTCGACTTGCCGGCGCCGTTCGGGCCGAGCACGCCGATCTTCGCTCCCGGCATGAACGAGAGCGAGATGTTCGCGAGCACCTGCCGCTCCGGGCCGTAGAACTTGTCGGCCCGGTACATGGTGAAGATGTATTCGCCTGCCATCTCGGCGGCGGACGATAACTACGCCTGCTGTTCGAGCAGCGACCTGAGGTAGTCCTCCATCTTGTTGAAGCTGTCCCCCTGGCCGTCGGGGCCGGTCATGGTCATGTGGGCGCGACCTCCCGCATTGCGGAACGCGATCGTCATCGTCAGCTTCGTCACGCCGTCGGTCTCCTCCAGCACCGTGGTCTCGACAGCGTCCGTGTCCGGCCCCCACCCTTCGAACCACCATGTGTCGACGATCCGGGTCGGCCGCTCGAGCTCCAGGTAGGTGCCGCGGAACGAGCACTCCTTCCCGTCCGGGGTGACGAAGACGAGGTGGTAGTCGCCGCCGACGCGGAGGTCGATTTCGCACACCGTCATCCGGTCATCGAACGGGGCGAACCAGTGGCGCACGTGCTCGGGCTGCGTCAGCACGTCGTAGACGAGCTCGACCGGAGCGTCGAACTCTCGAGTGGTGACGATCTCGAGCTCGCTCGGGAACTCGATGACCGACGATCCATGGCGGTTCGGTGTCACTGCGTGTCTCCTTGTCGTTGCAGTTCTTTGAGGTAGTCGTCCATCCGGTCCAGCCGCTCGGCTAGCGCCTGCTCGTACTTGGCGAGCCAGTCGTGCATCGGGCGCAGCTGCGCGGGCTCCAGGCTGTACAGCCGCCGGCGTCCTTCCGCCCGGCAGCGGACGAGCCCGACTTCGCTGAGAACGCGGAGGTGCTTCGAGACCTGAGGTTGCGAGAGCGAGACGTCGTCGACGATCGAGCCGACCGCCTTCTCGCCGGCGATCAGCACGTCGAGGATCTCGCGGCGGCGCGGCTCGGCGATCGCGTTGAAGACATCCGACGTGGTGGCGGAGCGGGGCACGGTGGCGATCTTATATTCCTGTATCGGAATATGTCAATGCTGATCTAGGCTCCTTGCGCCGTGAACTGCTGTCCGCCTCCCTCGTCGGAGTACCGCCGCTTCTTCGGGCGGAAGCTCGCGGGTCACGACGCCCGCCGCTACCGGCGGCGCGGCCTGCCGAAGACGGCGCGCGGGCTCGTCGCGGCAGTCGAAGGAGACACCGTCCTCGACATCGGCGGCGGCGTCGGGAACCTCTCCCTCGAACTGCTCGAGCGCGGCGCCTCCCGCGCGACCGTTGTCGAGCTCTCGGACGGCTACGAAGAGGCTGCGGGCGAGCTCCTTGCCGAGCATCGTCTCGGCGACCGGGTCGAGCGGCGGACGGGCGATTTCGTCGCGGACGCCGGGCTCGTCGAGCCGCACGACGTCGTCGTCCTCCACCGGGTCGTCTGCTGTTATCCCGAGGCCGACGCGCTCGTCTCCACGGCCGCCGCGCATGCGCTTCGCAGCCTCGCGCTCACGTATCCGCGCGAGCGCACGCTGACGCGATTCGGCTTCCGGGGCTTCAACCTCTGGCTGCGCGCGACTCGTTGCGGGTTCCGCGCCTACGTCCATCCATTCGCGACGATCGCGGCAGCGGCCGAGCGGGAAGGGCTCGACCTCGTGCGGCGCGAGGTGCAGGGGCTCGTCTGGGAGAACGCGGTGTTCGAGCGGCCGCCTAGCGGCTGAGCGACCAGATGCCGTTCGTGCCGCCGCCGGCGACGACGATCTCGGTGCCGACGATCGTGGCTGTCGGATCGGAGAGCGAGACAGGCAGGCGTGCGGCGACGGTGACTTTCCCGGTGTGCGGGTCGATGGCGAGCACCTTCCGGCCGCCGATGTAGTAGAGCGTGCCGCCGAGCGCGGCGAGCGCGGCGTGATCCTCCGGTGCCGGCAGGGTCGCGATCTGGTGGGGAGTTCCGCCAGGAATGACGGCGTAGACGGCGCGGGTCGTTCCCGAGGTCGTCAGGCCGCCGGCGACATAGATCGTCTGCCCGATCGCCGTCACGCCGGCGTAGCGCGTCGGCTGTGGCAGTCGGGTAACCGTGTGCGTCCCGCCGGCCAGCAAGTAGCGGAGGATCGCCGACGCGAACTGCGTGCCGGTGTAGCCGCCGACGAGATAGGCGCGTTTGCCGATGGCCACGGCGCCGAGGTCGGAGAGGGGCTCGTCGAGCGCCGGCGCCTCCACCGCCGCTCCCGTGCCGGGATCCACGCGGAGGACGCTCGGCGTCGAGGTGCTCGAGCCGCCGCCGAAGAGATAGACGGAGCCGCCCACCAGCGCCGCGGCGGCGTCGTGCGTCGGTTGCGGCAACCGGCCGACGGCACGGAGCCGGCTCGGCGAGCCGGCGAGGATCGTGGCAACCGAGGCCGAGCCGGTGTAGCCGCCGAGGATCATCAGCTTCCCGCCCGGCAGCGCGACGGCCGAGGCCTTGGACAGCGACTGCGGCAGCGAGCCGATCCGCGCCACTTTCAAGCGTGTCGTTCCCGTTGAGACGGTGCTAGTCGTGATCGGATGCGCGGCGCTTCCGCAGCCGGCCGCGACGAGCGCGGCTGCTGCCAGCCCGAAGAACCGCCTAGCCACTCAGCTGGATCTGGCCGACGACTCCCGTGCCCGTCGAGTTCGGCACCCAGCTCGCGGCGATGTTCCGCTGCTCGCCGTTCGACATTCGGCACGTCCCGCTGAAGTTCGTTCCGCCGACATTGCCGACCTTGCCGCGGCAAACGTCTCCACTCGGCAGGTACTCGAGCTGCAGCGACGTCGACTGGAGGCTCTGCGGCGAGACGAGCAGATCCGCGCGGATGAGCAGCCTCTGCGCGCCCGTCGACTGGCCGACGAAGGAGACGATCTCCTTCAGGTTCGTCCCCTTCCGGACCACCGAGCCGGTGAGCTGCTCGTTCACGTTCTTAGCGTCCCAGAGCGGCGGGGAGCGGTGCAGCGGCCCGATGATCAGGAGCGGCAGCCCGACCACCGTCAGGGCACCCGCGGTCGCGACGCGCGGCGAGCGGAGGACGTAGCCGCCGAAGCGCCAGAAGAGCAGCATCACGACGGGTGCGACGCAGACGCCGTAGATGAGCGCGAGCCACCAGACGCCGCGGTCGGTGCCCGACATCAGCCCGTGCAGCGAGGCGAGCGTCCAGACAGCGAAGTTGAGGTAGTGCGCGAGCCGCCAGAAGCGATACGGCAGGCGCTTGCGGTAGTGGTTCGTGACCGCGAGCGCGAGCAGGATCTCGGCCGCCGCGACCCCGAGGCCTGTCCAGATCGGCCGGTACGTCGCGGTGAACGGCACGATGAAGTTGATGACCGAGAAGGGGAGGAACGAGTCCACCGCGATCGTGGCGACGTGGATCGTGATCAGCGAGCCCACGAGCAGGCCGCCGAAGCGGTGGATGTCCTCCACCGAAAAGCGCGGCCAGCGCTTGGTCTGCGCCTTGCCGCCGAGCCCGAGGCCGAGCGCGACGACGACGCTGAGGATGACGTAGGCGGCGATGCCCGAGGCGCGGGCCGCGTACCAAATCGCCGGGCTCGAGGTCAGATGCACGCGAGCGCTCCTGTCCACAGCCGGCTTTCGACGACGTCGCCGGCGAGAGCGACGAAGCGTCCGGGAATCTCGCGCTCGTCGAGCCAGGCGGGACCGTCGGGGCCGAGGAGGAACGCAGCCTTCGCGGCGACGTCTGCGGCGAGGCAGGAGGAACCGGAAGCGGTGACCTGCTCCCATAGCGAGTCGCTCGGCTCGCCGGTGCGCGGGTCGACGAGGTGGCGTCCGCGCGAGGCAGTGCCGCTCGTCGCGAGACCGCCGGCGACGACACGAATCGCGCCGCCTCCCGGCAGCGCGACGTCCACGGGTCCGCGCACGGCGATGTCGCCGCCGGCGGAGACGAATCCTTCTCCCTCGATCAGTTCCGCCGCCGCATCCACCGCGAGCGACTTGACGACGCCGTTGAGATCGAGTGCCAGGCCGGCGGGCCGCGAGAGGAGCCGGCCCACGAGCCGCACCTCGCGCCAGCGGCCGCACAGCGTCGGGTCGACCAGGCCGTTCGTGTCCTCCGCGACGTCGAGTGCCACGTCGAGCGCGCGCGCGAAGAGGGGCGAGACTGCGAGGACCTCGGCGGGGGAACGATTGACGCGGCACAGCTCCGAGCCGGGGCGGAAGAGGCTGAACTCGTCCTCCCACTCCTCGAAGACGCGCGCGACCGTCTCGGGGTCGATCCCGGCCGCGACGATCTCGCAGCCCATGGCCTCCAGGCGATGGACGGTCACGACGTGGCGCTGGCGACGGGCGGCGGTTGCACGGCCGGGGCGATGACGCCGCCCTGCGCGATGCTGCGCTTGACGGCGCGCTCGAACGACTTCGGCGCGCCGAGCGGCGAGGTCTTCCCCTTCGCATGGCCCGGCGCGTGGACCTTCGCACCGACGAACGCGACGCCGAAGACGAGCAGCGTGCTCGCGCCGATCAGCGCTTTTGCCGAACGGGCGCGCGCACGCGCCCTCTCGATCCGGGAATCCGCAGCCATTGCCGCGCTCAGAGTGCCCTGAGCCGATGAGAGACCGATGTGAGCGCGATTACCATGGGAAACGTGGTCGTGAACACCGCTACGAAGCTTGACGCACACGCGCTCCGCGCGGATTTCCCGATCTTCGAGCAGGAGTTCCACGGCAAGCCGCTCGCCTTCCTCGACTCGGCGGCCAGCTCCCAGAAGCCACGCCAGATGCTCGAGGCGATGAACCGCTTCTACGAGACCTCGTACGCGAACGTCCACCGCGGCGTCTACGAGCTCGCCGAGCGCGCGACCGAGGGGCTCGAGCACGCGCGCGAGCGGACGCGCGCCTTCATCAACGCGCCGAGCACGCGCGAGGTGATCTTCCTCCGTAACGCCACCGAGGCCTTGAATCTCGTCGCCTACTCCTGGGGACTGAACAACCTCGGCCCCGGCGACGCCGTCGTCGTCACCGAGCTCGAGCACCACTCGAACTTCGTCCCGTGGCAGTACATCGCCAAGCGGCAGGGCGCCGACTTCCTGATGCTGTCGATCGACGAGTCCGGCGATCCCGACCTCTCGCAGCTCGAGGAGATCGCTCGCGACCACACGGTGAAGGTCGTCGCGACGAACCTCGTCTCCAACTCGCTCGGGACGATCCACGACCTCGTGCCGCTCGTCGAGTGGGCGCACGAGCAGAACGCGATCTTCGTCTGCGACGCGGCCCAGGCGGCGCCGCACATGAAGCTCGACGTGCAGGCGCTCGACTGCGACTTCCTCGCGATCTCCGGCCACAAGATGTGCGGGCCGAGCGGCATCGGCGCGCTCTGGGGGAGGGCCGAGCTGCTGCAGTCGATGGAGCCGTTCCTCCTCGGCGGCCACATGATCAGCTCCGTCCGCGCCGACAAGACGATGTGGGGGGAACTGCCGCACAAGTTCGAGGCGGGGACGGCTCCGATGGCCGAGGCGGTCGGGCTCGGCGCGGCGATCGACTACCTCGAGGCGATCGGGCTGGACAAGATCGAGGCGCACGAGCACGAGCTCGCCGCGTACGCGCTCGGGCGGCTCGGCGAGGTACCGGGGATCACGCTGTACGGGCCGTCGGCCGAGCGCCGCGCCGGCGTCGTCAGCTTCAACCTGGAGGGGATCCATCCTCACGACGTCGCCCAGATCCTCGACCTGCAGGGCGTCGCGATCCGCGCCGGCCACCACTGCTGCCAGCCGCTCATGCACAAGCTCGGCGTGGCTGCGACGAACCGCGCGAGCTTCTACCTGTACACGATTCCGGAGGAGATCGACCAGCTCGTCGAAGGCCTCTACGCCGTCCGTAAGGTGTTCGCATGAGCGGTGCGTTCGATCAGATGTATCGCGAGGTCATCCTCGACCACTACAAGAACCCGCGCGGGCACGGGACGATCGAGGACCCCGACGCCGAGGCGGACGGGCAGAACCCGCTCTGCGGCGACGAGGTCTCGATTTACGTCGCGTTCGCCGACGACGGGGAGACGATCGCCGAAGTGAAGTTCTCCGGCCGCGGCTGCGCGATCTCGCAGGCGGCGACATCGATGCTGATGGAGATGTCCGTCGGCCGCACGGCGACCGAGGTCGCGACGATGGAGAAGGAAGAGCTGCTCGAAGAGATCGCGATCCCGCTCACGCCGGTCCGCCTCAAGTGCGCGATGCTCGGGCTGACGACGCTCAAGGTCGCGCTCCACAAGGCGAAGGGGACGCCGCTCCCCGAAGGCCTCGCCGGCTTCGACGAGCTGGAACTCACCTAGGTGGAGGTCGATGTCGCCGACGCGGACGTCTTTCCGCCCGGCTCGTCCAAGCTCGTCGCGCACGGCAGCCTCTTCGTCGGGGTCTACAACTGCGGCGGCACGCTCTACGCGATCGAGGACCGCTGTTCGCACGACGACGGCCCGCTCTGCGAGGGCGACTGGGACGAGGAGACGTGCCGCGTGATCTGCCCGCGCCACGGCTCGGCGTTCGACCTGGCGACCGGGACGCCGCGCTCGCTGCCGGCGACGGAGCCGGTCGACACCTATCCCGTGCGAATCGTCGACGGCGTCATCCGTGTCGATCTCCCCTGACGGTCGCGTCCGCTGCTGGACGACGACCGACCCGGCCTACAACTCGTATCACGACGAGGAGTGGGGGCGGCCGGTGCGCGACGAGCGCGGCCTCTACGAGCGCCTCTGCCTCGAGGGCTTCCAGGCCGGGCTGGCGTGGATCACGATCCTGCGGAAGCGCGAGGCGTTCCGCGCCGGGTTCGCCGGCTTCGACCCGGAGAAGGTCGCGCGGTTCGGCGAGCGCGACGTCGAGCGGCTGCTTGCTGACGCGGGGATCGTCCGCCACCGCGGCAAGATCGAGGCCGCGATCGCGAACGCGCGCGCAACGCTCGCGCTGCGAGAAGCGGGGACGCCGCTCGACGAGGTGCTGTGGAGCCATCGCGATGCGCCCGACGGCAAGGAGCTCTCGAAGCGGCTCAAGAAGAGCGGCTTCCGCTTCGTCGGGCCGACCACGGTCTACTCGGCGTTCGAGGCGTGCGGGATCGTCAACGGCCACCGCGCGGATTGCTGGGTGCGCGATGCGGTAGAACAGGAGCGCAATGCTTGACGATCGCGTTCTCGCCGTCATGAAGCGCCTCGAGCGCGAGGACGCCGAGGAGCGGGAGCAGGGCGTCGCGCGCGAGCTACGCGCCCGCCAGGTCGAGCCGACGACCGGCCGCTTCCTCTTCTCCCTCGTCGCGCCGCAGACCGATTGCGAGGTGCTCGAGATCGGCGGCTCGCGGGGCTATTCGACGCTCTGGCTCGCCGCCGGCGTCCGCCAGCTCGGCGGGCGCGTCCTCTCGCTCGAGCACGACCCGCGCAAGGCGGAGGCGTGGCGCGCGAACGTCGAGGAGGCTGGCCTTTCCGAGTGGGCGGAGCTGCTCGAGGGCGACGCGTTCGAGCTTCTCCCGCAGATCGAGGACGTCTTCGACGTCGTTTTCATCGACGCGGAGAAGGACGACTACGAGCGGCTGTTCGAGCTCGCGCGCGGCAAGGTCGAGCCGGGCGGGCTGTTCGTCGCCGACAACGTCCTCAGCCATGCGGATCCGCTCGCGCAGTACTCGGCGGCGCGGCAGGCCGATCCGGACCTCGTCAGCGTCACCGTCCCACTCGACCGCGGGCTCGAGCTCAGCGCCCTTTTGCGCTGACCGCCGTCTTCGCTAGATTGCCGTTACCGCGGAAAGGAGGTGGTCCGGCAGTGATTTCAGACAGTACGGGCAGTGGAGGTACCAGCGGGTAGGGGTGCCGTCCCCGGACCTACGGGGAACCGCCTAGCCAGCGCGGGGGACGTCGCGTTCCGCGCCGCCCGGCTTACTACCGAGCCGGGCCGGAAAGCGCCTCTACCACTACGCGCTGGTCACCGAGTCGAGGGGCCGTCCATGGGCGGCCCCTCTTCGTTTCTCTAGGCAGCGACGCGCTCGGAGGCGGCGACCGCTTCCGAGGCGAGCGTCGTCAGGTGGAGGCGCAGCTGCTCGAAGACTTCGCCGTCGAGCAGGCGCCCGCTCTGATCGAACTTCTCGTGCGCGCGTGAGACCGGGATCTCGGTTCCTACAACGCGCGCGCCTGCAGCGCCGAGGATTTTCTTCAGGTCCTGCTGCGCCCAGAGGGCGCCGAACTGGCCGGTGCTCGCACCGACGACCGCGACCGGCTTGTTGCGGAGCGGCGCCTCGAGCCGCGGGCGGGAGCCCCAGTCGACCGCGTTCTTGAGGCCGCCGGGAACGGAGCCGTTGTACTCGGGCGTCGCGAAGAGGATCGCGTCTGCCGCTCCCCATGCCTCGCGCAGCCGGTGCACCGACTCCGGCGGGTCGTCGTTGTCGAGGTCCTCGTCGTAGAGCGGCAGCTCCGCGATTCCGTCCCAGAGCTCGAGCTCGACGCCGTCGGGCGCGGCCTCGGCGGCCGCCCGCAGGAGGCTCGTGTTGAACGAGCTCTCCCGCAGGCTGCCGGAAACTCCGAGGATTCTCATCGCTGTTACGCCTCCTGCTTGATCAGGGCGAGCTCCGCCTTGATCGTGACGTCGTCGCCGAGGTAGTTGCCGCTGCCCTGGTTGGGCGCGTTCCACTCGATGCCGTACTCGTTGCGGTCGACGGTCGCCTCGAGGGTGAGGCCGACGCGCTCGCGGCCGGCCGGATCGACGTTCGGCTCTGAGACGGAGGCCGCGATCGTGACCGGGCGCGTGACGCCCTTGATCGTCAGCTCGCCGTGCTCGAGGTCGCTTGTCCGGAAGGTGATCTCCGGGAAGCGCTCGGCGTCGAAGAAGTCCGGCGTCTGGAGGTGGCCGCTCAGCTGCTCGTCCTTGACGTCGACGCTGGCGACCTTGGCCGAGCCCTCGAGGACGCCGTCCTTGAGGCTCACGCCGTACTCGCCGAAGCCGCCGCGGAAGGTGTTCGTCCCCGCGTATGCGATCTCGAACGAGACGTGGGAGTGAACCGGATCGGCGCTCCAGCTGCCGGCCGGTGCAGACTTGGTGGTGGTGATGGTGGACATGGGCGATCTCCTTTGCATATACTTGTGGTCGCAAGGACTATAGCGAGGAAAGATTGTCTAGTCAAGTATTGACCACACAAGAAGTTTCAAACCCCACGGAAGTCGCTTGGGTCCGGTTCCTGCGTGCCCATGCCGCATTGACACGGGAGCTCTCGGCGCGGCTCGAAGCCGAGCACGGGCTGACGATGAGCGACTTCGACGTCCTCATCCAGCTCTACCACGCCGAGGGACATGCCATGCGCCGCGTCGACATCGCGCGGCAGGTGCTGCTCACTGCGTCCGGGATCACGCGGCTGCTCGACGGGCTCGAGCGCTGCGGGCTCGTCGAGAAGAAGGCGTGCCCGAGCGACGCGCGCGTCAGCTACGCGGTGCTGACCGACGCGGGGCTCAGCAAGATCACGGCGGCTCGGGATTCGCACGGGGCCGACGTCGACGAGCTATTCGGGTCGCGGCTCGAGCCGAAGGAGCGGGAACATCTCGCCGAACTCCTTGGCCGGCTCCCGCTTCTGCACACCTCGGAGGCCTGCTCGGAATGACCCACGCGTTCGGATCGCTCGACGAGCTCGGCGACGGCTACGGCTTCCGCAAGATCCGCGGGCCGCTCGGCGTCGAGGCCTTCGGCGTCAACGCGATCGTCTATCCGCCGAACTACGAAGGCCCCGAGCATTACCACGACACCCAGGACGAGCTCTACTTCGTCCACAAGGGCCGGATTCGTGTCGACGTCGACGGCGAGTCGCGTGAGCTCGGCGAGGGCGGGCTCTTCCACGCGAGCTCGACCACGCCGCGCCGGATCTCGAACGCCGGCGACGAGGACGCGATCGTCTTCGTCGTCGGGGGCAAAGGCGGCTACGTCGAGCGCGACGGGCACCTCGTCGATCCCGAGACTGACCTGCCCAAGCGCCAGGGCCTCGGGTAGTTCGCGAAGCTGCGCTTCGCTCGCTCTTAAAGGAACTGCGCCAACGGGAGAGCGTGGTCTCCCGTTGGCTTCGTGCTGAGAGCTTGTTGGGGCTGACGCAGGGTTCTGAGCGTTCTTCCGTCGCGAGCGCGCAGGCCTTCGGCGTGCCCGCTCGCTACTGAGCGGCGGCGTAACGCACCGTTACGCTGCCGCCTGGTCCGAGTGAGGCTTCTGACCGCTCAAGCTAAGAGCGGCTCATGGCCGGAGGCTAAGACATCCGCGCTAGCGGCGGCTTAGCTGGAGGCCGGACTGCGCTCGCGCCGGCCTCCGTCGCGCGCGAGCGCACGGGGTAGCCAGTCCGTCCAGAGCATCGAAAGCCAGAAACAGCACGGAGCGGGCCGGAAACCGCGCTTTCCGGCCCGCGTAGTTCCTTCAAGAGCGCGCGAGAGCGAAGCTCTCGCGCGCTAAAGCAGAGCCACTGTTCTGATCTCGGCGCCCTCGCCGATGTGCGGGAGGCGGTCGGGAACCTCGTCGAGCGTGATCGTGCTCGTCACGAAGCGGGCGAGATCGAGCTTGCCCTCGAGCGCGGCGCGCGCGAGGAATGGGAAGTCCTCCTGCGGGATCGTGTCGCCGCCGTGCGTCACGGCGATCGCCACCTTCGGATGGAAGAGATCGAGCTCGAGATCGACGTCGAGAGTGCGCCCAGGCGGTGGAACTCCGACGAGCGTCGCCGTTCCGCCGTAAGCGCACATCCTGACCGCGTCGACGAGACCCGACGGCGCGCCAATCGCCGAGAAGGCGTACTCGACGCCTCCGTCCGTGAGCTCCTTGACCTCGTCCACCGAGGTGGCGACATCGGTCGCGCCGAGCTCCCGCGCGAGCTCGAGCTTCTCGGTCGAGAGGTCGAGCGCCACGATCCGTTCCGCCCCGGCGAGCTTCGCGCCCTGAACCGTGGCGAGCCCGACTCCGCCGCAGCCGATCACCGCGACGCTCGCGCCCGGGCGGACCGGCGTCGCCCACAGCGCGGCGCCGGCGCCGGTCGAGAACCCGCATGCGAGCAGGCACGCCTGCTCGAACGGCAGCTCCTCCGGCACCTTCACGGCGCACGCCTCGTGCACGACGACTGCGTCCGACAATGTCCCGCAGCGAAGCACCGTGTTGAGGACTGCGCCGTCGGACGCGCGATGCGAGCGGCGCTTCGCGCGGAGGTTGTTCGAGCACCGCCGCAGGTCGCCGCGACGGCACGACGGGCACGAGTCGCCGCACGGCGCGCGCCACGCGACCACGACGCGGTCTCCGGGCGCGACGCCCGTCACGTCCGGGCCGACCTCCTCGACGACGCCTGCGCCCTCGTGGCCGAGGAGGACGGGCAGCTTCATCCCCCAGCCGGCGGTCTCGATTACGTGCAGGTCGGTGTGACAGAGCCCGTTCGCAACGACGCGCACACGCACCTCGTGCTCACCGGGCGGGTCGAGCGTCAGCTCCTCGATCCCGACGCCGTCCTCGGAGAGGACGACTCCTCTCACGCCGCCCGCCGCAGCTGCTCGTCGAGCGGGACGAGCGGCAGCTGGAACGTCTCCACCGCGCTCGAGTCGGTGACGACGTTGTCGCCGAGCGCGAGCATCGTCAGCTGGTCGCGCGTCACCGGCGCGCCCGGCAGCCGCTCGGTCAGCGCCGCCTGCACGCGCATCGCGCCGAACGGGACGTGGACGGACGGGCGCCGCACGCCGAGCGTCCGCTTCAGCCGCGCCCAGAACTCGTTCCACGTCACCGCGTCCGGTCCGCCGAGCTCGAACGTCCGGCCGGCCGCCGTCGGCTCCGAGACCGCAAGCGCGTAGTAGTCCGCCAGATCCTCGACCCAGATCGGCTGCAGCCGCTGCGTCCCCGGCCCGACGATCGGCGTCACCGGCGCGAAGCGCGCCAGCCGGACGAACGTGGGAAGGACGCCGCCGTCGCGGCCGAAGACGAAGCTCGGCCGGAAGATCACGTGGTCGAGTCCCGACTCGCGGACGGCCTTCTCCATCTCCCACTTCGCCGTGAAGTAGGGCACCGCGTCCTTCGTCCGCTCGTCGAGGCCGAGCGCGCTCGCCAGGACGAAGCGCCGCACGCCCGCCTCCTGGGCGGCGGCGACGAGGTTGCGCGTGCCCTCGGACATGACGCGCTCGAAATCTGCCGGCCGCCCCTTGATGATCGCGACGAGGTGGACAACGCAGTCCACTCCCTCGCACGCTGCGCGGAGCGAGGTGGGGTCGGTGACGTCGCCGGCCGCGAGCTCTACGCCCCAAGCCGCGAGACGCGAGGCACGCGCCGGATCGCGGACGAGCGCGCGCACCGGCTCCTCCCGCGCGCGCAGCGCGTGCGCGACGTGCGGACCGATGAACCCCGTCGCGCCGGTGACCAGAACAGTCACTCGAAATTCTTCCAATAGCGGCTCGCCGTCGGGCCGCGCTGGCCCTTGTACTTCGAGCCGATCGCCGCCGAGCCGTACGGCGTCGTCGCGGGCTCCGTCATCTGCATGAAGGAGATCTGCCCGATCTTCATCTCCGGATAGATCGTGATCGGGAGGTTCGCGACGTTCGACAGCTCGAGCGTCACGTGGCCGTCCCAGCCCGGGTCGATGAAGCCGGCCGTCGAGTGGATGAGAAGGCCGAGGCGCCCGAGCGACGACTTGCCCTCGAGGCGGGCGACGATGTCGTCGGGCAGCAGGATCCGCTCAAGCGTCGAGCCGAGCACGAACTCGCCGGGGTGGAGGATGAACGGGTGCTCGTCGTCGACCTCCACGAGCTCGGTCAGCTCCGGCTGCTCGACCTTCACGTCGATGAACGGGTAGCGGTTGTTGTGGAAGACGCGGAAGAGCCGGTCGACCCGGACGTCGACGCTCGACGGCTGCAGCAGCGAGTCGTCGTAGGGATCGATCTCGATCCTCCCCTCGGCGAGAAAGCGGGCGATCGTCGCGTCGGAAAGAACCATCGACGGCGATTGTTACCGGATTCCCCGTCGTGCGCAGCGGATATCGTGGCGGTATGGCCGTGACACGTTCGATCGAGCTGAAGACCGAGGTTCCCGGCCCGCGCTCCCGCGAGCTCGCGGCGCGGAAGGAGCGCGTCATCGCCGACCCGCTCGGCCTCTATCTGCCGGTCTTCGCAGCCGAGGGTCACGGCGCCATGCTCACCGACGTCGACGGCAACACCTTCGTCGACTTCACCGGCGGCATCGGCTCCCTCAACATCGGTCACGCCCATCCGCGCGTCGTCGCGGCCGCACAGGAGCAGGCCGCGCGCTTCTTCCACACCGACTTCACGATCGTCCCGTACGAGGGCTACGTCGAGTACGGAGAGCGGCTGACCGCGATCGCGCCGTTCGCCGGGCCGACGAAAGCGGCGTTCTTCAACGCCGGCACCGAGGCGGTCGAGAACGCCGTGAAACTTGCGCGCGGCTACACGAAGCGGCCAGCCGTGATCGCCTTCGAGGGCGCGTTCCACGGCCGGACGCTCATGTCGCTCTCGCTCACGTCGAAGACGCACCCGTACAAGGCCGGTCTCGGGCCGTTCGCGCCCGAGGTCTACCGCGTCCCGTTCCCGTACGAGTACCGCGGGGTCACCTCCGCCGACGCGCTCGCCGCCCTCGAACGCGCGCTGAACACGCTGGTCGCCGCCGAGACGGTCGCCGCGATCGTCGTCGAGCCGGAGCTCGGTGAGGGCGGCTTCGTTCCCGCTCCGAACGAGTTCCTGCAGGGGCTTCGCACGATCTGCGACCGGGAGGGGATCCTCCTGATCGTCGACGAGGTGCAGACCGGCTTCGGCCGCACGGGCCGGATGTTCGCGATCGAGCACTCCGGTGTCGAGCCGGATCTGATGACGCTCGCGAAGTCGATCGCCGCGGGCCTCCCGCTCTCCGCGGTCGTCGGCAAGGCGGAGATCATGGATTGCCTCTGGGACGGCGCCATCGGCGGCACGTACGTCGGCAACCCGGTCGCGCTCGCGGCTGCGGTGGCTGTCCTCGACGTCTTCGAGGACGAAGGCCTCGTCGAGCGCGCCCAGCAGATCGGCGAGACGATTCGCGCCCGGATGCTCGCCTGGCAGGACCGCTTCGCGGCGATCGGCGACGTTCGCGGCCTCGGGGCGATGCTCGCGATCGAGTACGTCGAGGACCGCGTCACGAAGGAGCCCGCGTCGGCGATCGCAACGCGCGTCGCCGAGGAAGCGCTCGCGCGCGGCCTGCTCCTCCTCAAGGCCGGCGTCCACTCCAACTGCAACCGCGTCCTCTGTCCGCTCGTGATCACCGATGCCGAGCTCGACGAGGCGCTCGGCGTCTGGGAAGAGTCACTCGAAGCGGTTCTCGCGTAGCCCCTTCGGGGTACTACGCGTCGTATGGCTGTGCCGGGATCCAGGTCGACCAGCGGCGTGTCGCGCCCGCCGCGCGCCGGCGACCAGATAGCGGAGCGCTACGAGCTCGAGGAGCTCTGCGGCACCGGCGGCATGTCGAGCGTCTTCCGCGCGCACGACGTCCAGCTCGACCGGCGCGTCGCGATCAAGATCCTCCACCAGCGCTACGAGGAGGAGGACGACTACGTCGAGCGCTTCCGGCGTGAGGCGCGCGCCGTCGCGCAGCTCTCCCACCCGAACATCGTCACGGTCATCGACCGCGGCGAGGACGAGCGGCGCCAGTTCATCGTCTTCGAGTACGTCGAGGGCGAGAACCTCAAGGAGCTGATCGTCCGCACGGGCGCGCTGCCGCTGCGTGGCGCGATCGAGCTCGCTCTCGCGGTCGCGGACGGCCTCGCCTTCGCCCACGAGCACGGGCTCGTCCACCGCGACGTGAAGCCGCAGAACGTCCTCCTCAGCAGCACCGGCGAAGTGAAGGTCACGGACTTCGGGATCGCGCGCTCGCTCGAGGTCGAGCACGGCCTGACGCAGACGGGGACGGTGATGGGGACGGGCGAGTACCTCGCGCCCGAGCAGGCGAGCGGCCAGCCGATCTCCGCCGCGACGGACGTCTACTCGCTCGGCATCGTCCTCTGGGAGCTTCTGACGGGCGACGTTCCGTTCGGCGGCGAGAACTTCGTCGCGATCGCGCTGCGGCATGTGAACGAGCCGCCGCCGAGCCTGCGCGATGTGCGCCCGGACGTGACGCCGCGTCTCGCGGCCGCCGTCGAGCGCGCGCTCGAGAAGGATCCCGCCGCGCGCTTCCCGTCAATGGAGGCATTCGCACAGGAGCTGCGCGCCTGCCTCGCCGGGTTGGACACCGAGTCGGCGCCGACGGCGGTGATTCGGCTGCCGGCCGCTTCGCGGCCGAGGCGGTCGTGGCCGGTCGGCTATCTCATCGGCGCTCTCGCCGTCGCCGCGGTGGCGCTCGTTGGCGCGCTCCTTCTCACCGGCGGCGGCCATCACGGCGGTGCAGGCGGCGGAGCTGCGAGCGGCGCGCCGGTGCAGCTGCAGGGTGTCGGCGACTACGACCCGCAGGGCGACGGTGGCGAGCCTGCGGACACGGCTCGCTTCGCTACCGACGGGAGCCCGGCGACCGACTGGCAGACCGAGGTCTACAACACGCCTGACTTCGGTGGGCTCAAGGACGGGCTCGGCCTCGTCCTCTCGGCGGGCGCAGCGACGACGCTTTCGAGCCTCACCGTGAACACGCCGACGCCGGGGTTCCTCGCGCGCGTCGAGGTCGGCAACTCCACCGGCGGCCCGTTCACGATCGACTCCGCGACGAAGAGCGTCAGCGGTGCGACGACCTTCTCCCTCGACGGCAAGACTGGCAGCTACTACGTCGTCTGGCTGACCCGGCTCCCGGCCGGTCGCAAGGCCGAGATCTCCGAGGTAACGGCTAGAAGATGAGCTTGGAACGGCGTTCGTGCCGTTCGAGCGCGAGCGCGATCAGCCGGTCGAGCGCCTCTGCGTAGCCGATCCCCGACGCCGCGAACAGCTTCGCCCAGACGCTCGTCGAGGTGAAGCCGGGCATCGTGTTCAGCTCGTTGAGGACGACCTCGCCGTCGCTCGCCCGCACGAAGAAGTCCACCCGTGCGAGGCCCTCGCACTCGCACGCGACGAACGACTCGACCGCGCGCCGCTGCAGTAGCTCGATCGTCTCCTGCGACAGGCTTGGCGGCGGCACGAGAAGATCCATTCCGCCGTCGTCGTACTTCGAGGCGTAGTCGTACCACTCGTGTCCGAGCGTGTCGATCTCGCCGGGAAGCGAGGCGATCGGCGGCGGGACGCGGTTGCCGAGGACACCTACCTCGACCTCCGTTCCCTCGACGAACTCCTCGATCAGCACCTTCTCGTCGTGCCGGAAGGCGAGCTCCACGGCGGCCACGAGCTCGTCCTCGGAGTGCGCTTTCGAGATGCCGACCGAGGAGCCGAGCCGCGCGGGCTTGACGAAGACGGGATAGCCGAACGGGTTCTCGATCGCGTCGCCGAGTCGGATCGCGTGGTGCGCGGCGACCGGGATGCCGCTGTCGCGCATCACCTTCTTGAACAGGTCCTTGTCCATCGCGAGCGCGGACGCGGCGACGCCGGCGCCGACGTACGGGATGCCCGCGAGCTCGAGCAGTCCCTGCACCGTTCCGTCCTCTCCGAACGGGCCGTGGAGGATCGGGAGGACGACGTCGACGGAGCCGAGACGCTCGAGCGGCCCGCCTTCGTACGGGACGGGCAGGGTCTCCGCGGTCGTTTCCCCGGTGCCTAGCTCCCAGCGGCCATCGCGGCCGACGCCGATCTCGGCGACGTCGTACCGCTCCGGGTCGAGCGCAGCGACGACGGAGCGCGCGGAGGCGAGGGAGATGTCGTGCTCGCTCGAGCGTCCGCCCGCGAGCACGGCGACGCGAACGCGCGGCGCCATCAGGGGATCGTCGTCGTCGTGCCGCCGTTGAACTGGCCGACGTCGATCGTCACCGTCGATCCCTGCGCCGCTTGGGCATTTCCGGCGGGCGTCTGCGACTGGACGAGGTCCTGTTGCGTCGGGTCGCTGGTGTTGGTCGGAACCTGCTTCACCTTGAAGCCCGCGGCCTCGAGGTCGGACGTGGCCTGTTCCGACGTTTCGCCCACGACGGACGGGACGCTCTTCTGCGGCGGCCCGTTCGAGAGAGTCACCTTCACGGACGAGCCCTGCGCGGCGTTCGAGTTCGGCTGCGGGCTCTGGGAGACGACGTCGTCCTTCGGCCGGTTGCTGTTCGTGTAGCCGGCGAGGACGAAGTTGAAGCCGGCGGCCGCAAGGTCGGCCTGCGCCTGCTGCTCGGTCTCGCCGACGACGCTCGGCACCTGCTTGATCACCGGGCCGGCCGTGACGTTGACCCGCACGGTCGAGCCCTCCGCGATCATCGTGCCGGCCTTCGGGTCGGTCGCGGAGACGATGTTCTTCGCTTTTCCGCCGGGGACGATGTGCTCGTCCGGCTTCAGGTGCGCCGCGATGAGGGCCTTCTTGGCGTCCGGCCACGTCTGGCCGACGGTCGTGGGAACGGCGACCTTCGGCTTGCCGGTGGAGACGATGAGCGTGACCGTGCCGCCCTTCGGCACCGTGCCGCCGGCCTCCGGATCCTGGTTGCAGACGAGTCCCGGCGCGTACTTCTCGCACGCCTGCTTCTGCTCCTTCACGTGGAGATTGGCGGCCGTGATCTGGTGGGAGGCCTGGCTGACGTGCTCGCCGATGTACAGCCCGACGTGCACCTTCGGGCCGCCGCCCGCGAGCTGGTTCCAGACGAGGAAGGCGGCGACGATGGCAGCGATCACGAACGCGCCCGCGGCGATCCACGGCCAGAGCGGCCGCTCGCGCTCGGGACCGGCCTCTTCGGATTCGTCGAGCACGCCGTAGCTGCGCCCGCGCGGCGTGATCATTGTCGCGCCGGTGTCGCCCACTGCGGCGGCCGGCGGCACGCGCATCACCTGCGTCGCGGAATCGGAGGTCGCGGCGGCGACGGGAGCGCCGCGCAGCACGCGCTCGAGATCGGCCTCCATCTCGTCGGCGCTCTGGTAGCGATCCTCCGGATCCTTGGCGAGCGCGCGCATCACGACCATGTCGAGGTCGCGCGGGACGTCCTTGCGCAGCTGCGACGGCGGGCGCGGCACCGCGGAGAGGTGCTTCATCGCGATCTCGACGGGCGTATCTCCGTCGAAGGGCGTCTCTCCTGTCAGCAGCTCGTAGAGGACGACGCCGAGCGAGTAGAGGTCGGAGCGCTGGTCGACCTCGCCGCCTCGCGCCTGCTCCGGCGAGAGGTACTGCGCGGTGCCGACGATCGAGCCCGCCTCCGTCATCTGGCTCGTGCCCGCGCGTGCGATCCCGAAGTCCGTGACCTTGACGCGTCCCTCGCGGTCGACGAGGACGTTGTGCGGCTTGATGTCGCGGTGGACGATGCCGTGCCGGTGCGCGAAGCGAAGCGCCGAGAGAGTCTGGCGTGCGTACTCGATCGCGACGTTCACCGGCGCGGGGCCGTGCCCGACGATCAGCTCCTTGAGCGTGCGGCCGTCGAGGTACTCCATCGCGATGTAGTAGGTGTCCTCCGCTTCGCCGCGGTCGTAGATGGAGACGATGTTCGGGTGGTTGAGCGCGGCTGCGTTCTTCGCCTCGCGCCGGAAGCGCTCGATGAACTGGTCGTCGTTCGCGTGGCGGTCGTTGAGGATCTTGATCGCGACCCGCCGGCCCAGCTCCTGGTCCTCGGCGAGGTAGACGTCCGCCATCCCACCCGCGCCGAGCTTGCGGACGATGCGGTAGCGCCCGTCGAAGAGCGTGTCGATGAGGGAATCGTTCACGGCGAAAACCGGCTAAAGCGTAGAGACAAGGTCAGCCATGTAGGAGGTTTTGGAGGATGTCCTTCGCGATCGGCGCCGAGATCGAGCCGCCGAAGCCGTTCGGCTGCTTCTCGACGACGACCGCGACGACGACCTGTGGGTTGTTCGCCGGGGCGAAGGCGACGAACCAGGCGTCGTAGAGGTTGCCGAGCCCGAGCTCCGCGGTGCCCGTCTTGCCCGCGACCTCGACACCCGGGATCTGGGCGGCGGTGCCGGTGCCGCCCTGGATGACGAGCTGCATCATCGAGTTCAGCTCCGCCGCCGTCTGCGGCTTGATCACGCGGCCGAGCACGTGCGGCGCCGTGGTGGTGACGTTGGAGCCGTCGGGCGCCACGACCCTCTGGACGAGGTACGGCCGCGGCTCCGTTCCTCCGTCCGCGATCGTCGCGCCGACGAGCGCCATCTGGAGCGGCGTGACGAGCATCCGCTCCTGCCCGAAGGCGAGGACGCCCGGATCGACCGCGGTGGCGGGATTCTTCGGGAACCAGAGCTTGCCCTTGTTGTAGAGGCCGCTCGGGTTGATCGTGTTCGGCGGCGTGTCGAGCGGCGGGATCGAGTAGAAGCCGTAACGCTTCGCGTAGTCGAGGATCGACGCGGCACCGATCTGCTTGCCGACGTTGCAGAAGACGGCGTTGATCGAGTTCTCGAAGGCCTGCGCGAAGTCGACGTGCCCGAAGGTCTCGTGGCCGCCGGGCGAGTCGGGGGCGCTCGAGTTGTAGACCCTCTTCCCGTACTCGGTGCAGTAACCGGGGTCGTAGAAGCCGGAGGTCGGCTTGACCTTGCCGGTGTCGAGCGCGGCCGACGCGGTGACCATCTTGAAAGTCGAGCCCGGCGGATAGAGGCCCTGGGTCGCGTTGTTGTAGAGGGCCGACGCGTCCCCGCACGTGCCCTTGTTCTTGCCGATCTTGGTGTAGCCGCCCGGCTGCGAGATGAGGTTCTCGTTGTAGGTCGGGGACGAGGCCATCACATAGACCGCGCCGGTCTTCGGGTTCATCGCGACGACCGCGCCGCAGCGTCCGGCGAGATCGTGCAGCGCGAGCGCCTGCGCCGCGGGCTTGACGGTGAGGTAGACGTTGTCGCCGTGCACGGTCTGGCCGCCGAGCCGGTCGAGCTCCTGCGAGAAGGTGTTGCTCAGGTTCGTGTTGGCGCCGGTCAGGTAGTCGTTGAGCGACTGCTCGAGGCCGACCTGGTTGTCGCCGCTCGTCGAGTAGCCGACGATCTGGGAGAAGAGCCCGTTCGCCGGATAGTGGCGCGAGTAGGTCGTCAGGCCCTTCTGCTTGTGCGGCGTGCTCCAGGCGAGCGGCGCGCCGTTCGACGCGAGGATCTTGCCGCGCGCGATCTGGAGCTGGGCGACTAGCTGGGTCGCGTTGTCCTTCCGGTTCGCCAGGCTCGCGCCCGCCCACGACTGCCAGTACGTCGTCGCGATCACGAGCACGGCGAGCAGGCTGACGGACACGACGGCGAGGTGCATGAGCTGCTTGTTCACGCAGCTCCCGCTCCCTGATCACGGTTCGCCCGGTTGGAGATCAGCATCAATCCGGCGACGAGCAGGAAGTTCGAGACGATGCTCGAGCCTCCGTAGGAGACGAACGGGAGCGTGATGCCGGTGAGCGGGATGACGCGGAGGATGCCGCCGACGATCACGAACGTCTGGAAGGCGAAGCCGAAGCTCAGCCCGGCCGCGAGGAGCTTCGAGAAGCCGTCGCTCGCCGCGAGCGCGATTCGGAAGCCGCGCAGCACGAACGCCATGTAGAGGAGGAGCAGAGCGCCGGCGCCGATCAGGCCGAGCTCCTGCGCGACGGCCGAGTAGATGAAATCGGTGTTCTGGTCGGGGACGATCTGCTGTCCTGTCGCTGTCGTCATGATCCCGCGCCCGAGCCCGGTGCCGCCGAAGCCGCCGTGCGCGATCGAGTAGAGCGACTGGACGAGCTGGTAGCTCGTGCACTCCTGCCGCAACGCCAGGTGGCCGGTGAAGGGGCAGAACACCGGCTTCGACGACCACGGGGAGAGCCAGTTCGTGACGCGCTCGTGAACGTGCGGAGTGAGGTATGTGAGCCCGGTCGCTCCGACGAGAAAGAGGCCGAGCGCGCCGGCGACGAAGCTGAGCCGCGCAGTCGCGACATAGAGGAGCGCGAGAAAGATCCCGTAGTAGAGGAGCGCGCTGCCGAGATCCTTGGTCGCGAAGAGAACGAGCATTGCGAGGCCCCAGATCACGAGCAGCGGCCCCCAGTCCTTCAGCCGTCCCTGGGCCAGCACCTCGCGCCTCTCCCGCAGGTACGCGGCGAGGAAGACGATCAGCGCGATCTTGCCGAGCTCACCCGGCTGGAACTGGAGTGGCCCGAGATGGATCCAGAGATTTGCGCCGTTGATCGGCTGTCTGATGCCGGGCAGCAGCGGCAGGAAGAGAAGCGCGATCGCCGTGACGCCGAAGATGTACTTGTAGCGCTCGAGGACGCGGTAGTCGTTGCGCAGCCAGAGCAGCGTGGCCGCGAAGACGGCGACGCCGATCACCACCCAGATCCCCTGCCGCAGGGCGCTGCTCGGCCCGAGCCGGTAGATCTCCGTCAGCCCGATCGCGGTCAGGAGCGCCGCCATCGGCAGGAGGTACGGGTCGGCGAGCGGCACGGTGAAGCGCGCGACGAGGTGCGCGACGAGGTAGAGGGCGAAGAAGAAGGCGGCGTAGCCGAGGGAGCCGGTCGAGATCTGCGACTTGAGCGCGATGTAGACGCTCGCGAAGCCGAGCGCCGTCAGGACGCCGACGAACAACAGCGCGGCCAGCTCGCGGTTGCGGAGGGTCAGCGGGCCAGCCCCCAGACGAGCAACGCCGTCGCGACGAGGAAGAGGATCAGCCCGGCGAGGACGATCCCGACGCGCTGCCCGTCGATCTTCGCGACCGGGCGGGGGGTCGGTGCTGCGGAGGTCTCGACTTCCGTGTACTCGCGCGTCCGCTCGTCGGGCTCGGCCGGCTCGTCGGTCAGCGCGGGCATGGAGAGCGTGTCCTCGACGTTCACGGCGGCCTCCGCCTCTGCCTCCGCGTCGATCCGGAAGGCGACGGCGGTGATGTTGTCCTCGCCGCCTTCCTTGTTCGCGGTTTGGACGAGCGACTTGACGGCCTTCTCGAGGTCGGCCCGGTTGCGGTCGAGGACGTCGAGGATGTCCTCGTCTTCGACCATGTCCGTCAGGCCGTCGGAGCAGATCAGGAAGACGTCGCCGTCCTCCGCCTCGATCGTGAACGCGTCGACGTCCACGTCGGGATCCGTCCCCACCGCGCGGGTGATCACGCTGCGCTGCGGGTGGATCTGCGCCTCCTCCGCGGACAGCTTGCCGCTCTTGAGCAGCTCGTTGACGAGGGAGTGGTCCTCCGTCAGCTGCTCCATCGAGTCGCCGCGGACGAGGTAGGCGCGCGAGTCGCCGACATGTCCCAGTGCGACAGTCATTCCCTCGACGAGCGCGACGGTCATCGTCGTGCCCATGCCGGAGGCGGCCGGGTCCGAAGTCGAGCGGTCGTAGATGCGGCGGTTGGCCTCCTGGATCAGCTCGTCGACGCGCTCGAGGCCGCTCAGGCCGTCCGCGTCGCCGGCCTCGAGCGCCGACGCGGCGAGCTTCGACGCGACTTCGCCTGCCTGGGCGCCTCCCATGCCGTCGGCGACAGCGAAGAGAGGAGGGGCGACGACGTAGTTGTCCTCGTTCCGGCGCCGCCTCCGCCCGGTGTCGCTCGCAACCGCGTAGGCGCCAACCGGCACCTAGTCCTCCTCGACGCGCAGATCGGTCTCGCCGACCCGGAGGATGTCCCCCGGCGACATGCGCTCGGCGCCGACGACGCGCGTGCCGTTGACGAAGGTCCCGTTCGTCGACTCGAGGTCCTGCACCCAGACGCCGTCGCCGCGCGCCTCGACCCGCGCGTGGCGGGCGGAGGCGAACTCGTCGCCGTCGAGCACGAGGTCGTTCTGGCCGCCGCGGCCCACTGTGACGGGCGCGGACTCGACCGGGAACTCGGCGCCCTCCTCAAGACTGGGACTGCGCTGGACGACGAGGCGCACCGGGCGCCGCGGACGCGCCGCCATGCCGAGCCCGGCCGCCGCGGCCGCGCCGGGCGTGAGGATCATGCTGTCGGAGTGCGCCACCTTCCGCTCGCTGCCAGCGGTGCGGATCACGCGCCAGACGAAGAGGTAGAGCAGCACGAGGAACGCGATCTTGAGGACGAGAAGAACCTCGGCGACCGTTGTGGAGGCGAGCAGCTGCATCGCGGGCTCTATTCCCGCTCGGTCGAGAAGGTGACCGTCGTCTCGCCGATCGTGAAACTCGAGCCCTCGTCGAGCTTGGCCCGCTGCACGCGCCGCCCGTTCACCTCGACGCCATTCGTCGAGCCGAGGTCGATCACCCAATAGGCCGATCCTTCCTGCACGACCTCGGCGTGGCGGCGGGAGACATTCGCATCCTCGATCTGGACGTCGACGTCGCGCGAGCGCCCGAGCACGGCGCGCTTCTTGTCGAGGACGCGCCGGCGGCCGCTCCAGCTCAGAACCGCGACGGCCCGGTCGACGCCGAGCTCCTCCAGCGAGGCCTCCTCGGTCGGCTGCGTACGCGGCTTGTAGATCATCGTCGCGCCCGGCGCGACTCCCTCCGCCGGCTCCTCCTCGCCGCTGCGGCCGTGCTGGGCCATCCGCGTCGCTATGCCGAACTCTCCGACGCCGAGGTCGTCGTCGGTCTCGAAGATGATGCGCGGCGGCGTCAGTAGCGCGTAGTTCTCCCGCGCCGCGTGCTCGGCGAGGTACTCCTCGAGCTCGGAGACGAGCGAGTTCTCGTAGCCCTCGAACTGCTTGCGGTCGCCGGAGGAGACGTAGATCGTGTACTCGTTCGGGACGTAGACCCGGGTCACCGACGTCGAGCGGTGCTCGTCCATCTCCTTCGCGAGCTTGCGCGCGAGCTCGACCGGCTGGACGTTCGTGCGAAATGCGCGGCCGAAGACGCCTTCGAAGATCGCCTCCAGCCTTTGCTCGATTCCCCGCAGCACCATTACGTCGGCTGAATGTACCCGGCGCTAGCGGGCGCGAAGCGCGGTGAACCCCGCGACGGCCCACGAGCAGAGGACGATGGAGGCCACGAGCGGCACCGGAGCGGCGCTCGGAACGGCGAGAACCGTGAACGTGAGCATCCCGGCCCCGAGCCCGGCGGCGCCCCAAAGGCCGTAGCGGCCGGCGTGCGGGAGGGCGAAGGCGACGAGCGCGAGGACTCCCGCTTCGACGAGCAGTGCCGGATGAGCAGCGGCCGCGCGAGCGAGCGAGCCGGCGACGTCGAGTGGCCCCGTCGAGCCGCCCACGCCGACTCCGTGTGGGGCGGCCCCGCCGATCAGCGGCAGCGAGACGTGGCGAATCCCGGCCGCGAGCGCCGCGGTGACGACGCCGATCGCAACCGCGAGCGCGCGGCGGACGCCGGCGCCGACGCGGACGGTCGCGAGCGGCAGGAGGCCGAGCGCGGTGAGCGGCGCGAGAAGCGGGCCGAGCGCGAAGAGGAGCGTCGCCCGCGGTTCCTTCCACGTCACGAGCAGCCAGAGCGCGGCGAAGACGGTGTAGAGGACAGCGAGGCCGGATGAGACGTTGCCGAGCGGCAGGATCGGGACGGCGAGCGCGAGCGTGAGCCCGGCCCGTTCCCGCCAGAGCGTCAGGGCGGCAGCCGCGAGGCCGAAGCCAACCGACCAGCCGGCCGGGAAGAAGGGAAGGGCGGACGCCGTCCAGCCGGCGAACGCCCCCGCGAGAGCGGCGCCGGCGAAGCGCCCGGCGTCGGGCGGGACCGCGAGATCGACTTTCGTCCGCCGTGACGGCTTCCTCGCGCCGGCGCCGGCGAGGCCGCGCAGCTCCTCGGCGAGCTCGCGAGCGGACGGTCGGCGCGTCGGATCCTGCGAAAGCGCGCGGTCGACGAGCCGCAACAGCCGCTTGGGGAGCCCCGGCCGGACCTCGCCGAGCGGCCGCGCGCCGGACTCGATCGCCCGCGCGGTCTCGAGCATCGAGCCGCGCCAGAACGGATGCCGTCCCGCGAGCGCCTCCCAGAGCATCACCCCGACGGCCCAGACGTCCGCCGCCGCCGTGGCCGGCTGGCCGGCGAGGCGTTCCGGCGAGATGTAGGCGAGAGTGCCGGGAACGTCGCCTTGCTCGGTCAGCGTCTCGCTCTCGGCCATCTGCGCCAGCCCGAAGTCGAGGACGCGCGCCGAGACGCGGTCACCGTCCCCTTCGGCGAGAAGGATGTTCGACGGCTTGATGTCGCGATGGAGAATCCCCGCCGCGTGCGCGTGCGCGATCCCGTCGCAGACTTGCGCACACGCCTCGATCGCGTCTTCGTCCGGCAGCTCCCGCGCGCGCAGCGCCTCGCGGAAGGTGCGGCCCGGAACGAACTCGTAGGCGATGTAGACGTGGCGCTCGTCGTGAGCGAAGCCGTAGGCGCGGAGGCAGGCCGGATGGCGCAGCTGTGCCGCGGCCGCGGCCTCCCGCTCGGCGCGCACGGCCGCCTTCCCCTCGCGCGCGATGATCTTGAGCGCGACGTCGAGGCCCGTCTGCTCGTCGCGAGCCAGCCAGACCGACCCCGAGCCGCCACTGCCGAGCGGCCGGAAAGGCCGGTAGCGACCGAGGACGAGCTCCGGGAAGGCGAGAGCTGGGGCGGCCTCTCCCATGCCTGTGGGAGATTGGCGACCGCGTCGGACTGTCCTGCTTCACAGGACAGTAAGGTTGGCTCCGCTCCAGCATGAATACCTCTGGCGACGACACCGAGTTCGGCTTCTTCGAGGAGGCGCCGACGCGCGAGCGCGCTGAGCGACCGCGCCGCCGCGCACGCCCGGAAAGAGGCGCCCCGCGGCGGCCCACACCGCCGCCGGGAGCGATCGGACTGGCACGGCTCGCAGGCCTCATCGCCCTCGCCATCGCCGTCGTCATCGGCCTCGTCTTCTGGGTTGGCTCCTGTCAGGGCCAGTCGAAGCACGACGAATACGCCGCCTACCTCGGCAAGATCATGCCGCTCGCTCAGAGCTCGGCTCGAATCGGAACGGAGTTCGCGAGCGAGCTCTCGGCGCGTAGCGTCTCGCTTTCCGACTTCGAGGCGAAGCTCGGGGCCTGGTCGCAGGCCGAGCAGCAGGACTACGCCGCTGCGCAGCGGCTCCAGCCGCCCGGCCCGCTGCAGACCGCGCAGGCGCAGGTGCTCAGCACCTTCCAGCTGCGGGCGCTCGGCCTCGCCGGGCTCGAGAACACGCTCACGGCGGCGAAGAGCCAGAGCACGCCCCCGTCCGCCGCCACCGTCGCGAACACGATGGCGGCGCAAGCCCAGCTGCTGAGCTCGAGCGACATCGTCTGGACCGAGCTCTTCCGCGGGCCGGTTACTGCGACCCTCTCGCAAGAGGGAGTGACAGGCGTGATCGTGCCGGGCTCGCAGTTCGTGACCGATCCGGGCGTGATCACCTCCCGCTACTTCGCGATCCTCTACCAGCGCCTCGGCTCGGCGACGACGGGCGGCGGCGGCGGCGGAGGAGGAGGCGGCGGTGGCGGTGGGGCGGCGAAGGGCCTGCACGGGAGCGCGCTCATCGGCGTCGCGGCGGTCGAGGGTGGGAAGACGACGACGCTTTCCGAGACCTCGCCGGCCACGGTTGCTGTATCGGCCGGCCTCGTCGTCCAGGTGACGTTCGAGGATTCCGGCACCTTCCCGGAGGTGAAGATCCCCGTCACGCTTAACGTGATCGTCTCCGGCAACAGCGTCTTCACGAAGACGGAGACGGTCGACTCGATCCTCGCGAAGCACCAGACGACGGTGTCGTTCTCGAGCCTGCAGGTGCCGCCGGCCGCGTTCGGGCACAGCGCCCAGATCAGCGTCAAGATCGGGCAAGTGCCCGGCGAGGTGCGACTCGACAACAACGCCGCGACGTATCCCGTTCTCTTCCAGCTCGCGCCGAGCTAGATGAGCTCCTCTGCCGCAGGCTGGATCGCGATCGGCGCGGCGACGCTCGCCATCGTCGCGCTTGCTCTCGCGGTTGTCTTTTACGCCCGCCTTCGCACCGTCCGTGCCGCGCAGCAGACGCTGCTCGGTGGCGGGAGCTCCGACCTCGTCGACTTCGCCGTTTCGCTGCAGGGACGGATCGACAGCGTCAACAGCAGCGTCGACGGTCTCGAGTCACGGCTCGCCCGGCTCGACCGTCGCGTCGACGGCACCGTCTCCCGCGTCGCCGTCGTCCGCTACGACGCCTACGAGAACACGGGTGGCCACCAGTCCGCCTCGGTCGCCCTGCTCGACTCCTCGCGCACCGGCGTCGTCCTGAGCGCGATCCAGGGACGCGACTACGCGCGGATCTACGTGAAGGAAGTCGAGGAAGGCCGCGCCGCCGTCTCGCTCTCGCCCGAGGAGCAGGAAGCGGTAGACCGGGCGATGAAATCCGCTTAGTACTCTCGGCGGCCACTGCTACTTTTCGCGCAGGTTGCAGCACGTTCTCGTCCTGAACGCGAGTTACGAACCGCTCAACGTTTGCACGGTGCGGCGGGCCCACGTGCTCGTCCACAAGGGCAAGGCGGAGGTCGTCGAGCGCCTGGACAAGCCGCTCCGCTCCGCCAACGGCAGCTTCATCTGGCCGCACGTGATCCGGCTGCTCAACTACGTGCGGGTGCCGCGCGCGATCCAGCGGAAGATCTCCCGGCGCGCGCTCTTCGCCCGCGACGGCTGGCGCTGCGCGTATTGCGGCACGACGAGCGGGAGGCTGACGCTCGACCACATCGTCCCGCGCTCGAAAGGCGGCGAGTCGATCTGGGAGAACGTCGTCACTGCCTGCGCGCCGTGCAATCTGCGCAAGGGAGACCGAACGCTCGAGCAGGTGGGGATGCAGCTGCGGACGGCGCCGCGGCCGCCGGCTCCTGCGCTGTTCATCCGGCTCGCTGCGCCGCGGATTCCGTCCGGCTGGACGCCCTACCTGCCGGGCACCGCGACCGCTTAGCGGCGCTCTTCCGCCTTAACCGAGTCTTGGCCCGGGCGTTGCAATCGCCCGCCAAACCGTAGCCCGGCCCTTTCCTGCCTCCGCGTAGAACTGCGGCACATGAAAGGAGACCTCAGATGGAGCGCTACCGCCTCACGTTCGACGCCAACCCGAAAGAGCTCGCCCGTCGCGACTCGGGCGTCAGCCACATCGCGCTCCTTTGGAGCCGTCGCCGCCACCGCGCTGCCGTCGTCGTCGATAACGACGCCACCGGCGAGCTCGTCCAGCTCGACGTCCGCGAACAAGAGAACGCCCTCGAGCTCTACGAGCATCCCTACGCCTACCTCGCCACCCGCGGGCACCCGGGTAGGCAATCCGGCCCGCCTGGCCTCCACGCAGCGTGATGACTCCGAACCGACAACCCGGGAGGTGAGTCCGATGTGACCGCTTCTCCGCTCGACTGTGACATACGGCACTTCGGCGCCGTATGTCGTGCATGAACAGATTCCGGAACGTCCTCTTCCTTGCCGGCGTGATCCTCGTCGCGGCCGCGATCGCCGGCGTCGCGCAGCCGCACATCGGAGGCGCCGCGACGCCCTCCTCGACCACGATCACCGTGACCGGCAACGGCACGGCCAACGCGACGCCCGACAAGGCGTCCTTCGACTTCGGCGTCCAGGTGAACGCTTCGACGGCCGCCGATGCGATCAGCAAGGACAACGAGCAGGCGAATGCGATCATCGCCGCCCTCAAGAACGCAGGCATCGACTCGGCGGATATCCAGACGACGCAGGTCTCCCTCTGGCCGCAGACCTCGAGCGACGGGACGCAGATCACCGGCTACCAGGCCTCCAACTCCGTCAACGTGACCGCGCCGCTCGGCAAGGCCGGCGACCTCGTCGACGCGGCAGTCGGCGCCGGCGCGAACAACGTCGACGGCCCGAACCTCGACGTCAGCGACCAGAGCTCGTACTACGCGCAGGCCCTGAAGCTCGCCGTCGCCGACGCGAAGACCCAGGCGCAGGCGATCGCCGACGCCGCCGGCCTCACGCTCGGTGGGATCCTCCACATCAGCGACGAGGGAAGCGCGCCGACGCCGATCATGTACGGCGCACTTGCGGCTTCGGCCAAGAGCGCTACGCCGATTCAGGCCGGGACGCAGCAGATCCAGGCGACCGTGACGGTGACCTACTCGGCCAGTTAGAGACCGTCGGCGGCAGGGCGCGCGGCGATGCATTCGAGCGCCCAGCCGTTCGCCGCTAGCACGATCCGTTCAGCGAGCACGTCGGGTTCCGGCCCGGCGTGCTCGCGCGGTACCTCGACGACGACCTGCCCGAGAGCGGCCTCGACGCCGCCTCCGAACTCGTGGCGATCCTCCGCCACGATCGCGAACGACGACACGAGGCCGCGCAACGCGGTGGCCAGGTCGTCGATCTCGGCAGGCGTCACGCTCCGTCCGGCGAAGACGCCGAAATTGATCCGCACCTCGACGGCCGGGTCCTCGTGCTCGCGCACGTTCAGGGCGATCGCGGGCTCGTTCATCCTTCTCGTGGTTCCCACCTGAAGCGAAAGAAAGCACCGACGAGGCCGGCGGCGCCCCACGCGGCGAGGATCCCGATCGCCTTCGGTTGCGACCAGAGGCTTTCGCCGTGGAGATAGACGGCGTTTGTGAGGTCGACGAGGTACTTGAGCGGCAGGACTTCACCGATCACGCGCAGGACGTGCGGGTAGTGGAGCGTAGGGCCGAAGGAGCCGGTGAGGAAGGCCATCGGCAGCACGATGAGATTGACGACGGCGGACGATCCCTCCGCAGACCGGACGAAGCCGGAGAGTCCTACGCCCATCGCGGCGAAGCAGATCCCGCCGATCACCACGATCCCGGCGATGGAGCCGATGCGATCCGGGAACGGCGTTCCGTACACCACGCGGCCGAGCAGGAACAGGGCGATCGTCTCGATCCCGAAGACGACGAGCGTCGACGCGAGCAGCGAGGCGACGAACGTCAGCGGCGGCAGCGGCGTCGCGCGGAGCCGCTTCAGCAGCGAGCCCTCCCGTCGGATCACGAGCGTGATCGCTAAGCCGGCGAACGCGACCATCGCGCAGCCGTACGCGAGCAGCGCGGCGAGCAGTATTTGTGGCGCGGGCTTGTCGTAGTAGGGCGCCCCGGGATACCTCCCCTTGTAGACCGAGCCGAGCAAGACGAAGAGCATCAGCGGGAAGATGAACGTGAACACCGCCGACTCGCGTGAGCGCCAGTAGAGCTTCTGCTCAGTCCGGATCTGGTGGAGGAACATCCTCACGCCTCGGTCTCCTCCTCGACGAGGCCGAGATAGACGTCCTCGAGCGTCGGCCGACGCACCTCGAGCGCCTCGAGCTCCTCACCCCGGGCGAGAGCGTCGGCAGTCAGCTCGTTGAGTACGCGCGTCGGTTCCGTCGTGCGGAGGACGACCTCCTCGCCGCTACGGCGGTAGCGAATCTCCACTTCGAGGTCGGAGCTCGTGAGCTCTCGCGGCGTGCCGACCCGCACGATGACGCCGTCCCGGAGGACTGCGACGCGATCAGCGAGCTGTTCCGCCTCGTCGAGGTAGTGCGTCGTGAGGAGCACCGTCTTCCCGAGGGAGCGGAGCGAACGGATCATCTCCCACGCCGCGCGGCGCGCAGCCGGGTCGAAGCCGGTCGTCGGCTCGTCGAGGAAGACCAGCTCCGGGTCACCTACGAGCGCCACGCCAAGATCGAGCCGCCGCTTCTGGCCGCCCGACAGCGTCTTCGCTCGCGCGTCCCGCTTCTCGGTGAGACCGACGAGCTCGATCACCTCGTCGACGTCGCGCGGCGCGCGGTAGTAACCCGCGAAGACGGCGTGTGTCTCGCGCACGGTGAGGTTCGGCCAGAGCTGCGACTGCTGGAGAACGACGCCGATCCGCTCCCGGAAGTCCGGACCGGGCCGTTCGGGATCGTGGCCGAGCACGCGCACCTCGCCGGCGTCGCGGCGCCGGTAGCCCTCGAGGATCTCCACGGTCGTCGTCTTGCCGGCGCCGTTCGGGCCGAGCAGCCCGAACACCTCGCCCTCCTCGATCGCAAAGTCGACCCCACGGACAGCCTCGAGGTTCCCGTAGGCCTTTCGCAGGCCGCTGACCTCGATTGCAGGCATCGGCTGACTAGCCTAGATGCATGGCGACCTTCCGCTACGTGATCGCCGACGTCTTCACCGACATCCCGCTCGCCGGGAACGGGCTCGCCGTCTTCACCGACGCGCGGGAGATCCCCGAGGAACGGCTGCAGCCGCTCGCGCGGGAGATGAACCTCTCGGAGACGGTCTTCGTCTATCCGCCGTCCGCCGAAGGACACGTCCGGATCCGCATCTTCACGCCGGCGCTCGAGCTGCCCTTCGCCGGGCATCCGATGCTCGGGACGGCGTTCGTCCTCGCCGGGCCGCTCCAGCTCGAGGAGATCCGGCTCGAGACGGACGCCGGCGTCGTGCCGGTGCGGCTCGAGCGCAACGGCTCGAGCATCGTCTTCGGCTGGATGCGGCAGCCGCCGTTCGCGCACGAGCCGTACGAGCACGCCGAGGAGCTGCTCGCGCTGCTCGGCATCGAGTCGAGTGGGTTGCCGGTCGAGCTCTACCGCCAGGGGCCGCAACACGTCCTGATCGAGCTCGCCTCCCCCGAGGCAATCGCGGCGCTCCGGCCGGACTTCGCCGCGCTCGAGGCGCTGTCGCCGCACGGGACGATGTGCTTCGCGCGGGACGGGGAGACGTGGAAGGCACGCGTCTTCGTCCCCGCTCACGGCGTTCCCGAGGATCCCGCCACCGGCTCGGCTGCCGGGCCGCTCGCGCTCCATCTCGCGCGCCATGGGCGGACCGCCTTCGGAGACGAGATCGAGATCCGGCAGGGCGCCGAGATCGGCCGCCCCTCGACGCTCTTCGCGGTCGCGCGTGCAGAGGACGAGATCGAGGTCGGCGGCTCAGCGGTCGTCGTCGCGCGCGGCGAGTTCCGTCTGTAGTGATGCGGGTTCAGGTCATCGGCGGCTCCTGCTCGGGGAAGTCGACGACGTCGCGGCGCCTGGCCGCGATCCTCGGCGTCCCATACGTCGAGCTCGACGCGCTCCACCACGATCCGGGCTGGCAGGAAGCATCGGCCGAGGTCTTCCGCGCAAGGGTCGAGGCCGCACTCGCGGCGGCGCCGGACGGCTGGGTCGTCGACGGCAACTACTTCGGCAAGCTCGACTCGCTCGTCCTCGACCAGGCGGACACGATCGTCTGGCTCGACATCCCGTACCGGACTGCGGTGCGGCGCGTCTTCTGGAGGACGTTGCGGCGTTCGCTCAGTCGCGAGGAGCTCTGGAACGGCAACCGCGAGTCGTTCCGCATCGCCTTCTCACGCGAGTCGATCGTGCTGTGGGTCCTCCGGACGCATCGCGGTTTCGGGGCGAAGTGGGCGCCTCGCCTCGAGGGCCGGAACGTCGTCCGCGTGACGGACGTCGACTCCTGGCTTCAGTCGATCCAGGCGACGGAGTCGATATCCGGCAGCTCGAAGGGCAGCGAGCTCCAGAACACGCCGCCGTTCGTCGAGACGTAGAGCCGGTTCCGCGCGGCGTAGAGCATCCGGTCGGGCTCGTCCTCCGCGATCGCGATCGCGAAGCCGGGCGGCAGGCCGCCGCCGGCCTCGCGCCAGGTGACGCCGCCGTCGCTCGAGAGCATCAGCGGCGGCCGCCGCTCGACGATCGCGGCGACAGACGCGCCGGCCTGCGCAGCCGCGACGATGCGCGGCAAAGCCACCTCGGGACGCTCCACCACGGGCACCTCGGTTCCCTCGCCGAGAATCGACTCAGCCTCGACGTCGACGAGGAACACGCCGGCCAGGGTTCCGACGGCAGCGATCACGGCCGTGTGCGAGCGGCCGCACGGCCCGCGAGCGTAAGCCCCGCCATCAAGAGGAAGGCGAGCGCAAAGCTCGGCAATGACGCCGTGAAGCTGACGTTGCCGGGATGCGTGTGCCGGACGAGGCTCGTCCACCACGCCGGCCCGACCGGCGAGAGCCACTGGTAGAGCGCGAAGCCGGCGATCCACGCGACGACCGCTCCTGGCCGCCACGCCGGCCCGCCGAAGATGCGCTCGGGCGTGTAGTGGGCGCCGGCGAGGAGCCAGTCGGCGATGAGGACTCCGAGCAGCGGCACGAAGAACGAGCCGAGGAGGTAGAGGAAGTCCTGGTAGTTGCCGAGGTTCAGTGCGAGCGCAAGTCCGGTCGCGAGAGCCGAGATGACCGTGATGAGGAGGCGCTGCGAGACGCGGGGGAAGAAGTTCTGGAGCGAGACGGCGGTCGAGTAGATGTCGGCGAACGCCTTCTCGCTCTCGTCGATGGTGATCGCGACGAGAGCCACGAACGCGACGCCGCCGGCGGCGGCGACGGCGCCCGGCAACGCCTGCGCGTCGGAGATCTGGCGCGAGAGGGCGATGAGGACGCCGAGCCCGATGCACCAGATCGTCGGCACGAAGTAGCCGACGCCGGCGCCGAGGCCGGCGCTCCTCCGGTCGCGCGCGAAGCGGGTGTAGTCCGCGGCGAGCGGAGACCACGAGACCGTGCTGCCGATCACGAGATCGACGGCCTGACCGAAGCTCGGGAAACCCCCCATTCCTGGCTTCGCCCAGAACGCGTGCAGGTCGGACTTGGAGATCGCCCAGTACGTGAGGTAGGCCATGGAGACGAGAAGAGCCCACGAGGCGACCTTCCGGAGGTAGCGGCGGACGAAGCCGATCGGGCCGAGCATTCCGAGCGCCCAGCTCAGCGTGCCGAAAACGAGCGTCCACAGCCAGATGCCGCGCCAGTGGAGGAGGTGCCCGGACGCCGCGCCCGCGGCGGTCGCGATGATGATCAGCTCGAACGTCGACCACCCGATGTTCTGCGCGACGTTGAGCGCGGTCGGCAGCCATGAGCCCCGCTGCCCGAGCGGCGCCCGCAGGAGCACCATCCCGGGAACGCGCGCATCGGCGCCGATCGCGGCGCTGATTCCGAGCAGGACGTTCCCAACCACCGCGCCGACGAGGATCGCCAGAAGCGCGTCGCGCAGCGAGAGCGCCGGCACGAGGAGCGCGCCGATCACGATCACGAGCAGCGAGACGGAGAGGTTCCCCCAGAGCAGCGTCGAGTCGAACCCGCTCAGGACCTGGAGCCGCTCGGGGACGGGCGTGATGCCCCACGCGGGAGCGCGTTCGTTCATCGCGGACGAGTCTACGAGTCGCTCCGCTAGCCGGACGCGCTCATCTGTGAGAGCATCGCCGCGATGCGCGCGTTCTTCGCCAGCACTCTGCTCGTCGCGGTTCTCTTCGCTGCCGGTTGCGGTGGCGGCTCGGGCGGCGGCAGCACGACTGGCGGCGGCACTCCCTCGGGCGAGGCCGCGAAGTCGGCTACGCAGGTCCTGGCCGACGGGGTAAAGGCCGCGAACGCTGCGAGCTCCGTGCACATGTCCGGCCAGCTGAGCCAGGCCGGCAAGCAGATCGGAATCGATCTCTCGATCGCGAAGGGCAAAGGCGCGACTGGGTCGCTGACGATCGGTGGCGCCAAGGTCGACATCGTCCTGGTCGGCGGCTTCGGCTACCTGCGCGGCGGCTCCACCTTCTGGAAGCAGTTCGGCGGAGCAAACGGCAGCGCGATCGCCCAGCTACTCACCAACAAGTGGCTCAAGTTCCCGGAGAACAACGCGCAGTTCGGATCGCTCACCAGCGTGGCGAACGCCAGCGCGCTCTTCCACTCGCTGCAGTCCAGTCACGGGAAGATCGCGAACCAGGGCGCGACCACGTACAAAGGCCAGAGCGTCATCGCTCTCGTCGACACGACGAGGGGCGGCACGTTGTACATCGCGGCGTCCGGAACTCCGTACCCGGTGGCGATCGTCAAGACGAAATCCGGAAACGCGGGGGCGATCACGTTCGACCGCTGGGGCCAGTCGGTCACATTGGCCGCTCCCAAGGGAGCGATCGACTTCTCGCACCTCGGCTCCGGCTAGAGCCGCTTGCCCATCGAGACCGCGTTCTCCTCATACCCGAGCGAGCGGTAGAGGTTCCGCGCGACCTCGTTGCGACCGAAGACGTTGAGCGCGATCCGGTCGATTCCGAGGCGGCGCGCCTCCTCCTCCACGAGCCGCATGGCGGCATTGCCGTAACCCTTGCCGCGCTGGTTTTCGTCGATGCCGACCCTCCGGCGACTGCTTCCCGCTCAGGAAGAGTCCCTCCATCTGCTTCGCCGACGTCGCGGCCGCCTTCGCCGGGTCGACGCCCGCGTCCCTGGCCATGTCGTTCGCGTAGCCGTCGCGGATCTGCGGGAACCAGTCCGCGAACTCCTCGTCGGTCATCGAACGGGCTTGGATGCTCACATCGCGACCCTAATCCACGCGTAGGCTCGCGCAAGTGGAGCTCGACGCTGAGCAACTGCTCGCGAAATTCGGGCGGAATCCGTTCTCCGGTTTCGTTCGCTACGAGGCTCCCTGGCGCTGGTTCGAGCTGGACGGTGGGGCAGCGCCGTATCTCGAGCACCGGCGCGTGGCGCTCTTCTGGGCGGATCCACTCGCCGCAGACGCCGATGCGTTCCTCGAGGCGCTCACGCGTGAACTGCGCGCCGCGCACCGCCGGATCTGCCTCCTCCTGATCGGCGAGGAGCTCGCGCGGCTTGCCCGCGCGCGCGGCTATGTCGTCCTGAAGATCGGCGAGCAGCCGTATTTCGACTTCGCGACGTGGCGGCTGCCGCGCGGCGATCCCGGCAAGCACCTCCGCTGGTGCCTCAATGTCGCGCGGCGCGCCGGCGTCGAGGTGCGGGAGTACGCGCCCGCGGACGAGGCTGCGGTGCGCGAGGCGCTGGCGGCGTGGCAGGACGGGCTGGGGCGCGCGCCGGCGGAGTCGTTCCTCCGCACCTCGCCGCTCGCGCTCGTCGAGGAGAAGCGGCTCTTCCTCGGCTGGCGGGACGGGAAGGTCGACGCGCTCGTCGCCTGCTCGCCCGTGCCGGCTGCAGGCGGCTGGCTGCTCGAAGATCTGATCCGGCGGCCGGACGCCGTCCCGGGCGCGACGGAGGCGGCGGTCGTCCACGCGCTCCAGAGCCTCGCGGCGGACGGCGCGGCGTGCGCGTGGCTGGACGTTGCGCCGCTCCGTGGCTTCGAATCCCAGATCGACGGGCGGGCGCGGTTCCTCTTCCGCACACTCGGGCCGGTCGTGTCGTGGTTCGACGCGCGCTACCACTTCCGCGCGCTGACGACGTATCTGGGGAAGTTCCAGCCGACGAGCTGGGAACCGCGCTACGTCGCGCTCAAGCCGGTCGTTCCAACGCCTTTGCTCCTCCGCGCAGTGCGTACCCTGCTGCAGTGACCGGAGCGGCGACATGTAGACGGCGGCGCCGCTGGCTCGTCGCCACGCTTGTCGTGCTCCCGCTTGCAGCGCTGCTGTTCGCCTCGGCTGCGCAGGGGCGCCAGGCGTCCGAGAAGCCGTGGCCGCCCAACATCAAGCCGGTTTTCGCCCACCCCCTGCCGGGCGAGGGCGTCTGGAGGCGGTCGGGACCGCCGGTCGACGGAGGACCGCCGGTTCTCCTCACGGTCTTCCGGACGGACCCCGCCTACCCGCGCGTCCTCGCCTACGTCGCCTGGTTCGACCACACGCGCACCGCCGTCGGGTTCTACCCGGGCCGCTACGAGCCGCCGCACGCGGCTGTGCGCGGACCGATGATGGTCCCGTACGGGCAGCGGTGGCGGCTGCTGGCCACCTTCAACGCCGGCTTCACGTACGCCTACGGGGGGAACGGCTCAGCCGTCAACGGCCGGGTGAACGAGCCGCTCAAAGACGGCAATGCCACGCTCGTCGGCTACAAGACCGGCGCGATCGCGATCCTGAATTGGAGAGGCGGGCCGAACGCCGGGAAGAACGTCGCCTGGGCCCGCCAGAGCCTGCCGCCGATCGTCTGGAACGGAAAGCTCAACCCCGCGCTCGACAACAGCCTTAGATGGGGCCAGGCGTTCGGCCACTCGATCCGCGTCTGGCGAACGGGCGTCGGCATCGACCGGCGCGGGAACCTCATCTTCGTCGCCGCGGACGCCCAGACCGTGGTCACGCTGGCCAAGATCCTCCAACGCGCCGGAGCCGTCCGGGCGATGCAGTTCGACATCAACGGCTTCTGGCACACGCTGATCACGTACACCCACAAAGGCGGCCTCCACCCGACGCTGGTGGAGCCCCAGGCGAATCAATCCGCCAGCCGCTACCTCGTCCCCGACGACCGGGACTTCTTCGCCGTCTACCGGCGTGTCCCCGGCCCCCTCACCGTTCCGTTCAAGTAGCGAGCAGGCGGGCGGCCAGCGCGGCGAGGTCGACCGGGTTGCTCGTGTCGATCCGGATCGTCTCGCCCGGGAGGTCGAGCGGATCGTGGCGACCGGATGAGACCGCGTCCTCCAGCGCCGAGATCCGCTCCGCGTCGACGTGGCCGGGATGGCGTTCGCGGCTCGTGTACCGCTCGAGGAGCAGCTCGAGCGGTGCGCTGCAGTGGATCTGGACGAAGCGCGCCGGCAGCGCGGCGAGCCTCGTCTCGAGCTCGCTGCCGCGGACGAAGTTCCCCTCGAGCACGACACTCGCACCGGCGGCGATGGACTCCTCGACGAGTGCGGCGAGGACGGAGTACGTCCCCTCGCCGAGCCGCCGCGACCACTCGAGATCGCCGCTGCCGAGCGCATCGAAGAGCGCCTCCTTGACCGTGTCCTTCGCGAGCAGCGGCAACCGGAGCCGAGCCGCGATTTCCCGCGCGACGGTCGTCTTTCCCGCTGCCGGCGGCCCCTGCACGACGATCAGGAGCGGCATGAGTTACTCGGCGAGGAGCCTGCGCAGGACGTACTGGAGGATGCCGCCGTGGCGGAAGTACTCCCGCTCGCGCGGCGTGTCGAGCCGGAGGCGGGCGCGGAACTCCTTGTCGTCCGCACGCACCGTCACCTCGTCGGCGTCGCCGCCGGCGAGCCCGGTGATCGCGAACTCCTCCCGCCCGGTCAGCCCGAGCGACTCGGCGTTCTCGCCGGGCATGAACTGAAGCGGCGCGATCCCCATCATCAGGAGGTTCGAGCGGTGGATTCGCTCGTACGAGTCCGCGATCGCCGCGCGCACGCCGAGCAGGTTCGGCCCCTTCGCCGCCCAGTCGCGTGACGAGCCCGAGCCGTATTCCTTGCCGGCGATGACGATCGTCGGGACGCTCTCGGCGCGGTAGCGCTGGGCGATGTCGTAGATCGTCCCCTCGTCACCGTCCGGCAAGTGGACGGTCCAGGTCCCCTCGCTGCCGGGGACGAGCTGGTTCTTCAGCCGGACGTTGGCGAACGTGCCACGGATCATCACCTCGTGGTTGCCGCGCCGCGCGCCGTACGAGTTGAACTCGCGTCGCTCGACCCCGTGCTCGACGAGGTACTTCCCGGCCGGCGAGTCGGGCCGGATCGCACCGGCCGGCGAGATGTGGTCGGTCGTGACGGAGTCGCCGATCATCACGAGACAGCGCGCGCCCTCGACGTCGGACACCGGCTGCGGCTCGCGCGGCATCCCGTCGAAGTAGGGCGGGAGCCGGACGTACGTCGAGTCGTCGGCCCACGCGTAGAGCTCTCCTTCCGGTGTCTCGAGCGCGCGCCAGCGGTCGTCGCCGGTGAAGACGTCGGCGTAGACGTCCGTGTACATCTGCCCGCGCACCGACTGGCCGATCACCGCGTCGATCTCGTCGCGGCTCGGCCAAAGGTCGCGGAGGAAGACGTCCTCGCCGTCGGAGCCCTGCCCGAGCGGCTCGTTGACGAGATCGACGTCCATCCGGCCGGCCAAGGCGTAGGCGACGACGAGCGGCGGCGACGCGAGGTAGTTGGCCTTCACCTCGCCGTGGATGCGCGCCTCGAAGTTGCGGTTACCGGAGAGGACGGCGGCGACGACGAGGTCGCCCTCGACGACCGCGTCGCTGATCGACTTCGCCAACGGGCCGGAGTTGCCGATGCACGTCGTGCAGCCGTAGCCGACCGTGTTGAAGCCGAGCTCGTCGAGATAGGTGTCGAGGCCGGAGGCGCGGTAGTACTCGCTCACGACCTTCGAGCCCGGCGCGAGGGAGGACTTGACCCACGGCTTGCGCTCGAGGCCGCGCTCGACCGCCTTCTTCGCAAGCAGGCCGGCGGCGATCATCACCGACGGGTTCGAAGTGTTCGTGCAAGAGGTGATTGCGGCGATCACGACGGAGCCGTGCTCGAGCGCGTAGTCCTCGCCGGACACCTCGACGCGCTTGCGCTCGAGCGTCGCCGTCTGCGCAGGCGCCGCCTCCGTGCCGTCCGAGACGCCGTCGCCGGTCGGCGGATCGCTCGCCGGGAACGAGTCTGCGACCTCTTTGTCGTACGTCCCGTTCTGCAAGGCGACGCCGAAGCTGCCGAGCGACTCGAGGAACATCTCCTTTGCGCGCGCGAGCGGGACGCGATCCTGCGGGCGCCGGGGCCCCGCGAGCGAGGGCTCGACGTCGCCGAGGTCGAGCTCGACGACCTGCGAGTACTCCGGATGCTCGTCCGGCAGGTGCCAGAGGTGGTTCTCCTTGCAGTACGCCTCGACGAGCGCGATCCGCTCGGCGTCGCGGCCGGTCAGACGCAGGTAGTTGAGCGTCACATCGTCGACAGGGAAGAAGCCGCACGTCGCGCCGTACTCGGGGCTCATGTTCCCGAGCGTCGCGCGGTCGGCGAGGGCGAGGGAGCCGACGCCGGGGCCGAAGTACTCCACGAACTTCCCGACCACGCCGGTCTTGCGGAGGATCTCGGTGACCGTGAGGACGAGGTCCGTCGCGGTCGCGCCTTCGCGCAGCGCTCCGGTCAGCCGGAAGCCGACGACCTGCGGCACGAGCATCGAGAGTGCCTCCCCGAGCATCGCCGCTTCGGCCTCGATCCCGCCGACTCCCCAGCCGAGCACGCCGAGGCCGTTGATCATCGTCGTGTGCGAATCGGTGCCGATGACGGTGTCGGGGAACGCGACGCCGTCACGCACCTCGACGACGCGCGCGAGGTACTCGAGGTTGACCTGGTGGACGATGCCGGTGTTCGGCGGTACGACCTTGAAGTTGTCGAAGGCGCCCTGTCCCCAGCGGAGGAACGCGTAGCGCTCGAAGTTCCGCTCGAACTCGAGCTCGACGTTCCGCTCGATCGCGAGCCGCGACGCGAACTCGTCAACCTGGACGGAGTGGTCGATGACGAGCTCGACGGGGATGAGCGGGTTGATCGCGCTCGGGGAACCGCCCTGGTCGTCCATCGCCTGACGCATCGCCGCGAGATCGACGACGGCGGGAACGCCGGTGAAGTCCTGCAGCAGGACGCGCGCGGGTCGGAACGAGATCTCCTGCGACGGCTCAGCGCCGGCAACCCAACCGGAGACCGCGGCGACCTCCTCCTCCGTCCCGTTGCGCAGGACGTTCTCGAGCAGGATGCGAAGCGTGTAGGGAAGCCGTCTGGCGCCGTCGTCGAGCGCGTGGATCTCGTATGTCTCGTCACCCACTCGAAGCTGCGCCATGCCTCGATCTTAGGCATTGGTCCCTCGTTGGGCGCGAGACTTACTCTTCGGCCATGAAGGGGATTCCACTCGTCGTGCTCGGCTGCGCCGCCGCGCTCGCCTATCCCGCGCTCGGGAGCAGCGGCAGCGGCCCTACGGGGCAGATCGCGTTCGGCATGAACCACTACTGCCTGCAGGGCCCGGCCGGGAACAAAACCCCGGCGGACTGCGGCAAAGGAGAGATCGCGGTCGTCAACGCCAACGGCTCGAATCTCCGCGTCCTGACGCACGACCAGGTCACGGAGACCGATCCCGTCTGGTCGCCGAACGGAAGCGAGATCGCGTTCCTTCGCCCGACGCCGCACACGAGCAACCAGATCTGGGTGATGAACGCCGACGGCACGAACCAGCGCGCGCTGACGCGGTTCCGGAACGCGCCGCAGCTGTTCGGCGCCCAGAATGAGCCGGCGCTCTCGTGGTCGCCGGACGGGCAGTCGATCGTCTTCTCCGCCTTCCCCAGCAACAAGGGAGGAAGCGAGCAGCTGTTCATTCTCACCGTGCGCACGCGCGGCGTGACGCGGCTGACGCACCTGGCCCGCGGGGCGACGAATCCCGTCTGGTCGCCGGACGGCCGCTGGATCGCCTTCGCCTCGAGCGGCGCGCCGGGTCAGATCTTCCTCCTCTCGCCGCAGACGCACCGTGCGCACGGGCTCGCCACGAGCAAGGGTGCGCCGGTCGCGGGGCTCGGGATCGCCTGGTCGCCCGACAGCCGGTCGCTCGCGTTCAACGACGGAGGCACCCTCGTCTCGTTCAACGTGAAGACGAAGCGCTTCCAGACGATCATGCGCGACGGCGACTCGCCGAGCTGGTCGCCGGACGGACAGTGGATCGTCTTCGACTACGGCGACTACGTGAAGGAGATCAGGGTCAACGGCACGGGCCTCCACCCGATCCTCCACGCGAACTCCCGGAAGGGCCATAACTTCGAGCCCGACTGGGGGTCATGATTCCCGCCGACTAAACGCGGACCGGCGCTACCTTTGCGCGGGTGAGGCCGGAGGAGATCCAGCCCGGCAGAGCCGGCATCGTCGAGCACGCCGTTCCCGAGGAGGCCGAGGAGCTTTGGACGGAGGACGGCCACGAGCACGTCGGCTGGTACTGCGTGCGCACCGATCCGTTCCCGTGCCCGGCACCCGACTGCAAGTTCGTCGCCGAGTTCATGACCGCCGCGCATCTCGTCCTCGTCTGGGAGGTGCGGGACGACCCGAACCTCCTCCGCCACGCGCAGCGCGCGAAGGAGGTGGGCCGGAACCCGCGCGTCGTCTCGTACGAGGTCGACTACGGCCCGAGCGCGTCGTACTACGCGTGGGAGGCAGCCGGGCGGCCGGTGCACGGCGTCCGCGGCAAATAACGCCGTGGATTTGAGCCGCTTCGGCGCGGCGCCGCCCTGGTCGCTTGGCGTCGAGGAGGAGCTGATGCTCGTCGACGCGGAGACGCTCCTGCCGGCGCGCGACGGCTGGTCACGCGTCTTCGGCGAGGCAACGGAGCGGATCAAGCCGGAGCTGTTCGAGTCCTTCGTCGAGATCACGACGCCGGTCGTGGAGACGGCGGAGGAGGCGGAGGCGGAGCTGCGCGCGTTGCGGCTCGAGGTCGCGGAGCGGGCGGCGGAACACGGCTTCGCGGTGCTCGCGACCGGCTCGCATCCGACGGCGCGCGAGACGGTGCCGATCGTCGGAGTGGAGCGCTACGAGCGGCTCAAGGCCGAGCTCGGCCCTCGGCTTCTGCGGCAGACCGTCTGCGGCCTGCATGTGCACGTCTCCGTGCCGGATCCGGCGACCTGTCTGCGGGCGTTCGAAGGAGTCGTCCCGCAGCTCCCCGGTCTTCTCGCCGCTTCCGCGAACTCGCCGTACTGGGACGGCGAGCCGAGCGGCTGGCGCTCGATCCGCTCCCAGATCCTCCTCGAGATGCCGACGGGCGGGACGCCGCCGGTGGTGCGCGACTGGGAGGACTGGCAGGCGGCGACGCGCGCCGACAGCACACGCCGCCACTGGGACGCCTGGCCGCGCCCGGAGTACGGGACGCTCGAGGTTCGCGTCATCGACCAGCCGACGTCGCTGCGGCGCACTGCGGAGATCGCGGCCGAGGTGCAGCAGCTCGTGCGCGACGCGGCTGAGTGGAGCGGCGAGCCGGTGGACCGGGAGGAGTACGCGCGTGAACGCGAGCGGGCAGCACGCGAAGGCGGCGGGCCGGAGGCGGAATGGCAGCTCGAAGTCGGGCCTGAGCGCGCCGTCGCAGAGCTCGCTGAGAGGACGTTACGCTGAGGACATGGCTACACAGACCGAGACGATCCAGGTCGGCGGCGTCCGCTGCGAGAAGTGCGTGATGCGCCTCGCCCACGCGCTCGAAGGGCACGAGGGGCTCGAGGCCGCGAACGCGAACCTCATGGGCGTGGTGTCGCTCTCCTGGGACGACTCCACGACGAGCCGCGAGGCGATCGTCGATCGCCTCGCGAAGTCGGGCTTTCCAGAGCTGACCGCGGTCTAGCCGGCTAGGAAAGGCTTGAGCGCGGCGAGCGCTTGCGCCGCTGTGAGCACCTTCGGCAGGTTCGGGGAGGCCTCGATCGTGCCGGCGGCGATGTTCGTGAGCACGCTGAGGTGCCGGGACTCGCAGGCGCCGATCTCGGCGGCGACTCCCTTGAGTGCGTTGCTCTTGAACGCCGTCACCGCGCCCATGTAGGCACCGACGAAGGCGGTCTCGAGGGCCTCGCCCAGCGTGCCGATGCTCTTGCGCGAGGCGAACGAGCCGTGCGGGTACTTGAACTTGAGCCCTGCGGGAGCGCCCGACTTGAGCGCAGCCTTGAGAGCGGCGTAGTGAGCCCGTTCATTGGACATCGCCGCGGCGAGGTAGCCAAGCTCGTCGCCCTTCAGCTTCTTCGACTTGATCGACCGCGTGTAGAAGTCGATCGCCAGCAGCTCCGCGGTCGCAGCGAGCTTGAGGATGTCGGTGTCGGACGTGGCCGCACCGAAGGCGGTGTCCTCCGCGAGCGCGAGGACAGAGCCGCCGGCGACGAGCGCCACTCCGCCCTTGGCGCCGCGAGCGAGGAACTGTCCGCGGGTCGTTCCGCTCATATTCGAGTGCCTCCTGTATGTGGAGTTCCAAGCGCCCCCACGACGCTTCGCGCGGTATTCGCGCACCGGCCGGAACCGGTTCGCCCGCGCTTGAGGAATACGCGGCATCCCGCAGCCGTTCCTGACCTTATGAGTGCCACTGGTACGGTTGAGCGCGTGGACGCGGAGTCGCAAGACCCGCAGCGGCTGGCGGCCGAGGCGCGCGACCGTGTCAGGTTCGAGGAGGAGGCGCTCGCCCTCGCCGACCAGGTCTACCGCGTCGCCCGCCACATGGCGAACTCGCGCGAGGACGCCGAGGAGCTCGTGCAGGAGACGTATTCGCGCGCCTTCCGCAGCTGGCGCTCGTTCACGCCCGGCACGAACCTGCGCGCCTGGTTGCTTCGGATCCTCACGAACCTCAACATCGACCGCGGCCGGCGCCAGCAGCGGGCGCCCCAGATGCAGCCGCTCGAGGCGAACGACTACTACCTCTACGACCGGCTCGCCGACGACGGGGACGGCATCTCCGACGAGGACCGCGTCGTGGAAAGGCTCTCGCAGGACGACATCGTCACGGCACTCTCGGAAGTGCCGCACGACTTCCGCGACGTCGTCGTGCTCGTCGACATCGGCGACTTCAGCTACGCCGAAGCCGCCCAGATCCTCGACATCCCGGTCGGCACCGTCATGTCGAGGCTTCATCGTGGCCGTCGTATCTTGAAGGGAGCACTCGCAGAATCGGCTTTGGAGGAGGCGACATGAGCATCGATCCCTGTGCGCACTGCGAGGAGATGATGCAGCCGTACCTCGACCACGTCCTCACGGACGCGGAGATGGCCGAGGCGGAGAGGCACCTCGCCGACTGCGAGCCATGCCGGCGGCGCTACCGGTTCGAGGAGAGCCTGCGCGTCTACGTCCGGAACGCGGCCGCCGAGCAGATGACTCCCCAGCTGCGGGAGAAGCTCTCCGCGCTGCGCATCCCGCTCGAATAGCACCACAGCCGCTCCGACGAAGCGCTCGGACTGCCAGCCGACCACGGCCATAGGCTCTTAGCGGTGGCGGAGACAGCGGCAAAACGGGACAAGCGTTATCTGAATTACCTGCTCGACGCGGTTAAGGCGGCGGCGAGAAAACCACCGCAGTTCGGTACGGGTAAGGACGTGTCAGTCGACGAGTTCAGGCGGCTCTACGGTGACGATCCTTTCTACGCCTGGATCGGCTTCGACTCCGACCTCCTCTACGCCGCACACAAAGCAGGCGCCGCGATGACCTCTCTCTACCGCAAGCTCGGCGACGGCTGTCAAGACCTCTGGCGGGCGATCATCCGCGATCAGTTTGGCGTTGCGGATAAGGACGCCAAGTGGGAATACACGGTTCCGACGGCGAAAGGGCCGCGGAAGCGGATCCTCGACGGCCGTATCGACGTACTCGACTTCCCGGAGTCCGACGCGCTGGAACGCTTCCGGCGGGACTGGCTACCGAAAGCGAAGAAGAAGCTCGGCGCGACGATCAATCCGCGTGGAGCGGTGTTCGAGGTGCGGCAGGGCTACAAGAGCCAAGACGCGAAGCGGGCTAGCGGCGACGTGGACAACGCGGGCCGCATCGCATTGGAGAGCAGCCTGCCGTCGCTAGTCGTGTTCTCGAATCAGATCCCCGAGCAGATCGCGCGCCGTTATGCGAGTGCAGGGTGGCTCGTCCTTCGCGGCACCACTGCAGACGACCCGCTCACGAGCACGTTCGCCTTCGCGGATGCAGTCATGGGCTTTGACCTTGCGCGCCTTTTCGAGATGAACTCGCAACACCTTCGCGACCAAATCGAGGTGATCCTTGCGGAGGTGTTGAAGCCATGACCGCATTTGGTCTTCAGGAGCACCTGACTCACCGCGGGAACGTTCGTAGCTCCCGGTACGGCTGGCTCCGGTTGACCCCCATGTACTCCGTCCACCTTGTGGACGAGCTACTCGAGGCCGACTTGCGACTACGTGAAGGCCGGGTACTTGACCCGTTCTGCGGGACAGGCACGACAGCACTCGTTTGCGCCGAACGCGGGATCGCCGCTGACACCTGCGACATCAACCCGTTCCTTCTTTGGCTAACCGACGTGAAGACGCACGACTACACGCAGGCCGAACGCGCTGCCGCGGCAGACCACGGAGCGACGATCCTTGCCGCCGCGCGTGCGAAGAACCGCGGGATCGTGTGGGTTCCGCCGCTGCGCAACATCGAGAAGTGGTGGGAGGAAGGCGTACTCGGGGCGCTTTCACGCGCCTGGGAGATGGTTCAAGCCTGTGGGTCGGAGCCGGCGCGCTGGCTCCTCACGATCGCCTTTCTGCAGGCCGCAATCAAGACCGCGCACGTTAGCTTCGGGCATCAGTCGATGAGCTTCAAGCAGCGAGCCGAGCGTTCCGGCGTTGCGCTGTTCGAGACGGAGTGGCAGGCCGCGCTCGACTCAATCCTCGTCGCTGCTGACTCGCCAATCCTCGCAACTCCGCGAACGCTGCTCAGCGACGCACGAGGGCTCACATCGCTTGAACCGAACGCCTACGCCAGCGTCATCACGTCGCCCCCGTATTGCAACCGGATGAGCTACATCCGCGAGCTACGCCCTTATATGTACTGGACTGGCTACCTCGCGGACGGTCGAGCTGCGGGCGAGTTGGACTGGCAGGCAATCGGCGGTACATGGGGACTCGCGACCTCGAACGTGGGCAAATGGCAGCCGCCAGCGGACGATGTCGTCGTGCCGTTCCCCGGTTTCCCCGGGATCGTGGAACGTGTGTCTGCGTCCTCAAACGTGCTTGGTCGCTACATCGCTAAGTACTTCCACGATGTCGTACTCCACGCGCGCGCGCTCGCCGGGGTCGTGCAACCTGGCGGCTCTGTCCACTACGTCGTCGGCAACTCAAAGTTCTACGACGTGCTCGTGCCGACCGAAGCGATCTACGCAGCCGTTTTCGAGTCCGTGGGCCTGGAACAGGTCATGGTGCGGACGATCCGCAAGCGCACCTCGAAGAAGGAGCTGTACGAGTACCTCGTCTCGGCGAGACGGCCGTGACCTTGCCGACGTTGCCCTAACTAGAACAGTTCATCGACGTCGCCCGGCGGCGTCAGATCGTCGCAGGCGACGAGCCGGGCCGGGAGCGACTTGGCGCCCTCGTCGGGGACGCTGCCCCACACACTGCGCGCGAGCAGGACGGGGTGCAGGCGGACGCCGCCGTAGGCTGCCGCGACGACGTCGCCGCCGTTCGCGCGCCAGTCGGCGACGACCCGGTCGATCGCACGCGGGTCGAGATCGGGGCCGTCGGCGAGGACGACGACCGCGGCTTCGACGTCGTCGCCGAGTGCAGCCAGGCCGCAGCGGAGAGAGGCGCCGGGACCGAGTTCCCAGACCGCGCACTGGACGCTCTTCACCGGCAGCGCGTGAGCGCCGCTCACGACGACGATCTCGTCCACGAGCGAAGCGTCGAGTGCGGTCAGCACCGCCTCGAGGTGGACGAGCTGCTTCGGCGGCTCCGTCCCGTAGCGCGAGGATGCGCCCGCCGCGAGGACGACCGCCGCAATCAATCGAGTTGTGCGAGCGCGCGGCCGACGAGCGCACGTGCGAGCGGCAGCTTCCACTCCGTGCGCGGCAGCGGCGTCGCGTTATCCAGCGCTTCGATCGAGTCGATCCGCCACGGGATCGGCGCGACGCCGGCGAGTGCGATTCGGACTCCGCCGCCGACGCGAGCCGCGGCGACGCCGACCTGGGGGAACGACCACCGCTTCCTGTCCATCGCCTTGAGATAGACGCTCGCCTCCACGTCCGGCAACTCGACCTCGAGGATCAGCTCGCCGTCCTCGAGCGTCGTTGTGTGGCGGTCAGCCTCGTCCGGCAGCCGGTAGAGCTCCTCCACACGAAGTTCGCGGCGGTTCGTCCGCAGCCGCGCGCCGAGCGCGACGAGCGCCGCGGCGACGTCTGAAGGGTGGGCGGAGGCGCAGAAGTCGTTGGCGAAGATCGCGTGCTCGCGGTGCTCGCCGTCGCGCGCATGGCAGCGGTCGCCACCGTGCAGGCGGCAGGGATAGTCGAGCCGCCAGTACCAGCAGCGGCTCGACTGCAAGAGATTGCCGCCGAGCGAGCCCATGTTGCGGAGCTGCGGCGACGCGGCGAGCCGGCACGCCTCGCGCAGAGCGTCCGGAATGGAAGGCTCCACCTCGAGCTCGCCGAGCGTGGTGCCGGCGCCGATGACGCCGTCGCTCACGCCGCGCGGCACGACGCCGCGCACGTCGACGAGCGTCTCCGCCTCGAGCAGCCCGTCGCGGAGGAGCGGCACGACCTCGGTGCCGCCGTGAACGAACACCCCGCCGTCGAGCTCCTCGACGCTAGACGGTCGCAGGAGCTCCACGCCGTTCCTTCTCCTTCGCGGCCTCGAGCGCGCGCAGCATCTCCTCGCGGGAGATCGGCAGCTCGTGGACGTCGGCGCCGGTCGCGTCGCGGATCGCGTTCGCGATCGCGGCCGCGATGGGGACGATCGGCGGCTCGCCGAGCCCCTTCGAGCCGAGGTTCGTCAGGTGCGCGTCCGGCTTGTCGACGAACTCGCAGACGATCTCGGGCACGTCCGCAATCGTCGGCATCCGGTAGCTCTCCAGCGTCGACGTGAGGACCCGGCCCGTCTCCGGATCGAGGAGACGGTCCTCCGAGAGCGTGTGGCCGATGCCCTGGATGATCCCGCCCTCGACCTGGCTCGAGGCGCCGAGCGGGTTGACGATCCGGCCGACGTCGTGGATCGCCGCAACGCGCTCGACGACGATCTCGCCGGTCTCGACGTCCACCGCGACCTCGACGACGTGGACGCCGAACGTGAGGACGCTCATGCCGGCCGGGTTCGGGCCGCGCGCACCCTTGCCCAGGATCTGCGCGTCCTCGAGCAGGTCGACGACCTCGCCGACGGGCGCGTCTTTCGGCATGCCGCGCTGCTCCGCGATGTCCTCGATCTGCTCGCGCGCGTCGGCCGCGGCGGCGCGTACCGCCGGTCCCATCGACGGCAGCGTCGACGAGCCTGCCGAGATGGATGCGTACGGGCCGCGCGCCGAGTCGCCGAGGACGACGTCCACGCGGTCGAGCGGCAGCCGCAGCTCCTCCGCCGCGATCTGGGCCATCGCGGTCCGCGTGCCGGTGCCGATGTCCTGCATCGCCGTGATCACGGTGGCGCGGCCGTCGGAGCCGACCCGCACCCAGGCGTAGGACGGAGGGCCGCCGCCGCCGTACCAGATCTGGCTCGCCATCCCGACACCGCGCTTCCACGTCGCGTCGGACCGGCCGCGCACTTCGTGGCGACGCTCCCAGTGCGGCTCGGCGCGGCGGTAGCAGTCCGCGAGATTCTTCGAGGAGC
>PMOB01000031.1 GCA_003161615.1 Actinomycetota bacterium
GCTGCGTGATCGGCTTCTTGAAGATCTGCTTGAAGGTGACGCCGAAGCCCTTCAGCGTGGAGATGGGCTGCGGGCTCATCCGCCGAAAGCCACCACGAGAGCCGCGGTCACCACGGCGTTGACCGTCGCCACCGGCAGCAGGATCTTCCAGCCGAAGCGCATCAGCTGGTCGTAGCGCAGGCGCGGCAGCGTCGTCCGCAGCCAGATGAAGACGAAGAGCACCGCCATCGTCTTGAGCAGGAACCAGATCGGGCCGATGTCCCACGGCCCGTGCCAGCCCGAGAAGAACAGCGTCGTCATCAGGCCGGAGAGCGTGATCAGGTTGATGTACTCGGCCATCTGGAAGAGGCCCCAGCGCATCCCCGAGTACTCGGTGTGGTAGCCGGCGACGAGCTCCTGCTCGGCCTCGGGCAGGTCGAACGGCGCTCGGCTCGTCTCCGCGATTCCCGCGAAGAAGAAGACGATCAGGCCGATGAACTCGGGCGCGGCGTAGGGGAGGAAATGCCCCTGGCGCGCGACGATCTCCGGCAGGTTGAGCGACCGGCCGAGGATCACGACGCCGAGCACGCTGAGCGCGAGCGAGACCTCGTAGGAGACGAGCTGCGCGCAGGTGCGCATCGAGCCGAGGATCGAGTACTTCGACTCCGACGCCCAGCCGCCGACGATGAAGCCGTAGATCCCGATCGAGCCGAGCGCGAAGATCGCGAGCAGGCCGATCGAGGTGTTGGCGACCTCGCCGTTGATCCGCCAGCCGTGCACCGTCCAGCCCGGCCCCCACGGGATGAACGAGAAGGCGGCGATCGCGGTGAACGCCGAGACGACCGGCGCGAGGATGTACGGCAGCTCGATCGCGGACGCCGGCGAGAACGCCTCCTTGCGGATGAGCTTGACGAGGTCGGCGATCGGCTGGAGAAGACCGAACTTGCCGGCGCGGTTCGGGCCGTAGCGGAGCTGCATCCGCCCCATCACCTTGCGCTCGATCAGCGTCAGATAGGCGAAGAGGCCGAGCAGGATGTTGACGATCACGATCGCCTCGATCAGCGCGATCCACCAGGGCTCCGACGGAGTCACGCGCTCACCTCCTCGGCGGCGCGCGCGAGCTCGACGATCCCGCCCAGCCCGTTCGCGTGCTCGATCGCGACGCGCGCGATCCCCTTGCCGAGCCGGCGGTTGACGCGCGCCGGCAGCGTGATCGCGTTTCCGTTCGAACCGACGGTGACGAGGTCGCCCGTCTCGATGTTGCGCCAGCCGGCGTCCTCGGCAGAGAGCTCGACCTCCGGCTGCGGCCGCTGGAACTGCAGCTCGGTAACGCGCTCGACGGCCGCTCCGGAGAAGAGCGGCTTGTAGGCGACGAGGCGGATCTCGGTCTTGCCCGGCTTCGCCTGCGACTCCGGCAGTGACGGCCGGTCGACGCGCACGGCGGCGTCCGGGTAGCCGCGGAGCGGCGCGCTCTCTCCGACCTCGCCGAACGAGAGCCCGTCGTAGACCTTCTCCGAGACCTCGGCGAAGACGGCGGCGGCGTACGGCGCGACGTCGACGTCGAAACGCGCGGCGAGCTCGGCGATCCAATGCAGCTCGTCGGGGCAGGGCGGCGTCACCGTGGCGCGCAGCCGCTGCAGGCGTCCTTCGAGGTTGACGAAGGTGCCGTCGCGCTCGAGGTAGCTCGTGCCCGGCAGGACGAGGTCGGCCCAGCCGGCGCTCAGGCCACCGAACATCGAGAGGACGATCGTCGCTTCCGCCTGCTCGGCCAGCGCGCGGACGTTCGGGTCGGCGGCGGCCTCGTCACCGGAGACGACGAGCAGCCCGATCGAGTCCGGCTCGTCGCTCTCGTCGTCGCAGCATGCGGCCCACGCGTCGGCGACGCCGCGGCCGTTCGGCGTCGTCGGGAGATAGAAGGCGCCGCAGCCCTCGCGGCCGGCGAGCGTGAGCTTCTCGGCGAGCTTCGCGACCGTCGCGCCGCCACGGCCGCCCGGTCCCGACCAGATCAGCACGACGCGCTCCGCGTCGCCGACCTCGTCGGCGGAATCGAGGATGCGGGCGCCCTTCCGGCGCGCCGACTTGATCCAGAGATCGACGACCGGCGCGCGCTCGGCGACCGGCACGTCGCCGAGGACGACGACGGCGTCCGCGTCGCGGATAGCGGAGAGCGGCAGCCGGTAGCCGTCGAGAGCGCCGGAGACCTCCTCCGGCAGCATCGCCTGGTGCGAGCCGAGGCCGGCGCGCAGGAGCTTCCCGAGCGCGTAAGCCTGCTCGACCGTCTCCGAGCCGGAAAGCGCGGTGACGATCCGTCCTTGCGCGGCGCGCAGCAGCCGCTCGGCCTCGTCGATCGCCGCCTCCCATGTGACCTCCTCGAGCCCGTGCCGCCGGGTCCGCTGCAGCGGCTGCGTCAGCCGGTCCTCGGCGCGCAGGTGCGTGAAGGCGAAGCGACCCTTGTCGCAGATCCAGCCTTCGTCGATCTCAGGGTGGTTGCGGGAGAGGATCCGCTTGACCTTCGTCTCGCGGACGGTCGCGTTGATGTTGCAGCCGACGGGGCACAGCCCGCAGACGGTCGGGACGTCGACGATCTCCCACGGCCGCCCTTCGAAGCGGTACTGCGTCGGCAGCAGCGCGCCGACGGGGCAGAGCTCGGTCACGTTGCCGGTGAAGGCGCCGGTGTACGGAACATCCTCGAACGTCGTTATCACGGACATCGCGCCGCGGTTGGCGGCGACGAGCTGGCCGTCCTCGCTCACGTCCGAGCTGAACCGCGTGCAGCGGTAGCAGAGGATGCAGCGCTCGCGGTCGAGCGAGATCGTCGGCGAGATCGGGATCGGCTTCTCGAAGGTGAGCTTCTCGTAGCTCATCCGCGTATTGCCGGGGCCGTAGCGGAAGGTCAGATCCTGTAGCGGGCACTCGCCGCCCTTGTCGCAGACGGGGCAGTCGAGCGGATGGTTGACGAGGATGAACTCGAGCGTCCCGTTCTGGCCGGCCGCCGCCTTCTCCGAGGTGCGCGCCGTCTTGACGATCATTCCGTCCTGCGCGGTCAGGGTGCAGCCGGTCTGGAGCTTCGGCATCCCCTCCACCTCGACGAGGCACATCCGGCAGGCGCCGACCGGGTCGCCGAGGCGCGGCTCGTAACAGAAGACGGGAATCTCGATGCCGGCGGCGAGCGCTGTCTCGACGATGCCCGTCCCCTTCGGGACGTGGACGTCGCGCTCGTCGATCTTGACCCTGACGAGCTCGGCGCTCAAACGAGGACCTCCGCGTGCGCGTGCTGGTCGGACGGGGCGAGGATCCCCTCGAGCGACGAGGAGCCGTGGAACGGGCAGCCGCCCTGCTCGACGTGGGCGACGAACTCGTCGCGCCACTTGTGGAGGTAGCTCGCGACGGGATAGACGGCGAACTCGCCGAGTGCGCACAAGACCTTCCCGAGGATGTTGTCGCCGACCGAGTCGAGCAGGTCGAGGTCTGCGCGCGTCGCGGTGCCGTTCTCGATCGACTCGAGGATCTGCACCATCCAGCGCGTCCCGACGCGGCACGGCGTGCACTTGCCGCACGACTCGTGGGCGTAGAACTTCGTCGAGCGGAGGGCGAGCTGCACCATGCAGCAGCGGTCGTCCACCACGATCAGCGAGGCCGCGCCGAAGAACGTCCCGATCGCGCCGAGCGAGTCGTAGTCGAGCGGCACGTCGATCTGGTCGGGCGTCAGCGCCGGGACAGACGAGCCGCCCGGGATGACGGCCTTCAGCTCGCGCCCGTTCGCGATGCCGCCGGCGTGCTCGTAGATCAGCTCTCGCATCGGCGTCCCGAGCGGCAGCTCGTAGTTGCCGGGCCGTACGACGTTGCCGGAGATCGAGAAGATCGCGGTGCCCGGCGAGCTCGGCACGCCCGTCTTCGCGAACTCCTCGGCGCCGATGGTGAGGATCGTCGGGACGGTGGCGATCGTGCAGACGTTGTTGATCTGCGTCGGCGCGTAGTAGAGACCCTGGATCGGCGGGAACGGCGGGCGCGGGCGCGGCTGGCCGCGCTTCCCTTCGAGCGACTCGAGGAGGGCCGTCTCCTCGCCGCAGATGTAGGCGCCGGCGCCGCGGTGGACGGTGATCTCGACGCCCCCGAACAGCCCGGCGGCGCGCGCCTCGTCGACGGCTCCCTGGAGGATCTCGTACTCGGTCAGGTACTCGCCTCGGATGTAGATGAAGACGCTCGTGGACTCGATCGCGTGCGCGGCGATGAGGCAGCCCTCGATCAGCCGGTGCGGCACCTCCGCCATCACCTGGCGGTCCTTGAAGGCTCCCGGCTCGGACTCGTCGGCGTTGACGACGAGGTATTTCGGCTTCGAGCTCTTGCGGTCGATGAGGGACGCCTTTCGGCCCATCGGGAAGCCGGCGCCGCCGCGGCCGCGCAACGTCGCCCGCTGCAGCTCGTCGATCAGCTCCTCGGAGGTCATCGCGCGCGCGCGCTCGAGCCCCTTGCCGTAGCCGCCGATCGCCTGGTACTCCGCGAGCTTCGTGAGGTCGTGCTTGTCCGTGCCGGCGAGAAGGACCTTCTGCTCAGGCATCGAGCCCCTCGACGATCTCGGCGGCGTCCTCGGCCTTGACGTTCTGGCGATAGCGGTGGTCGACGGCGACGACGGTCGCGTAGCCGCAGCCGCCGAGGCACTCGACCGCGCGCAGCGTGACCTCTCCATCTGCGGTGGTCTCGCCTGCGCTGATGCCGAGCGCCGATTCGAACGCCTCGACCACCTTCTGCGCGCCGCAGAGCGCGCACGGGAGGTTCGTGCAGATCTCGATCGTGTGCCGCCCGACAGGCTCGAGGTGGAACATGTCGTAGAAGCTCGCGACCGAGTAGCAGAACGCGGGCGTCACCTCGAGCGCGTCCGCCGTCTCCTCGATCGCCTCGCGGGAGAGCCAGCCGTGCTTCTCCTGCGCGAGCCGCAGCGCCGGCAGCGTGGCCGAGCGCGCACCCGCCGGATAGCGCTTGCGGATCTCCTGCACCTCGTCGAAGAAGGTCGTCATCGGTCCGTGTCTCCCATGACGGCGTCGAGCGAGCCGACGACGGCGATCAGGTCGGCGACCATCGCGTCGTGGAGGCAGGTCGCCGTCGCCTCGAGTGCGACGAAGGACGGCGCGCGGAAGTGGACGCGCCACGGCTTCGGTCCGC
>PMOB01000011.1 GCA_003161615.1 Actinomycetota bacterium
ACGCGCCACGGCTTCGGTCCGCCGTCGGAGACGAGGTAGCAGCCCGACTCACCGCGGGGCGACTCGATCGCCGTGTAGATCTCGCCGGCGGGGACCCGGAAGCCCTCCGTGACAATCTTGAAGTGGTGGATCAAGGACTCCATGGAGGTGTGGAGCTCCTCGCGCGGCGGCAGCACGACCTTGCGGTCATCCGCGATCCACGGCTGCCCTTCCATCCGCTCGAGCTTGTCGAGGCACTGGCTGACGATCCGCGTCGACTCAGCCATCTCCTCCATGCGGACGCGGTAGCGGTCGTAGACGTCACCGTTCTCATAGACGGGAACCTTGAAGTCGACCTGCTCGTACGCGAGGTACGGCTGGTCGCGGCGCAGATCCCAGTCGACGCCCGAGGCGCGGAGGTTCGGGCCGGTCTGCCCGAGCGCGATCGCGTCCGCCGCATTCAGCGCGCCGACTCCGACCGTCCGCTTGAGCCAGATCTGGTTGCGGTCGAGGACGGCGCGGTAGTCCTGCAGCGCGTGCGGCATCCAGTCGACGAACTTGCGGCATTCGGGGAAGAAGCCCTGCGGGATGTCCTCCGCGAGCCCGCCGACCTGGAAGTAGCGGGTGTGCATCCGCTGGCCGGTGACGAGCTCGAACAGGTCGAGGATCGTCTCGCGCTCGCGGAAGCAGTACCAAAACATCGAAATCGCTCCCAGCTCGAGCGCGGAGGTGCCGAGGTAGACGAGGTGGGAGTGGATGCGGTTCAGCTCGCACAGCAGCATCCGCATCCAGGTCGCCTTCGCCGGCGTCTCGAGCTCGAGCAGCTGTTCCACCGCGAGGACGAAGACGAGCTCGTTGTTCTGGTAGCCGACGTAGTCGATGCGCTCCGGATACGTGACGCACTTCCAGTACGTCTTCGACTCCATCGTCTTCTCGAAGCCGGTGTGGAGGTAGCCGATCACCGCCGAGACGCCGACGACCTGCTCGCCGTGCAGGTCGACGATCAGGCGCAGGACGCCGTGCGTCGACGGGTGGTTCGGGCCGAAGTTGACCTGGAGGACGTCGTCGGTCGCCGCGAGCTCGGGCGGGACGTCGAGGATCGTCGGGACGCGCGACGGGATCCGCGTGCCTTCGTAGATCTGCGTCTTCTCGACGACGGTGCTCATTCGGCGTCGCTGAAGCGGACGGGCTCGCCGCCGAGCGGGTAGTCCTTGCGGAGCGGGTGGCCTTCCCAGTCCTCCGGCATCAGGATCCGCTCGAGGTTCGGGTGGTCGTCGAAGACGATTCCCATCAGGTCGAACTGCTCGCGCTCGTGCCAGTCGCAGGTCGGCCAGACGGAGACGACGCTCGGAATCGTCTCGCCGTCGTCGGCCCAGCACTGCAGCCGGACGCGCGGCGCGCCCTGCCGGAGCGCGATGAGGTGGTAGCTGATCGAGAAGCGCTTCGGCTTGGCCTCCGGCAGAACCTGGAAGCCCTGCGCCATCGGCTTGTTCAGATCGCGGCCGCTCGCGGTGCCGATGTAGCCGGAGACGCCCTTGCCGCCCCAGCCGAGGTAGTCGGTCGCGACGACGTCGAGGCACATGTCGAAGCCGAGCTCGTCGCGCGCGTGCGCACACGCCTCGCGGATCCGCTCGCGCTCGACCGTCACGGTCGGCATGTCCGGCCCGTCCCGGTGCGAGACGTAGCCCGGCAGCTCGCTCCACTGCGTCACGTGGCTACTCCGACCCGCTCGTACGCGGGCGGCACGCCGGCGAGGTGCGCCTCGTGCAGGCGGATGATCCCCTCCATCAGCGCCTCCGGCCGCGGCGGGCAGAAGGGGACGTAGATGTCGACCGGGACGATCCGGTCGACGCCCTGGAGGATCGTGTAGTTGTTGAACATCCCGCCGGAGCTCGCGCACGCGCCCATCGCGATCACCCACTTCGGCTCGAGCATCTGGTCGTAGATCTGGCGCAGCGGCTCGGCCATCTTGTGCGCGACGCGACCCGAGACGATGAGCAGGTCGGCCTGGCGCGGCGACGAGCGGAAGGCCTCCATCCCGAAGCGCGCGAGGTCGTAGCGGGAGGAGACGATCGACATCATCTCGNNCCGAACGTGTCCGGCCACATCGACTTCGTCTGCGCCCAGCGCACGGCCTTCTCGAGCGTCGTCAGGCCGAGCGCGCGCTCGAGCTCGTCGACGCCGATCGCCTCCTCGAAGTGGGACGGGCCTTTCGTCGGCCAGAGCAGCCGCTCCGACTGGAGGCCGTGGTCGCGCAGGCGGGTCGGCTCGTCAGCCACGCCGGCTCACCATTCGAGCGCGCCCTTCTTCCAGATGAAGACGTAGGCGACGAGCAGGATCAAGACAAAGAACGCGAGCTCAGAGAACCCGAACCAGCCGAGCGCATGGAGCTGCACGGCCAGCGGGTAGAGGAAGACGATCTCGATGTCGAAGACGATGAACAGCATCGCGGTGAGATAGAAGCTCACGTTGAAGCGCTGCGGCTTCATCGTGCCGCGCGAGACGCCCGACTCGAACGGCACCGTGCGCGCCCGTGTCCGGCGCATCGGCTTCTGCGCGAACTTGAACGACATGACGAGCATCGAGCCCGGGATGGCGAGCGCGAGGATCCCGTAGATCAGGAATGGCAACCAGCTATCGAGCACTTACGCGCGCCTCCCGTTCCCCATTCGCGCACCCGCACGCATCACCGAACGGCTGACGTTATCAACGTGGACCGGGTCGCACTAGCGGGTACCGAATCCCCGTAACGGAGCCTGCAGCGGGTGTTACAAAGTCGGGACTTTCCCGCAGCGTGGCGACCGGGTAACGCCTGCCTTCGTTGGTACCATGCAGCCATGGAGATCAAGGAGCGCACCGACAGCATCGTCTCGCTCACTCCCGCAGCGGCCGAGAAGATCCGCGGCCTGATGGCGGGAGAGGAGGACGTTTCCGTCCTCCGTGTGGCGATCGAAGGCGGTGGTTGCTCCGGCTTCCAGTACGGCCTCGGTTTCGACCGCGGCGCCCAGGAGGGCGACCACGAGTTCGAGTGTGAGGGCGTCACCGTCGTCGTCGATCCCTTCAGCGCGCCGTATCTCATGGGCGCGCAGGTCGACTACCTCGAGACGATCCAGGAGTCCGGGTTCAAGATCGAGAACCCGAACGCGACCGCCTCATGCGGCTGCGGCCACTCCTTCCAGGTCGCCGAGGGCGAAGCGCCCGCGGACGCGGCCGGCTGCGGTTCCGGCTGCTCGCACTGAGCGCCTAGGACGCCGACCCCCTCTCTGTGTACGGTCGCTCCATGAGAGCTGCCTACAAGTACCTCACGTCGCTGCTCTTCCTCGGGATCGTCATCCAGGTCGGGATGGCCGGCGTCGGCGCGTTCAATGCGATCGACAAGGCCGGCAAGGATCACTCGATCACGAAGAAGCAGATCGAGAACGGTTTCGACCCGCACGGGCTCTTCGGGACGATCGTTCTCGCCCTCATCCTCCTCGTCGCGATCCTCGCCTTCGCGGCCAAGGTCGACCCAACGATGAAGCGGATCGCCATGGGACTCGTCGTGCTCGGAGTGCTACAGGTGGTCTTCGCCTGGCTCGGCACGAAGTCCGCTCCGGCCGGGTTCCTGCACGGCATCAACGCCCTCGCGATCTTCGGAGCATCTGCTGTCCTCGCGCACCGCGCGTGGACACAGCAACGCGCCGGCGGCGGGACGCAACCCGGCGAAACAGCGCCCGTCCAGTAGATCAACGCTCGGAGGACGCAGCCGGCACAGAGTCCGCCTGCGTCCACTGAGCCTCTCTCACCTCAACTGACGAGCTCGACGAAGCGCGGGTCCTCGCGGAGCCCAGCGAAGTCGTCGTCGTTCTGCGCGAGCTCCTTGTAGGGCTCCCACTGGACAACGGACTCTGCGAGAGCGGTGAGGGCCGCCTCGCTGTCCCCCAGGAGGGCCTGCATGCACGCGACGTTGAAGAGCAGGTACGCGTTGCCGGGATACGACTCGAGGCCGCGGCCGCACGCGGCGAGCGCCTCCGCGTAGTTGCCGGCCTGATAGGCCCGGAAGAACCCGTACGCGGACATCGCCGGCGACAGGCGGTAGGCCTCGCCGCGGCGGCCGCCGACTGCGAGCACAATCGTGCCGTCCTCGGTCGCGACGGCCTTCCGCTTCGCATCTGGGTCGCGAACGAAAATCGCCGTCCCCTGCGGCGCCTCGACATCGTCGCCGTCGACGGTGAACGTCGCCGAGCCCTGCACGACGACGAACAGTTCCTCGTGGCGATCGGCGCCCGGCCCGGCCTCGTCATGCTCCTGGACGAGGACTTCGCCGGCCTTCCGCTGGTAGGTGGCGCCGACGCCGAAGGCGCCTACATCTAGATCCTCGCGCAGCCGGACGAAGCCGCGGTCGTCCTCTGCCTCGGCGAGACGCTCGCCGAGCGAGACGACGCCGTATGTCGCCTGAGTTGCAGCCATTCTGGCCTCCTGAATAGGGGTGTTGATGCCGCGGCCCGTAGCCGAGCCGCGTGCTCTTTCTGGACGAGCCGTACGAAGTGCGGGTCTGTCGGGAACGTGGTCCTGCGCCTCCTCTCGATCCCAAGTCTCTTGGGATCAAACTATTTGACGGCAAACTAACAGACCGGATGTCTTGACGTCAAGAGAAATTTCGTCGACACTGCGAAACGTGGCAAGAACGCAACCCGAGCGTGACCACATCGACTCCTGGCTGGCGGAGATCGCGCCGCACCTCCCGCCCTCGGTCGACCTCGACGTCGAGGGGATCGTCGACCGGATCCACGGCCTCGACTGGCGGATCCGCAAGATGCTCGACGAGACGCTCGAGGAGCAGGGCCTGACGAACGGGGACTGGAAGGTGCTCTCGACGCTGCGCTGGGCGGAGAACGGCCGGCGCTCGGCCGGCGAGCTTGCCCGCCGCGCGGAGCTGACGAGCGGGACGATGACCGCGCGGCTCGACCAGCTCGAGGGCGAAGGTCTCGTCCGCCGGGTGCGCGATCCCGACGATCGCCGCAGCGTGCTCGTCGAGCTCACCGCGAAGGGACGGAAGAAGCTCCTGCAGGCGATGGGCGTGCAGGGCGAGAAGGAGAAGCTCCTTGCCGCAGCGCTGACGCCGAAGGAGATGGAGCAGCTCAACGCGCTCCTGCGCCGCGTGATGATCTCGGTGGAAAACCGAATCACGAAGCCGTAGCGCGCGAATTAGCATCGTCTGAGTGGACAGGCCTCTCCGCGTAGCGATCGTCGGATCGGGCCCGGCCGGCTTCTACGCCGCCGGCGCGCTGCTCGCCGCGGACCCGCCGGCCGAGGTGGACATGCTCGAGCGGCTGCCGACGCCGTGGGGCCTCGTCCGGCTTGGCGTGGCGCCGGATCATCCCAAGCTCAAGACGGTCTCCCGCGCCTTCGAGAAGATCGCGGATCTGCCGGGCTTCCGCTTCCTGGGCAACGTCGAGGTCGGCCGCGATCTCCACCACTCCGATCTCGTCCGCCTCTACGACGCAGTGATCTACGCCGTCGGCGCGCAGACCGACCGGCGGCTCGGGATTCCCGGCGAGGACCTGCCGGGCTCGTGGCCGGCCACAGAGTTCGTCGCCTGGTACAACGGCCACCCCGACTTCCAGAACATCGCCTTCGACCTGAACGTCGACCGCGCGGTGGTGATCGGGGTCGGAAACGTCGCGCTCGACATCGCGCGGATGCTGGCGCTGACGCGCGATGAGCTCGCCCCGACGGACGCCAGCGACGCCTCGATCGACGCGATTGCGAGCTCGACGCTCAAGGAGATCGTCGTCGTCGGGCGGCGTGGCCCGGCCCAGGCGGCGTTCACGACGCCGGAGCTCCAGGAGATGGGCGAGCTCGCGGGCGCCGACGTGTTCGTCGATCCGGCGGACCTCGTGGGCGCCGAGCCGAAGGACACGAATGCCGAGCGGAACCTCGCGGTTCTCCAGGAGCTCGCCGCGCGCGAGCCGGAAGGGAAGCCGCGACGGGTCGTTTTCCGCTTCTTCCACTCGCCGGTAGCGATCCTCGGGGACGAGCGGGTCGAGGGGATCGAGCTCGTCCGCAACGTGCTCGACGAAAACGAGCGCGCGGTCGCCACCGACGAGACGGAGACGCTCGAGTGCGGGCTCGTCTTCCGCAGCGTCGGCTATCGCGGCGTCGAGCTGCCCGGCGTCCCGTTCGACGACCGCCGCGGCACCATCGCCAACGACGGCGGCCGCGTCGGGCCGCGCGTCTACTGCGCCGGCTGGATCAAGCGCGGCCCGACGGGCGTGATCGGGACGAACAAGAAGGACGCGACCGAGACGGTCGAGCTGCTGCTCTCCGATGTCGCGGCCGGCCGGCTCGAGCCGAATCCCGACGCCACGTCCGCAGCCGTGGACGAGCTGCTCGCCGAACGCGGCGCCCGCGTCGTCGAATACGCCGGCTGGACGGCGATCGACGCCGCCGAGCGCGCCGCCGGCGAGAAGGGCGGCCGTCCCCGCGTCAAGTTCTGCTCCTGGGACGAGCTCCTCGCAGCCGCTGAGAAGATCGCCTCCGCGTAGTCCCTCGAACGAGGGGGCTAAGGACCGGAAGGTCCCGCGCCGATGGACCGGGCATGACGTCCCTCGTCGTGGAATGCCTCCGCTGTGGCACCTCCCGGATCGCGCGCCGGGACGTCTTCAAGCACTTCGAGGCGCCCGAGTGCCCGCACTGCGGGTACCTCGGCTGGGCGCCCGTGCTCGAGCTGACCGAGACGGAGCGGCAACAGCCTCGGTCACGCAAGCGCCAGCAGCGCCTCACCTCCGTCGCCTAAGCCGTAGTTCCCCGTAGCGACGGCCGCAGCGGCTCGCCTACACTCGCCTGCGATGGCGGGTACCGACGAGCGGCAGGAGCTCTGGGGCGGAGAGACCACGAAAGCGGTCGCCAACTTCCCCGTCTCGGGCGAGCCGATTCCCGCCCCGGTCGCGCGCTGGCTCGGCCGCATCAAGGGCGCCGCCGCGCGGGTCAACGCCGATCTCGGCCTTCTCGACGCCGGCAAGGCGGAGCGGATCGCCGCCGCAGCGTCGCGCATCGTCGCGGGAGAGCTCGACGACCAGTTCCCGATCGACGTCTTCCAGACCGGCTCTGGCACTTCCTCCAACATGAACGCGAACGAGGTCATCGCCACGCTCGCAGGGGAGGACGTCCATGCGAACGACGACGTCAACATGGGCCAGTCCTCGAACGACGTTTTCCCGTCCGCCGTCCATCTCGCGGCGCTCGACGAGATCGTCAACGACCTTCTGCCGGCAATGGACAAGCTCGCCGCCTCGCTCGAGGCGAAGGCGGAGGAGTTCGACGATGTCGTCAAGTCCGGGCGGACGCACTGGATGGACGCCGTCCCGGTCACGCTCGGCCAGGAGTTCGGGGGCTACGCCGCTCAGGTACGGCAAGGGATCGAGCGCCTGCAGGATGCGCTGCCGCGCCTTGGCCGGATCCCGCTCGGCGGTACTGCGACCGGCACCGGTCTCAACACCCATCCGGAGTTCGCCGCGCGCGTGCGCGAGCTGCTGTCCAAGGAGACCGGCCTGCCGATCAGCGAGCCGCTCGACCTGTTCGAGGCGACCGCGGCCCGCGACGGGATTGTCGAGGTCTCCGGTGCGCTCAAGACTCTCGCCGTCTCGCTGACGAAGATCGCGAACGACATTCGCTTCCTCGGCTCCGGCCCGCGGGCCGGCCTCGCCGAGATCGCGCTGCCGGAGCTGCAGAAGGGCAGCTCGATCATGCCGGGCAAGGTCAATCCCGTCATGGCAGAGGTCGTCACCCAGGTCGCCGCACAGGTGATCGGGAACGACACGGCGATCGCGATCGGCGGCATGCAGGGCCACTTCGAGCTCAACGTCTTCGTCCCGCTTATCGCGCGCAACGTCCTCGACTCGGTGAAGCTGCTCGCGAGCGCCTGCCGGCTGTTCGCGGAGAAGTGCGTCGACGGGATCGAGGCGAACCGCGAGACGTGCGAGCACTACGCCGAGCTGACGCTTTCGGCTGCGACGGCGCTCAACCCGTACATCGGCTATGACCGCGCCGCGGAGATCGTCAAGGAGGCGGCTGCCTCCGGACGTTCGTTGCGCGAGGTGGCGCGGGAGAAGGGCGTCGAGGACTCGGTCCTCGACGATGCGCTGGATTACCACGCCATGGCCAAGCCCCACCAGCAGTAAGTAATTCAGGCCTCGCAAGAAGAAGGGCCGCCCGGAGGCGGCCCTTCTCTTCGTTCAGGGTCTGTCGACCTTGTTGGGGCTCAGCCGGCCCCGCCCAGCGACAGCGACCAGATACCGCGGCCATGCGTCGCTGCGTAGAGCACGTGGTTCGTCTGATCGATCGCGAGCCACGGAACCTCGACCATCGGCATTCCGCTCGCGGCCTTCGTCCACGTCGTCGTGTACGAGCCGTTCGCCTTCTGCTTCGTCGCGAGGACGGTGAAGTCCGTCGCGGCGTAGAGGGTGCCGGTCGAGCCGTCGCGTGCCAGGAAGGTGACCGGGAGGTCACCGAGCGGGCCACCGCTTGCCGGATCGAGATCCGTCCACGTCGCGGTGTGCGTGCTCGGGTTGTAGACGACCTGGAACACGTGACCGGGGGTGGTCGGCGTGCTCGCGTTGAAGCCGTCGTACGAGACCCAGGCCCTGTTCGGGTTGCTCTGGTCGACCACGATGCCCGAGATCGAGCGGCCGGGCGAGCTGGCCGTGTCGAGCCGCGTGTACGTGACCGAGGCGGTGAACGGCGCATCGGCGTTCTTTGTGACGAACAGACGACCGGTGGACGTCGCGGCCCAGAGCGTCGCGCTGTCGGAGCCACGCGCGAGTGCGCTGATGACGCCGCCGGAGCGAGTGCCCAACGCAGACCGGGTCAGATCGCCCGCGGTGCCGGCGCCGCCGGCTCCGTCGGTGCTGCCGAGTGCGACGAAGTCGCCGCAGTTCGGATCGGCACCGGACGTGGTGAACTCGGGGCAGTTCGCCTCGAGGGTCGACTGGTCTCCGCCGTAGTCCTGCGTCCGCCAGACGCTCTGGAGGCCGACGAAGAACGTGCCGGGGCTGGTCGTGTCGCTGATCTGCGGCTTGTAGAACTCCGAGCTCTCACCGGACGCGAAGAACGGGCCGGAGAGGATGACCCAAGCGGTCGGGTCGCCGCACTCGAAGTTGCCGTCCGTGTACTGGTCGTAGAACTCGTTCATCATGTAGCACGAGTTCCCGCCCGGGGCATCGAAGGTGGCAATGCCACCGTCGCCGTACATGGTCGCCGTCCAGGACGAATCGTTCTGGTAGCCGAGCCACGTGCCGTTGTCCTGCGTCCCGCCGATCAGCTGTGCGTCCGTGCAATTGGTGTGGTGATGCGCTGGACCGCCGCAGCCGTTCGGGTTCACGGCGACGTTCTGGAACTGGAGCGTCGACAGGCCGGCGTTGGCCGTGTAGATGCTCGTCGGCACCGCCTGGTGGAGGTTGCTGCACGCATCGCCGTAATCCGACCCGAAGTAGGTGTACGTGTTGTCGCACCAGGGGCTGGCGTCGTTGGTCTCGACGCCGCTCGAGTAGGTGACACCGCCGTCCGATCCCTCGACCCAGCGGAGCGGGTACTCCGGAACCGTGATGAACGCGTGCTGGTCCGGGTGGATGCCGACGACGCCGTCGTCGGACACCGACTGGTCGGTGAACGTGGCACCGGCATCCTGCGAGAGCAGGACGGAACGACCGCCGTAGGCGTACCAGGCGCCGTAGTCCATCGAGCCACCGACGTAGACCATGTTCGGGTAGCCAGGCGGCGAGTAGACGAAGTTGTCATACCAGCACTGGCCCTCGCAGTAGTCGTACGTGCCGTAGCCCGGGGAGGTGACGTCCCCGCTCGTGTCCGTCAGCTCGGTGTAGCCCGGGTTCGTGCCCCCGTTGCCGTCCGTGAGATCCGAGGCCGCCGTCGTGTCGATGCCGTCGGCGCGATATACGGCCGTCGCGTCCGGGTTATCGCTCGGCGCACCGTCACCGACGTAGATGCGGGTCGCGCCGGCCACGCTGTTCAGCGCGAACTCCGTGCGGCTCGTGTTGCTCGGGAAGCTCTGGGATGCGAAGACCTGCTCCCAGTTGGCTCCGCCGTCGCTTGAGCGCCAGATGCCTTCACCCAGCGACGCGGCGTAGACAACGCCATGGGTGTCGATCTGGATCTTGTTGACGCCGCGGTACACACCGGAGAGATCAGGATCCGTGCCGGTGCCCGAGGTCGTCATGCCTCCCCAGACGAGGGTGAAGGTCAAACCGCCGTTCGTCGTCTTGTAGAGACCGACCTGCGGCGCACCCGGCGTGATCGAGACGGCTCCGCCGCTCGTGGCGGTGACGCCGTGCACGGAGCGAACCGTGCCGACGTAGAAGGTGTTGGCGCTGTTCGTAAAGGCGATCGAGGAGACCGCGCGGTTGTTCATCTTGGACGGGCTGCCCGGGAGCAGCGACCACGTATGGCCGAGGTTGTGCGAGACGTAGATGCCGACGCCTGCGCCGGAGTCCGCCGAGATGTTCGGCTCGCCCGTACCCGCGTAGAGCGTGTGGTTCCGCGAGTTGTAGACGAGCGTGCCGATGTTGTTCGACCCGAACGATGCGGACTCGAAGGTCCACGGCGAGTTCGAGTCGAGGATGTTGTCGTTCTCCCAGATGCCGCCGCCGGCCGCTGCGACCCAAGCCTGGCACGACGAGTCGTTGCAGGTCGAGGTGTTCAACGCGATCGCGGTGTCACGGCCCGAGACCTGGAAGTCGTTCTGCGCGAAACCGGTGTCGGTGCTGCTGTCGAAGGCGTCGATGTAGCCGTCGAACGAGTTGAGCACCGCCGGCTGGGTGGACGTCGTCGGTCCGACGAGGTTCCAGGAGGCGGCGGGGTTCGTCGCGTGGCTACCCGCGTAGTGGTTCAGGTACGCGTTGCGCACCGCGTTGACCTCGCTCGCCGAGATGGTGTTCGACGGGTACGCGAGGTTCCGGATCTGCTGCTCCGCCCAGCTCGCCGGGCTGGCGAGGTTGGCGTGTCCGGCGGTGTCCCTCTGGTCGGGATCCGACAGGAACTTGTCCAGATGGATCTTCGAGATCTTGTCCACCTTGGCCGCAAGAGCGGCGCCGGCATCCCGCTCGCCACCGCGCGTCAATGCAAATGTGGCTGCCGTCGCTCCGGCCGCCAGGATGACTACTGCCAGCGCCACCAGCGACCGGCGGTTCCGCAATCCTTTCACCCCTCGCCCTCCTCTCCGGCCGTGCAGGCCGGTTTTACAACAGTCGACAGACCCCGCTTGCGCAGGGACCCGCGATCCTAGACCGGTTTCCGTTCCTTTACAAGAGGGATCCGCCCCGCTGTCCGTGAGGCGTCGGGGGCTTCGCCAGGGAGAATTACCCCGCTTTGTCTATTGCAACGTGCGTGAAGCTTCCGCATGATTGCGGCGAAGCCATCGACGAAGGGGAGTCAATGAAGAGGTTCGGCACCACCCGCACAGCGATCGGACTCGTCGGCCTCGCGGCTGCCGTTGTCGTGTCCGTCGCCGCCGGGTCGTCTCACGCTGCGGCCGTGTCGCACATGTCTCCGGCGGTTGGCAACGTTCGTCCGGAGGTTTCGGCACCGCAGACGCCGCTCGCGGGCTCGACCGACCTCTTCGACTGCCAGAGCGAGCCGATCGACTCGCAGGATCGGTGTTACGCGCCGCAGCAGCTACAGCAGGCGTACGGCTTCTCGAGCCTCCTCGCCCGCCACGTTGACGGGAGAGGCCAGACGATCGTCATCGTCGACGCGTTCCAGAACCCGTACATCCAGCAGGATCTCTCGATCGAGGACTCGACGTTCGGCCTGCCGGCTCCGCCGAGCCTCACGGTCGTGAATAACGCGCCGGCGTTCGACGAGACCGACTTCGAACAGCTCAACTGGGCGGTGGAGATCTCGCTCGACGTCTTGTCGGCCCACGCGATGGCGCCGGGCGCGAAGATCGTGCTCATCGAGGCTGCGAGCTCCTCTGACGCGGATCTCTTCGCGGCGGAGAAGTACGCGGTCGACCACCACCTCGGCGACGTGATGTCGCAGAGCTTCGGTGAGAACGAGGGCTGCGTCGACCCGAGCGTCTCCAAGAAGTGGGAGGACCTCTTCAAGAAGGCGAGCGACCAGGGCTGGACGTTCTTCGCCTCGACGGGTGACAGTGGCGCGGCGCAGTTCAACTGCGATGGAAGTGCCGCGGTGCTCGCGCCGGGCTGGCCAGCAGTCGATCCGAACGTGACGGCCGTCGGTGGCACGACGCTGAACGCCGACGATCCCGCCGGCAACTACATCGGCGAGACCGCCTGGACGGAGCCGGCCTACGGCTGTAACCCGCCCGCGCTCGACTATCCAAACGACATCAACTGCTCGGGCGGTGGCTTCAGCACGCTCTTCAAGCAGCCGGACTGGCAGACGTCGCTCGTCCAGAAGAACGGGCCGAAGGGGCATCCGCCGATGCGCGCAGTGCCGGACGTCTCGTACAACGCCGGCGTCAACGGCGGGATCCTGATCCACTCCGGCGTGATCCTCGAGGCGTTCTTCGGCCTCGATCCGTCCACGCCGGCCTTCTTCGCGATCGGCGGCACGAGCGCCGGCTCGCCCCAGTGGGCGGCGCTCGCGGCTGAGGCCGATCAGCTGTCGAAGAAGGACCTCGGGGCGATCAACGACAACCTCTACAAGCTCGCGCAGAAGGGCGGGCCGAAGGGGTACGGGACGTACTTCAACGACGTGACCCAGGGCAACAACGACGTCTCGGAGATCGGCGGCGCAGGCTACAACGCCGGTAACGGCTGGGACGCGGTCACCGGTCTCGGCACGCCGAGAGCGCAGAACCTCGTTCCGGCCCTCGCCAGCCCGTAGCGATTCGCAGGATCTGAAGGAGAGGCCTGCTTCGGCGGGCCTCTCCTTTTCTCAGTAGGAAACGGCGCCGCGGCCCGTGACGGCGGCGTGGCGCTGCTCGTCGGCGCGATAGCTCGAGCGGACGAGCGGGCCGGAGAAGACCGAGCCGAAGCCCAGTTCCTCTCCCTGCTCCCGGAACCAGCGGAACTCGTCCGGATGCACCCAGCGGTCGATCGCCGCGTGCTTCGCGCTCGGCTGCAGGTACTGGCCGATCGTGACGACGTCGACGTCGTTCGCCCGCAGGTCGCGCAACGTCTCCACGACCTCGTCGTTCGTCTCCCCGAGGCCGACGATGATCCCCGACTTCGTGAGGACGGGATAGTCCGCGAGCTCCTTGGCGCGCTGCAGCAGCCAGAGCGCCTTGTCGTAGCTCGCCTTGGCACCGCGCATTCGCGCGTGGAGGCGACGAACGGTCTCGATGTTGTGGTTGAAGACCTCCGGGCGCGCCGCGAGCACCGTCTGCAGCGCCTCCTCCTCCACGCCGAGGAAGTCCGGCGTCAGGACCTCCACCGACGCCTCCGGCAGCTTCGCCTTCAGCGCGCGGATCGTCGCCGCGTAGTGGCCGGCGCCGCGGTCGGGGACGTCGTCGCGGTCGACGGAGGTGACGACGACGTGCTTGAGCTGCATCTGCGCGGCCGCCTGCGCGAGCCGGAGCGGCTCGAGCGGGTCCGGCGGCGACTCCGGCTTGCCGGAGTTGACGTAGCAGTAGCGGCACGCGCGCGTGCACGTGTCGCCGAGGATCTGGAACGTCGCGGTGCCCCGTCCCCAACACTCGGAGATGTTCGGGCAGCGCGCCTCCTCGCAGATCGTGTGGAGAGAGAGCCCGTGCACGAGCTTCTGGACGTCGAAGTACGAGCCGTCCTTCGACGGCGCGCGCACCTTCATCCATTCGGGCCGGCGAGGCCTCTCGGCAACGGGAAGCGATGACTCCATGACCGCGTTTCAGTCTATGTCGCGTAGGGAGCCCGACCGCTGCTACCGTAAACCGGACTGTGTAGTCCGGTTAGAAGGAGTCGCATGAGCCGTCATTCCACGAACCCCTGGGTCGTCCTCGTCATCATCTGCCTCGCGCAGTTCATGGTCGTCCTCGACGCGACGATCGTGAACGTCGCCCTCCCGCACATCAAGCTCGCGCTCGGGTTCTCGAACACGAACCTGCAGTGGATCATCAACTCGTACACGCTCGTCTTCGCGGGATTCCTGCTGCTCGGCGGGCGCGCCGGCGACCTCCTGGGACGGAAGCGGCTCTTCCTCGTCGGCCTCGTGATCTTCACCGCGGCGTCATTCCTGAACGGGATCGCCCAGAGTCACGGGATGCTGATCGGCTTCCGTGCGCTGCAGGGCTTCGGCGCCGCGCTGATCTCCCCGGCTGCGCTGTCGATCATCTCTACGACTTTTGCCGAGGGTAAGGAGCGCGCGCGCGCGCTCGGCGTCTGGGCCGCGATCGCGATCGGCGGGTCGGCGTTCGGCTTGGTCCTCGGCGGCTGGCTGACGCAGTCCTTCTCGTGGCGCTGGATCTTCTTCGTCAACGTGCCGGTCGGCATCCTTGCCTTCCTCGCGGCGTTGCGGATCGTTCCGGAGTCGAAGGAGGCTCACGCGCACAGGGCCTACGATCTCGGTGGCGCGCTCACGGTGACCGGCGGTTTGATGGTGCTCGTCTATGGCCTCGTGACCGGCCACACCCACGGCTGGGGATCCGTGTGGACGGTCGGCTCATTCGTCGCCGCGGCCGTGCTGCTCACCGCCTTCGTCCTGATCGAGCAGCGCTCGGCGGAGCCGCTCGTCCGGCTCTCGATCTTCCGCGTCCGCTCGCTCCTGACCGCGAACCTCGCGATGTTCCTCGCGTTCTCGGGGATGTTCGCGATGTTCTACTTCAACACGCTCTACATCCAGGACGTGCTCGGATTCGGCCCGCTCAAAGCTGGTCTCTCGTTCCTGCCATTCACGGGTGGGATCATGATTTCGGCCGGGGTCGCCTCTGGGCTCGCGCCCCGGATCGGAGTGCGGCCGATCGCCATCGTCGGGATGCTGTTGACCATCGGCGGCCTGATTCTCTTCTCCCGGATGCCGCTGCACGGCGCGTACGCGAGCGACGTCCTGCCGGGGATGATCATCGCCGCGCTTGGCATGGGCGCGATCTTCATGCCGCTGACGCTGATGGCGACGACCGGTCTGAAGGACGAGGACCAGGGGCTCGCGTCAGGTCTCTTCAACACGTCGCAGCAGGTCGGCGGCGCCCTCGGGCTGGCGATCCTCACGACGATTGCAGCCAGTCAGGAGCACGGCAATCCGTTCGCACCGCGGCAGCTCACGCACGGAGGGCACTACGCCTTCCTCGGCGCGGCCGGCCTCGTGG
>PMOB01000026.1:0-172479 GCA_003161615.1 Actinomycetota bacterium
CAGATCGGCGGCATGTACGAGGGCGACCGCTCGCGCAAGCAGACGCTCGTCGACTTCGGCTTCCGCCTCCCGTCGGCGCTCGACAACCGGCCCCTCCGCTTCGACGAGTTCCTCCGCAAGGTGAACCAGCTCGTCTTCGTCTCGGCGACGCCCGGGTCGTTCGAGCTTCAGCACTCGAAGGTCGTCGCCGAGCAGCTGATCCGCCCGACGGGGATCGTCGATCCCGAGGTCGACGTGCGCCCGACGAAAAACCAGATCGACGACCTGCTCGGCGAGATCCGTGCGCGGGAAGCGGTGGGCGAGCGCGTTCTCATCACGACACTGACGAAGAAGATGTCGGAGGACCTGACCGACTACCTCCTCGAGTCGGGCGTCAAGGCCCGCTACCTCCACTCCGAGATCGACACCCTCGAGCGGATCCAGATCATTCGCGAGCTGCGGCTCGGCGAGTACGACGTCCTCGTCGGAGTCAACCTCCTGCGCGAAGGGCTCGATCTGCCGGAGGTCTCCCTTGTCGCGATTCTCGACGCCGACAAGGAGGGCTTTCTGCGCGGCCGCACCTCGCTGATCCAGACGNNTCGGCCGCGCCGCCCGGAACACCAACGGCAAGGTGCTGATGTACGCCGACAAGCAGACGGAAGCGATCAAAGGGGCGCTCGACGAGACGAATCGCCGCCGCGCCGTCCAGTTCGCCTACAACGAAGAGCACGGGATTGTGCCGGTGACGATCGCAAAGGGGATCTCCGACATCGGCGCGCTATTCCAGCTCGATGCTCCGCACGTCCCTGGGCGGAGGCGGCGCGGCGCGACGAAGGTCGAGGGCCTCTCGCGCGAGGAGCTCGAGAAGCTCGTGATCACGCTCGAGGAGGAGATGTATCTCGCCGCCGAGGAGCTGCGGTTCGAGTACGCGGCGAAACTGCGGGACGAGGTCAAGGAACTGCGGCGCGAGCTTCTGGCGCTCGAACAGACAGCCGCTTAGAACGCCTTCATCCGCGCTCGCTACCCTCCGCACATGCTCGGGACGGTCGTCGCGGCGATGTTCACGGCTTTCATCACCGGCGCGCTGGCGCGCTTTGCCGTGCCTGGCCCCGATCCGATGCCGGCGTGGCTCACCGTCGCGATCGGGCTTGGTGGCAGCGCGATCGGCTACGGGATCGTCTACGGACTCGTCGGCAACGACGCCTCGTGGGCCGGCATCGCGAGCTTCATCGCTGCCGTCTGCCTCGTCATCGCCTACCGCGTCTTCGTCCAGAAACGGCCGCTCTGGGGCGCCGCCGCGTACCGCTTCCCCGAGCGCGGCTTCGGGATCGAGCAATACCGCGAGCGGCTGAAGCGCGCGGGAATCGATCCCGATCACATCGGACTGCAAGGCCTCCGCGCCACGCAGCCCATCCCACACGTGCAGCCTCCGTTGCCGCCGGGCGTGCCGGGCGGCGACCCGACCGAGAACCCGGCGCACTACCTCGGGCTGCTCGAGGAGCTGCACGACTCCGGCGTCCTCGACGACGAGCAGTACACGGAAGCGCGCATGCGGCTGCTCAAGAGCTTGCGCCCCTCCTAGCCATGGTGCTCTGGTTCATCCTCGTGCTCGCGTTCGAAGGACTGATCGTCGGCGCGCTCGCCCGGCTCGCGCTGCCTGGCCCCGATCCGATGGGGATCCTCGCCACGATTGCTCTCGGGCTCTTGGGCACGTTCCTCGGCGGCGTGATCGCGTGGGCCTTCATCGGCCACGTCGGCGGGATCGTCTTCTCCCTCATCGGGGCGACGTTGCTGCTCTATCTCCACCGCCGCTTCGTCCAGCACCGGCCGCTCACCGGGCCGGAAGCGCACCGCCCGCCCCGCTAGCGGAGGAAACGCCGCTCGGCGCGAAGTGTCCAGTCGCCGCCGGCCCACCCGTAGGAGCGGACGACGATCGCCTCGGAGTCCGCCTCGTGGACGTGCAGGCCGCGCGCCTCGCCGAGCCGCCTCGGCCGCGGCTGGCCGAAGCCGGGTGCGATCGCGACGACGGCCGTCCGCGCCTCGTCACCCAGAACCTCGAACTCGTGCTGCTCGCTCACCGCGGCTTGGTGGATGTGGCCGCCGAGGATCAGGTCGGCGCCCGCCTCGACGAGTGCGTGCAGGACGTGCTTGCGCCGGGAGACGGGTCGCTTGTGCGCCGCGCGCCACGGCGCGCCGACGAGGTGGTGGTGGAGCGCGACGACGCGCAGCGCCCCGGGCTCCGCGGCAGCAAGATGGCCAGTCGCCCGCTCGAGCTGTGCGCTTCCGAGCGCGCCGCCCTGGTGACGGAACGGGCGCGCGGAGTTGAGCCCGACGGCGTGGAGCCCGGGAAGCGTGGCGACCGGCTCGGTCGTCTCCCAGACCCGCTCGAACTCGGACCAGGGCCGGACGAAGCGGGCCGGGGTGTACGGCAGGTCGTGGTTGCCGGGCACGGCGAGCACGGGCGGACCGAGCGAGCGCAGGAACGCCGCCGCCCGCTCGAGCTGGCTGCGGCGGCCGCGATGAGAGAGATCGCCCGAGGCTACGACGAGTTGCGGCTCGACCCGCTCGACGAGTCGCGCAAGCGCCTGCTCGACGTCCCGCTCCTCGTGCGCGCCGGTGTGGAGATCAGAAACGTGGAGGAGCCTGGCCGTCACGACCGAACGAGGCTATAGATTCCAGACGTGGCCGAAGAAACCGCGGAGATCTTCGACGACTTGTACCTCGGCTTGCGGGCCGGCGGTGCCCTGCGCAAGCAGCGGCGTGGGGAGGAGCTGACTCACGAGGAGGAGGAAGCCCTCGGGCGCTGGCAGCGCCTCTCGACGACGCGGAAGATCGCGGCGATCGGCGCGTTCGCCGTCGGCACGTTCGGCCTCGGCTTCACGTTGGGCGGCCTCGTCTTCGGCCGCTGGCGCAAGAGCTAAGCGTCGACCTCTCGCTGCCCTGCGAACAGCACCGCCGGCGCGTCCTCGTCCGCGGGATCGAGGTCGTGGATCACGACGTCGATCAGCGTGGACGCGATCGCGGCGATCGGGATCGCAAGGAGGATGTAGACGGGGCCGAGCAGGTAGCCCGTCGTGAGAACCGAGATGAGGACGACGAGCGGCGACAACCCGACCGCACGGCCCATCACCCGCGGCACGATGACGTAGTCCTCGAGCTGGCGGAGGACGAGCACCGCGATCCCGGCGCCGAGCGCCACCGTCCAGCCGACTGTCAGGCCCGCCCCGACGGCGAGCACGCCGGCGGCGATCGGCCCGACGATCGGCACGAGCTCCACGATCCCCGCGAAGGACCCGATCAGCAGCCAGTACGGCTCGCCGTCCAACCAGAATGCGAGTGAGAGCAGCCCGCCGACGAACACGACCAGGAGGAACTGGCCGCGCACGAAGGCGCCGAGCTTCATGTCGATCAGCACCCACGTGTCTCGCGTGACGCGCCGGTGGCGGCGCGGCACCATCGACTGCACGAGCCCGATCGCGCCGTCCCGCTCGAAGATCCAGTAGGCGCCGACGGCGAACGTGAAGATGATGCCGACGAGGATCTCGAAGACGGTCTTGGTCGCGCTGAGCGCGGGGTGGAGGAGACTCGCGCCCGACGGGAGCTGGCGGAGCCGCTTGTCGATCGCGCTGAGGATCGTGTGGCGGAGCCCGTGTGAGTGCACGGCGGCGCGATGCAGTTGCACCGTCGAGGTCGGCACCTGTCCGATCGCGCGATGCACCTGGGTGATCGCGACCGGCACGACGAGATAGAGGAACAGCGTCACGGCGGCGAGCACGACGACGTAGTGGAGGACGACGCCAAGGCTGCGCGGAACATGGGCGCGCGCATATAGCCACTCGACGCTGGGGCGCATCGCCGAGGCGATGACGATGCCAAGGAAGAGCAGCGCGATGACGAGCTTGAGCTTCCAAAGCGCGAGTGCCACGACGACGATCGCCACGACGACGAGCGTGGCAATGGCCGCCTTGCGTGCGGTTCCACCCATTTGGCCAGTCATTTGAGCCCAGGGATTCCCTTCGTGGAGGAGAACGAAGCGGAATGGACGCGCCTGTTCTGCAAACGCACCGGCACGGGATCGTACTCGCGCGGCCGCTCTCGCGCTCGCTCCTGCTCGCAGTGGCGGGCGCTGCGTGCTTCCTCGCACCGTGGACGGCCGTGGCGCTCGCGGGCGCCGCGCTCCTCGGGCTCGCTGCGCTCCTCGCCGTCCTTGCGGTCGCGCGCTGGGACCGGACGCATCTCGTCCTCGCGGGAGACGAGCTCTCGGTCGTCCACGGTCTCCTCCGCCGCCGCTCGGCGTCGGTGACGTTCGAGCCGGGGAGGGCCGTCGAGGTCGAGCGTTCGCTGCTCGGACGCATGCTCGGGTACGCGACGATCGTCGCGGGCGAGCTCGAGATCGACGCGGTGCCGAGACGCCTTCACGAACGCCTGTTCGGGCGGTAGAATACCTCACATATGGCGGCCGAAGAACTCGTCGTCCACGGCGCCCGCGAGCACAACCTGAAGGACATCACCGTCCGCCTGCCGCGGAACCGCCTGATCTGCATCACCGGCCTCTCCGGGTCCGGCAAGTCCTCCCTTGCCTTCGACACGATCTACGCAGAGGGCCAGCGCCGCTACGTCGAGTCGCTCTCGGCGTACGCGCGCCAGTTCCTCCAGATGATGGAGAAGCCGGACGTCGACCACATCGACGGCCTCAGCCCGGCGATCTCGATCGACCAGAAGACGACATCGCGGAACCCGCGCTCGACCGTCGGCACCGTCACGGAGATCTACGACTACCTCCGCCTGCTCTACGCGCGCGTCGGCCGGCCGCACTGCCCGGTCTGCGGCAAGCCGATCGCCGGCCAGAGCCTCGACGCGATCGTCGACCAGGTGCTGCAACTCGACGAGGGGACGCGCTTCACCGTCAACGCGCCCGTCGTCCGCGACCGCAAGGGCGAGTTCAAGGATCTCTTCGAGGATCTGACGCGCGAGGGCTTCACCCGCGTCAAGGTCGACAACGAGCAGTACGTCCTCGAGGAGGGCGTCCCGGAACTCGACAAGAAGTTCAAGCACACGATCGAGGTGATCGTCGACCGGCTCGTGATGCGCGCCGACCTGCGGCTGCGCCTGACGCAGTCGATCGAGACGGCCGCCGGGCTCGCCGACGGCTTGGTCGCGGTCGACCTCGTCGACAGCGAAAAGCAGCTCCTCTTCTCCGAGAACTTCGCCTGCCCCGAGCACGGCGTCTCGCTGCCGGAGCTGCAGCCGCGCATCTTCTCTTTCAACGCGCCGCACGGCGCCTGCCCGCGCTGCACCGGCCTCGGCTCGCAGCAGGAGATCGATCCCGAGCTGCTCGTCCCCGACCCCTCGCTCTCGATCGACGACGGCGCGCTCGTGCCGTGGTCGGTGGGCGGCTCGTCGGGGTTCTACGAGGCCGTGATCCAGGCGATCGCCGACCGCTACGAGATCGACACGTCGAAGCCGTGGAACGAGCTGACGGAGGAGGAGCAGAACCGTTTCCTCTACGGCACCGACGGCGAGAAGGTCTACGTCCAGTATCGCAACCGGATGGGGCGCCGGCGGCAGTACATGCTCGCCTTCGACGGCGTCGTCGCGAGTCTCGAGCGCCGCTATCGCGAGACCGACTCCTCGCACCAGCGCGAACGGATCGAGGAGTACATGTCGCTGCGGCCGTGCCCGGTCTGCAAGGGCGCGCGCCTCAAGCCGGAGGTGCTCGCGGTCACCGTCGGCGCGCAGTCGATCCACGAGTTCACGCAGCTGTCGGTGACGCGCGCGCTCGGTTTCCTCGACGAGCTCGAGCTGACCGAGACCGAGCAGCTGATCGGGCACCGGATTCTCAAGGAGATCCGCGAGCGCCTGACGTTCCTCGACGACGTCGGCGTCGGCTATCTGACCCTCGACCGCGCAGCGGCGACGCTGTCGGGCGGCGAGGCGCAGCGGCTGCGGCTCGCGACCCAGATCGGCTCGCAGCTCGTCGGCGTTCTCTACATCCTCGACGAGCCGTCGATCGGCCTCCACCAGCGCGACAACGCGCGGCTGATCGGGACGCTCGAACGGCTGCGCGACATCGGCAACACCGTGGTCGTCGTTGAGCACGACGAGGAGATGATGCGCCGCTCCGACTGGCTCGTCGACATGGGGCCGGGCGCGGGCCTGCACGGTGGCGAGGTCGTCGCCGAAGGTCCGGCGGAGAAGGTCGAGCGGACGAAAAAGTCGGTCACCGGGCAATTCCTCTCGGGCGCGCGCCAGATCGCGGTTCCCGAGCGCCGGGACGAGGATCGCGGCTCGTTCGTCGTCCGCGGCGCCTCGCAGCACAACCTCCGCGGCATCGACGTCGAGTTTCCGGTCGGCAAGTTCATCTGCGTCACGGGCGTCTCGGGCTCCGGCAAGTCGACGCTCGTCAACGAGATCGTCTTCAAGGCGCTCGCGAACCGGCTCAACCGTGTCCGGGTGAAGCCGGGATCCCACACCAGCGTGGAAGGGATCGAGGTTTTCGACAAGGTGATCGAGATCGACCAGAGGCCGATCGGCCGCACGCCGCGGTCGAATCCCGCGACGTACACCGACCTGTTCACGCACATCCGCGAGCTCTACTCGTTGACGCCCGAGGCGAAGGTGCGCGGCTACAAGCCGGGGCGCTTCTCCTTCAACGTCCGCGGCGGCCGCTGCGAGACGTGCAAGGGAGACGGCCAGATCAAGATCGAGATGCACTTTTTGCCGGACGTCTACGTCTCGTGCGAGACGTGCAAGGGCGCGCGCTACAACCGCGAGACGCTCGAGGTGCGCTTCAAGGGCCGCTCGATCGCGGACATCCTCGAGATGTCCGTGGAGGAGGCGCTGGAGTTCTTCGCCAAGATCCCGAAGATCCGGCGCCGCCTCCAGACGCTCCACGACGTCGGGCTCGACTACATCAAGCTCGGCCAGCCGGCGACGACGCTCTCCGGCGGCGAGGCCCAGCGCGTCAAGCTCGCGTCGGAGCTCTCGAAGGTCGCGACGGGGAAGACGCTGTACATCCTCGACGAGCCGACGACCGGCCTCCACTTCGCCGACATCGAGAAGCTCCTCGAGACGCTGCAGCGTCTCGTCGACGGCGGCAACACGATGCTCGTGATCGAGCACAACCTCGACGTGATCAAGCAGGCCGACTGGGTGATCGACCTCGGGCCGGAGGGCGGCGAGGCCGGCGGCGACGTGATCGCGGTCGGGACGCCGGAGGACGTCGCGCAGCAGGAGGACAGCTTCACTGGCCACTTCCTGCGCCATGTGCTTCCGGCCCGCGCGGTCGCGGCCGCGTAGGCCACCTGGCCGAAACGGACACTTGCCGAGCCGGGCGGGCCGCGGGAGACTCCGTCTCGTGGACGACACCGGCTATTCGGACGGCGCTGTCGCGGCCGCAATCCTTGGGACGATCTTCTTCCCGCTGATCGCGCTGGTCGGAGCGCTCCTGCTGCTCGGCGGCCAGGCGGAGCCGCGCAAGCGCTCGCAGCTGCGTCGCTGGGCTTGGGTCTCGGGGGTATGGCTCGTGGTCGCCGTGACCGGAGCGGTGCTGCTCGCCCTCTACTGAGCACGCCGATACCCTCGGGGCGATGAGCGCTCAGACCGCACGCGCCTCCGCGCTCGACCGCAGCTGGTGGCTGCGCGCGCCGGCAGTTCTCGTCGCGCCGCAAGCCGTCTTCGTCTCGCTGCGGGACGAGTCGGAGGACGCCGTCGACGCGCGGCAGGAGCCGCTGACCGCTCTCTCAGGCCTCGCAGGAATCGGCGCCGTTCTGGGGACGCCCGTCGCGCGCTCGCTCCTCAACGACTTCACCTTCTCGGTGTCGCTGATCCCGGTCTGGGCCTTCCTCGGCGGGACGCTCTACGCGCTCGCCGTCTACTGGATCGGCGGCGGGCTGCTGTTCGGAGCGGCGCGCCGGCTCGGCGGGCTCGGCAGCTACCGGCGGGCCAAGCATCTGCTCGCGCTGTCGTCGGCGCCGCTCGCGCTCTGCCTGGTCACGCTCTGGCCGCTGCGGATCGCGATCTACGGCCAGGATCTCTTCCGCACGGGCGGCACCGACTGGGGGCCGGGCGACCGCATCTTCGGCGGACTCCTCTACGCGGCGTTCGCGTGGAGCGCGCTGCTCCTCGTCGTCGGCGTCCGCACCGTGCACGGCTGGAGCTGGGGGAGAAGCACGGCCACTGTCGCGCTCGCCGCCGCCCTGCCGGCGCTGGTCGTGCTCGCGACGGTGCTCAGCCCGTAACCGTGAACGCCCTGAACGTGGCCGCGACGCTCTTCGGCGTCGGCGCATCGAGGACGTTCAGGTACCCGCAGAGACGGCAGCGGCAGCAGTGGCAAGTGCGAGTCGTCGCACGGCGACTCGATTGTTAGACAGGATCGCGATCGAGTCAAGAGGCGCTTACTCGCGCGTGGGCGACTCCTCGAACGCTGCCTTCTCCTCTTCGGGCATCGCGTACGTGTGCTGTTCCTCGGGGAAGGCGCCGCTCCGCACCTCCGACGCGTAGGCCGTCAGCGCGTCCCGGATCTCGGCGGAGAGGTTCGCGTAGCGCTTGACGAAGCGGGGGAGATGCCCTTCGGAGAGCCCGAGCAGATCGTGGTAGACGAGCACCTGGCCGTCGCATTCCGCGCCGGCGCCGATCCCGATCGTCGGAATCGAGAGCTCGCGCGTCACCCGGGCGGCCACCGGCGCAGGCACCGCCTCGAGGACGATGGAACAGCAGCCCACGTCCTCCAGCTCCTTCGCTCCCTCGACGATCCGCTCCGCGGCCTCGGCCGTCCGTCCCTGCGTCTTGAAGCCGCCGAGCATCGTCGCGGACTGCGGCGTCAGGCCGACATGGCCCATCACCGGGATCCCGGCCTCGACGATCGCCCGCGCCCGCGAAACCCTGGGGCCTGCGCCCTCGAGCTTGACGATGTCCGCGCCGCCCTCCTTGACGAAGCGCACGGCGGTGCGCACGGCGTCCTCGTCCGACGCTTCGTACGAGCCGAACGGCAGGTCGCCGACGACGATCGGGCGGTGCACCTGGCGCGAGACCGTCCGCGTCAGAAAGAGCATCTCGTCGACGCTGACCGGCGTCGTGCCCGGATGGCCGAGCACGACCATCGCGGCCGTGTCACCGACGAGGATCACGTCGATGCCTGCGTCCTCCGCGAAGCGCGCGCCTGGGGCGTCGTACGCGGTGACCATCACGATCTTGTCGCCGCGCCGCTTCATCGCGAGCAGCTCGGGGAGCGGCAGCTTGCCGGCAGGAATGCTCATCCGATCTCTCCTTCCAGGAGGACGTTGTCGATCAACCGGGTGGAACCGACGCGTACGGCGGCGGCGAGGACCTTGGCGTCGCCGAGGTCGACCGCCTCGACGTAGTCGGGCTGGAGGCCATTGAGGGAGGCTCGGGCTGCGGCGACGGGATCGGCGGCGCCGACGGCGCTCTGCAGCGCGCGAGGCAGGCCGAGCGCTCGCTCGCGCTCCTCGGGCGAGAGGTGCACGTCGCGGGACGAGAGCGCCAAGCCGTCGTCGTCGCGGACCGTCGCGATCGCGCGGATCTCGACGGGGACGTTCAGGTCGCGGACGAGCTGCCGGATCACGGCGACCTGCTGCGCGTCCTTCTGGCCAAAGTAGGCGCGCTCGGGCCGGATGACGTTGAACAGCTTCAGGCAGACGGTGGCCACGCCGCGGAAGTGGCCGGGGCGCGCGGTGCCCTCCCCGCCCGCCTGCTCCGGCTCGACCCACGTCGCGAATTCGGCGGGGTAGAGCTCGTCCGCCGCCGGCGCGAAGACGAGATCGACACCCTCCGCCTCGGCGATCTCGAGATCGCGCGCCTCGTCGCGCGGGTACGCGTCGAGATCTGCCCGCTCGCCGAACTGGGCCGGATTGACGAAGAGGGACATCACGACGCGGTCGTTCTCGTGGCGCGCCGCGGTGAGCAGTGCGCGGTGACCCGCGTGGAGAGCGCCCATCGTCGGCACGAGCCCGGTGCCCGGCTCGAGCTCGAGCTCGGCGATCGTCCGCACGACCTTCACGCCAGCGCCACCGTCGCTTCGGCAAGCGTCTCGTAGAGCGGCTCGAGCTCCGGCTGCGCCGCCCGGATCGCTTCCTTGTGCGCGTCAACAGTCGGCCAGTCGCCGCGCGCGATCGGGCCCGTCAGCTCGAAGCCGTTCTCGATCGTCCGCGTCATCAGCGGCACGAGCCCCTCGGCCGGAACTCCGAGTCGCACCGCGGCGCGCTGGAGCGTGACGAGGTAGTTCGAGGCGAACACGGCGCCTGCGTGGTAGAGCGACCGGTCCTCCTCCGCGAGCTCGAAAGCGTGCAGGCCGAGCAGCTCTGCGAGCTCGCGTGCGATCGCGAGCGCCTCGTCCGACTCGCCGCCGATCGCCGCCCACGCCCCGTCGAGCTGAGCTGCGTCCCCGCTTCGGTCGAACGTCTGGAGCGGATGGAGGGAGAAGCGCCGCTCGTGGGGCGCGAGCGCGGCGAGAGGCGTAGCGCCGGAGACGTGTCCGATCCAGGCCTGATCCGTCGCCAGTCCCTGCGCGACCTCGGCGATCGCGGTGTCCGGGACGCAGAGGAGAACGGCGTCCGGCTCGTTCTCGCCCACGGCGACGCCACGCTCGCTGAGGCGGGCGGCGATTGCCGAGCCGACGCGGCCCGTGCCGATGATCTGGACTCTGTCGATCAAATTCGCGCTCCAGCTCCGAGGCGGATGCCGGGCAGCGTGAGTGTACCTGGGGGAGGCTCAGCGAAACAGTGGCTGTGTCGCGGCTGCCGCGCTGGATCGCCGCGATGCGGCGTCCTCTGTCGCGCCGATAGAACACCGCTATCGGCGCTCCCTGCGTCCTTGCCTCGCGACGCCCATCGCGCCCCCGCGACGAGCACCATTCCGCTGAGCCCTCCCTCACTCGCTGCTCATGCTTCAACGACGACGCTTGGGTGAGAAGGCTCCGAGTGCGTTTACCCCTGGCCATCCTCGTCATTGCGCTCCTTGCGGGCTGCGGCGGATCCCGTCCTGCGGCCTCGCACGGCGGGAGCGACCACCGCCCGCCGGAGACGGGAGCCTTCGCGCAGCCGCTCACGAGCCCGCACCTCGCGCCCGGCTCCAATCCGTCCGCCCTGCCCGGCGACATCCTGATCGCCGACCGCTCGAACAGCCGGCTCCTCGTCGTCGACCCGCGGGGGCGGATCGTCTGGCAGTTCGGGAACGCGCGCACCCTGCCGCTCCCCGACGACGCGTTCTTCTCGCCGAACGGCCGCAAGATCGTGGTGACGGAGGAGGACGTCGACGCGATCAGCGTCGTCGACATTGCGGGCCGCCGCGTCGTCTGGCGCTACGGAACGCTCAACTCGCCGGGCGGCACGCGCAACCACCTCGCCCACCCGGACGACGCGATGATGGTGCCCGGCGGCGCGATCGTCGCCGCCGACATCGAGAACTGCCGCCTGATCGAGCTCGAGCCACCGACCCACCGGCTCGCCTACGCGCTCGGTAGCCCCACCCGTGGTTGCGTCCACGCGCCCCCGCAGGCATGGGACAGCCCGAACGGCGCCTTCCCGCTCCGGAATGGCGGCTACCTCGTGACGGAGATCAACGGCGCCTGGGTGGACGCGCTCTCGCCCTCGGGCCGGATCCTCTGGTCGACGCACACCCCGGGCATCTACTACCCATCCGACACCAACGAAGTGCGGCCAGGGCTCTACCTCACCGTTGGCTGGCAGAGCCCTGGGATCGTCGAGGAGTTCGATCGCAGCGGCCGGCTCGTGTGGCGCTACGAGCCACGGCCCGGCGATCCACCGCTCGACCACCCGTCGCTCGCGGAGCCGCTTCCGAACGGAGACGTCCTCGTCACGGACGACCAGAACGACCGCGTGATCGTCATCGACCCGCGCACGAACCGGGTCGTTTGGCAGTACGGTCACACAGGCGCGCCCGGCACCAACCCCGGCTACCTCAGCCGGCCGGACGGCGTCGACCTCGCGCCGCCGCGTTCGCTGCTGGCTGGGCGACGTGCGAAAATGCCACTGGGATGACCGCTGCCGCCGCCACCGCCGTCGATCTTCCGCGCTTTCTGCGGCGCCGTGAGCTCCTGCTGGGCGCCGTCGTCACGGCCGCGTTCGCGGGCCTCATCCTCGCGCTCGGACCGGCACCCGGCGACGCGGCTGTGCACCTCTACCGGACGTTCCTCGTCCAGCATGGCGCTCTGGTCTGGGACAACTTCTGGTACTCCGGGACGTACCCGCTCGCGTCGTACAGCCTCCTCTACTACCTGCCGGCGGCGCTAGTCGGGAACTTGCCTCTCGTCTTCGCGGCCGCCGTCGGGTCGACGCTCCTCTTCAGCTCGATCGCTCTGCGGGAGTGGGGAAGGGCGGCGCTCTGGCCCGCGCGCGTCTTCGGTGTTCTCGCCGCCGCGCCGATGTTCACCGGCCTCTACGCGTACTCGCTCGGCTTCACGGCGATGCTCGGGACGCTCAAGCTCCTGCAGCTGCGGAAGTTCAAGCTCGCGATCCTCTGCGCCGCGCTCACGATCGGCTTCAGTCCGCTCGCTTTTGCCTTCCTTTGCCTCGTCGTCGCGTCCTACGCGGTCACGCAGCGGCGGTTCACGCGCCGTCACCTCTGGTTCGGCGCCGGGCTCGCAGCCGCAGCAGGAGTCGAGGTCGGTGCGCTCGTTCTCTTCCCGACCAACACCGGCGTCTATCCGTTCCACTGGATCGACTTCGTCGGCGTCCTCGGCGTGACGACGCTCGGCGTTCTCGTCGCCCGCCACGCGCGCGGCGCCTCGACGCTGATGGCGTTCTACATCCTCTGGGGCCTCGGGAGCGTCCTCGTCTACATCGTTCCCTCGCCGCTGGGCGACAACTGGACGCGGCTCGGCGCCTTCGTCTTCCCCGTGATGCTGCTCACCGCGAGCCTCGCAGGGTTCCGCCCCCGGCGCCTCATCCTGCTCGCTCTGGCGGGGGCGCTCACGTACAACCTTGTGCCGTACTTCCTCTTGATCCCGTCGCGGCTCGACAGCCAGCCGCAGCAGGCGAGTTTCTGGCAGCCCGCGATCGGCTTCCTCCAACGGCACGCGCAGCCCGGCTATCGCGTGGAGGTCGTGCCGACCGCGGAGCATTGGGAGGCGTACTGGATCCCGAAGGCGGGCTTCCCGCTCGCGCGCGGCGGCTACCACCAGCTCGACGTCGTCGACAATCCGATGCTCTTCAAGAAGCACCTCACGCCCTCGGCGTATCAGGGATGGCTTCGTCTGACCTCGGTGCGTTACGTCCTCCTGACCCGGACCGCTCCGCTCGACTGGGCCGGCGGGCCGAAGGAGGCGCGCCTTCTCCGTTCCGGCAACTCCGGCCTGAAGGTCGTCGACCGGACGAAGAACTGGTCGATCTACGAGTTCCCGGACGCGACGCCGCTGCTGACGGGGCCGGCGCACCCGGTCGTGACCTCCTTCGGGCACACGGTGATCCGTGGCCACGTGTTCGCCGCCGGCAGCTACCTCCTGCGGGCGCGCTACACGCCGTACTGGCGCCTGAAGGGAGCCGGCTGCGTGGCCCGCGGGCCGGACAAGATGACGCTTCTGGAGCTGACCCAGCCGGAGTCGTTCGCGCTCGCCGTTCCGGGCACGCCGGCCGGCCTCGTCCAGGAGGTCGTCGACGGGAAACGCGCGACCTGCAAGCCCAGCTAGCGGTGCGCCGGAAGGCTGGAAGCGCCGCCGGCAACGCCGCCGGCGCCCGGCGGAAGATCATGCGCGCCTCCGGTGCGACTTTGCTGCGGGCTGCGCTCGTCGCGTGCGCGGCGGCCGGCGTCATCGTGCTCTTCGTCTTCCACGGCCCGAACTGGGGCCAGGTCGGACATGCGCTCGCCGAGATGAACTGGTGGTGGGCCGCCGCTGCGGTCGGCCTCAACCTCGGCTCGGCGATCGTGCGCGGCATGTCCTGGCGGACGGTTCTCGTCCAGGCCGTCCCCGAGCCGCATCCCCGCCTGCTCGACATCTTCTCCGCCTTCTTCATCGGGATCTTCGCCAACGGCGTCCTGCCCGGCCGGGTCGGGGAGGTGGCGCGGGTCGGCGTCCTGATGCGACGGATGCCCGAACGGGAGAGGCCTGGTCTCTGGCCGGCGCTGCTCGGCAGCGTCGTCGCGCACCGGATCCTCGAGGTCTTTCCGTCGATCGGACTCATCCTCTGGGTACTCGTCGCGGCGAAGATCCCGTCCTGGGCCCGCACCTCGCTCTGGGCGGTGCTCGCCGTCGCGTGCGGCTTCCTCATCTTCGGGATCGCGGTCGCGACGCGGCACGAGGCGGGGCGCGCGGAGGGGAGAAGCCGGTTCCGCGCGGCCCTCGAGCGCGTGCGGGAAGGGCTCGGCGTGCTGCGGCGACTCGGCCCGGCGCTCGTCGCCGCCGGTTACCAGACCGCGGCCTGGCTCCTCCAGCTCGCCGCGGTTTGGGTCGCGCTCTTCGCCTTCCACCTCCACGAGCCGCTGATCGCCGCCGGCGCCGTCCTCGCCCTGATGAACGTCGCGCTGATCCTGCCGCTCTGGCCGGGAAATGTCGGCCTCCAGCAGGCGGCGATCGCGCTCCCGCTCACCGCGTACCACGTCGCCTATTCGCGCGGCTTCGCGTACGGGATCGCACTGCAGGCCATCGAATCGTCGGTCGGGTACGCGGGCGGCCTGATCTTCCTCGCGCGGGAGGGCCTGTCGCTCGGGCGGCTGCGCGCGTTGAGCGTGAGGGGCGCCGGGTAGCATCTGAGCGATGCCGATTTACGAGTACGTGTGCATGGAGTGCGAGTCGCACTTCGAGGAGCTCGTCCGCGGCGAGGAGCGGGTTGCGTGTCCTGACTGCGCCGCTACGAACGTCTCGCGGCAGTTCTCCTCGTTCGCCGTCCACGGCGTGAGCAAGGTCACGGCGGGCGGTGGTGGCGGAGGTTGCTGCGGCGGTTCGTGCGGCTGCGGCGGGCACTAGCTCGTGGCCGGGGGGAACGAAGGCGAGCTCTTGACGCGCGCCGCGCACGAGCGGCTCGTGGCCGAGCTCGCAGAGCTCGAAGGGCCGAAGCGGCAGGAGGCCGTGGAGGCGATCGCGACCGCGCGGGCGCACGGCGATCTCTCCGAGAACTTCGAGTACCACGCCGCGAAGAACGAGCAGGGACTGCTCGAGGCGCGGATCCGCGTCCTCCGTCACCGCCTGCACAACGCGTCGATCGTCGACGAGAAGGCGGCTGCAGCGAGCGGCGTCGTCACCGTCGGCTCGCGCGTCGAGCTCGAGCGCGAGGACGGCGAGCGGCTCGAGGTGGAGATCACCGGCCACGGCGGCGTCTCCGCCGACTCGCCTGTCGGCCGGGCGCTGCTCGGAAAGGCGCCGGGCGACGAGATCGTGGTCGACGCGCCGCGCGGACGGTGGCGCGCTCGAGTCGTGTCCGTCGGCCGCGCCTCGTAGACTCGCTTGCCATGAGCGCTGTCCCTGTCCATGTGGACGAGCTCCAGATCTACGCGGCGGCGACGTCCGCCTGCACGCGCTGCCGGCTCGCGGAGGGACGGACGCAGGTCGTCTTCGGGGCCGGCAATCCCCACGCCGACCTGATGTTCGTCGGCGAGGCGCCGGGCTTCCACGAGGACAAGCAGGGCATCCCGTTCGTCGGCCAGGCGGGGAAGCTGCTCGACGGCCTCCTCGACGGCGTCGGCTTGAAGCGCGAGGACGTCTACATCGCGAACGTCCTCAAGTGCCGGCCGCCGGGTAACCGCGACCCGCAGGCCGACGAGATCGAGTCGTGCGAGCCGCACCTCTTCCGCCAGATCGAGCTAATCGAGCCGAAGGTGATAGCGACGCTCGGCAACTTCGCGACGAAGCTCCTCTCCGGCCGGCCGCTCGGCATCACGCGCGTGCACGGACAGGAGCAGGCGCTGGCGATCGCCGGTCGCAGCGTCGTCCTCTATCCGCTCTACCACCCGGCCGCGGCGCTCTATACGCGTGCGATGCTGAAGGTGCTGGAGGCCGACTTCGCGCGGCTGCCGGAGCTGATGGGCCGCGGGCCGCTGCCTGTCGCGGTGCCCGAGCCGGAAGCGGAGTCGGAGCCGGAGCCGGTTGTCGCGGCACCGGCCGAGCAGCTCGGACTCTTCTAGAGCCCTTCGACGGCGACCATGTGCAGCTTTGCGGCACCCTCGCGGAGCGTGCGCGCCGCCCGGTACTCCTCAGAGGCGTACCAGCGTCTCGCCGTCTCGAGATCGGGGAACTCGAGGATCACGACGCGCGCGGGATTCCAGTCGCCTTCGAGAACCGCGAGCTCGCCGCCGCGCACGAGGTAGCGGCCACCGTACGCCGCGATCGCCGGCGGTGCGGCCTCCTTGTAGCGCTCGTAGTGTTCCGCATCGCTGACGTTCGTCTCGACGATGACGTAGGCAGGCATGGTTCGATCGTACGCGTGGAGACGCTGACCCAGTCACCGGAGGAGACCGAGGCGCTCGCGGCGGACCTCGCGGGCCGGCTTGCAGTCGGCGACGTCGTCACCGTCTCGGGCGAGCTCGGTTCCGGGAAGACGACCTTCGTCCGCGGTGCCTGCGTAGCGCTCGGCGTCCGCGAGCGCGTCACGAGCCCGACGTACACGATCGGCCACCGCTACCACGGCCGCGCCGTCGAGGTCTCCCATCTCGACCTCTACCGCTTCGAGGGCGTCTCGCCGGCAGAGTGGGGGGATCTCGAGCCGTACTTCGAGGACGCGATCGCCTTCGTCGAGTGGCCCGAGGCGGGAGAAGGCGTCCTGCCGTCACCCCGCTACGCGGTGCGTTTGCGGCATGCTGGCGACGGGAGAGCGGTGGAGATTCTCGAGTGCTGACGCTGGCCTTCGACACGGCGACCGCGACCGCGACGAGCGCCCTCGTCGATGACGGCGAAGTCCTCGGCGAGCGCGTCTCCCGCGCCCAGTCGCTGCTCGAGGACGTCGACGCGCTGCTGCGCCAGGCCGGCGCGCATCCGTCCGAGCTCGACCGGCTCGCGGTCGGGATTGGTCCCGGCAGCTTCACGGGGGTCCGGATCGGGCTCGCCGTCGCGCGTGGTCTGGCGCTCTCGCTCGACGTTCCCGGCGCGGGCGTCTCGACGCTCGCCGCGCTCGCGGCGGGAGCGCCCGGCGCGCTTGCGGTGATCGACGCGAAGCGCCGCGAAGTGTTTGCGATCGTCGACGGCGAGCCGCGCGCGCTCGCTCCCGCCGAGCTGCAACTCGCGCCCGGAACCGTCTGCATCGGGGACGGCGCGATCCGGTATCGGGATCTCTTCGAGGAGCGCGGCGCGGTCGTGCCGGCCGCCGACGACGAGCGCCATCTGCCCCGTGCCCGCTTCCACGCCGCGCTCGCCGGCGAGGCCGGCCCCGTCGACGAGATCGAGCCCCTCTATCTCCGCGTCCCGGACGCCGACGCATGACGACGATCGAGCTCCGCCTGCTCGCACTCGACGACCTCACCGAGATCGAGGAGATCGAGCGCCGTTCCTATCCGACGCCGTGGTCGCGCTCGATGTTCGCGGGCGAGCTGGCCAAGCCGAGCTCGATCTGTCTCGGCGCCTTCGCGGCCGACGAGGAGGACGGTTCCCTCGCCGGCTACCTGGTCGTCTCCCGTTACGTCGACGCGTGGCACGTGATGAACATCGCCGTCGATCCCCCGCAGCGCGGCCGCGGCGTCGCGACGATGCTCCTCGAGCGGCTCTTCGACCTGACCGCCGAGGACGTCCGTCGCGGCTACACGCTCGAGGTGCGCGTCTCGAACCGCAAGGCGATCGACCTGTACGAGCGGCTCGGCTTCACCGCGCGAGGGATGCGGCGCGGCTACTACACCGACAACCGCGAGGACGCGCTGATCATGTGGAAGGACCCCGTGGCGCACGGCGGCGCGTGATCCTCGGAATCGAGACGAGCTGCGACGAGACGGCCGCGGCGCTCGTCACGGAGGAAGGGGAGATCCGCGCCAGCGTCGTCGCCTCGCAAGCGGAGCTGCACGCGCGCTACGGCGGCGTCGTGCCGGAGGTCGCCTCCCGCCGCCATCTCGAGCTCGTCACGCCGGTGATCCGCGAGACCCTCGGGGTGGCTGGCGCGACGCTCGACGACGTCGACCGCATCGCGGTCACGCAGGGTCCCGGGCTGATCGGCGCGCTGCTCGTCGGGCTCGCCGCTGCGAAGGCGCTCGCCTGGTCGCGGCGGCTGCCGCTCGTCCCGGTCGACCATCTCGACGGCCACGTCGCGTCGCTCTACCTCCAACCCGAGCCGCTCGAGCCGCCGTTCCTCTGCCTGCTCGCAAGCGGCGGGCACACCATGCTTCTCGACGTCCGCTCGCACACCGAGCGGGAGCTGCTCGGGACGACGCTCGACGACGCGGCCGGCGAGGCGTTCGACAAGGGAGCGCGGCTGCTCGGGCTCGGCTATCCGGGCGGGCGCGAGATCGACCGCCTCGCACAGGACGGCGACCCGGCGGCATACGCCTTCCCGGTCGCGCGCGTCCCCGGCCTCGACTTCTCCTTCTCCGGCCTGAAGACTGCGCTGCTCTACGCCGTCCGCGACCTCGGCGAGGAGGAGCTGGCCGAGCGGCGCGCCGATCTCGCGGCCTCGTACCAGCACGCGATCGTCCGCGCCCTCGTCGAGCGCACGCAGGAGGCGGCGCGGCAGGCGGGCCGCGACCGGATCGCCATCGTCGGTGGCGTCGCCGCGAACTCCGAGCTCCGCGCGTCGCTGCCCGCCGCGATCGCCGCGCCGCTCTCTCTTTGCACCGACAACGCCGCGATGATCGCCTCCGCCGCCCGCTGGACAGAGCCTGTCGCCTATCCGCGTTACCTCGCGCTCGATGCGTATGCGTCCCGCTGAGGTCACGGGGAAGTACGGTGGGGGCGTCTGAAGGCCCGGCATATACTCGCCGCGAGTCAACGATTTCCGTCCGATTTGCACGGACATTCGATTTGCACGGACAAAGGAGCGACAAGGTGACCTCAGTCGAAGTAACGACGACCCACCTGCGCGAGAACCCCTACGAGTTGGCGCGCGAGCAGCTAAGCCGCGTCGCCTCCATCTTCGAGATCGACCCGAACCTCGTCGAGGTGCTGGGCCGGTGCAAGAAGGCGATCGAGGTCTCGATCCCCGTCGCGATGGACGACGGCACGACGCAGGTCTTCATCGGATATCGCGTCACCCACAACATCGCGCGCGGCCCTTCCAAGGGCGGCATCCGCTACCACCCCGACGTCACAGTCGACGAGGTGCGTGCGCTCGCGATGTGGATGACGTGGAAGTGCGCCCTCATGGGCATCCCCTTCGGCGGCGCGAAGGGCGGGATCGCTTGCGACCCGAAGAAGATGTCGCGCCACGAGCTCGAGGGCATGACCCGGCGCTTCACGAGCGAGATCATCAACGAGATCGGCCCGGAGAAGGACATCCCGGCTCCCGATGTCGGCACCGACGGCTCGACGATGGCCTGGATCTTCGACACCTACTCGATGAACAAGGGCCATTCGGTGCTCGGAGTTGTGACCGGCAAGCCGCTCACGATCGGCGGCTCGCTCGGACGTGAGGAGGCGACCTCTCGCGGCGCGCTGTTCTGCCTGCGGGATGCCGTCGCGAAGCTCGACAAGTCGCTCGCCGGCCAGAAGGTCGTCGTGCAGGGCTTCGGCAACGTCGGCAGCTACCTCGCGCAGTTCCTCCACCAGGAGGGCTCGATCGTCGTCGGCATCTCCGACTCGACGACCGCGCTCTACAACCCGAAAGGGATCGACATCCCGGCGGCGTTCGCCCACAAGCGCGAGACGCGCTCGCTCGCGGGCGTCAAGGACGCAGAGGTGATCACGGACGCAGAGCTCCTCGAGCTCGACTGCGACATCCTCGCGCCCTGCGCTCTCGAGCAGGTCATCACTGAGCAGAACGCCGACAGGATCAAGGCGTCGATCATCTGCGAGGGCGCGAACGGGCCGGTCACACCGTCCGGCGACGCGATCCTCGAGGATCGCGGCGTCCTGATCCTCCCGGACGTCCTCGCCAACGCGGGTGGGGTCGTCGTCTCCTACTTCGAGTGGGTGCAGGGCCTCCAGGAGTACTTCTGGAAGGAGGTCGAGGTCAACGCCAAGCTCAACGACATCATGAGCAAGGCGTTCGACGAGACCTGGGAGACGGCCCAGAGCCGGAAACTGCCGATGCGTGTCGCCGCCTACGGGCTCGCGGTCGAGCGGGTCGCCGAGGCGACGCTGACGCGCGGGATCTATCCGTAGACCGGATCGAAGTCACGCTCTACACCGCGGCGGGCTGCCACCTTTGCGAGGCAGCCCGCCGCGTCGTGTCTGCGGCACGGGACGAGCTCGGCTTCGAACTGCGTGAGGTAGCGATCGACGGCGACGCGGCGCTCGAGGTGGAGTACCGGGAGTGGATCCCCGTCGTCGAGATCGACGGGCGCCGCCGCTTCGTCTACCACGTGCACCCGGACGCGCTGCGGCGGGCGGTTACCGAAGCGGCCTCGTAGACCCTCCTGCTAGAACGGGTGCGTGGCCGATCGTCTGAACGTCGGGGTTGCGGCGCGCCTGTCCCGGTACCTCCAGGTGCTGACCCAGGCCCGGAAGATGGGCAAGACACGGATCTCCTCACAGGAGATCGCGGAGTACACGAACATCAACGCGACGCAGATCCGCCGCGACCTCTCGACGTTCGGCAAGTTCGGAAAGCGCGGCGTCGGCTACTCAATCGAGTCGCTGCTCGACATCATCCGGAAGATCCTGCGGACGCAGGGCCAGCACAACGTGGCGCTCGTCGGCGCCGGCCGGCTCGGCCAGGCGATCGCGTCGTCGTCCATTTTCGCGGAGCACGGGATCAACATCGCGGTGGTCGTCGACACCGATGCGGCCAAGGTCGGCCAGCCGATCGGGCACGTCGCGGTCGAGCCGTACGAGCGGCTCGGCGAGCTCGTGCGCGAGCAGAACGTCGTCGTGGGCGTCCTCGCCGTGCCGGCGGACGGGGCTCAGCGCGTCGCGGACGACCTCGTCGCGGCGGGGGTGAAGATCATCTTCAACTACTCCGAGGCGCTGCTCGAGACGCCGTCCGACGTGACGGTGCACACGTCGAATCCGGCGGTCGACCTCCTCTACGCGCTGTACTTCCATCTGACCTGAGAGTTCTTCTCTGGCACGGGTACCTGCTCGCCGGCACCGGGTCGAACGTCTACACCCGGGCGGTCGCGCGCGAGTGGACCCTCGCCGGTCACGACGTCACCGTCGTCTGCCAGGAGCAGCATCCCGAGCGCTACGACCTCGGCGGCGCGCACGTCGTCGTGCCGGAGCTGCAGGACGGGCTGCTCCCGGTCTTCGTCCTCGATCGCTACGAGGGGCTCGAGGCGAAGCTCCTCGTCGACTTCAGCGAGGCGGAGCGGGAGGCGTACGTCGAGGCGAACGCCGCGGCGCTGCGAGAGCTCGGGCCTGCGGATCTCGTCTTCGCGAATCACGTCCTCCTCGGCGCACCTGTCGGCGCTGCGAGCGGGCTGCCGTACCGCGTCAAGGCGCACGGCTCCGAGCTCGAGTACGCGATGCGCGGCCGTCCCGATCTCGCGCGTTGGGGGGCCGAGACGCTCTCCGGTGCGGATGTCGTCTTCGCGGGGTCGGAACACATCCGCGAGGTGCTCGAGGAAGTGGCCGGGCACGTCGATCGTGTCCAGGTCGTCCCGCCGGGCGTCGACCTCGACGAGTTCCGGCCGGAGCCGCGCGAGGCGGCTCTCGCTGCCCTGCTCGAAGAGGCCGGCCGCGATCCGTACGACGGCGACGAGCGCCACCCCGACCCCGGCAACGCCGAGCGCTTCGCCGAGTTCTTCGCCGAGGATGCCCCGACCCTTCTCTACTTCGGGAAGCTGATCGAGAACAAGGGCGTCCAGCTCCTCTTCGAGGCGATGCATGGAATCGACGCCCGCGCCGTGATCGTCGGCTTCGGCGATTTCCGCGAGCAGCTGGAGAACCTCGCTCCGCCGGGGACGCTGTTCACCGGCGCACTCGAGCACCGCCACCTCGCGCATCTGTTGCCGCTGTGCGACGTCGCCGTCGTGCCGTCGACTTTCCCCGAGGCGTTCGGCATGGTTGCCGCTGAGGCTGCCGCGGCCGGTGTCCCGCCACTGGTCGCCGACCACTCCGGGCTCGCCGAAGTCGCCGCGGGGATCGCATCGGAGTACCCGCCGATGCACGCTCGGCTGGTCTCGTTCCCGAGCGGCGACTCGACCGCGCTTCACGATCGCCTGATGGATCTGCTGACGCTCGCGCCCGAAGAACGCCGCGAGCTCGGGCTCGCGGCCCGACGAGCCGTCGAGCGCCACTGGAGCTGGAGCGTCATTGCGGAGCGCCTGCTCCGCTAGACCCACGGCCGGTCAGGTTGAGGTCACTTCAATCGCGTAAGTACGCTTTTCGCGTGGGCGACGAGCAGAAGCTCGGTTACGAGGAGATGCTCGCGCAGTCCCGCGCGGCGTTCGAGGCCGTGCCCGATTTCACCGTCGCCGTCGAGGAGGAGTTCGCGCTCCTCGACCCCGAGACGCTCGACCTCGTCAACCGCTTCGAGGAGCTGCAGGCGGCGGCGCCCGGCACCGAGCTGGACGGCCATCTCGTCGGCGAGCTGATCGCCTCGGAGGTCGAGGTCCGCACCGGCCGCTGCGACGCGTTCGCCGACGCAGCCGCGCTGCTCGGCGTGCGCCGCGACCAGCTCCGCTCTCTCGCCGAGCCGCTCGGGATCGGCCTCGCGGCCACGGGCACTCACCCGTGGAGCCCGTGGCAGAAGCAGCGGATCATCGACACGCCGCACTACCGCCGCAACGACGAGCTCCTCCGCTACGTCGTCTGGCGCAACAACTCGTTCGGCCTCCACGTCCACGTCGGCGTCAACGGCCCCGATCGCGCGATCCGCGTTTGCTCGGCCCTCCGCGCCTATCTGCCGGAGCTGCTTGCGCTCTCGGCGAGCTCGCCGTTCGTCGACAACGTCTTCAGCGGCCTCCATTCGGCGCGCACCCAGATCTTCACACGCATGTTCCCGCGCTGCGGCGTCCCCGACAGCCTCCAGAGCTGGGAGGAATGGGAGACCTACGTGCGCTTCCTCTACGAGACCGGCTCGGTCACCGAGCACACGCAGATCTGGTGGAGCGTACGGCCGCACCTCGCCTTCCCGACCGTCGAGATCCGGATCTGCGACGCGCAGCCCGACCTCGCCGAGTCGCGGTCACTCGCTGCGCTCTGTTACGCGCTCACGGCGCGCATCGCGCGGGCGCTCGACGAGGGCGAGCCACTGCCCGAGCTGCCGCACCGGCTGATCGAGGAGAATTTCTGGCGCGCGATCCGCTACGGCCTCTCCGGCGAGCTGATCGACTTCGGACGTGGCGAGCCGGTGCCGGCGCGCGCACGGCTCGAACAGCTTCTCGAGTGGGTGCGGCCCGTGGCGGAGGAGCTCGGCGCGGCGGAGTACCTTGCGATTCCGGAGCGGAACGCGGCGGAGCGCCAGATCGCCCGCCACGAGGAGGGAGCCTCGCTGCGCGAGATCTTCTCCGAGCAGGTCGCGTGGCATGTGCGCACGCCCGCTTCGTGACACGACCCATCCGCCCGATCTGATACAAACAGGCCGCGCCGAGGCCTCTCGGCGCTGACTTTGTAACGCCTCGGAGGGAGATCCGACTCGATGAGCTGGTTCATGCATCACGCCGTTCTGTTCGCGCTGCTCTGTGCCGCCGCAGCCGTCCTCTACGGTCTCGGCCTGACCGTCTGGCTGCTGCGCCAGCCGGCCGGCACCGAGCGGATGCAGGCGATCTCGCGCGCCGTGCAGGAAGGCGCCGCCGCGTATCTGCGCCGCCAGTACACGACGATCGCGGTCGTAGCGATCGTCCCGTTCCTCCTGCTCGGCTTCTACAACAAGCTCGGGTGGGGGACCGCCGTCGGCTTCCTGATCGGCGCAATCCTCTCGTCTGCGGCCGGGTTCATCGGCATGAACGTCGCCGTCCGCTCGAACGTTCGGACGGCGGAGGCGGCGCGCTCGGGCCTCCCCGCGGCGCTCAACGTCGCGTTCCGCGCCGGCTCGGTCACCGGGCTGCTCGTCGTCGGCCTTGGGCTGCTCGGCGTCGCCGGCTACTACTGGGCGCTGACCGGGTGGCTCGGCCACACGCATGGGTCCGCGATCAAGGATCTGATCGGGCTTGCGTTCGGCGGCTCGCTCATCTCCGTCTTCGCCCGTCTCGGCGGCGGCATTTTCACGAAGGCCGCTGACGTCGGCGCCGACCTCGTCGGCAAGCTCGAAGCCGGGATCCCGGAAGACGACCCGCGCAACCCGGCCGTCATCGCCGACAACGTCGGCGACAACGTCGGCGACTGCGCCGGCATGGCCGCCGACCTGTTCGAGACGTACGCGGTCACGGCGGTCGCGGTGATGCTGCTCGGCAACACGGTCGCGAAGGTGGGCGGCCCGAACCTGTGGCTCTACCCGCTCGCGATCGGCGGCCTGTCGATCCTCACGTCGATCATCGGCGCGCAGTTCGCGCGCGTGCGCGACGGAGGCAACGTCATGAACGCGCTCTACCGGAGCGTCCTCGTCGCGACGGTGCTCAGCGCGGTCGGATTCATCCCGATCACCATGGGCTTCGACTCGAGCGGGCGATTCAGCTTCTGGCACCTGTACAGCGCTGCGCTCGTCGGCCTCATCGTCACGTTCCTGCTCGTCGGCATCACCGAGTACTACACCGGCACGCGCTGGAACCCGGTCAAGGCGATTGCCAAGGCGTCCGAGACCGGGCACGCGACGAACATCATCGAAGGCCTCGCGATCGGCATGCAGGCCACTGCGCTCCCGGTGCTCGTGATCGCCGCCGGCATCCTCGTCGCCAACCACGTCGCGGGCCTCTACGGCATCGGCGTCGCCGTGATGGCGCAGCTCTCGATGACGGGCCTCATCGTCGCGCTCGACGCGTACGGGCCGGTCACCGACAACGCGGGCGGGATCGCCGAGATGGCTGACCTGCCGCCCGAGGTGCGCGCGATCACCGATCCGCTCGACGCGGTCGGCAACACGACGAAGGCCGTGACGAAGGGATACGCGATCGGCTCGGCCGCGCTTGCGGCGCTCGTGCTGTTCGGCTCCTACGCCAACGGCATCCACACGCAGGGTGCCGGCCACGGCGACCTCGGCACGCTCACGTTCGACCTCTCGAACGCCTGGGTGATCGCAGGCCTCCTCATCGGCGGCCTGATGCCGTTCCTCTTCGCCTCGCTCGCGATGCAGGCCGTGGGCCGCGTCGGCGGCGAGGTCGTGCAGGAGGTGCGCCGCCAGTTCCGGGAGAACCCCGGGATCATGGAGGGGACGTCGCGCCCGGAGTACGGCCGCGCGATCGACATCGTCACGAAGTCGGCGCTGCGCAGCATGCTGCTCCCGGCACTCGTCCCGATCGCGATCCCGATCATCGTCGGAGTCATCAACCCGCGCATGCTCGGCGGCCTGCTTATCGGCACGATCGTCACCGGACTGTTCCTCGCGATCGCGATGACCGCAGGCGGAGGCGCCTGGGACAACGCGAAGAAGACGATCGAGGACGGCGCGCACGGCGGCAAGGGCTCCGAAGCGCACAACGCCTCGATCACGGGCGACACCGTCGGCGACCCGTACAAGGACACCGCCGGCCCGGCGATCAATCCGATGATCAAGATCGCGAACATCGTCGCGATCCTGATCATCCCGCTGATCATCTCGATCCACGGCTAGCGCACCCGACCCGGGAGTACCGTTCTCAGCGTGAGACGGTTCTCCCGGGTCGTTGCCTGTCTCGGCGCGCTGGCGCTCGTGACGGGTGCCATCGAGTTGCTCCAGGGGCACATCCCGGTGCTCAGCCTGGCCGTGCTCTACCTCCTCGCGATCATCCCGGTCGCGGTCGCGTGGGGGATCGTCTACGCCGTCGGCGTGGCGATCGGGAGCATGCTCGCCTTCAACTTCTTCTTCCTGCAGCCGCTCTACACGCTCACGCTCCAGGACGACCGCAACTGGTTCGCGCTGCTCGTCTTCGTCTTCACCGCGGCGGTCGTGAGCGAGCTCGCGACCCGGTCGCGGCGCCGCGCCGACGAGGCCGAGGCCGCGCTGCTCGCGCTGCGTCAGGTGACCGAGGAGCGCGAGAGGCTGGCGGCGGAGGCGCTCGAGGCCGAGGCGCTGCGTCGCAGCGACGCGATGAAGACGGCGCTGCTGCGCGCCGTGAGCCACGATCTGCGCTCGCCGCTGATGGCGATCCTTACCTCGGCCGGAGCTCTCGCCCACGGCGAGCTCTCGCTCGATCCCGACGACCGCCGCGAGCTCGCGGAGACGATCCTCAGCGAGGCGGATCGACTCGACCGCATCGTGAGCAATCTGCTCGATCTCTCGCGGTTGCAGGCTGGCGCCGCCGTTCCGGAGCCGGGTGACTGGCCCGCCGACGATCTCGTGCTGCAGGCGCTCGACGGGATCGAGGTCGGCAGTCGCGTCGAGGTCGTGCTGCCCGAGGACGACTCGCCGTTCGTCCATGCCGACCGCGCTCAGGCCGAGCGCATCGTGGCGAACCTCATCGAGAACGCACTGCGCTATTCCCCGCCTGACGAGCCGGTCCGCGTACAGGTGCGGGAGATCGGCTCGGACGTGCTCGTGCGTGTCGTCGATCACGGGCCCGGCATCCGGCCGAGCGAGGCGGAGCGGATCTTCGAGCCGTTCCAGCGCGGCTCTCTCACGGGGACGACTCGCGGCGCCGGGCTCGGGCTCGCGATCGCCCGCGGCTTTGCGGAGGCGAACGGCGGGCGCGTCTGGGTCGAGTCGCACGAAGGGCAGGGAGCCACGTTCGTCCTCGCGCTGCCGCTCGCGTCGGTTCCCGCCGAGGTTCCCGCATGACCGGGCAGCGCGTCCTTGTCGTCGACGACGAGGAGCAGATCCTCCGCGCGCTGCGGACGAGCCTGCGCGGCGCCGGCTACGAAGTCGACACCGCGAACACCGCCGAGTCCGCCCTGGCGACCGCCGCGCTGCGGCCGCCGGAGGCGGTGATCCTCGATCTCGTTCTTCCGGACGGGACGGGGACGGATGTCTGCCGTGAGTTCCGGACGTGGAGCAGCGCTCCGGTAATCGTGCTCTCCGCGGTCGGCGAGGAGCGGGAGAAGGTCGCCGCGCTCGACGCGGGCGCCGACGACTACGTGACGAAGCCTGTGGGGATCGACGAGCTGCTTGCGCGCCTGCGCGCTGTTCTCCGCCGCACATCCCCAAGCGGCGAGCCCGTTGTCGAAGTCGGCGAGCTCGTCGTCGACCTCGCGAATCGCACGGTGACGACGGCCGGCCGGGCGGTCCACCTCACGCCGCACCAGTTCGACCTCCTCCGCGTCCTCGCGCTCAACCTCGGGAAGCTGCTGACGCAGCGGCAGCTGCTCGAGGAGGTCTGGGGACCCGGCTATGTCGGCGCGGCGAACCTCCTCCAGGTGAACGTCTCCCAGCTCCGCCGCAAGATCGAGCCGGATCGCGCGCATCCGCGCTACCTCCTCACGGAGACCGGAGCGGGCTACCGGCTCGTCGAACCGGGCTAAGTCTTCAGGGAATCCTCAGGCCGCCGCTGGAAACCGTCAGGCGGCATTCAGCCCGCTCGGCTTAGCGTCGCCTGCGTGGGAGATCTCTATGCGGTCCTGATTGCAGCCGGCTGCTTCGCGTTCATCTTCGCGTTGCTCTGGTCACTGGAGCGCGTCTGATGAGCGCGGGCGACGCCTTCGGGCTCGCGATCTCGCTCGTCGTGCTCGTCTATCTCGTCTACGCCCTCGTCCGCGGCGAGAAGCTCTGATGGGCCAGGGCTGGGCGCAGATCGTCGTCTACGCGGTCGTCCTGATCGCCCTCAGCTACCCGCTGGGGATCTGGATGGCGCGCGTCTACACGCGCGAGCGCGGCGACGTCGTCGAGCGCGGCTTCCTCCGCTTGCTCGGGCGCGACGCGAGCGGCGACCAGGACTGGAAGCACTACGGCAAGTCCGTCGTCGTCTTCAGCGTCGCCTTCATGGCCTTCCTGTACGGCCTGTTGCGCCTGCAGGGGCACCTCTTCCTCAACCCTGACCACCTGCCGGCCGTGCCGTGGACCGTTGCGTTCAATACGGCCGCGAGCTTCATCACGAACACGAACTGGCAGTACTACGGCGGCGAGGCGACGATGTCGTACCTCAGCCAGATGGCCGGGCTCGCCGTGCAGAACTTCGTCTCGGCCGGCGTCGGGATGGCCGTCCTCGTTGCCATCGCGCGCGGCATTTCGCGCCGCGGCACCGGCGCCGGCCTCGGCAACTTCTGGCGCGACCTCTACCGCTCGATCGTCTACATCCTCCTGCCTCTCGCAGTCGTGCTCACGGTGATCCTGCTCTCCCAGGGTGTCGTGCAGACGTTCCACGGACACGTGACGGCGACCACGGTGCAGGGCGCGCACCAGTCGATCGCCCGCGGCCCGTTCGCCTCACAGGAGGCGATCAAGCAGCTCGGGACGAACGGCGGCGGCCCCTACGACTCGAACTCGGCCGTCCCGTTCGAGAACCCGACGCCGCTCTCGAACTTCTTCGAGGTGCTGGCGATCCTGCTCATCCCGTTCGCGCAGGTGGTCATGTTCGGCCGGATGGTGCTGGCTCGCCGCCACGCCTGGGTTCTCTACGCCGTCTGCTTCACGATCTTCGCGATCGGTGTCGGCATCGCCTTGCCGTCCGAGCAGCACGGCTCGTCGGTGCTCCGCAACTCGGGCGTGAATATCACGCACAGCGCGAGCCAGCCTGGCGGGAACATGACCGATAAGGAGGTCCGGTTCGGGATCGCCAACACCGCCCTCTGGGCGACGGCGACGACCGACGTGTCCAACGGCTCGGTCAACGGCGGCCACGATGCCTTCACGCCCGCCGGCGGAGCTGTGCCCCTCGTCAACATGTTCCTCGGCGAGGTCGAGCCCGGCGGCGTCGGCTCCGGGATCTACGGCCTCATCTTCTACATCCTGATCGCGGTGTTCGTCGCCGGGCTGATGGTCGGCCGGACGCCGGAGTGGCTCGGGAAGAAGATCGAGGCCCGAGAGATGAAGCTCGCCGCCATCGGCGCGCTCTTCGTCCCGACGATGGCGCTCGTGCTCACGGCCGTGGCAATCGTCGCACCGGCCGGGCTCGCCTCCGTCTACAACGCAGGCGCGCACGGCTTCACGGAGACGCTCTATGCCTATACCTCCCAGTCGAACAACAACGGCAGCGCCTTCGCCGGCTACGGCGCGACGACCTTCTCGACCACGCTTGGAGGGATAGCGATGCTGTTCGGCCGCTTCGTGCCGCTGCTCGCAGGCCTCGCAATCGGTGGCTCGCTGGCTCGCAAGAAGGTCGTGCCGGCGTCGGCGGGCACCTTCCGCACAGACGGCGCCACCTTCGGCGTCCTACTGCTCGGCGTGATCGCGCTGACCGCCGGGCTGATGATCCTGCCCGCCCTGACGCTCGGGCCGATCGTGGAAGGACTGATGCACTGATGCGCGCGCTCGCCGCTTCCGTCGTTGCAATCGTCGTCTTTACGGCCGCGCTCGGCTTCGGCTACCCGGCCCTGATGACCGGCTTCGCCCAGGTTGCGTTCCCGCACCAGGCGAACGGCAGCCTGGTCGTCCGCAACGGCACGGTCGTCGGCTCGAGCCTCGCTGCGCAGGAGTTCACGTCGCCGCGCTACTTCCACGAGCGGCCGTCGGCCACGTCGCCTGCCTACAACGCAGCGTTCACGACCTTCTCCAACCTCGGCCCGACGAGCCCTGCGCTGGCGAAGCTCGTGCGGACGAACGCGCAGGCGATTCTGAAGCTCGAAGGCCCGTACAACCCGGGCCTGACGATCCACGACATCCCGGTCGACGCGGTCGTCCCGTCGGGCTCGGGCATCGACCCGGACATCACCCCGGCCTATGCAGCACTGCAGTCGCGGCGCGTCGCCGCCGTGCGGCACCTGCCGCTTGCGACCGTGCAGCTGCTGATTCGCGAGAACACCGCCGGGCGCACGTTCGGCTTCCTCGGCGAGGCCGGCGTGAACGTCCTCGAGTTGAACCTCGCACTCGACAAGCTTGGAGGGAACTAGATGGCCGCTCGCAGCACGAGCGTCTTTTCGCGCGAGCTGACGCTTGCGGCAGTCCGGGACTCGTTCCCGAAGCTCGACCCGCGGCTGCAGCTCAAGAACCCAGTGATGTTCATCGTCGAGCTCGGCAGCGTCATCACAACCGTCATCTTCTGCAAGGACGTCGCGCAGGGGAATCACGGCCAGCTCTGGTTCGTCGGAGTGATCGCGGTCTGGCTGTGGCTGACCGTCCTGTTCGCGAACTTCGCCGAGGCGATCGCCGAGGGCCGCGGCAAGGCGCAGGCGAATGCGCTGCGCGCGACGCGGACGACGACCAACGCGCGCCTGCGTGACGGGGGCGAGGTGCCGGCCGCGGAGCTGCAGAAAGGCGACGTCGTCGTCGTCGCAGCGGGCGAGATCATCCCCGCCGACGGCGAGATCATCGAAGGGGCCGGCTCGGTGGACGAGTCTGCGATCACGGGAGAGTCCGCGCCCGTGATCCGTGAGTCCGGCGGCGATCGCTCGGCTGTCACCGGCGGCACGAAGCTCCTATCCGACCGGCTGGTCATCGAGGTAACGCAGGAGCCGGGGAAGTCGTTCCTCGACCGGATGATCGCGTTCGTCGAGGGCGCCGAGCGGCGTAAGACGCCGAACGAGATCGCGCTCAACATCCTGCTCGCCGGCCTGACGATCACGTTCCTCGCCGCGGTCGTGACGCTGCGGCCGTACGCGATCTACGCGGGCACTCCTGTCTCCCAGACCGTCCTCATCGCTCTACTCGTGGCGCTGATCCCGACGACGATCGGCGCGCTTCTCTCGGCGATCGGGATCGCCGGCATGGACCGNNATCACGCTCGGCAACCGGCAGGCGGCGGAGTTCATCCCGGCGCCCGGAGTCGAGGAGCGGGAGCTGGCTGAGGTGGCGCAGCTCGCCTCGCTCGCGGACGAGACGCCGGAGGGCCGCTCGATCGTCGTCCTCGCGAAGGAGCGCTTCGACGTCCGCGAGCGGGAGCTCGGCGAGCACGAGTTCGTCCCCTTCTCGGCCACGACGCGGATGAGCGGCGTGAACATGAACGGGACGATGATCCGGAAGGGCGCCGCCGATGCCGTCAAGGCGTTCATCGCGGAGAACGGGGGCCGCACGCCCGTCGAGGTCGACCAGGCCGTGCAGCGCGTCGCCGAGCAGGGCGGCACGCCGCTCGTCGTCGCGCGCGACAACTTCGCGCTCGGCGTCGTCCACCTGAAGGACATCGTCAAGGGCGGCATGCGGGAACGCTTCGACGAGCTCCGCCGCATGGGCATCCGCACCGTGATGATCACCGGCGACAACCGCGTCACCGCCGCCGTGATCGCGCAGGAGGCCGGCGTCGACGACTTCCTCGCCGAGGCCACGCCCGAGGCCAAGATGGCCCTGATCAAGGAAGAGCAGGCGAAGGGGCGCATGGTCGCGATGACCGGCGACGGGACGAACGACGCGCCGGCGCTGGCGCAGTCCGACGTTGGCGTGGCGATGAACACCGGGACGACCGCGGCCAAGGAGGCCGGCAACATGGTCGNNTCACGCGCGGGGCGCTGACCACGTTCTCGATCGCGAACGACGTCGCGAAGTACTTCGCGATCCTGCCGGCGATGTTCGCGTTCACCTACGCGTCCAAGCAGGGCTCGCGCGGTCCGCTGAACTCGCTCAACATCATGCACCTGGGCGACCCGAAGAGCGCGATCGTCTCGGCAGTCATCTTCAACGCGCTCATCATCCCTGCGCTCGTTCCGCTCGCCCTCAAGGGCGTGAAGTACCGCGCGATCGGCGCCACCGCTCTGCTGCGCCGCAACCTGTTGATCTACGGTCTCGGTGGGATGATCCTTCCCTTCATCGGCATCAAGCTGATCGACCTCATCGTCCACGGCGTATTCGGAGCCTGAGCTCCCGGTGGCGCGTGGCCACTACCGGATCTTGCTGGGCATGGCGGCGGGTGTCGGCAAGACCTACCGGATGCTCCTCGAGGGGCGGCAGGCGCAGGAGGACGGGAAGGACGTCGTAATCGGCTACCTCGAGCCGCACGATCGCCCAGGCACAACGGTGCTCGCCGAAGGTCTCGAAGTCGTGCCGCGCCTCCGTGCGCAGCACGGCGCGCTCGAGCTCGAGGAGATGGACACCGACGCCGTGATCGCCCGCGCGCCGCAGCTAGCTCTCATCGACGAACTCGCGCACACGAACACTGCCGAAATGCGCAACGAGAAGCGCTGGCAGGACATCGAGGAGGTTCTCGACGCGGGGATCGACGTCATCTCGACCGTCAACGTCCAGCATCTCGAGAGCCTCAACGACGCGATCTTCGAGCTGACGGAGATCCGCGTTCGCGAGACGTTCCCCGACCAGATTCTCGACGAGGCGGACGCGGTCGTCCTTGTCGACCTCTCCCCGGAGGAGCTGCAGGAGCGCCTGCAGGCCGGCAAGGTCTATCCGGCCGAACGAGCCGCGGTCGCGCTCGAGAACTTCTTCCGCGCGGACAAGCTCGCGGCGTTGCGAGAACTGGCGCTGCGCGAGGTAGCGGACGACGTCGAGGCGCGTCGCGTCGCCCGCGAACTCGAGCCGCTCAGCAAGCACGCCGTCGGCGAGCGCGTGCTCGCCCTCGTCGAGCCGCAGCCCAAGTCGCAGCGAATCATGCGGCGCGCCTGGCGCTCGGCCCAGAGGCTCGGGACGACGATGGATGCGGTCTGGGTGCGGAAAGGGGGCTACACGCCGACGCCGGAGGAGACGACGCAGCTCGCCGCCCTGCGACGCCTCGCCTCCATCCTCGGCGCGCACTTCATCGAGCAGGACGGCGACGATCTCGTCGGCACCGTACGGCGGGTTGCCGCCGAGCGCGGCTCGACGTACATCTTCGTCGGCACTCCCGACGAGTCGCGGCGCCGCGAGATCCTCGGCGGCTCGCTGCTCTCGCGGATGGTGCGCGAGCTGCCGGGGATCGACATTCGCGTCGTTGCCAACCGTGCCGACCGGGACAGGCTCGAGTCATGACTGCCGCCGTCGTCGCGCTCGGTTTCCTGGTCGTCGTCCTCGCCGCGGCGCTCGTCGCGAATCGCGGCGTCCACCTGCGGCGGCCGCAGCCGGGCAGCCGCCGGATTCTTGTGCCGTTCACGGGTGGGACTCTCGACCCAGCCGTGCTGGCCGCCGCGATCCGCATCGCCCAAACTCAGGACGCGACGCTTGTGCCCGCCTATCTGCTGCGCGTGCCGCTCCAGTACCCGGAGGACTCGCCGCTTGCACGCGAGGTGGAGGTGGCGCTGCCGCTACTAGAGGCGGTCGAGCATGCGGCGTTGCGGGCGGGCGTCCCCGTCGACGCGCGTGTCGAGAAGGGACGGACGCCGACCCACGCCTTGCGGCGTCTCTGGGAAGTGGAGCAATTCGACTGGATCGTCGCGCCGGCCTCGGACGGCGAAGACGGAGGCTTCACTCTGAAGGACGTGACGTGGATCCTCGCGCACGCGCCGAGCCAGACCGTGCTGCTCAAACCGGCCCCCGCCTAGCTCCAGCATTCCGGCCGCGCTGCGCTGTAGCGTCCCGGCGTGAGTTTGCCGCAGCGGAGCGAGGAGGCCCTCGAGCCAAGGCGCCTCCGCCGGGTCCTCGTCGGGCGGCCGATGCGGTCGGGGCAGATGAACGAGACGCTGCTGCCGAAGTGGCTCGCGCTCCCGATCTTCGCGTCCGACCCTCTCTCGTCGGTCGCGTACGCGACTGAGTCGGCGCTCGTCGTCCTCATCGCCGTTTCGGCGACGTCGGCGCATCTCGTCTTCCCGATCTCGATCGGGATCGCGTGTCTGCTCGGGATCGTCGTCCTCTCGTACCGGCAGACCGTGCGCGTCTACGAGACGAGCGGCGGCGCGTACGTCGTCGCCCGGGAGAACCTCGGCACGACACCGAGCCTCGTAGCCGCGGCGGCCCTCCTCACCGACTACGTGCTCACCGTCGCCGTCTCGATCTCGGCCGGCATCTACGCGATCACGTCGTTCGCGCCGTCGCTGCAGTCCCACAAGGTCGGGCTCTCGCTCCTCTGCCTGCTCGTGATCGTCCTCGTCAACCTGCGCGGCGTACGCGAGTCGGGGCTCCTGTTCGCGCTGCCGACCTACGCCTTCGTCACCTCGATCCTCGTGCTCGTCGGCGTCGGGATCTTCCAGGACGTCACCGGCAGCCTGCACCACGCAGTCGTCCCGCATCCGCTGCCCGCGGGTGTCGGCGCGATCGGCGTCTTCGTGCTCCTCCGTGCCTTCTCCTCGGGATCCACCGCCTTGACCGGGGTGGAGGCGATCGCGAACGGCGTCAACGCGTTCCGGCATCCGCAGGGGAAGAACGCCGCGACGACGCTCGCCGTGCTCGGGACGATCGCGATCGCGATGTTTGTCGGCGTCTCGTTCCTCGCGGTGCACGTCCACGCACTGCCGAGCTCGACGGACTCGGTCGTCTCCCAGATCGCGCGGGCGGTGTTCCAGCCCGGCTCGTTCGGCGGCTTCATGTACTACGCCGTGCAGGGGACGACGCTGCTCGTCCTCGTCCTCGCTGCGAACACGTCGTTCCAGGGATTCCCGCGCCTCTCGGCGCTGCTCGCCCGCGACCGTTTCGCGCCGCGCCAGTTCTCCAACCTCGGCGATCGCCTCGTCTTCTCGAACGGGATGCTCGTGCTCGCCGCGGCCGCGGCCGGGCTGCTCGTCGTCTACAAGGCGAACACCAACAGCCTCATCCACCTCTACGTGATCGGCGTCTTCACGGCGTTCACGCTCTCGCAGGCTGGGATGGTGCGCTACTGGCTGCGGGTCCGAACGCCCGGCTGGCGCCACCGGATCCTGATCAACAGCGTCGGCGCCGCGGCGACAGGCCTCGTTGCAGTGATCGTCATCTGGACGAAGTTCGCGGAAGGCGCGTGGCTCGTCACGGTGGCGATCCCGCTGATTGTCATCGCGATGTTCGGCGTGCGCCGGCACTACGACCGCGTCGCGCGGCGCCTGCGCGCGGGTGCGGCGGCGGTCGCGTCGGCGCCGGATGCGCGAAACCGGACGCTGCTCGTCGTCGAGTCGCTCGATTCGGCGACGGAGCGCGGGCTCGCTCTCGCCCGCAACATCTCGCCCGAGGGGCTGCGCGCGATCCACGTTCCGCGGCATCGCACCGACCCGGGAATTGCACCGCGCTGGTTCCGCTTCTCCGGCGGCACCCCGCTGCTCGAGACGCTCGAGGAGCGGGGTGGACCCGTCGAGACGGTGCTCGACCAGGTCTGGCGGCTGCCGCGCGGCGAGTCGGACTTCGTCACGGTCGTGATCCCGGAGCAGTTCCGCCGCCGCTCGCTCGTCGAACTGGCCCGGCATCCGTTCGAGCTCGCGCTGAAGTTCCGTCTCCTGACCGAGTCGAGCGTCGTCGTCGTGGACGTGCCGACAGTGGACGAGGCGCCGGCGTCCGAGCGCTCGCTCGCAGTCCGGATCTTCGTGTCGGGTGCGAACGCGACCTCGATGCGCGCCGTCAACTGGGCGCAGTCCGTCCGGCTGCCGAACACCCGCGCGGTCAACTTCGCCTTCGACGAGCTGGAGGCAGCGGAGATGCGGCGCGAGTGGCGAGCCGAGGGAGCGAGAGTTCCGCTCGAGGTGCTCGCGGCACCGTACCGCGACATCGGCGACCCGATCCTCGCTTATCTCCGCGAGCTGACCAGCGAGGGGAACGACGTGGTCGTCGTCCTCCCCGAGCTCATCCTGCGCGGCTGGGCGCGGCTGCTGCACAACCAGCGCGCGCTGTACGTGAAGCGGCTTCTCCTGCTCGAGCCGAACGTGATCCTCGCATCCGTCCCTTACCCGCTCGTGCGATGAAACTGAAGATCCCCGATCCGCGTGCGCTCCCGCGGCGGGCGCACCGTCTCGCCCGCTGGACGGGCTCGGTCGCCTATCGCAGCGTCGTCGTGCCGCTGCTCGAGCTGGAGGAGACCGAGCACTCGCTCGCGCTCGCTTGCCGGCTTGCCGCTCGGCGGGGCGCCCGAATCGTCCTCGTGGCGCCGCTCGTCGTCCCCCGCGAGCTCCCGTTCGACGCCCACTTCGACGCGGAGCGCGCCGAGCTCGAGAGCAGGCTCGAGGAGGCGGCTTCCGTCGTCAGTTCCCGCGGCGTCACCTTGCGGCGAGAGATCGTTCGCACGCGGCCCGGGCGGCTGGGGGACGATGTCGCACGGGTAGCGGCGGAGCATCGGGCCGAGCTCCTCGTCGTCGGTGCGCCGATCAAGTCGCAGCGCGGCTTCCGGCGGCCGTTCCCCGAAGAGCTGCTGCCGCTGCTGCGCGCAGCTCCATGCCGCGTGCTGATCGCCACCGGCCCCGTGGCCGGCGGGGGCTTGCCAGGGCCGCAGGCGACGTTCACGAAGATCCTTGTCCCGATGAAGGTCGGGCCGATCGGGGACGAGATGGTCGCAACTGCGATCAAGCTCGCGCAGGAGCACGGCGCGTCCGTCGAGGCGCTCCACGTGACCCGCGTGCCGCTCGACAAGCAGTTCGACGCCGAGCTGCCGGAGCAGGAGAAGCAGGCGGACGCCTCACTGGCCGAAGCGGCGAGGCTCGGCACAAGCCACCAGGTCGAGGTCGAGGGGCGCTCCGTGCGTGCGCGCTCGATCGGAGAGGCAATCGTCCAGGAGGCGCAGGAAAGCGGGGCGGATCTGATCGTGCTCGGCTCGTCTCCCCGCTGGCGGCGCCAGTCGCGCTTCTTCTCGCCAACGGTGGACTACGTCCTGAGCAAGGCGCCGGCCGAGGTGCTCGTGCTTGCGTTCCCCCAGGGCGTTCTCGAAGATGTCTGAGCGAGCTACGCTCCGCGGGCGATGAACCTGAAGGCACTCATCATCGGCTGCGGCCGCGTCGGCTCGTCCGTTGCGCTGGAGCTGCAAGGGGAGGGCTGGGATGTGACCGTCGTGGACGAGAACCAGGACGCGCTCTCCCGCCTCGGCGAAAGCTGGCCGGGGACGTTCATCGTCGGCCACGGCATGGACGCCGACCTCCTTCGCGACGCCGGAATCGAAGACGCCGACGCCGTTGTGGTCGCGACCGACGGGGACAACACGAACATCGTGATCGGCCAGGTCGCGCAGAAGCGCTTCGACGTCCGGTGCGTCGTCGTCCGCGTCCTCGACCCGGGCCGGGCGAAGTTCTACGCCGAGCGCGGCCTCGACACGGTCTGCCCGACGAGCGTCGCGATCGACCGCCTGATGGATGCGGCCCGCACGTGCGCGATTCCGGCTGCGCAGGCGGAGAGCAACTGATGTACGTCATCGTCGCCGGCGGCGGCAAGATCGGCGCCAACGTCACGCGGTCGCTGCTCCGCCTCGGCCACGAGGTGACACTCATCGAGCAGCGCCGCGACCGCTTCGACCAGCTGGAGGACGAGTTCGAGCACCAGGTGCAGCGCGGTGACGCGACCGAGCTCTACGTCCTCGAGCGCGCGGGCATCGCGCGCCCGCCCGACATCGTCCTCGCCCTCACGGGCGACGACGAGGACAACATGATCATCGGCCAGATCGCGCGCGAAAAGTACGGCGTGCCGAAGGTGATTGCCCGCGTCAACGACCCGCGCAACCAGGCGCACTTCGACCTGCTCGGCATCTCGCCGACGATCTGCGCGACCTCGAGCGTCATGGCCCTCGTCGAGCACGAGGTGCCCGAGCACGACCTCATCCACCTGCTCGAGCTGCGGCAGGAGAACCTCGAGATCGTCGAGGTTCAGATCGACGGAGCCTCCCCGTCCGCCGGAAGAAGCGTCGAGACCCTGGCGCTGCCCGAGGGTTCGCGGCTCATCTCCGTGATGCGTGACGGCCGCGCCGAGATCGCGGTCGGCTCCACAGTCCTCGAGGCCGGCGACCAGGTTCTGGCGATTCTCGAGCCGGGTAAAGAGGACGAGCTACGTCGCGTTCTTCTTCGTCGCTAATCGCCCTCGCCGCAGCGGGGGTCATCGCAGTCGCTTGCGGCAGCGGCGGCGCGTCGGGCGGCGTTCTCGGAGCGCGTGCGGCGAAGTCCACCGCGAGCGCCGACTGGACGCGCTTCGGCTGGGACGCGCGCCGCAGCAGCGACGATCCGAACGCGACGGGGATTACCGCGGCGAACGCCGGCCGGCTGCGGCGACAGCAGGTGCAGCTGCCGGGCACGGTCGACGCGTCGGTGATCTACCTCCACGGCGTGACGATCGGCGGCGCCGCCCACAACGCGCTCTTCCTCACGACGACGTACGGGATCACGCTCGCGATCGACGCGAGCAGCGGCTCGATTCTCTGGCAGTGGAAGCCGCCCAGCTACGCCTCGCTCGCCGGCAGCGCGCAGATCACGAACTCGACGCCGGTCGCCGACCCGGGCCGGCAGTGGATCTACGCGGCCTCGCCGGACGGGAAGATCCAAAAGCTCTCCGTCGCGAACGGCCACGCAGCCTGGCGCGTCTCAATCACCAAGCTCCCGTCGCGGGAGAAGATCGGCACCTCCCTCAACTACGCGAACGGGCACATGATCGCGACGACCGGCGGCTACAACGGCGACGCGCCGCCGTATCAGGGACACGTGGCGATCATCTCGCCGGGCGGAAAGCTCCTCCATGTCTGGAACTCGCTCTGCTCGAACCGGCACGGTGTGATCGTCCCGGCGTCCTGTCCTGCAAGCGACTCTGCGATCTGGGGACGCGCGGGCGCCGTCGTCGTCCCGGGCAGCGGCAACCTCCTCGTCGCGACCGGGAACGCCCCGTGGAACGGCCACACCGACTGGGGCGACGCGGTGCTGCTCCTCTCACCGAACGCGAAGCTGCTCGGCAACTACACGCCGACGGACACAGCGCAGCTGAACGCGGACGACCAGGATCTCGGCTCGACATCGCCGGCATTCCTCACGTCGAAGCTGATCGCGCAGGGTGGCAAGGACGGGAAGATCCGGCTCCTCTCGCTCGCGCGCCTGCACGGCACCGCGCCGCACCAGGGACATGAGCTCCAGATCGTCTCGACACCGTCCGGCTCGGATCTCTTCACGGCGCCCGCCGTGTGGCGGGAGAACGGGCGCACCTGGCTGATCGCAGCGGACGGCGGCGCGACGCAGGCGTGGGTACTGCGGAACTCCCGTCTCAACTCGGTCTGGCGGAACGGCAACGCGGGCACGAGCCCGGTCGTTTCCGGCGGGCTCCTCTGGGTCTACGACCCCGGCGGTGCGCTGCGCGTCTACAAGCCGGCGAGCGGGAAGCTCGTCGCAACGCTGCCCACCGGCGGTGGCCACTGGAACAGCCCGATCGCGACGGACGGCGTCGTGGCGCTGCCCGAGGGCGACGCAAACGAGCACGCCACGTCCGGCGTACTCGACCTCTGGCGCCTGCCAGGCTAGGCGGGACGGCGGCGGCGCACTGCCGGCGCCTGCTGGCCGAGCGCGGCGTACGCGAGCGCTTGCAGAGACTCGTTGAGCGTGGCGAGCTCGCGGCTGATGCGGAGGAAGTTCTCGTCGTTGTCGAGCCGCTTGTTCGTCTTCGCGAGCTCGTCGGCGATCCGGTCCAGCCGCTCGAGGATCAGATCGAAGCGCCGGTCGGAGAGGTCGTGCTCCACGGGAGTCATCGTAGTTCCGCCAACTCGTCCCGTGAGCTGACGACGACTGCGTCCTCGCCGAGCGCTTCTCGCACCTCGGCGAGCGTGCCGACGACCTCGACATAGCGGGACGCGCCCGCATGGGCGAGGGCGAGCTCGGCGAGCTCGCGCGGCGCGTCGGTGAAGGCGCCGACGGGCGCGCCGGCTGCCGCGAGCCGCCGCAGCGCCGCGTTCGTCTCAGCCCGCGGCCGGAACCAGAGCGGCGCCCGGTCGGCCGCGAAGCGCTGCAGGAGCGGCCGCCAGTCGCCAAGCGTCTCGTCGAGGAGCGGGGCCGCCGCCGCGCGATCGGTTGGCACGTCGAGCTCGACGCGAGCGCGCCGGGACGCGTCCTCGAGCCACGCATCCCAGACCGGGCGCGTATCCGCGAGCACGGCATCGAGGTCGACTGCGAGCGCGGGGCCGGCCACCAAGCTCGATGCTAGTGTCCGCCCACAAACCGGCGAGCGGTGAGGGAACTCCGGTGCAAGTCCGGGACGGTCCCGCCGCTGTAAGGGGAGGCGCTCTTCCGCCACGAAGCCACTGGGTCTCGAGACCTGGGAAGGCGGTGGGAGAGGGAGCCCCGAGTCAGAAGACCTGTCGCCCGCCGCGAACCCCGAACCCCTCGTGGAAGGAGGATTCGTGCATCGCTCTGCCGTTGCATTCCTTGCGGTTCTCGCAACCGCTCTCGTCGCCGTCTCTCTCTCGGCGGCCGCGTCTCATCGCCTGGCGAAGGCGCACGTCTACCACCGGATCATCTCGCTCTCCCCGACCGTCACGGAAGACCTGTTCGCGATCGGCGCCGGCAAGCGGGTCATTGCCGTCGACCAGGACTCGAACTACCCGTCGCGGGCGCCGCGGACGAGCCTCTCCGGCTACACGCCCAACAGCGAGGCGATCGCCAACTACCACCCCGACCTCGTCCTCATCTCGTACAACCCGCACAACTTCGCGGCGCAGATGCGCAGCCTCGGGATCAAGGTCGTGATGGTCCCTGCGGCGGCGAACCTTGCGCAGACGTACAGCGAGATCCTGCAGATCGGCAAGCTGACAGGGCACCCGAAAGGAGCCGCCGGCGTCGTCGGCTGGATGAAGACGCGGCTGGCCCAGATCGTCGCGAGCGTGCCGGCTTCTCGCCGCCACCTGCGCGTCTACCACGAGCTCGACCAGACCTACTACTCGGCGACGTCGAAGACGTTCATCGGCAGCATCTACAAGCTGTTCGGCTTCACGAACATCGCCGACGCGGCGGACACGAGCGGCAGCGGCTATCCGCAGCTGTCCGGCGAGTACATCGTTCAGCAGGACCCGCAGATCATCGTCCTTGCCGACACCCGCTGCTGCGACCAGACGGCGGAAACGGTGGCAGCGCGGCCCGGCTGGAGCGGGATCTCGGCGGTCGTCCACCATCGCGTGGTGGGAGTGAACGACGATGTCGCCTCGCGCTGGGGTCCGCGAATCGTGCAGTTCGCGCGGCGTGTCGCGGAGATCGCGAAGAGCGGCTGATGGGAGTAGCGGCGCCGCGAGTCGAGGCAGCGCCCCGGGTCGAGGCCCGGGGCGTCGGCCTCCGTGCCGGCCTCGTCACGGTCGGCTTCCTCGCCGTCGCGCTCGTCGTTGGGCTCGCGATCGGGCCGGTGCACATCGGCCTGGGCGCGATCCTCCGGTCGGCGTTGTCGTACGTGCCGGGCCTCCACGTCCACCAGCCGCTCGGCGTGGCCGACCACAACATCCTCTGGCAGCTCCGCGCCCCGCGCGTCGTCCTTGCCGGACTCGTCGGCGGGATGCTCGCGATCGCGGGAGCGTCGTACCAGGGCGTCTTCCGCAACCCGCTCGCCGACCCGTACCTGCTCGGCGTGGCGGGAGGAGCGGGGCTCGGCGCGACGCTCGCGATCATCTACGCAGCCACTGCGGCGGGGGGGCGCTGGACGGTGCCGCTCGCCGCCTTCGCCGGCGCGATCGCCGCGGTCGCGCTGACGTACGTGCTCGGCCGCTCGGCCGGCGCCGCGCGTACGACAGGCGCGCTTGTCCTCGCCGGCGTCACCGTCGCGACCTTCACCGCAGCCGTGCAGACCTTCGTCCAGCAGCAGCACACGTCCGTCCTCCAGAACGTCTACGCGTGGCTGCTCGGCGGCTTCTCGACTTCGACGTGGAGCGACGTCGCGATCTGCGCGCCGTACATCGCAGCGAGCTCACTCGTGCTCGTCCTCCACCGCCGCGTACTCGACGTCTTGAGTCTGGGGGACGACGAGGCGGCAAGCCTCGGGGTGGACGTCGCGAGGGTGCGGCTGACGATCGTCATCGCGGCGACGCTCGGTACGGCAGCCGCCGTGTCGGTGAGCGGGCTGATCGCGTTCGTCGGGATCATCGTCCCGCACACGATCCGGCTGCTCGTCTCGACGAGCTACCGCGCCGTCCTCCCGCTCTCGCTTCTCGCCGGGGCCGGCTTTCTCGTCCTCACCGATGTGCTCGCGCGGACGGTGCTCTCGCCCCAGGAACTGCCGATCGGGGTCGTCACCGCGTTCTTCGGCGCGCCGTTCTTCGCGGTCGTCCTCCGCACCTCGCGGTCGATGCGGTGATCGAGACCCGCGACCTCTGGGTGCGCTTCGGGCCGGTCGCCGCCGTGCGCGGCCTGACGCTGCGGGCGGAGACGGGCGGCTGGACGGCGCTGATCGGGCCGAACGGCGCAGGCAAGACGTCGGCCTTGCGTGCGCTCGCCGGGCTCGTCTCGTACCAGGGGAAGGTTCTCGTCGACGGCCGCGACGCACGGAAGCTCGGCCGCCGCGAGCTCGCGCGGCTCGTCGCCTTTGTGCCGCAGAAGCCGGAGACGCCGCCGGACCTCACCGTCGCGGAGTACGTCCTCCTCGGCCGCACGCCGCACATCTCGTACCTCGGCGGCGAGAACCGCAGCGACCGCGAGGCAGCCGCACGCGCGCTGCGCAGGCTCGAGCTCGAGCAGTTCGCCGAGCGTCCGCTCGGGTCGTTGAGCGGCGGAGAGCTGCAGCGAGCGGTGCTCGCACGGGCGCTGGCGCAGGAGGCGCCGCTGCTCCTCCTCGACGAGCCGACCACGTCGCTCGACCTCGGCCGCCAGCAGCTCGTGCTCGAGCTCATCGACACATTGCGCGGCGACGGGCTGACGGTCGTCACGACGATGCACGACCTCACGCTCGCCGGCCAGTACGCGGAACGGCTCATCCTTCTCGACGCCGGCTCGGTCGTCGCGGAGGGAAGCGCCGCAGAGGTTCTCTCGGCGCCGAACGTCGCTGCCCACTACGGCGCGAACGTCCGGGTCATGGAGGAGGACGGCCGCGTCTTCGTCCTGCCGGTTCGCCGTTAGACGACCGTCCGTACCATCGAGCTGTGCCCGCGACCGCGGCGATCCTCACAATCGGGAACGAGCTCGTCTCGGGAGACGTCCCGAACACGAACGCCTCCTGGCTCGCCCGGCGACTCGCTCCGTTGGGTGTCGAGGTGCGGCTGACCGCCGCGGTGCCGGACGAGATCGACACCGTGGCGGAGTTCGTTCGCAACGAGGCCGCGCGGGTCGACTTCCTCATCGCGACCGGGGGTCTCGGCGGCACTCCCGACGACCTGACCCGCGAGGCGATCGCGGCGGCCTTCGGCGTGCCGCAGGAGGAAGTGCCGGAGGTCGCCGCCGAACTGCGCGTCCGCTTCAACCGCGACCCCGAGTACGCGGCCCGCTGGGCGCTGTTGCCGCGCGGCAGCCGTCCCCTCGCGAATCCGCTCGGCGGCGCGCCTGGTTTCGCGATCGAGAACGTCTACGTCCTGCCGGGGCTGCCGAGCGAGATGGAGGCGATGTTCGCCTCGATCGAGGAGGAGTTCCGGCGCGGCAGCGCGATCGAGTCCTGGCGCCGCGTCTTCCCGACGTACGAGAGCGTCATCGCCGCGGCGCTCGCGGAGGCAGGCGAGCGCTGGCCGGCAGTCCTCGTCGGCTCCTACCCGAGCTTCGGTTCCGGCGGCTTCACGGTGGAGGTCGTCCTCAAGTCGAGTGACGTCGGCGCGCTCGCCGAAGCGTCGGCCTGGCTCTCCTCAGCGATCGAAGAGCGCAGCGGACGGTAGATAGAAGGCCGCGATCGCGAACGTCAGCGCGACGCTCGCGAGCGGGCTCCAGACGGCGACGAGGAACGTGGCCGCGTACATCGGGACGCCGGGGTTGAAGGCCCGGGTGATCGCCCGCACCGCTCCGTCCGGGACGCCGTCCGCGATCAGCCTCCGTCCCCGCGACGCGTACCGCCACCAGGCGTTGTAGACGATCGCCATCAGGACGAACGTGGCGCAATACGCGTAGACGGCGGCGCGCTCCCCGCTGTGCTGGAGGTTCTGGGCGACGAGCCGCGTGGGGAACGGGAGGAAGGCGACGGTCATCAACAGCAGGAGGTTGAGGAACATCAGCGTCCGGTCGGCCCGCGCCATCGTCTCGACGCAGAAGTGGTGGTTCATCCAGATGATCCCGATCGTGAGGAAGCTCGTGGCGTAGGCGAGATACGCCGGCCAGAGGTGAAGGAGCCGGCCGCCGAGATCGCTGCCCGAGTGGACGGCGAACTCGAGCACGAGCAACGTCGCCGCGATGGCGAAGACGCCGTCGCTGAACGCTTCGAGCCGCCCGGTTCCCGAGCCTTCCACGTCCGGGATCGTCGTCGATCACCAGGACGTCTTGACGCCTCGGAACGCTAGGTATAGGGTGGCGAGGTATGAAGGCCGAGGCGCTGAAGGGGCATCTCGACGCGATGATTCTCGCCGTCGTCGGCGCCGGTCCGGCGCATGGTTACGCGGTGATCGAGCAGCTGCGCCGTCGGAGCGGGGGAGTCTTCGACCTGCCTGAGGGGACGATCTATCCGGCATTGCACCGGCTCGAGGCGGACGGTCTGCTCGCGAGCTCGTGGCAAACCGCCGGCGGGCGGCGGCGCCGCGTCTACAAGCTCACTCGGCGCGGCCGGTCGGCACTCGGCGAGCGGCGCGGCGACTGGCGGCTCTTCGCGCAGGCGGTCGACGGAGTGCTCGCATGATCGATCGTCTCGACCGCGAGCTCCAGGCTCTCGGCGTTCCCGCGCGGCGTCGTCGCCGCATTCGGCTCGAGCTGGAGGACCACCTCAGCTGCGACGCCGGAGCCGACCTCGGCGATCCCGTCGATCTCGCACATCGCTTCGCCGACGAGCTCGGCACGGCATACGCCCGCCGCGCCGGCTATTCGATCTTCGTCGCGCTTGTTCCTGTCGGCCTGCTCGCTGGAGTCCTCGCGCTCGTCAGCGCGGGGACGGTCAACGTCGGGACGATCCTCGGCGGGCAGCTCGCCTTCGTCGGCGGCACGCTCGCACTGCTGCGTGCCTGGCGCCTGCGAAACGCGACGGTTGCCTCCGCCGCCGACGCCACCGTCCTCCGGCGCCGCGTCCTTCTCGGCATCGGCGGCGGCGCGCTGACGCTCGCCTCCATCGCCGTAGCGACCCAGCGCCCGCTCGCGCTTGCGGCCCTCGCGGTGGGAACCGTGGCGCTCGCAGCCGCAGGTGTCGCGTGGATCGCCGCGTCGCAGCTGCGCCCGCTGGCTGCCGGAGAGCCGCGCGACCTCTCGTTCGACCTCGGCAGCGCGGAGAGTCCGTGGCGTCTCGCTTTCCTGATCGCCGGCGCGGTTGCGTTCTGCATTGCAGTCGCCGGGATCGCCCAGTCCGATCCACTCGACGGGCTCGTCCGCGCGGCCGCCGATGGAACGTTGTGCCTCGCCGGCTTTGCGATCCTCGGCCGCCCGCTCGGCCTGCGGCGCTAAAGCCTCCCGAACCCCTCGCTATCCTCGACCGGTGGCTGCGACGACGCCGGAGACCTACCTCGCCGACCTGAATCCGGCGCAGCGCGAGGCTGTCCTCCACACCGAAGGCCCCGTTCTCGTCATCGCCGGCGCCGGCTCGGGCAAGACCCGCGTCCTCACGCGGCGCATCGCGCACCTGCTCGGCGCCGTCGGCGTGAAGCCGCCGGAGATCCTCGCGATCACCTTCACGAACAAGGCGGCGGCGGAGATGCGGGAACGCGTCGAGGAGCTCGTCGGCCCGCCCGCGCGTGCGGCCTGGGTGATGACGTTCCACTCGGCGTGCGGCCGGATCCTGCGGCGCGAGGCGCAGCGCCTCGGCTACCGCTCCAACTTCACGATCTACGACCAGGCCGACCAGATCCGCCTCACGAAGCGCTGCCTCGAGGAGCTCGACCGCGACCCGAAGCGCTTCACGCCGCGCGGCATCCACTCCCAGATCTCGAACGCGAAGAACACGCTCGTCTCCCCGGAGGCCTACGGCGAGCGCGTCGCGAGCTTCTACGACCAGACGGTCGCGGAGGTCTACGACCTCTACCAGAAGCGCCTCTTCGCCTCGAACGCCGTCGACTTCGACGACATGCTCTTCCTCACCGTCGACGTGCTCGAGCGGTTCCCCGAAGCGCGGCAGAAGTGGCAGGACGCCTTCCGCTACGTCCTCGTCGACGAGTACCAGGACACGAACCACGCCCAGTACCGGTTCCTGCAGCTGCTGGCGGAGAAGCACCAGAACGTCTTCGCGGTCGGCGACCCCGACCAGTCGATCTACGCGTTCCGCGGCGCCGACATCCGCAACGTCCTCGAGTTCGAACGCGACTTCCCCGGCTCGTACACGATCGCGCTCGAGCAGAACTACCGCTCCACCCAGAACGTCCTCGACGCGGCGAACGGCGTCATCAAGCACAACCGCGAGCGGAAGGAGAAGAACCTCTGGTCGGAGCTCGGCGAAGGCGATCCAGTCCGGGTCGTCGAGGTGGAGGACGAGCACGCGGAGGCGCGGTTCGTCGCGGCGGAGATCGCGCTTGGTGTCGAGGAGGGCTTCTCCGGCAACGAGGTCGCGGTCTTCTACCGGATGAACGCGCAGAGCCGCGTCCTCGAGGACATCCTCGTCCGCCAGGGGGTCGCGTACCAGGTGATCGGCGGCCCGCGCTTCTACGAGCGCGCCGAGGTCAAGGATCTCGTCGCCTATCTCCAGGTGATCGACAACCCGTACGACGCTGTCTCGCTCCTGCGCATCGCGAACCGGCCGCGGCGCGGCATCGGCGAGTCGAGCCTCGCCCGCCTCTCGACCTGGGCCGACCAGCGCGAGATCTCCCTCTGGGAGGCGACGGCCGAGGCGGAGATGGCCGGGGTCGGCGCGGCGCCGCAGAAGGCGCTCAAGGCGTTTCGCGGCACGATCGAGTCGCTCATGTCCGCGGCGATGGAGTACGACGTCCCGGAGCTGATCGAGGAGGTGCTCGCCCGCAGCGGCTACATGGCCTCACTCGAGGCCGAGCGGACGATCGAGGCGCAGGGCCGGATGGAGAACCTGCAGGAGCTCGTCTCCGTCGCCCGCGAGTGGCGGGAGCAGACCCAAGAGGCGACGCTCTCCAGCTTCCTGCAGGAGATCTCCCTCTACTCCGACCAGGACGCGATCCGCGGCGACGGCTCCCTCGTGACGCTGATGACCCTCCACAACGCCAAGGGCCTCGAGTTCCGCGCGGTCTACATGATCGGGATGGAGGAGGGGATCTTCCCTCACTCCCGCTCGATCGAGGAACAGGGGATCGAGGAGGAGCGGCGGCTCTGTTACGTCGGCATGACCCGGGCGAAGGAGCGGTTGACGCTCCTGCACGCCTCGTCGCGAATGCTCTACGGCGGCCGCAACCACAACCTCCCGTCGCGCTTCCTCGACGAGGTGCCGGACAAGCACGTCGAGCGCGAGCGGCTGCGGCCGAGCTCATGGTCGGGCTACGGCTCGCCGCGTCTCAGCCAGGTCGCGCCCCGTGAGGACGTGCCGAGCCTCTCCACCGGCGACTCCGTCCGCCATTCGACGCTCGGCGAGGGCGTGGTCGTGCGGGTCGAGTCCGGCGGGATGGTCACCGTCCGTTTCGCGGACGACGGCAGCGAACGGAAGCTCATGCTCGACTATGCGCCGCTCGAAAAACTCTAGGCGTGTAGGGTCCCGACCCTCTTGGGAGGGAGGAAGGTGCTGTTGGCAGCCGCATGCGCGGCTGCGCTGGTTCTCGCTGCGCCCGCGGCGGCTCAGTCGCGCGCGCACTCCTTCGTCTGGCCCGCCTCCGGCACGATCACGAACCCGTTCGGCATCACCGACATGGGATTCCACCCCGGCATCGACATCGGGATGCTCCGCTCGCTCGACATCCGTGCCGCGACGGCGGGGGTCGTGGCCGCGGTCGGCTACACGACCGGCTTCGAGGGATACGGCAACATCGTCCTCGTCGACGACGGCTCTGGCCTGCAGACCCTGTACGCGCACCTCTCGCAGCCGCGCGCGAGGATCGGCGAGCACGTCGTCCCCGGTCAGCTCCTCGGGATCGCCGGCTGCACCGGCAGCTGCACCGGCACGCATCTCCATTTCGAAGTCCGTCTGCACGGAACGGCGATCAATCCGCTGCGCTTCCTGCCCGGCGGGATTCCGGCGGCGCCCGCGGGACCGGCCTTCGCCCGGCGGCTCGAGATGGCGCACGCCGCCCGGACGATGCTCACGCACCTGACGGGATTCCGTCTCGCCACCTGGCTCGGGCCTCGGCAGAGGGCGGCACGGCCCAGCCTCGTCCGGTTGCTGGCGGGTGCGGCGCGTCTGTCGCGCTAGAACCTGCCGAATCCTGCCGCGAAACCTCGAAAGAGGGACTCGAAGTTGCTACCTCTTCCGGGGGATGCTAGAAACCGCCCCTAGACCTAAATTCCGGCTCTCCCCCGAGGCTGGAGGGAACTGCGTACATGCGGACTCCCAAGCGAGAAAGTCTTCCACGGGCCATCAGGTGCCTTGGCCTGCTCAGCGCTGTTGCCGCAGCGGCGGCTCTGGCTGCGTCCGCATCGCACTCGCCGCGCCCCGTCCAGCCATCGAGCGCCTTCGTGTCGCCGCAGCTCGTCGCGGCCGCGCGCGCTCATCCGGGGCGCGTCTTCCACGTCATCCTGCAGGGAGCCGGATCGCGTGGAGAGCGGACGGTCGTCTCGGCCGTCCGGCGTGAGGTAAGCGGCAAGGGCGTCGGTCTTGGACGCCGCCTCGGGACGATCGCCGGCGCCTCGGCCGGTGTCACGGGCGGCCAGTTGCTGGCGCTCTCGCGGACGAAGGGAGTCGCCGCGATCACGCTCGACCGCCCGGTGCGCCTCGCCGGACTGACGAATTCCCAGGACTGGCCCGCCGCAGCGACCGTCAAGGCGACGTGGCCGTCGGTGACGAGCGGCTCGCTGCCGACGCCGCCGGCGATCGCCGTCGTCGACTCGGGCGTGCAGGCCAATCGCGCCGACTTCGGCAACGGCTCACGCGTCATCGCGCAGACGACGATCGTCAACAGCGGCACGCCGAACTCCGCGGGAGACGGCTACGGCCACGGCACCTTCGTGGCGGGCATCGCCGCCGGCAACGGGAAGGGCTATGCCGGTACGTCGCCAAGCGCGCCGATCGTCTCGATCGACGTCTTGAACGACCAAGGGATGGCGCTCACGAGTGACGTGATCGCGGCCTGTGACTGGATCGTTCAGCACAAGACGCAGTACAACATCCGCGTCGCGAACTTCTCGCTCAACTCGACGGCGCCGGCGAGCGTGTTCTGGGATCCGCTCGATCGCGCGGTGGAGAAGCTCTGGTTCGACAACGTCGTCGTCGTCGCGGCAGCCGGCAACTACGGCACGGGTGACGCGCCAAGCGGAGTCTTCTATGCGCCCGGAAACGATCCGTTCGTGATCACGGTCGGCGCGGACGACACGGGCGACACGAAGAAGCCGGGGGACGACACTGCCGCGCCGTGGTCGGCCTGGGGCTACACGTACGACGGCTTCGCCAAGCCGGATCTCTCGGCGCCGGGCCGGTACATGATTGGGCCGGTTCCCGACAACTCCACGCTCGCGACGACGCGGCCCGACTCGATGGTCTCCTCGGGGTACATCCAGCTCTCGGGGACGTCGTTCGCCACGCCGGTCGTCTCGGGTGCGGCGGCCTACCTCCTCGCTCTCAACCCGAACTGGACGCCCGACCAGGTCAAGGGCGCCCTCATGCTTGCGGCCAAGCCGGAGAAGTCCGCCACGCCGGGCTCGGTCGGGGTCGGGCTCGTCGATGTCAACGCGGCTGGGCAGGTCACCTCGCCACCCAACCCGAACCTCGGGCTCGACAGTTTCGTCGGGGCGGATCCGGGCGGTGGGTCGATCCCGGTCTTCAACTCGTCCGCGTGGCAGCAGACGGCTCTGAGCGATCCCTCTTGGGATGCCGCCTCCTGGGGATCCGCCTCTTGGGGCTCGGCTTCATGGGGCTCCGCCTCATGGGGATCGGCTTCGTGGGGGTCGGCTTCGTGGGGATCGGCCTCGTGGGGCTCCGCTTCCTGGGGCTCGTCGACTCTCGCGCAGAGCCTGGCGAGCGCGTCGTGGGGCTCGACCGCGCCTAGCGCAGTCGCGACCGCAGACGTGCGCTCCGAGCGTGGCCACCCGTATCTGATCCGGAAGCATCGAGCCTTCCTCCGGAGCCGCCGGCTTTCAGGACGCTCCCGCGCGGCTGCGCACTAGGCGGCTCGTTTGATCGCGACTGCGGCAAGACGGCTTCCACTGCCGCGGCGCCGGCCGAGCACTCCCGGCCCGCTGACGCCGGCGGCCTGGCTCTACTGGTCGACGATCGTCCTTCCTGCGGCCGCGGGACTGCTGCTCGGTCTCGCGCGGCTGCACAACGAGCCGTGGAGCCGCTTCGCCGTCCTGCTGGCGCTCGCTTCCGTCTCGCAGCTGCTCTCGTTCCATCTGCACCGGAGTCGCGTCTTCCATACCGGGATTGCGTTCACGGTGGCCGCGGCGCTCCTCCTGCCGCCAGAGCTGATCATTCTCATCTGCGTCCTGCAGCACGTGCCCGAGTGGATGCGGCAGCGCTACCCCTGGTACATCCAGACGTTCAACATCGCGAACTACGTGGCAGCCGGAGTCGGCGCCTGGGCCATGGCGCAGGCAGTCGGGTTCCCTGGGTCGGGGGAGCGGGAAGCTCTGGCCGGCGCGCTCGCGGCGCTGACGTTCGTGGTCATCAACCGCGTTCTCCTGCTGCCGATGCTTTCCCTCGGCCGCGGCCTCGGTCCCCGCGAGACAGGCTTGCTCGACTTCGAGGACATCTCCCTCGAGCTCGTGCTCTCCCTCATGGCCGTCCCGTTCGCGGCGATCTGGGCGCACAGCGTGTCGCTCGCCGCGCTCTCGCTCGTGCCACTGTTCGTCGTCCACATCACCCAGCGTGCCGTGCTCAGGCTCGAGGAGGCGGGCGACACGATCCGCCGGCAGAACGAGTCCCTCGAGGAGGCCCACCTTGAGCTCATTCGCTCCACGACCGCTGCGCTCGAGGCGCTCTCGGCGACGGTCGACCTCAAGGACAAGTACACCGCCGGCCACTCGCGCCGCGTCGCGCAATACGCGCGGGAAATCGCAGCGCAGTTGAACCTCGAGGACGCGCTGATCGAGGTCGTCGGCCAGGCCGCGCTGCTGCACGACATCGGCAAGATCGCCGTCCCTGACGCCGTGCTCCTCAAGGAGGGCGAGCTGACCCAGGCCGACGAGACGGTCATGCGCACCCATCCGGAGGAAGGCGCGAGGATCATCGAGCGCTACGGCTACCTCGGCGAGATCGTCCCCGGTATCCGCTTCCACCACGAGCGGCCGGACGGGCGGGGCTATCCCACGGGGCTGATGGGGGAGGAAATCCCGCTGGTCGCGCGGATCATCCACGTCGCCGACTCGGTCGACGCGATGACGACCGCGCGCGTCTACCGCGACGCGCTGAGCTTCGACGCGGCGATGGCCGAGATCCGGCGCCATCGCGGCTCGGATTTCTGCGAGTCCTGCGTCGACGCGCTCGAGCGGGCGGTTGCAACGCGCGACGGTCTGCTCGGCCGGCTCCGGGGAGTCGCTGCGGCATGACCGTGGTGGCGTACGCGAAGACGCTCCGCCGGCCGCGCGTGCTCGGGCTGCCCGATCGCGCCCGGATGTTCCTGTACGGGACGATCGCCGTTGCCGTCGTCGCGGCGGGCGCCACCTCGACAGGGTCGGTGGCCCATACGCGCTGGATCGACTTCGGCGTCATTCTCGGCGCAGCCTGCCTCGCCCAGGTCTTCGCGACCCACACGTCCGGCAACCAGGTCTTCCACACGGGTCTCGCCTTCTCGGTCGCGGCAGCGCTTCTCCTGCCGCCGGAGCTCGTCGTCGCCGTCTGCGTCCTACAGCACTTGCCGGAGTGGCTTCGCCAGCGCTACCCGTGGTTCATCCAGAGCTTCAACATCGCGAACTTCACCCTCAGCGCCCTCGCGGCGTGGTCGGTGCGGGCGGCGTTCGGAAGGACGGGTGTCCACGTCGTGGCTGGGGCGAGCATCTCGGCCGTGCTGGCCGCCGCTGCCGCCGCGGCTGCGTTCCTGCTCGTCAACCACCTCCTCCTCGCCCGGATGCTGCAACTCGCCCGCGGCCACGACGTCGAGGAGAGCGGGCTGTTCTCGCTCGACGCGTTGATCGCGGACGGCGCTCTCGCGTCGGTCGGCATCGGCGTCGCCTTTGCCCTCCTGCACGGGCCGGCCCTCGCCATCGTGGTGGCCGTCCCGCTCGTTCTGATTCAGCGCGCGCTCGCCTTGCCGTCGCTACGGGAGCAGGCAAACACCGACCACAAGACCGGCCTTCTCAACTCGCGCGGAATCGACCAGCCCGCCCGCAACGAGTTCGTCCGCGCGCAGCGACTCGGCCGCTCGATGTCGGTGCTCATCTGCGACGTCGACGACATGCGTGGGATCAACAACCGCTTCGGTCACCTGCAGGGTGACGCAGCGCTCGCGGCGGTCGCGGAGTCCTTCCGGATGGAGCTGCGGCCGTACGACATCTGCTCGCGCTTTGGCGGCGACGAGTTCCTCGTCGTCCTGCCGGAGACAGAGCAGCGAGACGCCGTCGCGGTCGCCAGCCGGATCCAGGCATGGCTCGCCACGCATCCGATCGAGACGAAGCACGGGCTGTTCGAGGTCGGACTCTCGATCGGCGCGGCGTCGCTGCGGGAGGACGAGCTACAGATCGGCAGCATCATCGGCCGCGCCGACGCCGCGATGTACATCGCGAAGCGCGCCGGTCGCACCTCCTTCCTCACCGTCGGCTGAAGATAGGCGCCGGTACAATCCGGCCGACCGGGGCGGTTAGCTCAGTTGGGAGAGCACCAGCTCGACAAGCTGGGGGTCACTGGTTCGAGCCCAGTACCGCCCATTCCCGGCGTCTCTGCGGACACGGCTGTGTGGCTCGACGTCTCCCGGCGTTGCGAGTACGCAACGTTCTTCCACACGCCCCTGTGGTCGGAGCTCATCACGCGCGCGTTTCCGGCTCTTCGCAACGCGACCCGCTACGAGACCTTGGCCAATGGCGTGCGTGTCGTCTTCCCTCTCGTGGAGGTCGATCGACGTCTCCACGGCCGCAGCATGGTCGCACACTCGAGCGGCTTCGGGTATTACGGCGGGCCGATCGCCGACGGCCCTCTCGACGAGCGTGCGCTCGGTCGCGTCTATCGCGATGCGCTTCGTGGCCGCATCGGCGACCTGGAGGTCTTCCAGAATCCTCTCGCACCGTTCCCGCCGCCCCGCCCTCGCACCGCGAGAGTGCAGGAGGACTTCACGGACATGGTGTCTCTCGAGGGCGGCCCGTCGCGCGTGATGGAGCGCTTCGACGGCGAGCGTCGGCGGTTGGTCAAGAAAGGGAAGGCGTCGGGTGTGCGATCGAGGATCGCTACGACGAAAGATGACTATCGGAGCTATTTCGCGACCTACCAGGACTCCCTGAACCGTTGGGGAGAAGGGCTCGTCGGTGAGCCAGTACCGTGGAATCTGTTCGAGGCGTGTCACGACCTTGCAGGCAGACATCCGGCCCATCTGAAGCTTTGGCTGGCCGAGCAGGACGGTGAGACGCTCAGCGGAATCGTTTGCCTCTACTGGAATCGGCATGTGTCCTGCTGGCACGCCGCGGGATCCGCGCGGGGGCGCGAGTCGTTTGCACTCTTCGTCCTGATGGCAGATGCCATGGAGGAGGCTTGCGACAGTGGTTTCTCGTGGTTCGATCTCCACGGAAGCGGGGGACTCGAGGGCGTTGCCTGGTACAAAAGCCGGTTCGGCGGCGAACGCAAGCCGCTCGTTCGAGTCCGCTACCAGACGCCCCTGGTTCGGTTCGCCGGCACGGCTCGAAACAGGCTTGGTGCGCTGCGAGCCCTGACCGGTGGCAAGCTCAGGACGCCTTGACCGTGGTTGCGATCACGCGCGCGTAGATCAGGCACCCGCTCGGGTAGGGGTGTGTCCCGTCCGAGAGCATCGAGTTGTTCGAGTGCGTGTACCAGTCGGCGAGGTGCGCCGTGCGCCAGCCGTGCAGCCAGGTGCCGAGCGCGCGATTCGACTCCTGCTCCCAGCTCGTCGAGTTCCGGACGTTGACGACGATCACGTCGGGCACTCCGTGCAGCGCGGCTTTGAGCCGCACGAGGTCGTGGTAGAGGAGCGGGCCGTTGTTGCCGACCTGGAGGATGACGGTCTTCGGTAGGTGGCCCCACTTGTGGCGGATCCGCTGGAGCTCGGCGATCGTGTCGTCGATCTGCCGCGCGACGAGAGCGTCAACGCGAACGCGGTTGTGGAGGGCCGTCCGTAGCTCCGAGGCGCAGCCGAGCATCACGGAGTCGCCCAGCGCGAGGATCCGTCCGCCCGGCGGTCCTGGCTGATTCGACTTCTTCTTGTGGTGCTGCGTTGTCGTCGTAGTTGTCGTCGCAGTCGTCGTGGTGGTGGTCGTGGTCGTCGGGCGTGTGCTTGCCACGGCGTTGAGCGCCGAGGGAGTCAGGAAGAGGACGACGAAGCCCGCGACGAACGCGGCGGCGCCTGCGGCGACGATCTCGAGCCGCCGCCTTGCCTGGAACTTCGCCAGCCGGCGCTGCAGGCTGCCGGTGCGGATCGGCTGCTCGACGAAGCGGTAGGAGAGCGCGGCGGCGATGACGGTCAGCGCCGCCTGCGCCGCGATGATGCGCGGCCCCGTCCACGAGACGTCGAGGCCGGGGCGGGTGATGGCGATGATCAGCCAGTGCCAGAGATAGATGCCGTAGCTCCGCTCGCCGATCCAGCGGAGTGGTGCGATCCCGAGCGCCTTGCCGAGGCGCGTCGCAGGATGCGCGACCGCCGCGATGAGTACCGCAAAGCAGAAGGACGCCGCGAGGTCGCCGCCCTGGTAGATCGACGCGTAGTAGTCGTGCACCGTCCAGAACAGGTAGATCGTCGTCCCGAGCGCGGCGACGCCGAGCAACTCGAGCAGCGGTAGCGAGCGCCTGATCCGCTCGACGTACGGCCAGAGAAGCGCGAGCAGGATGCCCATCAGCAGCAGGAACGCGCGCGTGTCCGTCCCGTAGTAGACGCGCGACGGGTCGCTGTCCGGCCCCTGGTAGAGGAGCCACATCAGCGCCGCCGAGCCGGCGATCCCGGCCGCGACGAGGAACGGCAGATAGCGCCGGCCGAGGAAGACGAGCCCCGGCACGAGCAAGAGCGGCCAGACGATGTAGAACTGCTCCTCCACCGCGAGCGACCAGAAGTGCTGCAGGAGCGACGGCTGGCCCATGAGGGTGAAGTAGGAGTGGTTCGCGACGATCAGGTGCCAGTTCGCGTAGTAGAGAAGCGAAGGGACTGCGTCGCTCCTTGTCCTCGCGAGATCGGTGCGCGCGAAGATTGAGGAGAGCAGCAGCGAGGCAAGTACCACGACGACGACCGCCGGGAACAGCCTCCGCGCACGCCGACCCCAGAAGCGGAGCAGCACGATCCGGCCGTGGTGCTCCCACTCGACGAGCAAGATCGACGTGATCAGGTAGCCGCTGAGGACGAAGAACAGGTCGACGCCGAAGAAGCCGCCCGGCAGCCACGGGCTCCCGTCCGAATGCGGCCGCGCGTGGTAGAGGAAGACGCCCGCGACCGCCAGCGCTCGCAGCCCGTCGAGGCCGGGGCGGTAGGTGAGATGAGGTCCTTTGGCCGGCTTGGGCACGTTGAAGAGGTTAGGCGGTTCTCGACGGAGCCGTGAGCTCCTTCTCGACGATCTCCGCGAGGCACTGCGCGGTTTGGCCGAGCGCTCGTTCGCGGCCGCACAGTGCCACGAGAGATACGGCGTCGACCGGTGCTTTCGTCACGAGCTCGCCGACGACGACGAGTGCCGGAACGCCGGCGCGGGAGGCCCGCTCGAGCACGCCTCCGACGACCTTGCCGGTGAGTGACGTCGCGTCGAAGAGGCCTTCGCCCGAGATGACGAGGTCTGCTTCGAGGAGACAAGAGTCGAGATCGAGCCTGTCCGCGACGAGATCGAAGCCGCGGACGAGCGTCGCGCCGAGCGCAGCGAGGCCTCCCGCGAGCCCGCCGGCCGCACCGGCGCCGGGGAGGTCGGGGACGTCGAGGGCGGCGAGCCGGTCGCGCAGCACCGAGACCTGCTCCGGCGTCGCTCCCTTCTGCGACGCGAAGATCTCGGCGGCTTCGAGGAAGCGCGCGTCGACGTCGCACGCAACCTCCACGGGAACCAGCAGCGGAAGGATGGAACGGAGCGCCTCGACCGCGCCGGAGCCGCCGTCCGTCGATGCAACGCCGCCGACCGCGACGACGATGCGCTCGGCTCCGGCTGCGATCGCGGCGGCGACGAGCTCGCCGACGCCGCGGCTCGTCGCGCGGAGCGGGTCGTTCCCTGCCGCGCCGCCGGCGAGCGAGAGCCCGCACGCCAGCGCTGCCTCGATCAGCGCGGTCCCGTCGTCGTCGAGCCGCCACGCGGCCTCGATCGGGTCGCCGAGAGGCCCTGTCACGACCGTGGTCCGGTTGCCGCCGCCGAGCACGTCGAGCGTCCCCTCGCCGCCGTCGGCGAGCGGCAACTCCACAGCCTTCCGGCCCGCGCGTGCCGCCCCGGCCGCGATCGCGGCAGCAGCCTCGCGCGCCGTCAGCGTGCCGCGGAACTTGTCGGGGGCGACGAGGACACGCATGTCTTCCGGATTCTCGCTACCGTTTCCGCTGTTCTAGTACCGAGCGCGCACCGGGGCCGCACTACCAGTGCCTCCCAGTCCGTTCAGAGCTTCCGCGGAGGGAGGTGTTTCATATGGCAACCGGAACCGTGAAGTGGTTCAACGATGCGAAGGGGTATGGCTTCATCACCCCTGACGAGGGCGGCAAGGACGTCTTCGTCCACTTCAGCGCGATCACCAGCGAAGGCTTCAAGACCCTCGCCGAAGGCGCGCGCGTGGAGTTCGAGCCCGCCGAGGGCGAGAAAGGCCCCGAGGCCCGCAACGTCGTGCCTGTGGTGTAACCGGGTAGAGCGCGGGCGTCTCGCCCGAGGCGCCCCCGCTCCCTTCCATCTACCAGGAGTTCAGTGGAAACTCGCTTTCACGGAACACTGACGAGTCTGCGGCCGGCCGACGGCGGCGACGTCGACCGGCTCGTTGCCTGGCATGCCGATCCGGACGTCGCGCGCTACTGGGACGACGAGACGTTCACGCGCGCCGAGATGGAGGAGAGGCTGGCGCGCGCGGACGTCGAGGCGTGGATCGTGGAGGAGAAGGGCGACCCGGTCGGCTACCTCCAGGTTCATCCGGAGGGCCTCGACATGTTCCTCGTCCCGGGTGCTCGCGGCCGCGGACTCGGTCCGGACGCCGCCCGGGCCATGGCCCGCCACCTCATCGACGAGTGTGGCCGGGGTCGCGTCACCGTCGACCCGTACGCGTGGAACGACGGCGCCGTGCGTGCCTGGGAGCGCGCCGGCTTCGTCGAGGTGTCGCGCCATCAACCTGACGACGGGCACACCGCAGAGTGGGTGCTCATGGAGTACGTGGGGTAAGCTCGTGACGTGCACGCTGCGCGGACATCGACAGCCACACTCGCCGGCTAGCCCGGCGACTCGTCGTTCCTTTCCGGCTGTCCGTTCCAGGAGGTGCATGTAGATGAAGGTCGTCCTTCCCGACAAGTCAGAGCTCGAGCTTCCCGCTGGTGCGACCGGCCTCGACGCCGCGCGCGCGATCGGGCCGAAGCTCGCGGAGCAGGCCGTCCTGGTTCGTGTCGACGGGCAGGTGCAGGATCTCCGGACGCCGCTCGGCGACGGCGACGAGATCCAGCTCCTGACGACGCGCGACACGCAGGATCCTGACGCGCTCGCCGTCCTCCGCCACTCGTCGGCGCACCTGCTCGCGGAGGCCGTCCGGCGCCTCTACCCGGGCGTCAAGATCGCGATTGGCCCGCCGATCGAGAACGGCTTCTACTACGACTTCGACTTCCCCGAGCCGCTCCGAGAGGAGGATCTCGAGCGCATCGAGGCCGAGATCAAGCGCGAGATCTCCGAAGGCCGCCACTGGGAGCGGAGCGAGATCTCGCGCGACGAGGCGAAGACGCGCTTCGCAGCCGAGGGCGAGCCGTACAAGGTCGAGCTCGTCGACACCGCAGACGGCGACATCTCCCTCTACACGCAGTCGCACGACGGCTCCGACGACTTCACGGATCTCTGCCGCGGCCCGCACCTCCAGAACTCGAAGCCGATCAAGGCGCTCAAGCTGACGCACCTCGCCGGTGCGTACTGGCGCGGCGACTCGACCAAGCCGCAGCTGACGCGGATCTACGGCACCGCCTTCTACTCGCAGGAGGATCTCGACGCGTATCTCGAGCGGCTGGAGGAGGCGCGCCGCCGTGACCACCGCCGGCTCGGAGTCGAGCTCGACCTCTTCCACCTCTCCGAGGCGTCCCCCGGCTCGCCGTTCTGGCATCCGAAGGGCATGGTGGTGTGGAACGAGCTCGAGGACCTGCGCCGCCGCGAGAACGCGAAGCGCGGCTACGCCGAGGTGAAGACGCCGCTGATCTACGACAAGAGCGTCTGGGAGACGAGCGGCCACTGGGAGAAGTTCCGCGACAACATGTTCCTCGTAGCCGGCGAGGGCGAGGAACCGCACGCAGGGCTGAAGCCGATGAACTGCCCGGGCCACATGCTCCTGTTCGGCTCACAGCTGCGGAGCTACCGCGATCTGCCGATTCGCTACGCCGAGTCGTCGACCCTGCATCGCAACGAGCTCGCCGGGACGCTGCACGGCCTGCTCCGCGTCCGCCACGTGACGCAGGACGATGCGCACATCTTCTGCACGGAAGAGCAGGTCCCTGGCGAGATCGACGGCTGCATCGAGTACGCGAAGACGCTCTACGAGCTCTTCGAGGTCGTCCCGCACGCGGAGCTCTCGACCCGGCCGGAGAACCGGCTCGGCTCCGACGAGGAGTGGGATCGCGCCGAGGGAATCCTCCAGGAGGCGCTAGAACGGCACGGGATCCCATACGTGATCGGCGAGGGCGAGGGGACGTTCTACGGGCCGAAGATCGACCTCCACATGGACGACGCGCTCGGCCGTTCCTGGCAGATGGGAACGATCCAGGCGGACGCGCAGATGCCGAAGCGCTTCGGCCTTACGTACATGGGCGCCGACAACACCGAGCACACGCCGGTCGTCATCCACCGCGCCTTGCTCGGCTCGCTCGAGCGCTTCGTCGGGATCCTGACCGAGCACTACGCGGGCGCCTTCCCGTTCTGGCTCGCGCCGGTGCAGGTGCGGGTGCTGCCCGTCGGAGACGCGCACCTCGACGCTGCGCGGACGCTCGTTCTCCGCTTGCTCGAAGCCGGCTACCGGGCCGAGGTGGCGGAGCCGAGCGAGACGATCGGCAAGCGAATCCGGGCCGCCGAGCTGGAGAAGATCCCGTTCACGGTGGTCTACGGCGACCGCGAAAGCAACGAGAGCCTCGCGGTGCGCGATCGCGGCGGCGAGCAGTCCGAGTTGTCGCTCGCGTCCTTCGTCGACCGACTTGCTACCCTCTGACCTCTGAAAAGCAGGGGCGGACCCGTTCCTCACCTTCTGGCCCACACGGCGCTGGCAGGTTCAACCGAGTCGCGAACGACGAGGAAACGGGCCGCTGCATGACAGCGGCTTTTCAGTTCCCGAATCCAAATAGGAGGAACAAGCCCGACTTGGTGACTACCACTTGAGGCCCAGACGCCGGCCGTTCGATCAGGTCCGCCCGTCGCCACGCGACACGACGCGCATCAACGACGCGATCAGGTCGTCGCGCGTGCGGCTGATCGACGACGACGGTGCTCAGCTCGGTATCAAGACCACGGACGAGGCGCGGGAGTACGCCTACGGCAAGAACCTCGACCTAGTCGAGGTCGCCGCCCAGGCCGATCCTCCTGTCGCCAAGGTCATGGACTACGGCAAGTACAAGTACGAGCAGGAGCAAAAGGCGAAACAGGCCCGCAAGCACCAGAGCCAGATCCAGGTCAAGGAGATCAAGCTCCGGCCAAAGATCGGCATTCACGACTACAACACCAAGAAGGGGCACGTCGAGCGATTCCTCAACCAGCGCGCGAAGGTGAAGGTCACGATCATGTTCCGGGGTCGCGAGACGACCCATCCGGAACGGGGCCGCGACCTGCTCCTCCGGCTCGCCGACGAACTCAAGGAGATCGGGCAGATCGAGTCCCAGCCTCTCCTTGACGGACGCAACATGGTGATGCTGCTGGGCCCGACAAAGAACGCAGGAGTGAAACGAGATGCCGAAGACGAAAACACGCAGCGCAGCGAAGAAGCGCTTCAAGGTAACGGGGACGGGCAAGCTCCTGCGCCGGCCGGCGATGCGCAGCCACAACCTGGAGAAGAAGTCGTCGAAGCGTAAGCGCGGCTTCCGTAAGTTCCGCGAGGCGACCGGCGCCGACCGCGCCGAGATCAAGAAGATGCTGGGGATGCGCTAGATGCCGAGGGTCAAGCGTTCCGTCCACGCGCAGAAGAAGCGCCGCAAGGTCCTCGAGCAGGCGAAGGGCTATTGGGGCCGTAAGAGCACGCACTACCGCTACGCGAAGGAGCAGGTCGAGCACTCGCTCGTCTACGCCTACCGCGACCGGAAGGTGCGCAAGCGGGAGTTCCGGAAGCTCTGGATCACCCGGATCAACGCCGCCGCGCGCGCGAACGGCCTCTCCTACAACCAGTTCGTGCACGGTTGCTCGAAGGCGGGGATCGAGCTCGACCGGAAGGTGCTCGCCGACCTCGCCGTCAGCGATCCCGTCGCGTTCGGGGCGATCGCCGAAAAGGCGAAGTCCGCGCTCGCCACAGCGGGCAGCTCCGCGCCGGCAAGCTGATCACCTCGCGCGACAACGAGCGGCTCAAGCTGCTCCGCAAGCTCCACGAGCGGCGCTGGCGGGACAAGCTCGGGCTGTTCGTGGTCGAAGGGGAGGATCTCGTCGAGGCCGGCCTGGCCGCCGGTCTCGAGCCTGCCGACGTGCTCGTCGCGGGCGAGGACGTCGGCGCTGCGCTGCTCGCCGAGGTCTCGTCGCTCGCGCACCCGCCGCGCGTCGTCGGCGTCTTCCGCCGCGACGACCTGCCGCGCGGCACGCGTCCGGTCACGCTCGCGCTCTGGCGCGTTGCGGATCCGGGAAACGTCGGGACGCTGTTGCGCGCCGCCGACGCATTCGGTGCCGGCGTGGCGCTCTCTGACGGCTGCGCCGATCCGACCGGGCCGAAGGCACTGCGGGCATCGATGGGAGCGATCTTCCGCGTTCCGGTCGCCGGCTTTGCCGAGCCTGGCGGCCGGCGCGTCGCCCTCGTGCCGCACGGTGGCACGCCGCTGCCCGAGCTCGCGCCCGGCGGCGACGTCGTGCTCGTCCTCGGCGCAGAGCGCGACGGCCTGCCGGCCGAGGTGGCCGGGGCCTGCCAGGAGCAGGTCTCGATCCCGCAGCCCGGCGGCGGAGAGTCGCTCAACGTCGCGATCGCAGGCGCAATCGCGCTCTACGAGCTGTCTCGCAGCAGCTGAAGCGAGGTCTTCTCAGAGGAACAAAAAAAGACCGGCCCCGTTAGGGGCCGGTCCAAAGAATTCGCCGAGTCCGTTTCGCTTTCGTCCCCCTCATCCAACCGGCCTTCCGACTTAGGATTGCTCCCTTACCGTTTGACCGCTCGGTCGAGGCTTCGACCTACTCGCGTTCGGTGCTCGGCGCAAGAGGAAACCTAGGGGATAGTCGACACCGGATCAAGACCCCCCGTCAACGATTTTGTCGCAATTTGCGCGGATCACTTTCGCGCGGCGATCCAGACGCTGTCCTCGCCTCCGGCGAACGGGCGCCGGTCGAACCAGCCGTAGCACGCGATGACGTCGAAGCCGGCCTCGGCGAGGAGTGAGTGCCATCGCTCGGGCTCGAGCCACCAGAGCGTCATCGTCGAGGAGCCCGCCGGCCCGCGCACCGAGAGCGTCAGCGTCTGCTCCTCGAGATCCCAGTCGGCCCGCTCGTCGATTCCGGGCTCGCGCTCTATCCAGCGGCCGTGCGTCTCCTCGATGTCGGCGCGCGACGGCGTGAAGACGTCGAAGACGAGCCGCCCGGCCGGACGGAGCAGCTCCCGCGCGGCTCTCAGGGCTGCGAGCCGCTCCTCGTCGTCGCGCAGATGGAGATACGCCCGGAACGGGCAGGTCACGAGCGAGACGCGCTCGTCCACCGGCGGGTTGAGCAGGTCTCCGAGCCGCAGGTCGAGCCGAGCACCGATGCCGGCCTCGCGTGCGCGCTCCGCGCAGACCGCGAGCATCTCCGCCGACGAGTCGACGCCGATCACGTCGATGCCGGCCATCGCCGTCGGGATCGCGATGCGACCAGTGCCGACGCCGAGCTCGACGACCGGGCCGCCGGCCTCGAGCGCCTCGTCGACGTAGAAGGAGATGTCCTCGATGACGCTCGCGCTCCACGGGTCGTAGAGGCGCGCGATTGCGTCGTACGCACTCACGCCGGCTTGCGGGTGACCCAGACCATCTCGAGCGATTCGTCCGCGTACGGCTCCTGGTCGAAGCCGCCGTAGAGCGCCTCGACCTCCAGGCCCGCGACGTCGATCAGCCCTTCCCACTCGGACTTCGTCGCCCACCAGAGGCGAATGGTCGCTCCGTCGTCGCGCGTGATGTCGATGCGGTTGTCGGCGGGCGCGTAGTGGATCGTGTGGACGACGCCGTTCTGATCCTGCGTCTGGCCGTCGATCCGCGCGGCGATCGTGTGGCTGAAGACGAAGGCGTTGAACGCGAAGCGGCCGCCGGGGCGCAACGACCGCGCGACCCGCTCGAAGACCTCCCGCTTCTGTGTCCAGCCGTGGAGGTGGAGGAGCGAGCGAAACGGGACGTAGATCAGCGCCGCAGGCTCGTCGAGCTCGAGCTCGCGTACGTCGCCGAGCCGCAGTTCGAGCGGCAGGCCCGACGAGCGCTCCCGGGCGATCTCGAGCATCGCGGGAGACGAGTCGATCCCGAGCACCGGCTTGCCGGTCTCGCGCACGACCTCGATCGCGACCCGGCCGCTGCCGACCATCAGCTCGACGATCGGCCCGTCGGCCTCGCGCGCGAGGCGGAGGTAGTGCGCCACGTCCTCGGTCATGTGCGCGGCCCACGCGTCGTAGATGGGCGCCCACGGGTCGTACTCGCTCATCCGGAGGATCGTATGGATACAGTCGCCGGGTGGAGGCCGAGGCACTTCAGAAGGAGGCGCTCGCCGCTGCAGAAGCGGCGCAAACGCTCGCGCAGCTCGACGAGGCGCGCGTCCAGTACCTCGGTCGCAGCAGCGAGTTGAAGCTGGCTCTGCGCGAGGTGCGCGACCGCGAGACGGGGATGGCGCTCAACGCCGTGCGCGAGGCGCTCGAGGCGGCGTTCGCGGCTCGGCAGTCCGAGCTCGAGCGAGCGGAGCTCTCGGCGCGGCTCACGACCGAGCGCGTCGACGTCACGCTGCCGGCCGAACTGCTCGGCGACGTGCGCGTCCGGCCGCGCGGATCGCTCCATCCGACGACGCTCATCCGCCGCGACGTCGAGGACGCGTTCATCGGGCTCGGCTACGAGATCCGCGAGGACCGGGAGATCGAGACGGTCGAGTACAACTTCGACAAGCTCGCGTTCCCGGCTTGGCATCCGGCGCGATCGTCGCGCGACACCTTCTACGTCGACGCCGACACTGTCCTGCGCACGGAGACGTCGCCGTCACAGATCCACATCCTCGAAGAGAAGCCGCCGCCGGTCTACATGGTCTCGATCGGCCGCGTCTACCGCCGTGACGCGATCACGCCGACGCGCTTCCCGATCTTCCACCAGTTCGAGGGACTTGCGATAGACCGGGGCATCACGATGGCCGACCTGAAGGGGACGCTGCTGCACGTGATGCGCGCGCTCTTCGGCGAGGAGCGCGAGGTGCGCTTCCGCACGCACTACTTCCCGTTCACCGAGCCGTCGATGGAGCCGGACGTCTCGTGCGGCGTCTGCGGCGGTAGCGGCTGCCCGACGTGCAAGTGGTCGGGCTGGATCGAGATCGGCGGCTCGGGGATGGTCGACCCGCAGGTACTTGCGAACGTGGGGCTTGATCCGGGCGAGTGGGGCGGCTTCGCCTTCGGGCTCGGGCTCGAGCGCGCGGCGCAGCTGCGCTACGACATCCCGACGATCAGGCCGTTCTGGGAGAACGACCTGCGCTTCGTGAGGCAGTTCCGATGAGAGTGCCGCTCTCGTGGCTGCGCGAGTACGTGCGCGTCGAAGCGGACGCGGCGCGGATCGCGGACGCGCTCTCGATCTCGGCCGCCGAGGTGAACACGATCGAGCGCCGCGGGCCGGCCGACACGTCGCTCTATGTCGTCGGACGCGTGCTCGGGGCCGGTAAGCATCCGAACGCCGACCGGCTCCAGCTGTGTCAGGTCGACGTCGGAGAAGGCAAGCCCGCGCAGATCGTCTGCGGCGCCTGGAACTTCTCCGCCGGCGCGACCGTCGCCGTCGCCAAGGCGGGTGCGACGCTCCCGAACGGGCTCACGCTCGAGCGCCGCGAGCTGCGCGGTGAGATGTCGGAAGGGATGATCCTGGCCGAGGACGAGATCGAGCTCGGCGCCGATCACACCGGGATCATCGTCCTCGCCGACGGCCTCGAGCCGGGGTCGCCGCTCGCGAACGCGGTGCCGCTCGTCGAGGAGATCCTCGACATCGACCCGACCGGCAACCGCGTCGATCTCCTCTCGGTCTACGGATGTGCGCGCGAGGTCGCCGCGCTCTTCGACGGCGAGCTGCTGCCCATGCCGGGCACCGACCCTGCGCAGGATGGCGAGGAGAAGGTCGAGATCGAGATCGACGACCTCGACGGCTGCCCGCGCTACGTCGGCCGTCTCTTCCGCGACGTCACGATCGCCGAGTCGCCGCTCTGGTTGAAGGCGCGGCTGCGCGACGCGGGCGTCCGCTCGATCTCCAACGTCGTCGACGTCACGAACTACGTGATGCTCGCCCTCGGCAACCCGCTGCACGCCTTCGACTACGACAGGCTGGAAGGCGGCCGCATCGTCGTCCGGCGCGCGAGGAAGGGAGAGGAACTGCGGACGCTCGACGGCACGCAGCGCGCGCTCGAGAAGTCCGACCTCCTGATCGCCGACGCGAAGCGCGCGGTCGCGCTCGCGGGGATCATGGGCGGCGAGGAGACCGAGGTCTCCGACACGACGACGGCCATCCTCCTCGAGGCAGCGAATTTCGAGCCGGTCGGGATCCTGCGGAGCTCCGAGCGGCTCGCGCTGCGCACGGAAGGGTCGAACCGTTGGGAGAAGGGCGTCGATCCTTATCTCGCCGGACCGGCGGCAACGCTCGCGACGCAGCTGCTCGTCGAGCTCGCCGGCGCGCGCTGGCCCGGCGCGGCGGACGTTCAGGGCGAGCTGCCGCAGCCGTCGGTCATTCCGCTTCGTCCCGAGCGGACGAACGAGGTGCTCGGGCTCGACGTGGCGCCCGAGCGGCAGGAGGAGATCCTCCGCCGCGTCGGCTTCGAGCGCGAGAAGGCGGGCTTCCGCGTGCCGACCTGGCGCGCGCGCGACGTGACGAGGGAGATCGACCTCATCGAGGAGGTGGCGCGCTTCCAGCTGTCCGAGATTCCGTTCACGCTGCCGCGCCGCGAGGCGATGTTCGGCCGGCTGACGCGCTGGCAGCGGCTGCGGCGCGTCGTCGAGGACGTCCTCGTCGGCTGCGGCTGGTCGGAGGCGTACACGCCTTCGCTCGTCCCCGCCGGCCCGATCGTCCTGCCGGAGCCCATTTCCGCCGAGCTCGGAGCGATGCGCGAGACGCTCCTGCCGAGCCTCGTCGAGGCGGCGCGCGCGAACCGCGCCGTCGATGTCGAGAATGTCGCGCTGTTCGAGATCGCGCACGCGTATCCCGAGCGTGGGCGCGAGCCCTGGCACGTCGCGGGGATCGTGGACGGCGGCTTCGCCGAGGCGAAGTGGGCCGTGGAGCAGATCTACGCGGCGGCCGGCATCGAGCCGGCGTACGAGCGGGCGAGCGAGCCCTTCCTCCACCCGGGCAAGGCTGCGCGCACGGCCGAGGGATGGGTCGGCGAGCTCCATCCGGCCGAGCTCGAGGGCACCTGGGGCGCGTTCGAGCTCGATCTCGACGCGCTCGCCGCCGCGGCGGGGGAGACCGTGCGGTTCGAGGAGGTCAGCCCGTACCCGGAGCTGCGGCAGGACCTCGCGTTCGTCGTCGACGAGGACGCTTCGGCGGCCGAGCTTCTCGCCGCGGTTCGCGCGGCGGGCGGCGAGCTTCTCCGTGGCGTCGAGGTGTTCGACGAGTACCGCGGCGCGCAAACCGGTGAGGGGAAGCGCTCGCTCGCCTTCCGGCTCGCCTTCGGCTCCACCGAGCGGACGCTGACCGACGAGGACGTCGCGCCGCTGCGCGCGGCGATCGCCGACGCGGTCGGCAAGCAGTTCGGCGCTGTGCTGCGCGCCTAGCTCGCGCGGCGGCGAGCGAGCTTCAACGCGACGCGAAGCACGACGGCGGCGCCTGTTGCTACGCCGACTCCCGCGCCGACCTTCTTGCCCTTTGCAGTGGCGAGACCGAGCTCCGCGCGTAGCGATGAGACCGCGGCCTTCAACTCGCGCCGCTCGTCGGCGAGCTCCTTGCGCAGCTCCGAGTCACTCACCCCTGAGCATCTCCCGGGTCAGCTGTGCCTCCTTGATCGCGGCTTCCGGGACCGCTCTCGAGCCGCGCCGGAGAAGCATGATGCCCAGGAGGGCGAGCAGGATGGAGGCAAGAACAAGCCCGCCTGCAACGAGGAGCAGTGCGACCCAGATACGCACGTGCGTGGCGAGAAAGGCCGTGCCTCCTGCCAGGGCGAACGCGAGTGCGAAGAAGCTGACAACCGCGGCGACGAGCGTGAGGCCGATCCCGGCGCCGAGCGCGATCGCCTTCCGCTTCAGCTCCGTCAGGGCGAGCTGAAGCTCGAGCTGGACGAGCGAGCGCGCGTGGTCAGCGACGCGCTTCGTCGCGTCCGTCAGACCGGGCATCAGGACGGGCGCCGGCCGATGCTGAAGAGGGCTCCTTGCGTGCCGATGGGATTGACGTCGCTCAAGACGCGCGTGATCTGGACGTGTCCCGCGATCGCGGCCTCGTCGAGGCGGGCTAGGCAGCGGCCGACCATTCCGGCGGAAGCGCCGTAGCCGCGCGAGTTGGCGGAGCGGAAGCGGAAGCCCGGACGTCCTGCCGACTGAATGGGGTTGAGCGGCGCGCAGAGGACAGCGCCGCGGTCGACGTCGGCGCTCGACTCGAGCTCGAGCTCGACGACGAGATCGCTCCAGTCTGCGGGGAGGACCGCGAGCGCGGCGTTCCATTCGGCCGCGAGCGTCCGCGGCGCCACGACCGCCGGCGCTTCGGCCTCGCTCGCCGAAACGAGCTCCAGCTGGCCCGCGATTCCCTCCGCGTCGATCCGGCTCAACAGCCGGCGCGCCGCCTCGGGTCCGATCCCGTGTCCGGTGCGGTTCACGGAGAAGCGGATCGTGTCGCCGGAGAAGCCCGGGCCGGCCGGCCCGAGCAGCGCAGCGGCGCGCTCGCGCGCGGCGTCCGGCTCGATCCGAAGCCTCAGTCGAACGTCGCTCCAGCTCGGATCCAAGCCGTTTTCGACCCCGTTCCACTGCTCGACGAGCCGCACGGCGCGAACCGTACACTCCGGCCCGTGGCGAGGGTTGAGGCAAGGGCGAGCCTGGCGAAGGCGGATCTCCAGGACGTGCTGCGGGAGATGCTGCTCATCCGGCGATTCGAGGAGAAGGTCGAGGAGCGCTTCCGCGCCGGCGAGCTCCCGGGCTTCCTCCACGTGGCGATCGGCCAGGAGGCGTGCGCCGTCGGCGTCTGCCGCGCGCTCGAGGACGGCGACGTGATCGCGTCCACCCACCGCGCGCACGGCCACACGCTCGCGAAAGGGACGCACCCGAACGAGCTGATGGCCGAGCTGTACGGCAAGCAAGAGGGCTGCTCGCACGGCTACGGCGGGTCGATGCACCTCTACGACATCGAGCGCGGCAACCTCGGCGCGAACGCAGTCATCGGCGGTGGCCTGCCCCAGATCACCGGAGCGGCGCTCGCCTTCCAGTTGCGCGGCGAGCCGCGCGTTGCGGTCGCTTTCTTCGGGGACGGCGCGACGAACATCGGCACCTTCCATGAGGCTTTGAATCTCGCGCAGCTGTGGAAGGTTCCCGCGGTCTTCGTGCTCGAGGACAACAAGTGGGCGGAGTCGACGCCGGAGAGCCAGCACTCGCCGATCCGCGACCTCTCCGAGCGCGCGAAAGCGTTTGGGATGAAGACGATGAAGGCGGACGGGCAGGACGTCGAGGCCGTCTACAAGACGGCGCGGAAGGCGCTCGACCACGCGCGCGGCGGCGACGGGCCGGTCTTCGTCCACCTCGACACTGTCCGCTTCTCCGGTCACTACATCGGCGATCCGCAGGTCTACAGGGACAAGGACGAGGCTCGTGAGCTGCGGGAGACGCGTGATCCGGTCGAGCTTCTGCGCGCCAAGATCGAGCTGTCCGACTCCGACTTCTCCGAGCTCGACACGGAGGTGACCGAGATCGTGGAAGCCGCGCTCGAGTTCGCGAAGAACGGCACGGATCCCGCGCCCGAAGACGCGCTGAAGAACGTCTATGCCTGAGCTGACGTACCGGGAAGCAGTGCGGGACGCGCTCGTGCAGGCGATGCGCTCCGACGAGGACGTGTTCATCATGGGCGAAGACATCGCCGAGATGGGCGGCTCGATGGGCGTGACGGCCGGCATGCTCGACGAGTTCGGCCCGGAGCGCGTCCGCAACACGCCGATCTCCGAGATGGCGCTCGCCGGCGCTGCGATCGGTGCGGCGATGCAGGGAATGCGCCCGATCGCGGAGATCATGTACGAGGACTTCATGACGCTCGCCGCCGAGCAGGTCGTCAACCAGGCGGCGAAGCACCGCTACATGTCCGGCGGGCAGGTCACGGTGCCGGTCGTATTCCGCACGCAGGGCGGCGCCGGCTGGTCGCCGGGGGCGCAGCACGCGCAGCAGCTCGAAGCGTGGTTCGTCCATATCCCTGGGCTCAAGGTCGTCTTCGCCTCGACGCCCGAGGACGTCCGCGGGCTCCTCTGGTCGTCCATCTACGACGACAACCCCGTCGTGTTCTTCGAGCACCGCACGCTCTACCCGATCAAGGGGAACGTTCCCGAGGAGATCGAGCCGATCCCGCTCGGGCGCGCGCGCGTCCACCGCGAGGGCGAGGACGTGACCGTGATCGCGACGGGCCGGCTCGTGCACGAGTCGCTGCGCGCGGCGGAGGAGGCGGAGAGCGACGGGATCTCGGTCGAGGTCGTCGACCCGCGCACGCTGCAGCCGCTCGACGAGGAGACGCTGGTCGGCTCGGTGAAGAAGACGAACCGCGCGGTCGTCGCGCACGAGGCGGTGACTCGGATGGGCTTCGGCGCCGAGGTGGCGGCCCTCCTCCAGTACCAGGCGTTCGACTGGCTCGACGCGCCGATCGAGCGCGTCGGCGCCAAGTTCACGCCGCTCCCGTTCGCGCCGGTGATGGAGAACTTCGTCATCCCGGACGCGGCCGACGTGCTCGCGGCGATCAAGCGGACAGTGGGGAAGGGCTAGGTGGCCACCGAGGTCATTCTCCCGCGGCTCGGCCAGGGCATGGAGTCCGGCACGATCGTTCGCTGGCTCAAGTCGGAGGGCGAGGCGGTGGAGAAGGGCGAGCCGCTCTTCGAGCTCGACACCGACAAGGTGACGCAGGAGGTCGAGGCCGAGGCGAGCGGCGTCCTCCTCAAGATCGCGGTGACGGCGGGCGAAGTTCCCGTCGGCCAGACGGTCGCGTTCATCGGCAAGGAGGGTGAGGACGTTCCCGATGTGGCTTCCGAGCCGGCGCCGGCGGAGAAGGCCCCGGAGCCGGAAGCGGCCGCCGAGCCCGAGCCCGCGCCCGTCGAGGAGCCCGCGGCGAACACGACGAACGGGCGCGTCAAAGCCTCGCCGCTCGCGCGGCGTCTCGCACGCGAGCGCGGTATCGATCTCGGCTCCATCCGTGGCACAGGCCCGGAGGGCCGCATCGTCGCCGAGGATGTCGAGCGCGCCGAGGCGGGCGGCCCGTCGACAGCATCTGTGCCGTCGCGGCCAGTTCCCACCGGCGAAGTCCAGCGCATCCCGCTCACGAACATCCGCAAGACGATCGCCCGCCGCCTCACCGAGGCGTGGCAGATCCCGGTCTTCCAGCTTCAGACCTCGGCCGACATGACCCGCGCGAACCTCGTCGTCGCGAAGCTGCGCGAGCGTGACCCGGATGTGCGGGTCACCGTGACCGACCTCCTGACCAAGATCTGCGCCCAGGCGCTCATTCGTCACCGAGAGGTCAACGCGGAGTTCACGGAGGAGGCGATCCTGCTCCACCCGAGTGCGAACGTCGGCATCGCGGTCGCCGCGCCGCAGGGCCTCGTCGTCCCCGTCGTCCTCAGCGCCGAGCGTCTCTCGCTCACCGAGATCGCGGCGGTGCGCGGCGATCTCGTCGGTCGCGCCCGCGACAACAAGCTGCGGACGGAGGATCTCGAAGGCGGCACGTTCACGATCTCCAATCTCGGCATGTACGCCGTCGAAAGCTTCACCGCAGTCCTCAACCCGCCGCAGGCGGCCATCGTCGCCGTCGGCGCATCCGAGGACCGCGTCGTGCCGGTCGACGGCGAGCTCGTCGTCAGGCCGATGCTCACCCTCACGGCCACCTTCGACCATCGAGCCGTCGACGGCGCGCCGGCCGCCGCGTTCCTCCAGACGCTGAAGGAGAATCTCGAGCTTCCGGGGCTCGCGCTCTAGGACTGCGTCATGCCGCCGACCGTCTGGTATCGCGTTCGCGACCTCGAGGAGGGGAGGCGCTTCTACCGCGAGACGCTCGGCTTCGAGGAGCTCGGCGTCGATTTCGACGAGCGCTGGTCGACGCTGCGCCGCGGCGAGATGGAGATCGGGCTCGCGGAGGGCGAGCCGAGCGAGGACGGCGTCGCGCACGTCGACGTCGATGACCTGAAGGCCGAGGCGGATCGTCTCCGCGAGGCGGGCGTCGAGGTCGGGATCGTGGTCGAGCTGCATGGAGCGATGCGGCTGCTCGACGTCTTCGATCCCGACGGGAACCGGATCCAGTTCGCCCAGGAGCTGGGCGCGTAACGATGCTTCGGCCGGCCGACCGCCAAGACATGCGCTTCCTCCGCGACATGCTGCGGCACGCCTACCACTGGCGGATCGCGGAGAATCCCGACCTCCCCGTCTTCCGCTACGTCCAAAATTGGGGACGCCGCGGTGACGGCGGCGTGATTGCCTTCGCCGGGCCGAACGTCTACGGCGCAGCCTGGTATCGGCTCTTCCCGGCGAGCATGCCCGGCTTCGGTTTCGTGGACGAGGAGACGCCGGAGCTGACAGTCGCCGTCGTCCCCAGCCACCGCGGCCACGGCACGGGAGGCGAGCTGCTCGAGGCGTTGCTCGAGCGCGCCCGCGCGGACGGCTTCGCGCGCGTCAGCCTCAGCGCCGAGCCGGGCCAGACGGGCTTCTACGAGAAGTACGGCTTCCGCGAGCACAGCCGCGAGGACGGAACCGTGAGGATGGTCGCCGACCTCTAGCTCGCGAGAGCTTTGCTCTCGCTCGCCGGGAGAAGGAACTCCGCGGGCCGGAAGCGCGGTTCCGTCCCGCTCCGTGTTGTTTCCTGCTGGTGATGCTCTGGATGGACCGGCTACCTCGTGCGCTCGCGCGCGGCGTAGGCCGGCGCGAGCGCAGTGCGGCCTCCAGCTAAGTCGCCGCCGCAGCGGCTGTCTTAGCCTCCGGCCTCTTGCCGCACCGTGGTTCAACCGGCTCGAACCTCAGGCGGACCAGGCGGCGGCGTAACCCCCGTTACGCCGCCGCGGAGTAGCGAGCGGGCACGCCGCAGGCCTGCGCGCTCGCGACGGAAGAGCGATCACGAACCTTGCGTCAGCCCCAACGAGCTCTCCGCACGTAGCCGGCCGGAGACCCCGCTCTCCGGCCGGCGGAGTTTCTTCCCCACCTAGCGAGAGCGCAGCTCTCGCTAGGTTTCCAATATGGACGTTGACGTCGCTGTTCTCGGCGGTGGGCCGGGCGGGTACACCGCCGCCATCCGCGCCGTGCAGCTCGGCGCGAAGGTCGCCTGCATCGAGATGGAGCCCGAGCTCGGCGGCACATGCCTGCGCGTCGGGTGCATCCCGACGAAGGCGTGGGTGCAGACCGCGTTCGCCCTCAAGGAGGCGGAGGAGCACTTCGGAAAGTTCGGCGTCTCGGTCGGCGAGGCGAAGCTCGACTTCGCCGCCTCGAACGCCTGGAAGGACGGCGTCGTCAAGCAGATGACGTCGGGCGTCGCAGGGCTCTTCAAGGCGAACGGCGTCGAGTGGGTCAAGGGCAAGGGCACGTTCAAGGACGCGAACACGATCGCGGTCGAGGGTGGGGAGGACGTCACCTTCAAGTCTGCGATCGTCGCCACCGGCTCGTTCCCGCTCCGTCCGCCGATCGAGGGCCTCGACTCGCCGCGCTGCGTCGATTCGACGGGCCTCCTCGCCCAATCAGAGGTGCCCGCCCGGCTCGTCGTTCTCGGCGGCGGCATCATCGGCTGCGAGTTCGCCTCGATCTTCAACCGTTTCGGCTCCGAGGTGACGATCGTCGAGATGCTCGACTCACTCATCCCGCTCGAGGACGCGGACGCGGCGAAGGAGCTCGCGAAGCAGTTCGCCAAGCGCGGCATCTCCCTTCAGCTCGGCAAGCAGTGCTCGAAGGTCGAAGACGACGGCTCCCAGCTCACTGTCCACTACGGCGACGGCGAGACGGTGCAGGCCGACCTGATGCTCGTCTCCGTCGGGCGCGCTCCGCTCGTCGAGGGGCTCGGTCTAGAGGCCGCCGGCGTCGAGTTCGACAAGCGCGCAGGGATCGCGACCGATGAGCACCGCCGCACTAGCGTCCCGCACATCTACGCGGTCGGCGACTGCGCAGGCTACTGGCAGCTCGCGCACACGGCCTTCCGCGAGGGCGAGGTCGCGGCCGAGAACGCCACCGGTCACGAGGCGACGGTCGACGCGCGTGCAGTACCGCGGCCGATCTACACCGATCCCGAGATCGCGGGCGTCGGGCTGACCGAGGCCCAGGCGCGCGAGCAGTACGGCGACGACGTCGCCGTCGGACAGTTCCCCTGGGTCGCCAATGCGCGCGCGGTGATGCAGGACGAGACGGTCGGCTGGGTGAAGTCGATCCACGAGACGCGCTACGGCGAGCTGCTCGGCCTCATCATGGTCGGGCCGCACGTGACCGACCTGATCGAGGCGGGTGTCGTCGCGATCGACGCGGAGTCGACGGTCGAAACGGTGGCCGACGGAATCGCGCCGCATCCGACGCTGTCGGAGGCGATCAAGGAAGCAGGGTTGGTCGCGCTGGGGCGGGCGATCCACGTCCCGAACCGCAAGCCACGCGCCAAGACACCGGCGTAAACGCTCCGTAAAACCGGGACGGGAAGCCCACGCCGCAACAATTCGCGGGGCCACACTGCCGGTGGACATCCTCGTCCCTGTCCCGGGTCGAGCGCCGCCCGCGGACGACCCGGGACTGTTCTTTCGGAAGGGCCGCCACCCGCAGGGCGGCTCTTCCGTTTTCTGCGGAGGCTCGCTCCGTCGCGATGCGCTAGCCTCGGTCCGAGGACAGGAGGAGAGCTATGAGCATCGTCAACAGGCGGAACGCAGTCGTGGGCTGGCTCACGCTGAAGATCGGGAAGGTCGTCGCGCGCCGGCAGGCGAGGAAGGTGGCCCGCAAGCTCCCGTTCGGGCGCGGGAAAACCTGATTTGAGTCTCTTCCGCGACTCGATCGCCGAGCTCGTCCCGTACGAGCCGGGCAAGCCGGTCGAGGCGGTACAGCGGGAGCTCGGGCTCGAGCGGGTCATCAAGCTCGCTTCCAACGAGGGGCCGTTCCCGCCCTTCCCTGCCGCGCTCGAGGCGATGGCCGGCTCGGCGCACGAGCTGAACCGCTATCCCGACGGCGGCGTCTGGGAGCTGCGGAAGGCGCTCGCCGACCGCGCAGGGGTCGCGTTCGAGGAGCTGGTCGTCGGCGCGGGGGCGGACGGGATCATCGACCTCCTCTCGCAGGCGACGCTCGACCCGGGCGACGACGTCGTCTGCGGCTGGCCGTCCTTTCCCTCCTACGTTCTCGACGCGGCGAAGCTCGGGGCTGAGGCGAAGCGGGTGCCGCTGCGCGCCCACACGTACGACCTCGACGCAATGCTCGAGGCAATCGGCCCACGGACGAAGCTCGTTTACGTCTGCCATCCGAACAACCCGACGGGCACGGCGAACGGGAGGAAGGAGCTCGTCGCGTTCCTCGACCGGCTGCCGGAGCACGTTCTCTGCGTGCTCGACCAGGCGTACTTCGAGTACATCGACGACCCGGACTACGCCGACGGCATCGCGCTCTTCCGCGAGGGGCGGCGACTGGTGGTGCTGCGGACCTTCTCGAAGATCTACGGGCTCGCAGGCCTGCGGGTCGGCTGGGCGGTCGCGCCTGCGGATGTCGTGATCGCGACATCGAAGGTGCGCCGCGCGTTCGACGTCACGGCGCAGGCGCAGGCGGCGGCGCTCGCGAGCCTCGACGATCCGGCCGAGATCGCGCGGCGCCGCGAGCTGAACGCGACCGGACGGGAGCGACTCGCCGAGATCCTGCGCGGCCACGGGCTCCAGCCGGTCGAGCCGGCGCTCGGCAACTTCCTCTTCGCCGACGTCGGCGGCGGTCGCGCGATGTTCGAGCGGCTGCAGCGGGAAGGCGTGATCGTCCGGCCGCTCGACGGCTTCGGCGCGCCGGAGGCGATCCGCGTCAGCGTCGGGACGCCGGAGGAGAACGAGCTCTTCGAGGTTGCGCTCGGACACGTCCTTTCTGGCGTCTCGTAAACGGCTGACACGGGTGGTACTTTCGGGCGCACGCGCGTGAGGCTGTCGGCTGCCCAACTTGCCCCGCTCCGGCTCCCGGGGTTCCGGAATCTCTTCCTCGCCACGCTCGGCTCGAGCGTCGGCACGCTGCTGGCCGCCGTCGCGCTTGCGATCGACGTAGCCGACCGGACGAAACACTCCTCTCACACCGGCCTCTGGGTCGCCGCGGTGCTCGTCGTCGAGTTCCTGCCGACGATCGCGGTCGGGCTGCTGCTCGGGCCGCTTCTCGACCGGCTCGAGCGCCGCGCGCTGATGATCGCGGCCGACGTCCTGCGCGTCGGGGTCTTCGTCGCACTGCCGTTCGCCTCGAACGCGTCGACCGTCGTCGCGCTCGCGCTCGTCGCCGGGCTCGCGACCGGCTTCTTCCGGCCGGCGGTCTATGCCGGGGTGCCGAACCTCGTCGGCGAGGACGTCCTGCCGCAGGCGAACGCGCTGCTGCAGACGGTGGAGAACCTCAGCTGGACGATCGGGCCGGTCGTCGGCGGCCTCCTTACTGCCGCTGCGGGGCCTTCAGCTGCCTACGGCATCAACGCAGCGTCGTTCGTCGTCTCGATCGTGCTCGTAGTCCGGATTCCGCCGAACCTCCTCCAGAGCGAGCGTGCGCTCTCGCGCGGCCACTGGCGCGACCTCGCCGACGGCTTCGCCGCCGCGCTCCGCTCGCGCTCGATGCTCGCGGTGCTCGTCGCCTGGGGCGTGGCCTCGCTCGGCGTCGGCGCCGCAAACGTCTCGGAGATCTTCCTCGCCAAGAACACGTTCTCGGCCGGCGACTTCGGTTACGGCCTTCTCTACGGCGCGATCGGGATCGGCCTCGTCGTCGGCAGCTTCGCGAGCGCCGCCGTGCTCGAGCGGCTCGGCGTCGCGGCGGCGTACGGCGCGAGCCTCCTCGTGATGGCGATCGGCTATGCGGCGACCGGCGCGAGCCCCAACGTCTGGGTCGGCGCTGTCTGCTGCGCGGTCATGGGCGTCGGGAACGGCGCGGCGGTGGCGAGCAACGCGCTGCTCGTCCAGCGCGGCACGTTCGACGCGCTGCGCGGCCGCGCGCTGACGTTCGTCATGAGTGCGACGTACCTCGCCGTCGGGATCGGCGAAGGCGTCGGAGGCGTGGTGCTCCATCGCGTCGGCGCACGCTGGGAATGGGGCGGCGCGGGAGTGGCCCTGACCGTCGCCGCGCTCGCCGGCTGGGCGCTCGCGCGGAGCCTCGGCGGCGAGACGGCGGCCGACGGTGAGCTCCTGACAGACACTGCTTCAGCCGTAGCCGCCAACTAGCATCGTGCGGGTGCCGACCCGCCGCGACTGGACACGCGAGGATCTCGCCGCCGGCATCCGCAGTGGCGACCGGCGCGCTCTTGCTCGCGCGATCTCACTCGTCGAGGACGGCGACCCGCTTGCCTACGGCGTCGTCGCCGACGTCTATCCCCACACCGGCTCCGCCTACTCCGTCGGCATCACCGGCCCGCCGGGCGTCGGCAAGTCGACTCTCGTTTCCGCCCTGATCCGCCACGTCCGGGAGCAGGGCAAGGCGGTCGGCGTCGTCTCGGTCGATCCGTCGAGCCCGTTCACGCACGGCGCCCTGCTCGGCGATCGGATCCGGCTCAGCGACCACTTCCTCGACCCCGAGGTCTTCATCCGCTCGATGGGGACGCGCGGCCATCTCGGCGGGCTCGCCGAGGCGACGCTGCAGGCGCTGCTCATCCTCGATGCCGCCGGCAAGGATCTCGTCTTCCTCGAGACGGTCGGCGCCGGCCAGAGCGAGGTGGAGATCATCGGGATCGCCGACACGGTCGTCCTCGTCCTGATGCCCGGCTCGGGCGATGCGGTGCAGGCGTTGAAGGCGGGGATCATGGAGATCCCGGACGTGATCGCGATCAACAAGATGGATCACCCGGCCGCGAAGACGATGCTCAACGAGGTGCGCTCCATCCTCGGGCTCGACCGCAAGCGCGACTGGAATCCGCCGATCGTCCTCACCGAGGCGGTGCGCGGCGAGCAGGTGCCGGAGCTGTGGGAGAAGATCGCGGAGCACCGCTCCTTCCTCGAGCAGAGCGGGGAGCTCGAGGAGCGCCGGCGGGCGAATCTCGCGCGGGAGGTTTTCGCGGTGGCGGCGAGCCGCGCCGGCCGTCATCTCGAGCGGGCGGTGGCGGACGACGCCGAGCTGCGGCGACTGCTCGCCGAGGTGCAGGCGCGGGAGCTCGACCCGCTGACGGCGGTGCAAGAGATACTCGAGAAGGTCTTCCGAATCCACGATGGCGACAGTGACGGCACCCGGACTTCCTGAGATCGAGCGCGCGCGCGAGCTGCTCGACGGCGTTGCGCGCGTCACTCCGGTCTACCCGTCCGAGACGTTCTCGCGGCTGGCCGGCCGTCCCGTCACGCTCAAGGCGGAGAACCTGCAGCGGACGGGCTCCTTCAAGATCCGCGGCGCCTACACGAAGCTGTCCTCGCTCAATCCTGAACGGCTCGCGGCGGGCGTCGTCGCGGCGAGCGCCGGCAACCACGGCCAGGCGGTCGCGTGGGCGGCGCGCGAGCTCGGCGCGCCGGCGCGGGTGTTCATGCCGCACGACTCGCCGATGGCGAAGTTCGACGCGACGCGAAGTTACGGCGCCGACGTCGAGCTGACCGGACAGGCGATCGAGGAGTCGATCACCGCCGCACTCGCCTACGTCTCCGAAACGGGCGCGACGTTCATCCATCCCTTCGAGGATCCGGTGGTCATCTCCGGCCAGGGGACGATCGGCCTCGAGATCGCGGAGCAGGTCTCCGAGCTCGAGACGGTCGTGATCCCGATCGGCGGTGGCGGGCTCGCGTCCGGCATCTCGCTCGCGCTGCGCGCGGTGCGGCCGGGGCTTCGCCTCGTCGGCGTCCAGGCGACGGGAACGCGACCCGGCGGCTCGGGGTTCACGATCGCCGACGGCATCGCCGTGAAGGAGCCGGGCGAGCTGACGATGGGGATCCTCTCCGAGACGCTCGACGAGATCGTTTACGTCGAGGATGAGCAGATCGCGGAGGCGATCGTGCTTCTCGCCGAACGGACGAAGCTCGTTGTCGAGGGAGCCGGTGCCGTCGGCGTGGCCGCGCTTCTCGGCGGCGCCCTCGCGGGCACGGGACCGGTGCTTTCGCTCCTCTCCGGCGGCAACATCGACGCGTCGCTCATGGTGCAGGTGATGCGGCGCGGCCTCGCGCTGAGCGGCCGCTACCTCGTTCTGCGGACGCGCGTGCCCGACCATCCCGGCGAGCTCGCGAAGCTGCTCGGCCTTCTCGCGGCCGAGCGCGTCAACGTCGTCGAGGTCGAGCACCAGCGGGAAGCGGTCGGAGTCCCGGTCGGCTACACCGGCGTCGAGCTGACGCTGCTCACACGCGACACCGCGCACTGCGACCAGCTCATGGCGCGACTCGCGGAGTGGGGCTACCCGGTCGAGCGGCTCGACTGAGTCGAACTCGGGCGCAGACTCAACTGCCGCAGCGGCGGAAGCCGGACAGCTCGCCGCCACGCGCGTGCCAACCGACGATGCCGCCCACGAGCACGGGCCTCGCCGCGACGCCGGCGGCCTGCAGCACGCTCGCGGCGATCGCCGCTCGCGGGCCTGACTCGCAGATCGTCACGACCGGGCGTCCGTCGAGTAGCCCCGCCTCCGCCGCGGCTCGCGCCGTCCGGTACGGAAGATGGCGCGAGCCGGGGATGTGTCCCTCGTCCCGTTCGTCCGCCTCCCGCACGTCGAGCAGCTCGACCGCGTTGTCGGCCAGCAGCCGCTCGAGCTCCTCGAGCGAGACGGGCTCGAGCTGTTCGTCGCCGCCGCCCTCCTGCCAACCGGCGAGATCGAAGACCGCAACCGCCTGCAGCGACAGCGCCGCGTCTCGTGCCTCGGCCTCGTCGCTCGCGTGGATCACGACCGGCAGCTCGGGCAGGACGAACGCCGCCTTCGTCGCGAAGCTCGAGCCGGAGACCGGAATCCCGACAGCGCCGGGACGATGGCCCGCCGCGAAGAGCGCCGTGTCGCGGACGTCGAGGACGACGGCGTCGCCCGGCACATCGCCCGTCCGCTCCAACTCCGGCTGCGCGCCGAGAAGCTCGCCGCGGTTCAGCTCGACGATCCGCTCCATGTTCGGCGGCCGCGGAGGCTGGACGAGCGCCGCGGCCATGAAGTCCGCGAGGTCGCCCTGCAGCGCGTGGTTGAAGCGGCGCTCGAAGCCGATCGTCGTCGAAGCCTTTGAGCTCATCGCAGCGCCGCAGAGCGAGCCGGCGACGTGACCGGGGAAGACCTCGACGCCGTCGCCGAGCTCGACGAGGCGCCGCAGGCTGTGGAAGAGGCCTTCGCCTCCCTCTTTCGCGTCGACCGCGAGATCCGGGCGGGCGGCGTCGCCGACGAAGAGCGAGTCGCCGGTCAGGACGAGCCAGGGCTCGTCGCCGCGCGAACGGTCGACGACCGCGAAGCAGCAGTGCTCGGGCCGGTGGCCCGGTGTGTGGATCGTCCGCAGGACGACGTCGCCGACCTCGATCTCCGTTCCGTCGGCGAGCGGCTCGTGCTCGAAGGTCACGCCCGCGGCGGAGTGCACCCGAATCGGGACGCCGTGCTCGAGCGCGAGGCGGCCGTGGCCCGAGACGTGGTCGGCGTGGGTGTGCGTCTCGAGGACGCCGACGAGCCGGACGCTGCGCCGGTTCGCCTCATCCAGGAGCGGCTCGATCGCGTAAGGAGGATCGACAGCGACGGCGACTCCGGCGTGCTCATCTCCGACGATGTACGAGGCACAGCCGAGATCGTCGGCGACGAACTGGCGGAACAGCACGGCGCGAACCTAGCACCCGATGCGGCTATGAATCCGAAAGTGAAGCGCGTTCTTCCCGCTGTCGCGTTCCTCGCGCTGGCCCTGCCGGCCGCGGCGTCGGCGCACGCGAATCTCGTTTTGACGGAGCCTGCGTCGGGGGCCGTCGTCGCCCGCGCGCCGGCCGTCGTGCGGGTCGTCTTCGACGACGTCGTGCGCGTCGGGCCGGGGATCGAGGCCGTTCGGAACGGCGGCGGCTCCGTCCTCGGCGGCGCGCCGACCACGCAGGGGAAGACGCTCGTCGTGCCGCTGCGGCCGCACCTCCCGGATGGCAACTACTCCGTCCGCTGGTCGATCATCTCCGACGACGGGCACCTCGAGTCGGGCGTCCTCGCGTTCGGCGTAGGTGTCGGCCGCGCGCCGCCGACTGCGGTTCTGACGGCGGAGTCGACGGGTCCGGGACTGGGGATCACGTCGGCGCGCTGGCTCTTCCTCGCGGGCGTCCTTGCCGCCGTCGGGATCGCGCTCTACACGCTGCTCGTCTTGCGCGGTGTGGAAGGGGACGCGGGCAGGCGCCTCGCGATCGTGCTCGGGGTGGCGGCGGTGCTCGCGGCGATCGGGGCGGGGATCGAGGCGCATCGCGTCGGGCTCGAGACGCGGTATGGCGCGGCGATGGGTGCCGGCTTCGCGGTGGCGGGCCTCGTCGCGCTCGGGGCGATCGTGGCGCTGCGGCCGGCGCTCGTCCTCGCGCTCGGCCTCGCTGCGGTGCCGGCGTTCTCGGGTCACGCCCTCGACCCTGGCCTGCCGCTCGTGAATCTGCCTGTCGACATCGCGCACGTCCTTGCCGCGTCTGCGTGGGTCGGCGTCCTGTTCGGGCTCGTCGTCGTGCCCGGCGATAGGCGTCGAGCCGGTCTGCTCGCCGGCGGCGGAGTGATCCTGCTCGGGCTGACGGGAGCGGTGCGCGCGGGCTTCGAGCTGACCTCTGTCTCCCAACTTTGGGACACCTCGTACGGCCAGGCGATCCTCGTCAAGACCGGCATCGCGCTCGCCGCGCTCGGGCTCGGCTCGCTCCTCCGCACCCGGATCAGGCGGCGGGCGGCGCTCGAGCTCGTGTTCGTCGCGGGCCTCGTCGTCGCGGTCGCGGTGCTCGTGCAGCTTCGGCCGGGGCGGAACTACGTCCCGGTGTCAGCTCGCCCGAGCGCGCTCGAGCCGACGCCCGACCCGCCGGCCCCGCCGCCGGGCGCGATCGTCCTCGCGCGCGAGGCCGGTCCGCTCGCGGTCGCGCTCGAGGCCGAGCCTCACCTGCTGACCGCGATCGTCCTCTCGCCGGCCGGCGGCGGGATGAGCGGCCTGCGCGTCCGTTTCCTCCCATCGGGCGTCACTGCCACACCCTGCGGAAGCGGCTGCTACCGCGCCGCCGTCACGCCCGGTCGCCAAATCCGGGTCGAGGTGGACGGCTTCGGCTCGCCGGAGACCGCGTCGTTCGCGCTACCGCGCCACGCGCCGTCCGCCGCCGCCATCGTCCGCCGCTTCGAGCAGGCGTATCGCTCGCTGCGCGGCGTCACCTTCGAGGAGCGGCTCGCGTCGAGCCCGACGAACGCGATCGTGTCCCGCTGGCGGCTCGAGCTGCCCGACCGGATGGAGTACGTGATCACCGGCAACCAGGCGGCAGCCGGGATCGTGATCGGCGGCCGCCGCTGGGATCGCAGCTCGGCCCGTGGGCGGTGGCAGCCGTCCACCCAGGATCCGAAGCTGCCCGAGCCGTCGCCTCTATGGGAGCGCGTTACGAACGCGCACGTCCTTTCCGTCCGCGGACGCTGGGAGACCGTCTCGTTCGCGGACCCGACCCTCGGCGCCTTCTTCTTCCTCACCTTCGACCGCCACACGCTGCTGCCGCGGATCGTTCGCATGACCGCGTCCGCGCACTTCATGTCCGACCGCTACGCGGGCTTCAGCTCCGGACGGGAGATCCGTCCGCCTCGCTCTCCTCGTTGAGGAGACGGACGACGAAATAGCCCATCGTGAGGAGGAAGACGAGCGTCTGCTCGCCGTTCATGAGGATGCCGCCGAGATTCTGGTCGCGCGTCGGCGACAGTCCCCACAGCCGAGGCGCGTGCTCGTAGAACGAATAGAACGCGCTGCTCGAGAAGATGTAGGCGAGCCCGAGGAAGGCGGAGCCGACGAAGGCGACCGCGAGGTAGGCAAGCCCGGCCGGCGGGCCAAGCCGGCCGCTGATGATCGGCCACCAGAAGAGCAGGCCGGCGGCGATCAGGATCGCGTGCTCGATGTTCAGTCCCCAGCCGGTGCGCAGGGCCCAGTCGTAGAACGGCGCGACGTGGGTCAGGTACCAGGCGGCGAGCCAGACGGGGAGGATCCACCGCGAGCGGATCCGTCCGAGGCCGTGGCGGGCGAGGTTGTCCCGCATCGCCGGAGTCATGCCGAGCATCACGAGAAGCGGTGCGATGTCGGCGATGAGCCCGTTCTGCAGCAGGTGGATGAGCAGGAGGTAGTGCGCCGCGATGTTCTCGAGCGGGGAGTTGAGCGAGGCCGCGATCAGGAAGAGGCCCGATCCGAAGGCGATGAGCCGCCAGCGCGGCGGCGGGTCGCGCCGTGCCGCGCGCCAGTAGAGGGCGGCGGCTGCGACTGCGAGCGCGAGAAAGAGCGGCTCGAAGCCGAAATCCGTCGGGCTCATGCGGCGGCCAGGCGGGCGCCCGGCCGCCAGCGCGGGCGCAACAGCAGCGCGACGCAGATCCCGAGCGTCAGGAGCTGCTCGGCCATCATCACGATCCCGGAGACTTGCTGGTCCGCGAGCGCCGAGAGCCCGTACGCGCCGTGGTAGTACGGGTAGAGCGGCGTGAAGGAGAAGACGAGGACGTCGGTGAGGATCTGTCCAGCCGCGAACATCATGGCCGCGAGCGCCACGCGGCCGCCGACGGTCAGCCGGCGGTGCGAGCCGGGATCGACGAGCAGCGTCCAGACGAGGATCCCGCAGAACGTCCAGCAGAGGTGCTCGAAGTCGTGGAGGTTCTGGTGGGCGAGCGCGAGGTCGTAGAGGTACGGCACATGCCAGATCGCGAGGTTCGCCGCCCAGAGCGAGAACGCGACGCGCGGGCGGAGGAGCGTGCCGAGGACTGAGCGGACTCCCGCGTTGCGCGCGAGCGGCGCCAGCACCGGCGCGGGGAGGAGGAAGACGAGCAGCGGGCCGCGCAGCGCCAGGATCATCAGCGCCGGGCCCATGTCGCCGATCAGGACGTGCTGGGTCATGTGCGCCGAGAGGAGCTTGGAGTCGGCGAGCCGGTCGAGCGGGCCGACAAGCGCGAAGAGCGTCACCGCGAGCCCTACCGCGAAGAGCGCGACGCGATCCCAGCCGGCGAGGTCCGCGCGCCCGCGGCGCCGCAGCCGCACGACCGCCTGGGCGAAGAGCAGTGCCGCTACAGCGGCGAAGACGAGCGGCAGCACGAAGGGATTGTGCCGCTCAGAGACCCAAGTGCCGCGCGATCACCATCCGCTGCACCTCGTTCGTCCCCTCGCCGATCTCGAGGATCTTCTGGTCGCGGTAGAGGCGCGAGATGGCGAACTCCTCCATGAAGCCGTAGCCACCATGGATCTGGAGGGACGAGTTGACGACGCGGTTCGAGAGGAGCCCCGTGAAGAGCTTCGCCTGCGCCGCCGCGAGCGCGTATTCGCGGCCGTGATCCTTCAGCCAGGCGGCTTTGTAGACGAGCTGGCGGCCGGCGTCGATCTCCGTAGCCATGTCCGCGAGCTGGAACTGGATCGCCTGGAACTCCGCGATCGGCTTGCCGAACTGCCGCCGCTCCTTCGCGTAGCCGAGCGCCAGGTCGTACGCGCCCTGCGCGAGCCCGACGCCCATTGCCGCGACCGAGATCCGCCCGCCGTTGAGGATCTCCATGAACTGCTGGAAGCCGCGCCCGCGCTCGCCGAGGAGGTTCCCCTCCGGCACGGCGCAGGAGTGGAACGACAGCTCGCGCGTGTCCGATGCGTGCCAGCCGAGCTTCTTCATCGGCGCCGAGATCTCGTAGCCGGGCGTGCCGTTCGGGACGACGATGTTCGAGATCTCGTTCTCGCCCGTGACTGCTGTGATCGTGACGCAGGCGCTGATGTCGGTGCCCGCGTTCGTGATGAAGATCTTCGAGCCGTCGATCACCCACTGGCCGTCGCGCAGCTCGGCCTTTGTGCGTGTCGCACCGGCGTCGGAGCCCGCGTCCGGCTCGGTCAGCCCGAACGCGGCGAGGCCTTGCCCCGAGGCGAGCTTCGGCAGCCATTCGCGCTTCTGCTCCTCGTTGCCGAACAGGAGGATCGGCATCGTGCCGAGAGACGTGTGCGCGGCGACGGTGATCGCGACGGACGAATCGATCCGCGTCAGCTCCTCGATCGCGATCGCGTACGAGACGGTGTCGCCGCCGGCGCCGCCGTACTCCTCCGGGATGGGCAGTCCCATCAGCCCGAGCTCCGCGAGCTCCGCGACGATCTCGTATGGGAAGCGCGCTTCTCGGTCGAGCTCCTCGGCGACCGGCGCGACCTTCGACTCTGCGAAGTCGCGGACGGTCTTGCGGATCAGCTCCTGTTCGTCAGAGAGCTCGAAGTTCACGCGAACGACTCGCCGAGCTCGGCGATGAGCCGGACGCCCCAGCCCGTCCCGCCGGGAACGAGGAGATAGTCGCCCCGGCTGCGCTCGATGAACGCCGGGCCGGCGCAATCGACGTGCGCCCAAGGCCCGTCGCCGGCGAACTCGTGCAGGAACTCCGCGGCGAGGGCGGGGGACGCCTCGCGCAGAGTCGAGCCGTTCTTCATGTCCGCGAACGCGGAGTCGATGTAGCGGCGGTAGCGCGGATGGAGCGGGAAGGGCCAGACCCAGTCGCCGCTGCGCTTGCCCGCCTCGACGATCCGCTCGAGCCATTCGCCGTCGTTCGCGAAGACGCCGGAGTAGAGGTCGCCGAGCGCGAGCGCCATCGCGCCGGTCAGCGTCGCCATGTCCATGACGTGTGTCGCGCCCTCGCGCCGTGCGTACCAGAGCGCGTCGGCGAGGACGAGCCGTCCCTCGGCGTCGGTGTTGATCACCTCGATCGTCTTGCCGTTCGCGGCGTGAAGGATGTCGCCCGGCCGGAAGGCGCTGCCGCCGGGCATGTTCTCCGCGGCAGCGAGCAGCGCGATCGCGCGCACCGGCGTCCCGAGCGCGGCGAGCGCGCCGATCCCGTGCAGGGTCCCCGCGCCGCCGGACATGTCGCCCTTCATGTTCTGCATCCCGGAGCCGGGCTTGAGCGAGATCCCGCCGGTGTCGAAGGTGACGGACTTGCCGACGAGCCCGAGCAGGACGTCCTTGTTCGTTACCTCGGGCGGCTCGTAGCGGAGGATCACGAGGCGCGGCTCGTTGCGACTCCCCTGGCCGACGGCGAGGAGCGCGCCCATGCCGAGCTCGCGCATCTGGTCCGGGCCGAGGGATTCGGCTGTCAGATACTCGTGCTCCGCGGCAAGCTGTTCCGCCTCCTCCGCGAGCGTCGCCGGGGTGAGCTCGTTCGGCGGCATGTTCGCGAGATCGCGGGCGCGGCTCGAGCGCTCTGCGAGCAGCGCCGCACGCTCGACGGCGGCGCGCAGCTCGGGCGTGTCCTCGTGGCCGATGACGATCTGCTCGAGCGCCCGCGACTCGTCCTTCGACTTCCAGCGGCCGGGCGAGTAGGAGCCGAAGATCGTGCCCTCGACGAGCGCCGCTGCCTGCTCGGGCAGCGGCACGGGAAGCGACTCGTCGAGCAGCCAGACAAGCGTTCCGCCGGCGCGCGAGAGCGCATCGGCAGCCGCAGCGCCCGCGGTGCGCAGCGCGTCCGCATCGACGTCTTCGCGTTTGCCAACGCCGGCGGCCACGAGTCGCGGCGCCTGCAGCTCTCCGTCGAGATGCAAAAGGAGGGCCTCGCCCTTCTCCCCGCGCAGATCGCCGCTCTCGACCAGTCGCGCGAGCAGGCCGCGGAGCTTCTCGTCGACGATCGCTGCGCCGTCGCCACCGAGTGGCTGCGCAACCGGCAGCGCGAGCGCGTCAGCTTTCACCTGTCCGGGGAGGGCAATCTCCACCTTGACCATCGCGGCGCGATGCTAGCTGTCCGAGACGTAAACTCGCCCCGCAAACCGAGCAAGGAGCGACAGATGGCACAAACCGTGCAGGAGTTCTTCGACACTCTCGCCGACCGCGCCGACACCAGTCAGACGGCCGGGATGAACAACTCCTACGCCTTCGACATCGAGGGCGCAGGCCAGTGGACAGTCAAGGTCACCGAGGGTGCGGTCGCAGTCGGCGACGGCCTGGAGGACGCCGACGTCACGATCAGCACCTCGCAGGAGGTCTTCGAGAAGATCATCGCCGGCGAGCAGAACCCGACGAGCGCCTACATGACCGGCAAGCTGAAGCTGAAGGGCGATATGGGCGCCGCCATGAAGCTCCAGAAGCTCTTTCCCAGTTAGGTCAGCGCCCGAAAGAGATCTCGGCCGACTCGCAGACGCGGCGGTAGCCGATCCGTTCGTAGATCGCGTTCGAGGTCGGATTGGCGAGGTCGGTGTAGAGGAAGCAGAAGCGGCGGCCGCCCTCCACGAGGCGGCCGTCGAGCAACTGCTGCGACAACTCGGCGGTGACGGCCGTCGCGTAGCCGCGCCCGCGGAGCTCCGGCGGCGTGTAGACGGGGCCGACGCGGATTCCGTTCGGCGTCCGCCCGCCCCAGCCGGCGAACGAGACCACTTCGCCGCCGTCCTCCCAGAGCAGGATTCCCGTGCGCGGGGAGGAGAGGCGGTGGTCGACGGTCGCCTCGGCCATGTCGCGGCCGGGGCCGCCCTCGTGCAGCACTTCCTCGCCGAAGGCGATCCACCAGCGGAGCACGAGGGCGCGGTCGTCCATCGTCGCAACGCGCGCCGTGCCCCGAACCGGCGGCAGCTCCTCGACGCGCTCGAGGGCGTAGACGCCCTGTCGCATGCCGAGCCGCGCCGTCGTCCCGGCGCGGGGCGCCCACAGCTGTGCGAACGCCTCGGCTTCGGGCGTCGCGCCGACGACTCCGGGGAACTCCTCGGCGGCAACGGCAGCGGCGAGCGCGGCGAGGGCTTCGTCCGACTCGGGGACGCCGAGGATGAGGTTGTACGGCGGCGTCCGCAAGGCTGCGGCGACAGGCCGGCCATCGTCGGAGACGAGCCACAGGTGCCGCTCGGGATAGAGGTCTGGGGTGTCGCGGATCGTTCCCGCGATGCCGAGCAGGAGGTTGTGACGCGCCTCGTCGGCGAGCAAGAGCGGCTCGGCCCGCGCGAGGAACTCGCCGGCGTCGTCGAAGCGCTCGACGTTCACTCGTCGAGCTCCACGAGCACCGCTCCACTCCCAACGCGGTCGCCCTCGCTCACGTGTACCGCGCGCACCGTCGCAGCGTACGGCGAGACGAGCGGCGTCTCCATCTTCATCGCCTCGAGGACGACGAGGGGCTGGCGTGCCGAGACCTCGGCGCCGGCCTCGACGAGGACGCGGATCACGGTGCCCGGCATCGGCGCGACGACCGCTGACTGTTCCTCGGCTCCCGCGCCAGGCCCACCGGCAAGCGCGTCGGCGTCCAGTGCCGCCTGCGGCGCGGGCGCGGGGAGGTTGAGACGCCACGGCTCGCTCCAGACTGCGGTGGGCGCAGTCACCGGCCACTCGGACATTGGCGGGGTCTCGGTGAGGAACGCGGTCGTGACGCGTCCGGCCCGGACGAGCGGGTGGGAGACGAGCCAGCGCAGGAACGGCAGGTTCGTCGTCACGCCGCCGACCTCGGTCTCGCGCAGCGCCTCGGCGAGCCTGTCGAGCGCCTCCTCGCGCGTGTCACCGGCGGCGATGAGCTTCGCAATCATCGGGTCGTACGCCGTGCCGATCTCGTCGCCTTCGCGCACCCCGGCGTCGACGCGGATCCCCTCCGGCAGCCGCAGCTTCTCGAGCGTGCCCGCCTGCGGGAGGAACGTCCGCGGATCCTCGGCGTAGAGCCGCACCTCCACCGCGTGACCTCGCAAGTGACAATTCGTTACTGAGTCGGACAGCGCTTCCCCGGACGCGATTCGCAGCTGCTCCCGCACGATGTCGACGCCGGTCACGAGCTCGGTCACCGGATGCTCGACCTGGATCCGCGCGTTGAGTTCGAGGAACCAGAAGTCGCGGCCGTCGAGGACGAACTCCGCCGTGCCGGCGCTCTCGTAGGCGATAGCGCGCGCGAATGCGACCGCGGCGTCGCTCATCCGCTGCCGCAGCTCCGGGTCGAGCGCGGGGGAGGGCGACTCCTCGAGCACCTTCTGGTGACGGCGCTGGATGGAGCAGTCGCGCTCGCCGAGCGCGACCACAGTGCCGTGCGTGTCGGCGAGCAGCTGGATCTCGACGTGACGCGGCCGCTCGAGGTAGCGCTCGCAGAAGACGGTGTCGTCTCCGAACGCAGCCGCGGCCTCCCGGCGCGCCGCCGCCAGCGCGTCGTCGAGATCTTCCTCGCTGCGGACGATGCGCATGCCGCGGCCGCCACCGCCTGCCGCCGCCTTGACGAGGAGCGGGAAGCCGATCTCTTCCGGAGTCCCGCTCGGGAGGACGGGAACGCCAGCAGTACGAGCCGCTTCCTTCGCCGCGAGCTTGTCGCCGCCTGCGCGCAACGCCGCCGGCGGCGGTCCGACCCAGGTCAGCCCCGCCTCGAGAACCGCCTCGGCGAGCTCTGCGCTCTCGGAGAGGAAGCCGTAGCCGGGATGGACGGCGTCGGCGCCGGACTCGAGCGCCGCACGAACGTGCTCGGCCGGGTCGAGGTAGGAGGCGATCTCGACCAGCGCATCCGCCGACTCGGCGTGGAGCGCGTCGCGGTCGTCGGGCGCCGCGACCGCGACCGTCTCGATGCCCTCCTCGCGGCAGGCGCGAAAGATGCGCAACGCGATTTCCCCACGGTTCGCGACCAGCAGCCGGCGCATGGCGACGGAGTCTACGTTTGCCCTCTACCCTTCCCGAATGAGGCGGGGGATAGCTCTCATGGCAGTCCTGTGCGCGGCGGCTGGGGCGACATCGGCGCGCGCCGGTACCGAGCTGGTCGTGACCGGCCACGGCTGGGGACACGGCGTCGGGATGAGCCAGTGGGGCGCCTACGGCTACGCGCGCCACGGCTGGAGCTACCGCCGGATCCTCTTCCACTACTACCCCGGCACGAAGCTCGGGCGCAGCAGCGAGCCGCGCGTCCGCGTCCTTCTCGCGCAGAACGTCCACGTCGCGACGATCGGCTGCGCGGCGCCGCTGAAGGTCAACAACGGCCGGACCTTCACCCATCGCTTCAAGGCCGGGACGTTCGGGGTCGGCCCGCGGCTCGTTCTTCCCATCCGGAAGGACGGACGCGGACGGTCGCTCGGCCATCTCGCGGTCTTCAGCTGCGCGCGGGCGCCACTCACGCTCGACGGGCGCTCCTACCAAGGCACCTTCGTGGTGCGCGGCAACGGCTCGACGCTCGACGTCGTCAACGCGCTCAAGCTCGACACCTATGTCCGCGGCGTCGTTCCGTCGGAGTCGCCGTCCCGCTGGCCGCTCGCCGAGCTCGAGGCGCAGGCGGTCGCGGCGCGCTCGTACGCGGTCGCCGAGTTGAAGTCGAAGGCGAGGTACGACCTTCTCCCCGACACACGCGACCAGGTCTACGGCGGTGTCGCCGCCGAGCGGCCGCACAGCGATCTCGCCGTCTACAAGACGCGTGGCCAGATCCTCACCTGGGATGGAGGTGTCGCCCGGACGTACTACTCGTCGAGCTCGGGCGGCCGCACCGAGTCGGTGCAGGACGCGTGGCCGGGGGCCGCTCCGATCCCGTATCTCCGCTCGGTGCCGGATCCGTACGACACGTTCTCGCCGCATCACGACTGGGGGCCGTACGCGTTCACCGGGTCGCGGCTCGCGCAGCGGCTCGGGTTGCGTGGGACGATCGAGTCCGCGCGGATCGAGCGGGACTCGAGCTGGCGGGTTTCTTCGGTGCGGCTGCGGCTCTCCTCCGGCGCGACGGCCAGCCGCAGCGGAGCCGCGGTCGCGCAGGCGCTCGGCCTCCGCTCGACCTGGTTCTCCATCGGCGAGCTCGAGCTGTCGACGAGTGAGCAACGCGTCCTCTACGGTCGCGCCGTCCGCGTCGTCGCTCGCGCGGTCGGCGCGAAAGGCGCGCGGCTCCAGCAGCAAAGCGGCGACGGCTCGTGGCGGACCATGCGTCGCGTCCGCGGCAGGACGGAGCTCTCGCTCGTGCCGCACGCGAGCACGGCGTTCCGGCTTCTCGTGCCCGGGACGAGCGGCACGAGCGTCGACGTCGCCGTCGCGCCGCGATTGCGTGTCCAGGCGCTCGGCACGCATCTTCTCGGCGGCGAAGTCCTGCCGCACACCGCCGGGCCGGTCGAGGTGTGGAGGCTGGAGCGCGGCGCCTGGACGGTCGTCTCCCGGCCGCACGTCCTGCCAAGCGGCGACTTCAGGACGCCGCTGCGCCTGCGCCCGACCGTCTACCGGATCACCGCCGGCGGCGACGGCGTGCTCGCCTCGACCCGGACTCGACTCGTCGTCACACGCTCGCTTCTCGCGACGCTGCGCCACTAGCCTGCCTGCATGAACCCAAGCTTTCTGTTGGGCGGCGAGCTCGAGGTGCGCCGCGTCGGCTTCGGCGCGATGCGGATCGTCGAGGATCCGGACGAGGGGAGGAGCGTCCTCCGCCGCGCGCTCGAGCTCGGCGTCAACTTCGTCGACACCGCCGATGTCTACGGTGCCGGCCGCAGCGAGGAGCTGGTCGCCGAGGCGCTCCATCCGTATCCGCCGGGACTCGTCATCGCGACGAAGGGCGGGCTAGGGCGCGGCTTCCAGGAAAGGCACCGCGACGCGCGTCCCGAGCGGCTACGCGAAGCATGCGACGAAAGCCTCCGCCGCCTGCGGCTCGAGCGGATCGACCTCTACCAGCTGCACCGGCACGACCCGGAAGTGCCGATCGAGGAATCCGTGGGGGCGCTCGAGCAGCTGCGGCAGGAAGGGAAGGTCCGCTTGATCGGGCTTTCGAACGTCTCGGTCGGCCAGCTGCGTGCGGCGCAGTCGGTGACGTCGATCGCGTCCGTTCAGAACGAGTACAACCGCGGCCTGCTCACCTCGGAGGACGTGCTGGCGGCGTGCGAGGCGGACGGGATCGCGTTTCTGCCCTGGCGTCCGCTCGGTGAGGGGCTTCAGTCTCCGGCGGAGGAGATCCGCTGGCTCCTCGACCGCTCGCCCGTCATCCTGCCGATCCCGGGGACGTCGAAGGTCGAGCACCTCGAGGCCAACATGGCCACCGTGCCGTGACCGACGCCGCCGCGAACGAAAGCGCATAGATCACGGCCGCCACTCCGATGATGGCGCTGCTGGGCGGGAACGACGGGATCACGTAGGCGAGGACGACCCCGAGCCAGAGCGAGGCGATTGCGAACACGCTGGAGAGGGTGAGCGCGAGGTACGGGCTCGCCGTGAGCCGAGCGGCGGCCCCGGCGGGCACGGCGATCAGCCCGAGCATGAGCAACGCGCCGACGACCTGCGTCGCCTCGGCCGCGTCGACGCCGACGAGCACGAGGAACCCGGCTCCGAGCGCGGTCACCGGCAGACCTTGGGCGGCGGCCACCTTGGAGTCGATCGTGGCGCAGAGCAGCGGCCTGGCGATCGCGAGCATGATCACGAAGAGCGCCACGCCGATCACCGCGGCCAGCCGTGCCTGGCCCCCGCTCAGTCCGAAGATCGAGCCGAACAGAGTGCGGGCGGCGATGACGCCGTTCCCGCCGCGGCTCGAACGGTTGAAGAGGTCGAGGAAGAAGGCGCCGAGGCCGAGCACCCAGGCGAGCGTCGTCCCGATCGCGACATCGTCGCTCGCGGCCCGGTCTCCGAGCAGGGCGAGGAGCAGCGCGACGACGACTGTTGCAGCGAACAGGCCGAAGCGAAGATCGACGCCCGCTGCCGCCGCTGCGAGGGCGCCGGTGAAGGAGACGTGGCTGAGCGTGTCGCCGGCGAAGACCTGGCCGCGAAGAACTACGAAGTAGCCGATCGCCCCACTCGCGAGCGCGATCGGCGTTCCGGCGAGCAACGCGAGCCGGATGAAGTCCTGCGACAGCATCACGACCTCACGAGCCGGCGGAAGAGCCGCGCAGCGAGGTACACGGCGAAGGCGAGCGTCGTCACATAGAAGCCGACCGAGTAGTCGGTGTAATACGAGAGCAAGAGCCCGGTCCAGGTGACGAGGAGCCCGATCGCGACGCTGAGGCCGATCCCGCCGGCGATGCTTGACGTGAGCTGCTGTGCGGCGGCGGCCGGAGCGACGAGGAGCGCGAAGACCAGCAGGACGCCCGTGATCTGCGCGGTGGAGGCCACGGCGAGGCCGAGGACGAGCAGGAAGGCGATCTCGAGGGCGCGCACCGGCACACCTCCGGCGCGAGCGACAAGGTCGTCGATAGAGCTGAAGAGCAGCGGCCTGCCTACGACCGCGAAGAACGCGAGTGCGCACACGGCAACACCGGCGAGGACATCCACCTGCGTCGCCGTGATCCCGAGGAAGGAGCCGAACAGAAGATTCTCGAGGTTCTCGAGAATCCCGCCGTAAAGACTCAGGAAGAGGAAGCCGAGGGCGAAGCCGGTGACCTGGACGGCGCCGATCACGGCCGACTCCTGGGCGAGATTTCGCCGATTGTCCGTCCGCGAGCCGGCGGCGATCGCGGCGGCCGCGATCCCACATGCGGCGAAGTAGCCGAGTGGCAGCGGCAAGCCGGCCAGCGCGGCGCCGCTCGCTCCGGGGAACGACATCACCGAGAGGGCGTGCCCGGCGAACGTCTGCCGGCGAAGCACGACGAACCAGCCGGTGACCGCCGCCATCACGGCGACGATCGTCCCCGCCTCGAGCGCGTGGACCATGAACGGGTAGGCGAAGAAGCTCACGGATGCGCGTGCCGGTCGGCGTGGTGCGCGGGAGCCTCCGGGAGGCCGACGACGACCAGCCGTCCGTCGGACGTGCGCAGCACCTCGATCGGCGTCCGGTACAGGGCGGTCAACGTCTCGTTCGTGATCACCTGTGCCGGAGGGCCGGCGAGAACGCGGCCGCCGGCGACGTAGATGACGCGGTCGAGGTACGGGAGCAGCGGGTTGACGTCGTGGGCAACGAGCAGCACCGTCACGTCTCGCTCGCGCCGGATCCGGTCGACGAGAGCAGAGACCGAGCTCTGGTTCGGCAGGTCGAGGCTGTCGAGCGGCTCGTCGAGTAGCAGGAGTTGGGGCGAGCTGATCAGCGCCCGCGCGATCAGGAGTCGCTGCTGCTCGCCGCCGGAGCACTCGCCGATTGCCCTGCCGGCGTACTCGGTCGCACCGACGAGCTCGATTGCCTCCTGCACCTGCGCGCGGTGGCCATCACGCCACGGGAGCGGCAGGCCGAAGCGCGTCCCGTCGAGGCCGAGTCGGACGACGTCGGTGCCGCGGATCCGCGGCGTCTGGTCAAACGCGTGCCGCTGTGGCACGTAGCCGATTTCGCTGCCGTGGGTGCCCGGAGCTGCGCCGAGTACGGAGACGGTGCCGGCGCTGGGACTGAGGAGGCCGAGCAGCAACTCGATCAGCGTCGACTTGCCGGCGGCGTTCGGCCCGAGCACCGCGACGAACTCCCCCCGTTCGATGTCGACATTCGCCCCGCTCCAGACGGTGCGGCCGTCTCGTGCGACCGCCACATCCGCCAGTTCGATGGCGGGCATGTCTTCTACCTCCCGGTCGCCGCGTGCAGCGCGTTGATCAGTCCCTTTAGCTCGGCCACCTGCCACTGCTCGAAGGTGTCGCCCGCGGGCGAGAGCGTCTCGGTCACCGTCGCGATCGGGATGTGCTTGGAGCGGCAGATCGCATTGATCCGCTGGATGTCCGGCGTCGCGTTCTGGCTGTTGTAGATCCAGACCTTGATCAGTCCCCTCTGCGCCTGCGCGTCGACCGTCTCCTTGTCCTGCGCGCTGATCTCTGTGCCCTCCGCGACGGCCTTGGCGAAGCTGTAGGGAGTGAGGAGCTTGAGGCCGAGCGCCTGGCCGAGAGGCTGGAAGATGCTCTCGCTGTAGCCGATCGGCACGCCGGAGAAGCGCGTGCGGATCTCGGCGCTCAGATGGTTGTACGTCGAGAGCGAGCTGCGCTCGAAGTGCTGCTCGCGTGCCGCGAAATATGTCTTGTCGGCCGGATCGAGCTTGTCGTAGTCGGTGACGATCGCGGCGATCACCTTCTGCACACTCGTCGGCGAGTACCACTGGTGCGGGTTGTCGCCATCCACGAGACCGAGCAGGTTGCCAACGTCGAGCGTCGTCCGGCCCGAGACCGGGTTCGCTGCGAGCAGGCGCGACGCCCACGTGTCGTAGCCGATGCCGTTCACAAGCGCGAGCTTCGCGCCGGCCAGAGTACGGGCGTCGCCGGCCGTCGGCTCATACGAGTGGGGGTCGGTGCTCGGGTTGACGATGATGCTGTGCACCGAGACCTTTGAGCCGCCAAGCTGGGAGGCGATGCTGCCCCAGAAGTTCTCCGCAGCGACGACCTGCAGCTTCCCCTGCGCGGCAGCCGGATTCCCGCCGCCGCAGGCGGTGAAGGTGATGGCCGCGAGTGTGCTCCCCGCGACTACGAGAATGGTTCTCACTATCATCACGAGCTAGAATAGGGCACGTGTCAACCGAAGCGCAAGATCTGTCCGCTCTTCTCGATCGCCATGGCGTCCGCGCAACCCCGCGACGGCTCGAGGTGCTCCAGGAACTCGCGCGCGAGCCCGACGACGTGACGGCGCAGGAGCTCTGGAGCCGGTTGCGCAGGGGTGCCTCGACCACCGGGCTTGCGACCGTCTACCGGACGCTCGCCCTGCTGAGCGACGCAGGCGTGGTCGATGTCCTCTCCCACCACAGCGGCGAGCAGTGCTATCGCCTCTGCGGCGAGGCGCACCATCATCACCTCGTCTGCGAGCGCTGCCACCGCGTCGTGGAGGTGGAGGAGTGCGACCTCGGCGGCTGGGTGAACAAGGCCGCGAAGCGCCACGGCTTCGTCGCCACCGAGCATCGCGTCGAGATCAGTGGACTTTGCGCAGCCTGCCGGTAGGGTCGCGCTGATGCGCATCGCAGCCGTTCTCGTGGTCACCCTGGCGCTCTCAGGCTGCGCGATAGGCAGCACGAAGACATCGACGGTGACCGTCACGCGGACGGTCACGACGCAGACGACTCCGACTCCAGGCGGCGCACTCGCGCAGACCGACAACGCCCGCTACTTCGGCACGCCGGTCTCGATCACGCAGGCCGACCCGCGCCACTACCTGCTCGTCATCAAGCCGCAGTTCTTCCTTGTCGGCGTCACCGCGAACGTCGCCTTCGCGGCGTCGCAGGGAACGGCATGCGCTCCGCTCACGTGCCCCGGCGTCCCCGACGACCGTTGGGTGATCCCCGCGGGAAGCCAGAACCTGACGTTCGCCCTTCCCGCCAAGACGAGCGGCACCGTGCTGACTCTCGGCAAGCAGCAGATGCAGACGACGACGGTGACGGCCGCGCAGCTGGCCGCGATCATCGGCGGCGCGAAGACGCCGAAGCTCGTCGAGCCGCTCGACTCAGGGCTCTGGCTGACGGTCGACGTCGACAAGGTGACGTCGTTCGCGCAGCAGTTCCAGCCCTAGGGCTTCCAGCTCGGAGGGCGCTTCTCGAGGAAGGCGCGCAGACCTTCCTGGCCCTCCTCGCTCGTCCGGCGCTCGGCGATCCAGCGCGCCGTCTCCGGGCCGTCCGGCCGCTCGCGCACGAGCCGCTTCGCCCACCGCGCGGCGTGCGGTCCGGCGCCGAGCAGCTCCCCGATGATTCGCTCGACCGCGGCGTCGAGGTCGTCCGCGACCTCGTGGACCAAACCGATCCGCAGCGCCGCCTCCGCGTCGAAGCGCTCACCCGTCAGGAAGTACCGCCGCGCGGCCGACGGGCCGATCTTGCCGAGCGCGAACGGGGAGATGACCGCGGGGATGATCCCGAGCTTGACCTCGGAGAAGGAGAAGACGGCGTCACGCGCGGCGATCGCGATGTCCGCCGCCGCGACGAGGCCGGCGCCGCCTCCGAGCGCGTGACCCTGCACCCGCGCGACCACCGGCGCCGGGCAGCCGTCGATCGCCTCGAGCATCGCGCGGAGCGCGTTCGCGTCGGCGACGTTCTCGTCGTACGTCAGATCCGCGGAGGAGCGCATCCACTCGACGTCGGCGCCGGCGGAGAAGCTCGGCCCGTCGCCGGCGAGGACGACCGCGCGAACGCGGCCGACGTCGACGAACGCCTCCGCGAGCTCGGCGATGACGGCGGCGTCGAAGGCGTTTCGCCGGTCGGGCCGTGCGAGTGTGATCCGAAGGACGTCACCGTCCCGCTCGGTGCGGAGGTTCTTCGGCACGGCGAGGAGCTTAGAGTGGCGGACGTGCTGAAGGGAGCGCTCGCCGCCGCCGTGACGCCGCTTCACGGCGGCTCCTTCGACGCCGCCGCAGTCGGGCCGTACGTCGACTTCCTCGCCGGACACGGGCTCGACGGCGTCCTGGCACTCGGCACGACCGGAGAGGGCGTCCTCTTCTCACCGGATGAGCGGCAGGAGATCGCGGCCGCCTTCGTCGAGGCGGGACGCGGCCGGCTGCAGGTCGCCGTCCACTGCGGCGCGCAGACGACGCGCGACACGGCGGCGCTCGCCGAGCACGCCGCGGCGATCGGGGCCGACGCGGTCGCGGTGATCGCGCCGCCGTACTACCCGCTCGACGCGGACGAGCTGCTCGCCCACTTCGAGACGACCGCCCGTGCGTGTGCGCCCATCCCGTTCTACCTCTACGAGTTCGAGGCGCGGAGCGGCTACGCGATCCCGCTGCCGGTAATCGAGCGGCTGCGCGAGCGCGTGCCGAACCTCGCGGGGATGAAGGTCTCGGACAGTCCGTGGGAGAAGCTCGAGCCGTACCTCCTCGAAGGGCTCGACGTCTTCGTCGGCGCCGAGGCACTGCTCGAGCGCGGTCTGGCGGCGGGCGCGGCCGGCGCAGTCTCCGGCCTCGCCGCGAGCTTCCCCGACGCGGTCGTCCCGCTCGTCCGCGAGCCGACCACCGCCAACGCCGAGAAGGCCACTGCGCTCCGGAGCGCGCTGATGCGCTTCCCGTTCCACGCCGCCTCGAAAGCGGCGCTCGGCTGCCGCGGCGTCCCGGTCACAGCCGAGGTCCGCGCGCCGCTGCGCGACCTGAGCGACGAGGAGCGCGCGGCGGTGGAGAAGATCGCCGAGGAGTGGGGCTGAGCGTCCTTCGCAGGACGTTCCTCGCCGCGGCGAACAACCGCGGCCTGCAGCGCTTCGTGCAGCGGTACGGCTTCCGGCTCGGCGCGGCCCGCTTCGTTGCAGGCGAGAGCCTCGACGCAGCCGTGCCTGTCCTCCGCCGCCTCAACGAGAACGGGCTCCTCACGAACACGACGCTGCTCGGCGAGGGCGTCCGAGACGAGGCGGAAACGCGCGCCGTCGTCGATGCGTACCGTGCGCTGCTCGACCGCATCCAGACCGAGGGACTGCGGACGAACGTCGCGCTCAAGTTGACCCACCTCGGGCTCGCGATCGACGAGGAGCTCGCGCACCGGAACCTCGCCGAGCTCGTCGAGCACGCGGCGACGACCGGCAACTTCGTCCGGATCGACATGGAGGAGTCCGCCCACGTCGACGCGACGCTGCGCATCTACCACCGGCTTCTCGAAAGCGGCCACTCCAACGTCGGCGCCGTCCTCCAGTCGTATCTCTTCCGCAGCGAGGACGACCTCGCGGCGCTGCTGCCGCTCGCGCCGAACCTGCGCCTCGTCAAGGGCGCCTACCTCGAGCCGCCGGAGGCCGCCTACCCGGAGAAGCGCGACGTCGACGCGGCCTATGTCCGTCTGCTCGAGGCGTCGCTCGCCGGCGGCGGCTTCACTGCGATCGCGACGCACGACGAGGCGCTCATCGAGCACGCGACTGCCTTCACGCGCGAGCGCGGGATCCCGAACGAGCGCTTCCAGTTCCAGATGCTCTACGGCGTCCGGCCGCGCCTGCAGCTCGACCTCGTCCGCCGCGGCTACGCGGTCCTCGTCGCGGCGCCCTACGGGCCGGACTGGTACCGCTACCTCATGCGCAGGCTCGCCGAGCGGCCCGCGAACGTGCTCTTCCTCCTGCGCAACCTGATCCGCGGCTGAAGGTCGGCGAGCACGCCGGCGAGCGCGACGAGCGAGAGGTCGCGCGCGAGGAGGTACCACGACCAGGGCGATTCGTGGCCCGTCGCGAGCTGCCAATAGCTCCACGGAAACCACGTCTGCGTCAGGCCGAGCGCGAGCAGGAGAAGACCCGCGGCGAGGATCCCTCTCCCGCCGTCGGCGAGCGCGACGAACGGGACGAGCCAGATCAGATACTGCGGTGAGAGCACCTTGTCGAAGGCGACGAGCGTGACCACCGACGCGGCAGCCGCCAACAACGCCGCCTCGCGCTCGCGCGTGCCGCGCCAGGCGTACGCCACCCAGACCCCGAGCACGGTCGTGATCTCGGCGGCGGTGGAGAGGAACGCAGCGAGCCCGGCGCCGCGCCCGCTCAGAGCCTGTGCGCCGTGCGACGTGATCGTCGTGAGCGGGCGCATCCCGAAATGCTCCGCCGCCATCAGGATCGCCGCGCCGAGGCTCTCCACCTGCAGCGGCCGGTCGAGTTGCCCCGTCAGGCTCGAGCGCAGGCCCGACGGCGCGAGCAGGGCGAAGGGGAGGAAGCAGGCCGCCGTCACGACGAGGAAGGCGGCGATCGAGGCAAGCCCCGCGCCACTCCCGCGCCGGCGCCAGAGGTGGATCGCCGCCACCGGCAGCAGGACGCCCGGCCAGAGCTTCGCGGCGAAGCCGAGCCCGAGCAGCCCGCCGCTCAGGAGCGGCCGTTCCCGCACGAGCGCCGCGAGCCCGCCGAGCGCGAGGAGCGCCGGCCAGAGGTCGAAGCGCGTGTCGAAGAGCGAACCGAGGACGAGCGGCGAGACGGCGAAGAGGAGAAGCGCTCCCCAGATCCGCTCGGAGCTCGCCTCGACGGACTGCAGCGTCGCCGCGAGCAGCGCGATGCAGCCTGCTCCGCAGACACCCATCAGGATCGCGAAGGACGTCGCGTAGCTCCAGCTCATGTAGACGGGGAGGAGGAAGACGGGCAGTGCCCCGGGCGGGTACTCGAACGCGAAGTCGCGGTACGGAACCTGTCCGCCGCGCATCAGCTCGGCGTACTGCTGGTAGCCGCCGACGTCGGAGAGCTGACCCTGCTCGAGCCAGTGCTGCAGCGCGAAGAACGAGAACGCGAAGAGGATCGCCGCCCCCAGCCCCGCCGGCCAGGACGAGCGGCGGCTCACTCGACGATGTCGAACTCTTCCGCGGCCACCGGTTCGCTCCCGATCAGCTCCGGCACCGCGCCGAGGTCCGGAAAGGATTCACCGACGGAGACGAGCCCGAAGCGATCCGCCGCCCCGTTCGAGATCCAGTACGCGCCCTCCGGCAGCACCGGCAGATGCTCGCGCAACTCGTCGAGCGTCGTCTTCGAGTCGAAGAGGTTCCAGATGAGGACGCGCGCGATCACGGCTACATCCGGAAGACGCCGAACGTCGTCTCTGGGATCGCGGCGTTCCGCGCGGCCGCCAGCCCCAGCGCGAGCACTCGCCGGGTGTCGAGCGGGTCGATGATCCCGTCGTCCCACAGCCGCGCGGTCGAGTAGTACGGATTCCCCTCGGCCTCGTACTTCGCGCGGATCTCGTCCTGGTCGACGTCGCCGACCATCGAGAGGACGGTCGCCGCCTGCTCGCCGCCCATGACGGAGATGCGCGCGTTCGGCCACATCCACAGCTGCCGCGGTTCGTACGCGCGCCCGCACATGGCGTAATTGCCTGCGCCGAAGGAGCCGCCGGTCACGACCGTGAACTTCGGCACCTGCGCGTTCGCCACCGCCATCACGAGCTTCGCCCCGTCCCGCGCGATCCCGCCGGCCTCGTACTCGGCACCGACCATGAAGCCGGTGATGTTCTGGAGGAAGACGAGCGGGATCCGCCGCTTGCAGCAGAGCTCGACGAAGTGCGCGCCCTTCTGCGCCGACTCGGCGAAGAGGACGCCGTTGTTGGCGACCAATCCGATGTGGAAGCCCTCGATCCGGGCGAAGCCGGTGACGAGCGTCTCGCCGTAGAGCTGCTTGAACTCCTGGAAGCGCGAGCCGTCGACGATGCGCGCGATCAGCTCGCGCGGGTCGACCTGGTGGCGGAAGTCCTCGGGGATCAGCCCGTAGAGGTCGGAGGCATCGAGCGCCGGCGGCTCGGGATCGGCGACGTCCCACGCCGCATCCGGCGGCGGCGAGCCGAGGTTGCGGACGATGCCGCGCGCGATCGCGAGTGCGTGCTCGTCGGAGGTCGCGTAGTGGTCGGCGACGCCGGAGTGGCGCGCGTGGACGTCCGCGCCACCGAGCTCCTCGACGGTGACGTCCTGCCCGGTCGCGGCTTTCACGAGCGGCGGGCCGCCGATGAAGATCGTNNGCGCCGCCGGCGGTGCACGAGCCCATCACGACCGCGATCTGCGGGATCCCCTTCGCCGACATCTGCGCCTGGTTGAAGAAGATCCGGCCGAAATGGTCACGGTCGGGGAAGACCTCGGCCTGGAGGGGCAGGAAGGCGCCGCCGGAGTCGACGAGGTAGAGGCACGGCAGCCGGTTCTGCTCCGCAATCTCCTGCGCGCGCAGGTGCTTCTTGACGGTGAGCGGGAAGTACGAGCCGCCCTTGACGGTGGCGTCGTTCGCGACGATCACGCACTCCCGTCCCTCGACACATCCGATCCCGGTCACGATGCCCGCGCCCGGCGCGTCACCGTCGTAGAGCTCCCACGCGGCGAGCGCGTTCAGCTCGAGGAAGGCGGTGCCGGGATCGACGAGCCGGTCGATCCGTTCGCGCGCCGGCATCTTGCCGCGCGAGGTGTGCCGCTCCATCGCCTTCTCGCCGCCGCCGCGGGCGATGAGCGCCGAGCGCTCGCGCAACTCCGCGACGAGCTGCTCCATCCGCTCGCGCCGACGCGTGAACTCGTCGGCGTCTCGGTCCAGCTGCGAGGTGAGGACTGCCATCCCGCGCAGAGCCTAGAGGAGGCGCTCCATCACCCCGACATCGAGAGCCGGGACGATCTCGTCCGCCGCCGCGAGCCGTTCGGGCGCGAGCGTGCCGAGGACGGCGATGCACCGCATCCCCGCTGCCTTCGCAGCGGTGATCCCCGCCTCCGTGTCCTCGAACACGAGCGTGTCCGACGGAGCGATTTCGCCGCCCATCAGCCCCAGCCCACGCACGTAGCCCTCGGGATCGGGCTTACCGCGAGTCACATCCTCCGCGGCGACGATCGTGCTCAGGATGTCGGCGAGCCCCGCCGCTTCGACGACCGGCTCGATCTCCGCTCTCATGGCGCCGGAGACGATCGCCAGCGGCACGCGCTCGGCTGCATACCGCACGGCGACGCGTACGTCCTCGGGAACGCTCGAGCCGTCCGCGACGAGCGCCTGGTACCGCCGCGTCCTCTCCGCGATGACCTCGGCCACCGCCGGGTGGTCGGCGCCGAGCCAGGCCCGCACGATCTCGGGATCGGAGAGTCCCGCCAGCTCGTCGAAATACGTCTTCGCTGCGAGCGGCTTGCCGTGCTCGGCGAACAGTTCCTGGAAGAGGGCGAGGAGGATCGGCTCGTCGTGCGAGAGCGTCCCGTTGAAGTCGAAGATCACCGCGCCGACGGCCACGAGGCGGATTATCGACCGGGATAGGGTGCGCCAATGAAGCCCTCGGCGCGTGCGGTCGTGATCGGCGGGGGCGTCGGCGGCTGTTCGATCCTCTACTGGCTCGCGCGACTCGGCTGGGAGGACGTCGTCCTTGTCGAGCGCGCCGACCTGACGAGCGGCTCGACGTTCCACTCCGCAGGCCTCGTCGGACAGCTGCGCGGCTCGCTCAGCCTGACCAAGATGATGATGAGCTCGGTCGATCTCTATCGCCGGCTCGGCGACGAGGTCGGCCTCGAGACGGGCTGGCACGAGGTCGGCTCGCTGCGCCTCGCCTCGTCGCAGGAGCGGATGGAGGAGCTCTCCCGCCAAGCGGGGTGGGCGAAGACGTTCGGCCTGCCGCTGGAGCTGATCTCCGCCGAGGAGGCGCAGCGGCTCTTCCCGCCGATGTCCACCGACGGCGTTCTCGGCGCCGCTTACCTGCCGACCGATGGCTACATCGACCCGTCGCAACTGACCTTCGCGCTCGCCGAGGGCGCGCGCCGCGGGGGCGCAGAGATCTATACGAACACGCGAGTCACGGAGATCCCGGTCGAGCGCGGCCGAGTCACGGGCGTCGTGACGGACAAGGGCGAGATCGAGACCGAGATTGTGATCAACGCGGGCGGGATGTTCGCGGGCGAGATCGGCCGGCTCGCGGGCGTGAACGTCCCGTTGATCCCGATGGCGCACGAGTACCTCGTCACGAAGCCGTCCGGGATCCCGCTCGACGTCCCGACGATGCGTGATCCGTCGCTGCTCGTCTACTTCCGGGGCGAGTCGGGCGGGCTGATCATGGGCGGCTACGAGCGCGACCCGGCGCCGTGGTCGCTCGACGGGATCCCGGCCGACTTCAACGGGAAGCTGCTCGCCGAGGACTGGCCCCGCTTCGAGGAACTGATGGAGAACGCGGTCGTCCGCGTCCCCGATCTCGCCGACGCCGAGGTGATTCGCCTCATCAACGGCCCCGAGGCGTTCACGCCGGACGGCGAGTTCATCCTCGGGCCTTCCGACGTCCGCGGCTTCTGGGTCGCGGCCGGCTTCTGCGCCCACGGTCTCGCTGGCGCGGGGGGGATGGGCAAGCTCGTCGCCGAGTGGATCGTCGACGGCGTCCCGAGCCTCGACGTCTGGGAGATGGACTCGCGCCGCTTCGGCCGCAACTACGAGGATCGCGACTACACGCTCGCGCGCACGGTCGAGGTCTACTCCACCTACTACGACGTCAAATACCCGGGCCACGAACGCCAGGCCGGCCGGCCGCGGCAGGTCGCTCCGACCTACGAGCGCCTGCAGGAGCTCGGCGCCGTCTTCGGCGAGAAGTCCGGCTGGGAGCGCGTCAACTGGTTCGAGCCGAACGCGGCGAACGGGGACGAGTCGCTCCGGCCTCGTGGCTGGGCAGGCCGCCTCTGGTCTCCCGCGATCGGGGCGGAGCACGTCGCCTGCCGGACGACGGCCGCGCTGTTCGACGAGACCTCCTTCGCGAAGATCGAGATCTCGGGCGAGGGTGCGCCCGAGCTCCTCGAGCACCTCTGCGACAACCGGGTCGCGCGCGATGTCGGCGCGATCACGTACACGCAGATGCTCAACGCGCGCGGCGGCGTCGAGTGCGACTTCACCGTCACGCGTCTGGCGGAGGACCGCTTCCGCATCGTCACGGGGACGGCTTTCGGCCGCCACGACCTCGCTTGGATCCGGATGCATGCGCCCGACGGCGTCCAGGTCGAGGACGTCACGTCGAAGTACGCCTGTCTCGGCCTCTGGGGGCCGGCGGCGCGCGAGATCCTCCAGCCGCTGACCTCGGAGGAGCTGTCCTTCGGATATATGCGGGCGCGGGAGCTGGCGGTCGGCTCGGTGCCCTGCCTCGCCTTACGGGTGACGTACGTCGGCGAGCTCGGCTGGGAGCTGTACTGCCCGATGGAGCACGGACTCCGCCTCTGGGACACGATCTGGGAGGGCGGTCGTGAGTTCGGCCTGGTCGGCGGGGGATACAAGGCGATCGACTCCCTGCGGCTCGAGAAGGGCTACCGCGTCTGGGGCTCCGACGTGACTCCCGAGGAGACGCCGTACGAAGCAGGCCTCGGCTTCGCGGTCAAGCTGGACAAGGGCGAGTTCATCGGTCGCGACGCGCTGCGGTCGCGCGCCGAGCCCGAGCGCCAACTCGCGTGCCTCGTGCTCGACGACCCGCGCGCCGTCGCGCTCGGCTCCGAGCCTGTCCGCGTGGAAGACGAGGCAGTCGGCCGCGTCACGAGCGGCGGCTACGGCTACACGGTCGAGCGCTCGATCGCCTATGCGTACCTTCCGTCGGCCGCCTGCTCTCCGGGGACTCCGGTCGAGGTCGACATCTTCGGGGAGTGGGTCGCCGGCAGCGTCGCCGAAGAGCCGCTCTTCGATCCCACGGGCGAGCGGGTCAGGGGCTAGGCGTAGCGTGGACCCGGAGGCGATCGTCGAGCGTGTCTGGCCGGGCCGGGACGCGAAGGTCGAGCCGCTCGGCGGCGGCATCACGAATCGCAACTTCCGCGTCGAGGTCGGCGACGAGTCGTTCGTCCTGCGGATCGGCGGCGAGGACACCGAGCTGCTGGGGATCGACCGGACGGCCGAGCACGTCGCCTCCCTAGCCGCCGCCGAGCTCGGGCTCGCGCCCGACGTCGTCGCGTTCGTCGAGCCCGGAGGCTACCTCGTGACGCGCTTCGCCGAAGGCCAGGTCGGGGAGGTCGACGTCGCGCAGGTCGGCGCCGCGCTGGCACGTCTCCACGGCGGTCCGGCCGTTGCGAGCCGCTTCGACAGCTTCCGCGTCGTCGAGGCATATCGAGCGATCGCCGAGGAGCGAGGCGTCCCGATCCCGTCTGCCTACGCCGCCGCCGGCGAGCTCGCGGCGCGGATCGAGGAGCGGCGCCGCGGCGCGCCGCTCTGCTTCTGCCACAACGACCTCCTCAACGCCAATTTCATCGCCGAGCGAGGGCGGCTGTGGATCGTGGACTGGGAATACGCGGGGATGGGCGACCCCTACTTCGATCTCGGGAACTTCGCGGTCAACCACGAGCTCGACACCGACGGCGAGCGAATCCTCCTCGACGCGTACGGCGGCGGCGACCCCGAGACGCTGACGCTGATGCGGTTCATGTCGGACTTCCGCGAGGCGATGTGGGGCGTCGTCCAGCAGGCGATCTCGACGCTCGACTTCGACTTCCGCGCCTACGCGGACGAGCACTTTGCCCGGCTCGAGCGGACAGCCGCCGACTCGCGCTTCCGAGCGGCGCTCGCGTAGCAGCGCCGTCGGCGGCGCCCCGTACATTTGTTCGCGTGGCCGTTCCCGGAATCGTCGCGCATCTGGACCTCGACGCGTTCTACGCGGCTGTCGAGGAGCTCGAGAATCCCGAGCTCCGCACGCAGCCGCTCGTCGTCGGCGGCGACCCTCGCGGGCGCGGCGTCGTTGCGACCGCGAACTACGTCGCGCGACGCTTCGGCATCCACTCCGCGATGAGTTGCGCCGAGGCGCTGCGCCGCTGTCCGCAGGCCGTCTTCGTCCGCCCGCGCCACGCCCTCTACCGCGAGTACTCGCGGAATGTCTGGGAGACGGTGCGTGGGATCGTCCCGACCCTCGAGCAGACCGGGGCGGACGAGGGGTACCTCGACGTCGGAGAGGTGGCGGGGGACTTCCTCGCGGCGCGCGTCATCGCGGAGGCGGTGCAGACGGCCGTGCGTGCGGGGACGAGCCTCACGTGCTCGCTCGGCGTCGCGCCGTGCAAGGTCGTCGCCAAGGTCGCGAGCGACGCGCGCAAGCCCGCCGGTCTGGTGGTCGTGCCGCCGGGGCGCGAGGCTCTCTTCCTCGCGCCGCTCGCCGTGCGCCGGCTGCCCGGAGTGGGGCCGAAGGCGGAGCAGCGCCTGCATGCCGGCGGCGTGGAAACGATCGGCGCGCTTGCAGCACTCGGCGATGACGAGCTGAAGCGTGTCCTGCCAGGGAGCGTCGGCGCGATGCTGCGCGATCGCGCTCGCGGGATCGACCCGCGTGGCCTCGATCTCGAGGTGGAACGGATCTCGATCAGCGTCGAGAACACGTTCGAGCGAGACATCTCCGACCGGGAGCGGCTGCACGACGAGCTGCGAGGAATGGCCGAGGAGGTCGCCGCGGCGTTGCAGCGGCGCGGCCAGGTGGCGCGAACCGTGACGACGAAGCTTCGCTACGCAGATCTCTCGATCCGGAGCCGTTCGACCTCGCTCGAGAGCGGAATCGACGAGGCCGCGACGATCGGCGACCTCGGTTGTCGGCTGCTCGACCGCGGCCTGCGCGACCGGCCGGGTGCGCTGCGCCTGGTCGGGGTCGGAGTTTCGGGCCTGGCCGACTTCCGGCAGTTGGCTCTCGATACGTCGTGAAAGGCGGTTGCGTACCTCTTCGGGATTGTGTTCATCCGGCTTCTGCGCTAGTGTCAACGCCAAGTGGCCTATCCATCTCCTCTTGCGCAGAGGTGGCCGCGGAACCGGGTTCAAATAGAGAGGGAGTGAGATGAAGGGACGTAGGGTTGTCTATTTGGTGGCCGGGGTCTTTGCGGTCGCCGGTGTTCTCCTGCTCGCGGGTCCCGCCGGGGCTGCCCGGCAGGCGCACGCGACAGCGGCGACGAACGTGGCCTGCGGAGACACCATTACTGCCAGCATCACGATCAACGGTGACCTTGACTGCTCGGCCTATACTGGCCCGGCGCTGACGATCGACCAGCCCGGCGTGACGCTGAATCTCGGCGGCCACACGATCACCGGCAACTCGGGCGGTTCGAGCGACACCGTGGTCCTCGCCGATGACACGTGTGCGTACGGCGGGCAGTGCAACAACGAGACGGTGACGAACGGGACGATTACGGGTGGCTACGACCAGATCGACTTCTGGGGCCAGAACGACACGGCCAGCAACCTGACGCTGACCGATGCCGCAGACATCGGCGTGTACCTCAACTACGCGACCAACGCGCTGGTCTCGGGCAACACGATCACCGGCGCCGGCGAAGAGGGCATCTACGGCGAGTACGGCTCGTCGAATGTGATCGACTCGAACGTCCTCAAAGACGACACGTACAACGTCTATTTCGACTACGAGCAGGCTGACACGATCAGCAATAACAACTCGTCGATTTCCGGCGACGACACGAGCTCGTACAACTTCTACGACAGCGAGTCGGACCTGAACACGTACACGAACAACGTGACCGCGGGCGGTAGGTACGGCTACTACATCGATCCCGGCGAAGACGGCTCGGTGACGATGACGGGCAACGGTGCCCGCGCCGCGAAGCACACCAGTAGCGAGACTGGCAGCGGCTTCTACATCTATGAGGCCTACCACTGGTCGTATGCGGCGCCGTACAGCGTGTTCAGCGGCAACGTGGCGACCGGGAACTACATCGGCTACTACGACTATTACTCGGCGTACGCCTTGTGGCTGGAGAACACCGCCAACTACAGCGGCAATATCGGCTTCTGGTTCGAGGAGCCGTCGCGCGAGCAGATCATCGGCAACGTGAGCAAGTACAACGGCGACTCGGGGTTCTACCTCGAGGACACGTACGAGGGGGATAACGCCCTCGCGTTCGCGAACAACCAGGCCTGGTACAACCAGGATTACGGCTTCTACGCCGATTACTCGCAGGCGGGCAGCAACAACACGGGCAGCAACACGAACAGCCCGCTCGACTGCTACGACGTCTCCGGCTGCAGCTGAGCCGAGCGTAGGAAGGACAATGGGGCCGCGGCGACGCGGCCCCATCCCGTTGTGCGCATCCGGTCTTTGGGCTAAGGTCAGAGACAAAGTGGTTTGCACAGCCCTCTTTGCGCAGAGGGCCACGGGATTCGGGTTCCATCTTCAATCAGGAGGAAATGATGCGAGGCAGGTTTACGTATCTCGCCGCCGTGGTTGCGGGCGCCGGTGTTCTCCTGCTCGCAGGCCCAGCGGTGGCCAGCCGGCAGGCGCACGCGACAGCGGCCACGAACGTGGCCTGCGGAGGCACCATTACTGCCAGTATCACGATCAACGGTGACCTCGACTGCTCGAGCACGAGTAGCCCGGCGCTGACGATCGACCAGCCCGGCGTGACGCTGGATCTCGGCGGCCACACGATCACTGGCAACTCGGGCTATCCCGTGGTCGTCGCCGATGACACGTGCGCGTACGGCGGGCAGTGCAACAACGAGACGGTGACGAACGGGACGATCACCGGCGGCGAGTACCAGGTTGAGTTCTGGGGCCAGAACGACACGGCCAGCAACCTGACGCTGACCGATGCCGCAAGCACCGGCGTATATCTCCACTACACGACCAACGCGCTGGTCACGGGCAACACGATCACCGGCGCCGGCAGCGAGGGGATCTACTCCGAGTACGGCTCGTCGAATGTGATCAGTTCGAACGTCCTGAAAGACGACAGCTACAACCTCGAGCTCGAGTACGACCAGGCTGACACGGTCAGCTCGAACAACTCGTCGATTTCCGGCGACGACACGAGCTCGTACAACTTCTACGACTACCAGTCGGACCTGAACACGTACACGAACAACGTGACCGCGGGCGGTAGGTACGGCTACTACATCGACCCTGACGGTGACGGCTCGGTGACGATGACGAGCAACGGTGCCCGCGCCGCGAAGCACACCAGTAGCGAGACTGGCAGCGGCTTCTACATCTATGAGGCCTACCACTGGTCGTATGCGGCGCCGTACAGCGTGTTCAGCGGCAACGTGGCGACCGGGAACTACTACGGCTACTACGACTACTACTCGCCGTCGGACCTGTGGCTGGAGAACACCGCCAACTACAGCGGCAATATCGGCTTCTGGTTCGAGTATCCGACGCGTAACCAGATCATCGGCAACGTGAGCAAGTACAACGGCGACTCGGGCTTCTACCTCGAAGACAGCGAGGGCTACGGGTACGAAGCGCTCACGTTCGCTAACAACCAGGCCTGGTACAACCAGGATTACGGCTTCTACGCCGATTACTCGCAGGCGGGCAGCAACAACACGGGCAGCAACACGAACAGCCCGCTCGACTGCTACGACGTCTCCGGCTGCAGCTGAGCCGACAGACCTAGCGAAACGACAGTGGGGCCGCGGCGACGCGGCCCCACCTCGTTCAGCAGGGGCGGAGGGACTCGAACCCCCGGCCTACGGTTTTGGAGACCGCCGCTCTACCAACTGAGCTACGCCCCTTTGCCGGCCAGCAGTGTACCCCGGGCATTCCGGCGACTAAGGTCGGCGCATGGCGATGACCACCCTCTTCGGCGTCCTGGCCGGCGCGCTCGCCGGCGTCGCGATATACGCCCTCTCGGGCGGGACCGGTGGCCGGCATCTGGTCGTCGGTCTCGCGGCCGCCGCGGTCGCAGCCTGGCTTGCGACGCTGTCGCGCGCCGCTTTCCGTCGCCGTCGCTGAGGAGAATGCCTCGCTACGCCGTATTCTCTGGGCGTGGCGCGGGTCGACGAAACGCAGCAGCTTTGGCTGGAGTTCCGCCGCACTGGCGACCAGAAGCTCCGCGACCGGCTGATCCTCACGTACGCGCCGCTCGTGAAGTACGTCGCCGGACGTCTCGGCTCCGGCCTGCCCGCGCACGTCGACGAGGGCGACCTCGTCTCCTACGGGCTCCTCGGGCTCATGGGCGCGATCGAGCGCTACGACCCGTCGCGCGACGTGAAGTTCGAGACGTACGCGATCGCCCGCATCAGGGGACAGATCATCGACGAGCTGCGCGCCATGGACTGGGTGCCGCGCTCCGTCCGTGCCCGCGCGCGCGACATCGAACGCGCAATCGGTGAGCTCGAGAGCCGGCTGGACCGTGCCCCGACCGACGAGGAGATCGCGGCGAAGCTCGGCATCAGCACCGACGAGCTCGACGAGAGCCTCGGCGATATCGCCCGCTCCTCGATCGCGGCACTCGACGAGCTCTGGACGGTGTCCGGCACCGGCGGCGACCAGGTCGCTCTCATCGACACGATCGAGGACGACAGCGCGCCCGACCCGCAGGGCACGCTCTCCGAGACCGAGCAGAAGGAGGCGCTCGCCGACGCGATCGCGCGCCTTCCCGAGCGCGAGAAGCTCGTCGTGACGCTCTACTACTACGAGGAGCTGACGCTGCGCGAGATCGGCGAGGTGCTCGGTGTCACCGAGTCGCGGGTCTCCCAGCTCCACACGAAGGCGATCCTGCGCCTCAAGGCGCACCTCGCGTCGGCCGGAGCACCCGCAGCTCTCTAGCTCAGCTCACGCGGACGTACGTCGCGACTCCGAGGTTGCCGCCGCCGCAGCGCGCACCGACCGAGTAGCGGCCGGCGTGGGCGTTGCGGCTGAGCCGGCCGCGAATGACGAACGTGTGGTTTGCGTGGACGGTGCCGGTCAGCGTCCCTTCGCCGTAGGCGTGGCCGGGAAAGGCTGCAGAGATCGCCGTGACGGTTCCCGTGCAGGCGTCGGCGTTGCCGACGATGCGGATTACTCCACCGGGCGCGGCATGGCCGGGCTTGACGGCGAGGCGGGCGTGCGAGGCGGAGCCAAACGCGGTGCCTGCGACCGCGAGGCCTGCGAGTGCTGCCAGGGACAGCATCAACGTGCGACTCATCGTTCCTCCAGCTCGAATGACCAGGCCGCCCTGTACGACGTGGAACCCAGGTTCCCTGCGGGGATACGATGCGGGCCGAAGCGACCGAGGAGGACACGTCTCGATGCCTGCCACCGAGCCCGCCAAGATCCGCAACATCGCCGTCGCCGGCCACCGCGGCGTCGGGAAGACCTCGCTCGTCGAGGCGCTGCTGTTCCAGGCGGGAAAGACGAACCGGCTCGGGACCATCGAGCAGGGAACGACGGTCTCCGACTGGGACGAGCATGAGCAGAAGCGCGGCATGTCGCTCTCCGGTTCGCTCTGCCATCTCGAGTGGAAGGACCGCAAGATCAACCTCGTCGACACGCCCGGCGACGCCGGCTTCCAGGCCGACACGTACGCGGCGCTGCGGGTCGTCGAGGGAGTGGTGATGGTGCTCAGCGGCGTCATGGGCGTCGAGGTCAACACCGCGCGCGTCTGGCAGCGGGCCGAGGAGCAGGAGCTCTCGCGCGTCCTCTTCATCAACATGCTCGACCGTGAGCGCGCCGACTTTTTCCGCGTGCTCGAGGCCGTGCGGCAGCAGCTCTCCGACCGGTGCGTTGCGATCCAGCTGCCGATCGGCGCCGAGCACGAGCTCACAGGTGTCGTCGACCTCCTTCATATGTGCGCGTACATGGATCCGTCGGGCGGGCGCGAGGGCGGGCCGCAGCCGATCCCCGACGAGATGGCCGGTCTCGTGCAGGAGCACCGCGAGAAACTCCTCGACGCCGTCGTCGAGACGGACGAGGATCTGATGGCCCGGTACCTCGAGGGAGAGGAGCTCGAGGCCGAAGCGGTCGCGTCGGCGCTGAAGGCGGCCGTGACGCGCGACGAGCTCTATCCCGTCGGCTGCGGCGTCGCCTCGAAGAACCTCGGCATCACGGCGCTGCTCGACCTCCTCGTCGAGGGCGTTCCCTCGCCGGCGCGGAAGGGGACGACGATCGACTTCGGCGACGCGAAACAGGCCGTCTTCATCTTCAAGACGATCGCCGACCCGTTCACGGGCCGGATCAGCTGTTACCGCGTCCTCGCCGGCCCGGTCTCCGGCGACACGACCCTCGTCGACCCGCGCACGCACGCGAAGGAGCGGCTCGGCCAGGTGCTTCTCCTGCAGGGCAAGGACTCGGAGCCGGTCGACGCGCTCGGCGTCGGGGATCTCGGCGCGGTCGCGAAGCTCAAGGACGTCGTCACCGGCGATGTTCTCGTCGACCACGAGGTCGCCGTCGAGCCGCCGCACATCGACTTCCCCGAGCCCGTGATGAGCTTCGCGGTGACGCCGAAGGCGAAGGGCGACGAGGAGAAGATGGCCACGGGTCTCCGCCGCCTCCACGAAGAGGATCCGACGCTGGTCATGCGGCGCGATCCGCAGACCGGCGAGCAGCTCCTCTCCGGCCTCTCGCAGATGCAGGTCGAGGTGGCGGTCGATCGTCTCAACACGCGCTTTCACGTCGACGTCGAGCTCCATCCGCCGCGCGTCCCCTACAAGGAGACGATCCGCAAGGAGGCGCGCGCCCGGCACCGCTACAAGAAGCAGACCGGTGGCCGCGGGCAGTTCGGCGATTGCGAGATCCTGATCGAGCCACTGCCGGCCGAGAACGGCGAGCTCGGCTACGAGTTCGTGGACAAGATCGTCGGCGGCGTCATCTCCCAGAGCTACCGGCCCGCGGTCGACAAGGGCGTGCGCGAGGCGATGGAGCATGGCGAGCTCGCCGGAGCGCCGATCCAGGGCGTCCGCGTGCTGCTCGTGGACGGGATGGAGCACAACGTCGACTCCTCGGAGATGGCGTTCAAGATCGCCGGCTCGATGGCGTTCAAGGAGGCGTACCAGAAGGCGGAGCCCATCCTCCTCGAGCCGATCATGCAGCTCGACGTGGTGGTGCCCGACGATGCGGTCGGCGCGGTGAACGGCGACCTCAACTCGCGGCGCGGCCGTCTGCAGGGGATGGAGCCGACCGGCGGAATGACGACGATCAAGGCCGAGGTGCCGATGGCCGAGATCCTCACGTACTCGCAGGCGCTGACCTCGATGACGGGCGGGCGCGGCGACTACTCGATGCACTTCCTGCGCTACGAGGAAGTCCCGACCCACGTCGCGCAGAAGATCATCGAGCAGACGAAGAAGGAGCGGGAAGAGGCGCACGCGTAGCGCCTCTTCCGAAAACTCCGTCTAGACCTGCGGCTGCGCCTGACCTCCGTCCGCGCGGTCGCGCAGATGCGAGATCACGTCAGCGATGTCGGCGAGCTGCTGTTCGAGGTCGCGCTGGTGGTTCTCCAGCCGCTCGAGCAGCTCATGTCTGCTGGGGAAGCCGCCGCGGAACAAAACCCGCGGGCCGTGGCCCCAGCCATGGCGATGGCGATGGTGCATGGTCACCTCCTCTCCTCGTAACGCTCGAGAAACGTGGCAGTGCGCTCTTGCGAGCGGCGCAGCGCCTCGGCCCACTGGTCGAGGAGTCGCGCGCCCGTGGGCGCGAGCGAGTAGCGGCGCTTGGCGGGACCGGGGGAGGAGTCGTCCCACTCGGACGAGACGAGACCCTCTTCTTCGAGTGCGCGCAGGAGCCGGTAGAGGTTCCCCATCTCGACGCGCTGCTCGCCCGTCAGCTCCGGCAGTCGCTCGAGCAGGTCGTAGCCGTGCGCCGGCCGCTCGCGCAGGAGCAGCAGGAGCGCGGGCTCCGAGAAGCGCTCGACGCGCGCGAAGACGCGCCAGCGTCCGTGGTGGTGCCGGCGGGAACGAGGCCCTCTCATCGCGCTACCTGTAAAACACACATGTAAGAGACAATAGCGATCGGTTGGGACGCTCGGCAAGCCGGGCTACACTCGAACTCGATGCGGGTCACGAAGGTCTCGACGACGCGAGCGTGTGCCGTTTGCGAACGGACGCTGCTGATGGGTGAGCGGGCTGTTCGTTTCGCGCCGACCGAGGGCGCCGAGCTCGTCGACGTCTGCCCGCTCTGCCAGGAGATCGCGATCGGGGCCGGCTGGATCAAGGAAGGCGCCCCGACGACGCCGACGGTCGGCGGCGACCGCAGGCGCAAGCGCGGCTTCACGGAGTTGTTCGGGCTGACGCGCTCGAACGACGAGGCGGCATTCGCGCAGCAGGAGCCGATCCTCCGCCGGCTGTCCCACGAAGAGATCGCCGTCCTCGAGGCCGCCGACCTCTTCAACGCGAGCGCCTACCGGCGCACCGTCGGCGGCATCGCGAAGAGCCTCGGCGAGCCGACGGCGAGCATCGTTCCGCTCTCCGGCACGTCCGGCGAGCTCGCGGTGACGGTCGCCTGGGATCTCTCCTGGTACCAGTACCGCGTCAGCCCGGATTCAGGACAGCCGGTGCGGCTCGAGCGCCGCGGCCACGAGCTCGACGAGCTCGAACCCGGCTTCAAGGCCTGGAACGCGCACATCGAGGACGAGGGCCGCCTCGTCCCCGAGATCGCGCGGCTCTAGCTCGCGCCGAGCTGCCTCGTCTGCATCACCGAGAACTCGAGCGGCGGTTGTTGGTGGCCGTGCACGTAGAACCGAACCGGTGTACAGCGACTGCTCGGTTCGATCCAAGCCCAGGCGAGCAATCGTCCGTTGGCGGCTCGGAAGGCAAGCAGCTCCCTTGGCCCGCCGATCGGCGGGCCGAACGAGCACGCGGCGCTGTCCCGCATGGTGAAGACGGGCAGGCCGTCTATCCACCGGACGAAAGCCAGCATCGCCGGACCGCTGAGACGTCGCGTGGACGCCGGCTTCTTGAACCAGCGCGGTTCGTGGATGGTCACCGAGCGCACTCCTGCCGGAAGCCGCTCGCTCCGCGGCCGGGCGCTCCAGATCTCCTTGGCGTCGACGCGAATCGCGGTCGTGTGCCTCGACAGCTTCAGCAGTGTCACGTCGAGGACCCGGGTTGCGATCAGGTGCGGAATCGCCGGGAAGCTCCACTCCAGCTCACGCGTGGCGGCGGGCCTCCGGAAGGCCGGTCGATTCGCGACGGTGCGGGCCGAGGCCGGACGGTGGGACGACACGAAGGCCACAGCCGCGGCGAATGGCATCCGCAGACGCCAGTACCGGTGATGGTCGACGGGATCCCAGTCGCCCAGCCGGTAGCCGAGCTCACCACCGTACGCTCGCGGCGCGGTCGTCAGCCGGACGGCTCCCGGTGGCAGCGGGAACTGGCGGAACAGGCGCTCCGGCTCGCTCGCCGCACCGGTCCTGCGGTGCATGGGCGCCGCCGCGCGCTGCGCGCCCGCGCAGGCGGAGAGAACAAGCGCGAGCGCTCCCAGGACGATCGCGAACCGCGTCACATCGTTTATACGACGCCGCGCGCCGTCCCGTCACCCGCCGGGATACGTCGCGAGCTTGATGCGCACGCTCTTGTGCGCGCCCGCCTGCGTCTCGAGCCCTACCTCGACGGTCTCCCCCGGCTTGAGCTCCGAGACGACGCTCGTCAGCTGGTCGACCGTGGACGTCTGATGCCCGTTGATCTCGGTGATCACGTCGCCGGCCACGATTCCGGCTTTCGCCGCGGGGCCGCCGCTGATGACCTTGTTGATGAAGACGCCCTGGCCGCCTGTGTCGCCCGGGAAGATGCCGAGGTAGGCGCGGTGGGAATCGACGACGTGCCCGTTCGTGACGATCTGCAGAGCGATGTTCTTGGCGAGGTTGCTCGGGATCGCGAAACCGATCCCCGCTGCGGCGCCTCCCATCTCGGGATCGGTCGCCGCGAGGGTCGGGATCCCGATCACGCGGCCCTCGAGATCCGCCAGCGCCCCGCCGGAGTTGCCCGGGTTGATCGGTGCGCTCGTCTGGATCATCAGCGGCAGCGCGACGCCGTTCCCCTCCGAGACTCCCTGCCTGAAGGCGCTCACGATCCCGTCGGTGACGCTCGAGCGGAGCCCGAGCGGATTCCCGATCGCGATCGCGACGTCGCCGACCTCCAACTTGCTCGAGTCCGCGAAGGTCGCCGGCGTCAGGCTTGCGCGCGCGACGTGGACGACGGCGAGGTCGTCGGGAGCGAACGCTCCGACGAGTGTGGCGGGGTAGGAGTGCTTTCCCGCCGTGACGGTGAACGGCCCGCCACCCGCGACGACGTGCGCGTTGGTGACGATGTCGCCGTTCGAGTCGAAGACGACGCCCGAGCCGAGGCCCTGCGCATTCTGGATCTGGACGACCGAGGGTGAGAGCTCGCGCACGACCGCCGTGATCGCGCTCTGGAAAGAGAGCGCCGCATTCGAGGGAGTCAGGTGCCCATGCCCGGTCGTCGCCGGCTTGGGCGAGCCGCCGCCGAGCGAAACGGCCGCTACCACTGCCCCGGCGATCGCCGCTCCCGCGAGCGGGGCGAGCCACCAGATGTGCCGGCGCAGCATGGCCGCACTTATACCGGCCCAACATGAGGGGTACGCTTTCGCCGTGATCTATTGCGTCATCCCCCGCGAGCTCGCCGACGAGCTCTACGACAAGATGGTCGAGTACTACAGCGACAACCCGAACGTGACCGTCATCGTCGACCGGCGCGAGGGAAGCGACCGGCGCAGCGGCCAGACGCCGACGGCCGAGATCAAAGAGCAGCGGCTGACGCGCGAGCGCCGCCGCGCTCACCCCGGCCGTTTCCCTGACACCGGCGCGCCTCCCGAGTAGCGCGCGCTAGTCTCGCCACATGGCGACGACGGCAGCGCAGGCGTACAAGAACTTCATCGGTGGCGAGTGGGTGGACGCCGCCTCCGGCGAGACCTTCGAGAGCACGAGCCCGGCGAACGGCGATGCGATCGGTGTCTTCCCGCGCTCCGGTGCCGAGGACGTCGACCGCGCGGTCGCGGTCGCGAAGGAGGCATTCGCGGAGTGGCGCCTCGTGCCGGCGCCGAAGCGCGGCGAGATCCTCTTCCGGATCGCACGCGTCCTCGAGGGCGAGAAGGCTGCGCTGACCGACCTGATGACGCACGAGATGGGGAAGGTGAAGGCCGAGGCGGGCGGCGACGTCCAGGAGGCGATCGACATCACGTACTACATGGCCGGCGAGGGCAGGCGCCTCTTCGGTCAGACGACGCCTTCCGAACTGCGGGACAAGTGGAATATGAGCATCCGCCAGCCGATCGGCGTCGTCGGCGCGATCACGCCGTGGAACTTCCCCGTTGCGATCCCGTCGTGGAAGCTGATCCCGGCGCTCATCTGCGGCAACACCGTCGTGCTCAAGCCGGCGTCCGACACGCCCGCGCTCGCGCAGCGCTTCGTCGAGCTGCTCGCCGAGGCGGGAATCCCCGACGGCGTCGTCAACCTCGTGCACGGCGGCGGCGGCACGGTCGGCGACCGGCTCGTCCGCCATCCCGACGTCCGCGTGATCACGCTGACCGGCTCCCGCGAGACCGGGGTCGAGGTGCTCAAAGCCGCAGCGGACACGCTCACGCACGTCCATCTTGAGCTTGGCGGCAAGAACGCGATCATCGTCCTCGACGATGCGGATCTCGAGCTCGCAGTGGAAGGGATCGTCTGGTCGGCGTTCGGCACCTCGGGTCAGCGCTGTACCGCGGCGTCGCGGGTCATCGTCCAGCGCGGCGCGTACGCCGAGCTGCAGAAGCGCCTCGTCGAGCGGGTCGAGAAGCTGCGGCTCGGGCCTGGCTGGGAGGACGACAGTGACGTCGGCCCGGTCATCAACCAGCGCTCGCTCGAGAAGATCCACTCCTACACCGAGATCGGCAACGGCGAGGGCGCGAAACTCCTCACCGGCGGCGAGGTCGCGAGCGAGGGCGACCTCGGCAAGGGGTTCTTCTACCGCCCGACCGTCTTCGCGGACGTCGATCCTCAGATGCGGATCGCGCAGGAGGAGATCTTCGGCCCGACGACCGCGCTCATCCCGGTGGCGGACCTCGACGAGGCCATCCGAGTCTCGAACGGGATCAAGTACGGGCTCTCGTCCTCGATCTTCACGCAGGACGTCAACGCCGCGTTCCGCGCGATGCGCGACCTCGAGGCGGGCATCACGTACATCAACGCGGGGACGATCGGCGCCGAGGTTCATCTCCCGTTCGGCGGCACGAAGGACACGGGGAACGGCCACCGCGAGGCGGGGCAGGCCGCGCTCGACGTGTTCACGGAGTGGAAGTCGATCTACGTCGACTACTCCGGTCGGCTGCAGCGCGCGCAGATCGACACCGAGGAGTGAACCGCAAGCTCGTCGTGTTCGTGCCGCGCGAGGCGCTCGACCCGGTGCGCGAGGCGCTCTTCGCGGCGGGTGCGGGCCGGATCGGCGACTACGAGCGCTGCTCCTGGTACACGGAGGGGACGGGCACGTTCCTCGGCGGCGTCGGGACGAAGCCGGACGTCGGGCGGGCCGGGCGCGAGGAGCGCGTCGCCGAGTTGCGGCTCGAGATCGTCTTCCCTGCCGAGCGGCAGAACGAGGTGATCGCGGCGCTCCGTGCGGCGCATCCCTACGAGGAGCCCGCCTTCGACATCTACGAGCTCCTGTCGTGAAAGCCCGCCTGTTCACGGACGGCGGCGCGCGAGGCAATCCCGGGCCGGCCGCGTTCGCCTACGTCCTCGAGGCCGAGGACGGAACGGTGCTGGCGGCTCACGGTGAGGCGATCGGTGTCGCAACGAACAACGTCGCCGAGTACCGCGCCCTCGTCGCCGGGCTCGAGAAGGCCGCGGAGCTGCTGATCCCGGAAGTCGAGGTCGTCTCCGATTCCGAGCTCCTCGTCAAGCAGATGAACGGGGAGTACCGCGTCAAGAACGAGGCGCTGCGTGAACTCTCCCTCGCGGCTGCGCGCCACGCACGCGCGGTCGGCAAGGTCAGCTACACGGCAGTGCGGCGCGAGCAGAACAAGCTCGCCGACCAGCTCGTCAACGAAGCTCTGGACGCAGCCGAGCTCGGCTAGACTTGGCCTCCCACGCGGATGTAGCTCAGTTGGCTAGAGCGTCTGCTTGCCATGCAGAAGGTCGTGGGTTCGAGTCCCATCATCCGCTCTTATCCGTGAGATCCCCGATGTCGAGGCCGTCCCTTTTGGCGAGCCTTCCGGCGGGATGGCGCACCCAGAAGTGGACGTACAACCGAAGGCCTGCCGCCTCGAGAAGACGATGGCCCGGGACGTCGCGTGCCCGGAGGACGACTGCGCTTTCTGGGAGCCGGGCGGTGCGGTGCTCGAAGGCCGCTGCGTCCTCGAAGGAATCGACTTCAGCCGCGAGCCTGGTCTCGTCGACTGGCTGCTGGACGTGCGCGACACGATCTTCCGCGTGACTCATCGTTAGCTCACCGCCTGCGGGGACAGTGCTAGTCGTGAGTCAGGACCCGTACCGTTGGGACGAGCGCGTCGACACGTGGGAGGAGGTGGCGGAGAGTGAGGCCTTCCTCGCGCTTCGCGATCGCGTCGTCGCTCTCGCCGATCCGCGGCCGGACGACCAGGCCGTCGACCTCGGCGCCGGTACCGGACTGCTCGCGCTCGCTCTCGCTCCGGCGGTTGCGGAGGTCGTCGCCGTCGACGTCTCCGCGCGGATGCTCGAACGGCTCGATACCCGCGCCGCAGCCGACGGCATCCGGAATCTCCACACGGTGGAGGCCGACCTGCGGCACCTTCCGCTCGAGGACGAGTCGGCGACCCTCGTCGTCTCGAACTACGCCTTCCACCATCTCGACGACGCGGGTAAAGAGCTCGCGCTCAGCGAGGCTCGGCGCGTTCTGCGTCCGGGGGGCCGGCTCGTCGTCTGCGACATGATGTTTTCGCTGTCGCTGGAGCGGCGTGACCGCCGGCTCGTGCTGGAGAAGGTCGTCGCGATGCTGAAGCGCGGGCCGGCCGGAGTCCTGCGGATTCTCAAGAACGCGGGCCGCGTCGTCGCCGGCCGCTGGGAGCAGCCGGCCCGTCCCGAGACGTGGGAGCAGATGCTCGTCGCACGCGGCTTCGAGAACGTTCGGGTCGAGCTGCTCGAGCACGAGGCGGCGATCGCCGTCGCGCGGCGCCCCGAGTTGCCCGCCGCTAACGGAGCGCGAGAGCGCGGCGTCCGAGCAGCTTCCAGCGGTAGCTGAAGAGCGACTCGCTCCAGAACTCTCGGCCGCTGAGGGGGTTGTTCACGAAGAAGCCGCCCGAGTCGGCACCCACGAGAACGACGGCATGCTCGCCGTAGTTGACCGTGATCTTCCGTCCCGAGGGTGTGAGCCAGCTGGCGTACGGCCCGGCCGCGAGCCCGACCCAGGCCAGGACGGGATGACCGGCGAGAACCGCAGCGCGCACTGCGGCGATGCTCTTGCCGTGCAGGTCGGTGAGCTTGACGCCGTGGCGCGCGGCGAGTGCGCGAATCGGAGGCTCGTAGACGCCAAAGCCCCCGTTCGGGCCGCTGCCGTCCGCGCGACCGACGAAGCCGTGCTCCGGGTCTCCCCAACGGAACAGCGTGCTGCTGGCGACCGGCTCCGGATCGAGCGGGCCGCTACGGGGCAGTTGCGCCTGCAGCCGGAGCTGCCCGATGTGGACTCCCGCGGCGGTGAGAAGCATCGACAGCGAGGTCGCTTCGCAGTCGTTCTGGAGCACCTGCCGGACGGGACGGATCGAGATCGAGCTCCGCAGCGGCACGACCGGCAGGTCGACGCGCGTCCGGCGCGCGGCGATCGCGTGTCGTACTGCGCGCTTCGCGCGCCGCAGGGGGATCGCGACGAGGAGGCGCACCCGGCCTCGCTGGATCCGGAGGTGCGCGGGTATCTCGAACATCCCGTGGTGGCGGGGGTGGACGGTCGCCAGGTACTTGCCTGCCGCATAGACGGCGAGCGGCGGCGCCGGCGGCGGCTGCGTGGTCGTTGGCCGCGCAGCTCCGCAGCCCGAGGCCAGAACCGCCGCCAAGAGGAGGCACGCAAGACTCGCCCGCACGCGGCGACGGTAGCCGCCGCGGATGAGAGTCGCCCTACTGGCCGAGCGGTGCGATCAGCTGCCGGTACGCCGCCCGAGAGTGCGGCTTGCGGGCGAGGTCGAACACCGAGCCGGGTTGTCCCTCGTAGTAGCTGATCAGGCTCAGGCGCCGGTGTTGCTGGACGAATTTCGCCATCGTGCGGACGAAGCCGGGGTCGTCGATTCCCCATAGACCCCACTCCGGGAACGAGAACGGCTTGTGGGGATGAGCGCGATAGAGCGCATCCGCCGCAGACCACTCCGCCTTGTAGTGCTGGTCGTAGAGGTCGTCGCCGACGACGTCGACATAGGCATCGCCGGGGTAGTACGCCTGGGCCGAGTTGCCGGGCAGGTTGGGAGCGCCGAAGCCCTGCGGATTCCAGACGAGCTTGACCATCGGAGCCGGCACGAGGGCGCCGTCGACCGGCGGCATCCCCATCCGCGCGAGCCTCGCATCCGCGTTCGCCGCGCCGTGGACGATGAGGTAGATCCGCGCGAACGCCTTACGGAACTGGCTCGTCGCGTAGCGCGGGCCGCGCGAGGAGCCGTTTCGGTTGTAGGCGCAATACGAGTTCCAGTCGCCGTTCATCTCCGCGAGCGGGCGCACGTAGATCGGCATGTCCCAGGTTGCGACTGCCTGGTTCAGCGCGATGAGGAAGGCGTCGTCCTGGCCGTGCGCGATCGACAGCGGCGTGATCGGGCTTCCGGCCGGGATGCCGATTCCGAGCATCGGCACGTCGCTCATGGTCGCGAACAGATTGGCGAAGTACTGCGGGGTGCCGCCCTGGTTCCAGCCGATGATCGTGAGCCGGACGCTGGAGTGCTGGCCGCTGACCGGGTCGAAGCTCGACGGGTTCCCGAGCACGCCGAGTTGGATGTGCCGGCCGTTCGAGGCGGCGAGAGCGGAGGCGGAGACGATGATCGCGGCGGCAACGCACGCGGTGACCGCACCAACCCGGAAGATCGACCCCCTCATCCGGCGCATTGTGCCCGGGTCTCGGAGGACGTCAAGCCCGGCTTAGTGCGAGTGGAAGTACGCCTGGTAGATCTCCTTCACCGCTGGTGCGGCGGCGTTGGCGCCGAAGCCGCCGTGCTCGATCATCGCGACGACCACGAGCTTGGGATGGGGGTACGGAGCGAACGACGCGTACCACGAGTGGTCGTCGGGGTTCGTGGCCGTCGCGGCCTGGGCGGTGCCCGTCTTGCCGGCGACGGTCGGATGGAAGCCGTTGAAGATCGCGAACGACGTGCCCTGCGCTGTATTCGCTGCCTCGTAGAGCCCCTGCTCGATCGCCGACGTGTACGGCGAGAGCTTCAGCTTGCGGACGGGCTTGACGGGGAGCTCGTGCTTGACGCCGTTCCGGATCACGGCTTGCGCGACATGAGGACGAACGACGGTGCCGCCGTTGACCAGCGCCGAGTACGCCACCGCGAGCTGGAGCGGGCTCACCTGCAGAGCTCCCTGGCCGATCGAGAGGTTGATCGCCTGGCCCTCGTAATACGGCGTGCCGGTGAGCTTCTCGAAATAGGAGCCGGGCAGCGGGAGATAGCCGGACGTGGCTCCCGTCAGGTCGATCGGCGGAGTCGTCCCCAGCCCGAGCAGCCGTGCCCAGTGCTGGATCAGCGTCGCCTTCTTCGCGGGGTCGGACTGCCAGATGCGGTCGCCGAGCCGGTAGAACCACGTGTCGCACGACTGCGCAAGGGCGGTCACCAGATCCATCGACTCGAAGACGCCGCGCTCGACGTTGAAGAACGTGTGGTTGCCGAGGGTGAACGAGCCTGTGCACTCCTGCTGGGTGTACGGCGTAATGATCCCGGCTTTGAGCGCCGCCTCCGCGATGATCGGCTTGAACGTCGAGCCCGTCGGATAGGCGCCCGCGATGGCCCGGTTGAGCGTCGGGTCGGAATAGTTGTGGTACAGCCCGACGAGGTAGTGCTGATCGTCGGCGGCGCGCTTCTGATTGAAGGTCGGGTACGTCGCGATCGCCTTGATCGCTCCCGTGTACGGGTCCATGGCGATCGCCGAGCCGCCGGTCGGGTGGTAGCCGGCCGCACGCGCGTCGGTCATCCCGTCCTGAACGGCCTTCTCCGCCGCCCGTTGCAGGCGCTCGTCGATTGAGAGCTGCAGCGTCGGTGGCTTCTTCTGGGTCGGGATCCGGAGGAGGCCGGCGATCCGTCCGAGCGAGTCGACGGGGATCTTCGCCTTGAGGAAGCCGGGATTGAGGATCGAGTCGTACGCCGCCTCGACGCCGCTCTGTCCGACGACCTCTCCGGCCTGCGCGTTCTTGTAGGCGCCCGATTTGAGCTCGCCCGGCTGCACCTCGCCGAGCAGGCCGAGGAACTCGCCCCCGAAGGCGCCGAGCGGGTAGCTGCGGGTATCGGCGACCTCGACTTTGAAGCCGGGGAACGAGTCGCTCCGCTCCTGCAGGTAGTTGGAAAGCGGCGGGCGCGGGTTCGCGATGACGATCGCGGGCGCAAAGGGTGAGTGGTAGACATCGCCCGTGATCGTGGCGACGAGCTTGCGCTTGCTCGTCCCCGCGAAGCGGGCGAGGCGGCCGATCTCGCGCAGTCCCGCGGGGCTCGGGCTCCACACGCCGTGCGCGTTCCTGCTGCCGAGCGAGGCAGCGTCGGCGTCGACGACGAGGTGGCCGGTCGTGGCCGCGAGCACGCGGCCGTGGTCGTCGACGATCGCGCCGCGGGCGCCGACGATGTCCACGGTGCGGTACGCCTGCTGTTGCACTTCGTGCGAGTACTGCTTCCCGTGCAAGACCTGGATCGACCAGGCCCGCAACAGAAGGAGTGAGAGACCGGCGGCGACGACGACGGCCAGGCCGCCGATGCGCACGTAGAAGCCCGGGCTGCGGAAATACGGCGCGTCGACCCGCGAATACGGCTGGACGCGGCGACGTCCGCCAAGGTTGCGCGGAAGTTTGCGGCGGCGGCGCGGTTCCGGTCTCGAGATCGCCACGGAGTGCGCCTCAGAGTAGCGGGCTACTCGTCCGCGATCTCGTCGGCGAGAAGCGCGAGCGCGAACGACCGCCAGGCGAGCTCGGGGTCGCTGCGGAGAGCCTCGATCGCGGCCGAGGCGACGGGCAGATCGTGCGCCGGCAGGTCGTCGAGCGCGGCCGCCAGCGCCTGTCGCCGCTCGGGCGTGTCGAGCTCCGCTGCGAGCCGCTCCGCCGCGACCGAGTCGAGCTCGAGGTCGCGGTGCGGGTCTCCTCCTGCCGCGAGGACGAACATCGCCCGCCGACGCGCGGCCTTGAGGTCGGACTCGTCGATGTCGACGGCCTCGCGGACGAGCCAGCAGAGCACCACGAGCAGCTCGCCCGAGCGTGGCTCGAGGCCGGACCGCTCGAGCTCTTCGAGCTTAGCCCGGGTCTCGGCAGTCACCGGTCTCGCCTTCGCAGCAGCCGACCTTGAAACGGCACTTCGGGCACTGGAACGTACCGTGGCGCCATTCCATCGCCGCGCTGCAGCGTGGACAGGATTCAGTCTGTGTAGTACTCGTCGGCGATTGCAAGGACATCGTCGAGTATGGCGATGCCCTCGGCCAGCTCGTCGCGGGTGATCGTCAGCGGCGGGACGACCATGACGATGTTCCAGTGCGTCATCAGGTACAAGCCCCGTCCGAGCGCTGTCTTCGCGAGGCGCGCCATCGGTGCAGCGGCTTCTCCTGCAGCGTTGAACGGGACGAGCGGCTCGCGCGTGGCGCGGTTGCGGACGAGCTCGAGCCCCCAGAAGCAGCCGAGCCCGCGCACCTCGCCGATCGACGGATGCTTCTCGGCGAGCTCGCCGAGGAGCGACTCGAACACGGGCCCCAGCGCCGCTGCGTGCTCGACGATCCCCTCCTCACGGAACGCCTCGATCGAGGCGACGCCGACCGCGCACGCGAGCGGATGGCCGCTGTACGTGAGTCCGCCGGCGAAGTACTTGTCGCGCACCCAGGCGGCGATCGGCTCGCGAACGGACATCGCGCCGAGCGGCACGTAGCCCGAGTTAATCCCCTTCGCCATCGTGAGGATGTCCGGGACGACGTCCCAGTGGTCGACGGCGAACCACTTGCCGGTGCGGCCGAAGCCGGCCATGACCTCGTCGGCGATGAGCAGGATCCCGTAGCGGTCGCAGACCTCGCGGATCGACTGGAGATAACCGTCCGGCGGGACGATGACCCCGTTCGTCCCCGTCACCGTCTCGAGGATGACGGCGGCGACCGTCTCCGGCCCCTCGTACTGGAGGATCTCCTCGAAGTGCGGCGCGCCCGTGCAGACCGGGCAGGGATCGGGATGTCCGGCGGGGCAGCGGTACGTGTACGGGTCGAGCATCCGCACGACGCCGGGAATCCCGGGCTCGGCCGGCCAGCGCCGCGGATCGCCGGTGAGGCTGATCGCGCCGGCCGTCGCGCCGTGGTAGCTGCGGTAGCGCGCGACGATCTTCTGGCGGCCGGTGTACCAGCGCGCGAGCTTGATTGCGTTCTCGTTCGCCTCCGCGCCGCCGTTCGTGAAGAAGGTCATCGAGATGTCGCCGGGCGTTACCTCCGCCACGAGGCGCGCGAGCGTCGAGCGCGGCTCCGTCGCCATCGGCGGGCCGATCGTGCAGAGCTTGTCTGCTTGCTCCTTGATCGCCGCCACGAGCTTCGGATGCTGGTGGCCGATCGACACGTTGACGAGCTGGGACGCGAAGTCGAGGTAGCGGTTGCCGTCGTAATCCCAGAAGTAGCGGCCCTCGGCGCCGGCGACCGGAATCGGGTCGAGGGCGTCCTGCACGGACCAGGAGTGGAGGACGAACTGCTTCGCGTCCGCCTTGACCTGCTCGCCCAGCTGCGACCCCCGGTCGGTCGTCGCCATGACGCTAGGCTAGCCCACGTGACGGAGACGGTCGAAACCCCGGCGGTCACACGAATCCCGCACTGGATCGGCGGCCGCCGCAGCGAGAGCGGATCGGGCCGCAGCGGCCCCGTCTTCAACCCCGCGACGGGCCGTCAGAGCGGCGCCGTGGACTTCGCGACGGTGGAGGAGGTCGACGCCGCGGTTCAGGCTGCGCAGGCCGCTTTCGGGGGCTGGCGCGAAACGTCGCTGGCGAAGCGGGCGGAGCTCTTCTTCGGAATCCGCGAGCTCATCCATGCGCGCCGCGACGAGGTCGCGGAGATCCTCGTTCGCGAGCACGGCAAGGTCTTCTCCGACGCGCTCGGCGAGGTGACGCGCGGGCTCGAGGTCGTCGAGTACTGCTGCGGCATCCCTCAGCTGCTCAAGGGCGAGCACTCGGAACAGGTCTCGACCGGCATCGACGTCCACTCGATCCGGCAGCCGCTCGGCGTCGTCGCCGGCATCACGCCGTTCAACTTCCCCGCGATGGTGCCCATGTGGATGTGGGCGCCGGCGATCGCGTGTGGCAACACGTTCGTCCTCAAGCCGTCGGAGAAGGACCCGTCGGCATCGCTCTGGACGGCTGAGCTGCTGCAGGAGGCGGGCCTTCCCGACGGCGTCTTCAACGTCGTGATGGGGGACAAGGTCGCGGTCGACGCCATCCTCCAGCATCCGGACATCGCCGCCGTCTCGTTCGTCGGCTCGACGCCGATCGCGCGCTACGTCTATGAGCAGTCGACGGCGACCGGCAAGCGCTGCCAGGCGCTCGGCGGCGCGAAGAACCACATGATCGTCCTCCCCGACGCCGACATCGACTCGGCAGCCGACGCGGCGATCTCGGCGGCCTACGGCTCGGCCGGCGAGCGCTGCATGGCGGTCTCGATGGTCGTCGCGGTGGGGGACGTCGCCGAGCCGCTCGTCGCCGCGATCCGCGACCGGATCCCGCAGGTGAACGTCGGCGACGGGATGGATCCGGCCTCGGAGATGGGGCCGCTCGTCACCGCTGAGCACCGGGACAAGGTCGCGTCGTACATCGAGAACGCTCCGGCCGAGGGAGCGACCGTCGTCGTCGACGGGCGGGACGGTGTGCCCGGCGAAGGCTTCTTCCTCAACCCGAGCCTGCTCGACAACGTGACCCCGACGATGCGCGCGTATGCCGACGAGATCTTCGGACCGGTGCTCGGCGTGACGCGCGTGGCGACGTATGAGGAGGCGGTTGGGCTCGTCAACGACAGCCCGTACGGGAACGGTGTCGCGCTCTTCACCCGCGACGGCGGCGTCGCGCGGCGCTTCCAGTTCGAGGTGGACGCCGGGATGGTCGGGATCAACGTCCCGATCCCGGTTCCCGTCGCCTTCTACTCCTTCGGAGGCTGGGGAGACTCGCTCTTCGGCGACCGCCACGTCTACGGGCCGGAGGCGATCGACTTCTACACGCGCGGCAAGGTCGTCACGACCCGCTGGCCGGATCCGGCGACGTCGAAGATCGACCTCGGCTTCCCGCAGACTCGCTAGTCGCTGCGATACATCTCGGCGGCCGCCTCGTGAAAGCCGCGCGGCAGCCCCTCCTCGCCGAGTGCGGTCGCGATCTCTTCCATCTCGCCAACCCAGCGCCAGCCCTTCTTTGCCGCTGAGCGCTCCGCCGCCTCGAGCCGCTCGTGGGTCGCCGCCGGCCACTCGGCTGCGAGGTCGTCCCAGACACCGGTCGCCTGCGCGTAGGCGCGCATCTCCAGCAGGAGCGCGGCCGATCCCTTCGACCAGCCGGCGTACGCGCACTTGAGCGCTGAGGCGTTCGAGACGACTCGTGCCTCGACAGGCGAGCCGGAGAAGAGGGCAGCCACCGTGGCGGCCTCCGAGCCGGAGACGTAGAGATGCGGGTCCGGCGGGCCGCCGATGATCCCGCCGTCGACGAAGCGCGCGAAGCAGCCCCCGACTTCGCGCGCAGTCGCGGGGGCGACGGCGTTCGCGTCCACGTAGATGCCGTCGTACCCGGAGAGCGCCCGCGCGACATCGAGCGCGGCGTGGGGAGGAACGACCGAGACGATCACCCCGGCTTGTGCCGCGAGCGCTTCGACCGTGCCGACGTCGACGAAGGACCCGGCTCGGGCGCGTGTCGGCTCGCTCCGGCCCTCTGATGCCCAGAGCACCACCTGCCCGGCGGCGACGAGGGCCTTGCCGATCGCTGCGCCCATCTCGCCCGGATGGATGAGACCGATCTTCACGCGCGGCGAGTCTCGCACGGCGGCCAGACGCCGCCAAACCCCGCACTAGCGGTAGAAGAACGGGAGCGTCAGAGCGCTCGTCCGGCCCCACGGATCGACGGCCGTGATTCGGAGCCGGTACTTGCCGGCCGCGAGGTAGCGGCCGTTGAGGCGGAGCCGGACGACGACGGCGCCGGGCCGGTCCCGTTCCGACTTCGCGACGTGGGTCGCCGGCCCCGTGAGCAGCGCACCGAGTTGGCTGCCTTTGGGGAGGATGGCGATCTTCTTGCCGGTGGCCGACGTGATCGTCGCGGTGAGCCGAGTCTGTGACGCGGCGGCGAGACGGGTGAGCACGAGGACGCTCCTGCTGGCGCGGCGGTAGAGAACCTTGAGCGGCGTCTTTCGCACGAGCGACGGGCCGGTCGCGGAGGTGTACGTCGGGTCGCCCCAGTCGCCCGCCGCAAAGAGCGCGAGGTCGACGGGCGTCCGCGTCAGGACGTACGGCAGCCCGCCGGCTTCGACCGACCAGCCGATCGTCTGTCCCGTCGGCAAATCCGGCTGTCCGAGGGACGGGACGGCGTAGTACACGGTGCCGTCGCCCGAGTAGCCGAAGACAGTGCCCGCGGCCTGGGCGGTGGTGTACTCGACCTGGACGGGCCACTTGAAGCCGGTCGAGGGCAGGTTCGGGACGCTGATCGACGCCTCGGTTCCCGGCACGGAGAGCGTGCCCTCGAACGTCCCGAGCGTGAAGGTCAGCCCGACCGGCACCGCGCCCGGCTGCCACGTCGCGACGGCACGGTCGTCGTCCGTCTCCACGTTCCCTGCGATGCCCTGCACGACGGTCTGGGAGCCGACCGAGGCCGGCGGCAGCGGCGCTGCGGCCACGACGTCCGTCTTCTCGGCGTGCGCTGCGGTCGCGCCTCCCGTTCCGGTTGCGGTGACGACGAGGTCGAGCGTCGAGCCGAGGTCGTCGGGACTCAGCGTGTAGGTCGAGTGAGTGGCCTTGGTGATCGCGGCGCAGTTGAGGCCGGTCGCGTCGCAGCGCCGCCAGCGGAAGGCGAATTTCGACGGCGCGCCGCTCCAGGTTCCGACCGAGCTCGTCAGGATCTGCCCGACCTGCGCTTTACCGTCGACGAGCGGCGGCCCGACGTTCGTGGGACGCTGGCTCGGCGGCGTGCCGGCGGGGGACACAGCGACCGTCGGCGCGGTGACTGCGTTCGCGCTGCCGCTCGTCGCCGTCGCGGTGGTGAGCACCTTGAGCGCGTGCCCGACGTCGTCGGTGACCGGCCGGTACGACTCCTGCGTGGCGCCGGTGATCGCGACGCAGCTGCCGCCGGCGGCGTCGCAGCGCTTCCACTGGTACGCGAAGGCGAGCGGCTTGCCGCCCTCCCAGGTTCCCGGCACGACCGCGAGCAGCTTCCCGGCCTCCGGCGGGCCGACGACGCTCGGCGGCGTCGAGAGCGCCGGCGGGTCAGTGGAGTAGTCGGGAATCGCCACGTCCGTAGGCGCCGTCCCGTTCATCCGGTCGCCGTCGGTGCAGTGAGGGAGCCCCGGCACGGAGGCGCAGTCCGTCCACTGCCAGAACGTCCAGCCGTTCCCGTTCCAGTTCTGCGCGGGCACCCACGGCTGGCTCGCGTTCGTCCAATGCGCAATCCAGAGGAGCGCGCCGGAAGCGGCGATGGAGGTCGAGTTGCCGAGGTACGACTGCCAGAAGGCGGGGGAGGAGTAGACGAACGGGTCGACGCCGAGCCGGGCGTAGACCTCGTCGATCCACGCTTGCGTCCACGCGGTCAGGAGCTTCGGCGTGAGCTTGCCGGTCTTCTCCAGGTCGAGCACGGGCGGCAGCTCGCCCGCTTGTGGCTGCGCGACTCCGAGGAAGTAGTCGGCCTGGGCGATCCCACTCGCGGTCACGCCCGCCACGCTCGTGCCGACCGGGCGCGCGAAGTGGTAGGCGCCGAACGCGAGCCCCGCGGACTCGCTGGCGTTCCGGTTCGTCGAGTACGTCCCGTCGGTGAAGGTCGTCCCCTCGGTGGCCTTCCCGAAGGCGAACGTGTAGCCGCCCGACGCGACCTTCGTCCAGTTGATCGAGCCGTTGTTGTTCGAGATGTCGATGCCCTTGGCGCGTGCCGAGGAGGCACCCGACGCGCCCACGACGGCAAAGGCCGCAAATGCGGCCGCGACTCCGGCGAGCAGCGCAAGGCGCCCGCCGCGTGCTTTGGGGGACCCCACGACGCCCATGACGGTAGCGGGGTCTTCTTCGGCCGTTGTAAAGAAAGCCCTGCTAAGAGGGGCTAACTCGTGACCATCGGCTCGACGGCGAGCGGCCGGCCGAACGGCGCCCGCCGGACGAACTGGCCGACGCCCGGCGCCGCGACGAGCTCGTCGTCTTCGACGAGGACGTTGCCGCGCAGGAGGACGAGCTCGGGCGCGCCTGTGATCTCCGTGCCCTCGTAGAGGTTGTAGTCGCATTTCGAGTGCTGCGCCGAGGCGGAGAGCGTCTGCCGCTTCTCCGGGTCGAAGACGACGAGATCGGCGTCGGCGCCGACCGCAACCGTCCCTTTGCGCGGGTAGAGGCCGAACAGCTTCGCCGGCTGCGTCGCCAGAAGGTCGACCATCCGGTTGAGGCTGATCCGGCCCTCGCGCACGCCGAAGTGGTGGATCATCTTGAGGCGGTCCTCGAGCCCCGGCCCGCCGTTCGGGATCTTCGTGAAGTCGTCTTTGCCGAGCGTCTTCTGGCCGTCCCAGAGGAAGGTGCAGTGGTCGGTCGAGATCGCGGAGAGCGCATCGGTGCGCACGGCGTCCCAGAGGACGGCGTGGTTCGCCGCGTCGCGGGCGGGCGGGGAGTAGACGTACTTCGCTCCCTCGAAATTCGGCCTCGCGAGGTCGTCGATCGACTTGAAGAAGTACTGCGTGCACGTCTCGCCCCAGACGTCCCAGCCCTGTTCGCGCGCGCGGCGAATCGGGTCGACGGCCTCGCGGCAGGTGACGTGGACGACGTAGAGCGGTGCTCCGGCGATCCGCGCGAGTTGGATGGCGCGGTTCGTCGCCTCGCCCTCGAGCTCCGGCGGCCGCGTCAGCGCATGGTGGATGGGCGCCGTGTCGCCGCGCGCGAGCGCCTCGCGCACGAGGACGTCGATCGCGTCGCCGTTCTCCGCGTGCACCATCACGAGCGCGCCGCTTGCAGCGGCGACCTCCATCGCGCGGAAGAGCGTCTCGTCGTCGACCTGGAGGACGTTTTTGTACGCCATGAACAGCTTGTAGGACGTGATCCCCTGGGCGGGCAGTGCGGCGAGCTCGGTGAGCCGCTCCTCGTCGCGGAGGTCGGTGATCGCGATGTGGAAGCCGTAGTCGATCAGGGTGTTGCCGTTCGCCTTCGCGTGCCACGTCTCCAGCGCCTCCGCGAAGGTCTGGCCCTGGCCCTGGATGCAGAAGTCGACGTGGCACGTCGTGCCGCCGAACGCCGCCGACGTCTGCCCCGACTCGAAGTCGTCGACCGTGGTCGTGCCGCCGAACGGCATGTCGAGATGCGTGTGCGGGTCGATGCAGCCCGGCAGGACGTACTTGCCGGTCGCGTCGATCGTGCGGTCGGCCGCGACCTCGAGGTTCGTGCCGATGAGGGAGATCCGCTCGCCTTCGACGAGCACGTCCGCGACGGTTTCGTCCGCCGCCGTCACGACGCGGCCGCCCTTGATCAACAGCGACATCAGCGGATCTCCCTTCTCGGCATTCCTCTACTTGCCGCCCTCGTGGAGAGTGACGTGGATCGGCTTGTAGCCCTTGCCATACACGTCCATCCCGCGGGCCTTGAGACCGGCCACCGCCGCCTTGGCGAGGTCGGTCCGGTACGAGCCGGACGGCTTGTGCTTGATCACCTTGAACTGGAGCGCGATCCGCGCCGTCCGGGTGAAGTCGGCCGTGTTCATGACTCCGATGCCCGAGGTGTTCGGCCAGATCAGCTTGTTGATCTCGTTCATCATCCAGGTCTGGTGGCCCTTCGGCAGGGTCGGTCCCGCCTTGAGCGTGAACTGGACGCACTTCGCGACATGGTCACGGCAGTAGATCCAGCCGGCGAGCGACGCGCCGATGAACTTCTCGGCCGTGGCCCGGTTCGCCGCGCTCTTCAGGTAGCTCGCGGTGGAGAAGATCCCGTCCTCGAGCATCCCGGTTCCGACCTTCTGGAACGGGATCACGTTCAGGTCGGAGAGCTTGAAGAGCTTCCCCGTCTTCGGGTTCTTCGTCTCGAGCACCTGGGCGAGTTCGTTGTACGTCATCGCCGACGCCGAGTCCGCCTGATGGGCCACGAAGAAGCCCATGCTGAACGGCTCCTGGACGATGGTGACGTCCTTGGAGTTGTTCGGGTTGATCCCGTACTTCTGCAGGGCGGCGTAGAGCTCGAACTGGTTCCCGCCGAGCCAGTTCGCCACCTTCTTGTGCTTCATCTGCGCGATCGTCTTGATCCCCGAGGACTTCCACGTGATCTGGGTCATCCCCGAGCGCGCGAAGACCTGGGCGATGTTGACGAGCTTCGTGCCCTGGTCGCGCGACGCGAGCAGGCTCGGGAGCCAGTCGAGCCCGAACTGGGCGCCGCCGCCGGCGACGACCTGCTCGGGAACGATGTTCGGCCCGCCCGACTTGATGGTCACGTCGAGCCCGGCTGCCTTGTAGTAACCGAGATCGAGCGCGGCGTAGTAGCCGGCGAACTGCGCCTGCGGAACCCACTTGAGCTGCAGCGTGACCTTCGTCATCGCCTTGTGCTTTGAGGCCGACGCCGACGTCGCCACGACGAGTCCTGTCGCTGCGAGCGCAAGCACCAGACCGATCCCCACGACCTTGTTACGCATCTGCCCCTCCTTCGCTGCGGTTGCCCACTGCCGGACGATTCTTACGCGTTCCCCCACGCTTTACGACCCCTGGGCTCGCGGTGCCCAGCGCACGACGCCGCGCTCCGCCACGGCGACGGCGAGGTACAGGCCGATCCCGAGGAGTGACGCGGTGAGGATTCCCGCCCACGCGGTCGTGAACTGGAAGATCTGCGCGTCGGAGTTGATGAGGACGCCGAGCGCGCTCGTCGCGCCGCCGAAGTACTCCCCGACGATCGCGCCGATCATCGCGAGGACGCTCGCGATCTTGAGCGCCGTGAACACGAACGGGAGCGCAGTCGGCACCCGCACGCGCCGCCAGATCGTCAGCTCGCTCGCCGCGTAGGAGCGCATCAGCTCGATCTGCCGCGGGCTCGAGCTCTGCAGTCCGCGGAGCGTGTTGACCATCACCGGCAGGAAGCAGAGGACCGCCGCGATCGCCATCTTGGAATGCGGCGAGAACGGGTTGAACCACGCATCCGCGATCGGGGCGAAGGCGACGATCGGGACTGCGTTGGCCGCGATGAAGACCGGCATCAGCGCCGTGCCGACAGTCTTGAAGCGGCCAACGAGCGTTGCCGCGAGGATGCCGAGCCCGGAGCCGATCGCGAACCCGCCGAGCGCCTCCTTGAACGTGTACCAGCCGGCCGGCCAGAGCTCGTGGCGGTCGCTCCAGAACGTCGTCGCGATCGCGCTCGGCCGCGGCAGAAGGAACTGCTGGACGTGGAACGCCACGATCAGGCCCTGCCACAGGCCGATCACTACCGCCGCGACGACGAGCGCGGGCAGCCACTGAGCCGCGCGGGCGAGCAGGGCCTTCGCGGTCACTCGAGTGCCGCCTCCTCCTCGGGCAGAAGGTGCTCGCCGCGCAGGCGGAGGAGCTCGCGCACGCGCGTCACGAGCTCGAAGAAGCGCGCGTCCTCTCGCGTCTCCACGGTGCGCGGATAGGGCAGGTCGATCTCGATGGCGCCGGCGATCCGCCCCGGGCGCGGGCTCATGACGACGACGCGGGTCGAGAGAAAGACGGCCTCCGCGATCGAGTGGGTGACGAAGACGACGGTGTTCTCGGTCTGCTCCCAGATCGAGAGCAGCTCGAGGTTGAGGCGCTCGCGGGTCATCTCGTCGAGCGCGCCGAACGGCTCGTCCATCAGCATGAGCGCGGGCTCGAAGGCCAGGGCGCGCGCGATCGCAACCCGCTGCTGCATGCCGCCGGAGAGCTGCCACGGATGGTGGTCCGCGAAGCCGTTCAGCTCGACGAGGTCGAGCATCGCGGCGACGCGCTCCTTGCGGCGCTGCCTGTCCCAGCCGAGCATCTCGAGCGGCAGGGCAATGTTCTTCGCCACCGTCCGCCAGTCGAACAGCACGGCATCCTGGAAGACGATCCCGTAGTCGCCGTCGCTGCGTGCCTCCCGTGCGCTCTTGCCATTGATCGTCACGCGGCCGGCGGTCGGCTCGAGGAGATCGCCGATCACTCGCAGCAGGGTCGACTTCCCGCAGCCGGACGGGCCGATCAGCGACACGAACTCCCGCGGTGCGAGCGAGAGGTCGATCCCCTGCAGGGCGGTGACGTTGCCGTGTGCGAACGTCTTCGTGACGCCCTCGACGCTGACCACGGTCTGCTCCGGAGCGCTCACGCGACGTTCTCCGGCGCGCGCCGCACGACCGCACGCTCGGCGGCGACGACGACGAGGAAGAAGGCGATCCCGAGCACGGCGGCGGCGATGTTCGTCGCCCAGAGCTCCTGCGGTTCGAAGGTGTAGTACTGGTTGAAGTTGATGATCGCGCCGCCGAGGCCGTCCTGAATGCTCGACGGCAGCTCGCCGATGATCGCGCCGACGACGCTCGCGGTGGCCGCGAGGCGGAAGGCCGAGAAGACGTAGGGGAGAGCAGCCGGCACGCGCAGCTTCCACAGGATCGACCAACGGCTCGCGGCATAGGCGCGCATCAGCTCGAGCGCACGCGGGTCGGCCGACTGGAGACCGCGCAGCGTGTTGATCGCCACTGGGAAGAACGTCAGGTACGCGGCGATCACCGCGACGGCGCCCCAGCCCTGCAGCCCGGTGGGCAGCTTCGGGTTGATCCAGACGACGACCATCGGCGCGATCGCGAGGATCGGGACGGTCTGGCTCCCGACGATGTACGGGAGCAAGCCGCGCTGCAGGAGCCGCGAGTGGACGAGCAGGACGCCGAGCCCGAAGCCGACGAGCGCGCCGATCGCGAACCCGGCGGCCGCCTCCTTCGCGGTGAACGCCATCTTGTGGAGGAGGATCGTGATCAGCAACGGCTGGTTCACCTGCGTCGGTTGGAAGAAGGCGTGACCAATCGTCCAGATGTGCGGCATCGAGGTGTCGTCGACGACGAACGGCCACGTCCAGCCGGTCGTCGTCCAGATCCAGCGGTACAGCTCCCAGAAGCCGAGCAGCGCCACGACTACGACGACAACGAGAAGACCACGGCGTAAAGCGGCGCGCATCGCAGCGTTCTTATCACGCTCCAGGTCGGTTGTAGGATCGCTCGGCGATGCCGCTCGACCCTTCCCGCACGGTCGCCGAGCTCCGTGAGCTGCAGGAGCTGACGGGCGACGAGAACGGCGCGCAGCGCGTCGCGTGGACGGACACATGGGAGCGGGCGCGCGCCTGGCTGCGGGAGAAGGTCGCAGCGACCGGCGCCGTGGAGGAGGTCGACGAGGCGGGCAACCAGTGGTTCACGCTGCCGGGCGGGTCCGAGAGGGAGCTTGTCCTCGGCGGGCACATCGACTCCGTCCCGAACGGCGGTTGGCTCGACGGCTGCCTCAACGTCATGGCCGCAGTGGAGGTTCTGCGCCGCGTCGCGGAGGAGGGGACGCCGCTGACGGTGCGCGTCGTCAACTGGGCGGACGAGGAAGGCGCGCGCTTCGGGCGCTCGCTGTTCGGCTCGTCGGCGGCTGGCGGCTCGATGGCGGATCAAGACGAGCTGCGGCAGCGCCGCGACGCCGACGGCATCGCGCTTCCCGACGCGCTGGCGGAGCACGGCGTCGACCTCGACCGGGCGCTGAAGGCGCGCCCGCAGCTGGAGAACGCCGTCGCGTATCTCGAGCTTCACATCGAGCAGGGGCCGGTGCTCGAGAGCCTCGACCTGCCGCTCGGCGTCGTCCTCGGGACGTTCGGCGTCGAGCGCCACCAGATCACATGGCGCGGGCAGGCGGCGCACGCCGGTTCGACGCCGATGGACCAGCGGCGCGACGCGCTCGCCGGCGCGGCCCGGCTCGAGCTCGAGCTGCGGCCGATCGCGGCGGAGGTGGGGGACGGCGCGGTCTGCACCTCCGGCGGAGTCGTCTGCAAGCCGGGCATCGTCACGTCGGTCGTCGAGACGGCGGAGCAGCTCCTGGACCAGCGTCACCTCGACGCGACGAAGCTCGCGCGGCTCCTCTCCCTCGCCCGCGAGGCGAGCGAGCGCTTCGCAAGCGAGGAGAACATCGACGTCGAGTGGAACCGGATTTGGGGAATCGAGCCGATCCCGTTCGACGACCGGCTGATCGCGCTCGCGGAGGAGTCGATCCAGGAGATCGCCGGCGCGTGCCACCGCCTGCCGTCGGGCCCGCTCCACGACGCCGCCGAGGTTGCGCGGGCGGGAATCCCGACGGTGATGGTCTTCGTTCAGTCCTTGCGAGGGCTTTCGCACACGAAGCTCGAGGACACGAAGTCAGAGCACCTCGAGCTCTCGGTGCGAGCCCTCGACCGGCTGACGACGAAAGCACTGGAGGCATTCGCATGAGCACGACCGAGTACCCGTTTGGACAGGAGCACGTCCGCCTCTACCAGCAGACCGACGGCGAGACCGGGCACGACTGGCGTGAGGGTTCGACCGTCCTTCTCCTCACGACCACCGGCCGCCGCACCGGCAACGAGACGACGACCCCGCTCATCTACTCACTCGACGGTGACACGCCGGTGATCGTCGCCTCGAAAGGCGGCGCGCCCGAGCATCCCGGCTGGTTCGAGAACCTCTCGAAGACTCCGGAGGTCGGCGTCCAGATCAAGGGCGACACGTTCCGCGCCCGTGCGCGCGTGGCGGAGGGCGAGGAGCGGGAGCGGCTGTGGCGGTTGATGAACGAGGTCTGGCCGCACTACGACGAGTACGCGGAGAAGACCGACCGCGAGATCCCGGTGGTCGTGCTCGAGCGGCTCTGACCGGGCGCGCGGCAGTCGGCGGCATCGGCGTCGCCGTTTCCGTCGGCTGGAACATCGCCGTGATCGGGCCGGTGGCCACCCGGCTCTCTCACGTCTACGGCATCTCGCTGACGGTCGTGCTGCTCTTCGTGACCGCGCAGTTCGTCATGCACATGGTGATGCAGGTGCCGGGCGGGATCGTCGCGGACAGGATCGGCGCGCGCACCTGCGCACTCGTCGGTCTTGCCGTGATCGTCGCGGGCAACGCCGTGTCTCTGCCGGCGCCGCAGGCATGGCTCGGTTTTCTCGGCCGCGCGGTCGTCGGTGTCGGCACCGGCTTCGCCTTCGTCGGCGGCATCGACTACATCCGCGCCCGCGGCGGCACGCCGTTTCTGCGTGGCCTCTACGGCGGCGTCTCGACGCTCGCGCCGGGGATCGCCATCGCACTGATCCCGTTGCTGACCGACCACTTCGGCTGGCGGGCCGGGTATCTGAGCGCAGTCGTCGTCGGCGGCGTCTGTTTCGTACTTCTCGTGCTTGCGCCGGCCGCCGAGCCCACCGGCCGCCACACCGGCGAGCGCTTCGACCTCGGCTTCTTCCGCGACTCCCGGCTCTACCGTTTCGCGGCGATCCACGCGATGTCGTTCGGGTTCAGCGTCGTCGTCGGCAACACGGTCGTGACGCTGCTCGAACATCACGGTCACTCGAAGCGGAGCGCGGCGATCGCGGGCTCCCTGGCGCTGCTGCTCTCATTTTTCACGCGGATGGCCGGAGGGCCGCTGCTGCGCCGTCGTGACGCTGCTCGCTGGGTGGCGGGGAGCCTCCTCCTCGGCGGCGCCGCCGCGGTCGTCCTCGCGTTGCCGCTGCCTTATGCCGCGCTCGTAGCCGCCGCAGCCGTTGTCGGTCTCGCGGCAGGGGTTCCCTTCGCAATGGCTTTCACGGGAGCCGCGGCGACGCGTCCCGGAGCTCCCGGCGCCGCTGTCGGGTTCATCAACGCCTGGGCGTCGCTCGTGATCGTCGTCGGGACGCCGCTCGTCGGCCTGACGTTCTCCCTGCCGGGGGACGGGCGGATCGGCTTCATCGTCGTCGGCGCGCTCGCGGCGCTGGCCGCGCTCGCAACACCGCGATAGGGTCGCAGCAATGGATTTCGGCGTCACGGTCCTTCCGGATCCGCCGTTCTCGCGCTGGCTCGAGCTGATCCAGCTCGCCGAGAAGCACGGCTTCGGCTACGCGTGGACGTACGACTCGCACGTCCTCTGGCAGGAGTCGATCCCGATGCTCGCAGTCGCAGCGCGCGAGACGTCGTCGATCAAGCTCGGCCACTTCGTCACGAACCCGGCGACGCGCGACCCGACCGTGCTCGCGAGCTCGTACGCGACGCTGCACGACCTTTCCGACGGCCGGATGGTGATGGGCGTCGGCCGCGGCGACTCGGCCGTCCGCTACATCGGGCGGCAGCCGATGAAGGTGGCGGAGTTCGAGGCGGCGCTCGCGATGATCCGCGAGTTCATGAACGGCCGCGAGGTCAACTGGAACGACAAAGACCTCCAGCTGAAGTGGGTCCGCGAGGAGCTGCCGCCGATCCCGGTCTGGGTCGCCGGCTACGGCCCGAAGGCACTCGCGGTCGCGGGCCGCGTCGGGGACGGCGTGATCATCCAGCTCGCCGACCCGGAGATCATCACGTGGATCATGGATACCGCCCGCCGCGCGGCGGAGGAGGCGGGCCGCGACCCGTCCCAGCTGAAGTGCATCGTCGGCGCGCCCGCGCACATCTCCGACGACCTGGCGGACGCGCGCGAGCAGGTGCGCTGGTTCCCGGCCATGGTCTCGAACCACGTCATGGACCTGATCGAGCGCTACGGCACCGACGGCTCCTCCGTTCCGAAGGCGCTGACCGACTACGTCCAGGCGCGGAAGTTCTACGACTACAACGATCACTCGCGCGTCGGCGCGGCGCACGGCGAGTTCGTGACCGACGAGATCTGCGACCGCTTCTGCGTGCTCGGGAACGTCGAGCAGGCGAAGGCGAAGCTGCGCGAGCTGGAGGACGTCGGCGTCGACCAGTTCAACATCTACCTCATGACGCACGGCCAGGAAGAGACGCTGCAGGCCTTCGGCGACGACATCATCCCCGAGCTCTCCAGCGTCCCTGCCTAAGTCGCTCCAACAACTGCTCGAGCTGCGCCAGGCCTGGCCGCTCGCTTTCACGCCGGACGGCTCGGCGCTCCTCATCGCGTCCGATCTCCCCGGCGTGCGGCAGCTCTTTCTTCTCCCGGCGGAGGGAGGCGAGCCGAAGCAGCTGACCGACCTGCCGGAGCCGGTGGACGGCACGCTCCTGCCCGATGGCCGCGTCCTCGTCTCCGTCGATGCGAGCGGCAACGAGCGGAGCCAGCTCTATCTCCTCGGCGAGGACGGCGAGCTCGAGCCGCTCGTCGTCGACCCGCGCTTCAATCACTGGACACCCGTCGCCTCGCACGACGGTTCGCTCCTCGCGTACTCGACCAACAGGGGCAACGGAGTGGACTTCGAGATCGTGGTCAGGTCGCTCGCCGTCGGGGAGGAAAGGTCGTTCGAGCTGCGCGGGCTGCTCGCGGCTCACGCGTTCTCGCCCGACGACCGCCGGCTCGTCGTCGAGCGGTGGGGAACGCTGGCGGGCGACTCCGACTACTTCCTCTTCGACCTCTCGACCGGCGAGGAGGCGCTCGTGACGCCGCACGAGGGCGCGGCGGAGTACTTCACACCGTCGTGGCTCCCGGATTCGTCCGGCTTCTATGCGACGACGAACGCCCTCGGGGACACGTGCTCGCTTGCTCGCTATGACCTCGCCTCCGGCGAGTGGACAGTTGTCCTCGAGTCGAACTGGGACCTCCAGTGCGCAATCGACGATGCCGGCCGCTCGCTGCTCGTCCACGCGAACGAGGACGGCTGGTCGCGCCTGGAGCTGCGCGATCCCGAGACGCTCGAGCTGCGCGGCGAGGTGCCGCTGCCGGCCCGCGGCGTCGTCTTCCACTCGGTGTTCTCGAGCGACGGCTCGCGGCTCGCGTTCGGTTTCGCGAGCGCATGCGAGGCGATTCAGACATTCGTCTACGAGCTCGATACGGGCGAGCTGCGACGCCTCACAGGCGACGGGCCTTTCGACGGCGCCGAGCCCGAGCTGCACCGCTTCGCCAGCTTCGACGGGGAGGAGATCCCGGCTTTCCTGTTCCTCCCCGAGGGAGAGGGGCCGTTCCCCGTCGTCCTCACCGTCCATGGCGGCCCGGAGGCGCAGTTCCAGCCGTTCTTCTCCCAGGGCTTCGGCCCGTTCACGCAATTCCTCGTTTCGCGCGGTTATGCGGTCGCGGCGCCGAATGTCCGTGGCTCCGCTGGCTATGGGAAGCGATTCATGAGCCTCGACGACATCGGGCTGCGGCTCGACTCGGTCCGCGACCTCGCCGAGTTGCACGCGTGGCTCGCCGCCCGGCCGGAGATCGACGGCTCGCGGGCCGCTGTCTACGGACGCTCGTACGGCGGCTACATGACGCTCGCCGCGCTGGCCTTCCACCCGGAGTTGTGGGCCGCCGGGGTCTCCTTCGTCGGGCTGTCGAACCTCGTCACCTTTCTCGAGAACACGTCGGAGTACCGGCGCGCCGCGCGCGAGCGCGAGTACGGCTCACTCGCGACCGATCGCGAGATCCTCTGGGAGGTCTCGGCTGCGAGCCGCATCGACGACATCCGGGCGCCGCTCTTCCTCGAGCACGGACGGAACGACCCTCGCGTGCCGGTTGGCGAGTCGGAGTCCATCCATCGAGCCCTCACCGAGCGCGGCATCCGTACCGAGCTCGTGATCTACGAGGACGAGGGACACGCGATCGAGAAACTCGCGAACCGGATCGACGTCTTCGAGCGCGCAGTCGCCTTCCTCGACGAAGTTCTCGGCTGAGTCCCCGGATACCATGGCGCCTCGGCGGCGCCTTGGCCGAGTGGTTAGGCACAGGTCTGCAAAACCTGGTACACCGGTTCGACTCCGGTAGGCGCCTTCTCCGGAACTCCTTTGGGCAGCTCGGGTTACCAGACCACGAACGAGACGTCGCTGATCTGACTGGCAGCGATCGTGTTCGAGTTCGGGTTGATGGCGATGCGCTGGGATGTGCCGGAGGTTGGGAGGGTGTCGCTGATCGCGGTGCCCTCGGCTTCGTTGCTGCTGTTGGAGAAGCTCACCGACAGCTTCTTGCCCAGGCAGCCGGCCGGGATGTTCGAGATGTTCATCCCGTCGACGGCGTAGCCGGAGATGCCGGGGTCGAACCGTGTCGTGTACGCGAGCGAGATCCCGCTTCCGCAGGAGGTGACCAGCCGGCCGCCGGCGGCGAGACCCGTGGCGGCGCTGCCGAGCGACGCTGCGAACGCGTAGATCGCAGCGAAGGTGATGGAGGCGACAAGGACAGCGAGCAACGTCCGCACACAGTGTTCAACGGCGGTAGAGGTCTTTCCCTTGGCCGTAGTTACTACGGCTTGCGCGCCGCTGCCAGAGCCGCCTTGATCAGGGCGAGCCGGCTCGCGGGGACGAGCGCGCTCAACGGCACGTGTGGGAGATCGGCGGGAATCGGATATCCCTGCGCTCGCATGAGTGCCAGGACGCTCGCCGGCAGAGTCGTATCGGCGCCGTATTGCTCGACGATCCGGAGCGCAACGCTCGAACGGTTCAGGTTCGGGGCGTAGACGGCCGGATGCTCGATGGCGGCCTGCAGCATCTCGGCGTGGGTCATGTTCGCCGGGTTCTTCCAGCCGAGGTGCGCCTTGCTCCAGGCGGCGACCATGCTCTGAACCGCTGCGTTGCTCAGCGGCTTGCGGGAAGCCGGCGGCGCGGGCTGCTTGGGCTGCGGCGCGGCATGAGCGGCTCCGGTCACCTCCGGCCCGTGCGGCGCCTGGGGCGCAGGCCCGGTGTGGATGCCCGAGCTTGCGGCCATGGCTGAGGCGGAGGCGACAACTGCGGCGACGATTCCGGCGATCAACGCGACCTTCACGTGGTCTCGCATACCCGCGTTTCCGGATTCCGAACGAAGGAGGCGGGTCCGTGTCGGTGCAACCACGGTGCGAAGATCGACGCATGCGGGTCTTCGTCACCGGCGGAGGACGCGGCTTCATCGGCGCGCACGTCGTGCGTGCGCTCGCGGACGCGGGGCATGAGGTCGGCTCCGAGTTCGTCGACGTCCGCGACCGCGAGGCGCTGATTCGCGCGTTCGACGGTGCGGACGCGGTCTGTCACGTCGCGGCCCTCTACTCCTTCACGGCTCCCGCGGAGGCGATCGAGGCGGTCAACGTCGGCGGCACCGCGAATGTCATCGCGGCCTGTCGCGCCGCCGGCGTCCGCCGCCTCGTCCACACGAGCTCGTGCGCGACGTGCGGCCCGGTGCCGGGCCGACAGGCGACGGAGAAGGACTCTCCGCCGGAGTGGGAGCTCGCCGTTCCCTACAAGTGGACGAAGCTCGCGGCCGAGCGGCTCGTTCTCGACTCGGGGCTGGACGCGCTTTGTGTCAACCCGACCACGCCCGTGGGGGAGGGAGACACGGCGCCGACACCGACCGGGGCGATGGTGCGCGGCGTCGCCTCCGGCCGGTACCGCCTGTCGCTGCGCGGCGCCGGCCTCAACCTCGTGGACGTCCGCGACGTCGCGCGTGGACACGTCCTCGCGCTCGAACACGGGCGCGCCGGGGAGCGCTACCTCCTCGGCGGCTACGACGTCACGCTCACCGAGGCGTTCGCCCTCATCGCGCGGGCGGCGGGAAGAAAGCCGCCGCGGCTCGAGCTGCCGTACGCGGCCGTTGCGCTGTTCGCCCGTCTCGGCCTCGCGAACCGGCAGGAGGTGACGCTCGCGCGCCTCCCTGCCTGGTTCTCATCGGAGAAGGCGAGGCGTGAGCTCGGCTACGAACCGTCGCCGCTCGAGCCGGCGCTGGCGCGCGCTGCCGGCCGGGCCTAGCGCCCGACTTGGACGACCATCCAGAGGCGGTCCCACGCGGCGCGGAGCCGGCGCATCGACGCCTGCCCGCCCGCGATCGAGGCTTCGAGCTCGCGCCTGAGCGCCGGATCGCTCGTGTGTTCGGCTAGATGCTCGAGACGCTCGAAGTCCTGCACCTCGTCGTGTGCGGCGTCGAGGTGCTGGGTCGCCATCGGAACGGTCGTATCCTCTGATCTCATGCGTGCGGCCTTCCCAAGACGGCGGCATTCCATACGTCGCGTAGTCGTGCTCGCGCTTCTTGTCGCCGGGCTCGCGGCCTGCGGCGGGTCGTCCGCCGCCACGCCGGCTGCGATCGAGATCGGGACCACGGGCGGCAACATCATCCCGACGAAAGCCGTCCTCGAGGCCGACGGGCACGTTCAGGGCTCCGTTCTCTCCATGAGGGGGCATGGCCCGCCGCGTCACCTCCTCCCCGAATCGACGGTGCTCTCATTCGACCGGCAGGTAGGCGCCGCCTTCGCCGCCGGCCTAGCCAGCCGTCAGTGCCCCGGCGTCTTGCCGGACTTCGCTTCCGCATACATCGCGTTCAAGGGCAAGACCGTCACGGTGCACGGCAACTGCGAGCCGCGCTTCAGCGCACTCTGGAACAAGCTCGCCGACGCGACCGGCTAGTCGATCTTCACCGCGACGTGCTTGAGCTGGGTGTACTCCTCCATGGAGTAGATCGACATGTCCTTGCCGTAGCCGGACTGCTTGTAGCCGCCGTGCGGCAGCTCCGAGGCGAGCGGCAGGAGGTGGTCGTTGATCCAGACGCAGCCGAACTGGAGCTTCCGCGCCGCGTTCATCGCCCGGCCGACGTCGCGCGTCCATACCGACGCGGCCAAGCCGTAGCGGACGTCGTTCGCCCAGCGGATCGCCTCGTCGTCGTCCGCGAACTTCTGCACCGTCACGACCGGGCCGAAGATCTCGTTCTGGACGATCTCGTCGGTCTGCTGGACGTCGGTGACGACGGTCGGCTGGACGAAGTAGCCGCGCTCGGAGGTGGTGCCTCCGCCCGTGAGAACGGTCGCTGTCTTCGCGCGCTCGAGGAAGCCGAGGATCCGCGCCTGCTGGTCCTTCGAGATGACCGAGCCCATCTCCGTCTCGTCGTTGAGCGGGTCGCCGACCTTGAGCGACTCGACCCGCGGCACGAGCTCCTCCAACAACCGGTCGTAGATCCGCGGGCCGGCGATGACTCGCGAACCGGCGGTGCAGTCCTGGCCGGAGTTCCAGAAGCCGGCGAGCCGGATTCCCTCCGCGACGGCTTTGGGGTCGGCGTCGTCGAAGACGACCATAGGCGCCTTGCCGCCGAGCTCGAGATGGACGCGCTTCAGGGTCTCCGCGGCGGTGCGGGCGATGATCTTCCCCGTCTCGACGTCGCCGGTGAGGGAGACCATCCCGATCGCGGGATGCTCGACGAGCCGCTGGCCGACCGGAACGCCATCGCCGGTCACGACCTGGAGGACTCCCGGCGGGATCACTTCCTGAGCAAGCTGGACGAAACGCAAAAGCGAGAGCGGCGTCTGCTCCGACGGCTTGAGGATCTGGCAGTTGCCGGCGGCGAGCGCGGGCGCCAGCTTCCAGACTGCCATCATCAGCGGGTAGTTCCAGGGGCAGATGCCGCCGACGATCCCGATCGGCTCGCGGCGGATCATCGACGTGTAGCCCTCGATGTACTCGCCGGCCGACTTGCCCTCGAGGTTGCGGGCGGCGCCTGCGAAGAAGCGGAGGTTGTCGGCGGAGAACGGCATCTCGTCGCGCGAGGCCATGAGCGGCTTGCCGACGTTGACCGACTCGAGCTGCGCGAGCTCCTCGGCGTTGTCGTCCAGCACGGCGGCGAGCGCGTGGAGGAGCTCGGAGCGCTCCTTTGGCGTCTTCTCGAGCCAGGCCGGCAGCGCGGCGCTCGCCGCCTCGACGGCGCGGTCGACGTCCTCGGCGCCGCAGCTCGGCACCTGGGCGATCGTCTCGCCGGTCGCGGGGGCGATCACGTCCATCGTCTCGCCGGAGGCCGCCTCGACGAGCTCGCCGCCGATCAGGATCCGGTAGTCGGTCGCTGTGGTGCTCATCTCCTGCCTCCTTAGATCGCCGGAATCTCCGCCGCCTCGACCGCCTCGGTGACCGGCCCGCCGGCCCGCCGGATCAAGCCGGTGTCGCGCATCATCCTCTGCGCGAGCATTACAGGAATCGTCGTCGCGACGATGACGAAGAACGCGACGACGTTCACGACCGGCAGCTGCTGGCCGCGCTCGATGTTGTCGAGGATCCAGATCGGCAGCGTCTCCTGCGCGCCCGCCGTGAACGTCGTCACGATCACCTCGTCGAACGAGAGCGCGAACGCGAGTAGCCCTCCCGCCACGAGCGCCGTCGAGAGGACCGGCCAGAGGACGAAGCGGAACGTCTGCCAGCCGTCGGCGCCGAGATCCTGCGACGCCTCGAGCAGCGACGGCGAGCTGCGTCGCAGCCGCGCGACGACGTTGTTGTAGACGAGCACGACGCAGAACGTCGCGTGGCCGATCACGATCGACCACAGCGACGGCGAGAGCGCCAGGGTGCTGAACAGAGCGCGGTTCAAAGCGATGCCAGTGATGATCCCGGGCAGCGCGAGCGGGAGGACGAGAAGGAACGAGACAGCCTCGCGACCGAAGAAGCGGAACCGCGCGACCGCCGTCGCGGCCATCGTCCCGAGGACGAGGGCGAGCCCGGTGGCGATCAGCCCGACCCGCAGCGAGAGCCAGAGCGCGCTGCGTGCGTCGGAGTCCCACGCGACGCGGAACCAGTGGAGCGTCCAGTTCGAGATCGGCCAGCCCTGCAAGGTCGGGCCGTTGAACGCGTAGAGCGCGATGATCACGAGCGGGATCCAGAGGAAGGCGATGACGAGCGCCGTCCAGACCGCGAGCGAGATGCGGGTGCCGCGCTGCGTCACAGCGCCTCGAACGCTCCCAGCCGGCGGGCGAGCAGGAGGTAGACGCCGACGATCGCGAGCGGAATCGTGGCGAACGCCGCCGCGAACGGGACATTCGCCTCGCCGATGTAGCGGTAGACCGTGTTGCCGATGAACTGCGAGCTCGGGCCGCCGACGAGGAGCGGCGTGATGTAGTCGCCGAGCGTCAGGCAGAACGTGAAGATCGATCCCGCGACGACTCCGGGTAGCGCAAGCGGCAGGATCACCGCGCGGAACGTCCGCACGCCGCGCGCGCCGAGATCCGCCGACGCCTCGAGGTACGAGTCGGGGATCCGCTCGAGCGCCGCGTAGATCGGCAGCACCATGAACGGGAGCCAGAGATACGAGAAGACGATCCACATCGCCGTGTTCGTGTACGCGACGTTCTGGTCGGGCAGGCCGAGGCCGTTGAGCGCCCAGTTGAGCGCGCCGTTGTGGGAGAGGATCGCCTGCCAGGCGTAGACGCGGACGAGGTAGCTCGACCAGAGCGGCAGCAGCACCATCACGAAGAGGAGCGCGCGCGTCCGTTTCCCGGCGAGCCTCGCCATGAAGAACGCCAGGGGGAACGCGAGGATCGCGTCGGTGACGGTCACCGCGGCCGCGATCTCGAGCGTCAGCGCCGCAATGTGGAGATACGGCTGCCCGCCGGCGAAGATCAGGCGATAGTTGGCGAGCGTCCACGTGTGCTCGATCGCCGACGTGAAGGAGTTGACCGTCCAGAAGGAAGAGATGAAGAGGATCGCGAGCGCCCCGACGTAGACGATCAGGAACGCCCCGAGCGGCGGCCCGAGCAGCCCGGCCGCCTTCAGCCACGGCCGCCGCCAGAACAGGCCCGAGAGACGCAGACGGGCCCGCCGTAGAGACGGGCCCGTCGCGAATGCGCCGGCGTCAACCGCCAAGCGTCACCCGGTGATCTGCGTCCACGCCTGCTGCCAGGCGTTGTAGTCCATGCAGCTGTTGCCCTTCTTCCAGCCGCACGTGGGAACCGGCGTCTTCCAGAAGTGGATCTTGTTGTAGTACGACGCCGGCTCGTTGAGGTGGTAACCCGCGCACGAGCCCTTGGAGAGCTGGTTCATGTACGGGCACGCCTTCGGGTTGACAGGCGTCTCGCCGAAGACGATCGCCTGCTTCGCCTCGACCTTCGGGGTCGTCACGTACTTCATCCACATGTAGGCGCAGTTGGGATGTGGCGCCCGTGCGGCGAGCATCCACGTGTCGGCCCAGCCGGTCGTCGGCAGCGGCACGATCTCCTTCACCGGCACCTTGTTCGACTGCAACTGGAGCGTCTGGTACGGCCAGCCGGCGCCCATCCACACGTCGCCGTTCTTGAACGACGTGTCCTCGTCGGTGGCGTAGTTCCAGTAGCGCTTCAGGAGCGGCTTCTGCCTGATCAGGAGCTGGGCGGCCGCGGTCAGCTGCGCCCGCGTCAGTTCGTACGGATCCTTGATTCCGAGACTCGGCTTCGTCGTCATCAGGTAGAGCGCCGCGTCGGCGATCTGGATCGGGTTGTTCGGAACGGTCAGCTTGCCCTTGTACTTCGGGCTGTAGATCGAGCTCCAGCCCTTCGGCGCCGGCTTCACCTTCTTCGTGTTGTAGATCAGCGTGTTCGGGCCCCACTGCAGCGAGATGCCGTAGTGGATGCCGTTGACCGTGTTGTGCGGCGGGGACTTGAACGCCGGGAGGAAGTTCTTCCAGCTCGGGATCAAGTGGACGTTGACCGCCTGGACGTCATGCGCGTAGATGAGGCGCAGGCTCGCGTCGCCGGACGCCGAGACGAGGTCGTACTGGCCTCCGCCGCCGCCTCCGTTCGCGTGCATGAGCGCGAACATCTCGTTCGAGGAACCGGCGTCTTTGCGATGGATGATGCAGCCCGTCTGCTGCTGGAACTTCTTCGCGAACGACGGGTCCGTATAGGCCGGCCACTCAATGACGTTGAGCGCGCCTTCGCCCTTGCCGATCTTCGTCGGCAGTCCTGTCCGGCTCGCCTTTACCGAGGCAGCCGGGATCGCGAATCCCGCCACGACCGCCACCAGCAAGACGGCGGTCAGTGCGTGCCCTTTGCGAATCCTCCTCACGTGCCCTCCTTCTCGATCTCATACGTGTGCTCCGGGCGCCACGAGAGGCGGACCCGCTTACCCTGCTCCGCGAGCGCCTCCTGCGAGGAGGTCTCGAGGTTCTGGCGGACGACGACGAGCTCGCCGCCGCCGTCGAGGTCGACGACATAGCGCGTGACCATCCCGACGTAGACGACCTCGCGAATCGTTCCCGCTTCGCCGTCGCCGCCGGACTCGTCGGTCATGCGAATCTTCTCCGGCCGGATCGTGACGCGCCGGCCGCCGCGTTCGAGGACGTTCGAGACGCCGACGAACCCGGCGACGAACTCGCTCTGCGGATGCTCGTACACGTCCGCCGGCGTGCCGGTCTGCTCGATGCCGCCCGCGTTAAACACCGCCAGGCGGTCGCTCATGGTGAGCGCCTCCTCCTGATCGTGCGTGACGTAGACGAACGTGATCGCGAGCTCGCGCTGCAGCTCCTTGAGGAAGATCTGCATCTCCTGGCGCAGCTTCAGGTCGAGCGCGCCGAGCGGCTCGTCGAGGAGGAGGACGGGCGGGCGGTTGACGATCGCCCGCGCGAGCGCGACGCGCTGGCGTTGGCCGCCGGAGAGCTGCACCGGCTTGCGGTCGCCGAGGCCGGGAAGGCGGACGCGGTCGAGAACTTCCTCCGCCCGGCTACGGCGTTCGCTCTTCGGCATCCCCTTCACGCGCAGGCCGTACTCGACATTCTCCGCCACGGTCATGTGCGGGAAGAGCGCGTAGTCCTGGAAGACGGTGTTGACGGCGCGCTGCGCGGGGGCGACGTGCGTGACGTCGACGCCCTGCAGCTCGACGTGGCCGGCGTCGGGCCGCTCGAAGCCGGCGATCACGCGCAGCGTCGTCGTCTTGCCGGAGCCGGAGGGGCCGAGCAGCGTGAAGAACTCGCCCGCGGCGATCTCGAGATCGACGTTCGCGACCGCGACGACCTCGCCGTACGTGCGCCGGACTCCGCTCAGACGCACGGCGGGAACGCCGGCAACCGGCTCGGTCTCAGATGCTGCAGGAGCGAGCGTGGCCATCCGGTGCTCGATTATCGCGACGCGATGCGGCCGCTTCAACCCACATCCGCTGCGCATTGCGAACTATTCCGCGCGGAGGACTGACGAAATGCGCAGATCAGACCGTCTCGAAAGTGCCGAAACGGAGCTCGCTGTCGTAGTGGAAGCGCGTGTCGTCGACCCGCCGCATGTAGTCCTCGCGGTGCGCGGCGACGAAGCTGTTGTACGCGTCCAGCGACTCCCAGCGGTCGATGACGAGGTAGCGGGTGGGCGTCTCGACATCGTGGAGAAGCTCGGTGCCGATGTAGCCGCGACCGTCGCGGAAGAACTCCGCCCACTCGCCGTCCTGCCCGTAGACGCGCTCGAACTCGGCGGCGTCGTGCACCTCGTAGCTGAAGACGAGCGCGATCACGTTACGAGGATAAGGTCCACGCGATGAGCGCCGAACTTCTTCCCGCCGAGCCCGACGGGCGCGACGAGTACGCCGGCGTTCTCCGCTTCTACCACCTTGCGAAGCGCCAGGAGTGGCAGGTGGACGACATGTCGTGGGCCGGCGAGCTCCCGTTCGTGCCCGAGGGGAAGGGGTCGCCGGAGCGGCAGGCGCGACGCCGCGACATCTGGCGCTCGGTGATCATGCAGCAGCTCCAGGCCGACGTCTTCGCGTGCGAGATGGCGTCACAGCTGCTCGCGGCTGCGCCCGATCCGGAGGCGCGCCTCTACTACTCGACGATGGTGCAGGACGAGTCCCGCCACACCGAGGCGTGGCTGCGGCTGATCGGCCAGGTCGGCGGGGAGGGGGAGCGCGACCCGTTCCTCGACGAGCTTGCGCACATGTTCCTCGAGGCGGATCTGCTCGAGGAGAAGGTCTTCCTGATGCAGGTGTTCTTCGAGCGGCTGATCATCCCGCGCTTTCGGCTGATCGCGAAGTCGTCGCGCGGCACGGTGCTCGAGGATCTCTGCAACCGTCTGGCCATCGACGACGGCATCCACCACGGCGCCGGGATGGCGTACGAGCGGGTGCTGCTCAAATCGGCCGGGAAGAAGGTGCGCACGCGGCTTGTCGACGCAGCGAACACGATGCTGCCGATCTTCGCGCGGCATGTGTTGTGGCGCCCGAAGGCGCGGGAGATGATCGGGACGCTGATGGAGGCGCGCGACCGTGAGCGCCTGCGGGAGGAGCTGAACCACGGCGTCCGGCTCGCGAACTCGCTCGGCCTGGACGTCTCCGACGTCCGCCTGCCCGCCGGCTAGAAGATCGGGCGCTCAGGCGAGAGGGCGGGCTCGCGCAAGCTTCGATCGTTGTCACTCGATGTGCCAGGATGTCCGCGTGACTAGGGGGGTTAGGGCGTCCTGCCTCGTCGTGGCGTGTGCCTTTTCCGCGTTGACGATCGCCGGGTGTGGCGGGACATCAGCCGACGCCCAGCTTGCCCAGCGCCTCCTGCCGAACGTATCCGAGATCGACGCAGCCGACGCTGGCGCCTACAAGGTGCGCCTAGTTTCCCGTAGCGCCTTCCCGGACCTCGTACCTCCGCTCTGCGCCGGAATCCCGTCGTACACGCACAGCTTGCAGGTGAAACGAACGTGGCAGGTAGTCAGCGCTTGCAAAGAGGAGTTGTTCGTCTCAGCCAACCAACTCCACCCAGCCACCCCCGGGATATTCGCGGACAGCGCCGTCTTTCCCAGCGACCAGCAGGCGAGAGCCGCTTACACAGCATTCGTCAACTCCCCGTCTAGCCGCAGCATTCGCACCCGGGGCGCAACCACAAAGCTCCTAGTTAGCGCGCTGCCCCATCACCGGAACGTCCAGTTCGCCAACCTCACACTCCTTCGCGGTCGAGCCATCATCAACTTCACCATCGAGCCAGACATGCACGTCCTTGTCCTGCCTGCCGCGCATCAACTCGCAGCGCTGATGCGGAGGGCAGAACCCCGTCCCTTCAAGTGACATTCCCGAGCACTGGCCCACTCGGGCGGTACTCCCTCTTGACGTCTTCTAGACGATAGGGAAGTCTGGGGCGGTGCGGTCTTGGCGCCGTTTGGTCCTTGTTGGCGTGGCCGCGGTGGTTCTCGTCGTCAGGGTTGGCGGACTCGGTTTCGCGGTTGGCCCGGGTTTGGGTTGGGCGACTCCGTTCTCCTTCCCTTCGCACTTCACGTACCGCGGCTTGGAGTACGGCAACCGTCTTCCTTTCTGGCCCGGACCTAAATGTGTCCAGCAGCTCCCCAAGTCGCAACGAAGGGGCTTCCTTCCAGCGCGTCGGATCGGGTCAGTCTTCGGATACTTCACAAGCTCCCTGCCCATTCTCCAACCGCGCGATCCGGGGTGGACGGCGGAGAAAGTCGCTCCACACCCGGTCAGACTGCTGGTCCGCGACGGCGGCTGCCTGCGGATCTACATGGAGCTTGCCGACCTAGGTTGAGCGCGATCCGGCCGTTAGAGGTCGGGGGACATTCCCGAGCACTGGCCCAAGCAAGGGGGTTATGTCGCCTAGCGAGTTCTCGTCGAGCGGATTGCCACGTGCGCGGGAGCGAAGGAGAGGAGTTGACGGACGACGTCGTCCAGCTCGTACGGTCTATATGGCACTGCCAGCGCGTACGCCGACATACCGGACGACCTGCGAAATCGGATCGCTGGGACATCGTTTCCGTAGAGGAACGCGCGCTTCGACGGCTCGACGGCTTCGATCTCGTCCCAACTCAACACCCGCGTTCGATAGGGATTCCTGACGATTACACGGCGGTCGTCTGCCTCGATTGAGATGGTCGCTGCACGTCTCACGAGATATGCGAGGGGAGGAACAAGCACAACCACACCGGCTACGCCGAGATAAGGCGAGGTCGTCGCGAAGAGCATCAAGATCGCGATCACCACGAGCGTCCCCCACATGCCGAGCATCAGCAGGACATAAGAGCGCCGCCCATCGTGAGCGCCGCGCCGATACGAACGCGGCTCAGGCCGCGCGTGCGGACCTTCGACCGGCATTGATCAAGGCTACAACCGACGGTTCCCAGCTCAAGTGACATTCCCGAGCACTGGCCCAGGCGAGCGTCCTCTGGCTAGCGCATCCCGCCGCGCTCGAAGTGGGCGCGGAAGAAGTTCTCCGACCCCGCTGTCGCCATCGCCGCGGAGGCGCTGATCTCGAGTGCGAGCGCCGTCGCCGCCACGAGCTGCGCGAGGCGGTAGACCTTCCCCGGCCCGGCGCAGTCCATCAACCCGAGCCAGCGAGCCGGATCGGGAAGGGTCGTGCCGCCGCCGACCGTCCCCACCTCGATGCCGGGGAAGCGGATCGCGACGTGGAGCCCACCCTCGACGCGCTGCTCCGTGCCGTGGGACATCGAGCTCGTCGCGACGAGGCCGAGATCCTGGCCCGTCGCCGCGAAGACGGCCGCGATCGCGGAGGCCGGTGTGAACGCCACCGACTGCATCCCCGACGCGACCGCGCCGTGCGTTCCCGCCCACGCGAGCTCCTCGAGATCCGACACGGTCGTCCGCAGCACGCGCTCGACGGCAGCCTCGGTCAGGGTCGTCTCCGCGATCACCGTCTTCCCGTGCCCTTGCTGGAAGTACTCGAAGGACGGCTTCTTGTCGCCGCCCATGTTCGCCTCGAGGATCGTCCGCTCGATCGGCACCGGCGCCTGCGGCAGAACGAAAGCCATGTTCAGCGCGTACGCGTTGCGGGTCATCATGTTCGCGCCGAACGCGTCCCCGGTCGTGAAGCGCCAGAGGACGTGGCACATCGGGCCGACGACGTGCGTCTTCGCCTCGCGCAGGACGGCGTAGCGCGACAGCTCCTTGATGTCGGAGTTGCGGAGGAAGTCGCGCATCGCGGGCAGCTGCTCCTCGATCCAGCGGGCGAGCGTCAGAGCATCTCCGGCGTCTTTGCAGACGAAACAGGATGCTCGGGTGATTCTGTCAGCCACCACGTATGTTCGGCAGCCGCCGGACTCCGCGATCGCTTTCGCGCCACGCTGCACCGAGGCGGTCAGGCCGCCCTCGGTGTGGGCGAGCGGGATCGTGACCTCCTCCTGGGCGCGCCCGGTCTCGACCACGGCGCCGTCCTCAGACAGCTCGTACTCGCCGAGCGAGACCTCCAGCTGCGCGACGGAGACCGGGATCGAGACGAGCCCCGTCACCGACTCCGCGGCTTTCGCCCACGGCTCGAGATCGGCCTCGGGCAGGCCGAGCGCCTCCTGGCGAGTGCGGATCGAATCCGGATCGTTCTTGCGGGGAAGCCGAGCCACGCGCGCATTCTCCCCGACTACGCTGCCGGCATGGCGGCAACCCTCCTCGACGGCAAGGCTCTCGGCGCGAAAGTGCGCGAGGAAGTCGCGGCCGCGGTCGCCGAGCTCGACCACGTCGGGCTCGCCACGATCCTCGTCGGCGACGACGCCGCCTCCCACATTTACATCGACCTCAAGCAGAAGGCCGCGACCAATGCGGGCATGGAGGCGCGCGACATCAAGTTCACCGGCGCCGCATCCGAAGAGGAGGTGCTCGCCGCGATCGCCGACGTCAATGCCGACGACGCGATCGACGGCCTCCTCGTCCAGCTGCCGCTGCCCGGCCACCTCGACGAGAACCGGATCATCGCCGCGATTGCGCCTGAGAAGGACATCGACGGCATCCATCCGATGAACGCCGGCCGCCTCTACCTCGGCCGGCCGACGCTCGTTCCCGGCACGCCGCTCGGGATCATGCGGATGCTCGACGAGTACGAGATCCCGCTCGAGGGCGCGCGGGCCGTCGTGATCGGCCGCTCCGCGATCGTCGGGAAGCCGATGGCGCACCTGCTCCTGCAGCGCAACGCGACGGTGACGATCTGCCACTCACGCACGCGGGATCTCTCGCGCCACACGCTCAACGCCGACGTTCTCGTCGCGGCGGTCGGCAGCCCGCACCTCGTCACCCCGGACATGGTCAAGGAAGGCGCGACGGTTGTCGACGTCGGGATGAACCGCGGCGAGGGAAAGAAGGTGCTCGGTGACGTCGATCCGGCCGTGATCGAGCGGGCGGCGTACATGACCCCGGTGCCCGGCGGCGTCGGCCCGATGACGATCGCGATGGTGCTCGAGAACACCGTCACCGCCGCCAAGCTGCGTCAGGCCGCGGCTGTTGCACCTGCAGGAAACTGAGTTAGACTCCCGCCCGATTCATCACGGTCGGCGGCTCGGTGCCCGGGCCGTCGTTTTTCTGCAAGTCGTTTGTCTGCGAGGAGGAAGGGTTGGCTGAGGGCACCGTAAAGTGGTTCTCGAACGAGAAGGGGTACGGCTTCATCGAGCGCGAAGGCGGCGACGACCTCTTCGTCCACTTCTCCGCTATCACCATGGACGGGTACAAGTCGCTGACCGAGGGTCAGCGTGTCTCCTTTGACGTCGTTCAGGGCGACAAAGGCGCGCAGGCCTCGAACGTCCAGGCGATCTAGAGAAGCTGTCGGAACACCGCTTGCGAGAGGGCCCCGACAGGGGCCTTCTCCATTTTGGGAGGATCGAGGGCATGGCCGAGATCGATAGGGAACAGCTGTTCAAAGTCGCCAGGTTGGCGCGGCTCGAGCTGCGCGAGGACGAGGTCGATCGGCTCGGCCAGCAGCTGAACGACATCCTCGCCGCGGTCTCCAAGGTCTCCGAGCTCGATCTCTCCGACGTGCCCGCCACCTCGCATCCGCTCGACGTCGTCAACGTCTGGGGCGAGGACGAGCCGCGCGACTGTCTGCCGGCGGAAGAGGCGCTCGCGAACGCGCCCGAGCGCGAGGGCGACTTCTTCAAGGTCCCACCTGGGGGCGCTGTGTAGTGGTCGCTCCGGAAGTATCGGCACCGCTCGTCCGGCTGCAAACGCGTCGCATCGCGGCGTCCTCAGTCGCGGCGATAGCTACGGCTATCGCCGCTCCCTGCGTCCTTGCGCTGCTCGGTTTTCGCGCGGCCGAGCAGCACCGATCCTCCCGGAGTGACCACTCGTGATCGACACGCTGCGGCTGACCGCGGAGGGTGCGAAGGATCTGCTCGAGCGGAAGGAGATCTCCGGCGCCGAGCTCTTCGCCGCCTACCGCGCCGCGATCGGCGAGCGCGACGAGGAGCTGCACTGCTTTCTCCACGTCTGCGACGACCCGGGTGGGGACGGCTTGCCGATCGCGGTCAAGGACGTGATCGGGACGAAGGGGATCCCGACGACGGCAGGCTCCAAGATCCTCGAGGGCTACATCCCCGTCTACGACTCGACCGTCGTGGCCCGGCTGAAAGAGCACGGCCTCCGGATCCTCGGCAAGACGAACACCGACGAGTTCGCGATGGGCTCGTCCACCGAGAACTCCGCGTTCGGCCCGTCGCACAACCCGTGGGATCCCTCGCGCGTGCCCGGCGGCTCGGGCGGCGGCTCGGCCGCGGCCGTGAGCGCGGGGATGGCGCCGTGGGCGCTCGGTTCCGACACCGGCGGGTCGATCAAGCAGCCTTCGGCGCTCTGCGGCAACGTCGGCCTTCGCCCGACCTACGGCACCGTCTCGCGCTACGGCGTCGTCGCCTTCGCCTCGAGCCTCGATCAGGTGGGGCCGGTGGCGCGCAACGTCCGCGACTGCGCCTTCCTCTACTCGATTCTCGCCGGGCGGGATCCCTGCGACTCGACCACCGTCGAGCTGCCGCGGCCGGTCGAGCTGCCGACGGCCGAGGACGTCAAGGGGTTGCGGATCGGCGTCCCGAAGGAGCTGAACGAGGCGGAGGGGATCGAGCCCGGCGTCTCCGCTGCCGTGCAGGCCGCGATTGCGAAGCTCGAGGAGCTCGGGGCGGAGGTGGCGGAGTGCTCGCTGCCGCTCTCCGTCGAGTACGGCGTGGCTTGCTACTACCTGATCGCCCCGGCCGAGGCCTCCTCCAACCTCGCTCGCTACGACGGCGTCCGGTACGGCTACCGCGCGGCCGCCGAGGAGCGGCTCGAGATGTACGAGCGCACGCGCAGCGAGGGCTTCGGTGACGAGCCGAAGCGGCGGATCATGGTTGGGACGTACGCGCTCTCGGCCGGCTACTACGACGCCTATTACGGCCAAGCGCAGAAGGTGCGGACGGTGATCAAGCGCGAGCACGACGCGCTGTTCGAGACGTTCGACGCCCTCGTCTCGCCGACCTCGCCGACGGTCGCCTTCCCGCTCGGCGCGCGCACCGCCGACCCGATCGCGATGTACCTCTGCGATCTGCTCACGATCCCTTCCTGTATGGCAGGCCTGCCCGGACTGAACGTCCCGTGTGGGCTGTCGGAAGGACTGCCGGTCGGGCTGCAGCTGGTCGGACCGCAGTTCGGGGAGAACACGCTCTTCCGGATCGGCCACGCGCTCGAGCAGGCGCTCGGCTTCGACGTGGTGCCGGAGCGGCTGCGATGACGATGCGGTTCGAGGATCCCGCGGCGGAGTTCGTGCTTGCCGCCGAGCGCGTCTTCGGCGAGTCGCCGCGCGTGCTCGACGGCTCCCGCGCCCTCCTCGTGGGCGACGTGAAGCTCCAGCTCGAGGCGGGGGAGAAGGAGCTCTGGCTGATCGAGACGCACGGCCCGCTCGAGCACCGGCTCGCGATGGTCGAGGTGCAAGAGGACATCGACGTCGCGCTGCGGCGCGCGAAGGAGAAGCTCAGTGGCCAGCTCTGAGTGGGAGCTCGTCTGCGGGCTCGAGGTGCACGTCCACCTCAAGACGCGAACGAAGATGTTCTGCCGCTGCGCGCTCGAGTACGGCGCGGCCGAGAACACCCACACCTGTCCCATCTGCCTCGCGCATCCGGGTGCGCTGCCCGTCCCGAACGGCCGCGCGATCGAGATGACGATCCTCCTCGGCCTCGCACTCGACTGCGAGATCGCCGACCGCGCGGTCTTCGCGCGCAAGAACTACTTCTATCCCGACCTGCCGAAGGGCTACCAGATCAGCCAGTACGAGGCGCCTCTCTGCGGGCCCGGCCGTTTCAAGCTTCCAGACGGATACGAGGTCGGGATCGTCCGGGCCCATCTCGAGGAGGACGCAGCGAAGACCGTCCACGCAGGCGGTGCGACCGGGCGCTCGGTCGGCGCCGACTACAGCCTCGTCGACTTCAACCGCGGCGGCACGCCGCTGCTCGAGATCGTCGGCGCGCCCGACCTGCGCACCCCTGAGCAGGCGGTGTGGTTCCTCCGCCATCTGCGGCAGCGGATTGTCGACCTTGGCATTTCCGACGCCGAGATGGAGAAGGGGACGCTGCGCGCCGACGTCAACGTCTCGGTGCGGCGCCGCGGCGAGGAGGGCTTCCGGCCGCGCTGGGAGATCAAGAACATGAACTCGTTCACCTTCATCGGGCGCGCGATAGCGGCAGCGTTCGAAGAGCAGAAGAAGGCGCACGAGGCCGGGGAGGAGGTCGTCCAGTCGACGTACGACTACGAGCCCGACACCGATCGCCTCACGGTGCACCGCTCGAAGGAGGAGGCGGATGACTACCGCTACTTCCCCGAGCCTGACCTCGTTCCCGTCGAGCCGCCGGCGGAGCTCGTTGAGCGGCTGAAGCACGAGCTGCCGGAGTCACACGTGGAACGCATCGTGCGAATCGCAGGCGAACTTCCGCCAGACACAGCCCTCGCGCTGGCCGAAGAGCTCGTCATGACGGGGAACGATTGGAAGGCCGTAGCCCTCAATAAGGAGGGCGTCGAATTCATGCCGGCAGCGGCGATCGCGATGAACCGCGGCGACTTCCTGCTCGAGAACGCGCCGGCCCTCGCCAAGATCGTCGAGGCGAACGTGACCCGCGAAGCGCTCGACGAGGCGTTCGCGGCCGCGGCCTCAGGGCCGATCGACGCCGCCGACTACCTCGCGCAGGCGGCCGTCGCCGACGAGTCCGAGCTCAGGCCGATCATCGACGCAGTGATCGCCGCCAACCCCGAGCAGGTCGAGACGTACCGCGGCGGCAAGGAGGGAGTCCTCGGCTTCCTCGTCGGCCAGGTGATGCGCGAGTCGGGCGGCAAGGCCGACCCGCGCGTCGTCAATCGGCTGCTAGCGGAACGGCTGCGGCAGGAATAGCCGCCTCTCGGCGTGTCACGAGGTACACCGCGCTCGCGATGACGACGGTTGCCATCGCGACGAGCAGGATTCGGTAGTCGATCACGGTCGAGAGCGCCGCGCCGGTCGCGATCGACGTCGTCTGGGCGGCCGTGAGCGAGATTTCGGACGCCGCCGATGCTCGACCCTGGATGGCGAGCGGCGTCCGGGTTTGGAGGGCGGTCGTGAAGCCGACGATCGCCCACACGATCCCGAGACCGGCGATCGTGAAGCCCGCAAGGACGACGGGGAGCGACGGCGCGACGAAGAGGAGGTCACCGAGACCGAAGATTCCGAGGCCGACACCGACGGTGCGCACGTCGCCGACGCGGCGGACGATCGCCGCGGCCGTGATCCCGCCGACGATCGAGCCGATGCCTTGCAGTGTCGCGAGAACGCCGAAGAAGGACGGGTGCTTGCCGAGGTGCTGCATGACGGTGAAGATCAGCGTCTCGGTGAATCCGATGACGAGGAGCGCGAGCGTCGTCCCGATCGTCATCTGGCGCAGCGGCAGAGTCCGCCAGATGTGCGCGATCCCGGCGCTCACCTCGTGCCAGAAATGATGCTCGGGCGGCGCCGGCTTCTCCTCGCTGACGCGCATTCGCGACAGCAGGAAGGCTGAGCCCGCGAAGGTCGCGGAGTCCAAGATCGCAACGACACCGCCGCCGAACGCCGCATAGAGGCCGGCGCCCGCGAGTGGGGCGACGATCCGAAGTCCCTGCCGGACGGAGGAGAGGGCGCCGTTCGCGTCAGCGAGCAACTCCTCCGGCAGCATCACGCGCAGCAGCGCCGCGCGCGCGGGGAAGAAGACCGTCCCGCCAATCCCGTAGAGAAGCGCAACGAGATAGATGAGCCAGACCTCACTGCGGTTGTGGACGAACAGGAGCACCAGCACGGAAGCCCCGAGCACGCAGTCGCTGGCGATCATCAGCGGGCGGCGGCGCAGGCGGTCGACGACAAGACCGCTGAGCGGGCCGGCGAAGTTTCCGATCCCGAGGACGAAGAACGTCAAGCCCGCCTCTGCGCTCGAGCCGGTGAGGCTCTTCACCCAGATCGCCATGACGATCCACATCGCCCAGTCGCCGAACGCCGACAGCGTCTCTCCGGCGAGCAGGAAACGGGCGTCGCGATATGCGAGGAGCTTCCGCATCGCTACGCGCGGAAGACCCTTACGTCCCCGCTGACGGTGCGACCGCGAAGGACGATGGTCGGAGCCGCCTCGCCGACGCCGATCGGCCGTTCGCTGCCGAGCGGAACCTCGGACGTCAGGTCGCCGGAAGTCGAGCCTGCGTCTACGTCGAGGACAGAACCGGACGCGACGCCGATCTCGATGTCTCCCGAGACGCTCGCGAAGCGAACGTCTCCCGCCGAGACACCCTCGAGGCGAATGTCTCCCGAGACCGACTTCGTGTCGACGGAGCCGCCGACCACGCCCGAGCGGACGTCGCCCGAGACGCACTGGACGGAGAGGTTGCCGCCGACGCGCTCGACTTCGACGTCGCCGCTCACGGTCTTCACCGTCACGTCGTCGGCCGTGCCGCGGACGCGGAGATCGCCGGAAGCGGAGTTCACCTCGAGCCTGCCGGCGCGGCCCTCGACCTGGGTGTCTCCCGAGGCCGTCTTGACCTTGACGTCGGCGCCGTGGGGAACCGTGGCCCGTACGCGCAGGCCGTCGTTGCCCCACATGAGCGAGCCGAGGGAGAACGAGAAGCCAATCTTGTTCTTGCCGCGCATCGTGATCGCGACGCGGTTTCCGTCCTGCCGGATCTCGACCTGCTCGAGCAGGTTCTCGTCGCCGTCGACGGTGAGGTGCGTCTCGTCGCCGTCGACCGTCTCGACGTCGATGTCGCCGGACGGGATGGAGACCTCGAACGAGAGTGGGACGGGGGTTTGGAAGGTGTGCTCGAGCATGTCAGGCCTCCTGGCGGCTCAGCGCGCGCTTGACGCGGAGCCGGATCTCGCTGGCGGAAGGGGCCGGCCGCCGATCCGGGCGGATGGAGCGGTCGGTGAGGGTGGGGACCGTGTGGTAGTCGGGGAACATGGCTGCTCCTTTCAGCTGCGGCCGTAGCCGGTGAGCCGGTTGCGGCTGCTGGTCGTGGGACGCCGGGACTCGACCGCGCGCTGGAGCGCCTGGACGAGCCACGTGTTGACGGAAGCGCCCTCGCGGGACGCGGCGGACTCGACCCGCTGCTTCAGGCTCTCCGGCAGCCGGAGAGTGATCCGGGCGGAGAAGGCTTCGTCGACCGCTTCCCGGATGCTGCCGTCCTCGCGGACGAGCACGAGCTCCGGGTCGCGGCCGGCGATGCGGACCTCGACGTGGGCGGAGTCGAGCTGCGCATTGAGCTCGAGCGCCGCCTCGGCGAGGGCGTCCTGCAGCCGCCGGGCGAGGGACGATTCGAGTGCGACCGAGAGAAGTTCGGCGGCGTGTGCTGTTGCCTCGTCCCCGAGGGATGCGACACGGCCGAGGTCCTCCCGGAGCGCTTGGATGTAACCGTCGATCTGCATGGCGGCAGTATGACATCACGGTGACATCATTGTCAAGTCGAATTGACGTCAAAACGACGACGGCCCGCATCAAGCGGGCCGCCGTCCCGGGTTCCCCTTGCGGAGAAGCGTTAGTAGACGCCGCAGTCGCGGGCGGTGTTCGGCCACGGCGAGAAGCCGCGGACGCGCCAGGCGCGCACCGCCACCCAGATCTGCTCGAGAGGCGTCCAATGGTCCGCAGTTCCCTTGTGGCGGAGTAGCCAACTGCCATACGTCGACTGGAACGAGTAGTCCATCTGGAGACCGCCCCAGTATGGCGCGCCGTGGTCGGTCCAGCTTCCCTCGTAGCGATGGATGCAGTACCAGTCCCGCAGCGCCGGCGGGTGATGCGCCAGCCGCCAGGCCTTGTGCTCGCGCCGCGACCAGAGCTCGGCGAGCCGCAGCGCGGTGCGCGGCGATGCGTCGGCGAGGCGCCGCGAGAGCTGCTGCGGCGGCTGGCCGCGAACAACGGTGAGCCAGCGCCTCGTGCCGGCCTGCGCCGCGCGGGCCTTCCGGCCCCAGTAGGCGATGCTGCGCGCTTCGACCTGCGCCGTGCTGCGCGATCCCGAACGCGCAGCCGTGTGGGCTGTCGTGCTCGTGCTCGTGGTCGCAGTCGTGGTCGTAGTCGTGGCGTCGCCGGTGATCCCGACTGAGCCGGCGGCCGTAGCTACGGCCGTGGACATAACCCCAACTACGAGCAGCAGCCCGCAGGCCAATATCGATCGCCGCATTCGATAAACCCCCTGGTCGCTTACAAGTCGGTGGCCAAGTGGGCGGGAAGACGTCCTGGGCAGGACGAGCACCACATGGCGCGGCTTAAGGCGTTCGGCGGGCCACGATAGAGGCAGAGGGCACGTCTTTGCGGCAGTAACCGCGGGATTTGCAGAGATTTAACGCGGCGCGATGCGCGCTCGAGGCAGTGCTGGGAGGTGCGCGGGAGCTACGAAACCGGCATAGAGCAGTGCCGCGCCGATCGCGATCCCGACGGCGCTGCCCGCGGCGCCGAGCCCCGAGAGCCCGCTGCCGGCGGCCGCCGCGGCGATGCCGGCGACGATCAGCGCATTCCCGAGCGGACGACGGCGGATCGAGCGGAGGGCGACTCCCACGACGGCCAGCGTCCCGAGCGAGTTGGCGAGAATCGCGAGCAGCCGTGCCGGCAGAAACGCCAAGTGGTCCTGCGCGGCCGGGATCCCGTGCGCGGCGAACGCGCCGTGCACCGGCATCGCCAGGGAGATGCCGACGGCGAGCCCCGCGAAGACGAGGCCGACCGGCGCCGCCCGCCGCCGTCCGGCCAGCAAGAGCGATCCGGCGCCGAGGAGCGGGGCGGTCAGGAGCGCTCCGGCCGCGTAGTAGACGCGGAAAGCGCGCGCATCCCAGCCGGCCGCTTCCCCCCAGGCGATCGCCGCGGCGGCGACTGCGTAGGCGGCGAGCCCCGCCGACCAGGCGAGCAGCTCGGGCTTGCGGCTGGCGCGATAACGAGCCGCGAGGAGCCCCGCGAGACGGAACGCGAGGAGGGCGGCGGCGAAGGCGACGAGCGCGTCCACTGCGGGGAGGTTAGAGCGCTAGGCTCGGGACGTGGGGAAGCGCTACCTGTTCACGCCCGGGCCGACCCCGGTGCCGCCGGAGGTGCTCGCGGCCGTCGGAGCGCCTGTCATCCATCACCGCAGCCCCGAGTTTCTGCCCGTCTACGAGCGCGTCCTGACCCGCCTGCGCGACGTCTGCCGGACGGAGAACGACGTCCTTCTCTTCGGCTCGTCGGGCACGGGCGCGTTCGAGTCCGCGGTTGCCAACCTCGTCTCTCCCGGCGAGCCGCATCTCGTCGTCTCGGCGGGAAGCTTCGGCGACCGCTGGGTCGCGATGACGACGGCGTACGGCGCGGACGTCGACGTCCTCCGCTATGCGTGGGGAGAGACGCCGGACGCGGACGACCTGCGCGCGCGCCTGCGCGAACGGGAGGCGAAGGTGGTCTGGCTCGTCCACTCCGAGACCTCGACCGGCGTCGTCGCGGACGTGCAGGCGCTCGCCGCAGCGGCGAAGGAGGCCGGAGCCCTTGTCGTCGTCGACGCCGTCTCGAGCCTCGGCGCCGTCCCATGCGAGACGGACGCGTGGGGCCTCGACGTCGTCGTCGCGGGCTCGCAGAAGGCGCTCATGTGCCCGCCCGGTCTCGGCCTCGCCGCCGTCTCTGAGGCGGCGCTCGGCGCGACCGGCTCCTCGCCGCGCTTCTACTTCGACTGGGAGCGAACGCGGAAGGCGCAACAGACACTCGACGCTCCCGTCACGCTGCCGGTCTCGCTCGTGACCGGGCTCGACGTCGCGCTGGGACTGCTTTTCGAGGAGGGCCTCGAGGCTGCGTTCGAGCGTCACGTCCGGCTGGGGCGCGCGGCGCGCGCGGGCGTGAAAGCGCTCGGCCTCGAGCTCTTTTCCCCCGACGAGGACCGCAGCGCCGTCGTGACCGCCGTCCGGACGCCGAACGGCTTCGACGCCACGGACGTCGTGAAGGGCGTCCGCGACCGCTTCGGGATGACGATCGCGAACGGCCAGGGCGAGTTCAAGGGGAAGATCTTCCGCCTCGGGCACATCGGCTGGTTCGACGTCTTCGACATCACGACGCAGCTCGCAGCGGTGGAGATCGTCCTCGCCGACCTCGGTGCGGACGTCGAGCGCGGCGTCGCCGTGACCGCGGCGCTCGAGGCGTTCGAGACTCAGCCGGTCTCGTGACCGCGAGAATCCTCGTCCGCGAGACGATCGCGGAGGCGGGCATCGAGCTTCTCCGCGAGCGCTTCGACGTGGACGTCGATCCGGAGAGCCCGCTCGAGGAGATCATCGGCGGCTACGACGCGATCGTCGTCCGCTCCCAGACGCTGCTCACCGCCGACCTGATCGAGCGCGCCACGCGGCTGAAGGTGATCGGACGCGCCGGCGTGGGCGTCGACAACGTCGACGTCGAAGCGGCGACCCGGCGCGGGATCGTCGTCGCCAACGCGCCGGAGTCGACCGTCGTCTCTGCCGCCGAGCACACGATCGGCCTGCTCGTCGCGCTTGCCCGCCACATCCCGCAGGCGCACGCCGCGCTCAAGCAAGGCCGCTGGGAACGGAGCGCGTACGGCGGCATCGAGCTCGCCGGCAAGACGCTCGGCGTGCTCGGCTTCGGCCGGATCGGCCAGCAGGTCGCGCGGCGCGCGCTCGGCCTTGGGATGCGCGTCGTCGCCTACGACCCGTTCGTCGCTCCGGAGCGGTTCCGCGAGCTCGGCGCGGAGCGGATCGAGACGCTCGGCGCCGCGTACGCGGCGGCCGACTTCCTCACTCTCCACCTGCCGCTCAACTCCGAGACGCGCGGCTCGCTCGACGCGGCAGCGTTCGCGGCGATGCGCGACGGCGTTCGAGTGATCAACGCCGCCCGCGGCGAGCTCGTCGACGAGGACGCCCTCCTCGAGGCGCTGCGCTCGGGCAAGGTTGCGGGCGCGGCGCTCGACGTCTTCTCGACCGAGCCGTACTCCGGTCCGCTCCTCGAGCTCGACAGCGTCGTCGTCACACCGCACCTGGCGGCCTCGACCGGCGAGGCGCAGGATCGCGCCGGCGTCATCGTCGCCGAGCAGGTTGCGGCGGCGCTCGAGGGAGGGCTCGTTACGAACGCGGTCAACATCCCGGTGATCGGCGCCGAGGACCTCGAAGTGCTCGGGCCGTATCTCCCGCTCGCCGCCCGGCTCGGCCGCATCGCGATGGAGCTCGCCGACGGGGTCGCCGAGGAGATCACGATCACCGCCTACGGCGGCCTCGCGGAGTACGACACGCGCCTCCTCACTGTCGCCGCGCTCAACGGCGCTTTCCAGGGGCGGGCCGACCGGCCGGTCAACTACGTCAATGCGCCGCTGATCGCCGCCGAGCGCGGGGTGGAGGTGCGGGAGGAGCGGTCGCGCTCGGCGCGCGACTACACGAACCTCGTCCGCGTCGAAGTGCAGGCGGGAGGCTCGCGCTGGCATGTGGCCGGCACGACGATCGGCAGCGACAACCGGCCGTGGCTCGTCAACGTGCTCGGCTTCGAGATCGAGCTGGAGCTTGCACCGCTGTTCGTTCTCTGCCGCTACGACGACGTGCCCGGAGTGATCGGCCGCGTCGGGACGCTCTTCGGCGAGGCCGGGATCAACATCGCAGGAATGACCGTCTCTCGCGGCGGCCGCGGCGGGAAGGCTCTGATGGTGCTGACGGTCGACTCGCGACCGCCTCCCGAGCTCGTCGAGCGGCTCCGCAGCGAGGGCTTCGACGAGGCGCGCGTCCTCGAGCTCGGTCCCGTGGCGGGCTAGGTCTCGCTCGGTGCGGCGCCGCCGCCGCGCCGGCGCGGATCGAGCCGCACGACCGTCCGTCGTACAGCCGCCTGCACCTTCTCCACCACGTGGAAGTGCCCGTGCGTCGCGACGACCCGCTCGATGTCGGGCGCCTCGTGGCCCGGCACGAGGAGGAACGTCGTCGGCTTGGCGCGCACGCTCTCATACTCCTCGAGGCTCGCTGATACCCGTTCCGTGCAGTTCGGGTCCGCGCACTCGCACACGAACTCGGTGCGCTCGACGTCGAACAGCTCGGCGCTCTCGGCTATTCGCTCGTTCACATCCCGGAAGAGCGCCTCGTTCAAGGCGCGCCGCTCATTGGTTGTCACACTCTCCTCCCTTGGCCGTGTTGTCAGAAAGTGAACGCACGGCGGCCGCGTAGGGTTTCGCCCGTGAAGCAGTGGCCCGAGCCGGTGGAGCGCGTCGCAGCGGTTCTCCGCAACGCGGGAGTCGACGCCCGTGTCGAGGAGTTCCCGGAAGGGGCGCCGACCGCCGGCGCAGCCGCGAAGGCCGTGGGCTGCTCCCGCGCAGAGATCGTCAAGTCGCTCCTGTTCATCTGCGACGGCCGGCCGACACTCGCGCTCGTGCCCGGCGATCGCCGCGCGGACGAGGCGAAGGTCGCGGCGGAGGCGGGCGCCAAGGCGGCTCGTGTCGCGCGGCCGGAGGAGGTTCTCGCCGCGACGGGCTTCGAGCCGGGCGGCGTTGCGCCCTTCCCTGCTCCCGGCGTCGCGCAGGTGCTGATCGACCCCGCGATCCTCGGCCACGAGCAGGTCTGGATCGGCGCCGGGTCGGAGCGGCACATGGCGGGGATCGCTCCGGTCGACCTAGTGCGCTTGACGAACGCGCGCGCCGGGGATCTCTCCGAGACCTAGGAGATCTCGCCGAGACCTAACGGTACGATTTCCGCTGCCAGCGCCTCCTAGCGAAGGGAACGTGCGCAGATGCGCGAGACGAAGAAGATCTGGATGAACGGCGAGCTGGTCGACTGGGCCGACGCGACCGTCCATGTCGGCACTCACGGCCTCCATTACGGCTCCGGCGTCTTCGAGGGGATTCGCGCCTACGAGACCGACCGCGGCACCTCCATCTTCCGGCTGGGCGACCACCTCGAGCGGCTGCAGCGCTCCGCGCAACTGCTGTACATGGATTTGCCGTACTCCGTGGAGGAGCTGCGCACCGCGACGTGGGATCTGGTCGGCGAGAACGAACTGCCCTCCTGTTATCTCCGCCCGATCGCCTTCTACGGCTACGGCGAGCTTGGCGTCTCGTCGAAGGGGAATCCCGTCGAGGTCGTGATCATGTCCTGGCCGTGGGGCGCGTACCTCGGCGAGGAAGGAATGCGGAACGGGATCAGCGCGAAGATCTCGAGCTGGCAGCGCGTCGGCCCGAATGTCATTCCCCACGTGGCGAAGGCGACGGGCGTCTACCTCAACTCGATGCTCGCGGTCGGGGAGGCGAACCGTGCCGGCTACGACGAGGCGATCATGCTCACGGCTGAGGGCACTGTCGCGGACGGCTCGGGCGAGAGCATCTTCATGGTGCGCGACGGTGTCATCTATACGCCCGACCTCTCCGCTTCGATCCTCGTCGGCATCACGCGGGACTCGGTGATCCAGATCGCGCAGGATCTCGGCCATCGCGTCGTCGAGAAGCCGCTCATCCGCACCGACCTCTACCTCGCGGACGAGGTGTTCATGGTCGGGACGGCTGCCGAGGTCACGCCGATCCGCGAGGTCGACGACCAGGTCATCGGGCCGCCTGGGCCGGTGACGCTGGAGATCCAGGAGGCGTACCTCGACACGGTGCACGGCCGCAGCGACCGCTGGAGCCAGTGGCTCGAGTTCGCTCCTGCCGCAAAGCAGGCGTGAGGCAGGAAGTGGAATCGGTCCCGCTCTCGGGGCCGTATCTCGGCGAGCGCGAGGAGGAGCTCGTCCTCGAGGTCATGCGCTCGGGGCGGCTCTCGCTCGGGCCAACGATCGACCGTTTCGAGGAACTGCTCGCCGAGCGGGTCGGCGCGCCGTACGGGGCAGCCGTCTCGTCGGGAACCGCAGGCCTGCACCTCCTTGCGATCACGGCGGGGATCGGCCCCGGCGACGAGGTGATCACGTCGCCCTACTCCTTCGCCGCCTCCGCCAACTGCTTCCTCTACGAGGGCGGGGTGCCGCGTTTCGCCGACATCGACCCGCGTACGCTCAACCTGACGCCTTCCGCAGTGGAGGCCGCGATCACGGAGCGGACGAAGGCGATCGTCGCCGTCGACATCTACGGCTATCCCTGCGAGCTAGACGAGCTGCGCGCGATCGCCGACCGGCACGGCCTCGCGCTGATCGGGGATTCCTGCGAGGCGCTCGGCGCGGAGTACCGCGGCGCTCAGCTCGGTTCGCACGGCGTCCCGTGCGTCTTCGCCTTCTATCCGAACAAGCAGATGACGACAGGCGAGGGCGGCATGGTCACGACGCATTCGGAGGAGGAGTGGCGGCTGCTCCGCTCGCTCCGAAACCAGGGTCGTGGCGACTCCGGCGGCTGGCTCGAGCACGTGCGGCTCGGCTTCAACTACCGCCTCAGCGACATCGCCGCCGCGCTCGGGATCGGCCAGCTCGAGCGGCTCGACGAGATCCTCGCGCTGCGCTCGGCGGCGGCCGCCCGGTACGGCGCGCTGCTCGCCGGCGTGGCCGGAGTCGAGCTGCCGTGCGAAGACGACGCCGACCACAAACGCTCGTGGTTCGTCTACGTCGTCCTCCTTCCCGACAACGCGACACGCGAGCGCGTGATCGCGACGTTCGAGAGGGAGGGGATCGGCTTCAACCGCTACCTCCCGTCGATTCACCTGCAGCCGTACATGCGCGAGCGCTACGGCTTCCGAGAAGGGATGTGCCCGGTCTCCGAGGACATCAGCTCGCGCTCGCTCGCGCTGCCGTTCTTCACCGGGATCGAGCCCGCGGCGCAGGCGCGCGTCGCCGAGGTGCTCGGCGCGGCGCTGTGAAGCTCCAGAGTCTCGACCGCGCAGAGCCGTTCGTGACGAAGGACGGTTCGACGATCCGTGAGCTCCATCACACGGAGCTGCAGAGTCTGGCGGAGGCGACCCTCGAGCCCGGCCAGGCGACGGAGCGCCACCACCACCGGGTAACGGAGGAGATCTACATCGTCACCAAGGGATCGGGGGAGCTCGAGGTCGACGGCGAGCGGCACCGGGTCCGGCCCGGAGAGGCGGTGCTGATTCCGCCCGCTGCCTGGCACACGCTCTACAACGACGGCACGAGCGAGCTGACGATCCTCTGCATGTGCTCGCCGCCGTATTCGGACGACGACACGTTCTTCAGCTGAGCCACTCGACGAGCGTCTGCTCGTAGAGCGGTGCGAGCGAGCCGTCCGGAAGCGTGAGGTCGTGCTCGGCTTCGGGGATGACGACCACCGTCGCCTGGTCCTGCGGCCAGGCGGCAGCGCTCGGCTCGACCGGAGACACGGAGTCCTGTTCGCCGAGAAAGGCGAGCACCGGCACTCGCACGGAGGCGAAGACTGGCCGCGGGTCGAAATCCATCTCCGCGATCCAGAGCTGCTTCGCCTCCTCATCGAAGGTCGACGGTGGGAGGTACGTCAGCGGGAACCACGGCTCGTCGATCGCTCCCGCCAGGTCGGGCGGCGGCCCGGCGTCGTGCACCCATGCCTCGAGCCCGAGCCGCAGCGCGACGGCCCGCTCGACGGCGTCCGGCCCGTAGCCGGCACGCTCGAGCGCGCGCCTGTTCGCGTACACCATCTGCTCGGCAAGTGTCACGCCGGTGGCGGCGATCGTGATCACGAAGTCGACGTAGTCGGAGAGCGTCGCCGCTAGGGGCGCAACCCAGCCGCCCTGGCTGAACCCCCAAAGGCCTGCGCGCACGGTCCCGAGCGCCGCGGACACCGCGAGCGCGTCGCGGGCCTGCTGTTCGAAGCGGCCGCGCGTCGGCTTTCCGTCGGACTCGCCCTCGCTCCGCCGGTCGAAGGTAGCCACGCCGACCCCGATCGCGGGAAGCGTCTCGTGCAAATGCCGGTAGAGGGGCGAGGAGTCGCGCGTCCCGTCTCCTGCCCCGTGCACCGCAACGAGTGCCGTAGGCCCTGCCGGCGAGTAGCTGACCGCAAGTCCCTGGACGCGAAGCTCCTCCATCGCGGAAAATGATGGCGATGGCAGAGCAGATGGTCTTTCTCGGCTTCGGCAAGTGGGCGAGAGCCGACAAGATCTACGCGCTCGAGCCGATCACGGGCGACGATCGCGGCGGCGGCCGGCGCACGCGGGTCTGGGTGGACGGGATCGCCGAGCCGATCCTTGCCGGCCGCACCGAGCGGACGATCCTCCACGACATGGGCCAGGATTCCGCCGCCGCGACGGTCGTCCTCGACGATGCGCTCGACCTCGCGGAGCGCGTCGCGAAAGCCGTCGACGAGGGCCCGCTCGACCTCAAGGATCTCGCCCGGCGCGCGCGGCGCGTTCTCGAGAAGACTGCGAATCCGGCTGAGGCCGAGCAGCTCTTCTAGCCTCGGCAGGTGGCGGCGAAACGACTCACGCGCGCGTTCTTCGCGCGCTCGGTGCACGAGGTCGCGCCAGAGCTGATCGGCGCGACGCTGCTCTTCGACGGCGCGGGCGGGACGATCGTCGAGGTCGAGGCGTACGACCAGGACGATCCCGCGAGCCACGCCTTCCCGGGCATGCGGCCGACGACCGTGTCGATGTTCGGGCCGCCCGGCCACGCGTACGTCTACCGCTCCTACGGCGTCCACTGGTGCCTGAATCTCGTCTGCGCTCCCGAGGGACGCGCCGAAGCCGCGCTCGTGCGGGCGCTCGCGCCGACGCGCGGGCTCAAGGCGATGCGCGAACGGCGTGGGCTGGAGACGGAGCGCGCGCTCTGCTCCGGCCCGGGGAAGCTCTGCCAGGCGCTCGGGATCTCACGCGACCACGACGGGCTGCCGCTCGACGAGCCGCCGTTCGAGCTCCTCGCCCGCGAGATCGCGCCTGAGCTCGCTGTCGGGAGGCGGATCGGGATCACGCGCGCGGTCGAACAGCCGTGGCGCTACGGCCTCGCCGGCTCGCCGTTCCTTTCCCGTCGCTTCTGATCTCTGCGAGGATCGGCTTCGTGACCGTTCGTCCGTACGGAACGTGGCCTTCGGTTCTCGATGCGGACACGATCGCGGGCATCCCCGGCTTGGCCTTCGATGGCCTTTCGGCAGCGTGGCCGAGCCTTCGCTGGCGCGAGGCGCGGCCGGCCGAAGGCGGTCGCATCGCGCTTGTCGAGTGGCGCGACGGGCAGGTGCACGAGCTGACGCCGGCCGGGTTCAATGTCCGGACCCGCGTCCATGAGTACGGCGGCGCCGCGAGTTGGTTCCATGGCGAGACGGCGTATTGCTCGGAGTTCACGGACAGCCGCCTCTATCGGGTTCAGAACGGTGAAGCCGCCCCGCTCACGCCCGAGCCTCCCGAGCCGAACTCCCTCCGCTATGCCGACGGCGACCTGACGCCCGACGGCCGGCTGATCGTCTGCGTGCGCGAGCGACATGAGGCCGGGGACGTCCACAACGAGCTCGTCGCGCTACCGGCAGACGGCTCGGCGGAGCCGCGAATCGTTGCCTCCGGTCACGACTTCTACGCGGCCCCTCGCGTCTCACCCGACGGCCGCCGCATCGCGTGGATCAGCTGGGACCATCCCCGCATGCCCTGGGACGGCACCGAGCTCTGGGTAGCCGACCTCGACCCGGACGGAACCTTCTCCGTCGAGTCGTTCGTCGCCGGCGGCCCGGAGGAATCGGTGCTCGAACCGGCGTGGTCGGCGGACGGGCTCCTCCATTTCGTGAGCGATCGGAACGGCTGGTGGAACCTCCACCGCGAGGATCGCGCGCTGACCACGCTCGAGGACGGCGAGATCGGCATGCCGGCTTTCGTGTTCGGGATGGGCCGCTACGCATTTTTCGGCGACGGTCGCATCGCCTGTGTCGTGACGCGCGCGGCCGTCGACTCGCTGGAGCTGCTCGATCCCGAGACCGGTGCGCTCGAGCCGGCAGGCCTCGACTGGACGAGCTACGGCCCCACCGCGCTCGCAGCGGAAGGGGATCGCGTCTTCTTCAGCGCCACCTCACGCACCGAGCCGGCGACGGTCATCGTCTGGGATGCTTCGAGCGGCGAGGAGACGTCCGTCCACCGCACGTTCGACCTCGATTTGGATCCGGCTGCGGTGCCGACACCACGCGCGCTCGACTTCCCGACACGCGACGGCGCCACAGCACATGCCTTCTACTACCCGCCCGCGAGCACCGACTCCGAAGGGCCGGCGGACGAGCGGCCACCCTTACGCGTGGTTTGCCACGGCGGCCCGACCGCCCACCGCGGTCCGACCTTCACTCCGAACTTCCTGTTCTGGACGCAGCGCGGGATCGGCGTCGTCGACGTCAACTACCGCGGCAGCTCCGGCTACGGACGTGCCTATCGGCGCGCGCTCAACGGACGCTGGGGAGAGATCGACTGGCAGGACTGCGTCGCCGCGGCGCACTACCTCGCCGAGCAAGGAGAGACGGACCTGGCGTGCACGTGGGTGGAGGGCGGTAGCGCCGGCGGCTACGTCGTTCTCTGCGCGCTGGCCTTCGATCCCACCGCGTTCGCGGCCGGCGTCAGTCTCTTCGGTGTCGCCGATGCCGAGGCGCTCGCCGCCGAGACCCACAAGTTCGAGTCGCACTACTGCGACTCGCTGATCGGGCCGTATCCCGAGCGCGCCGACCTCTATCGGGAGCGCTCGCCGATCCATTTCTCCGACCGGCTCGAGCGTCCGCTCCTGCTCCTGCAGGGCCTCGACGACAAGGTCGTGCCCCCGAGCCAGGCCGAGATGATGGCCGCGGCGCTCGATAGCAAAGAGGTTCCGTACGCCTACCTCGCCTTCGAGGGCGAGGGACACGGCTTCCGCAAGCAGGAGAACGTGCGCCGTGCGATCGAGGCGACTCTCGAGTTCGTCTCCCGCGTGTTCGGCTTCGAGCCGGCCGACGAGCTCGAGCCGCTCGAGATTCGACACCTCTAGACTCGGCCGGCATGGGAATCGCCGAGCTGACCCGGAACGCCGTGAGCGTCCTGCCCGCAGGGGGCCTCGAGGCGAAGCTCAAGCTCGGCCGGCCGCTCCGCGTGAAGATGGGCATCGACGTCACCGCGCCGGACGTCACACTCGGCAATGGCGTCCCGCTGCAACGGATGCGCGCCTTCCAGGATGAAGGCCACGTCGGCGTCCTCATCGTCGGCGACTACACGACCCGAATCGGCGACCCCTCCGGCCGCAAGTCCGAGCGACCCATGATCGATCCCGCGGTGATCGACGCGAACGCGCAGCGCTACTTCGAGCACGCCTCCACGATCATCGACCCGGAACGGACTGAAGTCCGCTTCAACGGAGAGTGGCTCTCGAAGCTCGATTTCGCCGAGGTGCTGCGGCTGACCCGGACGACGACCGTCGCCCGGATCCTCGAGCGCGACGACTTCCACAAGCGCTTCGGAGCCAACGAGCCGATCTCGCTCTCCGAGCTTCTCTATCCGATGATGCAGGCGTACGACTCGGTCGCCGTCGAGGCCGATATCGAGCTCGGCGGCACCGACCAGACGTACAACCTCCTCATGGGACGCGAGGTCATGCAGGCGTATGGCCTCGAGCCGCAGGTCGCGCTCACTGTCGCTTACCTCGACAGCTGGGACGGCACCGGCATGAGTGCCTCGCGCGGCAACTACATCGGGCTCAAGGAAGCGTCCGAGGAACAGTTCGGCAAGGCGATGCGGATCCCCGACTCGCTCCTCGACCAGTGGTACCGCCTCGTCATGCAGCGCGACGGCGTCCCCGGCGGCGGCCCGCTGGAGGCGAAGCTCGAGCTCGCGCGCTTCATCGTCCGGCGGGCGTGGGGCGAGGACGCGGCCCGCACCGCCGAGGAGCACTTCACGCGCGTCGTCCGCCAGGGCGAGGCGCCCGAGGAGGTGCCCGAGCATCCGCTTCCCGCCGGCGATCCCATCCATTTGCCGGCGTTGCTCGCCGACGCCTTCAGCCTCTCGACGAGCGAGGCGCGGCGCCTGCTCGGGCAGGGTGGAGTGCGGATCGAGGGCGAGGTCGTATCGGATCTCGACGTGCCACGGGAGCGTCTCGCCGGCGCCGTCCTGCAGGCGGGCAAGAGACGCTTCGTTCGGCTCAACGAAGCCGCTTGACGCCACTCCGGGCGCTGCTACACTTCCCCGGCTGCCCGAGAGGGCGGCGTGGAAAAGTCCCTGCAATCGAGCCAAAACGGAGCGCCTCAGGAGGATTCTTCGCAAGAGGAAGTCCCGCAAGTCCCGAGGCCTCTGGCGCGAGTCGAGGCCTTTTTCATGCCGTCCCGAAGGCTCGGTCCTTGAAAACTCAACAGCGTGCGTTTACGTCGAGAGGCTGGTCCGGCTTCGGTCGGAGCAGCTAATCAACAACCTGTCTCCACCCTTCGGGGTGGGACTTTGAGCACAAGCTCAAAGTGACAAATGTTCGTCCTGTGCTGTCTAACAGCAGTGGGACGATTCATTCTTCACGGAGAGTTTGATCCTGGCTCAGGACGAACGCTGGCGGCGCGCTTAATACATGCAAGTCGAGCGAGAACCATGGCTTCGGCCATGGGGACAGCGGCGAACGGGTGAGTAACACGTGGGTAATCAACCCTCGACACTGGGATAGCCCGGGGAAACCCGGATTAATACCGGATACCCCATCTGGCCTTCGGGCCGGCTGGAAAAGGTAGCTTCGGCCTCCG
>PMOB01000004.1 GCA_003161615.1 Actinomycetota bacterium
CGCCGCTCGCAGCACGTTCGACCGGATCGGGGACGACCGACAAGCGCCGCTCCCGCTGCTCCTGCTGCTCCTGCATGTTCGCGATCTCGACTCCGTCGATCGTTCCGGCGGCCGTGCCGAGCGTGAGCGCGGCGCCGGGATCGTCGGTGTGGACGTGCACCTTGAGCGCGGACTCGTCGCCGACGACGAGGAGCGAGTCGCCGAGCGGCTCGAGCGCCGCCTCGAGCGCATCGCGGTCGAGCGCTTCTCCCTCGACGACGAAGACGGTGCAGTAGCGATAGAGGGACGGCTCGAGGTGGATCGCGTCGACGCCCGCGACCTCCGTCGCGACCACCGGCGCCTCAGGCACCGGCTCGCCCGAAACGGCCGCGGCGACGCCGCGCAGGAGCTCGACGAGACCCGCGCCGCCGGCGTCGACGACTCCCGCCTCGCGGAGCACCGCCAGCTGCTCCGGCGTGCGCGCGACCGCCTCCTCCCCGCTCCGCACGAGGTCGACGAGAAGCTCGGCGAGCGGAGAAAGCTCGTCGGCGCGGCGCTCGGCCTCCTCGGCGAGCTCGCGGACGACGGAGAGCATCGTCCCCTCGACCGGCCGGCGCACCGCCCGGTACGCGGCGTCGGAGGCGCCGCGCAGCGCCCGCGCGGCGAGTTGCGGCTCGACGCCGTTCGTCGACTCCGCGAGGACGTCGGCGACGCCGCGCACGATCTGGGAAAGGATCACGCCCGAGTTGCCGCGCGCGCCCATCAGCGCGGCGCGGGCGACCTCGTGCGCCAGGGCGGGACGGTCGGCGGCTTGCGAGCCCGCGACCGCCTCGGCGACAGCGCGCACGGTCAGCGTCAGATTCGTGCCGGTGTCGCCGTCCGGGACGGGATAGACGTTGAGGTCGTCGATCCGGTCGCGGCTCGCCTCGAGCGAGCTGAGGGCCGCGCCGACGAGCCCGCGGACGCGCTCGACGTCGGTTGCGGCGCTCATTTCGACGTCCGGACAGCGTCGACGTGCACCTCGACCGCGCGCACCGGCAGTCCCGTCAGGCGCTCGACCTCGTAGGCGACGCGGTTGCGGACACTCGACGCGACCTCGGCGAGGTTGAGCCCGTACTCGACGACGACGTGGAGGTCGATCGTCACGTCGTCGCCGTCGCGGCCGATCTCGATTCCGCGCGTGCGCGTCCGCCCGCGCGCGATCCGCCCGCGCAGCGAGCCTTTCATCCCGACGACGCCGTAGCACTCGAGCGCGGTCTCGGCGACGATCTGCGCGATCGCGCCGCTCGAGATCGTGATCCGGCCCAGGGGAGAAGAAAGGGCTTGTCCAGCCTCCATCGCGTGCTTGGACGCCAGCGCCACCGCGGCGGTTGCGCCAGAATCGGCGCATGGACGAATATGGCGACAACGTCTGGGGCGACCTGGCGGAGTTCGGTGACGGCGTCCGCGGGCAGCGGCTCGTCCGCGAGGAAGGCCGGCCGCTGGCAGCCGCCGTGTGGGAGCTGGAGCCGGGTTCACGAGGCGTCCCCTACCACTTCCACCACGGGACGGAGGAGTATCTGGTCGTCCTGCGCGGCACGGCCACGCTGCGAACCCCCGACGGCGAGAGGCAACTCCCCGAGGGGTCGGTCGCGCACTTCTCGCCCGGCCCCGCGGGCGCGCACACCGTGATGAACCTCGGCGACGAGCCCGTCCGCTACCTGATGGTCGCGGCTCACACGACTCCCGACATCGTCGAGTACCTCGACGAGGGGACGTTCGCGGCGATGGCGAAGACGCCGTCTCAGCACGGCAAGCCGTTCCTCGTCCGGCTGCCGCTGCCGGCCGATGAGTGACGGCTGCATCTTCTGCGACCGCGAGCAGCTGCGCGAGCTCGCCGAGGTCTACGTCGAGAACGACCACTGCGCCTACGCGTCGACGCGCGACCCTCGCGATTCGCCGGAAGTCCTGCCCGGCTGCGGGATCATCGTCCCGCTCGCACACAAGACGTCCCCGTTCGACTTCGACGCCGACGAGTGGGCGGCGACCCACCAGCTGCTCCTCGCGGCGAAGGCGGCCTGGGACGAGCGCCTCGCGCCGGACGGCTACACGCTGATCTGGAATTGCGGCCCCAGCGGCGGCCAGGAGGTCCCGCACGCGCACTTCCACGTCATCCCGCGCTTCGACGACGAGCCACTCGCCGGAGCCGGCGGCCGCTCGGCGATCAAGGCGCCCGAGAACCGACGTCCCGATCCGTGGGCGCCGGGCGGCGGCCGAGCAAAAGAGCTCGGCCCGCGCTAGCTAGAGCGCTTTCTGGACCTTGCCGGCCTTGAGGCAGCGCGTGCAGACGTACGCCCGCGTCGCCCTGCCGCCGAGCAGAACGCGGACGCGCTGGAGGTTCGGCTCCCAGCGGCGCTTCGTGGCCACCATGGAGTGGCTTCGGTGGTTACCGAAGCCGGGCTTCTTGCCGCAGATTGCGCAGATCTTGGACATCGGCGGCCCAGAATAGCCGACGCCTACTGCAGCGCCGCGACAGTTACGCGCTCGTGCACGTGCTTGCCGCCGATCGTGAAGCGGTAGCAGCCTGGGCCCTTGACCCATGTGAACGCGGGCCACTCCCGCCAGCCGTGGCTCGTCTCCGCCGCGGGGCCGGACTTCACCGTGAACTTCCCGCCCGGTGGCTGAGCGCCGACCCCGGCGATGCTCGAGCCGTTGATCGCCTGCACCTGAACCGTGAACCCGCCGCGGAACGTCGGCGGCGTGAAGAAGAACGTCTTGATTGCGAGCCAGCCCGGATAGGTCGTCTTGCCGAGCGTGAGCTCTCCGGCATCGAGGTTCCCGCTGTTCTCGATTCGGATCAGAACCCGCGGGCCGCCGAGCGCGACGATCGAGCCCGTCACCGGCGAACCGACGGTGTGACCTTGTGTCGAGCGGCAGACAGAGATGATCCGGCTGTTCTGGGACGTCCCGCCGCACGCCGTCAGCGCCACTGCGACGAACAGGAGGGCGGCAACCCGGAGCATGTTCGGCTACCCGGCCGGCTTGGCCTGAGCTCGAACCTGTGAGAACAGGTCGGCCATCTCGAGCGCGGCGCGTGCGGCCTCGGCGCCCTTGCCGGTGCGCGTGTTCGCCTGCTCGACGGTGTCCACCGTGAGGACGCCGAAGGCGACGGGGACCCCGGTTTCCAGCCCGGCGAGCTGCAGGCCCGACGCGGCCTCGGTCGCGACGAAGTCGAAGTGCGACGTCTCGCCGCGGACGATGCAACCGAGCGCGACCACGGACGAGTAGCGGCGCGTCTTCGCGAGCGCCATCGCGCCGATCGGCAGCTCGAACGCGCCGGGGACGGGCATCACCGTGATCCGGTCCCTGGCCACGCCGGCAGCGGCGAGGGCGCTCACTGCCGAGGCGAGCAAGCGGTTCGTGATCTCGCCGTTGAAGCGGGAGACGACGATGCCGACGGTGCGCTCGGCTCCGGACGGGGAGCCTTCGAGGACGGCGACTCCGTCGGGAATGTCGAGCTCCCCCGGTACGTGCGCCGGAGTCAAGCCCGAAGGCGACTCCGCCAGCAGGCGCTCGGCGACGGCGAAGGCACGGGAGACGAAGTCGTCGGGCTCGGACTCTGGCTCTGGGCCCGGCTCCGGCTCAGGCTCGGTCGTTGCGGCCGGCGGCGGCTCGGGCTCCGGCTCCTCGACCGGCGGCTCCGGCTCCTCGAACATCGGCTCGGGCTCCGGCTCAGGCTCGAGTGAGGGCTGGACGTCGGTCGCCTCGACCTCCGGACGTGGCGCGGGCCACATCTCCGTCGGCTGGTCGACCTTTTCTTCCTCGTCGGCCGGCGGGTCGCCCGGCCAGAAACCGCCACTGCTGCTCATTCGCCCTCCGGTCCGAACTTCAGATCTTGATGGTGCAACTTGTGGCCGAGCTTATCCCGCTTGGCGGCTAGATACCGCACGTTCTCGGGGTGTGGCGGCATCTCGATCGGCACCTGCTCGGTCACCTTCAAGCCGTACGCCTCGACGCCGGAGACCTTCTTCGGATTGTTCGTGAGCAGCCGCATCGTCGTGATCCCGAGCTCGGCGAGGATCTGGTTGCCGATCCCCCACTCCCGCTCGTCGGCGGCGAAACCGAGCGCGAGGTTCGCCTCGACGGTGTCGAGACCATGCTCCTGCAGCTCGTAGGCGCGCAGCTTGTTGAGGAGGCCGATCCCGCGGCCTTCCTGCGCCATGTAGAGGAGGACGCCGCAGCCCTCGGCGGCGATCGCGCTGAGCGCCGCCTCGAGCTGCTCGCCGCAGTCGCAGCGAAGCGAGTGGAAGACGTCGCCGGTCAGGCATTCCGAGTGGACGCGGACGAGGACGTCATCGCCGATCTCTCCCATCACGAGCGCGACGTGCTCGCGGCCGTTGAGGGTCTCGCGGAAGGCGGTCGCGGTGAAGTGTCCGTACTCGGTCGGTAGCTGGACGGAGACGATCCGCTCGACGAGCTTCTCCGTCTGGCGCCGGTACTCGATCAGGTCGGCGACGGTGATCATCCGCAGCCCGTGCAGCTCGCAGTACGGGACGAGGTCTGGGACGCGGGCCATCGTCCCGTCCTCGTTCATGATCTCGCAGACCACGCCGGCGGGGATGAGGCCGGCGAGGCGCGCGAGATCGACGGCCGCTTCCGTCTGGCCGGCGCGCCGGAGGACGCCGCCGTCGCGGGCGCGGAGCGGGAAGACGTGGCCCGGCTGGACGAGGTCGTGGGGTGTCGAGGCGGGATCGATCGCCACTGCGATCGTGTGCGCCCGGTCGGCGGCGGAGATGCCGGTCGTGACGCCCTCGCGGGCTTCGACCGAGACGGTAAACGCCGTGCCGAGGCGCGCCTCGTTCCGGTGTGTCATCGGCGGCAGGCCGAGCTGCTCGCAGCGATCCGCCGTGAGGCAGAGGCAGACGAGGCCGCGGGCGTGCGTCGCCATGAAGTTGACCGCCTCGTCGGTTGCGAACTCCGCGGCGACGACGAGGTCGCCTTCGTTCTCGCGGTCGGGATCGTCGACGACGACCACCATCCGCCCGTTGCGGATGTCCTCGATCGCCTCCTCGACGCTGGCGAATCCGGTCACTTCGCCAGCCGCTCGACGTACTTCGCGAGCACGTCGACCTCGAGGTTCACGTGATCGCCAGGCTCCAGCAAGCCGAGCGTCGTCGCCTCGAGCGTGTGCGGAATGAGCGCGACGCCGAATCCTCCGTCGTCGGTGGCTGCGACGGTGAGCGACGTCCCGTCGACGGCGATCGAGCCTTTCTCGACGCAGTAGCGGACGATCTCGGCCGGTGCGTCGAACCAGGTCAGGTCGTTGCGCTCGCGGAGACCTCCGACCCCGTCTACATGCCCCTGGACGACGTGGCCGCCGAGGGCATCGCCGACCCGGAGCGCGGGCTCGAGGTTGACGTGCGAGCCGGCCGCGAGCCCGCCGAGTGTCGTGCGCGAGAGCGTCTCCGGCACGACGTCGAAGGAGAGCGTTCCGCCGTCCGCCGCCACGACCGTGAGACAGGCTCCGCCGACCGAGACGGAGTCGCCGGGAGTCGCTTGCGCAGCCGTCTCCGGCGCCTCGAGGACGAGCCGCGAGCCGTCGAAGGCTGCGACCGTGCCGATCTCCCGGACGATGCCTGTGAACACCGGCATCAGGGTAGTACCCCACCCGCTGATGGTCTCGCCTCTCCGGCGGTGAAAAGCGAGCGAGGCAAGGACGCAGGGCGAACCGATAGCCGGAAGCTATCGGGAGCCCGAGGACGCTGCAGCCCGCAAAGCGGGCCGACGAGCAAAGCGAGGAGTCGCGACGCTTTGCAGCCGTCGGGGAGGCTCAGAACATCGGCTGGTGGGGTACTAGCGATGCGGGTTTTGCGAACCCTGGCTCAGCACTTGCGCGGAGGCGCCAGTTTGCCTCTCGTGGCAGCGTGACCCCTGCAGCGGGCCTGTAGCTGCGACTCCCTACAGGCCCGCTACTTCTATGGCTCGTGCAGGTAGGCCTCGACGAGCAGGTCCTCCCCGCACGGCTCGGCGCGGAGGTGGAGGAGCTCGAGCGACCGGGTCAGCTCGCCGACGACGTGCGGCCCTTCTCCCGCGAGGACCGGCGCGACGAAGAGGAGAAGCTTGTCGACGTAGTCGGCCTCGAGAAACGCGGTGGCGAGCGTCGGGCCGCCTTCGAGGAGCAGCGACTGGACGCCTTCGGCGGCAAGCTCGCTCAGCTCGTCGGCGAGCGCGCCGGAGCGCAGCTCGAGCTCCGATCCCTCGGGCAGCGGGCCGCGGCCGAAGGCGAGCCGGCGCGGCTGGCGAACAGCATCGACGTCGCGCGCGTCGAGCCGCGGCTCGTCCGCCCGCACCGTCCCCATCCCGACCGCGACCGCGTCCGCCGCAGCGCGCAGCTCGTGCACGCGCCGCCGCGACTCCTCCCCTGAGACCCAGCGGCGTCCCGGCACGGTGACGCGTCCATCGAGCGAGATCGCCGCCTTGTACGTGACGAACGGACGGCCCAGCCCCTTCCAGACGCGCCACGCCTCGTTCTGGCGGCGCGAAGCGAGATCGTCGAGCAACTCCACCTCGATCCCCGCCTCGCGCAACCGCTCGATGCCGCGTCCGTCCACGACGGGGTTCGGATCGCAAGCGCCGACCACGACGCGCGCCACTCCGGCCTCGACGACGGCGTCCGCGCACGGCGGCGTGCGGCCGTGGTGGGAGCAGGGCTCGAGCGTCACGTAGAGGGTCGCGCCGCGCGCCCGTTCTCCGGCTTGCTCGAGAGCGGCGACCTCGGCATGGCGGACGAGCTCGTACTCGTACCAACCCTCCCCCACCACCTCGTCGCCCTGGACGAGGACCGCGCCGACGAGCGGATGGTCGCCGGTCTTGCCGCGTCCCCGCTCCGCGAGCTCGAGCGCGCGCTCGAAGTGGTTCACGCTATTCCCTCCGCCGCGCCGCGCCGAAGGCGCAACGCGGCGCAAGGGGGAACCTCTCGGTTCCCCCGATTCCCCCTCCCCGGCGTGAGCAAGCTCACGCCAGTGCTTGAACCAGGCGGCGGTAGGCGCGCGGCAGATCCTCGCGGCCGAAGATCGCGGAGCCGGCCACGAGCAGTGTCGCGCCCGCCTCGTACGCGGAGACGACCGTCTCGTTGTCGATGCCGCCGTCCACCTGAACGTGCACATCGTCGGGCAGCGCGTCGCGCAGCCGCGCGATGCGGTCGAGCGCCTCCGGCATGAACTCCTGGCCGCTGTAGCCAGGGTGGATGCTCATGCAGAGGACGAGATCCGCGTCGCCGGCGACCGCTGCGACATCCTCGGGCTCGCTCTCCGGGTTGAACGCGACGCCGACCTGCAGCCCGTGCTCGCGCGCAGCGGCGATCGTGGCGGGCACGTCGTCGACGACCTCGTAGTGGAAGGTGACGCTGTCGCCGCCCGCTGCGGCGATCTGCGGGAAATGGCGGGTCGGGTTGTCGACCATCAGGTGGCAGTCGAGGATTCCACCCATCTCGTGCACGAGCGGGCTGATCGACTGCAGGACAACCGGGCCGATCGTCACGGGCTCGACGAAGTGGCCGTCGCCGACGTCGAAGTGGAAGACGCGCGTCCCGGCGCGCAGGAGCACCTCGACCTGCTCGCCGAGGCGTGAGAAGTCCGCCGCGTAGAGCGACGGCTCGATCTCGACCGTCCTGATCCAGTCCCGCCAGGCCACAGCGGTCGGATCGTACGCCGTTGGTCAGTCCCGCACTAGCTTCGCGACGAAGAAGCCGCTCGTCCCGTGCACGTGCGGGAGCGTCAGGAGGAACTCCGGGCGCTTCGGATGGGCGAACTGCGGCCACTCCTCGCCGAGCGGCAGAACGCGCAGCCCGCTCGCCTCGACGACCGCTTCGCACTCATCCGGCTCGAGCGTGCAGACGGAGTAGACGATCGTGCCGCCGGGCCTGACGCGCTCCGCGGCGCTGCGCAGGAGCGCGAGCTGCAGCTCGGGGAGCGGCGTCGCGCGCCAGCGCAGGTCGGGCCTCTGCGCAAGAACGCCGAGCCCGGAGCACGGCGCGTCGACGAGCGCGCGATCGAAGCCGTCGAGCTCCGGCGGCAGCGCCGTGCCGTCTGCCTCCACGACCGTCACGTCCGACCGGCCCATCGTCGCGAGGTTGGCGCGGAGCTCGCTCGCGCGGTGCGGGTCGATCTCCACCGAGGTCACGTCGCCGCGCAGCTGTCCGGCCTTGCCGCCGGGCGCCGCGCAGAGGTCGAGGACGCGCTCGCCTTCCTGCGAGCCCACGCAGAGCCCGGCGAGCTGCGAGCCGCGGCTCTGCGGCCAGATCCGGCCGGCGGCGACGAGCATCTCGCCCACGCGCTCGACCCGGTACGCGCCGGGAACGTCCGTCTCCTGCGCATCCGGCGGTGGCTCGCCGGAGACGAGCCGGACGACCGTCTCGAGCGGCTCGTTCATCGTCCGCATGAGCGCGAGCGCTCCCTCCTCCCCCACGACGCCGACGAACGTCTCGTGGATCCAGTCGGGGTACGACTCTTTGAGCGGCCCGTCGGGAAGCGCTGCGAGGAGCGGCCCGATCCCGTCGGCGAGCCGGCGCATCACCGCGTTCGTGAACGGCACGGCGCGTTCGAGCCGAGCGCGGCGGACGAGCTCGACGGATTCGTTGGCCGCCGCGTGTGGCGCGGTGTCGGTGTAGCCGAGCTGGTAGGCGCCGAGCCGGAGGGCGGCACGCACGGGAGGATCGAGCTTGCGGACGGGCCTGCGGCCGAGCGTCTCGATCGCGTGGTCGAGCGTCCGCACGCGCTGCACCGAGCCGTACGCGAGCCGCTGCGCGAAAGCGCGCTCGCGCGGCTCGAGCCCCTCCGCCGCGCTGCGGAAGGCGCGATCCGCATACGCCTCCTGCTCGAAGACGCGCAGCAGCACCTCGTAGGCCGCCCGCCTCGCGGGGCTAACGGCGGCCACGGAGATACGCGTCGTACGTCATCCGCTTGCCGCCGGCCGGCTGCACCTCGAGTGGCTCGAACGAGCCGTCTTCGCCGATGCGGGCGCGCCAGACGAGCAGGTCGCCCAGCCGAGCGCCGATGTGCGGGGAGAGCGCGCGGACGCGGTTCACGAGCTCCTGCGCCGGGGCGTCGGGGTCGAGCTCGCGGTCGGCCGGCCCGATCTTCTCGGCGTACGTCACGCCTTCCTCGCCTTGCGGAACGAACTCCGGCTCGTCGTGCGCGAGGACGTCGCGGAGCAGCTCTGCCGCGACCTCGGCAGCGCGCGTGTAGACGGCGCCGGCGTCGTCGTCCGGCGCGAGCGGGAAGGACCGCTGCGCCGCGACCGGCCCGGCATCGAGCGCCTCGATCGTGCGGTGGATCGTCACTCCCGTCTCCGCGTCCCCGGCCATGATCGCCCGCTCGACCGGCGCCGCGCCGCGCCAGCGGGGCAGAAGCGAGGGATGAACGTTGAACCAGAGCGCCCGGTCGAGGAGCACCGTCGGGATGAGGAGCCCGTAGGCGCAGACGACGACCGTGTCCGCGGCGAGCTCGACCGAGCCGTCGAGCTTCGCCGGCTGCGCGACGGGGATCCCGAGCCTTTCCGCAACCTCCTTCGCCGGCGGCGCGGCGACGCGCCGGCCGCGTCCCGCAGGCTTGTCCGGCCGGGTCAGGAGCTGCACGACCTCGTGCTCCGCCGCCAGCCGCTCGAGGACGTCGGCGCCGAACGGCGCGGTCGCGGCGACCGCGATCCGCCGCCGCATGGTCAGGAGAGGACGATCCGGGGCCGAAGCAGCGAGAGCGCCTCGCGCCGCGCCTCGGGTGTCGTCCGGTCGAGGATGAGGACGCCGTCGAGATGGTCGGACTCGTGTTGCGCGACCCTCGAGTACGGCTCCTCGAGGGAGTAGCGCACCGCGGCTCCGTTCTCGTCCTGGCCTGCGATCACGATCGTCGTGGCGCGCTCGACCGGCAGGAGAACGCCCTGAATCGACAGGCAACCCTCGTCGTCGACGGTCGTCTCCTCGCCCCGCTCGACGATCTCCGGGTTCGCGACCGCGACGACCTCGTCCTCGGCGGCGTTGAAGACGAAAACGCGCTGCAGGACGCCGACCTGCGTCGCGGCGAGCCCGATCCCGTTCGCGTCGCGCATCAGCTGCTTCATCCGCTCGACAAGCCGGCGCAGGTCGTCGTCGAATTCCTCCACCGGGCGCGCCGCCATCTTCAGCGCTGCGTCCGGGTACTGGCGGATCTGGGAAAGAGCGAGCCGCCGCCGCGCCTCGCGCTCGGGGTCGAGCTGCTCGTCCTTGATCTGTCCCTCGATCTCGGTCATCGGGCCGGAATGTACCCTCGCAGCGTGCGTAGGCTCGACGGAGCACGCCCAGGAGCGGAGGCGCCGACATGTGCGGCGCCGGAGCGGGAATAAGTGGACCCCAGTACGTTGAAGGAGGTCATGGGGCAGGGCGCGACCCGCCCGGAGACCCCGCGCGACCGGCGTGAGCGCGAGACGCTCGAGGCGGATCTCGAGTCGAGCCCGCTGCGCGGCGCGCCGCTGGAGCAGCGGCTCCGCAACTTCCGCCCCGACGCCGACTCGGCCGTGCGCGCACTCGGCGGTCCGGCGATGTGGATGCGGCGGTTGCGAGCCATCGAGGACGCGGTCTCCCAGCATGAGCGGCAGCTCGCCGAGACATGGCGGACGCTCGTGGCCGAGACCGAGGACGCGGCGGCGTTCGCAACGGCCTGGCTCGAGCTCGCCGGCAGTTGGAGCTTCGCAGAGGTCAACGAGCTGATCGAGGGGCACAACCGGAACTTCCCCGCCGAGGCGCGCCTGCCGATGGATCCCCGCACGCGCGACTTCGTCCGGCTCAACGGTCGTCGCTACGAGCGCGACCCGCTCGACGTGGATTGGATTCTCGAGCGCTTCCCGCCCGACCGCGCGGCCGTGCTCGCGGCGTGAGCATTCGCCCGCTTCGGCCGGAGGACGCGGAGGAGCTCGCGGCGCTCTACGCGGCCAACCGCGACTTCCTGGCGCCCTTCGAGCCTGTCCGGCCGCCGGAGTTCTTCACGGTGGAAGGCCAGCGAGGGCGGCTCGGGCAACGCGACGCCGACGGCATCCGCCAGTTCGCGATCCTCGACGGCGAGGCGATCGCGGGAACGATCAACCTCTTCAATGTCCGCAGGGACGACTTCCAGAGCGGCACGATCGGCTACTGGGTCGACAGCGCGCGGAACGGGCTTGGCCTCGGGACGAGCGCGGTCGCCGGCGTTGTCGCCTTCGCGTTCGACGAGCTCGGCCTCCACCGCCTCGAGGCGGGAACGCTCGTCGACAACCTCGCGTCACAGCGGGTGCTCGAGAAGAACGGCTTCGAGCGGATCGGGCTCGCGCCGCGCTATCTCCGGATCGCCGGAGAATGGCGCGACCACGTTCTGTTCCAGCGTCTCGCGGACTAGGCGGCGGCGACGTCGCGCGTGCAGAACGCGCAAACGGACGCCGCGACGGGGATCTGGCTCAGGCAGTGCGGGCACTGCTGCACCGTCTCGTCGGCCGGCGGCTCAGTCTTCACCCTGTCCATGAGCGCGTTCACGGGCCGGACGACCCCGAAGAAGACGACCACCGCGATGAGGACGAACGCGATGAGCCAGTTGAGGAAGTCGCCGTAGAGGAAGACGCTGTGGTGAATCGTGAACGTCAGCGTCTCGAAGCTCTGGTTGCCGCCGATCGCAGCGATGAGCGGGGTGATGAAGTCCCGCACGAGCGCCTGGACGAGCGTGGCGAAGGCGCCGCCGATCACGAAGGCGACCGCGAGTGAGACGAGGTTGCCGCGGAGCAGGAATTCCTTGAAGTCCTTCATGGGGCCGCGAGCCTAGAGCATTTCTAGTGCCGGTTCTCCTGGTGCTGGGCAGCGCCGTCGACCTCGGGCAGCCACGGCTCGCGCCGCTTGATCCAGATCTCTGCCTCCGGCCGGAGCTCGAACGGCGCTTCGTCGAGCGAGCCCAGCTGGAGCTCGACGCCTTCCGGGTGGAGAGAGAAGAGACGCGAGCCGCAGCGCGCGCAGAAGCTGTCGTGGCGGTACGTGGCGTACTCGCCCGTCGACTCGAACGCGTCGAGCGGCCAGTGCCCGTAGATCGTGTAGGTGCTCCCCGACCTCTTCCGGCAGTCGCCGCAGTGGCAGCGTCCGACATGGAACGGCTCGCCGCGAACGCTGTAGCGGACTGCGCCGCAGAGACAGCCGCCGGTGCGGACCTTCTCCTCCACGGGCGGGAGCCTAGACGGACTGGGGATCGACGTCGACGACCGCGGAGAGGCCGGCGCGGCGCATGGCGGGAGCGGCGGCGGCGAGAAGCGAGGCGGCGCGGGAGGCGAGGGCGCGGGGGCGATCGGTCTTGCCGACGAGCTGGGCTCGATAGCGGCTGCGGAGGCGCAGGAGCGGGGCCGGCCCGAGCAGCTCGAATCCCGCGAGCCCGACCTTGAGCTCCTCGAGCGCGCGGACGGCGTCGGCCTCGTCGGGGCCGGAGACGAGGATGCGGACGAGGTGCTGGAAGGGCGGGTAACCGAGCGCGCGCCGCCGCTCGAGCTCTCCGGCGAGGAAGCCCGCGACATCGTGGCGCGCCGCGTGCAGCACGGCGCGCGATTCCGGCTGGAAGGTCTGGATGAGGACGCGTCCCGGCGCCTCGCGCCCGCTGCGGCCGGCGAGCTGGGTGAGGAGCTGGAACGTCCGCTCCTCGGCGCGGAAGTCGGGCAGGCCGAGACCGGTGTCGGCGTCGACGACGGCGGCGAGCTCGACGCCGGCGAAGTGGTGGCCCTTGGCGACCATCTGTGTGCCGACGAGGACGGCGCGTTCGGCGGCGGCGAACCGCTCGAGCGCGGCGCGGAGCTGGCCGGGCTTCGCGACCGCGTCGGCATCGAGGCGGATCCTCTCCAGCTCGGGGAGGTGCTTCTCGAGCTCCCGCTCGAGGCGTTGCGTGCCGGCTCCGATCCGCGCCAACTCGGGCGAGCCGCAGGCGGGACACGTTTCTCCAGCGGGCTCGCGGGCGCCGCAGTGGTGGCAGCGGAGGGTTCCGTCCCCGTGCAGGGTCAGAGCGACGTCGCAGTTGGCGCAGCGGCGGGTGGCGCCGCAGGCGCGGCAGTGGAGTGCGGGTGCGACGCCGCGGCGGTTGAGGAGGAGGATCGCCTTGCCGCCGTCCTGTGCGAGCCGGCCGAGCTCGGCGAGGAGCGGCGCCGAGAGCGGGTAGCCGGACTCGCGCCGCAGGTCGACGATGCGGACGGTCGGCATCGGCGCGGCGATCCGGCCGCCGAGCTCGAGCCGCTCGAGCGCCTCCCACGACTCGGGGCGCGGCGTCGCGGAGCCGAAGACCGCGACTGCGCCCTCGAGCGTCGCCCGCTTCGCGGCGACGGTGCGGGCGTCGTAGCGCGGGTCGGACTCCTGCTTGTACGAGGCGTCGTGCTCCTCGTCGACGCAGATGACACCGACCGACGGGAGCGGCGCGAAGACCGCGGAGCGGGCGCCGACGACGACCGTCGCTTCGCCCGTGAGGATCCGCTCGCGCTCGTCGCGGCGTTCGGCTTCGGAGAGCCCGGAGTGGAGCAGCGCGACGGCGTCGCCGAAGCGGGCGCGGAAGCGGCTGACCGTCTGCGGCGTGAGGGCGATCTCGGGGACGAGGACGATCGCACCGCGGCCGGCGGCGAGGGCCGCCTCGCAGGCGCGGATGTAGACCTCCGTCTTGCCGCTCCCCGTCGCGCCGGCGAGAAGAACGTTGCCGCCGCCGGCTCCGAGGAGCTCGGTGATGCGTTGCAGCGCCTGCTCCTGCGTGTCGGAGAGCTGCGCGGGCGCGGGCTCGGCCGGGAGGCCGGCGCTCGTCGCCGGCGGGTCGCGACGCTCGCCGCGGCGGGCCGGGTACTGGGGAGCGACGAGGTTCAGGGCGCGCGCGGGAGTCGAGCCGTAGTAGTCGGCGACCCAGAGGGCGAGGTCGACGAGCGCGGGCGAAAGCGTCTCGACGACGCGTTCGACGGGCGCGGTCTCGACGCCCTCGGGTGGCGCGACGTCGACCTCGACGACGACGCCGCGCCGGCGAGAGTTACCGAAGCGGATCTCGACCACGGCGCCTTTCTCCGTCCCGTCGGGAACCTCGTAGGTGAAGGGGCGCGCAAGGGCGCGGGCGCTGACTAGCGGGTAGACGGAGGCGAGGCGAGACAGGCGGCGAGCGTAGCCCGGGGCCTGGTCGGAGCCTTCGAGCCGCGTGCATTGCCGGGCTTGCGTTACGAAGCCGCGACCCCAGGGGCACGGGTGCGCCGATAGCGTCGACGCCGTGGGCGGAGGGACCGCGACCCCGCCCTTTGGGTGGGGTCTGGTTGTGGCGTGTTAGACGCCGGCCGCGCTGACGACGAAGTCCGTCGCGAAGCCGAGCAGGATCCCGACGAGCAGGAGCCACGTGACGAGCACCGGATGCCCGTACTTGCGGTTCACGGCGAACAGCTCGCGCACGACGTAGAGGATCGAGCCGCCGGCGACCGTGAAGAACACAACGGAGACGGCGTCGCTCGCCCACGCCTGCCCGAGCACGGTGCCGAGGAAGGTCGGGGCGCCGCCGATCACGCCCAGGAACGCGAGCAGGCGCCAGCTCGGCACGATCCCCGCGCCGCTCAGCGGCCCGCAGATCCCGAACCCTTCGGTCGCGTTGTGCAATCCGAAGCCGATGATCAGCGTCACCGCGAGGCCGATCTCGCTCGCCGCGGCCGCCTGGCCGATCGCCAGCCCCTCGCCGAAGTTATGGACGCCGATCCCGATCGCGATCAAAAACGACAACCGCACCGCCGGATTCGTCAGGTCGATCCGCCGCCGCTCGACGAACTCGTCGACAGCCGCCGCTCCCGGGCCGACGAGCAGCGACGTGCGCCGTTCGGCACGCCGGCCCATCCAGGCGTCGTAGTACACGAGGCTCATCAACCCGACCGCGAAGCCGGCGGCGCCGAGCGCGCTGAGCTCCGCGAACCGTCCCCAGTGATGCGCATGGAGCGACGACTCGATCGGATCGACCGCCTTCGACATCACGTCCCAGAACAGGAAGACGAGAATCCCCGTCGCCAGCGCCGACAGCCCCGCGCGCGCATTCGCGCTCAATCCCCGCATCCGCGCCACGGGGAGGCCGAGGAAGATCGTGGACCCCGCGACCGCGCCGAGCAGAAGGATGTGTGCCGTCGACATGACCTGGTGGCGACTCCCCGTGTAAGGCCACCCTTACACGCGGGCTGCCGGGCAATATAGCTGCGTGCCCGCCCCCGGCCACTCCATCGACGAGTACCTGGAGACGATCTACTTCCTCGCCTTTCCGATCGGCGAGTACACCCCGCACGGCGCCGGCTCTCCCCCGCTCGCCTCGCGTGTGGCGGAGATGCTCCACGTCTCTCGCGCCTCCGCCGGAGAGATGCTCAAGCGCCTCCAGGCGGAAGGCCTGATCGAGCGCGGCGCCCGCAAGGAGGCGCTGCTCACCGCGAGCGGCCGCGAGCGCGCCGAGCGCGTCGTCCGCAAGCACCGCATCATCGAACGGCTCCTCACCGATTTCATGGGCTACACCGGCTACGAGGCACACGAGCGCGCCGACGAGCTTGGCGACACGTTCGACGACGACATGGTCGCGCGCATGCACGAGAAACTCGGGCATCCCGACCGCTGTCCGCACGGCTGGCCGGTCGACCCCGACGTCGAACAGGCGGAGAACGCCGAGCTCGCGCCCCTCGCAACGCTGTCAAGCGGCGCGCACGCGACGATCGTCCGCCTCGCCGAGCACGACGGCGATCTCCTGCACTGGTTCTACGACCAGCAGCTCGTGCCGGGAACGGAGCTCGTCGTCGAGAGCGCCGACTCGGCGGCCGACCAGTTCGTCGTCCGCGTCGACGGCGGCACCCGAGCGGTCTCCGAGAAGGCTGCCGCGGGGCTGTTCGTCAGGCCCGCGTAGGCGCCGCGGACTCGAGCCCGGCCGCCTCGCGCAACGCTGCCGCCCGGTCGGTCCGCTCCCACGAGAAGTCGCCGTCCTCACGGCCGAAATGGCCGTACGCGGCGGTCTTCGCGTAGATCGGCCGGCGCAGGTCGAGGTCGCGCAGGATCGCCGCCGGACGCAGGTCGAAGTGCTCGCGCACGAGCTCCTCGATCCGCTCGACCGGAATTGCCTCCGTCCCGAAGGTGTCGACGAGGACCGAGAGCGGATGCGCGACGCCGATCGCGTACGCAACCTGGATCTGGCAGCGCTCCGCAAGCCCCGCCGCGACGACGTTCTTCGCCACCCAGCGCGCCGCGTATGCCGCCGAGCGGTCGACCTTCGTCGGATCCTTCCCCGAGAAGGCGCCGCCGCCGTGCGGGGCCGCGCCGCCGTACGTGTCGACGATGATCTTCCGCCCGGTCAGGCCGGAATCGCCCATCGGCCCGCCGATCACGAACTTCCCGGTCGGATTGCAGTAGACGAAGTCGCGATCGCCGAGCCGGCGCGGGTCGTAGAGATCCTTCGGAAGGATCGGCTCGATCACGTGCTCGATCAGATCGGGCTTGAGGAGCGTGTCTACGTCGAGCCCGTCCCGGTGCTGCGTCGAGACGAGTACGCGCTCGATCTCGACCGGCCGCTGGCGCCCGCTCGCGTCAGTCTCATACCGGACGGTGACCTGCGTCTTGCCGTCCGGCCGCAGATACGGGAGAACGTCGGCCTTCCGCACCTCCGCGAGCCGCCGCGCGAGCCGGTGCGCGAGCATGATCGGGAGCGGCATCAGCTCGGCCGTCTCGTTCGACGCGTACCCGAACATCATCCCCTGGTCGCCGGCGCCGAGCAGATCGAGCGGATCGCTGTCGCCGTGCTGGTTCTCGTAGGACTGGTCGACGCCCTGCGCGATGTCGGGCGACTGCTCGTCGAGCGCGACGATCACGCCGCACGTGTCGGCGTCGAAGCCGAACTTCGCGCGCGTGTAGCCGATCTCGCGGATCCGCTCGCGCACGAGCCGCGGGATGTCGACGTACGTGTTCGTCGTGATCTCACCCGCGACGACGACGAGGCCGGTCGTGATCAGCGTCTCGCAGGCAACACGGCTCTCGGGATCGTCGGTGAGAACGGCGTCGAGAACGGAATCCGAGATCTGGTCGGCCATCTTGTCCGGATGGCCCTCGGTGACGGATTCGGAAGTGAAGGAAAAGGCGCGGTTTGGCATGCGGCCCAGGCTAGCGAAACGATGAACGACCTTCGCGTGACCACTGGGGAGAAGGCGGCTCGCATGGGCCAGTGTGGACTCTCACTTGGCCGCTCTCCGGCCGGAGGCTAAGACTCCGCGGAGCGGGACTTAGCCGCAGGCTCTCCCGCTCCCGGGCGCGCGCCGTAGGCGCCCGCCACGGCGGGTAACGAGGTCTCAGCACGGAGCCGACCGGAGACCGCGCTCTCCGGTCGGCGCAGTTCCTTCGTGAGCGAGCGGGTGCGCAGCACCCGCGAGCTATTCCTCGGTGGGTTCGCGGCCCATGAGACCGCCGACGAGCTCGCCGAGGCTCTGGCCGGAAAGAATGGCGCAGACTCCCTCGGTGATCGGCAGCTCGACGTCGAGCCGGTGCGAGAGGTCGCGGAGGATCGGCGCGGTCGTCAGGCCCTCCACGGTCTGACCGATCTCGGCGACCGCCTGGTCGGGCGTCAGGCCCTGCGCGATCAGCTCGCCGGCGTGACGGTTGCGGCCGTGGCGGCTCCAGCAGGTGACGACGAGATCGCCGATCCCCGCCAGGCCGGCGAACGTCTCCGGCCGCGCGCCTGCCGCCTCGCCGAGCCGCGCCATCTCCGCCAGCCCTCGGGCGATGATCGACGCCTTCGCATTGTCGCCGAGCCGCAGGCCGTCGACGCCGCCCGCGGCGAGCGCGATCACGTTCTTCGCCGCCGCACAAAGCTCGACGCCGACGAGATCCGGATTGACGTAGACGCGGAAGAGCGTCGAGTTGAGAGCGTGCTGGAGCTGGCCCGCGAGGTAACCGTCCTCGCTCGCGATCACCGCGGCTGTTGGGAGCCCCTCGGCGATCTCCTCCGCCATGTTCGGTCCTGACAGCACCGCGACCGAGCGGCCCTGCACGCGCGTCGAGAGGCGCTCCCCCGTCTCCGGGTCGAGGCCCTTCGCGAGGCTGAGGACGGGCGCATTCCCCGGCAGCGCCTCGACGACGGCGCCGAAGGCGCGGCTCGGCACCGCGGCCACCACGACGTCCACGTCGCCGGGGGCAGCGGCGAGCGGAACCGCCTCGACCGCGCTCAGGTCGACGTGCTGGAGGTAGTGCGGGTTCCAGCCAGTCGAAGCGATCGTCTGCGCCTGCTCGGCGGTGTGGCAGGCAAGGACGACCTCGTGGCCGCGGTCGAGCAGGACGCGCGTGAACGCCGTCCCCCACGATCCGGCTCCGACGACGAGAAAGCGCATGGCTCAGGACCTTCGCACGAAGTCGATCGAGACCGGCACGCCCTCCAGCCCGAACCGCTCCCGCAACTGATTCTCGACCCAGTAGCCGTAGTCGCGCGTGACGAGACCCGGGTCGTTGACGGAGAACCGGAAGCGCGGCGGACGGACGCGGACCTGCGCGCCGTAGAGGAGGTTGAGCCGCCGGCCGCGCGGGCCACTCGGCGGCTGCCGCGCCTCCCGCAGCTCGCCCAGCGCGCGGTTGAGCTCGGGCGTCGGAATCCGGGCCACATGCCGGTCGAAGAGCTCGGCGATGCCGTCGAGAAGCCGCTCGAGCCCGCGTCCGGTGTTGGACGAGACGGCGACGAACGGCGGCCTCTGCCGCAGCCGCCGCTTCAGCAGCCCGCGCACGTCGTCGACGTCGATCGTCGTCTTATCCCACTTCGCGAGGACTACGAGCGTCGAGCAGTCGGAGTGCCGGGCGACGTCGGCGACCGCGATGTCCTGCTCGACGACGCCCTCCTCCGAATCGACGAGGACGAGCGCGACGTCCGCCCGTTCGGCCGCCTCGAGCGAGCGTAGCTCGGAGTAGTACTCGATGCCCTGACGGTGGCGGCGTTTGCGGCGAAGTCCGGCGGTGTCGATGAGGACGAACGTCCGGTCGCCGCGCTCGAGGATGGTGTCGACCGCGTCGCGCGTCGTGCCGGGGATCTCGCTGACGATGACGCGCTCGCGGCCGAGCAGCGCGTTGACGAGGCTCGACTTGCCGACGTTCGGGCGGCCGAGGATCGCGACGCGAATCGCGTCGTCCGGCAGGGAAGGGCGGCCCGTGGGCGCGATCCGCTCCAGCTCGGCGATGACTCGGTCGAGCAGGTCGCCGCTGCCGGTGCCGTGGAGACCGGAGACCGGGATCGGATCGCCGAGGCCGAGCCGGTGCAGCTCATGGACGAGCGGCTCCTGGCTCGGGTCGTCGACCTTGTTCGCGAGCACGAGCACAGGCTTGTGCGACTCACGGAGGATCTGCGCCACCTCCTCGTCTCCCGGCGTCACACCGACACGCGCGTCGACGACGAAGAGGACGAGGTCCGCCTCCTCGACCGCCTCACGCGCCTGTCCCGCGATCGCGCGCGTCAGCGGCGCCGGGTCGGCGAGGTCGACGCCGCCGGTGTCGATCAGGACGAAGCGCTTCCCCGTCCACTCGCAGACGAGTTCCGTGCGGTCGCGCGTCACCCCCGACGTCTCGTGGACGACCGACGCCCGCGTCTCCGTCAAGCGGTTGACGAGAGTCGACTTGCCGACGTTCGGGAAGCCGACGATCGCCACCACGCCGAGCATCGGCGGAGGCGGCGTTGCCTCGAGCTGCTCGATCTCGTCGCTCATGGGAGCACGACGTCGCGGGGCCGGCCAGCCGCGTGCAGGTCGCAGAGCCAGGCCCAGAGCCGGTTGAGCTCGCGCTCGATCTCGAGCGACGCCTCGCGGTAGCCCTTGCCGCCGCGCGGCAGGCCCTCGAAGCGCATCGGCTCGCCCCAGACGATCGAGACGGGCGCGAAGTTGCCGATCCGCCACGTCTGCGAGCCGTGGATCGCGGCGCAGACGACCGGCGCGTTCTCCTGCAGCGCCACCATCGCGGCGCCAGGCTGGACATGGCCGGGAACGCCGCTGCGCTGCCGCGTCCCCTCGACGAAGACGCCGAGCGCGTTCCCCTCGCTCACGACCTCGCGCATCCGCCGCACGGCGTCGCGGTCCGATTCGCCGCGCCGCACCGCGATCGTGCCGAACGAGCGGATGAACTGGCCGAGGCCGGGCACGCGATGCGCCTCCACCTTCGCGAGGAAGTAGACGTTGCGAGGCACGACGTAGCCGACGCAAGGGATGTCGATCCAGTGGAAATGGTTGAAGGCGAGAACGACGCCGCCGGTCTCGGGGATGCGCTCCGTCCCGTAGGAGCGAAGCCGCGTCGCGAGCGCGGCAGACCCTCCGAGCAGCGGCTGGCCGATCGCCCACGCGAGGTTGTGCGAGGTCACGCTGCAGTGCGCTCGTGCACGAGCGCAGCAATCCGGTCGACGACGACGTCGACCTCGAGGCTCGTCGTGTCGATCTCGATCGCATCCTCCGCCGGCTGCATCCGCGCGGCGTCGCTCTCGTCGCGCAGCCGCAGATCGGTGGCGAGCGCGTCGGCGCCGATGCCGGGCCGCTCCGCCATCCGCCGCTTCGCGCGCTCCTCGCGATCGGCGACGAGATAGACCTTCACCGCGGCATCGGGGGCGACGACCGTGCCGATGTCGCGACCCTCGATCACGACGTTCCCCTCCTTGCCGAGCTGCCGCTGCCGGTCGCGCATCACCTCGCGCACGGCGGAGTGCCGCGCGACGACCGGCACCATCCGGTCGACCCGCGCCTCGCGAATCGAGGACGTGACGTCGGTGCCGCCGATCCAGACCCGGTCGTCCTCCGGGAAGAGGACGGGGTTCTCGCGGGCGAGCTGCGCGAGCGCGTGAGCGTCTCCGAGGTCGAAGCTGCGCTGCATCGCGAGCCACGTCAGCGCTCGATACATCGCGCCCGTGTCGAGGTAGCGGAAGCCGAGCCGCACCGCGAGAGCGCGCGCCACCGTGCTTTTGCCCGCGCCTGCGGGTCCGTCGATTGCAACGATCATCGTCTGGTCACCGACTCCAGAAGCTCGTAGAAGCCGGGGAAGCTTATAGCCGCCGTGTCGGCGCCCTCGATCGCGACTCCCTCACGGGAGGAAAGGCCGGCTACGGCGCCGAGCATCGCGATCCGGTGGTCGCCGCGGGCGTCGATCCGGCCGCCGCGGAGACGCGTCGGGACGCCGGTGATCGTCCAGCCGTCGTCCCGTGAGTGGACGCGCGCACCGAACGACTGGAGTCCGTCGGTGACCGCCTCGATCCGGTCGGTCTCCTTGACGCGGAGCTCGCTCGCGCCGTTGACGACCGTCTCGCCGCGGGCGTGCGAGGCGAGGAGAGCGATGAGCGGCAGCTCGTCCACGAGAGCCGGCACCTCGTCGGCGCGGATCTCGGTGGCGATGAGCTCGCCCGGCTGCACCTGCACCGAGGCAATCGGCTCGCGACCGACCCGGTCGCGGTTGAAGACCGAGACGCGGGCCCCCATCCGCGCAAGCACGTCGAGCAGCCCGGTGCGGCGCGGATTGACGCCGAGCTCATGGATCGTGACGTCGCTTCCCGGGACGAGCGCGGCCGCGGCGAGGAGCGGTGCCGCCGAGGAGAAGTCCCCCGGAACGATCACCTCGCCAAGCCGCAGCGCGGCGGCGGGCTCGATCGTCACCGTGTTCGCGCGGCGACGTACGCGCACGCCGCCTGCCTCGAGCATCAGCTCCGTGTGATCGCGGGTCGGAATACGCTCCACGACCGTCGTCGCGCCGTCGGCGTTGAGGCCGGCGAGGAGGACGGCGGACTTGGCCTGCGCGCTCGCCACCTCGGGCTCGAACTGGATGCCATGGAGCGAGCCGGAGCCGCGGACGACGATCGGCGCGTGGCCGCCCGTCGTCTCCACGTCGCCGCCCATGCGCCGCAGCGGCTCCGCGACTCGTTCCATCGGGCGTCCGCTCAGCGACTCGTCGCCGCTCAGCGTGAACTCGCCGTCCTGTCCCGCAAGGATGCCCACAATCAGCCGCATCAGCGTCCCGGAGTTCGCGCAGTCGACGCCACCGGCGCTCAAGCCGCGCAACCCGACACCGTGAACGACGAGCTCGTCGTCGGCGACGTCCTCGACCTCGACGCCGAGCGCGCGCACCGCGTCGACCGTCGCCTGCGTGTCGCCCGAGCGCCCGAAACCGCTCACGCGCGTCTCCCCCTCCCCGATCGCGCCGAGCAGGAGGGCACGGTGGGAGATCGACTTGTCGCCGGGGACCGCGACGTGGCCGACTAGCGCCACGGCGGGCTCGATCCTCATCGCGCTAACCGATGGTGCGTCCCATGAGGGACGCGAGAGCGCGAATCTCGTCCGCGAACTCGCCGAACTCGCTGGCCGGGATCTGCTGCGCTGCGTCGCATAGCGCCTCCTCGGGCCGCGGATGGACCTCGACGATGATCCCGTCGGCGCCGGCGGCGACCGCGGCGCGCGCGAGCGGGAGAACGAGCTCGCGGCGGCCGGCCGCGTGCGACGGATCGACGATCACCGGCAAGTGCGTCTCCTGCTTGAGCACCGGAATCGCGCCGATGTCGAGCGTGAACCGCGTCGACGTCTCGAAGGTCTTGATCCCGCGCTCGCAGAGGATCACCTCGGAGTTCCCCTCCTTGACGATGTACTCGGCGGCCATGAGGAGGTCCTCGACGGTCGAGGAGAGACCGCGCTTGAGCAAGACCGGCTTCGGGCAGCGACCGACTTCGGAGAGGAGCGAGAAGTTGGACATGTTGCGCGCGCCGATCTGGATCACGTCGGCCGCGTCGACGACGGCCTCGACGTGGCGGGGGTCCATCAGCTCGGTGACGAGCGGCAGGCCGGTCTCCTCGCGCGCCTCCTTGAGGATCTCGAGCGCATCGTCGCCGAGCCCCTGGAACGCGTACGGCGACGTGCGCGGCTTGAAGGCGCCGCCGCGGAGCATCGTCACGCCCTCGGCGGCGACCGCGCGCGCGGTCTCGAGCGTCTGCTCGCGCGTCTCGACCGTGCACGGGCCGGCGATGAAGCCGAAGTAGCCGTCGCCGATCCGCCGGCCGCGCACTTCGATCACGGTTGGATCCGGCGAGAGCTCGCGCGAGACGAGCTTGTATGGCTTGAGGATCGGCAGTACCTGCTCGACGCCGGCGAAGCCCTCGAGCGGCAGGGCGGCGAGCAGCTCGCGCTCGCCGATCGCACCGATCACCGTCGCCTCGCGCCCGGGCGTGACGAGCGCGGCGCAGCCGGCCTCCTCGAGGCGCGCTACGACCTCGTCCACCTGCTCGGGGGTGGCACTCGCCCCCATCACGATCAGCAGTTCCGGTGCGCCTACGACAGCCATTGGCGCTCTGAAGCGTACCCGGGTATTCTCGGCGTCAATGCAACAGATCGCTGGCAGCTGGTGGTGGCAGTCCGAGCGGTAGCCCGGCCATCCAGCCGTGCCCGCTCTTCGAGACCTCCCGCCGGGAGGTCTTTTCGTATCGTCAGGAGCATTCGATGACCGATCTTGAATCAAAACCACGGGTTTTCTCGGGAATCCGCGCATCCGGCGACAAGACGCTCGGGAACTACTCGGGCGGCTACCGCCAGTACGCGGCGACCCAGGAGACGGGCGATGCCTTCTTCTGCATCGTCGACCTCCACTCGATCACGACCGAGTTCTCGCCCGCCGACCTGCGGGAGTTCACGCTCGCCGGCGCCGCGATGCTCTTCGCGACCGGCCTCGACGCCGAGCGCTCCACCGTCTTCTGCCAGAGCCACGTCGTCGCGCACGCCGAGGCGGCTTGGCTGCTGGGCTCGGTGACGAGCTTCGGCGAGTTGCGCCGGATGACTCAGTTCAAGGAGAAGTCGGAGGGCCAGGACTTCGTCTCGGCCGGGCTCTTCAACTACCCGGTGCTGATGGTCGGCGACATCCTTCTCTACCAGACCGAGATCGTCCCGATCGGCGACGACCAGCGCCAGCACCTCGAGCTGACCCGCGACGTCGCGGAGCGGTTCAACCAGCGCTTCGGTGAGACGTTCACGATCCCGCGCGGCGTCTATCCCGAGGAAGGCGCGCGGATCAGGAACCTGCAGGAGCCGGAACGGCTGATGTCGACGACGCGCGGCACGCCGGCGGGCGTCGTGCGGATGATCGACGAGCCGGACGTGATCCGGAAGAAGTTCAAGACAGCGGTGACCGACTCCGAAAAGGAGATCCGCCACGATCCCGCGGCGAAACCGGGCATCTCCAACCTCCTCGAGATCATGTCCGTCGCCAGCGGCGAGCCGGTCGCCGCGCTCGAGCGCCGCTACGAGGGGGCCGGCTACGGCCAGTTCAAGGAGGACGTCGGCGAGGCGGTCGTCGCGCTGCTGACGCCGATCCAGGAGCGCTATCGCGCACTGCGCGCCGACGAGCGGGAGCTGCAGCGGCTGCTCGGCGTCGGGGCGGAGAAGGCGCGGCGCGCGAGCGAGCCGACACTCGAGGCGATGTACGACCGGATGGGCTTCGTCAAGCCGGAGGCCGGGCGGCTGTTCGGAGCTGCTCGACCTCGCGGGCTGTGAGCTTGCGCCACTCCCCCGCCGCCAGCCCGTCCAGCGTCAGGCCCGCGTAGACGCTCCGGTGCAGCCGCGTGACCGGGTGGCCGACCGCCTCGAGCATCCGCTTCACCTGGTGCGTGCGCCCCTCGTGGAGGACGAGCTCGACCCGGCCGCGGCCGAGACGTCGGGCGCGAGCCGGAGCCGTGCGACCGTCGTCCAGCTCGATCCCGTCGCGTAAAGCCGCGAGCGCCTTCTCGTCCGGATCGCCTTCCACCTCCGCGACATACGTCTTCTCCGCGCCGTAGCGCGGATGCGCGAGCCGGTGCGCGAGGGGGCCGTCGTTCGTGAGCAGCAGCGCGCCCGTCGTGTCGGCGTCGAGCCGGCCGACGGGGACGACGCGCGGTTCGTAGGGGACGAGCTGAACGACGGTCGGCCGCCCCTGCGGGTCGCGGGCCGTCGTGACGACGCCGGCGGGCTTGTGGAGGAGGACGTAGGCGAGCGGCTGCCGCACTACCTCCTTCCCGTCGACCTCGACACGGTCGCGCGCGCCGACGACCGTGTTCAGCTGCCCCGGCTTGCCGTTGACGGTGACGCGGCCGGCCTTGATCAGCTCGTCGGCGCGGCGGCGAGACGCGACGCCGGCGCGTGCGAGGAACGCGTTGAGACGCATCGCCTGGGAAGATAGGGGCTGTGCCGCACTACGTCTCGCTGATGCGCTGGACGTCGCAGGGCCGGATGGGCCTTCCGGCCTGGCGCGACCGGATCGAGGACGGCGAGCGGGAGATCGAGGAGGCCGGCGGAAAGCTCGTCGGCGTCTGGGTGACGCTCGGCCAGTACGACGTCGTCGAGGTGTTCGAGGCGCCGGACGACGAGACGGCGCTCGAGATCATCACGAAGCTGGGCCGCCACGGCGCGGAGGAGACCGAGACCTTGCGCGCGTTCACGCGCGACGAGGCGGAAGAGATCATCCGGCGGCTCTAGGTACAAGCGGTGTCAGACACCAAGACCTGGCTAGCCTGGACCCGTGGCTCGACGGACTGCAATCGCCGACGGCGCGGCCCTGGTCGCGTTCGCGGTCGTCGGCGTGCTGACCCACGGATCGTCGGTCACGGCACTCGCCCGCGACCTGCTTGCGTTCCTCGGCTGCTGGTTCGCGGCCGCGTTTGTACTGCGGCTCTACGCGCGCCCAAGCTGGACGCGGTTGCTCGCAACGTGGTTGATCGGAATCACCGCCGCGGTGCTCATCCGAGCCGCGATCGTCGGGCACTGGGCGGGCGACTTCTACGGAGTCGCGCGCGGGTTCACGCTGCTCTTCGTGCTTGCCGCGCGCGAAGCTTCTAAGCGGAGCGTTTCTCTGCGACCTCGTTGAGCCGCTCGCGGATCTGCTCGGTCGACTCGCCGACGTCGTCGAGGCGCGGCAGTTGCGACAGGCTCTCGAGACCGAACACGCGCTCGAACAAGGGCGTCGTGCGGTACTTGATTGCGCCACCGGCGGCGGGATCGTCGCGACCCGACTCCGTGATCAGCCCGCGCTCCGCGAGGTTCGCAACTGCAGAGTCGGCGGCGACCCCGCGAATGCGCGCGATGTCCGGGCGCGAGCACGGCCCGAGATACGCCACGATCGCAAGCGTCTCGAGCGATGCCTGCGAGAGGTTCCGCTGCGCCGGCTTCTCGAATAGGCGCGCGCACGCCTCCGCTGCCTCGCGCGCCGAGCGGAACGCCCAGCCGCCGGCGACGTGCTCGAGCACGATGCCGCT
>PMOB01000007.1 GCA_003161615.1 Actinomycetota bacterium
GACTTGCCGTGGTCGATGTGCGCGATGATCGAGAAGTTGCGGATGCGGCTCTGGTCCATGCCGCGGGCGATGGTACTCAGGGCTGTCCTTGGTGGACGCGGCCGGTTGGGCCGTGGCCGCCCCACACTCCCCGCCCAGGGTGGGGTAGCTGTCCCTCCGCCCTCGGCGTCGACGCTAGCCGCGAACCCGTGTCAGGAGCGTCGAGCCTTCCTGACGAGCTCCGTGAAATCCGGCTCGCTCGATCCGCCGGGGTGGTCCGGCGGATCGAGCAATCCGTCGCAAACGGTTACGCGCCCCAGCCGTGGTCGTCGTTTGTCTCGAGCTTCCGCCAGAACACCGGCTGCGGCTCGTTCGTCACCCCCGCCGCCTCCATGATCGGCGTGATCTCGTCACCCATGTGCGCGAAGAACGACTGGAAGCTCTCCGCGTCGGGCCACTCGTCGACGACGAGAATCTGCCCGTCGGCGCCGTAGAAGCGGTGGGCGATCACCCCGTGCTCGACGGCGTGGTCGACGATCCCGCGCATCTTCTCCGGATTCTCGGCCGCGTACCTCTCCACCCCAGCCGGGTCCCCCTGGAACATCAGGGTCATGATCACTGGCATCTGAAACCTCCTCGACGTTGTCGCCGCGAAGTCTCCCCGCGCCGGGCGAGTCGGGTCAAGCGCGGAGGTGCCGGAGTCGCGAGATCGTCTCCAACTCACGCACACCCAGCAACCGGCAGGAGCCGACGAACGCGCCGAAGCCGAGGAGCAGCCCAACGCCGAGCGAGACGATCTGCGCCGGCAGCGAGCGGCCGAGCGCCGAGTCGAGCAGGTGCCAGCCCCACCATGAGACCGCCGCGAGCACCGCCGACGCGACCATGACGAGCACGAAGCTCCGCACCGTCTCCGTCAGCCCGAAGCCTCCCATCTTCCGCCGGAAGAGGACGATCAGCCCCCACGTGCCGGCGATGTTCACGATCGAGGTCGAGAGCGGGATCCCCCAGATCCCGAAGCGGTAGAACACCGCGTCGAGCCCCGCGTTGATCGCGAGGTTGCCTAACGCCACCAAGCTCGGGATCCACGGCGCCTGCAGCGAGAAGAAACCACGGTTCAGCATCAGCATCGTCCCGTTGAACGTCAGCCCGAGCGCGAAGGCGGCGAGGCACGGGGCGACGACCTGCGTCTGGCTCGCCGTGAACGCGCCGTGCTGGTAGAGAAGCCGCACGATCGGCGTCGCGAGCACCGCCGCCGCCGCACTCGCCGGCACAAGGAGGAACGAGATCAGCCGGAGCCCCGTCGAGAGCGTGCCCTTGAACGCATCCCAGTCCTCGCGCGCGGAATGCCGCGACAGGAGCGGGAACAGCACCGTCGCCACGGCGACCGAGAACACTCCCTGCGGCAGCATGTAGAGACGGAAGGCACGCACGATCGCGGCCGGCGCGAGATGCGGGTTGAGGAAATGCGTCGCGAAGAGCTGGTCGACCGCCGCGTTGATGTTGATCAGGCCGAGGCCGATCGTCACCGGCAGCATCAGCGCGAACGTCCGCTTCACCGCCGGGTCGTGGATGTCGATCACGAAGTGCAGGCGGTCGTCCCGGCCGCGTAGCCACGGCAACGGCAGGAGGAACTGGACGACGGTCGCCACGAGGATCGCGACCGCGTAGTAATAGAGCCGCGTCGACCTCGCGTGCGAATCCTCCACGCCGAGCGCAAGCCCGGCCAGGATCACGACATTCCATGCCACCGGCGTGAGCGCCGGAATCGTGAAGTGGTCGTAGCTGTTGAGGATCCCGACGACGATCCCCGTCAGCCCGAGCACGAGGACGAGCGGGAAGAGGATCCGCGCGAGCCCGGCCGCGAGCATTGCGTACTTGTGACCAGGCCCGTAGCCAAAGATCGCCATCACCCACGGCGCGATCACGACGAACAGCGCTGTCAGACCGCCGAGCCCGAGCAGCATCAGCCAGAAGAGCGACGACGCGACGCGCCACGCACGCTTCCGCTCCCCCTTGACGAGCAGGTCGCTGAAGACGGGGACGAACGCCGCCGAAAGCGCAGAGTCGGCGACGAGCGAGCGCACCGTGTTCGGGATCAGGAACGCGATCTCGAACGCGTTGACCGGCCCGGAGATGCCGAAGATCGCGGCCTGGACGATCTCGCGAACTAGGCCGATGATCCGGGAGAGCCCGGTCGCGACCGCGAAGATCACGCCTGAACGCGCGAGCCGCCTGTCCGACTCCGGCGTCTCCTGCGCGAGCGCGGGAGCAGCGGCCGCACCCTGCGTGGCGAGCCCCTCTTCGTCGAGCGCCTCGGCCTCGAGCCCGGCGAGCACGCCGCGGTCGCCGCCGGGCCGCAGGATCATCGTCGACTGCTCCCCCGGATCCTGGGCGATCGGCCACGCGTCGAGCTTCGCCTCACTCTCGAAGTAGCTCGGCTTGCCCTGCTCCCGCCGGCGGCGGTCGCGTTCCAGCCGACGCTCTTGGCGCTGCCGCTCGGCGTCGTCCACGACGGCAGCATAGGGAGAGGGGTTGCTACCATCGCCCGGCCCGCGAGTCGCGGGCGCTTTCACGAGATGCCGAATATCAGACAGCAGGAGAAGCGCGTTCGCCAGGCGACGCGGCAGCGGCAGGAGAACCTGCGCTGGCGCTCGACCGCGAAGACGCTCATGCGGCGCCTCCGCGAGGCGGTCGACGCAGGCGACGCCGACGCGACCACCACGAACCACCGCGAGCTCGTCCGCTGGCTCGACCGCGCGGTTTCCAGGGGCGTCCTCCACAAGAACACCGTCGCGCGCCGCAAGTCGCAGGCCGCGAAGCTCGCCGCCGGCGAGCCCGCCGCGAAGAAGTAACTCTTCCTAGTCGGCTCGCCGCGTGATCTCGACGAGCGTGCGCTCGAGCTGAAGCTCTGCCGGCAGGCGCGAGCCGCCCCTCGACCCGGCTTCGAGCTCGGCGAGCCGGACGGTCGCCTGCGCGAGCTCCTCGGCAGAGAAGTTGCCGGCCTGGCGCGCAGACTTCTCCGCGACGAACGGGTGCACCTTGAGCCGCGATGCGATCTCGCTCGACCGCACTCCCTCGTCGGCGAGCGCGGCGATCTTGCGGACGCGGCCGACGTGGCTCACAAGCGAAGCGATGACCCGCATCAGCTCGCCCGAGCGCGGCCGGTGCGAGCGCTCGAGGAGCGACTCGGTCGCGCGTAGCGTCGCCGCGACGTCGCGGCTCCCCCAGGCGTCGGTGACGGAGAAGATCGGCGTCTCGGCGCGGCCGACGGCGAGCTGCTCGACGGCCGTCCGGGTGATCGGCTCGCCGTTCGCCCACGTCGCCAGCTTCTGGATCTCCGACTCGAGGTCGCCGATCCCGTCCCCGACCGCCTCGACGAGCGCGCGACAGGCGTCGCGGTCGGCGGCCGCACCGAGCCGGGCGAACTGCTCTCCTACCCACTCCGGTAGCTGCTTCTTGCCGACCTCGTAGAGATGCACCTCGCCGGATTTCGCGACGGCCTTAGCGAGCGCCGAGTCCTTCTTCAGGCTGTCGCCGACGAGCACAAGGACGGTAGTAGGCGCCGGTGAGGTGAGGTACGCCTCGATCTCGTTCACGTCCGCGGTCTTCCACGCGTCGACGCCGTCGACGATCACAGCGCGGGCGTCGCCGCCGAACAGGCCGAGGGAATTGCAGGCCGAGGCCGCGTCCGCTCCGGATGCCTCGGAGGCGTGCAACTGCTCCGTCGCATCCTCACCGATCCGCGCTCGCAGCCGGCGCAGGGTCAGCGCGATCTTCGGCCGGTCGCTCCCCGAGAAGAGGTAGACCGGCTTCAGCTCGCGCTCGCTCGCCACGCCGCCAAGCATAGGCCGCCGCCAAGAGGGCCCCCAGGCCGAGCACGGAGGCGGCCCGGCCGGAGGTGACCTGCGCACCGGGGAGATTCCCGAAGCCCCGCGCGCACGCGGCGACGAACGAGGCGCCACAGCCGTTCAGCCAGGCGAGCGCCGAGGCGACCGGTGGCGCGACAGGTGCGATCGCGGCGGTGACCAGCGCGAGCCCGAGCATCTCCACGACGACGGGCACAGCGACGACGTTCGCCGGGACCGTGACGAGGGAGATCTGGCGGAACTGCAACCAGGTGATCGGTGCGGTGGCGAGCCCGCAGGCCGTCGAGACGCCGATCAGCTGCGCAAGCCTGCGCGAGACCGGATAGCCCTCGAGCGCGCGGACGACCCGCGGCGTGACGACGAAGATCGAACCGACGGCAGCGAAAGAAAGCTGGAAACCGGCGTCGAGCAGCGAGTACGGGTTCCAGGCGAGCAGGACGGCTGCGCCGACGAGCAGCGCCTGCCAGCGATCCCGTTGTCTCGCCGCGAGCCAGGCGAGCGACCCGAGCGCCGCGGCAACTGCCGCTCGCACGACCGACGGATGAAGACCGACAGCGAGCGCGTACGCCGAGACGGCGCCAAGCGCAGCGACCTCGGCGAACAGCCGGCCGACCCCGACAAGCAGCGCGATCGCGGCGACGGCCCACGCGATCGTCGCGACCTTCAGACCGTCGACGGCCAGGCAGTGGTAGAGCCCGGAGGCGCGGAAGTCCGCGAGCAGGTTCTGGCCGACGAGGCTCGAGCGGCCAAGGACGACCGCCTCGATGACGTTGCGCCGCTCGCCGCTGAGACCGCGGACGCTGTCGCCCGCGAGCCAGCGCTCGACGTCGTCCCCGAGACCGTAGATCCCGCCGCGCCGGCCGACGATTCTCCAGGCGCCCTTCGCGCGCAGGACGACGTGGATCCCCTGCCGACGCAGCCAGGTTGCCTGGTCGAAGCCGTTCGACGGACCGGTCGGCGCTCGCAACTCCGCGAGCAGCGCGATGTCGGCTCCCTGCGGCGGAGAGCGGCCGAGCGGCAGTTCGAGGTAGACGGGCTCGTGCGGGCGCAGCGTTCCCCAGCGCAGGAGAACCGCCCGCGCCCGCTGGTCGAAGCTGCCTGGCTTGGGCGGCTCGTCGACCTCCACAACTGCGCGTTCGACGGTGCCGACGTCCGAGACGAGGGCGCTGCGGTCGAGCTGCGCCAGCCGCAGGCTCCCCCAGCCCCAGAAGGCGAGCACGACCGCCACGGCAGCCACCGCAGTCCGGAAGCGAGCGTCCGGCAACGACAACGCGAGCGCGCCGAGCAGCCCGGCTGCAAGCACGACGGGGAACAGCCCGACGCGCGCACCGTTCGCCAGCGCGCAGCCGACGCAGGCCGCGCCGACGAGGACGTGCGGGAGGCGAACCGTCAACTCACGGGATCACCAGACCCTTCAGCTGCGCCATGTGGCTCGGTCCGATTCCCGGCACGCCTTCGAGCTCGGCGACCGAGTGGAAGGCGCCGTGCTGCCCGCGATAGTCAAGGATCTTCTGCGCGGTCACGGGGCCGATGCCCGGCAGCGATTCGAGCTGCTCGAGGGTCGCCGTGTTGAGGTCGAGCGGCGCGGACGGCGAGGCGCCGGCGGCCGGAGAGGAGACCGCCGCTGCACCGCCCGCGCCGCGTCCGGGGACGACGACCTGCTCGCCGTCGGCGACGGGCGCCGCGAGGTTGACCGCGTCGAGCTGAGCCTTAGCCGTCGCGCCGCCGGCGGCAGCGATCGCGTCGTCGATTCGCGAGCCGGAGCGCAGCCGGTACAAGCCCGGCCGCCGCACCGCACCGGCGACGTCCACGACCATCAGCTTCGCCGCTACCGGCCGTGTCGCCCGCACCGGCGTGACGACGGGAGCCGCCGCACCGCCCCCGCCGCCGAGATGCCGGATCAAGAGGACGAGCAGCACCGCCGCGGCGATCGCCGCCGCGAAGAGCTGCCTGCGCGAAAGCGCTCCCAGCCGCCCGTCCATGTCTCCACTGTGCCGGGAGAACCGTCATGTGTCCGTCGAGACTTCCCGGCGATAGGCTCGCGAAATGGACTGGGTCACGATCTCGGCGCTCTCGTCAGCGGGCGGGACGCTCGTTCTCGCCGGAGTAACGGTCACGTCGGTTCGTTCCGCCAACCGGGCGGCGCGCGTAGCCGAGCAATCGCTCCTCGCCGCCCAGCGCCCGCTCCTCGTCCCGTCACGCCTCGACGACCCTGAACAGAAGGTCGGCTTCGCGGACGACGTCTGGCTCCACGTCGCGGGCTCAAGCGGAGCCGCCCTGGCTACGGACGAAGGCTTCTATCTCGCCGCCAGCATCCGGAACATCGGCACCGGCATCGCCGTGCTCCATGGCTGGTACGTCTATCCGGAAGTCCGGCGCGGCACGACCGGCCACGCACCGCTCGAGGACTTCCACCGCCTGACTCGCGACCTCTACATCGCGCCGGGGGACACCGGCTTCTGGCAGGGCGTCTCACGCGATCCGTCGATCGAGGAGTACGCGGCTGTGCGAGGCGCGATCGAGGCGAGGGAGCGGCTGACCGTTGACGTCCTCTACGGCGACTTTGAGGGCGGGCAGCGCGTGATCACGCGCTTCGGGCTCTCCCCGCTAGAGGACGGCGGCCGCTACCGGATCGGTGTCGGCCACCACTGGAACCTCGACCGGCCCGAACCGCGCGAGCGCTAGACGACGAAATTGACGAGCCTGCGCGGGACGACGACCGTCTTGCGCGGCTCGCCGCCGTCGAGGTGCGCGCGCACTCGCTCGCTCTCCCGCGCCCGCGCGACGAGCTCGTCCTCACTCAGCGACGCGTCGACCTCGAAGCGGTCGCGCACCTTCCCGTTCACCTGGACGACGAGCTCGAACGTGTCGCGCACGAGCTGCGCGGAGTCCGCCTCCGGCCACGGCGCCTCCCACAGCCGCTCGTGGCCGAGCACGCCCCACAGCTCCTCCGCAATGTGCGGCGCGTACGGTTGGATCAGCGACACAGCCGTCTCGGCTGCAAACCGCGCGTCGGGCGCATCCGGCGCAGCGGAGATCTCGTTGACGAGCTCCATCACGGCCGAGATCGGCGTGTGGAACTGGAAGCGGCGCAGGATGTCGTCGGTCACCCGGGCGATCGTCTCGTTCGCCTTCCGCGTCAGCGGCCCGGCGGCCCCGCTCTCCGGCGCACCCGCAGCGACCTCGTGGACGAGCCGCCACAGCCGGCGCAGGAACCGCACGATCCCCTCGACTCCGGACGGCGTCCACTCCATGTCCTGGTCGGCGGGCCCCAGGAACAAAATGCAGAGCCGCACCGCGTCGGCGCCGTAGCGGTCGACGAGCTCGTCAGGCCCCTCGACGTTCCCCTTCGTCTTCGACATCTTCGTCCCGCCGAGGGTCACCCAACCCTGGTGGAAGACACGCGCGAACGGCTCGCGGAAGCCGACCATCCCCCAGTCGTTCATCGCCTTGACGAAGAAGCGCGAGTAGAGGAGGTGGCCCGTCGAGTGGTCGATGCCGCCGATGTACTGCGAGACCGGCAGCCAGTAGTCGACGACGAAACGGTCGAACGGCGCCTCGTCGTTGTGGGAGTCGATGTAGCGGAGGAAATACCAGGACGAATCGACGAACGTGTCCATCGTGTCGGGATCCCGCTGCGCCGGGCCGCCGCACTGCGGGCACTCGACGTTCATGTACTCCTCGTTCTGAGCGAGCGGCGGCTTGCCCTTCGGGGCGTAGTCCTCGATGTCGGGGAGGATCACGGGCAGCTGGTCCTCCGGCACGGGGACGACGCCGCATTTCTCGCAGTGGATGAACGGGATCGGGCAGCCCCAGTAGCGCTGCCGCGAGACGCTCCAGTCGCGCAGGCGGTAGTTGACCGTCGCCTTGCCGCGTCCCTCGGCCTCGAGCGCGGCGACGATTGCGCGCTTTCCCTCCTCGGCCGGCAGACCGTCGAACCGGCCCGAGTTGACGAGCTTGGCGTCCTCGTCGATCACCGGCACGACGGGCAAGCCGAACGTCTCGGCGAACTGGCCGTCGCGCTCGTCGTGGGCGGGGACGGCCATGATCGCGCCGGTGCCGTAGTCCATCAGGACGTAGTCGGCGACCCAGATCGGCAGCTTCTCACCGTTGACGGGGTTGATCGCGTGGAGGCCGCTGAAGACGCCGGTCTTCTCCGTCTCGGCGGCGCGCTCCTCGACCGGGCGTGCGCCCGCGTGGCGCGCGTACTCCTTCGCCTCGTCGCTCGCGTGCGAGTCGACGAACGGATGCTCGGGAGCGAGGACGAAGAACGTCGCGCCATGGAGCGTGTCGGGGCGCGTCGTGAAGACGGCGATGTCGTCGCCGGTCTCCGCGACCTCGAACAGGATCTCGGCGCCTTCGGAGCGGCCGATCCAGTTGCGCTGGATCGCCTTCGTCTTCTCCGGCCAGTCGCCGCCGGGATACTCGAGCAGCTCGTCGGCGTAGGCGGTCGTCCGCATGAACCACTGGGTCATGTTCCGCAGCTCGACCTCGGCGCCGCAGCGCTCGCAGTGGCCGTCGACGACGTACTCGTTGGCGATGACGGTCTGGTCGTTCGGGCACCAGTTGACCGGCCCCTCCTTGCGGTAGCAGAGGTCGTGCGCGACGAACTGCTGGAAGAGCCACTGCGTCCAGCGGTAGAACGACGGCTGGTGCGCTGCGACCTCGCGCTCCCAGTCGATCGCCCAGCCGAGGCGCTTCATCTGGGCGCGCATCCGGTCGATGTTCGCCTCGATCGTCACGCGCGGATGACGGCCCTCGCGGATCGCCGCGTTCTCCGCCGGCAGGCCGAATGCGTCCCAGCCCATCGGCCGCACGACGTGCCAGCCGCTGCGGCGGCGCACGTGCGTCTGGACGTCCCCCATCGTGTAGTTGAGGACGTGTCCCATGTGGATGCTCGGAGCCGAGGGGTACGGCAGCATCTCGAGCTGGTACCAGTGGTTCTCGGCGGTCGGCTCGCCGGCTACCGGGTTCGGGACGTTGAACGCCCGCTCGTCCTCCCAGACGCGCTGCCACTTCTGCTCGATTTCGTTGGGCTCGTATCTCGGTGTCATCGCAAAACGTCCTCCAGAACGAAAAAACCTCTCCGAAGAGAGGTCATGGGGAGTCCGGCGCGGCGTCGCCGCGCATGTCTCCCTGCCTTACGTAAGAAGCTGAGTCACTGTGCGGAATGTAGCAGGGCGACGAAGCCCGCGAGGCCGTCGCTCCGCGGGATCTCGTAGCGGTGGAGGAGGAACGGCTCGCGCGCGTATTGCGTGGAGCCGCGCTGCGTCGTGAACGCGAGCAGGTACCCCGCCTGGTGCACGAGCTGGACGACGGCCGGATCGGTCGCCCCGTCGGGATAGGCGAACCAGGGGACGGGCCGCCCGAGATGCCGCTCGAGCGTGCCCCGCGACTGCGACACCTCGAGCCGCGCTTGCGCGGGCGAGATGCTCGGCAGGCGCAAGTGGTGGACGGTGTGGGAGCCGATGGTGAACCCGTCCTGCTCGAGGCTCCGCAACTCGCGCCAGTTCAGGAAGCTGATGTCGGGGCCGTCGACGCGGTCGGTGATGATGAACGCGGCAGCCGGCATGCCGAGACGGCGGAGGACGGGCGCGGCGTTGTAGAGGACGTCGCGGTAGCCGTCGTCGAAGGTGATCAGCACGGGGCGCGACGGCAGCGGCTTCCTCCGCTCGAGCGCGTCGTAGAGCTGCTGCGGGCTGATCGCGTGAAACCTGTGCCGCGCCAGCCACTCCATCTGGGCGGCGAAGACGCTCGGCTGGACGGTCAGTTTCGTCGAGGTGGGAGTCGGGACGGCGGGCAGCCGGCCGACGCGGTGGTACATGAGGATCGGCACGTCGATGCTCCGGCCCGGCGGGTGATGCGGCCGCGTCAGGACGAGTACGGCGACGACCGCGCCGAGCGCAATGGCGGCGAGCAGCGCGACGATGCGCACGTGAGCATCATGCTTCACCGTGATGCTCGAGCTGTTCCCCATCTCGGCAAAGATCGACGGCGGCGAGCTGTCGCTCGGCGGCGTTCCCGCGTCCAGGCTCGCCGACGAGCACGGGACTCCGCTCCTCGTCTACTGCGAGGAGACGATCCGGGCGCAGGTCGCGGCCTATCGCGAGGCGGCGCCGGGCGCGCTCCTCGTCTACGGGACGAAAGCGTTCGCGAACGTCGCGCTGCTGCGGCTGCTCGCGGACGAGGGCGTCGGCGCCGACGTCTCGACGCTCGGCGAGCTCGCATTCGCGCGTGCGGCGGGGATCGACGGCGAGCGGCTCGTCTTCCACGGCAACAACAAGTCCGCGGAGGAACTGCGCGCCGCGGCGGAGACGGGAGCCCTGGTGGTTCTCGATGCGCCGGGCGAGGCGCAGGCCGCGGCGGCTGCGGGAGTGAAGCGGGTACTCGTCCGCCTGACGCCCGGCGTCGAGGCTGTCACGCACCGCTCGATCCAGACGGCGCACGAGGAGTCGAAGTTCGGGCTCTCCCCCGATTCGGCTGCGCGCGAGATCGGGCGCGCGCTCGCGCTCGGGCTCGAGGTGGAGGGCGTCCACGTCCACGTCGGTTCGCAGCTCGGCCGCGTCGCGGAGAGCGTTCTTGCCCTCGAGCGCGTCCTCGCTTTCATCGAAGGGCTCGGCTGGACACCACGTTTCCTCGATCTCGGCGGTGGGCTCGGCGTCCGCCACAACCGCGAGGAGGAGCTGCCGTCGGTGGCGGAGTTCGTCGGCCCGCTCGCCGAGCGCATCCCGGACGGCGTCCAGCTGATCCTCGAGCCGGGCCGCTCCGTCGTCGGGCGCGCCGGGGTGACGCTCTACCGCCTCGGCTCGGTGAAAGAGTCGGGCGGCGTGACGTACGCGGCCATCGACGGCGGCATGTCCGACAACCCGCGCCCGCAGCTCTACGGCGCGCGCTACGAGGCGCTGCTCGCGAACCGCGCGGAGGAGCCGGCGTCCGGCGTCTACCGGATCGCGGGAAAGCACTGCGAATCGGGCGACGTCCTGATCGATGCGGTGGAGCTGCCCGCGCCGCGCGCAGGGGACGTCCTCGCGGTGCCGGCGACGGGCGCGTACACGCTCGCGCTCGGCTCGACGTACAACGGCGTCCCGCGGCCGGCTGTCGTGCTCGTCGAGGGCGGCGAGGCGCAGGAAATCCGGAAGCGGGAGACCGTGGACGATCTCCTACGCTTCGAGCCGTGAAGAAGCTCGCAGCCGTCCCCGGAGTCCTGCTCATCGCGGTCGCGGCCGCGATGTGGGGCACCGACCCGATCATCCGTAAGACGATGAGCTTCGGGACGTCCGCGACGACGATCGTCTTCGGCGAGCACGTGATCCTCGCCGCCTTGACGCTGCCGCTTCTCCTCCCTGCCTTGCGCGCCGTCTTCCGCGCCGGCTGGCGCTACGTCGCCGCCGCGGTCGTGGTCGGCGCAGGAGCCTCGGCCGTCGCGACGATCCTCTTCACGGACGCGCTGATCGGGCACTCCGACTTCATCACTCCCGTCGTGATCCAGAAGGTGCAGCCGCTGGTCGCCGTCGGTGGCGCGGCGCTGCTGCTCGGCGAGCGGCCACGGCCGCGCTTTGCCTGGTTCTTCCTCCCCGCGCTCGCCGGCTTCTGGCTCGTCAACCAGGCGCACCCGCTGGCCCCTTCGGCGAAGGGCGTCGTCGTGATCGCGGAGGCGACCGGCGCCGCGATCCTCTGGGCGATGGGAACGGTGCTCGGCCGCTACCTCTCGCGGGAGATCGAGTTCCAGCAGATCGTCGCGCTGCGCTTCTTCTTCGGTCTCGTTGCGAGCGCGATCGCGCTGCCGGTGATGGGAGCGAGCGCGTACTCGAACGGCCACGACAGCCTGCTGATCCTCTATCTCGCGCTCGTCACCGGGCTCTTCGCCCTGACGCTCTACTACTACGGGCTGCAGAAGACGCCGGCTGTGCTCTCGTCTCTCGCCGAGCTGACGTACCCCGCGGTCGCGGTGATCGCAGGCATCTACGCGTACAGCCAGCACCTCGCGTGGAGCCAGTGGCTCGGCGTCGCCGTGATCCTCGCGACGGTGACGCTGCTGCCGGTGCAGCGCCGGCGGAAGATCGTCGAGCTCGCCCCCGGCGACGCCATCCCCGAGCCCGCGCCCGCATGAAGCTTCTTCTCACCTCCGCCGGGATCAAGAACCCGAGCATCGAAGCCGCGCTGCTCGACCTCCTCGGCAAGCCGATCGCCGAGTGCGACGCGCTTGCGATCCCCACCGCGTCGTACGGCCATCACAGCTTTGCGGGCGCGTGGCGATTCATCGCAGGAGCTGAGTCCCGCTGCCCGATGACCGAGCTGGGCTGGAAGTCCATGGGGAACCTCGAGCTCACCGCGCTGTCGAGCCTCGACCGCGAACGATGGGTGCCGCTTGTCGAGGCGGCCGATGTCCTGCTCGTGAACGGCGGCGACGCCATGTACCTGCCCCACTGGATGCGGCAATCCGGACTGGCTGACCTCCTGCCGTCGCTGGACGCGGTCTGGGTGGGACTGAGCGCCGGAAGCATGGCGATGACGCCGCGCATCGGGGAGGACTTCATGCAGTGGCAACCGCCCAGCGGCGGCGACGAGACGCTCGGCATCGTCGGCTTCTCGATCTTCCCGCACCTCGATCATCCCGACCTCGACAACTCGATGGCCGAGGCGGAACGCTGGGCCGCCGAGCTCGGATTGCCCGCCTATGCGATCGACGACGAGACCGCGATCAAGTGGGTGGACGGCGACGTCGAGGTCGTCTCCGAAGGGCACTGGAAGCTCTTTGAACCGCTAGTCAATTAGGCTCTCCCGCGTGGACCTGCGGGACACGCCCGAAGAAGCGCAATTCCGGACCGAGCTGCGGGCCTGGATCGACGCGAACCTCCCGGCGGACAAGCGCGGCAGCCGGGGTGGCGCGCAGCGGTTCGAGGACCCGTTCATGCGCGAATGGAGCCGGCTGCTCTACGAGGGCGGCTACGTCGGCCTGACCTGGCCGAAGGAGTACGGCGGCGCGGGCGCTCCGTACAGCTTCCAGGCGATCCTCTACGAAGAGATCGCCACCGCCCAGGCGCCTCCTCCGATCGGCGTGATCGGCCTCAACATGGCGGGGCCGACGATCATTGCCCACGGCACGGAAGAACAGAAGGCGCGGTATCTCCAGCCGCTCCTCGCCGCCGAGGAGATCTGGTGCCAGGGCTTCTCCGAGCCGGACGCGGGCTCCGACCTCGCCGCCGTCCGCACGCGCGCCGAGCGGCGCGGCGACGTCTACGTCGTCAACGGCCAGAAGGTCTGGTCGTCGTTCGCGCACATCGCCGACTTCTGCATCCTCGTCACGCAGAGCGACCCCGAGGCGCCGCGCTACAAGAACCTCACGTACCTCATCGTCGACATGCACGCGCCCGGCGTCGAGGTGCGGCCGCTCCGCCAGATCACCGGTGAGGCGGAGTTCAACGAGATCTTCTTCAGCGACGTCGAGGTGCCGGTCGAGAACCGGCTCGACGAGGAGGGGAACGGCTGGCAGGTCGCGATGACGACCCTCCTCCACGAGCGCGCCACCCTCGGCTTCGCGCTCACGGCGACGCTCGACGGGATCGTCGGGCGGCTGCTCGAGGAAGCCTCCGGACGCAACCCGAGCGCCGCGGTCCGCGAGGCGATCGCGGTCGAGTGGATCGAGCTGCAGGCGCTCCGCTACACGAACTACCGCGCGCTCGGAACGTTCCAGCGCAGCGGCATCCCCGGGCCGGAGGGCTCCGGCGTCAAGCTCCGCTGGTCGGAGGCGAACCAGCGGCTGACGAAGCTCGCGCGCGAGCTGCGCGGGCCGGAAGGGATCCTCGACGACGGCTGGTGGAACCACCAGCAGCTGCGCAGCCGCGGCAACACGATCGAGGCCGGCACGTCGGAAGTCCTCCGCAACATCATCGCCGAGCGCGTCCTCGGTCTCCCGAGAGGCCGCTGATGGACTTCACGCTTTCCGAGGAGCAGCAGGAGCTGAAGGAGGCGGCGCGCGCCTGGCTCGCCGACAAGTTCCCGCTCGACCGCGACTTCGAGAAGCAGGACGACCGTTGGAGCGAGCTCGAGGAGATGGGCTGGACGGACGTCGCGGAGGCGGGACTCGGTTTCGTGGAGGAGGCTCTGCTCCTCGAGGAGCTCGGCTACGCGCTCTATCCCGGCCCGTACCTCGCGCACGTCACCGGCCTGAGGGATTTGTTCGGCGCAGGAAGAGACCTCGCCACTGTCGACCCGAGCCGCTCACTCACGTCACTGGATCCGCCGGAGGAGAGCCCGCGCCTGCGCGCCGCGATGGCGGCGGAGGCTCTCGGCGTCGCGCAACGGGCGCTCGATCTCGGTATCGAGCACGCCAAGACACGCGAGCAGTTCGGCAAGCCGATCGGCACGTACCAGGCCGTGTCCCACCCCCTCGCGCAGACGTACACCGACGTCGAGCTCTCGCGCTCGCTCGCCTACTGGGCCGCGTGGTGCGTCGCGGAGAACGACGATCGCGCGCCGCTAGCGGCCGCCGCCGCAAAGGCGTTCGCGACCGAGGCTGCGGTCGTCGCCTGCGAGCGGTCGATCCAGCTCCACGGCGGGATCGGCTTCACGTGGGAGCACCCGCTCCACCGCTTCTACAAGCGCGCCCAGTGGCTCGAGGGCTTCGGCACCCGCCCGCCCGAGCTTCGCCTCGAAGTGGCCGACGCGCTCCTCACATAGCAAGGAGAATGCGCGGGATGGACGGGCTGATGATGGATTTCCCGCTCACGCTGACGCACCTGCTGAAGCGCGCGGAGCAGTTCTTCGGCGACGGCGAGATCGTCACGCGGCAGCCGGACAAGAGCTTCCACCGCACGAACTACCGCGACACGATGCGCCGTGCACGGCAGCTCGCGGTAGCGCTGCGCAAGGCCGGTCTCGAGCGCGGCGACCGCGTCGCGACCCTCTGCTGGAACCATCACCAGCATCACGAGGCGTACTTCGGGATCCCGTGCGGCGGCTTCGTCCTCCACACGCTGAACCTCCGCCTCCACCCGAACGACCTCGCCTACATCGCAACGCACGCAAACGACCGCGCCGTGATCGTCGACCGCGCGCTCCTGCCGCTCCTCGAGCAGTTCAATGCGGAGACGCCGATCGAGCACGTCTACGTCGTCGAGGACTCGTACGAGGAGCTGCTCGCGACCGCGGATCCGGACGAGTGGGAGGACCCGCAGCTCGACGAGAACGAGGCGGCGGCGATGTGCTTCACGAGCGGCACGACGGGACGCCCGCGCGGTGTCGTCTACTCGCACCGCTCCTCCGTCCTTCACGCCCTCGGCGTCGGCGCGAACAATCCGCTCGGGCTGGGGTTCGGCATCGACGACGCCGTGATGCCGGTCGTGCCGATGTTCCACGCGAACGCTTGGGGCTACCCGTACCTCGCCACGCTGCAGGGGGCGAAGATCGTCTACCCCGGCCCGCATCTCGACGCCGACTCCCTGCTCGAGAACATGGAGCAGGAGCACATCACCTGGGCGGCGGGCGTGCCCACGATCTGGATGGGGATCCTCGCGCGCCTCGACGAGGAGCCGGGCAAGTGGGATCTCTCGGCGATGAAGGCGATGCTCGTCGGCGGCTCCGCGGTGCCGCGCGCGATGATCGCGGCCTTCGAGGAGCGGCACGGGCTGCGGATCGTGCAGGGCTGGGGGATGACCGAGACGTCGCCCGTCGCCTCGACGGCGGCGCTACCGCCCGACCTCGCGGAGGCGGACGCCGACACACGCTGGGACTTCCAGGCGATGGCCGGCATCCCGCTGCCGTTCGTCGAGATCCGCGTCCGCGCCGGCGACGAGGAGGTGCCGTGGGACGGCGAGTCGATGGGCGAGCTCGAGGTGCGAGGGCCGTGGGTTGCCGCGTCGTATCTCGACGCGCCCGACACCTCGGACCGCTGGTCGGAGGATGGCTGGTTCCGCACCGGCGACATCGTCTCGATCCACCCGCGCGGCTACATCCAGATCAAGGACCGCTCGAAGGACGTGATCAAGTCCGGCGGTGAGTGGATCTCCTCCGTCGAGCTCGAGAACGCGCTCATGGCGCATCCGGCCGTGGCCGAAGCGGCGGTGATCGCGATCCCCGACGAGAAGTGGGCAGAGCGGCCGCTCGCCGCGGTCGTGTTGAAGGAGGGCGCGACGGCGACATCGGACGAGCTGCGGGAGTTCCTCGCACCGCGCTTCGCGAAGTGGTGGCTGCCCGAGCGCATCGAATTCATCGACGAGATCCCGAAGACGAGCGTCGGCAAGTTCCGCAAGATCGAGCTGCGCGAGATGTTCGCGGCCGAGACGCCGGCGAAGACGGCTTGAAGGCAGCACTCCTCAGCGCGGTCGACGGGCCGTTCGAGCTCGCCGACGTCCCCGATCCGGAAGTCGCGGACGGGCAGGCGCTCGTGCAGGTGCGCGCGGCCGGGCTCAACTTCCTCGACGTCCTGATCCGGCACGGCCGCTATCCGCAGATGCCGGAGCTGCCGGCGGTGCTCGGCGCGGAGCTGTGCGGCGAGCTCGAGGACGGGACGCGGGTCATGGCTTTGGTGACGCGCGGCGGCTACGCTGAGCTCGCGGCCGTCGACCGCGCTTCGCTCGTGCCGTTGCCGGAGCACGCGTCGTTCGCCGAGGGTGCGGCGTTCCTCCTCACCTTCCTCACTGCGTACGTCCCGCTGACGCGGCAGGTGCGGCTCGTGGAAGGCGCGACCGTGCTCGTGCACGCGGCGGCGGGCGGCGTCGGCACGGCGACGATCCAGGTCGCGCGCGCTTTGGGTGCGCGCGTCGTGGGCGCAGCCGGCTCGGCGGAGAAGCTCGACCTCTGCCGCGAGCTTGGCGCCGAGGACGCGTTCCTCTACGACGAGATCCCGGACGATCTACGCGTCGACGTCGTCGTCGATCCGGTGGGCGGCGAGCTGTTCGAGGCGGCGATCGGCCGTCTCCGCCCGCTCGGCCAGCTCGTGGCGATCGGCTACGCGGGCGGGATGTGGCCGGAGCTGCAGCCGGCGAACGTCGTCGGACGCAGTGTCGGCATTCAGGGCGTCTACCTCGGCCGGCTCCTTCGTCACGCGCCGGACGTCGTCGCGGCCTGCACGCGCGAGCTGCTCGAGCTGTGGGGGAACGGGACGATCAAGCCACTCGTCGGCGCCGAGTTCCCGCTCGCCGATGTCGAGAAGGCGCATGAGCTCGTCGAGTCGCGGCGCAGCGTCGGCAAGGTCGTCCTGCTCCCGTGAGGGCCCTCGTCACCGGCGGACGCGGAGGGATCGGCTCCGCGATCTGCGCGCTCCTCGACGACCCGCTCGTCCTCGACCTGCCGGAGTTCGACGTCTCCGCGCCCGAAGCGTGGGCCGGGCTCGAGGGCGAGTTCGACGCCGCCTTCCTCAACGCCGGCATCGGGATCGGCTTCCCGGATGTGGCAGACCTTCCGGTCGCCGAGTACCGGCGGATCGTCGGCGCGAACCTCGACGGCGTCGTCTTCGGCACACGCGAGCTGGCAGCGCGATTGATGCCGAACGGCGGCTCGATCGTCGCGACCGCCTCGCTCGCCGGGCTTACGGGGATGCCGTTCGACCCGAGCTACACCGCGACAAAGCACGCAGTCGTCGGCTGGGTGCGGGGCGCGGCGCCCGGCCTTGCGGCGCGCGGGATCCGGATCAACGCGCTCTGCCCCGGCTTCGCCGACACGCCGATCGTCCGGGACGAGCTCCGCGACAACCCGCTCGCCCCGCTCATGGAGCCGTCGTTCGTCGCCGCCGCCGCGCTGCAGGTGCTCGGCGACTCCGAGAGCGGCCGCGCCTGGGTCGTGCAGCCGAACCGCGTCGTCCCGTTCGAGTTCCGTGGCGTGCCGGGACCACGATGAGCCCGCGTTCGCGCCTCCCGTGGGGTGAATTTCCGCCGGAGGACCCACACGTCTGGAACACGCTCGGCTACCGCGGCGTCGAGCAGGCGGATGGCAAGGCCGTGATCGAGTGGGACGCACCGCCGGAGTACTGCTTCCACTCTCCGAGCGGGCCGATCGTGCACGGCGGGATGGTCGCGGCCCTCCTCGACACCGTGATGGGCGGGGCGTGCTGGACGCTGATGGCATCCGATGAGGACTTCCTCACCGCCGACCTGCGCACGGAGTTCCACCGCTCGGCGCGACCGGGGACGTTGCGAGCGGAGGGTCACGTCGTGCGGCGCAACCGCCGGGTGGTCTTCTGCGGCGGGGAGCTGTTTCAGGACGGGGAGCTCCTCGCGAGCGCCCGCTGCACGCAGATCGTGCGCCGCGCTAGCTGAGCCGCTGCTCGAGCGCGGCTTTGATCTCCGGCCAGTCGTCGTCGATCACCGCGTACCAGGCCGAGTCCCGCCGCTCGCCGCCGCGGACGAGCATGTGCTTCCGGTGGACCCCCTCGAACGTCGCGCCTACCTTCTCGAGCGCCGGCCGCGAGCGCTCGTTCGCCGCATCCGTCTTGAACTCGACACGGAGGTAGCCCTCGTCCTCGAACGCGTGCCGCAGCAGGAGGTACTTCGCCTCGGTGTTCGCGCCTGTCCCCCACGCGTCCGGATGGAGCCACGTGTTGCCGATCTCCACCGAGCGGTCGGCGGGGCGGTGGCTCATGAAGCTCGTATGCCCGACGAGCCGGCCGTCGAGGAAGTGAGCGAAGCCCATCTCGACCGACTCGAACCACGCGTGGAACGCGTCGCGGCTCTCGTAGCCGCGCACCTTCATCCAGCGCCACGTCCGCGGATCCTGCGCGACCGCCCAGAGCTCCTCCTCATGGTGCGCCTCGAGCGGCTCGAGCCGGACGCGGTCTCCCTCGAGGACTACGTGAAGCGCCAGCCGTCGCCTTTCGAGAACGCGCGGAGGATGCGCCGGGCGACGACCGACTTGTGCACCTCGTCCGGGCCGTCGTACACGCGCCCGCCGCGGGCCATCCGGTACATGAGCGCGAGCGGGGTGTCGTCGGTGAGCCCGAGGCCGCCGTGCACCTGGATCGCGCGATCGACGACCTCGCCGAGCACACGCGCCGCGTAGAACTTGATCAGGGAGATCTCGACGCGCGCCTCGTCGCCCTCGTCGATGCGCTGGGCCGCCTGCATCGTCATCAGCCGGCAGGCCTGGATCTCGGCGGCAGACTCGGCGATCCAGTTCTGGACGGTCTGCTTCTCGGCGAGCTTGCCGCCGAACGCCTCCCGCTCGAGCGAGTACGTGCACATCAGCTCGAAAGCGCGCTCCATCTGGCCGAGCCAGCGCATCACGTGGTGGATGCGGCCGGGACCGAGCCGCTTCTGCGCGATCCGGAAGCCGTCGCCCGGCTCGCCCAGCGTGTTCGCGAACGGCACGCGAACGCCGGTGAAGCGCGTCTCGCAATGCGTCCCCCAGCCGCGCCCCTCGTGCCCCATCACCGGCACGCGGCGCACGAGCTCGTAGCCCGGCGTGTCGGTCGGGACGAGGATCATCGAGGCGCGCCTGTGCGGCTCGGCGTCCGGCTCCGTCACGACCATCACGACGCCGAACGCAGCGCCGTCGGCACCGGAGGAGAACCACTTGTGCGCGTCGATCACCCACTCGTCGCCGTCGCGGACGGCCCGGCCCTGCAGCAGCGTCGGGTCGGAGCCCGCCACCTCCGGCTCGGTCATCCCGAAGAACGAGCGCACCTCGCCGCTGACGAGCGGCTCGAGAAACGTCTTCCGCTGCTCGTCCGTGCCGTACAGGTGGAGGATCTCGGCGTTGCCGGCGTCGGGCGCCTGGCAGCCGAAGATCAGCTGGGCGATGAAGCTGCGGCCGATCTCCTCGTTGAGGTACGCGTACTCGAGGAAGCCGCTGCCCGACCCGCCCGCCTCCGGCGGCAGGTGCGGCGCCCACAGTCCGGCGTCCTTCGCCTTCTCCTGCAGCTCGGCGATCAGGGCGTCGGCGGCCCCGTCTTCGGTGGTCAGGGCGCGCTCGTTCGGATAGACGTGCTCCTCCATGAACGCGCGTACCTGTTCGCGGCGATCGGTCACAACCGCGATGATCGCACGGATGCGCGAGGCGCTCGAAGTCCTACTCGGCCCTGTGTCCGAACCCGTCCTGCTCGCAGGCGGCGCGTCGAAGGAGGCGTGGGCGGTCGACGCGGTCGGCGAGCCCCTGCTCGTCCGGCGTGCGGCGGTCGGCGTCATCCACAAGCACACGCTCTCGCTCCACGACGAGTTCGCCGTGATCGAGGCGGCGTTCGCGGCGGGAGTGAAGGTGCCGCGGCCGATCCTCTACATCGAGGATCTCGACGGCCGCGAGGCGTTCGTCATGGAACGAATCGGGGGCGAGACGATCGGGCGACGCATCGTGCGGATGGAGCCGGTGCCGCCGAGCCTGCCGCTCGAGCTGGCCGAAGAGCTCACGAAGATCCACGCGATCCCGCCCGAGCGCGTGCCGTTTCTCCACGAGGCGTCGCTCGAGCGGCTGGTGGACGAGCTGGACGAGGTCGACGAGCCACATCCGGCGATCGAGCTCGGGCTCTGGTGGCTGCGCGAGAACCGCCCGGCGCCGCGCGAGCCGGTTGTCGTGCACGGCGACTTCCGGATCGGCAACGTCGCAGTCGACGAGCAGGGGCTCGTCGGCGTCCTCGACTGGGAGTTCGCCCACCTCGACGACCCGGCGCGCGATCTCGCCTGCGGGCTCGTCCGCGCCTGGCGGTTCGGCCGCGACGAGCTTCGGCTCGGCGGGATCTCCGACGTCGAGCCGTACCTCGAGCGCTACAACGAGCTGACCGGCCGGGAGATCCGGCCCGAGGAGCTCGACTACTGGGAGCTCGCGGGCAACGTCGCCTGGGCGATCGGCTGCCTCACCCAGGCGCGTCGCCATCTGACCGGCCAGGACCGCAGCGTTGAGCTCGCCATCCTCGGCCGGCTCGGCGCGGAGGTCGAGTACGAGATCTGCCATCTGCTGGAGAAGGCGGGAGTGACGTGAGCGACAGGCCCACGCCGCAGGAGCTCGCGGAGGCGATCGAGGAGTTCCTCTCCACCGAGATCCTCCCCACGCTCGACGACCACCGCCTCCGCTTCCGAATGCTCGTCGCGCTCAATGCCCTCGGCATCCTCCACCGCGAGCTCGCGAGGCTCCCGGCCGAAGACGACGCCGACCAGCGGGCGCTCGCTGCGCGCATCCGGACGGGCGACGTCGAGCCCGGCACGCTCGCGCAGGTCAAGGCGGACGTCGCGCGGCGGCTGCACATCAACTCGCCGCGCTATCTCGAGCGGTACTAGTCTCCCCGGCTATGCCAGATCTCAGTGGAAAGGTCGCAATCGTCACGGGCGCAGGGCGCGGCATCGGCCGCTCGCATGCGCTCGCGCTCGCGGCCGCGGGCGCGGAACTCGTCATCAACGATCTCGGCGGCGGAGTCGCCGGCGAGGGCGCCGACGCGACGCCGGCGCAGCAGGTGGTCGACGAGATCAAGGCGGGCGGCGGCGAGGCTGTCGCGAACGGCGAGAACGTCGCGAGCTTCGACGGCGCCGGCCGCCTCGTCCAGCAGGCGATCGACGAGTTCGGCCAGCTCGACATCCTGATCAACAACGCGGGGATCCTCCGCGACCGGATGCTCGTGAACATGACGGAGGAGGAGTGGGACGCGGTGATCGCCGTCCACCTCAAGGGCCACTTCGCGCCGACGCAGCATGCCGCCGCCCACTGGCGCGAGCGCTCGAAGGCCGGCGAGGAGGTGCGCGCCCGCATCGTCAACACGTCGAGCCCCTCCGGAGTGTTCGGAAACGTCGGCCAGGCGAACTACGGCGCCGCGAAGGCCGGCATCGCGGGCTTCACCGTGATCGTCGCGCAGGAGCTTGCGCGCTACGGCGTCACCGTCAACTGCCTCGCCCCGAACGCGCGCACGCGCATGACCGAGGAGACCTTCCAGATGAGCGCGCCGGAGGAAGGCTTCGACCCGCTCGACCCGTCGAACGTCTCCGCCGTCGTCGTCGCGCTGTGCGCCGACGAGGCGCAGGCGATCACCGGACAGGTCTTCCACGTCTGGGGTGGCGCGGTCAACGCGCTGCGCGGCTGGAGCGCCGGCGAGCTGTTCGACGCGCCGGACGGCTGGGAGCCGGACGCGCTGCTCGGCGAGCTCCTCGCGCGCTTCCCGGACGGCGCCTCTCCGCCCGGCATGATCGCCGGGATGCGGTCCGCGGGCGGACAGTCGCTCCAGGCGAGCTGATGGCGCTCCTCACGCTGGACCAGGCTCGACTCCGGTTCGGCGGCATCGTCGCGCTCGACGACGTCTCCCTCGCAGTGGAGGAGGGATCGATCGCCGGGCTGATCGGCCCGAACGGCGCCGGTAAGACAACCGCCTTCAACGCGATCACGCGCCTCTACCGCCTCGACTCCGGCGACGTCATCTTCGACGGCCGTTCGCTCCGCCACACGCGGCCGAGCCGCGTCGTCCGGCTCGGAATCGCGCGCACCTTCCAGAACCTCGAGCTCTTCCCGCGCCTGACCGTGCTCGAGAACGTGCTCGTCGGCGCGCACGTCTCCTCCCGCTTCCGGCGCGAGCGCGACGTGCGTCGCGACGCGCTCGAGACGCTCGCGGCCGTGGGCTGTGCCGAGCACGCCAACCGGCCGGCAGCCGGCCTGCCGTTCGGGACGCTCAAGCGCGTCGAGCTCGCGCGGGCGCTCGCGGCCAAGCCCCGTGTGCTCCTCCTCGACGAGCCGGCCGGCGGTCTCAACCACGAGGAGGTCGACGAGCTTGCCGGCCTCATCCGGCACCTGCGCGACGAGCGAGAGCTGACGATTCTTCTCGTGGAGCACCACATGCGGCTCGTCATGCAGCTCTGCGACCACGTCCACGTCCTCGACTTCGGCAAGACGATCGCCTCAGGCATCCCTGCCCACGTGCAGCGCGACCCTGCGGTGATCGAGGCGTACCTCGGCGGAGAGCTCGCCGCGTGACCGCGCTCCTCGAACTGCAGGATGTCGAGGCACGCTACGGCCCCGTCCGCGCCCTGCACGGGATCTCGCTCGCGGTCGAAGAGGGGACGATCGTCGCCGTCCTCGGCCCGAACGGCGCGGGCAAGACGACGACGCTCCGCGCGGTCTCGGGGACGGTTCGCCGCTCCGGGAAGATCACGTTCGCGGGACGCTCGCTCGGCAGGCTCGGCCCGGCCGCCGTCGCGCGGCTCGGCATCGCCCACGTCCCCGAAGGCCGCGGCACCTTCTCGGAACTCACCGTCTGGGAGAACCTGCGCCTCGGGGGCTACACCCGCCGAGGCTCGATCGAGCCGGAGCTCGAGCGCGTCTTCACCTACTTCCCGTTCCTCTCCGAGCGCCGCCGGCAGCACGCCGGGACGCTGAGCGGCGGCGAGCAGCAGATGCTCGCGCTCGCTCGCGCCTTCGTGCAGCGGCCGCGGCTCCTGCTGCTCGACGAGCCGTCGCTCGGGCTCGCGCCGGTGCTCGTCGCCGAGCTGTTCCGGATCGTCCGGGAGTTGAACGAGAAGGAGGGTCTCAGCGTCCTGATCGTGGAGCAGAACGCGCACCTCGCGCTGCAGGCGGCGCAGAACGGCTTCGTCCTCGAGGCGGGAAAGATCGCGCTCGCCGGCACGAGCGAGGAGCTCCGCGCCGACGACTCCGTCCGCCGCAGCTACCTCGGCTACTGACGATGGAGACGCTCACGTCACCACTGGCCGGACTCCGCGCTCGCGGCATCGCGCTCGGCGGCGCCATCACCGTCTATCTCCTGCTCGGCGGCGGCGCGGTCTTTCTCCTCGTCGGCTGCCTCCAGAGCACCCGCTTCGCGCAGCTGACCGTTTCGGGGCTCGCGGTGGGCGCCGCGTACGGCAGCCTCGCGCTCGCGCTCGTCCTCATCTACCGCGCGACGCACGTGATCAACTTCGCGCAGGGCGAGCTCGCGATGGCGACGACGTACATCGCCTACCAGCTGATCCAGTGGGGATTGTCGTATTGGGAGGCGTTCGCCGCCACGCTCGCGATCGCCTTCGTGCTCGGGACGGCTCTCGAGTTGGTCGTCATCCGCCCCGTCCAGCACCGCTCGGTGATCGCGGCGGTGATCGTCAGCGTCGGCCTCTTCATCCTCATCGACGGCGTCGTCAACTGGATCTGGGGAGGCGGCATCCGGTTCATGCAGTCGCCGTTCAGCGGCTCCTACGACCTCGGCGGCGTGAACATCCAGCACCTCTACGCCGGGATGCTCGGCGTCGTTCTCGGCTGCGTGTTGCTCGTCTGGGCGCTCTTCCGCTTCACGAAGCTCGGGCTCGGGATGCGCGCCGCCGCGTTACGGCCGGCCGCCGCGGCACTCGCGGGCGTGCGGGTGGACTGGATGCTCGCGCTCGGCTGGGGCCTCGCAGCCGTGCTCGGAGCCGTCGCCGGGATGATGTACGAGCCGTCGCAGCTTCTTCTGACGCCGACGTTCATGCAGGAGGCACTCGTCTACGCCTTCGCCGCTGCGGTCCTCGGCGGGCTGGAGAGCCCGGGCGGCGCCGTCGTCGGCGGGCTCGCGATCGGCGTCTTCCTCAACCTCCTCGCGGGCTACCTGCCCCAAGTCGTCTCGCTGGAGGTCCCGTTCGCCTTTGCCGTCCTGCTGGCGATCCTGCTCGTCAAGCCCTCCGGCCTGTTCGGACGGCGGGAGGTCAGCCGGGTATGAGAGGACGCCTCCCCGCCCTCGGCTCGATCGCGGCGGTCGCCGTGCTCATCGCCGTGCTGCCGTTCACGCTGAGCTCCTACAACGTCTCGCTGGTGGCGCAGGTCGGGATCTTCTTCGTCGCGGTGCTCGGCCTGAACATCCTGACCGGCTACTCGGGGCAGATCTCGATCGGGCATGGCGCCTTCATGGCGATCGGGGGTTACACGTCGGCGGTCATGTCGCGCGACCATCACACGAATCTGATCGTCACGATGCTGATGGCCTTCGCGATCTGCTTCGTGCTGGGGCTGCTCGTCGGCCTGCCGGCGCTGCGGCTCTCGGGCGCCTACCTCGCGCTGGCGACCTTCGCGCTCGCGATCTCAGTGCCGCAGCTGCCGCTGCAGTGGTCGACGTTCCTCGGCGGAACGGGCGGCGTGCAGTCGCATACGACCGTGAGCGACCGCTGGATCTACGGCGCCGCCTGGTCGTGCTCGGCGATCCTCTTTCTCCTCGCGTGGCTGATCCTGCGCGGCCGCGTCGGCCGAGCCTTCCGCGCGGTCCGCGACAGCGAGATCGCGGCCACCGCGTCGGGAATCGAGCTGTCCCTCTACAAGACGCTCGCCTTCGGGATCTCGGCCGCCTACGCCGGTGTCGCGGGAGTCCTGTTCGTGATGGCCACGAATGGCTTCGCGCAGCCGACAGAGTTCGGGATCATCCTCTCGCTGCAGATCCTGATCGGCGCCGCCGTGGCCGGTCTCGGGTCGCTTTGGGGGATTCTGGCGGGGGCCGCTTTCGTCGGGCTGCTGCCGCAGGTATCGACGAGCGTGCCGGTGATCGGCTCCGATCACGGCCGCGACGTCGTGTTCGGGCTCATGGTCGTGCTCGTGATGTTGGCCCTCCCGGACGGCTTCGCCGGGCTGCTCGCCCGCCTGCGCGCACTCGTCCGCGCTTGAATGGCGAGTCAATCCCAGTCAAACTCCCCTGATTGGCGTCTAATCAAGTGGATTTCTCGCAACGACACATCGGAGGGCGCATGGCTGTCAATCGAAAGAAGCTCGGAGCGCTGCTCTGCGCTCTTGCCGTCGGGATCGCCGTCGCGAGCACCGCAGCGGCATCGCACAGCGGCACACCAGGAGTAACGAAGAAGCAGATCGTGATCGGCGGGACGTTCCCGTACACCGGAGGGGCGTCGCTGTACAAGACGATCCCAACAGCTGAGCAGGCCTACTTCGCGTACGTCAACGCGAAGGGTGGGGTCAACGGCCGCACGATCAAGGACATCACCAAGGACGACGCGTACAACCCGGCCCAGACCGTTCCCGCCGTCCAGCAGCTGGTCGAGCAGGATCACGTCTTCGCGATCGTCGGCAGCCTCGGCACGGCTCCCGGCCTCGCGACGTGGGGCTACCTCAACCAGAACAAGGTGCCGCAGGTGCTGCTTGCGACCGGCGACGCCTACTGGGGGAACTGCGTCCACCACGCCTGCGACGGCTCGACGAAGCCGTGGACGACGGGCTGGCAGCCGGACTATCCGGGTGAGGCGAAGCTGTACGCCAAGTACATCCTCAAGACCAAGCCGAGCGCGAAGATCGGCGTCCTGTACCAGAACGACGCCTACGGCAAGAACTACCTCACCGGGCTCAAGACCGGTCTCGGCTCGAACAAGGGTCAGATCGTCGACGCCGAGCCGTACAACTTCGGCGATTCGGCACAGGTCGTGGGCGCGCACGTCGGCGCCTTGGAGGCCCATGGAGCGGACACGGTCGTGATCTTCGCGACGCCGACCGCTTCGATCCAGGCACTCGCGACTCTGGCCATCCTCCACTGGTCGCCGCTGACGATCCTGAACAACGTCTCGGCGAACCGGCTCTTCATGCTCGCCGCCGCGCAGAACGGGGCAAGCCTGAACGGCGTCGTCTCGACGACGTACATCCAGAGCCAGACGGCCACCCCGAGCACGAAGGGGATGAAGCTCGCGAAGAAGATCATCGACTCGGTAGGCAGCGCGTCGCTCTCGCAGGACTTCGCGGCGGGCGACAACAACCTTGTCTACGGGCTCGCAGTCGGGTACACGTTCGTCGACGCGCTCAAGCACGCCGGCCAGAATCCGACGCGGGCAAGCTTCATGAAGGCACTCCGCAACCTGGATGAGACGAAGAACCCGTTCATCTATCCGGGGATGTCGGTCCAGACCTCGAAGAAGCGGACGTTCCCGATGGAACAGCTGATTCTCGAGAAGTGGGCCGGCGGCGGCACTGGCGACTGGGGGACGTTCGGAAAGATCGCCAGCGGCCTGAAATAGGCAATCGTTCTCAGTAGGTCAGAGGGGGAGCTTCGGCTCCCCCTCGTCGTTTCTAGCGAGTGAACGCAGCGGGGTCGGTGACCGGAGCGCGGCAGGCGAAGCGCTCGCAGGCGTAGACGGCGGGCTGCCCGCCGACGAGCTCCTTCCCGGCGAGCAGCGGAACGTCGTCTGCAGGGCCGAAGGCGACGACCGTGTTCGGGTCGAAGCCGCGCAACGCGGCGCGCGCTACGGCCGACTCGGCGTCCCCGGCGATCGCAAGCTCGCGCGGCGGCGAGAGATGGAGGTCGAGCGCGCACAGCGCCCAGCCGAAGGCGGACGGCGCCCGCGGCAGGAGATCGCGGACGAGCCGCAGCGCCCCGACCGCCTGCCGCTCGAGCTCGTCGTCGCCCCAGATCCGCCCGAGCCGGAGAAGTACGAAGGCCAGCATCGAGTTGCCGGACGGGGTCGGGTTGTCGTCGAGCGACTTCTGCCGTGCGACGAGCACCTCGGCGCCGGTGGGCGTGAGGAAGAAGCCACCGCGTTCCGGGTCGCCGAACAGCTCGACGGCGCGGAGGGCGATCCGGCGCGACTCGCGCAGCCAGCGGAGATCGCCGGTCGCGACGTGTAGCTCGTACATCCCGTGCGCGACGTTCGCGTAGTCGTCGAGGTAGGCCGGGAACTTCGCGCGGCCGTCGCGGAGTGTCCGCCAGAGCGGCTCGGCCGCAAGGAGTTCGCCGAGCTCCAAAGCCGCTTGTGCAAATTTGTCGCTTGCGAGGTGACGCGCGCCCTCAGCGAGCGCCACGAGCGCGAGGCCGTTCCACGAAGCGATGACCTTGTCGTCGAGCGCCGGTTGCGGACGGCGCTCGCGGATCTCCAGCAGCCGCGCGCGCGTCTCGGAGTCGAGCTCGCCGCGCAGGATCGAGCGCCCGTGCTCGAACGGCTGCAGCAGCTCGGCCGGTGCGCCCTCCTCCGCCGTCCACGTGTACGTCAGTCCCTCGACGCCGTCCGTGTCCGCGTCCTGCGCCGAGGCGTAGCCGCCACTCGGCAGGCGCAGCTCGCGCAGCAGGTAGTCGAGCGTCCGCTCAGCCACCTCGCGATACCGCTCCTCCCCCGTCAGCAGCCACGCATGGAGATACGGCGGGACGAGGAGCGCGTTGTCGTAGAGCATCTTCTCGAAGTGCGGCACGAGCCACTCCGGGTCGACGGAGTAGCGGTGAAAGCCGCCGCCGACGAGGTCGTGCATCCCGCCCGCCGTCATCCCGTCGAGCGTAAGCCGGACCGCGTCGAGCGCTCCTCTCCGCAAGAGGAACTCGAGAGCGGACGCGGGCGGGAACTTCGGCGCGTGGCCGAAGCCTCCCCAGCGCGGGTCGAGCTGCCGGAGGAGGACGCCTTCCGCCTCGGCGAGGAGCCCGTCGTGCAGCGGCTCCCGCGACGGCTCCGCCTCCGCCGACTGCCGCAGCGCGCCGACGAGCGACTCCGCCTGCGCGGCGATGTCCTCCGGCCGCTCGCGGTACGCGTCCGCGATCGCATGCAGCACCTGCCGGAACGAGGGCAGCCCGTGGCGCGGCTCGGGCGGGAAGTACGTGCCGCCGAAGAACGGCTCGCCGTCCGGCGTGAGGAAGACCGTGAGGGGCCAGCCGCCCTGGCCGGTCAGCGTGACGACCGCGTCCATGTAGATCGAGTCGACGTCGGGCCGCTCCTCCCGGTCGACCTTGACGCACACGAACAGCTCGTTCATCACCGCCGCGGTCGCGTCGTCGTCGAACGACTCCCGCTCCATCACGTGACACCAGTGGCAGGCGGAGTAGCCGATCGAGACGAGCAGCGGCTTGCCTTCCGCGCGCGCCCGCGCGAACGCCTCGTCCCCCCACGCGTGCCAGTCCACCGGGTTCCCGGCGTGCTGGAGGAGGTAGGGGCTCGTCTCCTGTGCGAGCCGGTTCGCCATCACGGGATCATCGCCGTTCGCGCTGCGCGACTTCGCTTCTGCGTTAAGCAGCGGGCGTATGTCTCCAGACGACCGCCGTCCGCTGCGAATGCGCGGGCGTGACGGTCTCGGTCGGTGTCGCGCCGAGTCTTTCCGCGACGCGCTGAGAGCGGACGTTGTTGGGCGAGATCAAAGAGACCAGCAGGTCGATGGGTCGGGACTCGTACGCCCAGTCACGGATGGCTGCGGCTGCTTCGGTCGCATATCCGTAGCCCCAGTGCGCCCGTATCAGGGCCCAGCCGAGCTCAGGCTGAGCATGGCTTCCAGCGCTCGTCCAAGTCGAGGGCGTCCAGCAGCGCTTGTCGAAGATCATCAGGCCCGCCCAGCCGACCACCCGTCGATCGGTCGCCGCGGTCTCGAGAATGAACGGTCCAAGTCCGTCGGTTCTCCAACCGCCGATCCCTCCTTCGATCATTGCTCGGCTCTCGTCGAGCTCAGAGACAGGTTCTCTGTTCAAGCCGTGCATGACCACCGGATCGGCGAACAGCTCGTGCATGGCCTCCGCATCTTGCGGAGTTGGCGGGCGGAGGCAGAGCCTGTCGGTGCGGAGGAAGATCTGCTCCCACGGCGGGGTGTCGTGAGCCACGCTGAGACCGTAACCGGCGCTGGCCAGCTAGAACTGACTCCCGATGGGCCGGTCATACGAGGAGCTACAGGTCGGGACGATCTACAAGAGCCGCTTCGGCAGGACGGTGCTAGAGGCGGACAACGTCTGGTTCACGCTGCTCACGATGAACACGAACCCGATCCACTTCGACGCCGAGTACGCGGCGGGGACGGGGTGGAAGCGACCGCTCGTCGACTCGACCTTCACGCTCGCGCTCGTCACGGGCCTCTCGGTGGAAGCGGTCTCGGAGCACGGCGTCAACCTCGGCTGGCGCGAGGTGCGGCTGCCGGCTCCTGTCTTTGCCGGCGACACGATCCGCGCGGAGACCGAGGTGCTCACCAAGCGGGAGTCGCAGTCGCGGCCGGGCTTCGGGATCGTCAGCGTCCGCACCCGCGGGCTCAACCAGCGCGACGAGGTCGTGATCGAGTTCGAGCGCTCGATCATGCTGAAACTATGATCGAGACCGAACGTCTGCTCCTGCGTAAGCCGCAGCTCGAGGATGCGGACGGCGCCGCGGAGCTGCTCGCCGACCCGAAGGTGATGCACTGGCTCGGCGGGCAGACGGTGCCGCGCGAGGACGTGCCCGCCGTGCTCGCCAAGTGGATCTCCCGCTGGGGCGACAACGGCTGCGGGCCGTTCTCCGTCCTCCGGCGCGAAGACGGCCGCTGGCTCGGGCGGGTCGGCATCCTCGTCTGGGACACCCGCGACGCCTGGACGCATGGGACGTTCACGGGGTCCGGCGAGTTCGCGCAGCCCGAGCTCGGCTGGGCGTTCGCGAGCGAGCACTGGGGCCAGGGTTACGCGACCGAGGCGGCGCGCGCGGCGCGCGAATGGGCGTATGGGGATCTCGGCGTGAAGCGGCTCGTGTCGCTCATCGACCCGGCCAACGTCTCGTCGCAGCGGGTCGCGGAGCGCCTCGGCGCCACGCCCGGCGAGACGATCGAGCTGTTCGACAACGGCCCGCACGTGGTCTGGGAGCACCCGCGGTGATCGAGACCAAGCGCCTCATCCTCCGCAAGCCGCGCCTCGAGGACGTGGACGACTTCGAGCCGGCCTACGCCGATCCCGAGGTGATGCGCTACCTCGGCGACGGCAGCACCGGCACGCGCGAACAGATCGAGCGCGGGATCGGCTTCTGGCTCGAGCGCTGGGAGAAGAACGGGATCGGGCTCGTCTCGATGGAGAGCCGCGAGACCGGTCGCGTCGTCGGCCGCTCGGGCTTCCTCGTCTGGGACTCCGGGAGCTGGGAGACGAGCTCCTTTGCGGAGGCCGGCGAGCGAGCCGAGGTCGAGCTCGGCTGGATGGTCGCGCGCGAGCACTGGGGCCACGGCTACGCGACGGAGGCCGCGCTCGTCCTTCGGGATTGGGGCATCGCAGCGCGCGGAATTACACGGTTGATCTCGCTAATCCGGCCGGGCAACGATCGGTCCGTGCGCGTCGCGGAGAAGATCGGCGAGACCTACGAGCGCGAGGTCGTCCTCATGGGCGAGCCCGCCCTCATGTATTCGCTTACGAGCGTAGGCTCGACGGAGCTCGTCGAGGAGCGGAGGCGCCGACATGTGCGGCGCCGGAGCGGATAAGCCATGAGCGAGCTGCTGCCGCTGCAAGGCACGCGGGTCGTCGACGTGACGTCGTCCCTCGCCGGGCCGTCGGCGACGCAGATCCTCGCGGCGCTCGGCGCGGAGGTCGTCAAGGTCGAGCCGCCCGGCGGCGATCACGCGCGCGCGTGGGGCCCGCCGTTCTGGGCCGGCGAGGGCGCGATGTTCCTCGCCTCGAACGCCGGCAAGCGCTCGCTCTCGGTCGACCTCGGCGACCCACGCGGGCAGGAAGCAGTGCTGCGGCTCGCAGACCGGGCGGACGTCTTCGTCCAGAGCCTCCGCCCCGGCGCCGCCGAGCGGCATGGCCTCGGCGCCGAGGAGCTGCGCGCGCGGAACCCGCGGCTCGTCTACTGCACGATCGGCGCCTTCGGCTCGCGCGGCCCGCTCGCAAGTCAGCCGGGCTACGACCCGCTCCTGCAGGCGGCGTCGGGGATCATGAGCGTGACCGGCGAGGACGGCCGCCCGCCGGTGCGAGCCGGCGTCTCGCTGATCGACATCGGCACCGGCGTCTGGGCGGCGCTCGGCGTCGTCGCTGCGCTGTACGAGCGCGAGCGGACGGGCGCCGGCCGCACGCTCGACGTCTCGCTCTACGAAACGGCGCTCTCCCTCCTCTCGTACCAGCTCGTCGGCTTCCTCGGCACCGGGGTCGTGCCGGGTCGCGAGGGGAGCGCGTTCTCGCAGATCGCGCCGTACCAGGTGTTTCCGACCCGAGACGGGGAGCTGATGATCGTGGCAGGGAACGACAAGCTCTTCGCGGGGCTCTGCGACGTGCTCGGCGTGCCGGAGCTTGCCGCCGACGAGCGTTTCCTCACCAATCCGCTGCGCGTCGCGAACCGGCCCGCCCTGCTCGCGCTCCTCGAGGAGAAGACGCGGGAACGGGACACGGCCGAGCTCCTCGACACGCTCGTCGCCGCGGGCGTCCCGGCCTCCCCCGTGCACGACGTCGGCGAGGCGGCGCGGCACCCACAGACCGAAGCGTTGGGGATCCTCCAGGCGCTACCGGGCGGTGTCGTCGACGCGCTCGTGACCGTCGCGCCGCCGCTGTCGGCCGACGGCGAGCGGCTTCACTACCACGCGCCGCCACCCGTCCTCGGAGCGCACAGCGCCGAGATCCTCGACGAGTTGGGCTACTCGCCGGAGGAGATCGAGGCGCTCGTGGCCGACGGCGTCGTCTACGCGGGCGGCCAGTCGCCGGCGCGGTAGAGGTAGCCCTCGAGCGTCCGCCCGAGCAGTCCCTCCAGCCACTGCGAGACGCCGACGAGCGCGTCGACGTCGATCCCCGTCGCCACGCCCTCTTCCTCGAGGAGCCAGACGAGATCCTCCGTCGCGACGTTGCCCGTCGCGCGCGGTGAGAACGGACAGCCTCCGAGCCCGCCCACCGACGCGTCGAGGACGCTCGCGCCGGCCTCGAGCGCGGCGAGGCAGTTCGCGTAGCCGGTGTTCCGCGTGTTGTGACCGTGGAAGCCGACGGCACCCGTCCGCTCGACGAGGGAACGCACCGCCGACGGGACCGCGACACCGATCGTGTCCGCGAGGACGACCTCGGCGCGGCGGGCGAACGGCGCGGCGAGCTCAGCGACGACGCCCGGATCCACCCGCCCTTCGAACGGACAGCCGAAGGAGCAGGAGATCGTCACGGTCGCGGGCGTCTCCCCCGCCGCCGCAAGGATCGCCTCGGCGCGAGCGACAGCTTCGGCCAGCGTCGCATTGCCGTTCCGCTCGTTGAAGGACTCCGTCGCGGCGAACGTGACGTTGACGCGGTCGAGCCCGGCCGCCCCGAAACGCTCCCAGCCCTGCTCGTTGAGGACGAGCCCCGACAGCTCGACGCCGTCGCGCCGCTGGACGCGCGCGACGACCTCCTCCGCATCCGCCATCTGCGGCACGCGGTCGCTGCGCACGAAGCTCACCGCCTCGATCCGCGGCACTCCCGCAGCCGCGAGACGGTCGACGAGCTCCGCCCGCGTCTCGGGCGCCAGCGCCTCCGGCTCGTTCTGTAGGCCGTCGCGCGGCCCGACGTCGCATACCGTGATTGCCACCGCGCCGAGCGTAGTGGATACGGATACCGGCGCCATCCCGCGCTGCCTACGCTGCATCCATGCATCCATCCGCTTCTTTCAGCGCCGCCATCCGCGTGCGTATCGAGAATCACCCGGGCGCCTTCGCCCGGCTCGCCTCCGCGATCGGCGAAGCAGGAGGCCTACTCGGCGCGATCGACCTCGTCCGCGTCGAGGGCGACACCAAGATACGCGACGTCAACGTCCTTGCCGACGACGAGAAGCACCTCGAAGCGATCGTCGCCGCCGTGCGCTCGGTCGAGGGCGTCGAGGTCGTCCACGTCTCCGATCGCGTCTTTCTCGCCCACCTCGGCGGCAAGCTCGAGGTCAAGCCGCGCACACCGCTCAAGACTCGCGAGGACCTCTCGATGGTCTACACGCCGGGCGTCGCGCGCATCTCGAGCGCGATCGCAGAGGATCCGGAGAAGGTCTGGAACCTGACGATCAAGCGCAACACCGTCGCGGTCGTGAGCGACGGCACGGCCGTCCTCGGGCTGGGAGACATCGGCCCCGAGGCGGCGCTGCCGGTCATGGAGGGAAAGGCCGTCCTGTTCAAGGAGTTCGCCGACGTCGACGCCTTCCCGATCTGCCTCGCCACGAAGGACCCGGACGAGATCGTCCGCACGGTCGAGCTGATCGCGCCGGTTTTCGGCGGCATCAACCTCGAGGACATCTCCGCGCCGCGCTGCTTCGAGATCGAAGCACGGCTGCGCGAGTCGCTCGACATCCCCGTCTTCCACGACGACCAGCACGGCACCGCNNCGACCAGCACGGCACGGCGATCTGCGTCCTCGCCGCGCTTCTGAACGCGCTTCGCGTCGTCGACAAGCCGATCGAGGACGTACGTGTCGTCACGACCGGCTGCGGCGCGGCGGGCATGGCCGTGACGCGCGCGCTCCAGCATGCCGGCGTCCGCTGGATCGTCGGCTGCGACGAGGGCGGTGCGCTCTACCGCGGCCGCGAGGGGCTCAACCCGGCGAAGCAGGAGTACGCCGAGACGACGAATCCCGACAACCTGCAGGGGACGGCCGACGAGCTGCTCGAGGGAGTGGACGTGTTCATCGGCGTCTCCGTTCCCGGCGCGATCAGCGTCGAGGGCGTGCGCCGGATGGCCCCGCGCGCGATCGTCTTCGCGATGGCGAACCCGAACCCGGAGGTCGACCCGGAGGCGATCGAGGGCTTCGCCGAGGTGATCGCCACCGGCCGCAGCGACTACCCGAACCAGATCAACAACGTCCTTGCCTTCCCCGGTGTCTTCCGCGGCGCGCTCGACGTGCGGGCGAGCGAGATCAACGCGGAGATGGAGCTCGCCGCGGCGCGCGCGATCGCCGGCGCGATCTCCGACGACGAGCTCTCGGCGGACTACGTGATCCCGAGCGTCTTCAACCGCGCGGTCGCTCCGGCCGTCGCGGCGGCTGTCGCCGAGGCTGCGCAGCACAGCGGTGTGGCGCGAAAGTCCGCGCCGACACCTCAGACGCTTCCGTAGTTCCCGCGGATGTGAGCGCACCGGCGCCCAGCCAGCATTCCGGCATGGTCTACGCGCACCATCGCCCGGAGCTGCTCCCCGTTGCGTTCGACGCGGCCACGGTCGGCGACGCTATGAGCCGCGGCGTGATCAGCGTCCCGCCGGAGACGCCGCTCCGGGTGGTTGCGCGCATGATGACGACCTTCCACGTCCACGCGATCTTCGTCTTCGAGCACGTGGACGAGGACGACGAGGCGCCGCGTCTCTGGGCCGTCGTCTCCGATCTCGACCTCGTTGCCGCGGCGCAGGGAGACATCGCCACCCAGACCGCCGGCGCCACCGCGGTGACGCCGCTCGTGACCGTCTCGGCGAACAGCGCGCTGACGGACGCAGCCGGTCTGATGGCACAGCACGGGATCGCCCACCTCGCCGTCACCGACCCTGAGACCAGCCGGCCGATCGGCGTCATCTCGACGCTCGACATCGCCCAGGCCGTGGCTGCAGGCCACGACCCGGGCGAGACCTTCCCCTCGGCTTAACCGCCTCAGGCCCGCTGGGCCCGGCGGTTCTGGAGGACGACGTTGGCGAGCATCGCCGTGACGGCGATGACGAAGAACCCGATCCCGATCACGTTGATCTGCGGCGGCGTCGCTACGCGGGCGGCCCCCCAGACGAAGATCGGGAACGTCACGCGGGGGCCGGCGACGAAGTAGGTCACGACGAAGTCGTCGACCGAGATCGCGAAGCAGAGGAGCAGCGCCGCGAGGATCGCAGGTGCGATGAGCGGCAGGGTCACCTTCCTGAACGTCGTCCACTCGTTCGCGCCCAGGTCCATCGCCGCCTCCTCCAGATGGCGATCGAAGCCGACCAGCCGGGCCTTGACCGTGACGACCGCGAAGCTCACGCAGAACATCACGTGGGCGATGAGAATCGTCCAGAAGCCGAGCGGCGTGCTGAAGTTGAGGAACAGCGTCAAGAGCGACGCGCCGAGGACGATCTCCGGGGTCGAGAGCGGCAGGAAGACGATGAAGTTCGTCGTCGCACGCCCGCGGAACCCGTAGCGCACGAGCGCGAGCGCCATGAGTGTCCCGAGCCCCGTGGCGAGGATGCTGGCGATCAGGGCGATCTCGAGCGACAGCTCGACCGCACTCTGGATACCCGGGATCGCGTTCCAGTGCGTCCAGTTCGACCAGGTGAAGCCTTCCCACGTGAAGTTGAAGCGACCCCTGGGCTGGTTGAAGGAGAACGCCGCGACGACCGCGATCGGGAGGAGCAGGTAGCCGAAGAAGAACAGCGACCAGACGGTCAGAACGTGCCGGCGGACGAACGCCAAGCTCATCCCGTGAGCTTCTCCGTCCCGACGGCGCGGGCGTAGAGGAGGACCATCCCAAGGATGATCGCCATGAGGATGAACGACATCGCCGCGGCCGCCGGATAGTCGATCAGCTCGTTGAACTTCGAGTTGATGACGTTCCCGATCATGTGGCTCGTCGGCGATCCGAGCAGCTGGGCATTGATGAAGTCGCCCGCGGCCGGGATGAAGGTCAGCAGCGTTCCCGCGACGACGCCCGGCAGCGAGAGCGGGAACGTCACCCGCAGGAACGCGATCCACTTGCTCGCGTAGAGGTCTCCGGCGGCCTCGACGAGGCTCTGGTCGATCTGTTCCAGCGAGACGTAGAGCGGGAGCGCCATGAACGGCAGGAAGTTGTAGGTGATCCCCGCGACGACGGCCGTGCCGGTCGCCAGCACCCGGCCGCCCGGCGAGACGAGATGGATGTCCGTCAGCAGCCGGACGACGAACCCGTGGTCGGAGAGGATCGTCTCCCAGGCGAGCGTCCGGATCAGGTACGTGACGAAGAACGGCGCGACGATGAACAGCAGCAGAAGGTTCTTCCAGCGTCCGCCACGGAACGCGATCCAATAGGCCACCGGGTAGCTGACGACGAGCGCGATCACCGTGGCGAGGCCCGCGTACTCGAACGAGCGCTCGAACTCGCCGCGGTAGCCCTTGATCGCGCTCCAGTAGTTGCCCCACGCCCACGTGAACGCGTAGCCGAAGTCGATGTTGCCGGACTGCAGCGACTGGTAGACGAGGAAGCCCAGCGGTACGAGGAAGAAGGCCGCGAGCCAGAGCATCCCTGGCGCGAGCAGCAGGTACGGCGCGAGGCCTCGCCGCTGGTGGAGAAAACCCATCAGCCGTTCCTCAGGCCGAGATCAGGTTCTGCCAGGTCGTCTGATACTTCTCGTTATTGAGTGCTGTCGGGTCGATCGTGTGCGCGTTGTCGAGCATCTGCTTCGTCGGGAAGATCAGGACGTTGTTCGCGATCGCGGGGTCCTTCTTCACCAGCACTTCCTTCGCCCCGAGCACCGGGCACACGTAGTTGACGTAGTCCTCGATCTCCGCGGCGATTCTCGGCGTGTAGACCCAGTTCATGTACACGCTCGCCGTGTAGACGTTGCCGCCCTTCGGGATCAACATGTTGTCGGTCCAGATGTCGCCGCCGGTGTCCGGCATCTGCCAGTGCAGATGCGAATTGTCGGCCTGGAGCTGGACGATGTCGCCCGACCACGCCATCGTCGCGGTGAGGTCGCCGTTCGCGAGGGCGCTCGCGTAGTCGTTGCCGTAGAACTGGCGGATCTGACCGGCGTGCACCGCGCGCTGGATCACCGCGATCGCCTTGTTGAAGGTCTTGTCGGTGATGTGGCTCGGGTCGTCGCCGTTGTAGGCCATGACGAGTGCGAGCGTGTCGGAGAACTCCGTGAGGAGCCCGACCTTGCCCCGGAGCTTCTTGCTGCCGAGCAGCTCGCCCATCGACGTGACGGGCTCCGTCAGCTTCGTGTTCCAACCGATCCCCGTGAAGCCGGACTGCCACGGCAGGCTGTAGTCGCGGTTCGGGTCCCAGTTCGGGTGCCGCTGCTGCGGGATGAGGTTCTTGATGTTGGGGATCGCGCTCTTGTCGAGCTTCTCGACCCAGCCCTTGTTGACGAGCAGGCTCGGGTACCGCGAGTTGTCCGTCATCACGATCAGGTCGCGTCCGGTCGACTGGCCGCGGGCGAGGTCGGGCTCGATCTTCGAGAAGAACGAGGCGTTGTCGTTGATGTCCTCGGTGTAGTCCACGTGGACGCCGTACTTCTGCTGGAACTGGTTGAGCGACGGATGCTGGTTGCCCTTCTTGTCGATGTAGAGCGTCCAGTTCGAGAAGTGCAGGGTCTTCGCGAGGGTGTGAGCTTCGGTCGTGCCGCCTGCCGACGGCGAGCTGCCGCCGCAAGCGGCGAGCAGGCCGGGGACGGTGAGCACCGAGCCACTTACTGCGGCCCGGCGGAGAAAGACCTTGCGACTGATGCGATCTGAGAAATCCGAGTACTCCGACATCTATGTGTCCTCCTGGGCGTCGACGACGAAGGTGCAGTCGGGGCTCCAGCCGAGCGTCAGCCGCTCGCCGTTCGCCACCTGCGCACCGAGCCGGTCGTTCTGGACGTAGACCGTCACTGGTCCAGCGGGCGTGTCGAGGATGTACTGAGTCGAGACCCCGATGTACGCGCTCTCGGCGACGGTTCCCGAGAGCGAGTTCTCTTCTCCTCCGCCGATCCGGAGCTTCTCCGGGCGAACGCCGATCTGGACGTTCCCCTGGCGCCCGGCCAGCGCGGCCGTCGGGACGCGAACCTCCGTCCCGTCCTGCAACTTCACGCGGTCGTCCCCGACGATCGTCCCGGAGAGGAGGTTCGAAACGCCGAGGAAGCCGGCGACGAACGGCGTCCGCGGCTGTTCGTACAGCTCGCTCGGCTCGCCGACCTGCTCGATGTGGCCGCCGTTCATGATCACGATCCGGTCGGCCATGGTCATGGCCTCTTCCTGGTCGTGCGTGACGTGGACGAAAGTGATGCCGACCTCGTGCTGGATCCGCTTCAGCTCGAGTTGCATTTCCTTCCGCAGCTTGAGGTCGAGCGCGCCGAGCGGTTCGTCGAGGAGCAGGACGCGCGGGCGGTTGACGAGAGCGCGTGCAAGCGCGATCCGCTGCTGCTGGCCGCCGGAGAGCTGCCGCGGCTTGCGGCGATCGAGGCCTGCGAGCCCGACGAGCTCGAGGGCGTCGCCGACGCGCTTGCGCAGGTCGCCTCCCTTGATCCCTCGGCGCTTCAGGCCGAACGCGACGTTCTCGAAGATCGAGAGGTGCGGGAAGAGCGCGTACGACTGGAAGACCGTGTTGACGTCGCGTTTGTACGGCGGCAGCCGCGCCACGTCGACGCCGCCGAGCTCGATCCGGCCCTCGCTCGGCTCCTCGAAGCCACCGATCATCCGCAGCGTCGTCGTCTTGCCGCAGCCTGACGGGCCGAGGAGTGCGAAGAAGTGGCCGCGATCGATGTCGAGCGAGATGTTGTCGACCGCAACGACGTCGTCGAAGCGTTTCGTCAGTCCGATCAGGCGGATGTCGTACTCGGCCGTGGCGGGCGCCCCATCGGCGACAGGCGTGACGGCGGTCATTGCATCTCCTCCCAGGCCTCGGCAAGAACCTCGCCGAGGATCCCGGTCATCTCGTCGAACTGCGCCTGCGTCGCGATGAGCGGTGGCGAGATCTGGATCACGGGGTCGCCGCGGTCGTCCGCGCGGCAGATCAGACCCTTCTCGAACAACCGCGGCGAGAGGAAGCCGCGCAGGAGCGTGTCGCACTCCTCGTCGCTGAACGTCTCCCGCGTCTCCTTGTCCTTGACGAGCTCGATCGCGTAGAAGAAGCCGGCGCCGCGGAGATCGCCGACGATCGGCAGGTCGAGGAGCTGCGCGAGCGTGGCGCGGAAGGCGTCCTCGTTCTCGAGGACGTGCTCGTTGATCCGCTCCCGCTTCATGATCTCGATGTTCTTGAGCGCGATCGCGCACATCACGGGGTGGCCGCCGAACGTGATGCCGTGCGAGTACATCGCGCCGCTCTCGAGGAACGGCTCCATCACCTTGTCGGTCGTGACGACGGCGCCGATGGCCGCGTACGAGGAGGACAGGCCTTTCGCGGACGTGACGATGTCCGGCCGGATGTCGTACCGCTCGGAGGCGAACCAGTGACCGAGGCGCCCGAAGGCGGTGATCACCTCGTCGGCGGAGAGAAGGATGTCGTAGCGGTCGCAGAGCTCGCGCACTCCGGCCCAGTAGCCCGCGGGCGGAACGAACGAGCCACCCGCGTTCTGGACGGGCTCCATGTGGACGAGGCAGACGGTTTCAGGATCCATCTCGAGGATCGTCCGCTCGAGCTCCTCGAGGAGGAATGCGGTGAACTCCGCCTCCGTCTCGCCGTCCGGCCGGTGGTAGCGGTTGGTGTTGCTCACGTGCCGGACCTCCGGCACGAGCGGCTCGAACGGCGCGCGCAGCGCCTCGATGCCGTTGATCGAGAGCGCGCCCATCGTCGTGCCGTGGTACGCGATGTCGCGGGCGATCGCCTTGTACTTCTTGCCGGGCTCGAGCCCGTCGCGGACGGAGAAGTACTGCCGGGCGAGCTTCCACGCCGCCTCGACCGCCTCGGAGCCGCCCGAGACGAAGAAGACGCGGTTCAGATCGCCCGGCGCCAGCGACGCGACCTCCGCAGAGAGCTCGATCGCGCGCGGATGTGCATACGTCCAGTTCGTGTAGAAGGGCAGCTCGCGCATCTGCTCGTGCGCCGCCTGCCCGATCTCCTCCCCGAAGCCGTAGCCGAGGTTGACGGAGAAGAGGCCCGCGAGCGCGTCGAGGTAGCGCTTGCCCTCTAAGTCCTCGAGATAGCAGCCGTCGCCGCGGACGATGATCGGCGGCGGGTGCCCGCCCATCTGGGTGAAGTGGAGCCAGAGATGGTCGGCGGCGAGCCGGCGCAGGTCAGTTGCCGCCACGTGTCCCCCAGTCGTAGAGCTGCTTCCTCATCTCGAGGTAGAGAAAGGTCTCGGTGGAGACGACGCCGTCGAGGGCGCGAATCCGGTTCGTGAGCCCGAGCAGCTCGGCGCGGTCGGAGGTGACGACCTCGACGACGACGTCGAACTGGCCGGCCGTGACGACGACGTAGTCGGCTTCGGGCCAGCGCGCGATCTCGTCCGCGACAACGCTCGGCGGGCCGGAGGTCTTGACGCCGACGAGCGCCTGCTCGAAGCCGAGGCCGAGCGGGTTCGTGACACCGACGACCTGAAGGATCCCCTCGTCGGTCAGGCGTCCGTAGCGCGCGCGCACCGTAGCCTCCGAGACACCCACGCGTGCGGCAATGGCGCGGAACGACTCCCGTCCATTTCGCTGCAATGCCTCGATGATCTGGCGGTCGAGGTCGTCGACGCGACGCTGCGGCGCAACCGCCCCCCGCTCCTGGCCTTCTCCTGCCAGCCGGAGTGAGTGGGCTTCGTCTCTGCGCATCGCGCGGGATTCGTACCATCCCGCTGCGCATTTCGTCAATCAGGAGGCGTCGAGGCTGCGCGTAGCGCGGCAGCGGCTCAGCGGATCAACTGGAGGCGCAGGGCCTTCGCCACCGCTTCGGTCCGCGTCGACGCGCCGAGCTTGGCCCGAGCGTTGCCGAGATGCGCGCGCACCGTGCCGGGCGAGATGTGGAGAAGGCGACCGGCGTTCTCGCTCGAGCAACCGTCGGCGAGAAGACGAAGCACATCGCGCTCGCGCTCGGACAGAGAGGGGGCCGGCTTTGCGGCGACCGCGCCCGACAGGAGCGGATCGACGTACGTGCCGCCCGCGGCGATCGCCTCGACCGCGCGCCGCAGGTCGGCGGGCGGAGTGTCCTTCTGCACGAAGCCCCGCACGCCGGCGTCCATCGCGTCCGCGAGCGCGGCACGGTCTCCGTAGCCGGTGAAGATGAGCACCCTGGTGCACGGAGAGACGCGCGAGGCGCCTCTGGCAAGGTCGATGCCGTCGAGCCCAGGCATCCGCAAGCCGACGACCGCAACATCCGGCTGGTGACGCTCGATCTTCGTGAGCGCCTCGTCGCCGGTGGCCGCAGTGGCCACCACGTGGATCGTCTCCGACTCGAGATAGACGCGGAAGAACTCGACGATCGCCGGATAGGGGTCCGCGACGACGCAGCGCACCGTGGCGACCTCCTCCCGGGCCTCTCCGTTGCGAGCCGCCGCGCGAACATCGAGTTCCCTTGCTGTCGTCACGAGTGCATCTCACTGCCCATCGTCCTCAGTAGGGCGCACCCAATCGGGGAATTCACGGACACACGCCGCGGCGAACCAGCAGCCGGCGATCACGAATGCGCAGGCAGGTCTGGACGTTGTGTGGATCCGGGCGGCCGCCGGGGCGGCCGAAACAGGTCTTGCGAATGACCGCCTACCCCGCTCCCGTCCACCTTCCGGCCACCTCGACACCGTCACGGCATAACGCTGCGACGGTGGCCCATCTCGTGGGCTGGCTCGCAGCCGCCGCGCTGGCCGCCGCAGTCTGGACCGCCGCTCCCTCGCTCACCGGCCAAGGCGCCCAGCAGCCTGTTACGGCCGGCGGCTTCGGGGGCGGAACCTATCCGGTGCGGCCCGTCGAGTACGCGCCCCAGCTCCCATCCGACAACCGGCTCGTCCAGGTGCGCTGCGCCGGCCGCGCGAGCAGCTCGCGTTCCTGCTGGGTCTCCCGGCCCTGATTCGACAGCGGGCGGTTGATTTACCGCACGAGACGCACGGGGAAGTACGCGCTCCGCCTGCCCGCCGACGCCGATGCCTCTTCTTGTAACGCCCCTCTCGCAAGGGCGCATCGACTCAAGGAGGTCAGGCATGAGAACCAAAGAGAAGCTGCTCCTCCCGCTCCTTGCGATCGGGTTGCTCAGCAGGGTATTGGCCCTCGGGATCTTCGGTGTCTTCTCGGCCACCACCCAGAACACGGGCAACGAGATCGTCTCCGGGACGGTCAGTTTCACGAACAACAGCGCCGGCCAGGCGATGTACAACATCACCGGCGCCAAGCCCGGCCAGACCCTGACGCGCTGCATCAAGGCGACGTATACGGGCTCGCTCGCGGCAACCGTCAAGCTCTATACGGATTCGACCGCGGGGCCGCTCGCCTCGTACCTCAACGTGACGGTCACGCAGGGCACGGACGCGTCGACGAGCTTCCCGAACTGCGGGAGCTTTGTCGCCGACACGAACGGTCAGCTCTACAGCGGCACGCTGCAGAGCTTCGAGCAGACGTACACGAGCTACTCGAACGGCCTTTCGACCGGTCCTGGGGCCCCGGCCAACAACTGGACGACGGGCAGTGCGGTGGTCTACCAGTTCGTGATCACGCTGCAGTCCGGAGCCCCGGACTCGGCGCAGGGCACCTCGACGGGCGTCCACGACTTCATCTGGGAGGCGCATGACGCGTAGCCGACGGCCGCCGGTGATCGACCGGCGTCTTCTCGCTACTCCGTCATCGGAAAGGACAGACAGATGAGGACACAGACAAGAATCCTGATCACCATCGCGGTCGTCGGGGTGCTGGGAAGCCTCGCCGCCTTCGGAGCCTTCGCCTCGTTCAGCGCCACGACCCAGAACGCGGGGAACGAGCTGAGCGCTGGAACCGTCGCGATCGCGAACAACAGTGCCGGCCAGGCGATGTTCAGCATCGCCACCGCCGACGACGGCTCGTGGACGCGCTGCATCAAGGTGACCTACGACGGCAGCCTGCCGGCGGACGTGCACCTGTATCTCGGCGGTACGCCGGGCGCCCTCGCGGCCTACCTGAACGTCAAGATCGAGGAGGGGACCGCATCGAGCTCCGACCCGTTCCCCGAGTGCACGACGTTCACGCCGGTGAACACGCTGTACGACGGCGCTGTCATCCCCGGTACCGGCAGCTACGACTACGGCCTGCCGACCTCCCCTGGCGGCGTCGCCGGACCATGGACGACGGGCAGCTCGACCGTCTACCGGATGACGATAACGCTCTCCGATAACGCCCCGAACAGCGCGCAAGGACAGTCGACCGGAATCCTCACCGCCTTCTGGAAAGCCCACAATGAATGACGGCTCCAGCGGCCTCGAAAGGACGGGAACGATGACGAGATTCACGAAACTCCTGGTCACCACTGCGATCGTCGGGGTGCTGGGAAGCGTCGCCGCCTTCGGAGCCTTCGCGTCGTTCAGTGCGACGACCCAGAACGCGGGCAACGAGGTGAGCGCCGGCACCGTCGGTCTCTCCAACAACAGCGCGGGGCAGGCGCTCCTCAGTATCACCGGCGCCACCCCGGGCGGCTCGTGGACGCGCTGCATCAAGGTCACGTACAACGGCACCCTCCCCGCGGACGTGCGCACCTATCTCGGTGGCACGACCGGCGCACTCGCCCCCTATCTGAGCCTCAAGATCGAGGAGGGAACGGCGTCGGGCAGCGACGTGTTCCCGCAGTGCACCACCTTCACGCCGGTCAACACGATCTACGACGGCCCTCTCAGCCCCGCCTACCACGACTACGCCAGCGGCCTGGTGACCTATCCAGGCGGCGTTGCCGGACCGTGGACGACGGGCAGCTCGACCGTCTACCGGATCACGGCGAGCCTCTCCGCAAGCGCCCCCAACACCGGACAGGCCCAGTCGACTGGTGTCCTCACCGCCTTCTGGGAAGCCCACAACCAGTAGAGGCGTGGTCGGGATGCGCTCCATCAGTCGGAAGAACGTCGCTCGCGCTGCCGGCGCGGCCGTCGGCGTCGTCGCCGCAGTGGCGTTCCTCGTCGCGGCGCGCCCGGCCGCGAGGCTCGCGCCGCTACCGGCGAGCGTCAAGGTCACGCTCGCGCCGCCCGGCACGCTCGCGGTGACGCCCGCTCCGCCGGCGCCGCTGCTCGACGCCACCCGGCTCAGCCCAGGCGGAGCGCACGCCGTTGCGGCCTTCGCTGTCCGCAACCAGAGCGGGATCACGCTGCGGATCGGGCTCCGCGGCACTCCCGACTCGCACAGCCTCGACGGGCTCGTCCGTGTCCGGATCACGAGCGGCAAGACGCTCGTCGCCGACACGACGCTGCAAGGACTGAGGCACGGGACGACCGTGACGTTGCCCATCCGCTCAGGTGCGGAGCGACAGCTGCGGCTCGTCGCCTGGATCCCCGGCGTCGTCAGCAGCGGCTACGAGGGAAGGATCGTCAAGGTTTCGCTCGCCCTGACGACGCTCACCGCCGGAGCAGCGTCGTGAAGTCGCGCGCGCGCCGCGGGCTGCGGTTCGCCGCAACTGCGTCGGGATCGGCGATCGTCGCTTTCATCGTCGCGGTGTTCCTCGGCGCCGCAGGCCCGCTGGCCTTCGGCCTCCACTCCTACGTCCTACGAACCGGGAGCATGCGGCCGACGATGAACCCGGGCGATGTCGAGGTCGTGCAGTCGATCTCGCCGCTCGCCGCGAGGATCGGGGAGATCGTCGCGTTCCGCGATCCGCAGCTGCAGGGCGCGCTCGTCTCCCACAGGGTGCGCGCCGTCGAGCGTGTCGGGAACCGCGTCGACGTGATCACCCAGGGCGATGCCAATACCGGCCGCGAGCACTGGAGCGTGCCGGCCGGCGGGACGATCGGCCGCGTCGTCTACCGGATCCCGAAGCTCGGCTATGCGGTGGTCTGGCTCGGCTCGGCGCCCGGGCGCGCCGTGTTCATCATCCTCCCGGCGCTGCTTCTGATGGCTTCGCTTCTCAGACGACTGTGGCGGGAACGCTCGGGTGGCCAGCTGGTGACCTGGCATGAACGCCATACGTGACCGCTACGGAGGGCGGCGCAAAGTCCCCTTCATCTGGATCGCGATGGTCGCCGCTGCGGCGCTCGGGCTCGTCAGCCTGGGCGCCTTCGGCAGTGTCTGGGGCGTCTTCAAAGGCACGACGGCGAGCGCCGGCAACCAGGTCGCCGGCGCCTCCGACTGGGTAGCGCCAACGGCCGGGACGCCGATCGTCCAGAAAGTCGCAGGGGGGACGCCCGGCTTCATCCGCGCAGGGGGCGCCTACCGCATCTACGTCAACGCCACCGATGCCGGCAATCCGGCGAGTGGCATCGCGAGCGTGACCGGAAACGCCGGCGCGATCACTTCCGGGCAGACGGCCGCCGCGCTCGCAAGCGGAACCTTCATGGTCTGGGGGCAGAGTTATGGCTTCGGAAGCTCGAGCCTGACTGCGGGCGCGGCGCTCGCCGCCGGCACGTATGGCTTCTCGCTCACCTCGACCGACAACGCGGGCAACGCGCGCACGCAGACCGGCTACACCGTGGTGGTCGACAACACCGCGCCGACCGGATCGGACGTCCAGACGGCGAACGTCGCCGCGGGCACAGACGGCCTGGCCGAGCCCGGGGACTCAATCACGTTCACCTTCAGCGAGCCGATAGACCCTGGCTCGATCGTCTCCGGCTGGACCGGCTCGGCGCCTGTGAACGCCGTCGTCCGACTCGGCGACGGAGGGACGCACGACGACACCTTGGCCGTCTACAACGCGACGAACACGACCGAGTTCCCGCTCGGATCCGTCGACCTCGGGCGCAACGACTACACGAATACCAACATCACGTTCGGGGCGACGGGCACGCCGTCGACGATCGCCCTCAGCGGCAACTCGCTCGTACTCACGCTCGGAACCGAATCCGCCGCGGCTCACAAAGCCATGGGCACGGGCACGATGAAATGGACGACCTCGCCGCCCGCCGGAGCCACCGACCGCGCCGGCAACCCGCTCACGGCCTCGCTTGTGACCGAGTCCGGCGCGGCCGTCAAGGCGTTCTGAGCGCGTTTTCGCGCTGCGGAATGTTGACGGCAGCCGGTCGCGCGCCTACGCTGGCCAGGTCCCGGTTCCGACGAGAGGAGGATTGAACAAATGACTGCGCCTTTTGCCTCCTCGGTCTCGCTGACCTAGCGCCGGGCGCTCCTTTCCATAGGGACGCACGGCGTCCCATCTTTCGCGAAGGAGCTTTGCGTTGCCTGGATTCGATCTCGGCACACTCGGATGGAACGCCGAGTTCGCCGAACAACTAGAGCCCGGTCTTGTCCCGGGCCGCGTCGCCGCCGCTCACCGCGGCGCGTTCGACGTCTGGACGGAGGCCGACGCCGTCCGCGCAGGCCTGCCCGGGAGGCTGCTGCACGACCGCATCGATGTCGCGGTAGGCGACTGGGTCGGCATGGGCGACGGCCTGATCCGCTCAGTCCTGCCGCGCCGCAGCGCGATCGTCCGCAACGCGGCGGGGCTGACCACGTCGGCCCAGACACTCGCCGCGAACGTCGACATCGCGTTTGTCGTCTCCTCGCTCGGCCCGGATCTCGAGCCGCGCAGGATCGAGCGCTATCTCGTCACGATCTGGGAGAGCGGCGCGACACCCGAGATCGTGCTCACGAAAGCCGACCGGCTCGAGGATCCGTGGGAGCTCGTGGCGGAGGTCGAGGCGGTCGCGCTCGGTGTCCCCGTCCACACGGTCTCGGCGCTCACCGGCCAGGGCTGCGACGCCCTGCGGGCGCGGATCGCCGACAGCACCACCGCCGTTCTCCTCGGCTCGTCGGGCGTCGGCAAGTCGACCCTCGTCAACCGCTGGCTCGGTTCGGACGTGATGGCGACGAAGGAGACGCGTGAGGATGACGACGAGGGCCGGCACACGACCAGCCACCGGCAGATGCTCGTGCTGCCGGGCGGCGGGCTCGTCATCGACACGCCGGGGCTGCGCGAGCTACAGCTCTGGGACGTCGGGGAGGCCGGTCTCGACGCGACGTTCTCCGACGTCGAGGAGCTCGCGGCGAACTGCCGGTTCGCCGACTGTTCGCACGAGCACGAGCCCGACTGCGCGGTGCTCGCTGCCGTCCAGTCCGGCGAGCTCCCGGAGGAGCGGTTCCACAGCTGGCGCAAGCTCCAGCGCGAACTGCGTGCGATGGCCGTGCGCCACGACGCGCTCTTGCGCAAGGCCGAGGTACGAAAGTGGAAGTTGCGAGCGCGCGAGGCGCAGGCGAGGACGCGGCTGCGCTAGGGAGGCTTGGTGGGACGGTGCTCGTCGCGGGGGCGCGATGGGCGTCGCGAGGCAAGGACGCAGGGAGCGCCGATAGCGGTGTTCTATCGGCGCGACTGAGGACGCCGCATCGCGGCGATCCAGCGCGTCATCCGCGGCACAGCCACTGTGCCGCCAAGCCTCCCTATCTACATCGACATGCCCGGGCAACTACCGCCGAGCTTGACGAACAAGCCGCCGAGCTTGAGCGGGCACGTGCCCGCGACGAAGCCGGCGATCCGCTTTTGCAGCCAGGAGTGGACGATCGCGCTCCGCGTCCGCGACATGGAGGCCTCGTCCTTGCGGAGGATCCACGTCGCGTCGTGGTACAGCGCGGCCCGCAGGCCGGCAACCGTCCGGCCGGACATCGTGCTCGCGATTGCGGCGAGCGGATGTCCGGGATGCAGCTCGTGCTTTAGAGCAGGCAGCGACATTCCGAGATACGCAGCCGAGGCGACGAGCAGGCTCTTGCCCTCGACGAGGCGCGGCGCCGTCGTGGCGCTGCCATGAGCGCGGGCCGCGAGCGCGCCGCCGGTCGCGCCTCCGGCGATCAGGAGGATGGCCGCGCCGACGATGACCTTCCGCTTCAGGCTCATGTGAGGATTATGACGAGGCCGGGCGGGCTACGCCAATTTCGCGCTAAGGCTTCGGAGCTGCTGCGGCGACGTTCGCGGGCGCATCCGCGTGCTTCGTCGCGAAGTTCTCCGCGAACATCCGGGCCAGATCGCGCGCCTTGCGGTCGTAGCGCTCCGGATCGGCCCACGTCGAACGCGGGTCGAGCAGAGACTCGTCCACGTCCGGCGCCGTGACGGGAACCTCGAAGCCGAAGACCGGATCCGTCCGGAACTCGCCTGCGTGGAGGTGGCCGGACAACACCGCGGCGAGCAGCGCGCGCGTCGCCTTGATCGGCATCCGGTGGCCCTCTCCGAACGGCCCGCCCGTCCAGCCGGTGTTGATCAGCCAGACCGTCGCGCCGTGCTCGGCGAGCTTCTGGCCGAGCAGCTCCGCGTAGACGGTCGGCGGCTGCGGCAGGAACGGCGCGCCGAAGCACGTCGAGAAGGTCGGCTGCGGCTCGGTCACGCCGAGCTCCGTGCCGGCGAGCTTCGACGTGTAGCCGGAGAGGAAGAAGAAGAGCGCCTGCTCGCGGCTGAGCCGCGCGATGGGCGGCAGGATCCCAAAGGCGTCGGCGGCGAGGAAGATCACGGAACGGGGATGGCCCGCGCGCTTCGCCGGGAGCATGTTCGCGATCCGCTCGAGCTTGTACGCGGCGCGCGTGTTCTCCGTCTTCGAATCGTCGTCGAGGTCGAGCTGGCCGCGCTCGTCGACGACGACGTTCTCGAGCACCGTCCCGAAGCTGTGCACCGCGCCCCAGATCTCCGGCTCGGCCTCGGCCGAAAGCCGAATCGTCTTCGCGTAGCAGCCGCCCTCGAAGTTGAAGACGCCCTCGTCACCCCAGCCGTGCTCGTCGTCGCCGATCAGCTTCCGCGACGGGTCGGCGGAGAGCGTCGTCTTCCCCGTGCCCGAGAGGCCGAAGAAGATCGCCACGTCCTTGCCGTCCTCCGAGACGTTGGCCGAGCAGTGCATCGGCATGACGCCCTGGAGCGGAAGCCGGTCGTTCATGACGGTGAAGACGGACTTCTTGATCTCGCCGCCGTAGAACGTGCCGCCGATCAGGACTTCGCCGCGCGTCGGGTGGAGGCAGACGAAGACGTTCGTGCGCGTGCCGTCCTGCTCCGGGTCGGCCTCGACCTCGGGCTCGTGGAGGACGAGCACGTCGGGCTCGAAGCCGTCGAGCTCGGCGTCGGCCGGGTCGATGAACATCGTCTTCGCGAAGAGTGCGTGGTACGGGTGGGTCGTGAGGACGCGGACGGCAAGGCGGTGCTTCGGGTCGGCGCCGCAGAAGGCGTCGATGACGTAGACGTCCGAGCGCTCGAGGTGCGCGACGACCTTCGCGCGCAAGCCGTCGAAGTTCTCCTCCGAGATCTCGGCGTTGACGTCGCCCCAGCCGATCCGGTCCTCGGAGCCGGGCTCGCGGACGATGAACTTGTCCTTCGGCGAGCGGCCGGTGAAGCGGCCGGTGTCGACGACGAGCGGCCCCGACTCGGCGAGGACGGCCTCGCCGCGCTCGAGCGCAGCGGTGTAGAGCTGAGAGGTGCTCGGATTGCGGAGCACGCGCCCCTCGACGCGCAGGCCGTGCATTGCGAGAGCTTCCTCTGGCAGGTCGGCGATCGTCACGAGTTCCGCATCGTAATTGCCGGACTTCGGCTCTCGCCGCCGAACCTGGAGACGATGAGCGCTGCCGTACCCGTCGCCAGCCTGAGGCAGCCGCTGCCCCGCGCGCTGCTCGTCCTCACGTTCACAACCGGGATCGTGGACGCCGTGAGCTTCCTCGGGCTCGGCCATGTCTTCACCGCGAACATGACCGGCAACGTCGTCCTGCTCGGCTTCGGGATCGCGGGCAGCGGCGGCCTGCCGATCGCGGCGCCGTTCGCCTCGCTCGGCGCCTTCGTCCTCGGCGCGGTCGCGGGCGGACGCGTCACGCGGCGCGTCGAGGAGCGGCGGCTCCTGGCGACGGCGCTCGCGGTCGAGATCGCGGTGCTCACTGTGGCGGCTGCCATCGCCGGCGCGACGACGATCGCGCCGGGCGCGGCGGCGGCGTATCTCCTCATCATTCTCCTCGCCTTCGCGATGGGGCTCCGCAGCACATGCGTGCGGAAGCTCGGCGTGCCGGACCTCTCGACGGTCGTCCTGACGATGACGCTCGTCGGGCTCTCCGCCGACTCGCCGCCGGCGGGCGGCTCGGGCCTCGGCTCGCTGCGGCGGTTCAGCGCCGTGCTTCTAATGGGAGCGGGCGCACTGGCGGGAGCTCTCTTACTGCGCAAGGACGTCGCCCTCCCGCTCGCGATCGCGGCGGCTCTCGCTCTCCTCACGCGCCAGGGCTTTCGGGCGGCGCGGTAGCCGTTTCGTCACCGAACCGTTACCCCGGGCGGCACTGGCCCAGGAGTAATCTCATTCGATGGCCACTCCGGTGCGGGCGCGCAAGCGAACTCGGGTCGCCCTCGAGCGGCTGATCAACCGCGAGCTCTCGTTCCTCGACTACGACGCGCGCTTGCTCGACCTCGCCGGCGACGAGACGCTGCCGCTGCTCGAGCGCGTGTTCTTCCTCAAGGTCTTCTCCGAGATGCTGGACGAGTTCTTCATGGTGCGCGTGGCGGGCCTGACGGGACAGGCCGCCGCCGGCGTGAACGCGCGCTCGCCCGACGGACTGACGCCGCGCCAGACGCTCGTCGAGGCGCGCGGGCGCGTGCTCGACCTCTACCGGCGGCAGGCGGCGCTCTGGGCCGAGGAGCTCTGCCCCGCGCTCGCCGCAGAGGCGATCACGGTCACGAGCGTCGACGACCTGAACCACGAGGAGCGGGCGAGCCTGGACGAGCGCTTCGAGCGCGAGGTCTATCCGGTGCTCACGCCGCTGGCCGTCGGCCCGGGCCAGCCGTTCCCGTACATCTCCCCGCTTTCGGTCAGCCTCGCGCTCTTCGTCGCCGACCCGGACACAGGGGAGGAGCGCTTTGCGCGAGTCAAGGTTCCCGAGGGACTGCCGCGCTTCCTGCCGCTCGGCCTGCGAGGCCGCTTCGTGCCGCTCGAGCAGGTGCTCGCGCACTACCTGCCGCGCCTCTACCCCGGCATGGACGTGCGGGAGTGGTCGCTCTTCCGCGTCACACGCGACGCCGACCTCGAGGTCTCCGACGAGGCGGACGACCTGCTCGAGGCGGTCGAGCTCGAGCTGCGGCGGGCGCGATTCGGCGAGGTGACGCGGCTCGAGGTCGCGTCCTCGATGTCCCAGCCGATGCGCGAGGAGCTGCAGCAGGGGCTCCGCGTCTCCGACGACCTGGTCTACCCGCTCGACGGGCTGCTCGATCTCGCCGACGTCGGGGAGATCGCGCAGCTCGACCGGCCGGACCTGAAGAACGACCGCTGGGTGCCCGTCGCGCGGCCGCCGTGGAACTCGATCGAGACCGCGGCGGAGCAGTTCGCGGCGATCCGCGCCGGCGATCTCCTCGTCCACCATCCCTACGACTCCTTCGTGAGCAGCTTCGAGTCGTACATCGACCGCGCCGCCTCCGACCCGGAGGTGATCGCGATCAAGTCGACCGTGTACCGGACGAGCGACGACACGCCGCTTGTGCCGGCGCTGATCGAGGCAGTGGAACGCGGCAAGCAGAGCGTCTGCCTCGTCGAGATCAAGGCGCGGGGCGAAGAGCGGCGGAATGTCGAGTGGTCGCGCGCGCTGGAGCAGGCGGGCGTGCACGTCGTCTACGGCTTCCCGACGCTCAAGATCCACGCAAAGACGACGCTCGTCGTCCGCCGCGAAGCGGGTCGCCTGCGGCGCTACGTCCACATCGGAACCGGCAACTACAACGCGGTCACCGCGCGCTCCTATGAGGACTTCGGCCTCTTCACCGCGGACGAGGAGATCGCCGACGACGTCGCCGACCTCTTCAACCACCTGACGGGATTCGGTCGGCCGGCGCAGTTCCGCAAGCTCCTCGTCGCGCCGTACACACTGCGCCAGCGGCTCGTCGAGGAGATCCGCGCCGTCGCGGACGCTGCGCATGACGGGAAGAAGGCGCGCATCCGGATCAAGGTCAACGGCCTGACCCATCCGGAAATCATCGAGGAGCTCTACGCCGCCTCTCAGGCGGGCGCGAAGATCGACCTCCTCGTGCGCGGCGTCTGCTCGCTGCGGCCGCACGTGCCGAAACTGAGCGAGAGGATCCGCGTTCGGAGCGTCCTCGGCCGCTACCTCGAGCACAGCCGCGTCTTCCACTTCGAGGCGGGCGACCACAGCATCTACTTCATAGGCAGCGCCGACCTGATGCCGCGGAACCTCGACCATCGCGTCGAGGTGCTGGCGCCGGTGGAGGATCCCGCTCTCCAGTCAGAGCTCTCCGCGAGCCTCGACGCGCTGTGGAGCGACAACGACACCTCGTTCGAGCTCGACGCGAAGGGGAACTGGGAGCGGGTGCGGCCGAAGAAGGACGACCGGCCGCGTTCCGGCCAGCAGGTCCTGATGCGGCGGGCCCGCCGCCGCTTGTCGCTGGCGCGCTCGCGCTAGCCGTGCCGTTACAGAGACGTTTCCGGTTCGTCACCAGGTGTTTGCTGCGTCGGCCGACGGCGGACCTACACTCGGTGGTGATGCGCGTCGGTGTCATCGACGTCGGCTCGAACACGACCCGCCTGCTTGTTGCGAGCGCCGGGCCTGATGGCGTCGTCCCGCTAGAAACCGAGAAGGTGCGCCTTTCGCTCGGCGGGGAGATCGAGCGCTTCGGCAGCGTCTCCGACGTTCACATCGTGGCCGCGGCCAAGGCAGTCCGCAAGATGGCCGCCACCGCGCGCCGTAATCGGGCGGTGTCGCTCGACGTCTTCCTCACGGCGCCCGGCCGCCAGGCTGCCAACGCGGCTGAGCTCGTCAGCGCCCTCTCCCGCGCCGCCGGAGTGCAGGCCCGCGTGCTCACGAAGGAGGAGGAGGGCACGCTCGCCTACCGCGGCGCCGTCCTCACCGCCGACATCGAGCTGCCCGAGCGGGTCGCCGTCTGTGACATCGGCGGCGCCTCGACCGAGGTCGCGATCGGCAACCCGGGCGCCGAGCCGGACTGGATCGAGTCGGTCGACCTGGGTTCCGTCCGCCTGACTGCACGCGCCGGCCAGATGGCCGCTGAGGCCGCTGACGCGTTCCGGACGCTCGCGCCGCCGCACGTGGAAGCCGCGCTCGCAGTCGGCGGCAGCGCCCGCGCGACGCGCCGGCTCGTCGGCTCGAAGCTCGGTGAGCAGGAGCTGGCCGAGGCCTTGCGGCTCGTCGAGGCGAAGACGCCGCGGCAAATCTCCCGCCGCTTCGGCGTCGACCGCGCCCGCGCCGAGATCCTGCCCGCCGGAGTCGTCCTCCTCGCCGAGGTGCAGCGTCACCTGGGCGTCCCGCTCAACGTCTGCAACGGCGGCATCCGCGAGGGCGCCGTCCTCGCGTCGCTCGAAGCGCTCGCGGCTTAGCTATCAGCTAGTCGGGACGCGGGATCTCGCGCGCGACGACGCCGTCGCGCAGGACTACCGACGCGGCTTTCTTCAGGCCGCGGCCGAGAATGTCAAAGACCACATCGCCATGCGTGCACGCCGCGACGCCGTCCTCGCGCAGCAGCTCGACTGCCGCGCGGCCCGCTCCTTCCGCGAGTCGCACGTCGAGTTCGACCGCGACGCCGAGCGCCGCCGCGAGCGGCTCGACGGTCTCGACGCAGCGGACGTAAGGGCTCGAGACGACACGCCGCACCCCGAGCGGGAGAAGGAGCTCGATGAGAGCCGCCGCCTGCCGCCGGCCGCGCGTGTCGAGCGGCCGCAGCCGGTCGTCGCCGTCCCAGTCGCGCCGGTCGCCCGCCGAGGCATGACGGACGAGGACGCTCAGAGCGCCTTGCGCAGCTTCTTCCACGTCTCCGGCCACGCGGCCCGGGCCTCTTCACGCCGCGTCTCCTCGCGCTCGATCAGCCGTCCCGCCGCCACGGCTTGCTCGGCCGTCCCGCGAGCTGCGAGCTCGCGGAGACGCTCGACGGCGACGACGGCGTCCTGGTGCTCGCCGAGGGCGTCCTGCAGCCGCTTCGCGCGCTGCACGACCTTGCTCTGACCCGCGAGCTCCGCGGCGTAGCGCGCCCGCTTGCCCTTCTTGCGCACCGCGTGGAGCTCGTCGTCGGCGGGATCCTGCGGCAGCTCACGCACGGCCTTCCGCAGCTTGCCCGCCGCCTTCGCCGCGAGCTCGTCAAGCGTGATGTCCGCACCGCTTGGCTGCAGCATCGCGATCGTCCGCTCCGTGTCGTCGAGGAGCGCGAGATAGGCGTCGGAGCGGAGCGTCGCAAGCAAGCGGCTCCGTTTGCGCGAGCGTTCGCTGCGCAGCGACGCGAGGAGAGCCTTCGCTTGCTTCGCATCCTCGCCGGCGAGCTCGGCGGCCTCGCTGCCGAGCCGCTCGAGCAGGACGTCGAGGTCGCGGACGCCGCCGAGGACACCGCCGAGATCCTTGAGCCGGCCGTCGAGCTCGGAGGTGTCGGTGGCGACGAGATCCCGTCCCGCACGGAGAAGCGCGCGCAGACGGCGGACGCCGACGCGCATGTCGTGGAGGCTCTCCGGATCGCGGCCGAGCCGCGTCCCGGGATCGTGCCGCTCGATCTCGCGCAGCTGCTCGCGCAGGCGCGAGCGCAGAGCCGCGAAGGGAGAATCGGCGCCGGGCTCGGCGTTGGGGTCGTAGTCGAGCGCCCGGAAGAGCTTCGGCAAGCCGTGCCCCTCCTCCGCCCCGGCCTCCGCGAGCTCTTTCGCGAGTGCGTTCAGTTGACCCGGGCTGCCGGCCCGCAGCTCGACCTCGACCTCGACGAACCGGTCGCGGACGCGACGCGCGTCCATCACGGCGACCTCGTCCACCGTCACCTCGGCGGTCGTCCCGTCGCGTGCTACGAGCTCGCCGCGCCGGCGTGTCCGCAGCTCGGCGACCTTCTCCAGCGGCCCGTGGCGGAGGTGCGCCTGCAAGAGCTCGAGCAGTTCCTTCGGCGGCCTCGCTGGCCGACCTTCCACCTCGAGCTCGAGCCGGAAATCGTCCGAGGGAAGCTTCAGCTGCCAGACGCTGCGGCCGTGCTCGGTGCGCCGCCGAAGTGTGATCCCCACGGCCGCGAGCGAGCCGCCGGGGACGTCGTAGTAGACGGAGGTGAAGACGCGCGACTCGAGCGGGCTGCCGCCGAGCTCGGGAAGCCGGAAGCCAACCGGCGCGTCGAGCTTCCGCTCGTACTCGGCCGTGGCGCGCATAGGGCGACGATACCGGCGCGACCCAGACTCGAGGCGCGCCGGTATCGTCGTGGCAGGATGGCCGACTGGAACGAGCAGATCATCGAGGAGTTCCACTCGAACGAAGGACGCGTCGGCGGACCGTTCGAGGGCCGCACACTCCTTCTTCTCCACCATCGCGGCGCCAAGACCGGTACGGAGCGGGTCAACCCGCTCGCCTACCAGCGACTGTCGGACGACTCCGTCGCGGTGTTCGCGTCGGCCGGCGGCGCGCCGAAGACCCCCGACTGGTTCCACAACCTCGTCGCGAATCCCGACGTCACGGTCGAGATCGGCACGGAGACGTTCCCCGCGCGGGCGCATGTCGCGGACGAGGGCGAGCGCGAGCCGATCTGGGAACGGCAGAAGCGTGAGTGGCCCGGCTTCGCCGACTACGAGGTGAAAACAGCGGGGATCAGGGAGATTCCCGTCGTCGTGCTCGACCTCGCTGCCTAGAGCACCGGGCGGTGCCGCTCGACGATGGCGGCGACGTCGATCATGCGCGGGAGCGTCCCGTAGGCCGAGCCCGTCCGCGCGCGGAAGGCGTCCGCAACCGCCGCCGGAGCGTGGCGGATGAGGAGCGAAGCCTGTAGAGCGAGTGCGAGCCGCTCCACCGCGTACCGGGCGCCCGCCTCGTCCGCCTCGGCGGCCGCCTGCTCGGCGGCGTTGCTTAGGTCGGCATCGCCGGCGAGTGCGATCTCGCCGAGCAGCGCCTCGAGCGACTCCGGCTCCCGCTGCAGCGCACGGAGGACGTCGAGACAGACGACGTTCCCGGATCCTTCCCAGATCGACTGGAGCGGCTGCTGCCGGTAGAGCCGCGGCATGCCGGACTCCTCGACATAACCGTTGCCGCCGAGACATTCGAGCGCTTCCGCTGCGTGGCCGGGGCCGCGCTTGCAGACCCAGTACTTCGCAATCGCCGTCGCGATCCGGGCGAACGCCGCTTCGCGCGCGTCCGTCGCGCGCCGGTCGTAGGCGCGTGCGAGACGCAGCGCCGTCACCGTCGCAGCCTCGGACTCGACACAGAGGTCGGCGAGGACGTTCTGCATCAACGGCTGCTCGACGAGTAGCGCGCCGAACGCCGCCCGGTGCGCGGCGTGGTGCGTCGCGTGCTCGACCGCCTGCCGCATCGCCGCCGCCGTCCCGAGCACGCAGTCGAGCCGCGTCTGGACGACCATCTCGACGATCGTCCGGACTCCGCGTCCCTCCTCGCCGACGAGCCGCGCCAACGCTCCCTCAAGCTCGATCTCACTCGAGGCGTTCGAGCGGTCGCCGAGCTTGTCCTTCAGTCGCTGGATGTGGAAGCCCTCCCCGCGCGGCATCAGGAAGCAGGAGAGTCCGCCTGGCGCCTGCGCGAGAACGAGGAAGATTTCGCTCATCGGCGCCGAGCAGAACCACTTCGCGCCGTCGAGCGCGTACTCGTCGCCGCCGACCGGCCGTGCGGAAGTCGTGTTGACGCGGACGTCCGAGCCGCCCTGCCGCTCGGTCATCGCCATCCCGCAGAGCGCGCCCTCGCCGTAGGCCGTCGACGTGAGGAGCGGCTCCCACTCGGCCGCGAGCTGGGGCGCGGCGGTGCGCAGCGCCGGCACTGCCGCGTGCGTCATCGAGACAGGACAGCCGTGTCCCGCCTCCACCTGGCCGGCCAGCATGAAGAGCGCGGCGCGCGCGACGTGCGCGCCTTCGCGCTCCTCCGTCCACGAGAGCGAGTGGAGGCCGTGCGCGAGCGAGAGCCGCATCAGCTCGTGCCACGCGGGATGGAACTCGACCTCGTCGATGCGCTCGCCGTAGCGGTCGTGCGTGCGCAGCTTCGGCGGGTTCTCGTTCGCGAGCCTCCCCCACTCGAGCGGCTCGCCCGTGAGGATCCGGCCGAAGCTCGAGCACCGCTCGGCCGCCCAGCCGGCGCCCTCGCGCTCGAGCGCCTCCAGGAGGGGACGGTTGCACTCGAAGAGGTCGTGCCCCGCGAGCGGCGGCACCTGGTTCGCGGCCGACGACGGGATCGTCGCCATACGAAAACCTTACGGGCCGCAGGTGTTTGGCGCGCCGGCCGTGGGTACGCCACGGATCGTGCTTCGCCCGGTCTCGAGGCTGCTGGCTCTGCTTCTCCTCCTTGCGCTGGCCGGAGCGGCCGCCGCACAGGCCAAGACGCGGCCGACGCTCGCGCAGCTCGCCGCGAAGAAGCTCGGCCTCACCTGCGCGAAGGTCACGACGGCGGACAAGGTCTCGTACGAGAAGTGCACGGGCCAGATCGCGACCTTCGACGGGCTCGGCCTCGACACCGACGTCTCCATCCCGCTCGGCGCGAGTAAGGCGCGCCCGGCCCTCGTGATGCTGCACGGCTGGTCGCAGGACAAGACCTACTGGGAAGCCGCGACGAAGGCCGGCAACGGCGCCGACACATGGCACTGGAACAACGTCTTCTTCGTCGCGAAGGGCTGGGTCGTCGTCAACTACACGGCGCGCGGCTTCCAGCAGTCCTGCGGGATGACCGACCAGGACTCGAACTGCACGCCGAACGGCTACACGCATCTCGCAGACCGGCGCTTCGAGACGTGGGACACGCAGACGCTGCTCGGGAAGCTCGTCGACGCCGGCATCGCGAAGCGGCGCGAGCTCGCCTCCACCGGTGACTCGTACGGCGGCGGGCAGACCTGGCTGCTGGCCACCTCGCTGCCGTGGAAGAGCCCGAAGGGCGTCCGGCTCCAGCTCGCCGCCGGGGTGGCGAAGTACCCATGGACGGACCTGCTCGGCTCGCTCGCGCCGAACGGCCGGGCCACGCCTGCAGTCAAGCAGCCTGCGCAGCCGAATTACCCGTACGGGATCGCGAAGGAGAGCTACATCTCCGGCCTTTGGGCGGTCGGGCGGGCGGAGGCGAACGGCCGCTATGACGCGAACCCGACCGACTACGGCACGAATCTCGACTCGCAACTCGAGCGCGTCCAGCAGGGCGAGCCGTACGACCCGAGCACCGATCCAGGGCTCAAGGCGACGATCGACTCGTTCACGTACCGCTCCGCGTATGACGCGACCGCGTACTTCAAGCGGTGCCGGTGCTCTCGATCCAGGGCTGGACGGACCCGCTGTTCCCCGTGGTGCAGACGCTCCAGATGTTCCGCAAGCTGAAGGCGGCAGATCCCGGCTACCCGATCCAGATGGTGTTCGGCGACATCGGCCATTCGAACGCCCAGAACCCGTCCTGGCAGTGGCGACCGATCAACGCGCAGGCGTACCGGTTCCTCGCAGCGCACGTTCTCGGGAAGACGAGCCTCGCGCCGCGGGCGCAGGCGTCGTCGTTCCAGACCGAGTGCGCCGGTACTGCTCACCCGGCGCCGACCACCGGAGCCTGGGGATCGCTCGCGACCGGAACGGTGGAGCTGGCGTCGACCACGGCGGCGACGACGACGTCGGCCGCCCCCAACCCTGCCGACGGCGCGGCGAGCGATCCGATCGCGAACAGCGGCTGCCTCCACGAGGACGCGAACACGACCGATCCGGGCGCCGCCTACTACACGTTCGCCAACCCCAAAGCGACGCATCTGCTGGGACTCCCGACGCTGAGCCTCGCCTATGCACTGACCGGGCAGGACGCCACCGTCGCGTTCAAGCTCTGGGACGAGGCGCCGGACGGCTCGAAGACGCTCGTCACGCGCGGCGAGTACCGCCTCTCGACCGCGGCCGGCGACAAGGCCGCCGGCAATCTGAACACGTACCTCTACGGCAACGACTGGGTCTTCCCGGCCGGCGACAAGATCGTCCTCCAGGTGACGCAGAACGACGCTCCGTACCTACGCCCGGACAACGAGCCGTCGTCGATCGCCTGGTCGAAGGTCACGCTGAACCTGCCGACGCGCGGTTAGTGAGAGGTTGCGAGCTCACAGCGCATGAGATTCGGGCGTAAGTAGTTTCCCGCAACGTTTAGGTGGTGTTCGCGGCGTCCCTCGTCGCGGCTTCGGACGATCCTTCGCGGGTGGCGACGGTTCATCCCAAGCATGGTGCGAATGGTCTGGCTCCGCGGTCATCGGATTCGGTTCGGACCCAGCCGGGCCGTGCCGCGGTCGACAGGGCGGAGCAGTTGGCCCGCACCGGTACCTGGGAGTGGGATCTCGAGTCCGACGAGCTGATCTGGTCGGAGAACATGTACCGCCTGCTCGGTGTCCAGCCGGGCGAGGTCACGCCGTCGCCGGAGTATGTGTTGTCGCGGATGCATTCCGCCGACCGGGACCGGGTTGCGGGGGAGCTCGACGCGGCGCGGCGGGACGGCCGATTGCCGAACGTGACATATCGGATTACTCGGCCCGATGGCGGCGTCCGCTGGCTGCGCTCGCTCTCCGAGCTTGCCGAGACGAAGGACGGGCACCCCTTGCGCATGGTTGGCGCTGTGCAGGACGTCACCGAGCTTGTGGAGGCGCAGCGCGCGACGGCCGAATCGTTGACGCTCGTCGAGGCGCTGCAGGAGAGCGCGCCGATCGGGTTTGCCTTGGTCGACCGTGAGCTGCGCGTCGTGCGGATGAACCGCGTTCTGGCCGAGATCAACGGCGCGCCGGTCGAGGAGCAGATCGGCCGGCCCGTCGCCGAGCTGGTTCCGGATATCTGGTCGCAGATGGAGGCCGTGTATCGGCGCGTGCTCGACACGGGCGAGGCGGTGGTCAACCTGGAGGTTGATCGTGTGCGGGCGTTGACGCAGGATCGCCGGCACTGGCTGGCCAGCTATTACCCCGTGGTGGTCGACGACGAGGTCATCGGCGTGGGGGTGGTTGTGACGGACGTGACCGAGCGCGCGGAGGCCGAACACTTCCGCTCGACGATGATGGACACGATGGTCGAGGGCCTCTATGCCCTGGACGACGAAGGTCGTGTCGCCTTCATGAACTCTGCTGCAGAGCGCATCCTCGGGTGGACCGAGGACGAGCTGCGCGGCAAGCCGCTGCACGACATCGTCCATTTCCAGCATGCAGACGGATCGCCTCATCCGGCGGAGGACTGCCCGCTGCTGCGGGTCCGCCAGCAGGGCAAGCCCACGCGGAGGAGCAACGAGGCGTTCACGCGCAAGGACGGGACGATCTGTCCTGTTTCCTACTCGGCCGCGCCGCTGCGCAACGGCTGGAAGGCCAACGGGGTCGTGGTCGTCTTCCGCGACACGAGCGATGAGCAGGATGAGCAAGAGCGGATCCGTCGCGAACTCGACACACTTGCATGGGTCGGACGGATCAGGGATGCCATCGACGAGGACCGGCTGGTGCTCTTCTCGCAGCCGATCATTCCTCTTGCCGGGGGGCAGCCTGGTCAGGAGCTTTTGCTGCGGATGATCGGCGCCAACGGCGAAGTCATCGCGCCCGGCAGCTTCCTGCCGGTGGCCGAGAAGTTCGGGATGATCGCCGAGATCGACCGCTGGGTGATCAGCCAGGCCGCCCGCATCGCCGGGAGCGGCCAACGCGTCGAAGCCAACCTCTCCGCGGACTCGATCAGCGACCTCAGCCTGCTGGCCTTCATCGAACACGAGCTGCGCGACGCCGGCGCGGAACCCGCGAACCTCGTCTTCGAGATCACAGAAACCGCCCTTACGAAGGATCTAGAAGCCGGAAAGGCTTTCATCACCGGGCTCACGGACATCGGCTGCCGCGTTGCCCTCGACGACTTCGGCACCGGGTTCGCCAGCTTTACGTACCTCAAGACCTTCAACCTCGCATATCTGAAGATCGACGTTGACTTCGTGCAGAACCTGCCCGCCGACACGTCCAACCAGCACCTCGTCAGAGGCATCGCACGGCTGGCCAAGGACTTCGGCTACGAGACGATCGCCGAGGGCGTCGAGGACGCAGAGACCCTGGCCATGCTCGTCGATTACGGCGTCGACTTCGCCCAGGGCTTCCACACCGGCCGCCCGTTGCAAACCACCAGCTCCTAAGGTGCTCTCACCACGAGTCAGACCGAATTGGCCTCCGGCCGATGCCCTACTTCTTGAAGAGCTACAACAGGAATGGAGCTAGTCGGACTCGAACCGACGACCTCCTGGGTGCGATCCAGGCGCTCTCCCAACTGAGCTATAGCCCCGCGGCGGCGAAGTCTAGCCGCGCTTTTCGTTCAGCTTGCCGTCCCGGATCGTCCGCTCCATGTCCTTCGACTGCTCGCGGTACCAGCTCCCATCCTCGAACTGGATGTCCGGATAAAGGCGCTGTCCCGTGCCGTCGAAAACGGCTTCACGCTTCGCCTTGCCGAGCGGCCCGGGGACGCGCTCGTACTCGATGCCCATGTCCATGAGCGCCTTCTCGACCCGCCAGCAAGGGTGTCCTTTGATCTTCACCCACTGGCTCGAGCAACGGTGGAGCTTCACAGCCATGGTGCCTCCTCGTTTGGGGGACCTACGATACGCCCGTGCGCGCGACGTTCGTCATCACGCCGCCGGGCTGGGGAGAGACGCTGGCCGTCCTGCAGTCGGTGAGCCTGCCGGAGGTGTCGTCCGACGTGCGGGCGCAAGTCGTCGAGGTGGACGGCGAGCGCGTTACGGTCGAGTTCCCGTCGCTCGAGGGGGAGACTTCGGCAGAGCAGCTCCTCGCGGCGTGCATCGCGGGGGAGTGGGCGGATCGCGGCGACTTCGAGTCGTGCCGACTCGTCGAGGTGGAGTGGCCGGACGGATTGCCGGGGCCGGCGTTCCCCGCCGCGCACGGTGTCTCGGTCGGCGCGATCGTCAAGCCGGCGCTCGGCCTCTCGCCGCGGGAGACTGCCGCGGTAGCGGCTGAGCTCGCAGCGGGTGGTGCCGTCCTCGTCAAGGACGACGAGCTGCAGCGCTCGTCGCCGGAGCGCGTGCGCGCGATCCACGCCGCGATCCCGGAGCACGTCCTCTACGCGGCGAACGTGACGGGAATCGACGCCGACGCGATCGTCGCGGCCGGGGCACGGGCGTTGATGGTCAACGCCTTCCTCGCCGGGCTCGGCTCGATCGGTCGCCTGCGCGAGTACGGCTTGCCGCTCTTCGTCCACCGCGTCGGCTCGGCATTCCTCCGTCGCGGTGGCCCGGTCTCGGTCTCCGCCGGCGTACTCGTGGAGCTGACCCGGCTGCTCGGCGCCGACTACGTCCAGGTCGGCTCCTTCTCCCCGCGCGTCTTCGACACCGACGAGGAGGTGCGGGAGCAGGTCGCGGCGGCGCAGCCCGCGACCGCGGTGATCGGCGGAGGCGTCGGGCCGGAGAACGCGGCCGAGCAGCTCGCCAAGGCGGGAACGCGCGACGGCGTGATGCTCCTGCTCGGCTCCGCGGCGTACGCGCACCGAGACGGCGTGCGCGCCGGCGTCGCCGCAACCGTCGAGGCGATCTCGGCCTAAGCGGCGAAGAGCGTCAGGTCCGGCTCGCGCTCGCCGCGGAGGACCGCGAGCTCGACCGCGACCGCCCGCATCCCGCGAGACTCGGCGAGTGCGACCGCTTGCGGTTTCAACCGCTCTGCGACGAGGATGCCGCGGCAGCCGGTCTTCGCCGGGTCTTCCCGGATGAACGCGAGGTAGCGCGTCAGCTGCTCGACGGCCTCGATCGTCCCGATCCGCTTCACCTCGACGGCGACCCACTCGCCACCGGCGTCCTTGCACATCAGGTCGACCGGCCCGATCTCGGTCGCCCACTCGCGCTTGACGAGCGTCAGCGGCTCGCCGAGCGCCTCGGGCGTCGCCGCGAGCGCCTCCTGCAGGTCGCGCTCCACGCCGTCCTTCTGCAGCGCCGCGGACTCGCCCATGTCGTGCTCGACGTCGCTCAGCACCTCGATGAGCCGGATCTCGAGCTGATCCTCGGTCTTCGGCTTCGTCACAACGAGCTTGTCTCCCTCGTCGGCCACGAAGGTGGGCGCGGTCATCCAGTTGAGCGGCTTGAACCCGCCGGCGTCGTCGTGGACGAGCACGGAGCCGTCCGACTTGAGGATCAGGAGCCGCACCGCCTCGGGCAGGACGGCGGAGACACGGCCGGAATAGACCACCTCGCAGCGGGCGACGATTAAACGCACCGGCGGACCGTACTGTCCGTTTCGGACGTGTCTTTCTCAGGCGCGCTCGACGCGCGAGCCGCCGACGATCGCGTCCGTCCCGTCGTCGAAGCGCACCCAGGCCTTGCCCTTGCCGTCGTAGTCGGGCGACCAGACGACGAGCGCCGCGTCCCGGCCGGCGACGCGCACGCGCTCCGTCCCCTCCGACACCGCGCCGCTCCAGACCCGGACGAAAGGATTCGCCTCGCGCTCGCGGCCGATCGTCGTCTCCTCGGTGTGGCCGGGCAGGACGACCAGCGTGTCCGGCAGTGCGAGGAGGACGTTCATCACGGAGCTCCGCACCTGCGGAAGGTCGCCGCCGCCGACCGCGTCGCGGAACAGGACGTCGCCCGTCGCAACGACCTCGTCGCCCACGACGAAGGAGACGTGGTCGTCGGAGTGACCCGGCGTCGCGAGACCGCGCACGCGCAGTCCCTCCCACTCCCATTCGCCGGGCTCGGCGACGACCGGAATCTCGTAACGGCCGGCGAGCTCGTCCTCGTTGACCACGTGGTCGGGGTGCGCGTGCGTTCGCAGCAGCGCGACCGGCCGTGCGCCCCAGCTCTCGACCGCTGCGACGAGCGGCTCGATGTCGGCGCCGGAGTCGACGAAGACGGCCGGCCCTCCCTCCTCCGCGGCGAGCGCGTAGGCGTTCGAGAGCCAATCCGGATGCATGCTCCTCGCGACGAGCATCGGCCGCTAGGCTAGTCGTCATGGCCGGACTCATGGGACGCACAGCGCTCGTCGTCAAGTCGAAGTACTCGAAGCTGCTCAACCGGGCGGAGAACCCGACCGAGACGCTCGACTACTCGTACGAGCAGATGCTCGAGCAGCTCCAGAACATGAAGCGCGGCGTCGCCGACGTCGTTACCGCGAAGAAGCGGATCGAGTTGCAGCAGCAGAAGCTCGAGCAGAACGTCGTCACGCTCGAGACGCAGGCGAAGCAGGCCGTCGCGGCGAACCGCGACGACCTCGCGACCCAGGCGCTCCAGCGCAAGGCCGTCGCGCAGCAGCAGCTGCAGGACATGGACGGCCAGGTCAAGCAGCTCCAGGATCAGCAGGAGAAGCTCATCGCCGCCGAGCAGCAGCTCGAGACGAGGATCGAGTCCTTCCGCTCCCAGAAGGAAGTCCTCAAGGCGCAGTACACGGCCGCCGAGGCGGAGGTCAAGGTCGGCGAGGCTGCAACCGGGATCGGCTCGCATATGGCCGACACGGGCCTCGCGATCCAGCGCGCGAAGGACAAGACCGAGGAGATGCAGGCGCGCGCGGGCGCGATCGACGAGCTCACGTCCAGCGGTGCACTCGAGGACTTTTCGGCCGGCGACCAGGATCAGCTGACCCGGGAGCTTTCGCAGGTTTCGGCCGCATCGCAGGTGAACGACGAGCTCGCGAAGCTCAAGGCGGAGGTCGGCTCCGGCGACGCGCCGAAGGAGATCCCGGCTTCCGGCGACGACGCAGCCGCCGCGCCGAGCTCCGACGACGCCGCGAAAACCTGAGCCGCTTCGGCAACATCCTCTTCGGCCGCAAGCAGCTCAAGCAGCCGGCTGCGGAGAGGCTGTTCGCGCTCTCGACCGCTGCGGTGACCCTCGACACCGAGTGCTCGCTCAAGCCGACCGGCGATTCCGCGCTGATCTTCAAGCCGATGTCCGCCGGCGAGTTCACCTCGACGGAGAACGACGCCGAGGAGCTCCTGCGCGGGGTCGCGCGCGGCTCCGGCTCCGAGATCGACCGCAAGACCGACTCGTTCGGGTTCGAGTGGGTCATCGTCCGCGATCCCCAGCTCGACGACCAGGTCGCGGGCGTCCACGCACTCGCCTCGGAGCTCGAAGAGCACGGCTTCGGTGGCCAGCTCCTCGCCGCCGCGTTCCGCTTCGACGGCAGCGCGTTCGGCAACGGCCATCCCGTCTACTGGATCTACGGCTTCAAGACGGGAACGTGGTGGCCGTTCATCCCGACGGGCGAGAAACAGGAACGCGACAACGCGCAGGAGCTAGAGCTGAAGGCGAAGCTCGAACCAGAGCTTCCGATCGAGCCGGATCTGTCGAAGTGGCTCGCGCTCTTCGACGCTCCCATTTGACCGATCTCCGCACCGAGCGTTTGCTGTTGCGGCAGTGGCGGGACGACGACCGCGAGCCGTTCGCGGAGTTGAATGCCGACCCCGAGACGATGCGCTACTTCCCAGCGACGCGGACCCGCGAGCAGTCTGACGCGATGGTCGACTGGGCGAGCGGCCTGATCGACGAGCGCGGCTGGGGGCTCTGGGCGGTCGAGGCGGTGGATCTCGCCCCGTTCGTCGGCTTCGTCGGACTGAACGTCCCGCGCTTCTGGCCGGAGGTGACGGAAGTCGGCTGGCGCCTGCGGCGCGAGCACTGGGGGAACGGCTACGCGACGGAGGCCGCCCGCGAAGCGTTGCGCTACGGCTTCGAAGAGCTCGGCCTCGACGAGATCGTCGCGTTCACGACAGTGTCGAACGCGCCTTCCCGGCGAGTGATGGAGCGAATCGGGATGACGCACGACCCGTCACGCGACTTCGACCACCCGAACGCCCCAGCCGGACCGCTCAAGCGCCACGTGCTGTACGCGACCAGGCCGCCGACTAGCTGACGGGCTTGCCCATCTCGCGGGCAATCTCTGCGAGGGCGGCTAAGCGCTTTTCGAGCGGTGGGTGATCCGAGAAGAGCGAGATCAGTGCCGCCTCCGTCGGGACGATGCAGAAGACGTTCGCTGCCCTCAAGTCCTCATGCGGAATCTCAGACGCACCACTTGAGAGCTTGGTCAAAGCGCTCATCAGCTCCTCCGGCGCGCCGGTCAACATCGCCGAGCCGCGGTCGGCTGCGAACTCGCGGCAACGGGAGACGATCAGCGTCAGTAACAGGCCGACGAAATACACAGGAATCGCGAGCGGCCAGATGATCAACCAGACGAGGCCAAGCGTCGTCCCGCCGGCGTCCCCGATCATCACCTCCCCGAGTGTCCGGGGCGCGGCAACGGCCGTCATGACGGCAGCGTCTCGGTTGGCGATGTGCGAGAGCTCATGGGCGACGACCGCCTCGAGCTCGGGACCCGTGAGCCGCTGCCGCAGGCCCTTGGTCAAGACGACGACGGCGTCCTTCCTCCTGAAGCCAACGGTGAAGGCGTTCGCGGCGTCGGTCTGCGCCAGCGCGAGCTGCGGGGACGGAATGTCCGCGAGCGCGGCGAGCCGCTTGAACAGCGCGTCCAGTTCCGGGTACTGACGCGGCTCCACGATCTCCGCGTGAGCGGCGCGAAGCAGGCTCCGATTGGCGCTTCGGTAGCGCCCCGCGAGCGCCGCTCCCAACGCCACCGCCACGACGATCCAATACGGCCAGGCTCGCGGGAATGCCCGGAACAGCTCGAAGACGCCGAAGGCGAGGGTCGCGTAGGTCAACGCGAGCAATGCCAGCGCGATCACCATCCGCGCCGTGAGCGCCCCACTGCGGCCGACGGCGCGCCTCTTCACGGGAGAAAGACTACGAAACCGGCTTGCCCATCTCGCGGGCGATTTCCGCGAGGGCGGCGAGGCGCTTCTCGAGCGGCGGGTGATCCATCATCCACTCGCTCATGTTCGACTTCCAGTTGGTCGGGATGATGAAGAAGGCGTTCATCCCCTGCACCTCGCGCAGGTCGCGCTGCGGGATCTGCGTGATGCCGCTCGAGATCTTCTGGAGCGCGCTCATCAGGTTCTCCGGCGCGCCGGTGATCAGCGCCGAGCCGCGGTCGGCCGCGTACTCGCGATAGCGGGAGATCGTCCGGATCAGGATGAAGCTGATCGCGTAGACGACCATCGAGACGACGAGGACGATCAGCCAGACGGGCACCTGATTGTTGTTGTTGTTGTTGCTCCGGTTGCCGCCGTAGCCGCCACCGAAGCCGCCGAACATCCCGGCGTAAAGACCAAAGCGGGTCAGCATCGCGGCGAGCATCGCGAAGAAGCTCGCGATCGTCATCACGAGCACGTCGCGGTTCGCGATGTGGGAGAGCTCGTGGGCGAGCACTGCCTCGGCCTCCTGCGGCTCGAGCCTGCTCCAGAGCCCGCTCGTCACCGCGACCGCGGCGTGCTTCGGGTTCCGGCCGGTCGCGAAGGCGTTCGGGACGTCGCTGTTGACGATCGCGATCCGCGGCTTCGGCAGGTCGGCCATCGCGCACAGCCGCTCGACCATGGCGTGCAGCTCGGGCGCCTCGTCCGCCGAGACGATCTTCGCGCCCGCCGCCCGGAGGGCGAGCTTGTCCGAGGTGTAGTACTGGAAGAACGCGAGCCCAATCACGATTACGAGCATCGGCGCCAGCCCGACTTTCAGAACGCTGAAGAGGACGACGGCGAAGATGACGTAGAGGAGGCCGAGCAGCGTGCTCGTGAAGAGCATCCGCAGCGAGAGCCCTCTATCGCGACCGAACGATCTGCGATTCATGCGAGCCATGGTACTGAGGCGGACGAGGCTGCCGGTACCCGCGCCCGTGGTCTTAGCGCTTCATTAGAGTCTCCGCCGGTGCGTCGGATCGTTCTCATCGCAGCCGCTCTCCTCGGCGGGGTCGTGCTCGCGGGCTGCGGCGCGGAGGGAGTCGCCTCCCCGCTGCCGAAGACGGTTGTCGGGACGACGCCGACCACGCCAACCACGACGTTCCCGATCGTCCCCGCCTTCCACAAGAAGGGCGACCCGACGAAGGGGAAGGCGATCTTCGTCGCGAACTGCAGCAGCTGCCACACGCTCGCCGCCGCGAACGCGACCGGCACCACCGGCCCGAACCTCGACCAGCTCAAGCCGGATTTCCAGGCGGCCACCGCGCAGGTGACGAACGGCGGCGCCTCGATGCCGCCCTTCAAGTCCTCGCTCTCGACGCAGGACATCGCCGACGTCGCCGCGTTCGTCGTCACGTCCACTGGCGGCAAAGCGCCGTAGCAGTCGAGCTCCCGGCGACCTTCCCGCGGCCTGTCGCCGCCTTCGCGCTCGACCTCGACCGGACGCTGATCGCGGAGGACGGCGTGCTGCGGCCGCGCACGCGCGACGCGCTCGAGCGGGTTCGAGCGAGCGGCGCGCACGTGATCGTCGTCACCGGCCGGATGTTCCGCGCCGTGCGCCCGTACCTCGAGCAGGCGGGACTGGACGACCCGGTCGTCTGCTACCAGGGTGCCGTCGTCGCCGATCCCGCGAACGGCGAGTTCTTCCTCCACCTCCCGATCCCGCTGGCCGAGGCGCACGAGGCGATCGACACCGTGATCGCCGCCGGCTTCCACCTCAACTGCTACGTCGACGACCTCCTCTACGTCGCCGAGGTGACGCCGGAAGCGCGCCGCTACGCCGACTTCCAGCACCTTGACATCCATGCCGTCGGAGACCTGCGCGCCTGGCTCGACCGCCCACCGACAAAGCTCGTCGCCGTCGGGGATCCGCCCGCGTTGGACAAGCTCGAGGCGGAGTTGAAGCCGCGCTTCGCGGGGCGCCTGTTCATCTCCAAGTCGCTGCCGTACTTCCTCGAGTTCGCGCACCCGGACGTGAGCAAGGGGAGCGGGCTCGCCTTCGTCGCCGACCGGCTCGGCTTCTCGGCCGCCGAGACGGTCGCCTGCGGCGACGGCGAGAACGACCGCGAGCTGCTCGACTGGGCCGGCTTCGGCGTCGCCGTCGCAAACGCGCACGACGACGTGCTCGCGCGCGCCGACCTCGTCGTCCCGCCGGTCCAGGAGGAAGGCGTGGCCCTTCTGCTGGAGAGCTACTTAGACTCACTCCCATGATCGACGCCCGCGCCGCTCGCAACGAGCCGGAGGAGTTCCGCCGCCGCCTGGCGCGCAAAGGCGCCGGCGACGCGTTCGACGCCTGGCTCGCCGCCGACGAACGCTGGCGCGAGCTCGTGCCGCGCGTAGACGAGCTCCGCTCCCGCACGAAGCTGAAGGGCAAGCCGACGCCCGAGGAGCTCGAAGAACTGCGCGGCGTCAAGGAGGAGCTGCAGCAGGCCGAGCGCGAGCTCACGGAGGCGGAGGCGACGCGCGACGAGGTCGGCCTCCGAATCCCGAACCCGCCTGCCGACGACGTCCCGGACGGCGCAACCGAGGACGACGTCCGCGTCGAGCGGCTCGTCGGCGAGCCGCCGCAGCTCGCGGATCCGAAGGAGAGCCTCGAGCTCGGGCGCTTCGACATGGACCGCGCGGCGCGGATGAGCGGCGCGCGCTTCGGCTACTGGATCGGCGACACCGCGCGCCTCGCGCTCGCGCTGTACCGCTACGCGCTCGACCGGCTCGCGGCGAAGGGCTTCGTCACGATCCTGCCGCCGGTGCTCGTGCGCGAGGAAGCGCTCTACGGAACGGGCCACTTCCCGTCCGATGCGGACAGCGTCTACGCGATCTCGGCGGACGGGCTCTACCTCTCCGGCACGGCGGAGATCCCGGTCTCGAGCCTCCACGCCGGCGAGATCCTCGACGCCGACGCGCTGCCGCTCCGCTACGTCGCCTTCTCCCCCTGCTTCCGCCGCGAGGCGGGCGCCGCGGGCAAGGACACGCGCGGCATGTTCCGCGTCCACCAGTTCAACAAGGTGGAGCAGTTCTCCCTCGCCTTGCCGGAGACCTCGTGGGACGAGCATGAGCTCCTGCTCGCGAACACCGAAGAGCTCGTGCAGGGGCTCGGCGTGCCGTACCGCGTCGTCACCCTGCCCGCCGGGGACATGTCCTCCGCGGCTGCGAAGACGTACGACCTCGAGATCTGGTTCCCGAGCGCCGGCCGCTACCGCGAGACGGCGTCGATCTCGAACACCACCGACTTCCAGGCCCGGCGGCTGGGGATCCGTTACCGCGACGGCAAGAGCGTGGAGCCGCTGCACCTGCTCAACGGAACGGCAGTCGTCGACCGGATGGCGCTGGCGGTTCTCGAGAACCTGCAGGGCGAGGTGCCGGACGTGCTGCGCGAGTACGGCGCGCCCGAGCGCGTCACTCCTTAGCGAGCCACTCCTTGGCCAAGCGCTTCTGCGCGCGCGTCAGCCACGCCTCCTCGACGAGGTCGCGCAACTCCTCTCGGTCGAGCTGCGCGAGATCGGGGATCCGGACGAGCACCGCCGCATAGCCGTCCCAGTGCGGCGTCGTGAAGTAGATCCCGCGCGCGTCAGAGACGAGCATCTCCTTGACGCCGAGGTCGGCGACGCGGAAGGCGACGACGTCGTCGAGCCGCTCACCCGTCTCCGGATCGACCGCGTCCGGACGCTGCCGGCGGTGGAAACAGAAGTGCTTGCCGTGGACGCGATATGTCGGACGGCCGTCCTCCGAGACCTCTTTCGTCACCTCGGGCAGCGCGAGCGCGAGCTTGTCGAGATCCTTCATGGTCGCCACGGCTGCGACACTAATCGGACGCGGCGGGGTGCCGGAGCGGTCTAACGGGTCGGTCTTGAAAACCGATGAGCCTTCGGGCTCCGTGAGTTCAAATCTCACCCCCGCCGCTCGTCTGTAGCGTTGTCCGCGATGGTTGCGGGAGACGACCTACGCGGTCTGATGCGGCTCTGGCCGCACGGCGTCTCGATCCTCAGCGTCGACGTCGACGGCGACCGGATGGGCGTCACCGTCTCCTCCCTCGTCTCGCTCTCGCTCGAGCCGCCGCTGATCGGTGTCTCGATCGGCAAGGACGCCTCGTGCTACGAGCTCCTGCGCGCCGCCGGCCGCTTCGCGATCAGCCTCCTCGGCTCCGACCAGGAGGAGCTCGCGCGCCGCTTCGCCGCCGGCTATCCGCCAATCGTCCACTGGGAAGGAGTCCCGACGCGCGAGGCCACGATCGCGCCGCTGATCGACGGCGCGCTCGGCTGGATGGAGGCGGAGACCCGCACCGAGGTCGACGCCGGCGACCACACGTTCTTCATCGCCGACGTCCTCTCGCTCGCACACGGCCCGTCCCGCAACGCGCTCGTCTACCGCGAGAGCACCTACCACTCCGTTTGATCGAAGCCGTCGTCTTCGACCTCGACGGCGTGCTGCTCCAGTCGGAGGAGGTCTGGGACGCGGTGCGCGAGCACTACGTCCGCGAGCGCGGCGGACGGTACGACGAGCGGGTGCAGCGGGCGATGATGGGGATGAGCGCGCCGGAGTGGTCGCGCTACCTCCACGACGACGCGGGCGTTCCCGACGAGCCGGAGACGATCAACCGCGAGGTCGTCCGGCTGATGCTCGAGGCGTACGCGCGCGAGCTTCCTCTCCTGCCCGGCGCGGTCGAAGCCGTTCGGGGGATCGCCGCCGAGTTCCCGCTCGCGCTCGCGTCCTCGTCCAACCGCACGATCTTCGAGGAGGTGCTCGAGCTCGCCGGGATCGCGGACTGCTTTGCCGCGACAGTCTCGTCGGAGGAGGTCGAGCGCGGCAAGCCGGCGCCGGACGTCTATCTCGAGGCGGCGCGGCGGCTCGGCGTCGCGCCGGAGAACTGCGCTGCGGTCGAGGACTCGCACGCCGGAATCCGCTCGGCGCATGACGCCGGGATGCGCGTCATCGCGATCCCGAACGCGAGCTATCCGCCTGATGAAGAGGCCCTCGCGCTCGCCGACGTGACGTTCGCGTCGCTAGATGAGCTGACGGTCGGAGCCGTCAAAGGCGCGTAGGCCCGGCGCGATCGCCGGGTCGAAGTCCTCGCGGAACAGGGTGTAGATCGTGACGTCGCGGAGCGGCCCGCCGGCGCGACCGGGCAGCCGCCGCCGCAGCGTCGCCTCCTCCGTGAAGCCGAGCTTGAGCGGCACGCCCTTGCTCGCCTCGTTCTCGGGATCGATCCGGATCTCGATCCGGTCGGCCGCGCAGATCTCGAAGCCGACGCGCGTGAGCGCCGCGGTCGACTCCGTGACGAGCCCCTGCCGCGTCGCGCTCGCGCGGATGAAGTAGCCGATCTCGAGCCCGCCCTGCTCGACCCGCGGATGGAGGCCCGAACCGCCGAGCTGCTCGGTCTCGTCCGCGGAGAAGATCCCCATGACGAAGTTGTCGCCCGTGTCGAACTGGGCGCGGAACGACTTCAGCAGGTCGGTCTTCTCCTCGAGCGTCTGCGGCTCGAGCTCGACCCACGGCATCCATGGCCGCAGGTGGTCGAGGCTCGAGTCGATCGCGTCCTTGGTCAGCGGCGCGTCGCGCGGCTCGTAGCAGCGGACGACCAGCCGCTCGGTCTCGATGCGGTACGGCGCCGGCGGTCCCTCCCACGCCATCAAACCCTCCTGATCATCGTCAGGCCGTCGCGGATCGGGACGAGGACGCTCTCGACCCGCTCGTCCGCGCTGACGTGCTCGTTGAAGCGCACGATTCCCTCGTTGCCGTCGAGGGCGCCGAGTGTGTTGTCGGCAAGGATCAGCCCGTCGGGCGCGAGCTTCGGCAGGACGGCCTCGTAGTAGTCGACGTAGTCGGGTTTCCAGGCGTCGATGAAGACGAGGTCGAACGGCGGCCCCTCGAGCGCGGCGATCGTTTGGCCCGCATCTCCGACGATGTAGTCGATTCGGTCGGCGACGCCCATCTCCTCGGCGTAGCGCCGGGCGATCGCGGTCGTCTCCTCGTTCACGTCGAGCGCAATGAGCTTCCCGCCGGCGGGCAGCCCACGGGCGATCTCGATCGACGACCAGCCTGTGAAGACACCGATCTCGAGCACCCGCTGCGGCTTCATCAGCGTGACGAGAAAGCGCAGGAAAGCGCCCTCGTTCGGGCCGAGCGACATCTGCGGCGCGTCCTGCGTCGCCTCCGTCTCCTCTCCGAGCCGCCGGAGCGGATCGGCCGGCGGCGTCGTGTGCGACTCCGCGTATGTCTGAACTTCCTCGAAGTCGTAACTCACGCAATCCTCCCTACGAGTACGCAGCCGTTGTGGCCGCCGAGGCCCATCGCGTTCGAGAGCGCCACGTCCACCTGCGCCTGCCGCGCCTCGTTCGGAACGTAGTCGAGATCGCAATCCGGGTCGGGATGGACGTAGTTCATCGTCGGCGGCAGGACGCCGTCGCGGACCGCGAGGACGCACATCATCGCCTCGATCGCGCCGGCCGCTCCGAAGCAGTGACCGGTGACGGACTTCGTGGAAGAGACCGCGAGCTTGTAGGCGTGGTCACCGAAGACGGCCTTGATCGCATTCGTCTCGGCGAGGTCTCCCTGCGGCGTCGAGGTGCCGTGCGCGTTGATGTAGCCGACGCGTTCCGGCTCGACCCCGGCGCGCTCGAGCGCGTGCCGCATCATCTCCGCGACGCCGAGGGACTCGGGATCGGGTTGCGCGAGATGGTGCGCGTCGTTCGAGGCGCCATAGCCGAGAATCTCCGCGTAGATCGTGGCGCCGCGACGCTCGGCAGCCTCCAGCTCCTCGAGCACGAGGACGCACGCGCCCTCGCCCATCACGAAGCCCGCACGCGTCGCGTCGAACGGACGGGAGGCGCGGGGAGGGTGCTCCTCCTCGGCAGCCAGCCCGCGCATCGCGCAGAAGCCGGCGAGGATCAGCGGTGTGATGCACGCCTCGGAGCCGCCGGCGAGGACGGCGTCCGCATCGCCACGCTTGATCAGCTCCGCCGCCTCTCCCACCGCAGTCGAGCCGGTCGCGCAGGCGGAGACAGGCGCGTAGTTCGGGCCGCGGAAGCCGGTTGCGATCGCGAGCTGCCCGCTCGCGGTGTCGACGAGAACGTTGGGGATGAAGGTCGGCGCGACGCGGCCGGGGCCGCGTTCGCGCAGCACGTCGACCTGCTCGACGATCCCTGCGATCCCGCCGATCGCGGTGCCGAAGAGGATCCCGACCCGGTCCGGCGTGTACGCGCCGTCGAGCTTCGCGTCCGCCACCGCCTCACGCGCCGCTCCCAGCGCGAGCAGGACGTTGCGGTCGAGCCGGCGCGCCTCCTTCGGCGGCGCCACGGCGGATGGGTCGAAGTCCTTCACCTCGGCAGCGACCCGGACGGGGAAATCGCTCGCGTCGAAGGAGCTGATCCAGTCGATGCCGCTCTCTCCCGCGACGGCCGCGCGCCACGTCGACGGCGCATCGCCGCCGATCGGCGTCACCGCTCCGAGCCCCGTGACCACAACCCTCCGCACATGTGCTCCTTCAGTTGATGTTTCTGCGTTCATGGCGAGCGAAAAGCGAGCGAGGACGCCGCCTCGCGACGCTTTGCAGCCGCCAGGGACGCGGAGGGCATCTGCTGAAGGAGCACCAGTCGAGGTTACATTCGGGCCCGTGCCCGACGCCCCCGGCCCCAACGTCCCGTTCCCGCCGATGGAGGCGGAGCTCGTCTCCGAGCTGCCGGTCGGAGGCGGCTGGCGCTACGAGCCGAAGTGGGACGGCTTCCGCGGCGTGCTCGAGAACGACGGCGGCGAGCTCGCGCTCTGGTCGCGCAACGGCCGGCCGCTGCTCCGCTACTTCCCGGAGCTGCGCGAGGTCGGCGAGCTGCTGCCGCCGCACTCCGCGCTCGACGGCGAGATCGTGATCGCGCGCGGCGGCGCACTCGACTTCGACGCGATGCAGATGCGCCTCCATCCGGCCGAGAGCCGCGTCCGCAAGCTCGCGGCGGAGATCCCCGCGACGTTCGTCGCCTTCGACCTCCTGCTGTGGAAGGGGAAGCCGGTGCACGAGAAGCCGATCGAGAAGCGGCGCGCCGAGCTGGAGAAAGTCGCGGCCGGAACCGTCCAGCTCTCGCCCGTCTCCGACGATGTCGAGCAGGGACGCGAGTGGCTGCAGACGCTGCAGGCCGCCGGCTTCGACGGAGTCGTCGCCAAGCGGCTGGGACTGCCCTATCTACCCGGCTCGCGCGACGGCGTCGTCAAGGTCAAGCCGCACAAGACCGCGGACTGCGTCGTCGCCGGCATCCGCTGGAAGAAGGGCGGCCGCGAGACGATCGCCACGCTGCTTCTCGGCCTCTACGACAAGGACGGCAAACTGAACTACGTCGGCTCTGCGGCGGTCGGCGCGAAGAACCAGGCGGAGATCGCCGCGAAGGTGCTCCCGCTGCTCGACAAGAAGAGCGACCGGCGCTTCAGCGAGCCGAACCGCTGGGGAACGGGCGAGCTCGAGGAGGCGCCGCTCAAGCCGAAGCTCGTCGTCGAGGTGCGCTTCGACAAGCTCGAGAAGCACCGCTTCCGGCACGGGACGCGTCTAATCCGGTTCCGCGAGGACAAGGACCCGGCCCAGTGCACCTGGCGCGAGGTTCGCCCGGCCCGAAGGCCGGACGACCTCGCTGTGGAGGATCTCCTCCGGAACTAGACGGTCGTCGCGGCCGGCGCGTCGGCCGTCCGCTGCACGAGCAGGAGACTCGAGAGCGCGACCCAGACCGCGAAGACGATGAAACCGATCAGCCCCATCCCGCCGCTGATCGAGAAGAAGCCCTTGCTCTTGACGGCGATGCCCGCGAGCAGGAACACGACGGAGCCGACGAGAGTCAGCCACGCGTACCAGTCCGGCAGCGCCTTCGAGCGCTTCGTCGCGAGCCAGCTTGCGAGCCCGAGTGCGGCGAGAGCCCAGAAGACCCGGCCGTACAGCCACGCATCGACGCCGTAGAGCGCCCTGACGGTGTTCGGATCGGTCGTGTACGAGAGCTTCTCGAGCGCGACGAGGATGCCGTCCGCAATCGCCGCGATCGCCACGGTCGCGACGCCCGCGCCGTAGACGATCGTCGCCAGCCGGCCCTGCCCTGCCTCGCGGAACATCCCGGCGAAGCTGGCGAGGAACCAGAGGAAGAGGATGTAGCCGACGCCGAAGAGCACCGCGCCGATCAGCAGTTCCTTGTGCTTCCCCTGCAGATAGGACTGGATGTCGCCGGCCGAGGCGTTCCATTTCTTCGGGCTGCCCGGCAACAAGTTGCCGACGACGAGCAGGATCGCGAACGCGAGACCCGTCGACGCCGCCCACCGCTCCACTGACCACTTGTTCATCTATCCCTCCCGGTTTGTGACCGATGGCACGATTCGGGTGGAGGGTCAGGACTCCTTCCGCGCGCGCGAGGGCTGGACGCGCTTCGGCTCGCCGGGCATCTTCGGGAAGTTCGGCGGATACGGCGCCTCGCCGACGCCTTCGGCCTCCTCCCGTTCCACCCACTCGAAGAGCTTGCGGAGGTCGCAGAGCGAGTCGTCGATCCCGGCCTGGACGTCGCCGAGCTCGGCGAACCGCGCCGGCATTGTGGCCATGGTGAAGTCCTCGGTCACGAGGCCGTCGAGCTCGTCCCAGCGGAACGGCGCGGAGACGGTCGCGTCGGGGCGAGCGCGGACGGAGTAGGCGGAGGCGATCGTCCGGTCGCGCGCGTTCTGGTTGTAGTCGATGAAGACGCGCTTGCCGCGCTCCTCCTTCCACCACGCGGTCGTCACGAGCTTCGGCGCGCGCCGCTCGATCTCGCGTGCGAAAGCGAGCGCGCAGCGGCGCACCTCGCGGAAGCCCCACTTCGGCTCGATCCGGCAGGCGATATGGATGCCGCGGTTTCCCGACGTCTTCGGCCAGCCGGCGAAGCCGAGCTCGTCGAGCGCCTCCTGCACGATCGCCGCGACCTGCTTCGCGTGTTTGAAAGTGGTGCCTGGCTGCGGGTCGACGTCGATCCGCAGCTCGTCGGGATGCTCGACATCCTTGCGCCGCGACGGCCACGGGTGGAAGTCGATCGTGCCGAGGTTCGCCGCCCACGCGACGTGCGCGAGCTCGGTGACGCAGAGTTCGTCGGCGGTGCGGCCGGAGGGAAACGTCACGGTCGCGGTCTCGATCCAGTCCGGCCGGTGCTGCGGCACGCGCTTCTGGTAGATCGCCTCGCCCTCCGCGCCGTCGGGGTGCCGCTTCAGCTGAGTCGGTCGCTCGTAGAGCGCGCGCACGATCCCGTCGCCGACCGAAAGGTAGTACTGGACGAGGTCGAGCTTCGTCTCCTTCCGCTTCCGGAAGAAGAGCTTGTCCGGGTTCGTCACCTTGACGGTGCGCTTCCCGACCTCGAGCTCGACAAAAGGGGAGTCGGCCATCTGCGGAGTATTCTGGCGGTCGTGTTGGAGCATCCGCGTCCCACCAGACTCGCGCTAGAGCCGCTAGACGACTTCGTCGTCGTCGAGTACGCCGAGGAGGAGGCTGAGACGCGCGCCGGGCTGATCCTGCCGGCAAGCCTCGAGGCGCACTGCCGCAGTGGCATCGTCATCGCGGCCGGTCCGGAGGCGGAGGGCGTGTCGCCCGGCGACAAGGTGCTCTTCCCGAAGGACGCCGGCTACGACGTCCGGCTCGGCGGGACATCGCAGAAGGTGCTGAAGCGCGAGCACCTCATCGCCCGCATCCTCGACTGAGGGTGCGAGGCCCGGCCTAGCCGGGCCACGCGAAGCGGAGAGGAAGGGATTTGAACCCTCGAGGCACGTTTCCGCACCCACGCGATTTCCAGTCGCGCTCCTTCGACCGCTCGGACACCTCTCCGAGAGCGCCTCAGGGTATCGGCACAGGCGCGCAGGCGAATGGCGGAGCAACCCGGGCGGGCGGCAGGAGCAAAGCCGCCCGCCCGCTCTCTCGCTGCGCCGCAAGCTACGACGAGAAGGCTAAGTCGTGTGCCTGTCTCTAGTCAACACCGATAGTAGCGACGTTGACTTGAGTGCGTTGCCGCTACTCGGCGATGTCCGTTGCGGCCTTGAGCACCCGCAGCGCGCCTGACGTGTCGCCGTCGGCCTCGAGGAGATCGGCGAGCCTCCGGGAGGCCGAGAGGAGGTAGGGCTTCCCGTACTCCTTCAGCAGGTCGATTCCCCGCTGGTAGAGGCTTTTGGCCTGTTTGCCGTCCCCGACTGCGGCGAAGAGGTCTCCAAGGGTGACATAGGCGCGCCCGCGATCGCCGGGATCGATCCAGTCGATCAGCGCGAGCGCCTTCGCGCCGGCCTTCGCGGCCTGACTCCGGCGGCGGAGCAGCATGAGCGCCCGCGCCTCCTCGAGCGCGAACTTCGCTTCGTCGCGAGGGCTCATCTCGGCGCCGAAGAGCTCGCGGCCCTTCTGCAAGAGGCCGAGAGCAGCTTCCGCATTCCCGGCTTCGATCTCGGAGAAGGCCAGGAGGTGATAGGCCATTGCGACGTACGCGTCGTTTTCGGTTCGCTCGAGAATGTCGAGCGCCCGCCTCGCGTATCGCGCCGCGAGCTGCGGCTCGCTCCGGAGAGCATGCAGTCGAGACTGCGACCAGTAGAGGCGAGCCTCGACGAGGGGGTCCTCGAGCTCGCTCGCGAGCTGGATCACGCCGGCCAGCGTTTCCTCGGCGTCGCCGAGCGTGCCGTGGTCGATGAGGGCATTCGCGAGCAGGACGGCGAAGCGCAACTCCTCGAGCCGGGCCGACGCGGCCTTGGCCGCCTCGAGCGCCTGACTGAAGAGCGCGATCGCGCTTTCGCGGTCTCCCGCGGTCGCGTAGGCACGGCCGAGCGTCTCGACGGCACCTGGATCGATGAGGAAGGAGCGCTCGCGCACCTTGAGCGCGTGCTCCAGATAGTCGATCGCCTCGGCCACACGCTCCTCGCGAAAGGCGATCTGGCCAAGGCCGGCCAGCGCGGCGGCGTAGGCGGGATCCGAGGGCCGCAGGCGGGCCTGGAAGAGCTGGCGCGCCTCGTCGAGATCCCCGAGGCGGGCCGCGACCTCGGCATCGAGGATCTCGGCGGGATTCTCTCCGCCGAGCTGTTCCACTCCGGCTGCAAGCCATTCCGGCGAGACGCCGAGCCTCCGTGCCAGCTCGTGGATCAGCTGTAGGGACGGAACACGCGCGCCGGCCTCGATGCGGCTGATGTAAGGGGCGGTGCAGTTCGGGAACGAGAGCTCGCGCTGCGTCATCCCGGCGTTCTCGCGGGCCAGGCGCAGCCGGATCGCCAACTGTTTCGGACCGTCGACGTGGGTGGCTGGGGCGCGGGGCACGACTCCATCTTAGTTCCCAGTTAAGGCGCCTTACTCGCGTAACTGTCCCTGCCAGTCGGGTTTGCCAGATAGGCGACCCGCACGAACAATGTCCGAACCCCCGGGGGCTCGCTCATTCACTTCGAACTCAAAGGAGCAGCCCCGTGCGTCGTTTCCTCTTGCCTGCTGTCCTAGCCGTGCTCGTGATCGCCGGCTCGATGTTTCTCGCCTCCGGGCCGTACTGGCCGTAGGAAGCTCGCGACCTCGCGGGTGGCGGTTCTCCGCCACCCGCGGCGGTTCGACTACTCCCCCGCTCCGGCTCAGCCCGGCAGCGGCGCGGGTGGCCCGAGATACATCCCCTGGCCGAGGCCGACGCCGAGCTCCCGCAGAGTTGTGAGTTGCGCCTGCGTCTCGATCCCCTCGGCGACGATCGCGATCCCCAACTCGTCGGCGAAGCCGATCAGCCCTCGTGCGAGCGCACGGCGGCGCGGGTCGTGATCGATGCTCTGGGTGAGTGACAGGTCGAGCTTGATGTAGTCCGGCTCGAGCTCGAGCACGTGCCGGAAGCTTGCAAAGCCGGCGCCGGCGTCGTCCACCGCGAAGCGTACGCCGGAACTGCGGAACGCGGCTATCCCGGCCATCACCTCTTCGTAGTCCTCGATCACGGCATTTTCGGTGACTTCGATCATCAAGCGTGGGCCGAGCCAGACCCCGAGCTCTGCCACAGCCGCGATGCTGTTTGGGGAGGCGTTGACGGCGAGACCCTCGGGCCCTCCGTAGGCCCGGAATGCGGCAAGCGCCGCCTCCGCGGCCGCCAGCTCGAGCTCGGCGCGCAGGCCGATCGCCGCCGCGTCGGCGAACCACCGCCCCGGCGGCACCGCGGGCTCGCTCGGGAAGCGACTGAGCGCTTCGTACCCAACGAGCCGCGACGTCTCGAGCTCGAAAATCGGCTGAAACACAGGACGCAGCAATCTGCGGTCGAGCACCTGCCGGATCCGTTCTCGTTGCCGGCCGGCTTCCTCGTCTGCTCTTCCGCGCGTCTCGAGGTGAGCTGCGAACGTGCCGAGCACATCCTCCGCGACCTGCGCCGCGAGGATGCTCTCGCCACTGGCGGCGCGGACAACCGCCTCAACGATCGCCTCGGGGCTCAAGCCTTTGACGAGATAGCTTCCTGCGCCGGCACGCAGCATCGCCAGCGTGGTCTCGGGATCGGCCGATCCCGAGAGCGCAACGACCCTGGTCGCAGGCGAGACGGCCAAGATCGCCCGCACGGTCCGCTCGCCGCCACCGGGCATGCGGAAGTCGACCAGCGCGACGTTCAGTTGCGTCTCCTCCGCCAGCCGCGCTGCGCTCTCGCCATCCGCCGCCAAGCCGACGACGACGATTCCGTCAACCCCGTCGAGCTGCTGAGCGAGGACGGTGCGCACGTCGCGGTCGTCGTCCGCGATCAGCACGGTGATGCCCGCAGTGGCCACGCTCAACGATCCGACGGCTGATCGAGGACGCCGCGGATCGTCCGAGCGAGTTCGTCGGGGAGGAACGGCTTCTCGATGAACGTCGCGGGCGAGTCGGCGATCCCCGGGCGCAGCCTGTCCGCCGGATACCCGGATGTGAACAGCACCTTCAGGCCCGGCCTCCGCGCGAGAAGGCGATCGGCAAGCTCGCGACCGTTCATCCCGGGCATGATGACATCTGTCAACAACAGGTCGATGTGCGGCTCGGTCCTGTCGACAAGGGCAAGCGCGTCCTCGGCGCCTGCTGCCACGAGAACCTCGTAGCCGTACGACTGCAGCGTCGAGGCGACGAGTCCCCGCAGCACGCCGTCGACGACGAGGATAACCTCGTCCCCCTCGTATGGCCCGACGCCAGCCGCGCTTGCTGTCACCACCGGAGCACCGCCCGTAACCGGGAAGTAGAGCTTGAACGTCGTTCCCAGCCCCCGCTCGCTGGAGAACGAGATGTGACCGCCGCTCTGCCTGACAACTCCGTAGACGGCGGCCAAGCCCAACCCGGTTCCGTCCTGCTTCGTCGTGAAGTACGGGTCGAAGGCATGCGAGCGGGTCTCCTCGTCCATCCCGGTTCCGGAGTCCGTGATCCGCAACAGGACGTAGCGTCCCGGGGGCAACTCCCCCCATCGTTCTGTCTCTGTTACGTCGTTGGCGGAGGACTGGATCTCGAGGGTCCCGCCATCCGGCATCGCGTCGCGCGCGTTGATCGCGAGGTTGAGAATCGCGTTCGAGACCTCGCTCCTGTCCGCAAGCACTGCGCCGAGGTCGGATTCGAGATCCGCGGTGATCACGACGTCCTCTCCGAGGCTCCGCTGGAGCAGTGCGAGCGTCTCGGTCACGATCTCGTTGAGATCGACCGGCTCGATCCGGAGTACGCGCTGGCGCCCGAAAGACAGCAGCTGCCCCGTGAGCTCGCTCGCCCGCTCAGCGGCGGTGTCGATGTGCTCCGCGTACTCGCGCTGCTCGCCCTTGAGTCGCCCGAGCAGGAGGTCGCTGTTGCCGCGGATCACGACGAGGAGGTTGTTGAAGTCGTGCGCGATCCCGCCGGCAAGGCGGCCAATCGCGTCCATCTTCTGCGTCTGGCGAAGCTCGCCCTCGAGCCCGCGCTGCGCGGTGACGTCCTGAGCGAGGACGAGCCGAGCCGGCCGCCCCTCGAACGGAACGCCGCGCCCGGAGGCGCAGACGACAAGATGCGTGCCGCCCTTCGTGACGTGCCGTACCTCGTTCGAGAGGACGGACTCAGGCACCACCTCGGCGATCACGCGCCGGAGGTCATCCCTGTCCTCGGGCTGCCAGATCTCCTCGATCGTCATGGCGAGGAACTCATCCTCCGTCCAGCCATACGCCTCGACCATCGCCTCGTTGACCGCGAGGAAGCGGAACGACGCCGGGCCGTAGACGAACATCGGCGCCGGATGCCGCTCGAAGAGGAGGCGGTAGTTCTCCTCCGACTGGCGCAGCAACGCCGCGGCGGAGAGCTGTTCGCGGATGTCGCGCGCTATCGACGACGCGCCCACGACGCGGCCCGCGTCGTCGCGGATCGGCGAGATCGTGAGCACGACGTCAAACCGTGTCCCGTCCTTGTGCGCCCGAACCGTCTGAAGCCGCTCGATTCGCTCGCCCGCGCCGATCCGGGCAAGGAATTCCGCAATCTCACTGCGCTTTTCGGGCGGAGCCACGATGTCGATCGACCGGCCGACGGCCTCCTCGGCGGAGTAGCCGTACATCTCCTCCGCCGCCCGGTTCCAGCTCGTGATGGTGCCGTCGAGACGCTTGCCGATAATCGCGTCGTTCGACGACTCGACAATCGCCGCGAACTCACCGAGCCGCGCCGCAACGTCATCCACTCCAGCCATCGCCTCCACCAAAGCTTGACTTGACTGAAGTAAATGATAGATCGCCGCTAGACGTCCCCCTGTTGGGTGACTGCTCCTCCAGGCGCAGCCGCCGAGCGGCGGCGTTCCAGCTCGTGATCGTGCCGTCGAGCGTCTTGCCGATGATTGCGTCGTTCGAAGACTCGACGATCGCCGCGAGCTCGCGTAGGTGCCGCTTCACGTCGCCAGCAGATTGTTCCGGCCCCTGAGACCTCATGAGTCCCCCCTTGCAACGTACTAGACTCTACGGGTAACCGTTTCCACGATAACTAACCCTCGGGGTGCTGCGCAAGTGTACGATTGGCGCTTGATGCATTTTCGTCACGAGGGTCTGATCTACGAGTCGGAACAGGCGCTTACGGATGTTTTGACTCCCGTTCTGCTGGAGGCCGCCGAGGCACAGCAGCCGATGCTCGTTGCCCTCCCCCCCGAGCAGACGGAGCATCTGCGTGCACGCCTCGGCGGAGCTGCGGACCGCGTCACCTTCCTCGACCACGACGCGTGGTACACACGCCCTGGACTTGCATGCGTCGCGTGGGCGAATGCCGTCGACGCCGCGCTCGAGACGGGCGCCAGCATGGTTTGCGCCGTCGGCGAGCCACCGCTCGCGCGCGATGTGGGTCGCGAAGGACGCTGGACGCGCTACGAATCGCTCTTCAACCAGCTCTACACCGACCGTCCTGTCCGGTTCATCTGCCCGTACGACGCGCGGACGCTCTCCGACGAGGGGCTCGCGGTCTGCCGCCACACGCATCCGACGCTGGCGACAAGCGGGGGACGGACGGCGAGCGCTGAGTACTTCGCCGGACATTTTCGCCCGACCTTCGCGCCGCTGCTCGACTCGGGGCGCGCGGACGCGAGCACGGCGACCGCCACAGTGCCGGCCGAGGCCGTCAGCCTGCGTGTGCCCATCGTGTGGGCTGCGTACGAGCTCCGTCTCTCGATTGCGGACGCCCAGGACCTGGCTCTCGCCGTGACCCAGCTCGCCCACTGGGCGCTCGCGGCCGGGAGCGGCCCTGTGAAAGGGCGGGCGTCGAAGCAGGCGTTCGGTCTGGTGTGCGAGGTCGCGCTCTCGGGCACGAGCGCGACGAGCCTTACCTCCGGAGAGGGCCGTTTTGCGCTCGCCGTGGGCGGCATCGTCGCCGACCGGGTCGAGTTCGGCGACGACGAGAACGGCGGGCTGGTCCGCTTCGTCGTCTCGCTGCCAGAGCTCGGGCCGCGCGAGCGGATCCTCGCCGCGGCGCAGGAACTCTTCAGCCGCGAGGGCATGAGGCGCACGAGCGTGAACGCGATCGCGGCGCGCGCCAACGTCGCCAAGGCGACCTTTTACTCGCTCTTCCCCTCGAAGGACGAGCTCATCCGAGAGTCGCTCCGCCGCGGGATCGAGCAGTGGGACACGTACGCGCGGGCCGAGGTCGAGGAGCGCGCGGAGTCGCCGCGCGACCGGATCCTCGCCTGGTTCGACGTGCTCGCAGAGTGGGCGGAGCTCGACGTAAGCGCGGTGTCGTCGCGCCTGCGGATCTGGAGCGAGGTGCAGGATCCGCTTCATCCCGGGCGGGAGCAGCAGGCGGAGAGCACCGAGGCGGTACGCGACTACCTCCGCGACCTCGCGAGCGCCTGTGCAGTCGACCCCGAGGTCCTTTCCCAGGAGCTTCAACTCCTCGCGTCCGGTGCGCTCCTCGAGACGATCTATCTCGGCTCGGCCAAGCCGATCCGGGTGGCCGGCGCTGCGGCCGCGAAGCTCCTCGCGTCCGCCTAGCGGGCCGGGCCGCGGGTGCCCCGGGGCCGATCGCCCGCATGGCTGTTGGCTCGGTGAGCGGAGGGGGAGGGATTTGAACCCTCGATCCGCCTAACGACGGATAACGGTTTTCGAGGCTTGCGCGGCTTGCGGCTCAAGGGGCTTGTTCAAGCCGATTCGGTTGTGGGTGCGTGCCGTGCGCGCCGGTCCGCGCGCCGGCCCGGACGCGCCGGCGCCTCGGACCAGAGCCTGCGGTGACGGCTGAACGAGCATCCTCGCCTGCGCGAGCGCGCCTCTCATCCGACGTGAAGGCACCTGAAGTGTCTCGCAGGCGTCGTTGCGGCGGACGGGACACCCGCGGGACGCCTTTCCGGCGGACGCCTAGCGGCGCGCGAGGCGACGATCGAGCCATGACGGGACGGCTCGGCGCTTGTCCAAAGCGCTGGCGATGGACGTCTCAGGCACCGCGTGGAGCTTCGTCGTCGATCGCGAGCCGCATCAGATCCCGGATCGAGACGATGCCCACTGGCTTGTCGCCGTCGAGCACCGGCAGGTGTCGGAAGCCGCCGCGGAGCATGATCGCAGCGGCGTGCCCGGGCCGCTCGTCCGGCCCGATCGTCTCCGGATCGTGAGTCATCCAGGCGCCGACCCTCGTTCCCTCGACTTGTCCGCTCGCCACCGCGTGGAGGATGTCGCGCTCGGTGAGTATCCCGGAGAGCCGCTCACCGTTCAGCACGAGAGCCGCTCCCACTCGGCGCGCGTCCATCTGCGCGGCCGCGTCCGTCAGCGTCGCGGTTGCCTCCACGGTCAGGAGAGTCGTCGACATCAAGTCGCGCACAGTCGCCATCCCAGTCACCCGGCTCTCTCCAGTACCGCCCGAAGGGCGGCTTCAAGGTTGCTCGTACCCAAGAAACGCGGTAAGTCCATAATCGACACGGCCCAAGTCTACGGCCGTCGACCGCGCCCCACGGCCGTGACGACGCCCGCATGTTTCGCGTTCCCCGCTCAGGGACGGGTCGGACTACCAAGTGGCGTTGCCGGGCGGCGAGAGCTGGCTCAACAGGCACTGGGCAATACCAGGGACCACTTCGACCACTCGCCCAGGCGAGCGGCCTACTGCATGAGCCGGAGGCTGGAGAGAGCGTGCCGTCGGCGTACTGCGCAAGCGGTTTGCGGGCTTTGACATTTCTCCGGCCGCACGTCGCCCGCCCGCGCTCAAGTGAGAGGGGGCACTCGCCCACGCGACGTAACCTTTTGCACGCTGCCACGCTCTTTAGTAGTGCAATGGGGAATGTCATGGCTCAGAAGGCCATCGAGCAGGCGTACCACGATCACGCCACCCAGCTTTGGCGAGGCGTCTATGCGGTCTCGGGCGGCCGTCGGGACATTGCCGACGACGCCGTAGCCGAAGCGTTTGCTCGTGCCATCGAGCACGCCGAGCAGATCCGAGCTCCGCTGCCCTGGCTCTACCGCGTCGCCCTGCGTGAGGCCGCAGCGCTCTTGCGCAAAGAGCAGGCAGGCAGCGACTCGCAAGCCGTCGTTCACCTCGATGCTCACGAGTCCGTTCCGAACGAGGCGCTTGCCCTGCTTCGGACGCTTTCACCGAAACAGCGCGCCGTCATCTTCCTCTTCTACTACGCCGATTTCTCGATTGCCGATATCGCCCGCGCCACCGGATCCAGTCAGTTAGCGGTGCGGGTGCAGATGTATCGCGCGCGCGAGGCCCTGCGCCAGAGTTATGGCAGCGCCACCGCGTTGCGAGAGGAAATGTCTCCAGGAGGTTCCACATGAGCGTGAACTTGCGTAACGAACTTCAGGCACTCGATGACGTTCAGCCCATCCGCGACCTCTGGGCGGACGCCCTAGCACGGGTGGGCTCCAGCGAGCGCCTCCGTCCGCCTCATCGGCCGCTTACGACCGTAATCTGGAACGCCAAGCTCGCCTTGGTCGCAGTCGTCGTCGCAGCCGCGGCCGTCGCTCTGGTTCCCGTAGGCGGCGCGAGCATCGGAGCTCGTGCGGTGGCTGGCATCGAGAGCCTTTGGACTACGCAGAATGTTCTTGACGGTGCGGCGGATGATGCGCGGAGCATCGCCGGCAGCTACTTCACCGGGGACGCTGTCCATCCCGACGCAAACACGGTGGACATCTATCTCAAAGCAGCACCCCAGTCAGTGATCGACCAGCTGAATGCGCAACATCCGGGCATCTACGTGATCCACAACGATGCTCCGAATACGAGCGCGACGCTGCGCAAGCTCACGGCCACCTTCGACCCGAAGCCTTTGGAGGCGCACGGCATACAAGTAGACGAGTGGGGGCCGACCCCGGACGGTTACTTCCAAGTGGGGGTGACCGCTGACGTCGCAACCGCCCAGGCGATACTCGACAAGATCTACGGCCCAAACGTCGTCCGTGCCGACAAGGCGCAGCCGACCGAGCTCTGGGCCAGGCGAAGCTCCCCCCGCACGACCAAGTGACATTCCCGCGTACTGGCCCACCCGACTCAGGTGCTCAGAAGTCGGTAACCCACGCTATGAAGCTGGTGAGGCGGTGTTTCGTTCGCGGGGCCTTGAACAGCGCACAGGTCGCCGCGACGGAGCCAAGCCCCACGAGGAGACGCCACCATCCGGGAGGAGCGAGCGCCGCCGCGCCTAGCCCAACCGTGAGCAGGATTCCGAGCACGGCTAGGCGGGTGGCGTTCAGGATGCGGGTGACCGAGAGGTCGACCGGCTTCCCTTCGACCGAGAATCGCCCCGGCGCGACCTTCATCTCGTAATGCCGAAGCTCGTCAGGCACGACTTGAGTGTCACTCGGTGACCGGACGTTGGACTCCACCTCCCCGGGGCGCTTCGTTCGGGTGACATTCCCGAGCACTGGGGCAGGCGATTACCCTCGGCGCCTGCCGGACGCGAAGGGCTAGCCGGCGGGTGCAGTCCAGGTGGCGACGACGTCGCCGTTCACGTCGCGTCCGACGATGGACGCGAGCTCGGAGCCACCCGGAACCGCGCCGAGGAAGAGATGCTCGGCGACAGGAAGCGTGGTGGTCTGACCGTCCGTCAGCGTCACGGCGAGCGTCGTTTCAGATCCTGTGACGGAACCGACGATGACCGTGTAGGAGGGGTGGCTCGCCTCGTTGTACGTGCTCGGGGCGATGGGCGAAAGGCCGAGCGCGCAGCCGCCGTTGCCGATCGCTTGGTCAGCCGTCAATTCGGACTCCCAGCCGACGAACCAGCACGTCCCGCTTCCGTCCAACTCGGGAGCTGCCCACAGGTCGAGCGGCCCGTCGGCGGTCTGCAGCTGGAAGACACCGTGAGCCTGGCTCGCGTCCGCGTTGGGGACGTGTGTCACGAAAGCTCCGGTTTGAGGGTTCATCACGACCAAGTTCGCATTTCCCGCGTTCAACTGGACGAAGTCCTGCTCGATCGAGTGCGGTGCCGGCGTGCCCTCGAACGCGCCGAAGCCAGCCGCAACCGCGACGCCCGCGCTCGCAAGCGCCACCAGAGCTACGGCCAGACCAAGCACCGGCCTCCGGGAGCGCGCGCGCACCGGCTCCGGAAGATGGAGAGGGTCGTTGTGCGGGACGGGGTTCGCCGCCGCTAGGCGGCTGATCAGATCGTTTCTCATCTCGTCACTTCCTTCGGCTTGGGACTAGAGGAGGCAGCAGGTTCGAGCCGGGACGCGAGCCGTGACTTCGCCCGGTGATACCGAACTCGGCAAGCGACGCCGGAGCATCCAAGGACTGTCGCTGCATCGGTGAGTGACAGCCCCTCCCAGGCGACAAGCCGGAGGACTTCCCGGTCCTTCTCGCTCAGGCGATTGAACGCGGCAGCGAGGACGCCGTCGCCGACGGGCTCGGGCTCGACGACGAGCCGCAACTCGCTTGGCGTGATCGGCGCCCGCTTTCGCCGCTCGTTCGCCAGCGTTTTCCTGGCGACCGCATACAGCCAGGGCAAGGGCTCAGCCGGGACTCGGTCGATCTTCCGCAGGCAGACGACGAACGTCTCCGACACTACGTCGTCGACCACCGGCTCGGGGGCCCTGCGCCTCACGTACGCGCGAACCGCCTCGCAGTGCTCCGCGTAGATCTGCTCGAACCGCTGCTCCATCTCTCACCCTGTCTATGTCGCGAGCGACGCACACGTTACGGCGAGTTCCCACCGCGCCTTCAGGGGACATTCCCGAGCACTGGCCCAGGCGAGTCACCTACTCTGAGGTCATGCCAGCGGTCCTCTCGTTCTTCCGACGCACGCCCGGCGCCGTCAGGATCGCCGCGACGGACAAGCGCATTCCGAGGCCGCTCAGGTGGTTGGCGACTCTCGGTCTGCTGCCGATCCCCGGACCGTTCGACGAAGCCCTTTTGATCCTCGTCGCCGTGCCGCTCGCCTTGTTCTATCGCCGCCCCCTTGCCGAAGCTTGGGCGAGAGCCGGCGACGCGCGTCTGCCGGGGTAACGCCTCCGCTCAAGTGACGTTCCCGAGCACTGGCCCAGGCGGCGCTCTGCGCTCGCCGACGGCTGGCGAGGGCGTGGTGTCGGTGTCGGCCAGCCTAGGGGAAGCGACGGCGACGGCGGCCGGAGACGGGCACTCGCCGGGGCCGACGTCGCGCGGCGCCGCGCGACCGGCGCGCGCCGGTCGCGCGCCGGTCCGGGGGAGTCTCAGGGGGTCCCGGCGCCCCTCGGTGCGCTCGGCGGCCTGCTGGAGGGACGCCAGAGAATGCGCGAGAGCCGATTGCTGGGATCGGCTCCGGCTTGGTAGAGCGGAGGGGAGAGGATTTGAACCTCCGATCCGCTTGCACGGATAACGGTTTTCGAGACCGCCGCATTCGACCGCTCTGCCACCCCTCCGCGGGTGGGCGCGACCCGCGGGCGCCGCGCTAGCGGAGAAGGAGGGATTCGAACCCTCGATGGAGCCATTCAGCCCCATAACGCCTTAGCAGGGCGCCGCCTTCAGCCACTCGGCCACTTCTCCGAATTCGGGACAGGTTAGCGAGGCTCAACCAAAGAAGTTGATGGCCGCGACCATCAGCCCGAACATCACGAGCGACGCGATGACGAAGACGCTCAGGCCGGCCGGGCCGGGAAAGTCCGGCTTGTAGCGCGGCACGAGGAACGACGACGCGAGCGCGAAGACGATGAACGCGGCCGCGACGACGATCAGCGCGATCTTGTGGCCGGTCGTGAGGTCTGCGGCGAGCAGCACGACCGGTATTCCAGCAGATCAGGCGCTCCCGAGCAGGGCCTTCTCGCCACGCCGCCGCCGCTCGCGCGCCAGCCCCCAGCCGAGACCGCCGAGAATGACGAACGGGCTGGCGACGATGAGCGCGTAGAGGACGATGATCCCCTCGAGCCCGAGGAAGTTCCCGGCGTTGCCGAGCAGCCGGCCGAGGCGTCCCTGCTTGTGGTGGACAGTCACGAACGCATGCTGGTTCGTCGTCAGCGTCAGCTGGATGTCGGCCGTCGCCGCCGAGGCGACGGTGTGGCTGCGCGCCTTGCGCTGCGAGTTGAGCGCGTGCTCGGCGCTCGAGAGGCGGATCTGCACCTCGACCCGCTGGGAGCCGGACACCGAGCCGCTGTTCAGCGCCTGCTGATAGATCGCGATCGCGCGCTTCAGCGAGCCGATCGTGTCCGTCTGCTGCCGGAATTGCTGCTGGAGATCCTGCGTCGAGACCTGCTGCGAGCTGAGCTGGCCGAGAGCGCCGAGCCTGCCGATCGCCGTCTCCGCCTTGCCGACGGGGACGCGCAGGTCGAGATAGGCGTTCCCGTAGCCCTTGCGCGAGGCCTGGTACTGGACGCTCTGCGCGTAGCCACCGAGCCTGGTGACGATCTGAGTCGCGTTGTTCGTCGCGCTCGTGAGCGCCGCGTGATCCTTGACGACGACCTGCATCGACGCGTCCGCGTGGACGAGCCGGTTCGACGGGATCGTGACGGCGCTGTACGCCTGCACCGTCGAGACGGGGTTGTCGCCTGCCAGCGGGCCAAGGGCCCGCGGAGCGTTCGGGACGCGCTTGGCGGTCTGGTCGGAGAGCGCCAGGGTCCCCTTGGACTGCGCCGCCGTGGGGGTGCCGAACGCCTTCCCGGCGGTGGTGTGGGCCTTGGCGAACGCGCCGTTCGCGGCCGGCGCGTGCGTGACTGCCTTCAAGTTCTGCTGGAACTTGGCCTTTCCATGGAACACGCTCCGCGTAGCGACATTTGCAGCCAACGGGTTGGAGCCGGAGGAGAAAGCGCCGTGAATCAACGCCGCCCCTACCGCGAGGCACGCGGCGACCGGCACGACGACGAGGACGAGCCGCCTCCGCGGCATGGACGTCCGCCGCCGCCGCGCCGCCCCCGGCGCCGCCGCGAGCACGCTCTGCCGCAGCGTCTCGGGAGCATCGAGCGTCCCGGCGCGCAGCTCCGAAAGCATCGACGCGCGCTGCTTCTCGTCCAACGTCCGCGGCTCCTCGCCGCGCAGCAGAGCCTCGAGCCGCTCGAACGGCATGTCAGTCGCGGACATCTCCAACCTCCTCTTCCAATCGGTTCAACGCCCGGCTGAGCCGGGTCGAGCAAGCTGTTTGGCTGATCCCGAGAACGCGCGCGGCGCTCGGCCCGTCGAGCTCGAGCAGCACCCGCAGAGCGACGACCTCGCGCTCGGCCGGCGTCAGCCGGTGCAGCGCGCGCTCGAGGTCCGGCGAGAGCCCGTCGGAGAAGACCGACTCCTCGAGCATCTCGGCGTCGAGCATGTACGTCTCCTCGCGCCGCTGCCGCCGCGCCTCGGCGCGGAACCAGTCGACGGCGACGGAATGGGCGATGCGGCAGAGCCACGTCCGGGGCGCGCCGCGATGCGGATCGAAACGGCGCCAGCCGCGGAAGGCCTTCTCGAACGTCTCCGCCGCGAGATCCTCAGCCGCCACCCGGTCGCCCGTGAGGTAGACGAGATAGCGGTAGACCGCGTCGAGGTTCTCCGAAACGACCTCGGAGAAAGGCTGTGCACGACCGGAACGGGAAGCGGCGAGAGCCGCCGGCATTGCGTTCACGAGCTTCATACGGCACCGACCGGTCGAAATGTCACAGCGGAACCGTAGGCTCAACGATCGTGCGCCGCATGCTCCTTCTCGTCAGCGCCCTCGTCTGGGTGGACACGATGCTCTACGCGGCGCTGACGCCGCTCCTCCCCCACTTCGCGCAGACGCTCCACCTCTCGAAAACCGGGGCGGGAGCGCTCGTCGGCGCCTACGCGGCCGGAGCGCTCGTCGGTGGATTGCCCGGCGGAGCGGCGGCGGCGCGACTCGGCCCCCGGCGCGCCGTCCTTGTCGGGCTGACGCTGATGGGGCTCGCGAGCCTCGGCTTCGCGTTCGCGCACGGCTTCGGAGCGCTCGCAGCTGCGCGCTTCCTGCAGGGGTGCGGCAGCGCCTTCACCTGGGCCGGCGCCTTCGCCTGGCTGCTCGCCGCAGCTCCGCGTGAACGCCGCGGCGAGATGATCGGGAGCGCGATGGGCGCCGCCATCTTCGGCGCGCTCTTCGGCCCGGTGGTCGGCGGCGCGGCCGCACTGCTCGGCCGCGCGCCCGTCTTCGCCACGCTCGCCGGGCTCGCGGTGGTGCTGGCCTGGCTGACGCTGCAGATCGAGCCAACTCCGCCGGAACGGCCCTCCACCGAAGCCATCGCGCGCGCCATCCGCAACAGGACATTCGTGGGCGGGCTTCTCCTGATGGGGCTTCCCGCCCTGTTGTTCGGCGTCCTGTCGACGCTCGCGCCGCTTCGCCTCCACGCTGCCGGCTGGGGTGCCCTCGGGATCGCCGCAGTCTGGATCGTCGGCGCGTACTTCGAAGGGACGCTCTCCCCGCTCGTCGGCCGCTTCCTCGACCGCCGTGGCGCCTTCCTGCCGATCCAGCTCTCGCTCGCCGCCGCCGTCGCCTTCTCGGTCGGGCTCGCGCTCGGCCCGCGGCCGCTCGCCTACGTGCCGCTGATCGTCTGCGCCGCGGCGGCGTACGGCGTCCTCTTCACGCCGGCCTTCGCTCTCATCGCCGAGGGCGCGGAGCAGAGCGCGCTGCCGCAGGGGATGGCCTTCGGGCTGATGAACGCCGCCTGGGCGACCGGCGCTCTCCTCGGCCCGGCTGCGGGAGGAGCGGTGGCCGCCGCGTCCGGCGACGTCGTCCCGTTCCTCGTCTCCGCAGGCCTTTGCGCAGTGGCGTTCGTAGCGGTGCGGCGCGCGAGACGGCGGCTAGAATCCGCCGCCCAGGGCGCGTAGCTCAGCGGGAGAGCACTCGCTTCACACGCGAGGGGTCGCTGGTTCGATCCCAGCCGCGCCCACTTCCGCGACGCCCGCACGTGCGCAATCCGTGCGAAATTCCAGGGTCGCATCCCGTAGGGTTGGCCGGTGGAAATTCCGGCGGATGTGCGGCGGCAGGCATTGCATCCTTTTCAGGAGCTGTTGCTCCCTGTCGGTTGGAAGCGGGTCGAGGGCGCGCACGTGGCTATCTGTTTCCACACGTATCCGATCGCTCAGGTCGTCGAGCCGACAAACATTGGCCCTGCCGACGTCGACGACGCCGTCGCGGAGGCGCGCGAGCTCGTGCGCGCCGAAGGCAAGGATCGTCTCGTTTGGTGGGTCGAGCCCGCCTACGAGTGGCTCGGGCCTGAACTCGAACAGCGCGGGCTCCTGAATGAGGAGACGCCCGGCTTCGAGGCGGTCGAGAACGCGATGGCGCTTGTCGAGCCCCCGGCGGGCAACACACCGGACGGCGTCACTGTCGGCCTCGTCGAGACCATTGACGACCTCGCGGCCTCGGACCACGTCACTGTTGAAGCGTTCGGGATGGGGCCTGAGGCTGCGGCGGAGATGGACGGGGATCGGGTCAAGCGCTACGCCGAGTACACGACGGCCGGCAACTCGGCACTGCAGTTCATTGCGTCACTCGACGGAGAGGTCGTTGGCACTGCGGCCGCGGTCATCGGCAACTCCGGGATCAACCTCTTCGCCGCCGGCGTGCTTCCCGATGCGCGCGGACGCGGCGTATACCGCGCCATGATTCGCGCCCGCTGGGACCTCGCAGTCGAGCGCGGCACACCGGCGCTGACGGTGCAAGCCGGTCAGATGTCGCGGCCGGTTCTTGAGAGCGCCGGGTTCTCGTTCATCGCGGCGGCGAGGATGTACGTCGGCGATCTCGCCGCTCTTTAGCCTCGCCAGCCTGCTCCTCCCTACGTCACCTCCACCGGCTCCACACTCTCGCGCGCGAGCGCGCCCCCAACCTGCACGGTGGCGAGCGCCGCCGCTCCTCCACCGGTCGCGAGGATCCCGATGACGAGCCCGGCCAGCCGGAGCGGCGAGCTCGGCCACCACTCGTGCGCGAGCAGCGGCGCCAGCGCCACCGGAATGAACGTCGTCAGCGCGAAGATGAGCGGCCCCACGTGCGTCACGGGCCGGCTCTGCAGGGCCGACATCTCGCCAAGCGTGCCGAGAATCCCGGCCAGGGCCATGAGCACGAGCCAGCCGACTGCCCCGGCCCAGACTCGGGTGGTGTAGTCGTCCGCCACGAATTTGGTCGCAAGACCTTCGAGCGCGAAGGCGAGGCCGGCACCGAACGGCACGAGAAGACTCGCGCTGCGGGCGGCGCCGCGCAGGCCGAGCGGCACGAGCGATAGAGCCGCGAGGACGGCGAGCGTCGTCCAGAGGCGCGCGCCGCCGCTGTGGCTGGCATGGCGGGCGGGAGTCGTGAGCGCGAGGAGTGGCACTCCCCCGGCGACCGCGAGCGCGGCGAACGCCTCGCGCCGGCCGACGTGCTCGCCGAGCTGGCGCATCGCCACGAAGAGGAGGAACACGAGCGTCGTTCCGAGCAGCGGCTGGACGAGCGTCAGCGGCGCCTTCGTCAGCGCGTAGGCCTGGCAGACCCAGCCGAGGATGCCCAGCGCCGCTCCGGCCACCCAGCGAGGCCGCCGCACGAGGCGCATGAAGAGCGAGAAGCGAAGCGCACGCTCGACCGACTCCTGCCGCGCCTCGTACGTCTGCAGTCCCATCGCAAGCGCGAACAGCGCCGAGGCGCCGAGGGCAGCGAGAACGCCGATGGCGAGTGCAGGCATGACCTGCTTAAGACCTTAGAGGGAGAGCCGCTCTAGGCGGCGGCGAACGACTGCGGCGTGAGCAGCCGGTCGACGGCGCCGGCGAACTGCTCGACGCTGAACGGCTTGGCGAGATACGAGACCGGCCCGAGGCCGAGCTCCTCCGCCTCGTCGGGGAGGATGCTCACGCAGAGGATCGGCAGGTCGGGCGACTCGGAGCGCACGGCGCGAGCCGATGCGACACCCTCACCCGAGGCGGGCTCGATCACAAGCAGGTCGAGCTCCCGAGTGGGGGTACCCGGGAGCACGACCTCATGACCCGACCGCTCCAGTAGCAGCCGCAGTAGCCACCGGACGTCAGGGTCAATCTCACTCAAAAGGATCCGCGCCACGGGGCTAAACATCTCGCCGCGGCGGATGAAACCGGGCAGCCGCTCGGTATGAAGAACGTATGAATGCTCAGCCGCGGGCCGGCAGCACGCGTCCGCGCACCTCGCCGAGCTCGATCCCGTTCGCCGCACGCCCGCGCAAGGCGATCTCGTCGCCGTCCGCGAGGAACCGCTCGCCGTGGAAGAGCTCGATCATCGAGCCCTCCGTCCCCGGCTCGGCGCCGGAAATCGTCCCGCTCGCCATCAAGTCGCCGGTGCGCAACGGCGCGCCGTTCGAGGTCGCGTGGGCGAGTTGCTGCGGCATCGTCCAGTAGAGCGTGCGCGCGTTGCCACGGGAGATCGTCTCGCCGTTCAGCTCCACCTCGAGCGCGACGTCGAGTCCCCAGTTCCCGCCACCGTGGAGATGTGAGAGCGGCGGCGGATCCTGCTGCGGCGCCTCGACCCGCGCCTCCTCGAGCAGCGCGAGCGGCGTCACCCAGGCCGAGATCGAGGTCTGGAACGACTTGCCGAGGAACGGGCCGAGCGGTTGGTACTCCCACGCCTGGATGTCACGCGCGCTCCAGTCGTTGACGAGGACGACGCCGAAGACGTGACGGGCGAAGTCCTCGACCGGCACCGGCTCGCCGAGCTCGCTGCCGACTCCGACGACGAAACCGAGCTCGAGCTCGAAGTCGAGGCGACGGCTCGGGCCGAACGTCGGCGCGCCTTCGTCCGGCGCCTTCCGCTGCCCCAGCGGGCGCACGACGTCGGTGCCACTGACGACGACGCTGCCCGCGCGGCCGTGGTAACCGACCGGCAGCCAGCGCCAGTTCGGCAAGAGCGGCTCCTGGTCGGGCCTGAACATCCGCCCGAGATTCGTCGCGTGCTCGAGCGAGGAGTAGAAGTCGACGTAGTCCGCGACCGTAAACGGGAGCCGCGCTCCGGCGAGCGGCGCGCGCGGGCCGTCGTGGTCGCGCGCCGCGGCGATCGCGTCCTTCCACGCTGCGGGACCGCTCGCCAGCAGCGCATTCAGCGTCGGCTGCGCGAAGACGTCGCCGAGGCCGGCCAAGTCGACCGCCTCGTCACCGTCCCGCCAGAGCAGGCCGCTTTCGCCGGCGCCAAAGCTCACAGAATCCCCAGCGCTTCGAGCTCGCCGACCGGCTCGAAGAACGAGCAGCTGCCGATCGAATGGAAGAGCGATGCGCGGACGCCGCCGAGCTGCTCTGCGGACGCCGCGCGGTCGCGCCAGCGGAACGACTCGCTGTCGAGCTCGAACGCGCCCGGGCCTTCGCGCAGCGCCTCCTCCTCGTCACCGAAGACGGCCGCAGCGAGCACGTTGAGGAAGCCGTGCTCGCCCGCGGCGGTCGGGTAGGCGTGATGCAATCCCGCGGTCGCTTTGAAGAGGACGCCGTCCTCGCGGCACCGCCGGATGAACGCCCCGAGCTCCTCCACCGGCGGGATCGCCGCGCCGCCGCAGCGGAGCTTCGAGACGCCCTCGACGAAGACGAGATCTCCCTGCCGTTCCCGGCCGTCGCCGACGACCGCGAGCTCGCGTCCCTCGACCTCGGTCCCTTCCGGCACGACGAAGCGGCCAAGGAGCCACGCGTGCGAGCTGGTCTGCGCGCGGCCGTCCTCGGCAAGCGCCTCCGGAAGCGCCAGGTTCGCGGGCGGGAACATCGGCGCGTGGTCGAAGAGCCGCGTCAGCAGGGCTCGGCGGGCGTCGTCGGCCATCGCGCGGGAGGCTACCCTTCCTGCGGGTCAGGCCCCGCGCGATGGGAGTCTGCGAACCGCGTCAGATCCGGGAGGAAGCAGCGCTAAGTAGTCCCTCTCAGGCGTGCGGTGTGCCTGACCCTCTGCTTGAATCGTCTCGTGGCCGCTCTCTACCGGAAGTACCGCCCCCAGAACTTCGCAGAGGTCGTCGGGCAGGAGGCGGTCGTCCGGACGCTGACGAACGCGATCACGACCGACGCGGTGCGCCAGGCGTACCTCTTCGCAGGCCCGCGCGGGACAGGCAAGACGTCGATGGCGCGCATCCTCGCCAAGTGCCTCAACTGCGCGCAGGGGACGACGACGACGCCGGACGGCACCTGCCACGCGTGCCAGGCGATCGCCGCCGGCAACTCTCTCGACGTCGTCGAGATGGACGCCGCCTCGCAGCGGGGCATCGACGACATCCGGGAGATCCGCGACCGCGTCGTCCTGCAGCCGGTCGAGGGGCGCTACAAGGTCTACATCCTCGACGAGGCGCACCAGCTGACCGACGCCGCCTGGAACGCGCTCCTGAAGCTGATCGAGGAGCCCCCGCCGCACCTCGTCTTCGTCTTCTGCACGACCGACCTCTCGAAGGTGCTGCCGACCGTCCGCTCGCGCTGCCAGACGTTCGTCTTCCAGCGGCCGCGCCTGCAGGATCTCGTCAAGAAGCTCCGCGTCATCGCCGACGCCGAGGGGATCGAGGTGACCGACCAGGCGCTCGCCCTCGTCGCGCGCGGCGCGCGCGGGGCGTACCGCGACGCCGAGTCGGCGCTCGACCAGCTCGCCTCCTCCACCGGCAACAACGTCACGGTTCAGGCCGTGCTCGAGCTGCTGGGGACCGTCGAGGAGGAGGCGCTCTTCCGGCTCTGCAGCCTCGTCATCGACCGCGACACCGCCGGCGCGCTCACCTTTGTCGAGGAGCTTTCGGAGCGCGGCCACGATCTCGGCCGTCTCGTCCTCGACGTGATCGAGCACCTGCGCCAGCTGATGATCGTCCAGCACCTCGGCGAGGTTCCCGAGGCGCTGCCGGTGACGGAGGAGACGCGCGAGCGGCTCCTCGCGCAGGCGAACCAGATCGGCGAGGAGACCGTTCTGCGGCTGATCGACCTGCTTGCCGTCGCAGTCGACGACATGCGCCAGGGAGGCGACCCGCGCCTGCCGCTCGAGCTTGCGCTCGTCAAGGTGACGCGGCCGGCCGCGGATCTCTCCCGCGAGTCCGTCGCCTTCCGCTTGGAGCGGCTCGAGCAGGGTCAGGTCGTAGCGCCGGCGCAGCCCGTCGTCGTCCCGCAGACGCAGCCGGAAGCGCCCGGACCGACCGCGGCCGCCCCGCCGGCAGCTGAGCCGAGCGCGCCGAATCTCGAGCTCTCGCAGCTGCAGGAGGCGTGGTCGCGCACCGTCATGGCTGCCGTTGAGGAGCGCGGCGGCATCCCGACAGCCTCGCTCCTGCGCGAGGCGCATCCGTCCGGCCTCCACGGCGACACGCTGACGCTCGAGTTTCCGCCCACGGCGCAGTTCCACCTCGACCTCGCGCGCGACCCGAAGAACGCGACGCTCCTCGCGGACGCGCTCTACGACGTCACGGGGCGCCGCCTCGAGGTCTCGTTCGAGATCGGCGAAGAGCGGGAGGCAGCGCCCGCCGCGGCAGAGGAGCCGGCGAACGAGGAGGACTTCCTCCAGGAGTTCACGGAGACGTTCGACGCGCACGAGCGGGAGAGCTGAGCCATGCGCGAGCTTTTCTCGAACTGGCTCTGGGCCGCCCTCGTCCTCGCCCTGATCGGCGTCGTCGTCTGGGGCTGGGCGTTCGACTTCTCGCCGCGCTAGCTGCGCGCGAACAAGCGCCGGAAGAAGAACGCGATCCGGCGGTAGATGTTCATCGAGTGCTCGTGCTTCTCGGTCGGCGCGAACGCCTTGCCCTCGAGCTGGCGGATGTCGGCGCCGAGCTGCTCGCCGATGCCGCGGTGGTCATCGGGCTCGATCACGGCGCTCGTGGCAGGCTCGCGGTACTCGCCGAGCGCATCCACCTGCTCCGCCGTCAGCGTCAGCTCGATGCGTCCCTCGGTGATCGGGCCGACGCTCTCAGAGGGGACGTAGGTCGGCTTCGCGAGCGCGGATCTCGCGACTGCGAGGCCGTCGAAGATGTCGGCGTTGTCGTCGCCGGCGACCTCGTCCACGGCGCCCACGTCGGTCCCGTCGGAGGCGTAGACCTTCCAACCGGGACGGATCATCAACCAGGAGACAGGATCGCCCACGCCACGATCTTACGTCCGAAACGGACAAGTACCCTCAGCCCGTGCTCACCCCGTCCGTCGAGACTCTTGTCGCGCAGCTGACCCGCCTGCCGGGAATCGGTGGCCGGACGGCGCAGCGGCTCGCCTTCCACATCCTCCAGNNCGAGTGCGGCAACCTCACCGAGGAGGAGCTCTGCGCGATCTGCCTCGACGCGCGGCGTGACCGCACGATGATCTGCGTCGTCGAGCAGCCGGTAGACCTCGTCTCGCTCGAGCGGACGGCGGAGTACCGCGGCCTCTACCACGTGCTCGGGGGCGCGCTCTCCCCGCTCGACGGAGTCGAGCCTGAGAATCTGCGGATCGACGAGCTGATCCACCGCGTCCAGAGCAATGGCGTGGTGGAGGTCGTCCTCGCGACGAACCCGAACGCGACCGGCGAGGCGACGGCGTCCTATCTCGCGGGACGGCTGCGCGACAGCGTGCGCGTCACGCGCCTCGCGAGCGGCCTTCCCGTCGGCGGCGACCTCGAGTACGCCGACGAAGTGACGCTCGGGCGCGCGCTCTCGGGCCGCCGGGAGATGACCTAGGCACACTTCCGCCGTGGCGGTACACGAGACGGTTCCGGAAGTGAAGGCGGACTCCGATTCGCCGCGGCGCGACCTCGTTGTCATGAAGTTCGGCGGCACCTCGGTCGCCGACCCGGACAAGATCAAGGACGTCGCGCGGCGCCTTGTGCGCGCGCGCGAGGAGGGCCACGGCGTCGTCGGCGTCCTCTCCGCAATGGGCGACACAACCGACGAGCTGATCCGGCTCGCCCACGCGATCTCGCCCAAGCCGCACCCGCGCGAGTACGACATGCTCATCTCCGTCGGCGAGCGGATCTCGAACGCGCTCTGCGCGATGGCCGTCCAGGATCTCGGCCACGAGGCGATCTCCCTCACCGGCTCCCAGGCGGGCATCGTCACCGACACCGTCCACGGCAAGGCGAAGATCGCGGAGGTTCGCGCGACGCGCATCAACGAGGCGCTCGACGCCGGGAAGATCGTCCTCGTCGCCGGCTTCCAGGGAGTCTCGGCCGACTCGCACGACGTGACGACGCTCGGCCGCGGCGGCTCCAATCTGACCGCCGTCGCGCTCGCCGCCGCGCTCGGCGCGACCGCCTGCGAGATGTACACCGACGTCGAGGGGGTGTTCACCGCCGACCCGCGCCTCGTCCCGAACGCACGCAAGCTCGACGCCGTGACGTACGAGGAGATGCTCGAGCTGTCGGCGAGCGGCGCGAAGGTGCTCCAGCTACGCTCGGTCGAGTTCGCGCGCAACCACGACGTGCGGCTCCACGTGCGGTCGACGTTCTCGGACGCAGGGGGAACGTGGATCGTCGACGAAGAGGATCCTGTGCTCGAGAAAGCGATCATCAGCGGCGTCGCGCACACCGATTGCGAGCCTCTCTACCGCGTCAGCTCGATCGACGCGGCGCGGCTCTTCGACCGGCTCGCCGCGGCGAACGTCAACGTCGACACGATCCTCCAGGTGACCGGCGGCGAGATCGTCTTCAGCGCGCCGCTCGAGGATCGCGCCGCGTGCGAGGAGCTGCTCGGCGGGCTCGACGTCGAGTGGTCGATGCGCGACGATCTCGGCAAGGTGGCCCTCATCGGCGCGGGCATGAAGAGCCATCCCGGCATCGCCGCGAAGACATTTGCGACGCTCGAGCAGGCGGGAGTCCAGGCGGAGGTGATCTCCACCTCGCCGATCAAGATCGCGTGCCACGTCGCGAGCGGTGACGTGCCGAAGGCGGTCGCGGCGCTCCACGACGCGTTCGAGCTCGGGACGGCATGACGCAGGACGCCAGGATCGGCGTCGTCGGAGCGACCGGCGCCGTCGGCACGGTGACGCTGCGCCTGCTGCGCGAGCGCGGCTACGGGAACGTGCGCGCGTTCGCTTCCGCTCGCTCGGCCGGGCGGGAGCTCGACGGCGTCGGGGTCGTCGAGGAGGCGACGCCGGACGCACTCGCCGCGGGAGGCCTCGATCTCGTCCTCTTCTCCTGCGGCACGGCCGCTTCCCGTGAGCTCGTTCCGTCCGCGGTCGACGGCGGCGCGCTCGTCGTCGACAAGTCCAGCGCCTACCGGCTCGTCGACGGCTACCCGCTCGTCGTGCCCGAGGTGAACGGCGAGCGCGCGTTGGCCGCCCTCGCCTCGACGCGCGTCGTCGCGAATCCGAACTGCTCGACGATCCCGCTCACATGTGTGCTCAAGCCGCTGCACGACGCCGCCGGGCTGCGCAGTGTGCGCCTCTCCACGTACCAGGCCGTCTCGGGCGCGGGCGCGCAGCGGATGGAGCAGCTGCGGAACGAGTCGCCGGAGGAGCACGACCTCGAGTTCGACTGGGACTGGGACGGCGACGAGACCGACGAGGAGGCGAAGATTCGCGCAGAGACGCAGAAGATCCTCGAGCTGCCGGATCTGCCGGTCAGCGCGACGACCGTGCGCGTGCCGGTGCTCGTCGGGCATTCGCAGTCGGTCTGGGTCGAGACGCAGGAGCCGCTCTCGCCGGAGCAGGTGGAGTCGCTGCTCGGCGCCGCGCCCGGCGTGCGCCTCGTCGAGCTGCCGAGCCCGCGAGCGGCGGCCGCAACCGAGGACGTGCTCGTCGGCCGCATCCGCCTCGACCGTGCGAGCGACAGCGGCGGCCTCGTCCTTTTCCTCGCCTGCGACAACCTCGTCAAGGGCGCCGCGCTGAACGCGATCCAGATCGCCGAGCTCCTGCTCGAGCCCGCGCGCGCCGCGGCCTAGTCGCGCCTCTAGTAATCCCAGTGCTTGATCGCCCACACACCGGTGGCGACGGTGACCGGCAAGCCCACGACGAACAGGGCCAGTCCGATCAGCTTCCCGCCCACCATGAGGCTGCCTCCGGCAAACGTGGCGGCGAGACCCAACGTGAGCAATAGCTGGGAGAGCCTGTGCTTCTTCTGCCGCTGCGAAAGGGTGGTGAAGCCCCGTACTTCGGCGGCCGCCTCTCGCTTGCGCTGCCGCCGCCTCGTCCACCGCGTGCGAACCGTTGCCAGGGACATAGCGTGAGTTGCCGGCTAGTACGGGGGAGGCGACTTCTCGTCCGCCGTGAAGTCGATCGGGGTGCCCGTGGGCGAGATGCCCGTGCCCTCAGGCAAGTCGCCGGTGAGGAGTGTCGAGAACCTCTTGTGGCGGTGCTTGTCGATCTCTTCGAGCTCCTCGGCCGTGGCATGGCCGCGGCCTTCGGCTAGCGCCTCGAGCTTGCGCCGGCCCCGACTTGCCCGCCAACCCCTGACCATGCTCAACATGGACATGCCGCAAAGTCTGCCTGATGCGGCTAGTCGCGCCGAATCCGATCACCGTTCGTCGCGGTGGATCTTCCTCAGCCCGTCGAGGATCAGCGCAAGGCCGTATTCGAAGGCGCTCAACTCGCGATGGGCGCCTTCACTTCGATGCTGTTCGGCGTGCTCGGTGAGGTTGGGGTAGGCCCCGCTCGTGAAGGCGCTTTGGAAGCGCTCCGTCATTTCTGCCACGTCGATTGCCGAGTAGGTGTGGCTTGCCTCCCAGAGCGAGAACCCGAGGATGTGCGCGTCGAGGACGTGGTAGGCCGTATAGGTGGTCTCGGCGGAGAAGCCCGCGTCGCGTAGCCGGCCGAGCAGCGCCTCGATGTATTGCAGACGGGCGGGACGGATACGCCCCGGCGCCATGAGGAGTGGCGACGCCCAAGGATGCCGCGCTAGCGCGTCGTGCATCGAGACAGCGCTTTGTCGGATTGCCGTCTCCCAGTCTTCGTCGGCCGCCGGTGGATCGCTTTCGGCGAGCACGAGGTCGAGGATCCCGTCGAGCAGGTCGTCCTTGTTGGCGACGTGGTTGTAGAGCGACATCGCCTCGAAGCCGAGCTGCTGCCCGAGTTTCCGCATCGTCAGCGACTCGATGCCGCTCTGGTCCGCGAGAGCAAGGGCGGATTGGAGGATCCGCTCGCGGCTGAGGGGGAGGCGACTCTGACGATGGGCCACTTGACAAAGCTTACGCTGTACACCATCATCTTACAACGTAAACTTACTTAGTATGGAGAGGAACCCTTTGAAGCAAGTCATCCGCAACAGGTACGGCACACCCGACGTGTTGGAGATCGTGGAGATCGACCAGCCGGAGATCAGCGACGACGGCGTCGGAGTCCGCGTCCAGGCGGTGGCCCTGAACCGGCTCGACTGGTACCACGTGACGGGGACCCCACTGCTGGGCCGCCCCGAGATGGGGCTGCGCAAGCCGAAGTCGCCGCTTTTCCACGCCGACTTCGCGGGGACGGTGGAAGCGATCGGCAAGGACGTCGACGGATTCAAGGCCGGAGACGAGGTCTTCGGTCGAGGAGCCCCGCTCGCCCAGTACGTCTGTGTCGAAGCCGACGCAGTCGCGCGCAAGCCGCCGGGTGTCACGTTCGAGGAAGCCGCTGCGACCACCCTCGCCGGCCGCACAGCACTCCAGGCGCTGCGCGACCGCGGCCGCGTTCAGCCAGGGCAGAAGGTTCTGATCAACGGAGCCTCCGGAGGTGTCGGCACCTTCGCCGTCCAGATCGCCAAGGCCCTTGGCGCCGAGGTGACCGCCGTCTGCAGTACAGGCAACGTCGACCAGGCACGCGCCCTCGGCGCAGACCATGTCGTCGACTACATGCACGAAGACTTCACCCGAAACGGCCAGCGCTACGACGTTCTGTTCGACATTGCGGGCGGCAAGCCGTGGTCGGCGTGCAGACGCGTGCTCGCGCCGAACGCGACCGTCCTTCTCGTCGGTGGTCCCAAGAAGAACCGCCTCCTGGGACCACTCGGACACATCGTCAGGATGAAACTGCGCGCCGCCCTCAGCAGCCGGCAGGCGGTCTTCTTCATCGCGAAGCCCGTCACCGCCGACCTCGAAGCGCTCGCCGAGCTCCTCGAGGCCGGGACAGTGAGGCCCGTGATCGATCGACGCTACGCCCTGCGCGAAGTCGCGGACGCATTCCGCTACCTCGGCGAAGGTCACCCTCACGGCAAGGTTGTCATCGACATGGACTGACGGCACGGCCGTTGGCCTGCCCCAGTGCTCGGGAATGTCCCCCGACGAGTCAATAGGCGGAGTGCAGTCGGAGCGGAGTCCGAACGTCGATGGGGACCCATCATCTGGGTCCCTATCGAGGTCTTCGATGTGGATCGGCGCTCTAGGGGCGCTGATTGCTAGGCGCCGGTCACGGTGCAGATGAACGTGTCGGTGTAGCTGCCCGCGCCGGTTCCGCGGGTCGTGCCATCGGTGATCGGGTGGTTTGACGCACTGAACCAGGTGACCTGAACGGACTCACCTGGCGCGAGGGTGGTCACTTGGTAGAAGAAGATGTCGGCCCATTGTCCCGGGCTCCATGCGCTTGTCAGGCCCGCGAAGTACGGCGTCATGTCGATCGCCGGTCCACCGTCGACGCTGACCGTGTTCGTGGAGCCGTGCAGCCAGTCGTTGACCAGTCCGATGGAACTGGCGCCCCAACCGCCGTACACGGTGAAGGGAGTACCTGCCGGGACCGTGACGGAACCGCCGTTTGAGTAGCACCCCACAATGGCCACCTCGGAGCCTCCCGCGGCTGGGTGCGAGTACCCCTGGTCGTGAGGATTGCCTGCTGCCTGCGCCACGCCTGCGGAAGCGCACAGGACAAGCACCGCACAGAGCGCGAGAACGATGTCCTTCTTCATCGACAACCCTTCTGTTTCGGGCGCCATGTGAGGCGCCCTCCCCGAGGCTTATCGCACAGCGATCAATAGATGTCAATGCACCCCGCAGAGCAGGAGAGAGCGCAACGGGTATGCGCCAGCGTTCGGGAATGTCACCCGAGCTAAGTGGCGCCTGCTGACCAGCGATCAGGGTCGGCCCGGATGGCGGCGCCTCTGATCGGCAGTACTTTCGTCTGTCAACAGGAAGGAGCGGTCATGGGCATCCTCTTTACCGTCCTCTCGATCGCTTTGGTCGTTGCTGTGCCCGGCCTAGTCGCGTTCGTGCTCTTCGTAGAGCCGTTCGTCGACCACGCCGAGCACTTCCGCGACTCGCACGGCCGAGGGCTCGGCCCTCCGCGGCTTGATTGAGCAGCGGAACAACGTCGAGGCTGTCGCCCACCGGCTCCGCCGGGAAGCTCGGCTGGGCCAGTGTTCGGGAATGTCACTTGACGTCGAAGTTCTAGGGCGCGGTACAGATGCTCTTCCACCCACCCCAGGCGCCCCAGCGTGTGAGCGGTCCCCCCGGTCGCACCGCCTCCCTCGCTTGGAGGCGGGTGTACGCGCGCGGTCCATGTGGAGTGCATCGGCCGAGCCGTGACGCGCGGAGTTCGATTACTCCCGGCTTTGCGTAGTAGTTGCCGCCTGGGTGGGGTATCGGGGCCACGCCGCGGGCATAGGCAGTGGCTGCGCCCCAGTCGCGCCAGGTGAGATGCCGAGCCTGACCGCTGGGATCTCCGCCGTTGAAGATCAGGCGCGGGTGTGCCGTGCCCCAACCGATCCCGTACTGAACGACGTGCTTCTTTCCGAGCACCACGGGTGTGTTCGCTGCTGCGACCGTTCCGAGCACGACCAGCGTCGCTGTCGCCACAACGACAACGGCTCCCAGCACGAGGATCGGCTGCCTCACAACCACATTGCTAGCACCGCCGTCGCTCGCCGACAACGGCAGTTGCATGCAACTTCGGTCGCCTGGGCCAGTGCTCGGGAATGTCCCTCGAACCGGTGCTATCCGGAGCTAGCCTGACTGGCCGGAGATGTCGGTCACGCTTCCAATCGAAACCGAGCGGCTGCTGATTCGTTCCTTTGACGCGGAGGCTGACAGTGCCCCGATGCTCGGCGTGTATGGCGATCCCGAAGTGATGCGGTTCATTCTGGGTGGCGCCCTCGCGGATGTCGAAGCGGTCAAGGCGTTGCTCGATGGGTACGCGGATGCGCACCGGAGCTTTGGCTTTAGCTCGTGGGGGGTGGTCGAGCGGGCTTCGGACTCTTTGATCGGCGACGTCGGCTTCGCCATCTTTGAGCCAACGGGAGATATCGAGCTGGGCTACACGCTCGCGCGGTCGCATTGGGGTCACGGTTACGCCACTGAAGCTGCGAGCGCCTGCCTTGCTGCCGGGCTAGCCCAGCTCTCCGCGGAACGGATCATCGCCGTGGTGGACGAGGCCAACGAATCGTCTTTGTGCGTAGCGGATCGAATTGGGATGCGAAGGGTCAGTGTGATTAGTGCGCATGGCAGGCCGCACGTCCTGTGTGCTGCGAAGTGAGGCGGCAATTTGCTGGGCTGCGCGAGTAGTCCCTCTCGCCTGACCGTGCGACTACGGGCGCTGCGGCGCCGGCGCCGGCATGAACGCCTCGCGCACGACCTGCAGCACCTTCTCGCGCGCTCCCTCTTCCACCGGCTGCAGCCCGCCGAGCTCGAGTCGCGCCAGCTCGACGCGGCCCTGCGCGCGCACCGGGAGGAAGCCGAAGTCGGCGAGGAAGTCGGCCGGGAAGATCGTCCGGTGGACGTGGAAGCGCTCGAACGTCGGCGCTCCCTCGGGATAGCGGTACGCGAACGCCTCGAGCGCGCGCATGCCGCGCTCGCGCACATCGCCGATCGCCGTCAGGAAGAGGGACTGCATCACCCACGGGCGCGCCGGGTCGGTGAGGTAGACGCAGGTGACGAGCGCCGCGTCGGGGGTCGCCGGGCCGGCGGGTAGCTCGCGCGCACGCGGGAAGAGATCGGCCGGCCCGTACTGCATCGAGCCGAGCAGGCGGCCGTCCTCGTCGTGGTAGACGCTCCCCCACGCGCCCCATTCGTCCTCCGTCTCGCGGATCCACTTCCGCTTGTCGACGCTGCGTCCGCTGCGCGTCTGCCACCAGATGCACTCGTGACAAACGCTCGGCGTCGTCTCGAGCGTGGCCCCAGTGAGTCCGGCGATGCGGGTGCTCATTCCTCCACCGCGTCGACGACGACGTCCACGCTGGCCGGCTCGACGTCGGCCATGCTGCCGAGGTACTCCCGAACCCGCTTCTGGACTCGCGCCCCGACGGAAGGAAGCGACGCGCCCCAGTCGGCGACGACGTGGAGCTCGATCCGGATCGATCCATCGGCGCCGGCGACCCGGACGCCGCGCCGGCCCGGGATCGGGCGGTCGACGACGCGCCGCACTCCGTCCACCTCACGCGCCGCGTCGGCGGCGTAACGGGCGAGGATGTCGGTCGCGATCGAGGCCTGATCCGCCACTACCCGATCAAGCCTAGCCCTGGCGCAAAACGAGCTCCGTCGCCTCCGGGCGCGCGGCGAACCGGAACGGGACGAAGGTCGTCCCGAGCCCCGCGGAGACGTGCATCGTCGCGGCGGCCGTGCGATAGGCGCCCGCCGTGTACGGGGTGGTCGGGTGCGCGAGCGGAATCTTTCCGCCCGGATACGGCAGGCAGATCTGGCCGTCGTGGAGGTGACCCGCGAGGACGAGGTCGAAGCGACCCGGCTCGAGCATGTCGAGGACGCGCGGGTAGTGGCAGAGGAGGATCTTCAAATCCGCCTTCCGCGCGAGCGTGTTCGGGTCGAGGCGGGGCCGGCCGCGCAGGATCAAACGCGGGTCGGCGCCGGCGATCCAGACGCTCTTGCCGCGCAACTCGAGCCGCCGCCCCTCGTCGCGCAGCAGCGTCGCCGGTGCGAGCTCGTGCAGGTCGGAGGCCCGGGCCTGCGGGTCGCGGCTGATCGCGACGTCGTGGTTGCCGAGGATCGCGTACGTCGGCGCGGGAAGAACCCGCACGAGCCGCCGCAACATCGGCTCGCCGCGCGGATGCGTGAGCAGGTCGCCGGTGAGCACTGTGAGATCCGGGCGCCGCTCGTGCGCCCACTCCGCTGCCTGCCACGCCGCGCCGATCCCCGGCGAGGGAACGCCGAAATGGAAGTCGGAGAGATGCGCGATCCGGAGGCCGTCGAGCTCCTCCGGCAGCCCAGGCACCTCCAGCTCGAGCTCACGCAGTCGTACCCAACTCGCCTCGAACGCGCCCCAACCGAGGCCGGCGCCGACGAGGCCGGCGAGCGTCTTCAGACTTCCAGCCGCTCGAGTGCCGGCCGCGGATCGACGATGTGGCGCTTGAACTTCAGCTCCGACTCCTCGAGCCCGGCGGCGACGCCGACGAGCTGGGCGAGGTGGAGGATCGGCAACTTGAAACTCCGGCCGGTCGAGGCTTCGAGCTTCTGTTGCCACGCGTCGAGCGAGAGGTGGCAGAGCGGGCACGGCGTGACCATCACGTCGGCGCCGGCCTCGAGCGCCTGCTCGATGGGCTGGATCAGCTCGCCCATCGCAGTCTCCTCGCGCGCGGCGATGATCGGGAAGCCGCAGCACTTGATCTTCGCCGGGTAGTCGATCGCCTCGCCGCCACACGCCTCGATGATCCGCTCGAGCGACCACGGCCGGTCGGGATCCTCGAAGCCCATGATCTTCGAGGGCCTCAAGATCTGGCAGCCGTAGAACGGCGCGACCTTGAGCCCCTTCAGACCCTTGTGCGCGGCCTTCTTGAGCAGCTCGAAGCCGTCGCCCTCCGCGATCTCCCAGAGGAGGTGCCGGACTTCGACGCCGCCCGAGTACGGCGGCACGCCGACCGTAGTGAGGTTCTCGTTGACGCGGGCGAGGAGGGCGGAGTCGCCCTGCAGCATGTGGTTCGCCTGCCGGAGGTTGAGCGTGCAGACGTTGCAGACCGTGAGCAGCGTGTCGCAGCCGGTCGCCTCGGCGTAGGCGAGGATCCTCGCGTTGAGGTGGACGTAGTAGTCCGGCTCCGCCTCGTGGATGTCGCCGGCGCCGCAGCACGTCACCGACTCGAGCTCGACCAGCTCGAGCCCGACGCGCGGCGCGAGCGCCTGGGTGGAGGTGTCGAGCTCCTTCGCCGAGAGCGAGGCGAGGCAGCCCTTGTAGTACGCAACCCGCCGCAGCGGAATCTCCGTCGTGCTCACGCTTTCTCCTCCACTTCCGGTAGCCATGGTCTCGGCGCGGCGTTCGGCCGCGCGTAAATCTCCTCGAGATCGCCGCCGATCGCGTGCCCGTGCCCGAGCCGCTCCAGCGCCTTCTCGCCCTGGACGTGTCCCATGGCGCCGCCGCGATCCTGCTCACGGACGAGCTTGTGCAGGTTGCGCGCCTCCCCCACGTCCTTCGCCGTATGCGGGAACGGGATCGGGCGAACCTTGCCGTGCTTCGCGAGCGAGATGCCGAACTTGAGCTGCTTGATGGCGGCGACGTAGCCCTGCGTCTTCGGGATCAGCTCCTCCTCGCGCAGCCACCCCGTCGTCTCCGCCGAGCGGACGAACCACTTCGCGTGCTTCGCGCCCATGTCGCGGTCGATCCCGTGCGCGATCGCCTCGGCGCCGAGCTTCGCGATCGCGTCGCGCGGGTCGACGCCCTTCGGGCAGCGCTCGTTGCAGAAATAGCAGCGGGTGCAGTCCCAGATCCCGTGCTCTTGGCTGTACTGCTCGAGCCGTTCGACCTTGGCGCCGTCGCGCGGGTCGCCGACGAAGCGCATCCCTTTCGCGAGCGCCTGCGGGCCGAGGAACTCGGGGTCGGACTCCATCGCGTTGCACTCCGAGACGCAACAGCCGCAGTTGATGCAGAGCGCCTCTTTGTGGACGACGTTCATCCGCTCCTGCGTGATCCGGTACTCGCGCCCGTCATCCGGCTGGTCGTATCCCGGCTGCAGCCACGGCTTCATCGCCATGAACTTGGCCCAGAACGGATCCATGTCGACGACGAGGTCCTTGACGATCGGAAGATTCCCCATCGCGGAGATCGTCGGGACGCGGCCCTCGTTCGCGATGTCGTACATCCGCGTCTTGCAGGCGAGGACGGCGGCGCCGTCCATCCGCATCCCGCAGGAGCCGCAGATCATCATCCGGCAGCTCTTGCGGTAGGCGAGCGAGCCGTCGTGCTTGTCCTTGACGATGTCGAGACAGTCGAGGAGCGTCGCCTCCTCGGGCGCGTCGATCTCGTACTCGCGCAGCGCGCGCTCGCCGGAGACGGAGTCGTAGCGCCAGATCTTGAAGGCGACCTTCATCTCAGTATTTCCGCTCCTCGGGTTGCCATTTCGTGAACCGCACGTCGGACTTGGTGAGCTCGACGCCGCCATCCTTCCACCGCGTGATCGAGTGGTGGAGGAAGTTCTCGTCGTCGCGCGTCGGATAGTCGTGCGGCCGCGCGTGTGCGCCGCGGCTCTCCTTCCGCGCCAGCCCGGCGGTGAGCATGCAGAGCGCCGTGTCGAGCATGTTCCCGAGCTCGATCGCCTGCGTCAGGTCGCTGTTGAAGACCTCGCCCTTGTCCTCGACATAGACGTTCGGATAGCGCTCGCGGAGGTCCTCGATGATCTCGATCTGCTTCGCCATCTGCTCCTCGCGGCGGAAGACGGCGAAGTTCTCGAGCATCGACGTCCCGAGCTCTTCGCGCAGCTTCCACGGGCGCTCGCCGGCGGTGCGGTCGAGCAGCTCCTTCAGCTTCGCCTCGGCGTCCCGCTCGGCGGACTCCGGTACGTCGACGGTCGTGTTCGCGAGCGCCCACTCGGCGGCGGCGCGGCCGGCGCGGCGGCCGAAGGTAATCGTCTCCATGAGCGAGTTGCCGCCGAGGCGGTTGGCGCCGTGGATGGAGACGCAGGCGCACTCGCCGGCTGCGTAGAGGCCGGTCATCTCCGTGGCGCCGTCGTTGTCGGTCTCGACGCCGCCCATGTGGTAGTGGGCGCCCGGCCGGACCGGAACGGGGTCGTAGATCGGGTCGATGCCGGCGTAGACCATCGAGAGCTCGCGGGAGCCGGGCAACCGGTCGAGGATCCGCTCGGCGCCGAGGTGGCGCATGTCGAGCATCACGCTCCCCTCGATGCCGCGGCCCTGGTCGATCTCCGTCTGCTCCGAGCGGGAGACGACGTCGCGCGACGCGAGCTCGAGCGCGTTCGGCGCGTAGCGCTTCATGAAGCGCTCGCCATCCTTGTTGATCAGATACGCACCCTCGCCGCGGCAGCCCTCCGTCAGGAGGATCCCGGTCGGGTAGAGCGTCGTCGGGTGGAACTGCATGAACTCCATGTCCTTGAGCGGCAGGCCGAGATGGAGCGCCATCGCCGTCCCGTCGCCGGTGCAGGCGTACGCGTTCGTCGTGACGCGGTACTGCCGGCCCGCGCCGCCGGTCGCGAGGACGACGGTCTTGCCGCCGACCGTCTTCAGCCCGCCGTGCAGGAGATCCCAGCAGACGACGGCCTGGCAGCGGCCGTCGTTCTCGACGAGCTGCCATGCGAAGAACTCGTCGTAGACCGGGATGTCGCGCTTGCACACCTGCTCCCACAGCACCTGGATGAGGACGTGGCCGGTGATGTCCGCCGCGAAGACCGTTCGCGGTGAGCCGGCGGCGCCGAACGGGCGCTGCGCGAGCTTCCCGTCGTCCCGGCGCGAGAAGACCGCGCCCCAGTGCTCGAGCTGGTAGATGTCGCCCGGCGCCTCCTGCGCGAACAGCTCGATCGCGTCCTGGTCACCGATGTAGTCGGAGCCCTTGACGGTGTCGTAGGCGTGGATCTCGGGGCTGTCGTCGGCCGCGTTGCCGAGCGCCGCGTTGATGCCTCCCTCGGCCGCGCCGGAGTGGGAACGGGTCGGGTGGATCTTCGAGATCATCGCCACGTCGGTGCCCGCGTCGAAGGCCTCGATCGCGGCCCGCATCCCTGCGCAGCCCGCTCCGACGACGAGCACATCGTGCTTTGCGATCACGACGGATGACGCTAGCGCAATGGACTGGGCTGTCGCCGAGGTAGGCGCCGCCTTCTCCGCGTCGAACATCGGTTGGATGGACGCACGCGCCGCAGCCGACCGCTTCCTCGCCTCGCCGGCGCTCAGCGACGGCACCCGCCGCGCCTACCGCGGCGACGTGAACGAGTTCTGCGACTGGCTCGAGAGCCGGCGCGTCGACCTCGCGCAGGTCGACATCCGCGTCCTCGCCGACTACGTCTCCTCGCTCGGCGGGAGACGGACGCGGAAGCTTGCGCCGAACACGATCTCCCGCAAGCTCGCGGCCGTGCGCGCCTTTCTCCGCCACGCTCTTGGGCCTGAGCGTGTGCCGGACGGGCGCCTCGCGCCACGTCGCCCGCGCCGCCTGCCCGACGCTCCCTCCCCGGCCGAGGTCGAGCAGACGCTCGCCGCACTCGAGGGCGAGGGAGCGCTCGCGTTGCGCAACCGCGCCCTCGTCGAGCTCGTCTACTCCGCCGGCCTGCGCAGCGCCGAAGCTGTCGGCCTCGACCTCGGAGACGTCGATTTCGAGCAGGAGCTCGTCCACGTCCGGCACGGCAAGGGCGGCAAGGACCGCGTGATCCCGCTCGGCGAGGAGGCGCAGCTCTGGGTCAGCCGCTACCTCCGCGAAGCCAGGCCCGAGCTCGCGAAGGGAGCGAACGACGCGCTCTTCCTCTCCACCCGCGGCCGCCGGCTCGACACGAGCACCCTGCGGCGTGTCATCCCACATCCCCACCGGCTGCGCCACGCCTTCGCCACGCACCTGCTCGAAGGAGGCGCCGACCTGCGCACGATCCAGGAGCTCCTCGGCCACAGCTCCCTCTCGACGACGCAGGTCTACAGCCACGTCGACCCGCGCCACCTGCGCCGCGCGTACGACCGCGCGCACCCGCGTTCCTAGAGACGACAATGCCGACATGCGGGTCTCGGCCAAGGTCGACTATGCCCTGCGGGCGATGCTGGAGCTCGCTGCCCACCCCGACGGCCTGATCACCGCCGACCAGCTCGCCACGGCGCAGAAGATCCCGCCGAAGTTCCTCGAGAGCATCCTCGCCCAGCTCCGCAGCGGTGGGCTTGTCGCGAGCCAGCGCGGCGCCGTCGGCGGCTACCGGCTCGCGCGGCCGGCGGAGGAGATCTCGATCGCCGATGTCATCCGCGAGCTCGAAGGCCCGATCGCGACCGTGCGCGGCGTGCGGCCCGACGAGCTGGAGTACGCAGGCTCGGCGGAGCGGCTGCGTGAGATCTGGCTCGAGCTGCGCTCGCAGATGCGCGGCGTCCTCGAGCAGACGACGCTCGCGGATCTCGTTACGAAAAGCTGACACCTTCCGACTCGCGCCCTAGTTGTGCTTATGGCAATAATCAGCGTTGCCAATACCTACTAAATCGGTAGATATCCACGGAAAGGCAGGCCGCCCAGGCATGCGTCGACTCCTACTCTTCACCTTCATCCTCCCCGCCGTCCTCGTCTGTGCAAGCGCCGCACAGGCCAAGCAGGCGGGCGCGAACGTCAACCTCGTCGCCTTCTCAACGACCAAGCCGGTGATGCAGCAGCTGATCACGAAGTGGACGGCGAGCTCCGCGGGGAAGGGCGTCTCGTTCACGCAGTCCTACGGGCCGTCGGGCTCGCAGGCGCGCGCGATCGCCGCCGGCCAGCCGGCCGACATCGCCCTCCTCTCGAACGCTCTCGACGTCAACACACTCGTCGACGCGGGACTCGTGCAGAGGGACTGGACGAAGAAGCTGCCGCAAGGCGGGATCGTCGCGAACTCCGTCGTGGCGTTCGTCGTGCGGCCCGGCAACCCGAAGCACATCCGGAACTGGAGCGATCTGATCAAGCCTGGCGTCCAGGTCGTGACGCCGAACCCGTTCAGCTCCGGCGGCGCGAAGTGGAACATCCTCGCCGCCTACGGCGCGATGCGGAAAACGGGCCAGAGCGACAAGAAGGCGACGGGCTACGTCACCAACCTCTTCCGGCACGTCGTCTCGCAGGACTCCTCGGCCGCGAACGCGATGAACACGTTCCTGGCGGGCAAGGGAGACGTCCTGATCACCTACGAGAGCGAGGCGTACACGGCGCTCGCCGCCGGCAGGCACCTCGGCCTCGTCATCCCGAAGCAGACGATGCTCATCCAGCTGCCGATGGTGCCGCTGGAGAAGGCGCCAAGCCAGGCGAAGCAGTTCATCTCCTATTGCCACACGCCGACTGCGCAGGCGATCTTCGCGACCTACGGCTACCGGCCCGTCGTGAAAGCCGTGCTCAACAAGCCGTCGCTCGCCAAGTGGAAGACGCGCTTCGCGGGCGGCTCACGGCTGGTCTTCCAGATCTCCGACCCGATCTTCGGCGGCTGGCGGAAGGTGAACACGGTCTGGTTCGACCCGAACTCGGGCCGGATGGTGAAGATCGAGCAAGACGTCGGCGGCCCGACCCATTAGCGCGGTCGCCGCAACCGGCGCCCCCGACTCGCACCGGATCGGCGCCGGCGGACGGGCCAGTACGGGCCTGTCCGTCGGCGCCATCTCGACGTTCCTGACGATCGTCGTCGTCCTCCCCATCGCCGCCCTCGTCTGGGAGTCGAAGAAGGACGGTACGCACGCGTTCTGGCAGGTCGTCTCGAGCCCGGAAGCGGTATCGGCGCTGAAGCTGACGCTCGGCACCGCCTTCGTCGTCGTCGGAATCAACGCGGTGCTCGGCACCGTGACGGCATGGGTGCTCGTGCGGGACGACTTCCCCGGCAAGGCGCTCGTGAACGCCGTGATCGACCTGCCGTTCGCGCTACCGACGATCGTCGCCGGCATCACGCTCCTCGCGCTCTACGGCCCCCGCTCGCCGGTCGGGGTGGACGTGGCGTTCACACGGACGGCGATCGTGCTGGCGCTCTGTTTCGTCACGCTTCCGTTCGTCATCCGCACCGTGCAGCCGGTTCTCCACGAGCTCGATGTCGAGATGGAGGAGGCGGCGCGCTCTCTCGGAGCCGGCCAGTTCGCGGTCTTCCGGCGGATCGTTCTGCCCAACCTCCTGCCGGGAATCCTCTCCGGAGTCGTCCTCGCGCTCGTCCGGGCGCTCGGAGAGATCGGCTCTGTCGTCCTCATCTCGGGGAACAACCCCTTCCACACCGAGGTCGCCTCGGTCTACGTCCTGCTCCACATCGAGAGCGGCGACCCGGCGGGAGCCGCCGCGGTGGCGGTCGTGCTCCTCGGAGCAGCCTTCGTGCTGCTGCTAGCGGTCGGCGCGCTCCGGTTCTACGTCACGAGGCATGAGCGTGCCTAGACGCCTTCCTCTTCGCGCGGTCGCCCTCGGCTACCTGCTCGTGGTGCTGCTCGGCCCGCTCGCGATGATCTTCTACCGCAGCTTCCAGAGCGGGCTCCGTCCCGTCTGGCAGGCGCTGTCGGATCCCCTGACGATCCACGCCTTCGAGGTGACCCTCGAAGCCACGGCGATCGCGGTGCCGCTCAACACCGTCTTCGGGATCCTCTGCGCGCTCGCGATCGTGCGCCGCCGCTTCCGGGGCAAGGGCTTCCTGAATGCGTTCATCGACCTGCCCCTCGCGGTCTCGCCCGTCGTGATCGGCCTTGCGCTCTACATCCTCTACGGACGCACCGGCTGGTTCGGCGGCTGGCTGCTCGGCCATGGGATCCAGGTGCTGTTCGCGCTGCCCTCGATCGTGCTCGCCACGGTCTTCGTCTCCGTCCCCTTCGTCGCCCGCGAGGTGATCCCGACGCTGCGCGAGCTCGGCACCGAGCAGGAGCAGGCGGCGGCGACGCTCGGCGCGACGCGCTGGCAGCGGTTCTGGCGGATCACGCTGCCCTCGATCCGCTGGGCCGTGATCTACGGCGTCGTTCTCACGACCGCCCGCTGTCTCGGCGAGTACGGCGCTGTGGCGATCGTGTCGGGGCGGATCGAGGGCGTGACCCAGACCGCCACCCTGCGCGTCGAGGAGTACTGGCTGAACTTCAACACGGCCGGCGCATACGCCGTATCGCTCGTGCTCGCCACGATGGCCGTGATCGTCCTCGTCGCCATGACCCTGATCCGACCCCGGGAGGAAGCACACTAATGTCGATCGAGATCCGGAACGTCACGAAGCGGTTCGGCGAGTTCCTCGCGTTGGACGACGTGTCGCTAGAGGTCCCCGACGGCTCCCTCACCGCCGTGCTCGGCCCGAGCGGCTCCGGCAAGTCGACGCTCCTACGGGTCGTTGCCGGTCTCGAGCGGCCCGACTCCGGCGAGGTGCTGCTCGCGGGAAAGGACGCGACCGGGCTCTCGCCGCAGCGCCGCGACGTCGGCTTCGTCTTCCAGCACTACGCGGCCTTCAAGCACATGACCGTCCGGGACAACGTCGGCTTCGCACTGGCGATCCGGAAGCGTCCGAAGCGGGAGATCGCCGAGCGCGTCGACGAACTGCTCGAGCTCGTGCAGCTGAAGGGCTTTGCCGACCGCTATCCCTCCAAGCTCTCCGGCGGGCAGCGGCAGCGGATGGCCCTCGCGCGCGCGCTCGCCGCGAAGCCGGAGGTCCTCCTCCTCGACGAGCCCTTCGGCGCCCTCGACGCCCGGGTCCGCGCGGAGCTGCGCGACTGGCTACGGCGGCTGCACGACGAGGTGCACGTGACGACGGTGTTCGTCACGCACGACCAGGAGGAGGCGATGGAGGTCGCCGACCATGTGGCTGTCCTCAACGCGGGCCGGCTGGAGCAGGTCGGTGCGCCGGCCGAGCTCTACGACAAGCCGGCCTCCGAGTTCGTGCTCCGCTTCCTCGGCGACGCGTTCCGGCTCGGCGACGGCTTAGTCCGCCCGCACGACATCGTCCTCGCCCGCTTCCCGAACGACGGCGCCGTCGAGGTGGAGGTTGAGCGGATCGTCATCGTCGGGGCAAACGCGCGCATCGACCTCGTCGACGGCACCGGCGAGCGGATGACGGCGCGGCTGCGGCGGGAGGACGTCGAGAACCTGGAGCTCGCACGTGGCGAGATCGTCTGGGCGACGGCGGAGCAGGCTCATCCCATTCCGGAGCGAAATGCAATTGCATGACGAAGCGGCCGGACCCTGCCGTCGAGGGCTTCCTTGCCCTCGCCTCGGCGCGCCTCGCGCCGCGCACCGTTGAGGCATACCGCCACGACCTCTCTCACTTCGCGAAGTGGCTCGGCCGCTCACCGGCGCGCGCGAGCGCCGAGGATCTCGCGTCCTACGTCGCGCAGCTCCGCGCGGACGGGCTCGCCGCGACGACGATCGCGCGCCGCCTCGCCGCGATCCGCTCCTTCTTCCGCCACCAGGTGCTGCTGGGCGCGCGAACGGACAACCCCGCCGCGCAGGTCGAGCTGCCGAAACGCCACCGGACGCTGCCACGGACGCTCTCCCCCGGCGAGGTGGAACGACTCCTCGATGCCGCGGCGGGAACGACGCCGCGCGCGATGCGCGATCGCGCCATCGCCGAGCTCCTCTACGGCGGCGGCCTCCGCGTCAGCGAGGCCGTCTCGCTCGACCGCCAGGCCATCGACCTCGAGAACCGTTTCGTCCGCTGCATCGGCAAGGGGAACAAGGAGCGCGTCGTCCCGATCGGGCGGGAAGCCGCAGAGGCGCTGCGCCGCTACCTCGCCCACGGCCGGCCGTTCCTCGATCGCCGCAACCGTCCCGACCTCTTCCTCAACGCGCAGGGCGGAGCGCTCACCCGCGCCGGCGTCTTCCTCATCCTCCGGAAGCTCGCGGCGAAAGCGGGCCTCGAGCCCGAGCGCATCCACCCGCACTTGCTCCGCCATTCCTTCGCCACGCACCTGCTCGAGGGTGGCGCCGACCTGCGCGCGGTGCAGGAGATGCTCGGCCACGCGGATCTCGCCACGACAGAGCTCTACACGCACGTATCCGATCGCAGGCGCCGCGAGTTGTATTTCCAGGCGCACCCACATGCGCGCCGGAAAGCAACGACGAGGAAGTAGCCATGCACCTCGATCCGCACATCGCATTCGGCATCGTCTCGACGCTCGGCGCGGGCTGGCTGATGATGGTCGCGGGCGTCCAGAAGAACGCACTCGAGGCGCGCCGGCGCCGTCGGATCTGCCCTTCCTGCGGACGCGAGAGCCACGCGCGCGTCTGCTCGGGCTGCGCGAGCTAGCGCTTCTCGGCAGCTTTGCGCTTCAACTGCTGCGCCACGCTCGACGCGGCGCGGCCGAGCTCGGCATCGGTGTCGTCTCCTGCCGCCAGCCCTTCGAGGAGCACGATCGTGTCGCGCTGAGCCGAGCCGTTCTTCAGAGCCAGGATCGCGAGCCGGCGCACGGCTGCGTTCTCATCGGGATCCGACAGCATCTTGTGGAGGAGTGGCCGTACCGAGTTGACGGTGCTCGGGTGCTCGCGGGAGAGGAGCTCGACGGATAGGAGCGCAGAACCGCGCGCCGCCGGGCTGCCGTCGTCGAGACCGCGCCGCAGCAGCTCCTCCTTCGCGCGCCAGCGGAACATGCCCACAGCGCGAAAGGCGAAGGCGCGCTCCTGGAAGTCCTGGCTACGCGCGGCGGCCTCGAGCTCGTCGTCCCACTCGGTGCGCAGCGCCGCAAGCTCCTGTGCGCCTCCGCTCGTCGCGAGCTCGTCCGCGTGTGCCGCTGCCTCAGCGAGGTTCACGTCCCGAGCGTAACGGCCCCTTCGCTACGCTCGCCCGCGATGGCGCACAGGGTCGTTCTCATCCCCGGCGACGGAACCGGCCCCGAACTCACGGAGGCTACGCGCCGCGTTCTCGAGGCGACCGGCGTCGAGTTCGAGTGGGAGGTCCGCGAGGCCGGCGCCGACATGATGGAGAAGCACGGTGGCAACCCGCTGCCGCCCGAGGTCCTGGACGCGATCCGCGACACCGGCGTCGCGCTGAAGGGCCCGATCACGACGCCCGTCGGCGGCGGATTCCGCTCCGTCAACGTCGCGCTCCGCAAGGAGCTCGACCTCTTCGGGCAAATTCGGCCGTGCAAGAGCTACCCCGGCGTCCGCAGCCGCTTCGAGGACATCGACCTGATCATCGTCCGGGAGAACACCGAGGACCTCTACGTCGGTATCGAGTACGAGGAGGGAACGCCCGAGGTCAAGGAGCTGATCGAGTGGATCGAGGCGCGCGGCGGGAACTTCCGCCATCGCGACGCCGGCATCTCGATCAAGCCGATCTCCATCACCGGCACCCGCCGCATCTTCGAGTTCGCCTTCGACTACGCGCGCCGCAACGGCCGCCGCAAGGTCACAGCCGTCCACAAGGCCAACATCATGAAATTCACCGACGGCCTCTGGCTGCGCGTCGCGCGCGAGGTCGCCGCGGAGAACACCGACGTCGAGTTCGACGACCGGATCGTGGACAACATGTGCATGCAGCTCGTGCAGCGGCCTGAGGAGTACGACGTGCTCGTCCTGCCGAACCTCTACGGCGACGTCCTTTCCGACCTCGCTGCGGGGATGATCGGCGGGCTCGGCGTCGCGCCGGGCGCGAACTACGGCGACGACGCGGCCGTCTTCGAGCCGACGCACGGCTCCGCGCCGAAGTACGCGGGCCAGAACAAGGTCAACCCGATCGCGCAGATGCTGTCGGGCGTCCTCATGCTCCGCCACCTCGACGAGCGCGGCGCGGCCGACCGCCTCGAGCGGGCGATCGCCTCCGTCATCGCCGAGGGGAAGAGCGTCACCTACGACATGAAGCCGAGCCGCGACGACCCGACCGCCGTCGGGACGAGCCAGGTCGCGGACGCGGTGATCGAGAAACTGGAGGCTGAGGTACCGGCATGAGCGGAAGAAGAAAGATCACGATCGTCGGCGCAGGCGCGACCGGGGCCACCGCGGCGCATCTCCTCGCGGCCCGCGACTACGCGGACATCGTTCTCACGGACATCAAGGAGGGCCTGCCGCAGGGCAAGGCGCTCGACCTGAACCAGATGGGCCCGGTGCTCGGCTTCGAGCCGAACATCACCGGCTCGAACAGCTACGAGGAGACGGCCGGCTCGGACGTCGTCGTGATCACCGCCGGCCTGCCGCGCTCGCCGGGAATGTCGCGAGACGACCTCGTCCAGACGAACGAGAAGATCGTCGGCTCGGTGACGAAGCAGATCGTCGCCCAGAGCCCCGACTGCATCATCGTGATCCTCTCGAACCCGCTCGATGCGATGTGCCACGTCTCGAAGAGCGTCTCCGGCTTCCCGAAGGAGCGCGTCTTCGGCCAGGCGGGGATCCTCGACACCGCGCGCTTCCGCACCTTCATCGCCTGGGAGACCGGCGCCTCGGTGCGCGACGTGCAGGCGCTCGTGCTCGGCGGCCACGGCGACCAGATGGTTCCCGTCGTCTCCGCCGCGACCGTCGGCGGCGTGCCGCTCCGCAAGCTCGTCTCCGAGGAACGGATCCAGTCGATGGTGGAGCGGACGGCGAAGGGCGGCGGCGAGATCGTCCAGCTGCTCGGCACCTCCGCCTGGTACGCGCCCGGTGCGGCGATCGCGGAGATGGTGGACGCGATCCTCCTCGACCAGAAGCGCGTCCTGCCCTGCACGGCGCTGCTCGAGGGCGAGTACGGGATCGACGGCCTCTACATGGGCGTGCCCGTCAAGCTCGGCACCGGCGGGATCGAGGAGATCGTCGAGCTCGACCTCTCCGACGACGAGCGGGAAGCGCTGGACCGAAGCGCGGACGCCGTGCGCGACGTCGTCGGCGTACTCTCGAACTGAGCTCGGCGTGGATCTCGGGCTGAGCGGCCGCACGGCGCTCGTGTGCGGCGCCTCGTCCGGCCTCGGGCTCGCGAGCGCCGAGGCGCTCGCGGAGGAAGGCGCCAACGTCGTCCTCTTCGCGCGGCGGGCCGACGAGCTCGAGCAGCACGCCGCTCGGCTCGGCGGCATCGCGGTCGCAGGAGACGTCATGGACGACGCGGATCTCGAGCGCGCGGTCAACAGCACCGTCGAGCGTTTCGGCGGCCTCGACGTCCTCGTCTGGAACGGCGGCGGCCCACCGCCGGGAACCGCGCTCGACGCGGATCCCGAATCGCTCGACGCCGCCTACCGCCTGCTCGTGCGACCGGCGGTCACGCTCGTCCGGATCGCTCTCCCCCACCTCGAGCGCAGCGAGGCTGGAAGGATCGTCGCCGTCAGCTCCCTCGCCGCACTCGAGCCGACGACCCACCTCGCGCTCTCGAACACCTTCCGCCCGGCCCTGATCGGCTGGCTGAAGACGCTCAGCCGCGAAGTCGGCCCGCAGGGGGTCACGGTCAACTGCGTCGCGCCGGGCCGGATCGCGACCCCGCGCCTCGACCACCTCTACCCCGACGGCCCGACCGACGAGCAGTTGGAGGAGATCCCCCTCCGTCGCTGGGGAACGCCGCGCGAGTTCGGGGATGTCGTCTGCTTCCTGGCCTCGGACCGGGCGCGTTACGTGACGGGGCAGACGATCGTCGTCGACGGCGGCCTGCAGCAGGCGCTGTTTTGAGCCTTCCCTTCAAGATCACGCCGCTCCGGGTCGTCGTGGGGATCGTTCTCGGTCTCCTCCTGACGACCCTCATCCTCTATCGCGTCCAGTCGGGCGAGTACATCCTCGTGCCGGACCGGGCGCACCCGCTCACGACGCTTGTGCGCGTCCAGGGAGGGCGGCCGGTGAAGGACGGCGGGACGATCTACTACGTCGACGTCTTCGAGCGGCCGGCCCGCGAGCTCGAGGTCCTCTTCCCCTCGCTCAACCCGCATGCGACCTTCCTGAAGGCGTCGGACGTCGTGCCGCCCGGATCGAACGACAACGCGGTCATTAAGGCTGACGAGCGCGAGATGGCGCTGTCGCAGAAGATCGCCGCCGCCGTGGCACTACGGAAGCTCGGCTACCACGTCGTCACCCATCCCAACGGAGTGCTCGTCAACGTCCTCGACCTCGGCACTTCCGCGTCGAAGAAGCTGCAGCCGGCGGACGTGATCGAGGCGGTGGACGGGGTGCCGACCCTCACGCTCGCCGCGCTTCGCTCGCGCATGACCCGGGTGAAGCCCTACGACTCCGTCACCCTGAAGGTCCTCCGCGGCGCCAAGACGCTGTCGTTCCGGGTCAGGACGTTCGCGGTCCGCCAGGCGCCGCAGCGCGCGCTGATCGGCTTCGAGCCCGCGCAGTCGGCCGAGATCAAGCTGCCGATCCGGGTCTCCATCGACCTCGGCCAGGTCGGCGGCCCCTCCGCCGGGCTCGCCTTCGCCCTGGAGGTGATGGAGAAGCTCGGCAAGAACGTCACGCACGGCCATCAGGTCGCAGCAACCGGCGAGATGGAGCTCGACGGAACGGTAGGTCCGATCGGCGGTGTGGAGCAGAAGACGTTCGGTGTACGCGACGCCGGTGCCGACGTCTTTCTCGTCCCGGTGGGCGACGGCAACGTGAGGGACGCGCGCAAGTACGCCGGCCCGAATCTGAAGATCATTCCGGTCCACACGTTCGCGCAGGCGTTGCACGCTCTGGCAACACTACCTCCGGCGAAGTAGGAATCGGCGATTTCGGCCCGCGCGAAACTGGCGGAAATTCGTCAGTTTTCGTCCGCGGCAACGCTTGTCCCTGACACCACCGGCTGTATCGTCGCTCTTCGGAAGCCACGCCCGTGCTTCCCGAGCAAAACAGACGATGAGCAAACGTTCACGCCCAACTTGCGCTGACTGCTACTTCCGTCGCGCCGGCCTCTGCGCACTTCCCGGCGAGGCGATCTGCCCGACCTTCCGGGCGAGCACGGCCGGCACCCTCGCGCCGCCGCCGCAGCCGCGGCTAGTCCCGCGCTCGGCCGCGGTACACGCTGCGGCCTGACGAGGGCCCAGCGAACAGTGGCTGTGCCGCAGGGTCGCACTGAGCGCCGCGACTCCTCGCTTCGCTCGTCGGCCGGCTACGCCGGCTGCTGCGTCCTCAGTCGCGCCGATAGAGCACCGCTATCGGCGCTCCCTGCGTCCTTGCCTCGCGACGCCCACCGCACCCCTGCAGCGAGCACCGTCCGCTGAACCCTCGTAGGATCGTCCGGTGCGCCTCCCGCACCGCCCGCACGTCGACGAGAGCCGGCAGTTCTACGCCCGGCTGATCGTCCTTGCCGTCCTCGTCGGGTATGCGGTCGCGTTCATCCTCGAGAACGGCAGCTCGGTCTCGGTGCACTTCGTCTTCGCGACAGAGCACGTCTCGCTGATCTGGGTGATCCTGCTCGCACTCGCCGTCGGGTTGCTCGGCGGGATCCTGCTCGCCCAGCTAGAGCGCCGCAGGCGCCGCCGCTCGCACGAGCCCGCCGAGCCGGCCGATCCCGTCTGAGATCTCCGCGGGCGAGACGAAGCTGAACGCGAGCCGCGCGGACTCCTCGCCGCCGCGCCCACCGGGAAAGAAGTCGCCTCCCTTGACGAACGTGACGCCGGCGTCCTCGGCCTGGGCCAGCAGCTCGGCGCTCGATGTCCCGGCCGGCAGGTCGAGCCAGACGAAGTAGCCACCGTCGGGCCGCGTCCACGTCGCGTCCTCGGGCATCTCCTTCGCGAGCGCGTCGAGCATCGCGTCGCGGCGCTCCCGCAGCAGGCCGTTGACGCGCTCGAGGTTCGGGCCGAAGTCGCCGCGGCGGAGGAACTCGAGCACGGTCGCCTGCGAGAGGTACGGCGGCGAGATGTACGTGGACGTCGCCAGCGCCTCGAGCTGCTTTGCGAGCTCGGCCGGCAGGACGAACCAACCGACGCGCACGCCGGGCGCAACCGTCTTCGAAAAGGATGAGCAGTACGCGACGGATTCTCCGTCGGACAACTCGAAGAGGCTCGGGAGCGACTCGCCCTCGTAGCGGACGAGGCCGTACGGGTCGTCCTCCAGCACGAGCAGCCCACGGTCGGCGGCGAGCTCGGCGAGGCGGCGACGGCGATCCTCCGAGAGCGTCCGGCCGCTCGGGTTCTGGAAGGTCGGAATCGTGTAGAGGAACGCGAACTCGCCGTCCGGCAGCTCGTCGGGGATCAGCCCTTCGTCGTCCATCGGCACAGTGACGACCTCCGCGCCGAGGCGCGCGAGGATCTTGAGCGGACGGTCGTACGTCGGCGCCTCGACGAGGACGCGTGTGCCCGGCTTGACGAGTTGCTCGGCGAGGAAGACGAAGCCCTGCAGCGAGCCGCTCGTGACGAGGACGCGCGACGGATCGACGCCGTGCTTCGCCGCGAGCTCCTCGCGCAGCGGTCCGTAGCCGCCGCCGGGGCCGTAACTGAGGATCGTCCGCCCATCGCGCTCGAGCGCGGCGCGCGCGCAGTCCGCGAGCTCCTCGACGGCGAGACACTCCGGCGCCGGGACGCCGCGGGCGAACGAGATCATGAGTCGAGGTTAGCCGGGCTACTTCAGGCGCGCGGCGACCATCTGCGCGACCTCGGTCGGCGTCGTGCCGACCTCGATGCCGCGGGCCTCGAGCGCTTCCTTCTTGCCGGCGGCCGTACCCGAGGAGCCGGAGATGATCGCGCCGGCGTGGCCCATCGTCTTGCCGGGCGGCGCCGAGAAACCGGCGATGTAGGCGAGCACCGGCTTGGTCACGTGCTCGGCGACGTACGCGGCGGCCTTTTCCTCCTCGTCGCCGCCGATCTCGCCGACGAGGACGATCAGCTCCGTCTGCGGGTCTGCCTCGAACTTCGCGATCACGTCGATGAACGAGGAGCCGACGACCGGGTCACCGCCGATCCCGACGATCGTCGAGTTGCCCAGCTCGAGCTGCGTCAACTCGTGACCGATCTGATACGTGAGCGTGCCCGAGCGGGAGACGAGGCCGACGCTCCCCTCGCTGAAGATCTCGGCCGGAATGATCCCCGCGTTCGCCTTGCCGGGCGAGAGCACGCCGGGGCAGTTCGGGCCGATCATCGTCACGTCCTTGCCTCGGAAGTACGTGTAGGCGCGAAGCATGTCGTGGGCCGCGATGTGCTCGGTGATGCAGATCACGGTGTGGATCCCCGCGTCGACCGCCTCGTAGATCGCGTCGACCGCGAAGCGGGCCGGCACGAAGATGAGCGACGTGTTGGCGCCAGCCTTGGAGACGGCGTCCGCGACGGTGTCGAAGACGGGGACGCCCTCGACGTCCTGGCCGCCCTTGCCGGGCGTGACGCCGGCGACGAGGTTCGTGCCGTAGGCGCGGTTCCGGAGGCCGTGGAAGCGTCCCTCCGAACCGGTCAGGCCCGCCACGACGAGGCGCGTGTCGTTGTCGACGATGATCGCCACTAGCTCTTCACTCCCTTGAGAACGACCGTCGGAAGGTCGAGGCGGCCGTCGTGGATGCGGCCGGTGAGAAGCTCACGGACGCGCGGGCGATCGTCGGCCGGCGTCTCCGTCCGCGCGAGCCAGTCCTCGAAGTCGGTGTCGCGCACCATGAACGCCTCGTCGGCGACCTGAAGCCCGGCGAGCTCGAAGAAGCTGTGCCATTCGGCGACGCCGTAGTTGCGGACGTGGCTGGGATCGCGCAGCCGGTCGGCTTCCTCGGCCGACTCGCTCGTGAAGACGTTGTCGCAGATCACGACGCGCTCGCGGGCCACGCGGGCCATCTCCTTCAACGCCTCGAGAGCGTCAGGAAAGTGGTGCGCGGCGATCCGGCAGGCGACGACGTCGAAGCTCGCCTCGGCGAACGGGAGGTCGTCGGCAGGCGCGACGACGTCGGGCTGCATTCCCGGCGCCGCATCGGTCGTCACGACCGTGGCTCCCGCCTCGCGCAAGCGCCGCGCCACGTGGCCGCCGCCGGTCGCGATGTCGAGGACGGTGACGCCCGCCGCGGGCTCGCACCACTCCACCACGAGGTCGAGGTCGTCGCCCGTCGCGTGCGTCTGGCTGGTGCGGTACGCCTCGGCGCGCTCGTTCCAAAGATCGGTCATTTGGCCAACTCCACAGCGCGCCGCGCTCCGTCGAGCATCGTCTCTTCGGGATGGATGTTGGCCTGGCCGGCGTCGGCGAGGATCTTCCGCCCCTCCTCCGCGTTCGTCCCGTCGAGCCGGACGACGATCGGATAGTCGGACATGTCGAGCTGCTCGAGCGCGGCCAGGATCCCGCGCGCGACCTCGTCTCCCCTAGTGATGCCGCCGAAAATGTTGAAGAAGATCGACTTGACCTGCGGGTCGCGCGTGATCACCTCGAGCGCGTCGACCACGCCCTCCGCGCTGCCGCCGCCGCCGAGATCGCAGAAGTTCGCCGGCCGGCCGCCGACGTGTGCGACGACGTCCACCGTGGACATCCCGAGCCCGGCGCCGTTCGCGAGCACTCCGACGTCCCCGTCGAGCTTCACGTATGTGACGCCCTTCTCGCGCGCGAACGTCTCGATCGGATCCGCCGCGCTCGTATCGCGCCATTCCGCGATGTCGGGATGGCGCGCGAGCGCGCTGTCGTCGACCGTGAATTTCGCGTCGAGCGCCTTGACCTCGCCCTCCGGCGTGACGACGAGCGGGTTGATCTCGCAGAGCATCGCGTCGAACTCGACGAACGCGCGGTAGAGCTGCTCGACGATCGCCGCGATCTGCTTCTGCTCGGACGGATCCTCGACGGCGCCGCCGTAGACGAGCCGGCGCGCCACCCATGGCTGGAATCCCTCGAGCGGGTCGATGTGGAGCCGGACGAGCGCGTCGGGGCTCTCCTCGGCGACCTGCTCGATCTCGACGCCTCCTTGGGTCGTGAACATGAAGAGCGGCTTCTTCGCGCCGCGGTCGAACGTGACCGAGAGGTAGTACTCGCGCTCGATGTCCGACGCCTTCTCGATCCAGATCTTCTGGACGACGTGGCCGTTGATGTCGAGCCCGAGGATGTCCTTCGCCTTCGCCTCGGCGTCCGCCGGGTCGGTGGCGAGCTTGACGCCGCCGGCCTTGCCGCGACCGCCGGTGAGCACCTGCGCCTTGACGACGACCGGGCCGCCAAGGTCCTCGGCCGCCTTGCGCGCCTCCTCGGGCGTCGTCGCGAGGAAGCCGTCCGAGACGGGGATGCCGACCCGCCGGAAGAGCTCCTTGCCCTGGTACTCGTAGAGATCCACCGGCGCCGGACACTAGCGACGCGGCGCCGCCGGACGGCGCAGTACCGCCGCTATGAGAGCTCGCGATCGACCCAGTCGAGCGCGACGGCGAGCTGACGCGCCTGGAACTCGCGCACGGTCGGCGCGGTGTCGGGAGGCGGCAGACCCGCCGTCGCCGCGAAGACGCCCGCGAGAAGGGCGGCGAGCTCCGGGGCGCCGGGGACGAGCTCCCACGGCTGCGGTCCGCCTTCGAGCGTCAGGCTGCACGCCCAGCCGACCGGATCGAGCTCCGGCGCGCCGAACGAGAGCCAGTTCCAGTCGACGATCACGGCGCGGCCGTCGAGCGTGCAGAGGTTGTCGCTGCGGACGTCCATGTGGATGAGCGCATCACCGTCGACCGGCGCGGCGTCGGCCGCCGCGAGCAACTCCGGCAGACGCGCGTCGAGCCACTCCCGCGAGCGCATCCCGAGGGACAGGAACGGCTCCGGATCCTCCTCGACGTTTCGCCAGCGGCCGAACAGGCCCGGCAACGTCTCGCGGACAGAGCACGTGTTGGGCGGCGGGCCGGCCCTGTGCAGCTGTTCGAGCGCCGCGCGAACGAGCGCGATCCGCTCCGCCGTCCAGCTCGCTCCCCAGTCCGCGTGGCTCAGGTCTTCGAGCACGAGCAGCGGCCGGACGCCGTCGTCGTCGAAGCCGATCAGCTCGGGGATGAACTCGCCTCGGAGCGAGGAGTAGACCTCGTGCTCGCGGCGTATCCAGCGAGCCATGTGTTCCGCCTCGGCCGCCTTGATGAAGACGCGGCGGCCGTCGTCGAGCGCGACCGTGTACCGCTCCGCGGTCGAGTAGCCACCGGCGCGCGCCGTCCACTCGACCGGCTGCGCGCCGACGATCGACGCCAGGCGCTGTTCGAGTCCCTCCACGACGAGATGTCTATCGGATTGCCCTGTCTAGACTCGAAGAGATGGACGCGATCGTCGCCGAGGACCTCCACAAGCGCTACAAGGACGTGCAGGCGCTCGACGGCGTTTCCTTCTCGGTGCGCGAGGGCGAGGCCTTCGCGCTGCTCGGGCCGAACGGCGCCGGCAAGTCGACCACTGTCCGCGTCCTCACGACACTGACCCAGCCCGACTCCGGGCGCGCGTTCGTTGCGGGTGAGGACGTCGCCGCACACCCCGATCTCGTCCGCAACAAGATCGGCTACGTCGCGCAGGACTCCGGCGTCGACTGGGACGCGACCGGCCGCGAGAACCTCCTGCTGCAGGGCCGGATCCACAGGATGGCCGGGAAGCCGTTGCACGCCAGAGTCGACGAGTTGCTCGAGCTCGTCGGGCTGAGCGACGCGGCCGACCGGGTCGCGCGCGGCTACTCGGGCGGCATGAAGCGCAGGCTCGATGTAGCGATCGGTCTCGTGCACCAACCAAGCGTGCTCTTCCTCGACGAGCCAACGACGGGACTCGATCCCGAGGCGCGAGCCACGATGTGGGTCGAGGTCGAGCGGCTGGCCAAGGAGCTGAACCTCACGATCCTCCTGACGACGCACTACCTGGAGGAGGCCGACCGCCTCGCCGAGCGGGTCGCGATCGTCAGCCGCGGCCGCATCGTGGTCGAGGGAACGCCGGAGGAGCTGAAACGGAATCTCCAAGGCGAGTCGGTGAGCGTCGAGCTGAACGAAGCGAACGGCCGCCTGACCGACGCCGAGCGGATTGTCGAGGGCATCTCGGGCAGCGTCCACGTAGAGGGGAATGTCGTCCGCGCCCGCGTTCCGAACGGCGCGCAGGCGATTCCGGTCATCCTCGGCGCGCTCGACGACGCGGGTATCGCGGTAGCGGCCGTCACGACGTCGCGCCCGTCGCTCGACGACGTCTACCTCCACTACACGGGCCGCGACTTCGCGAGCGAGGACGAGGCAGGCCGCTGATGCAGACGCTCCGCCAGACCGGCTGGATGGTGATCCGGCAGCTGCGCAACCTCTCGCGCCAGCCGATCTGGGTCGTGATGATGGTCGTGCAGCCGATGATCTGGCTCGTCCTCTATGGCCAGCTGTTCTCGAAGGTGCCGGCACTGAGCGGCGGCAGCGGGCCGTATGTCGAGTTCCTCGCGCCGGGGATCATCTGCATGAACGCGTTCTTCGGCGGCATGTGGTCCGGGATGGGGATGATCACCGACCTCGACCGGAAGGTGATCGACCGCTTCCTCGCCGCTCCGGCCTCCCGGCTCGCGATCGTCCTCTCGCAGGTCGTGCGTGCCGGGATCACCGCGATGATCCAGACCCTCATTCTCCTGATCGTCGGGCTCGCGCTCGGGGTGCGCGTGCATGGCGGCGCGCTGGGCTGGCTCGTCGTCTTCGTCGCCGCGTTCCTGCTCGCGTCGGCGTTTGCCGGCTTCTCGAACGGCTTAGCGCTGATCTTCCGCAGGCCGGAGTCGATGATCGCGACCGCGAACATGGTCGGCCTGCCGCTGATGTTCCTCTCGACGATCCTCGTGACGTTCGCGGCCATCCCGGGATGGATCCAGGCGATCACGCGCATCAACCCCGTCAACTGGGGAGTCGTCGCGGCCCGTACGGCTGTCATCGCCGGGAACGACTGGGCGTCCGTTGCCGGGCACCTCGGGCTGTTGCTCGCCGCGATGGCCGCGACATCGCTCTTCGCGACGTGGTGCTTCCGCTCGTACCAGCGGTCTATTTAGCTCGCGAGAGCTGCGCACTCGCTCGCTCTTGAACGAACCGCGCCGACCGGAGAGCGCGGTCTCCGGTCGGCTCCGTGCTCTTCTTGCTGTTGATGCTCCTGACGAGCTGCCTACCCGTGCGCTCGCGCGCGGCGGAGGCCGGCACGAGCGCAGTCCGGCCTCCGGCCCTTGGCCGCTCTTTGCTCCAGCGGCAAGAACCCCCAACGCGGACCAGGCGGCGGCGTAACGGCCCGTTACGACGCCGCGCAGTAGCGAGCGGGCACGCCGCAGGCCTGCACGCTCGCTACGAAAGAGCGCCCAGAACCCCGCGTCAGCCCCAATGAGCTCTCAGCACGGAGCCGGCCGGAGACCGCGCTCTCCGGCCGGCGGAGTTCCTTCAGCCCAGCTCGCAGAGCGTCAGCTCTGCGAGCTGATCAAACAGATGACCTGGCCCGTGGAGACCGGCTGGCCGGGCTCGACGGAGAGCTGGGAGACGACCCCGGCGCGGTGGGCGTGCACCTCGTTCTCCATCTTCATCGCCTCGACGATGCAGAGCACCTGGCCGGGTTCGACCTCGTCGCCATCGGAGACGCGAACGGACAGCGCCGTGCCCTGCATCGGTGAGACGACCGCGTCGTGGCCCGCTCCGCCGGCGCCTGCTGCGCGGACGCGCTCGCGGCGCCGCTGCGCGAGCGCGCGCCACTCTGGCTCAGGCTCTGATAGCCGCACCTCGAACCGCCGCCCGTCCACCTCGACCGTTCGGACGCGCTCGACCTTCCCGTTCGTCGCCGCCGAGGCTCCGGTCGGCTGAGCGACCACGCCGTCGAGCTCGGCCGCACGCGCCGCAAGCTCCTCCGACTCCACGATCCCGTGGCAGGTCTCTCCGGAGACGAAGCACGGGTGCGAGAGCAGCGCCTTGTGGAAGCCGATCAGCGTGGTCGGCCCCTCGATCCAGAACTCGTCGAGCGCGCGCAGCATCCGCCGCCGCGCGTGCTCGCGATCGACGCCGTGGACGATGAGCTTCGCGATCATCGGGTCGTAGGAGGCGGAGACCTCGTACCCCGCGGCGACGCCGGAGTCGACGCGAACGCCCGGGCCGGCAGGCTCGCGGTAGCCGGTCACCGGAGCCGGCGCCGGGAGAAAGCCGCGGCTCGCGTCCTCCGCGTTGATCCGGCACTCGATCGCGTGCCCGCTCATCCGCACGTCCTCCTGCCGCAGCGTCAGCGGCTCGCCGAGCGCGACGCGGATCTGCTCGCAGACCAGATCGAGGCCCGTGACCATCTCGGTGACGGTGTGCTCGACCTGGATGCGCGTGTTCATCTCCATGAAGAAGTACTCGCCATCTCGCGTCAGAAGACCCTCGATCGTCCCGGCGGAGCGATAGCCGCACGCACGCGCGGCCTCGACGCCGATCGAGCCGATCCGCTCCCGCAGCTCCGGACTGACAGCAGGCGACGGCGTCTCCTCCACGAGCTTCTGGTGGCGGCGCTGGATCGTGCAGTCGCGCTCGCCGAGGTGGATGACGTTCCCGTGCGCGTCCGCGAGCACCTGCACCTCGACGTGCCGCGGGTCGACGATCAGCTTCTCGACGTAGACGTCCGGATTCGCGAAGTAGGACTGGCCCTGCCGCTGCGCGGTCTCGAAGGCGCGCTCGGCGTCGCCGGGCTCCTCGACGACCTCCATCCCCTTGCCGCCGCCGCCCGCGGCAGCCTTGATCAGGAGCGGATAGCCGATCTCCTCGCCGAGCCCGAGGAGCTCCTCGACCGAACCGATCGGATCGGTCGTGCCGGGAATGATCGGCACGCCGGCGTTCCGCATCGCCGTCCGCGCCGCGGTCTTGTTCCCCATCAGCTCGATCGCGGCCGGCGGCGGGCCGATCCAGACGAACCCGGCCTCCTCGACGGCGCGCGCAAAACCGGCGTTCTCGGCGAGGAAGCCGTAGCCGGGATGGATCGCCTGCGCGCCGGCGCGCTGCGCCGCGTCGAGGATCCGCTCGACGTGGAGGTAGCTCTCGGCCGCCGGCGTCGGCCCGAGCAGGAATGCCTCGTCCGAATAGGCGACGTGGAGCGCTTCGTGGTCGCCCTCGGAGTAGACGGCGACGGCGCCGATCCCGAGCTCGCGGAGGGTGCGGAAGACGCGAATCGCGATCTCTCCGCGATTGGCGACGAGAACTTTGTCGAACACGGGCCGTATTCTCTCTCCCAGTGACCCCCGCCGATCAGCTGACCGTTGCGCGCGCGGCGTCCGTCCCGCTCGTCGTTCTTCTCTTTGCGTGGAGCTTCCACGGCCACGACTACTGGGCGACAGCGGTCTTCTGCGTGGCGATGACGACGGACTGGTTCGACGGGCGGCTCGCCCGGCGGCACGGCCGCTCCTCGCCGCTCGGCTCGCTCCTCGATCCGATCGCGGACAAAGTGCTCGTGCTCGGCGCCCTCGTGATGCTCGTCGGGCGTGGAGCCGTTCCCGCCTGGATGGTCGCGTTGATCGTGGTGCGGGAGGTGCTGATCACAGGGCTCCGTCAGGCAGCGGTGGAGCGCGGCGTGGTGATTGCCGCCCGCGACCTCGGGAAGCTCAAGACGTGGGCGCAGGCAATCGCGGCGGCAGTCGGCGGCTTCGCGGCTGCGGGGGCGTTCACCAACCGGGTCGCCTGGTGGACGCTACTCGTGGCGGTCGTCCTCACCTGGGTCTCCGGGCTCGACTACGCCCGCAGCGCGCCGCGGCTCCTGGGCGGCGCCGGCTCCCGCCGGGCAGAGCCCGGCTCCGCCGACGCCTGACGCCGCTCGCGGCGGGATGCTGCGCTCGCGCCGCTTGGCCGTACTACGGGTACGGCCCTGCGCGGCACTCGCTTGCCTCCCTTGCGAGCGGCATCCCAGGAAGCCGCGGGAACCGCGGCTCTTTGCCGGGCGTCCTCAGCCGGAGTAAGTGACCTCAGGCGGCCTTCGCGCCATGCGCGTCGCACCACTCGTCGAAGCGAGCCCAGGCGCGCAAGTACTCGCGGATCGCGTAGATGCCTTCCTCCACCTCGGCCCGGACGGCCCAGTGGCAATGGCCGCAATAGCCCTGCTCGTCGACGGCAGGCGCCGCCTTGCAGCGGATGCACTCCTCCCACATGTGGAGGGAACGGAGCGCGCCGGGTTCGGGTTACGGCTGCTCGGCGTCGCCGGCTTCGCGCTGCGGCAGGAGCGCTTTCGCCCACGGCGACGGGCCTGACTGCTCTTCCACCTCGGCCTCGAGGGCCGCAGCGATCGCCGCGCGCTCGGCTTCGTCCGGTTGGGGGGAAATCTCGAGATTCACCGAATTAGAGGCTAATGTCCCCGGCCGAGGGGGTCGATGGGAAAGGTAGTGGGTCTGCGTTTCGTCACGTTCGCGACGGCCGTTGCCGTTGCGGCTTTTATCGTTGCCGTAGCACCGGGATCTTCGGGTCGCGTCCCCGACTGGGCAGCGCCGCAGATCGCAACCGTCGTCTCGCACGGGCTCATGGGCGCCTCGAGCACCCACACGTTCCGGCCGAACGCCGTCCTGACGCGGCAGACGCTCTCTGACCTCGCCTTCGAGCTCCAACAGCAGCTCGCGTCGCCGCCACCCCCGCCTCCTCCTCCCACGACGACCGGGGAGACGACGACGTCTGACGACCCGGGGACGACGACGGTCGACACGACGACCGACACCACCACCACGACGACGACAACCACCACGACTCCGACGACGACCGCGACTCCACCGCCGGTCCAGAACGGCAGCAGCCCGGTGACCATGGCCGGACTCGACACGAAGCTCGTCAACTCGCTCGGCCTGCTCCACGCGGCGAAGGAGTTCAACCAGGGAGCGCGCGCCGCCGGCGCGGGAATCCCGACTCGCTTCGGCACCGAGGCCGTCGCGCGGCTGCTCGGCCTCCGGATCAACCACCCGACCTCCCAGGACTTCCTCGAGCTGCGCCCGCAGGACACGGCGACACGCGCCGAGACCGCCTACTCGGCCGCGCAGATCCTCGGCTTCGGCTGGCTCGACGACAGCTGGCAGATCGCCTGGGCAAAGTCGGCGGCCGATTCCTTCACGCTCCCGCAGCTGAACGTCTGGCAGCGGCGCATCCTCACGGTCGCCTTCTCGAAGATCGGCATGCCTTACATCTGGGGCGGGACGAGCGACGGGCCGGAGGCTCCGTTCGGCGTGCTGTCGCGCGGCGGCTACGACTGCTCGGGATTCGTCTGGCGCGTCTACAAGCTGCAGAGCTACCCGGGAGAGGGACGCCTCGCCTCGACGATCGAGGGCCGGACGACGTACACGATGAGCGTCGAGGTACCGCCGTCGGAGCGGATCCCGTTCGCGAAGCTCCAGCCGGCCGACGTCATCTTCTTCGGCGCGCGCGGCCCGCGCTCGACCGGCGCGGAGATCGACCACACCGCGATCTACATCGGAAACGGCTGGTTCATCCAGTCCTCCGACGAGGGAGTCGCGCTGGCGCAGCTGTCCGGTTGGTACAAGCGGGAGTTCGCCTGGGGCCGCAGACCGCTCAAGGAAGCCGGTTTGGAGCCATAAGCCCCGTTGACTCGCAAGTCACAGTTACCCCCTTCGGGTGATTCCTCCACTCGCCTGCGACAACAACAATTGGCCCTACCTGGCGTTCCAAAGCAAGCCCACTGGAGGAAACATGCTGGAGTTGAAGTCCCGCCTCATCGTTCTCGTGGTCGTCGCTGCGGCGATTGCAGTGACCCTCGGGAATTACGGCTGGATCAAGTTCGGTCACTAATCGACCCGGCACGACCTTCGTAGGGGAGGGGGTGTCGGTCGATGAGTGGTCGGCTCGCAGTTCCCGGCATCCGTATCCGGCCCGACGGCGATAACGCCGTCAAGGGAGAAGCGGTGAAGGCGTCCGCTTTGATCCCTCGCAAGGTTCTTATGGTGGTGGCCCCCGTAATTGCGGCGGGGGTCTTCACCGTCGCTTGGGGGGCGTACCGCTACGCCGCCGAGACGCACAGCGCCGGAGACATCGCGGCGATCGTCGGGCTCTTCGCGGCGATTGCGCTCGCCGAGCGCTTCCCGGTGCCCGTCATGGGGATGGGAGCCGGGGGCGTCACGCTCGGCTTCGTCTTCTCCCTCGCCTCGATCCTGCTGCTCGGCTGGCCGGCCGCGGTGATGATCGTCTCGGTCGCGCCGTCGCTGACACATCTGATCGGCCGGCGTCCGCTTGTGCGCGTGGCCTACAACGGCTCGATGTTCGCGCTCTCGGCGCTCGCCGCGGGCGTCGTCATCGACCACCTGCGCGGTGACTCGGTCGGGATCCTCGTTGCGCAGATCGTGGTCGGCGCCCTCGTCTACTACTGGATCGTCAACCTCATCCTGATCAGCAGCGTCCTGTCGGCGGACTCCGGGCGCCCGTTCTTCAAGCTCGTCTGGGAGAACGCGGTGCAGACGACGCCGCCATTCGCGCTCATGGGGTCGGCCGCGCTGATCCTCGTCGTCCTCTGGCAGCGCGCCCCGGCACTCTCCGTGGCGCTCGTCGGCCCGCTGCTCGCGATCGCGCTCTACCAGCGCTCGACGTTCAAGGCGATGCAGGCCATGCGGCTCGCCCTCACCGACCCGCTCACCGGGCTCGGGAACCACCGGAGCTTCCACGAGCGCCTGCAACGGGAGCTCGACAACGCGGAGGAGAAGGGGACGTCGGTCGGGCTCTGCCTCGTCGACCTCGACAACCTCAAGACGATCAACGACAACCACGGCCACCCCGTGGGCGACACCGTCCTCGGGTACATCGCATCGCGCCTGCGCCAGGGCGGCGAGGCCTTCCGGCTCGGCGGCGACGAGTTCGCGGTCATCCTCCCCGATCACGACGAGCGGGCAGCCACGGCGGTGGCGCGCTCGATCGTGGAGCGGATCGCGGCGCAGCAGATCGACGGCGTCGGCCCCGTGACGGTGAGCGCCGGCGTTGCAACCTTCCCCACACAGGGGGCCGGCCGGGACGAGCTGATCCGCCTCACCGACAGCGCGCTCTACTGGGCGAAGGAGGACGGCAAGAACCGCGTGCGGGCCTATGCCGCGGAGTCGATCCTCCGCGCGAACCTCGAGCAGCTCGCCGACAGCCCCGACCGCGCTGCGCGCTACCGCGCCGCGGAGAGCCTCGCGCAGGCCGTCGACGCGCGCGACGTCTTCACGGGCCGGCACTCACAGCGCGTCGGCGACTACGCCGCCCAGATCGCGCGGCGCCTCGGCGCAGACGAGCCAACGGTCGAGCTGACACGCCTCGCCGGCAGCCTCCACGACCTCGGCAAGCTCGCGATCCCCGAGGAACTGCTCCACAAGCCGACCGCGCTCAGCGACGGCGAGCGGCTCGTGCTCGAGCGGCATCCACAGATCGGCCATCGGATGCTCGAGAGCCTGGGAGTCGAGCCCGTCTCCGAGTGGGTTCTCCACCACCATGAGCGCTGGGACGGAGCCGGCTACCCGAACGGCCTCGCCGGCGAGGAGATCCCGCTCGGCGCGCGGATCATCTTCGTCGCCGACGCGTTCGACGCCATGACTTCGGAGCAGGATCCGACGCGCGCGCACCGGGAGCCGCGGACGGCGGACGAGGCGCTCGCCGAGCTCGAGCGCTGCGCCGGGACGCAGTTCGATCCCGCTGTCGTGGAGGCGTTCGCCCAGGAGCTGCGCGCGGCGCCTGCGCCCGACGCCGTCCCTGCGTAGCGCCATACTCGCTCCATGACCATCCTCTGGTTCGTCATCTGGCTGATCGCCGACCACACCGGCAAGCCCGAGCCGCTCACGTTCGATCCCGTCAACGTCTGGACGGCGACGCTGCTCGCCGCGATCGCGCTCGACCTCGGCAACAGGCACCGCCCGCACAAGCGGCACTAGAGCTCTCTAGAGCGGGATGTTGCCGTGCTTGCGGCGGGGCCGGGGCTCGGCCTTCGTCAGCGTCGTCTCGAGCGCGCTGATGAGGACAGGACGCGTCCGGCGCGGCTCGATCACGTCGTCGACGTAGCCGCGCTCGGCGGCCGTGTACGGGTTCGCGAAGCGCTCCTTGTAGTCGGCGATCAGCTCCGGACGCTCTTCCGCCGGACGGTCGCGGTAGATGATGTTCACCGCCCCCTCCGGCCCCATCACGGCGACCTCGGCCGTCGGCCACGCGAAGTTGAAGTCCGCGCGGACGTGCTTGGAGCTCATGACGTCGTACGCGCCGCCGTACGCCTTGCGCGTGATCACCGTCAGCTTCGGCACCGTCGCCTCGCAGTACGCGTAGAGGAGCTTCGCACCGTGGCGGATGATTCCGCCCCACTCCTGCGCCGTCCCCGGCAGGAAACCGGGCACGTCGACGAACGTGACGAGAGGGACGTTGAAGGCGTCGCATGTGCGGACGAAGCGCGCAGCCTTGTTCGAGGCGTCGATGTCGAGAACGCCGGCGAGCGACCGCGGCTGGTTGCCGACGATGCCGACCGGATGGCCTCCGAGCCTTGCAAAGCCGCAGACGATGTTCTCCGCCCAGCGTTCGCTGACCTCGAGAAACTCCCCGTCGTCGACGACCCGGCGGATCACGTCGTGCATGTCGTACGGATGGTTCGGGCTGTCGGGGACGAGCGTGTCGAGCTCGGGATCCTCGCGGTCGACCGGATCCGTGGGTGCGCTCCAGGCGGGCTGCTCGGCGTTCGACTGCGGCAGGAACGAAAGGAGATAGCGGGCGTCCTCGAGGCACGCGTCCTCGTTCGCTGCCGTGAATTGCGCGACACCGGACTTCGACGCGTGCGTCGCCGCTCCGCCGAGCTCCTCGAAGCTCACCTCCTCCCCGGTCACCGTCTTCACGACGTCGGGGCCGGTGATGAACATGTACGACGAGCCCTCGACCATGAAGATGAAGTCGGTCATCGCGGGCGAGTAGACGGCGCCGCCGGCGCACGGGCCCATTACGAGGGAGATCTGCGGGACGACGCCCGACGCCTGCACGTTCCGCCAGAAGATCTCCGCGTAGCCGGCGAGCGAAACGACGCCTTCCTGGATCCGCGCGCCGCCGGAGTCGTTGATCCCGATCACAGGACAGCCGTACTTGACGGCCATGTCCATGACCTTGCAGATCTTCTCCGCGAAAACCTCGCTCAGCGAGCCGCCGAAGACCGTGAAGTCCTGGGAGAAGATGAAGATCTTGCGGCCGAAGACGGTTCCGTAGCCGGTGACGACGGCGTCGCCGTACGGCCGGCGGTCGCGCATCCCGAACTCGACCTCGCGGTGGCGGACGTAGCGGTCGAGCTCGACGAACGAGCCGGGGTCGCAGAGCTTCTCCGCGCGCTCGCGAGCGAGGAGACGGCCCTCCTCGCGGCGCTTCGCGACGGCCTTCTCGCTGCCCGCGTGAAGCGCCTGCTCACGCAGCTCCTCGAGCCACTCGAGCTTCCCTGCAGTCGTGTCGTGCCCCTCGGCCACCGCCACGGAGCCTAACGTTCGCACTCGTGAGGCATCGGCTCCCCCCTCCGTTGCGCCTGCGGAGCTTCGCGCTGCTGTGGACGTCGTCGCTCGCGAACGGGCTCGCGCAGCAGATGCTCGTCGTCGCGATCGGTTGGCAGGTCTACCAGATCCACAAGAACCCGCTCGACATCGGCCTCGTCGGGCTCGCGGAGTTCCTGCCGCTTCCACTACTCGCGCTTCCCGCGGGCCAGCTTGCCGACCGGGCACCGCGACGGCTCGTCGTCGCGGCCGGACTCCTCCTGCAGGTCGGGATCTCCGCCGGTCTCGTGGTAATCACGCTGAGCGGTGCGCACGCGCTCTGGCCCTTCCTCGCGATCGGCGCAACAGCAGGCGGCGCGTCGGCACTCACGAATCCGGCGGGGCGCTCGCTCACGCCGGAGATCGTTCCCGCGGAACTCCTCCCCGGCGCGGTGGCACTGCGCAGCGTCGCCTCGCAGATCGGGGTTGTCGTCGGGCCGGCGATCGGCGGCCTCGTCTTCAAGTTCGAGCCGGTTGCCGTCTACCTAACCGCGGCCGCCCTCTTCACGCTCGCCGTGGTGACGATCCTCGGCGTCTCGTCGCAGGCCGCACGGGCGCCGGCGACCGCGCTCACCTGGAAGAGCCTGGTCGCCGGAGTCGACTTCATCGTTCGGACGAGGATGCTGCTCGGCGCGATCACACTTGACCTGGTCGCCGTCCTGCTCGGCGACTCGATCGCTCTGGCTCCGGTCTTCGCGGCGACGATTCTCGACATTGGCCCGTTCGGCCTCGGCGTGTTGCGCGCGGCGCCTTCGGTCGGCGCGCTCCTCGCCGGCGTGTTGCTGTCCCGGCGCCCACTTCGCTTCCGAGCCGGTCCCACGCTTCTCGGAGTGGTCGCCGCGTTCGGAGCGATGATGATCGTGTTCGGGCTGTCGCGGTCGTTGCCGCTCTCGCTCGCCGCGCTTGCGGTGAGCGGCTTCGCGGACATGATCAGCATGAACATCCGCGCCACGACGGTGCTGCTCGTGACCCCGCACGAGCTGCAGGGCCGCGTCAGCGCAGTCGAGTGGGTGTTCATCAGCGCTTCGAACGAGCTCGGCGCGTTCGAGGCGGGTGCCGTCGCATCGCTGATCGGGACGGTCGCGACCGTCGTGGGGGGCGGCGTCGCGATGATGGGCTTCGCGGCGTCGTGGCCGAAGCTCTTCCCGCCGCTCGCGCGCATGGGGCGCCTCGATGAGCTCGAGCCTGAAGCCGCGTAGGATCGCGGCATGTCCGACCCTCTCGACCGCTCGACACATTGGCCGTACGAGAACGGAGAAGTGGGAGCGTTCTCGTACCAGCGGTTCGGCAGCCCGACCGTCGCCGCCGCGGAGGCCGCGCTCAGCGAGCTCGACGGCGGCACCGCGCTCCTCTTCCCTTCCGGCGCGGGCGCGACGACCGCGCTCGTCCTCTCCTTTCTCCAGCCGGGCGACACGATCGCGCTCGCAGAAGGCGGCTACTACGGGACGGGCCGCACGTTCGAGGCGCTCGCGCGCTGGGGGCTCCGCGTCGTCGAGTTCGACCAGACAGGCGCGCCTCCCGAGGACGCCGACCTCGTCTGGCTCGAGGCGCCGTCCAACCCCTTTCTGACGATGCCCGACCTCGAGGCGGCTGCCGCCCATCCGGCGCGTGTCGTGGTCGACGCGACCGCCGCCACGCCGGTGCACCTGCGGCCGCTCGAGCACGGCGCCGACTTCGTCTTCCACAGCGCGACGAAGTACCTCGCGGGCCACAACGACGCGCTGCTCGGCGTCGTCGTCTGCAGGGAACCGGCGGCGGCGGCGGACCTGCTCGCGTTCCGCAGCCGCACCGGCATCGTCGCGGCGCCCGATCCCGCCTGGCTTCTCCTACGTGGCCTGAAGACGCTTGAGCTGCGCGTGCGGCGGCAGACGCAGACGGCAGAGTTCCTTGCCGAGCGGCTGCGGGATCACTGGATCGTCCAGACCGTCCGCTACCCGGGGATCGGCGGGCTTCTCTCCTTCGACGTCACCGACGCCGATGCAGCGCGGATCGTGGAGACGTCGACCCACGTGATCGTCAACGCGACCTCGCTCGGCGGCGTGACGAGCTCCATCGAGAGTCGGAGCCGCTGGGAGGGCGACCGCGTTCCGCCGGGCCTCGTTCGCCTCAGCGTCGGCCTCGAGGATCCCGAGGTTCTCTGGGCCGACCTCGAGCAAGCCCTCACTGCGACTGCCTCGGGATAGACCCCTGCCCCAGTGGGCAGGGGAAGAGGATGGGGTCGCCGTTCCAGGTTCTCGTCGCAGAAGACGACGATTCGTTTCTCGCTGCAATCGCGCTGCTGCTCGAGCGGGACGGTCGCTTCGCCGTGACCGGTCGCGCGCGGAACGGCGAGGAGGCTGTCGAGCTCGCCGAACGGCTCACGCCGGACGCCGTCGTAATGGACATCGAGATGCCTGTGCTCGACGGCGTCGAGGCGACGAAGCGCCTGCGGGCGAGCCGGCCAGAGCTGCCGATCGTCGCCGTGAGCGGCCACGACTACGAAGAGCGCGCCCTGGAGATCCGGCGCGCGGGAGCGAACGACTACGTCCGCAAGGCCCGCCTCGCCGAGGAGTTGCCGCGCGTGCTTGCGGCGCTGCTCTCGCGCAGCAGAGTGTCGAAATCGAGGACGTCTAGCGGCGGCCGCTGATCGCGCCCGTGTTGAAGCCCAGCCAGTGCATCTGACCGAGGTAGCGCGCGTGCTCGACCTTCATGCACCGGTCCATGACGACGTCGAGGTCGCCGTCCCGCGCGATTCGCGTCCCCTCGTCGCTGATCACACCGAACTGGAGCCAGAGCGCGCCTGCCTCGGCCGCGACCGCCTCGCGCGCGATCTCGGGGACGGCCGCCGGGTCACGGAAGACGTTGACGACGTCGATCGGAACAGGAACGTCAGCGAGGCTCGGGTATGACCGCTCACCGAGGATTCGCTCCTCACGCGGGTTGACCGGAATCACCTCGTAGCCGTGCCGCTTGAGGTAGTAACCGACGAAGTGGCTCGGCCGCAGCTCGTTGCCCGAGAGACCGACGACCGCGATCGTGCGCGCGTTAACGATCAGTCGCCGGATCGTCTCCGGGTCCTGGAAGTCACTCACGCAATGACCGTTACCGAGCTCGCGGCGCGCAGCGCCTGTTCGAGGTCCCACAGGAGGTCGTCGACGTTCTCGAGCCCGACCGAGAGTCGGACCGTCCCCGGTGCGACGCCGGAGGCATGAAGCTCATCGTCCGACAGTTGGTGGTGCGTCGTCGAGGCGGGATGGATGACGAGGCTCTTCGTGTCGCCGACGTTCGCGATGTGGCTCCAGAGGGAGAGCGCCTCGATGAAGCGCCGGCCGCCTTCGCGACCGCTGTCGAGGTCGAACGAGAAGACCGAGCCGGCGCCTAGGGGCAGGTATTTGTCCACCAGCGGCTTGTAGGGACTGTCGGGCAGGGCGGGATGGCGGACGGCCTCGACCCCCGGCTGTTCCCGCAGCCACTCGGCTACCGCGAGCGCGCTCGCGACATGTTTGTCCATCCGCACCGTCAAGGTCTCGAGCCCGAGCAAGAGCAAGAAGGCGTTGAACGGAGCAAGCGAGCTACCGAGATCGCGCAGCGTCTCGGCGCGCAGCTTCATCAGCAATCCGTAGACGCCGAACGTCTCGTGGAAGCGCAACCCGTGGTAGGCGGCCGACGGGTCGGCGACGGCCGGGAAACGGCCGTTCGACCAGTCGAAGCGGCCGGAGTCGACGACCACGCCGGCGATCGTCGTGCCGTTCCCGGCAATGAACTTCGTCGCGGAGTGGACGACGATGTCGGCGCCCCAGTCGATCGGCCGGCAGAGGTATGGCGTTGCGAACGTGTTGTCGACGATCAACGGCGAACCGACCTCATGCGCGACCGCGGCCGCCGCCTCGAGGTCGAGCACGTTGCCGCCCGGGTTGGCAATCGTCTCCGCGAAGAGCGCTTTCGTCTCCTCGGTGACCGCGCTCCGCCAGCCGTCGGGATCGTCGATGTCGACCCAGTCGACCTCGATCTGCAGTTTGCGCGCCAGGTGGTTGAGCTGGGCGGTCGAGCCGCCGTAGAGCGCCTTCGCGACCGCGATCCGGTCACCCGGCTCGAGCAGCAGGAAGAAGACCGCCGCCTGGGCAGCGAGACCGCTGGCGAACGCGACGCCGCCGACGCCGTTCTCGAGGTTTGCGACCCGCTCCTCGAACGCCGCGACCGTCGGATTCATGATCCGGCTGTAGATGTTGCCGTACTCCTGGAGATTGAAGTACGCCGACGCGGACTCGGTGTCCTCGAAGACGAAGCCGGCCGTCTGGTAGATCGGCGTCGTGCTCGCGCCCGTGTAGGGATCCGGGCGCTGGCCGGCGTGCACGGCGCGCGTCTCGAAGCCGAATTCGCGTTCCTCCGTCATTGCAGCATCGTAGTGAGCGCCTTCAAGCTGCGTCCCGAAGCCGGGGAGACAAAGAAGGAGAAGCCGGAGGTCGGACTCGAACCGACGGCCTACGCCTTACAAGGGCGTTGCTCTACCAGCTGAGCTACTCCGGCCCGACGGCCGCAGCTTAGAGGAGAACTTGGCGCGTCTTCTGGTGCGCGAGGATCTTGCGCTTGACCCGCTGCAACGCGTTGTCGATCGTCTTCGTGTCGCAGCCGAGCACCTCGGCCATGTCCTCGTAAGACGAGCCCTCGAGGTACAGCTTGAGCGCCTCCGCCTCGAGCGGCGACAGGCCTGTGCCGAGATTGACGACGAGGCTCTGCAGCTCCTCGCTCGAGATCACGACGAGCGGCGGCTCGTGCACCGCCGGGCCTGGCAGTGCGTCGCCAAGCGAGCACTCGCCGTCGCCCTCTTGCCCCGCCGGCGTGTGGCTGAACGAGACGTACGTGTTGAGCGGCGCGTGCTTGAAACGGGTCGCAGTCTTGATCGCGGTGATGATCTGCCGCGTCACGCACAGCTCCGCGAAGCTACGGAACGACGTCTCCTTGTCCGTGCGGAAGTCACGCACCGCCTTGTAGAGGCCGATCAGCCCCTCCTGCAGGAGATCGTCGTTGTCGCCGCCGGCGAGAAAATACGAGCTCGCCTTGAGGCGAACGAAGCCTGTGTAACGGCGAATCAGGGCGTCCATCGCAACCTGGTCGCCGTTGCGTGCCTTCAGCACCAGCTGGAGATCCTCTAGCTCTCGTTGAGCCTTCTGCGGCGAATAGGCTCTCGCGGCGCGCGCAGTCATGGCGTCTCCCAGGTCACCAGGGTGGAAGTCTCACCCTGTGGTCGAGGCGAAGATAGCAGGCGGTCCAAGCTTTTACAAGTCCAGTTGCGATGGACCCAGCTTGCCGTGGACCTCGGACGTTACTTACCGCGGCGCAGTTGTTCCAGCTTGCTCAGTGTCTCGGGATCGAGCTTGTCGCGCAGATCGCCCCGTACGGCTGGAGGATGAGCGGGGCGCGAGAGCTCTCCGAGGAAGGTCTGGGAGGCGAGTTTCCGCACCTCGATCCCCGTGGTTCCGCGCACAGCGGAGTCGGAGGAGACGATCGCAACCTGCTCGCTGCCGCGGTTCTCCGCGGCCAGCCGCTCGAGTAGCGCGTCCGCGTCCTTCGCCCAGCGCACCTCCAGCGCGCCGTGTCGTTCGTCGGTGCCGTGCCCATCGAAGACGAGGATGCCGCGGGCTCCTTGCGCCGCGACCCAGCTCGCGAGCAGGTCGCGCAGCTCCTCCGGCGAGCCGAAGCCGCCCGCGTGGAAGAGGTTGAAGCCGTCGAAGAGGTAAAGGGTCGGCTCAGACACCGCGCTGGCGCCTCGCTTCGTAGAGGAGGACTGCCGCGGCGACGCTGACGTTGAGCGACTCGACGCGGCCAAGCTGCGGGATCGAGACCTCGAGATCGCACGTCCGGCGGACGAGCGGACGCAAGCCCTTTCCCTCGGCGCCGAAGACGAAGGCGATACCACCGGAGAGATCGGCCTGCCACATCGGCGTTCCGGTCTCGCCCGTTGCGCCCGCGATCCAGAGGTCGGCGCGCTTGATCTCCTCGAGGTAGCGCGCGAGGTTCGTGACCACGGCGACGGGGACGTGCTCGACGGCGCCGGCCGAGCTGCGGCAGACAGCGGCGGTGACGTGCGCGGAGCCGTGCGCCGGAACGACGACGCCGGTCGCCCCTGCTCCCTCCGCGCTGCGCAGCACCGCGCCGAGGTTGCGTGGGTCGCTGACCTGGTCGAGGCAGGCGAGGAGCGGCGCCTCTCCCGCTGCGAGCTCGAACGCATCGGCGTAGCGGAACGGCTCGCACCACGCGACGACGCCCTGGTGGTCTCGCGTTCCGGCCGCCTCGGACAGGTCGCGCTCGAGCTTCGTCTGGACGCGCGGGCGCTCGACCTCTCGGAGCCACTCCTCCGACTGCGCGGCGCGCTCGCTCGCCCAGAGCTCGAGTACCTCGCGCGGGCCGCGCAACGCCTCGCGCACCGGCCGCCGGCCGTAGACGAGCTCGCGGGCGCTCACGAGCGGCGGACGAGCCGGTAGCCGGGAGCCTCGGCGACGTCGCGCACCTCCCAGCCGGCGGCTTCGATCTCACCGCGCAGCCGGTCGGCCTCCGCGAAGTCCTTGCTCCCGCGCGCCGCCATACGCGCCTCTGCGAGCGCGGCGAGCTCGGCCGGTGCCTCCTCTACCTCGGCGATCGACCCGAGGCCGAAGATGCCGAACGCGCGCCGTAGCAACTCGTGATCGCGCCAGCCGTGCATCACCGCCAGCGCCTCCGGAGTGTTGAAGTCGTCGTCGAGCGCCGCCTCGAGCTCAGACCAGTCCCCCACCGGCTCGCTCGGCGAGCGGAAGACATTGCGGAAGCCTTCCAGCTGCGCGCGCGCCTGCTCGAGCGTCTCCTCGGAGTAGTCGAGCGGCTTCCGCCAGTGGCCGGTCAGGAAGAAGAAGAGGAGCGTCTCGCGGCCCCAGCGGTCGAGCGCGTCGGCGAGCGAGACGTCGTTGCCGATCGACTTGTGCATCTCGGTGCCGCGCATGCTGAGCATCCCGTTGTGCATCCAGATGCGCGCAAAGCCGTGGCCGAGCGCACGCGACTGCGCGATCTCGTTCTCGTGGTGCGGAAACTTGAGATCGAGGCCGCCACCGTGGATCTCGAAGCTCGTGCCGAGGTATTTCTCCGACATCGCCGAGCACTCGATGTGCCAGCCCGGCCGACCCTTCCCCCACGGCGATTCCCACCACGTGTCCTCGCCCGGCTTGTTCGCCTTCCAGAGCGCGAAGTCGCGCGGATCCTCCTTGAGCGGGTTCGGCTCCTGCTCCTCCATCGCGTCGAGCCGCTGCCGCGACAGCCGCCCGTACTCGGGGAAGCTGGCCACGCGGTAGTAGACGTCGCCCTCGACCTCATACGCGAAGCCGCCGGCGAGCAACTGCTCGATCAGGGCGATCTGCTCGGGAACGGTCTCGGCGGCGGTCGGCTCGACGTCGGGGCGGCCGAGCCCCAGCCGGTCCGTGTCCTCGATGTACCAGCGCGTCGCGTCGGACGCGAGCTCAGCGCTGTGGCCGGGAGCTGCGTCGTAGATCTTGTCGTTGATGTCGGTGATGTTCACGACGACCTTCGTCTCGTAGCCGCGGTGCTCGAGCCAGCGCTTCAGCCAGAGCGGCAGGACGGTGACGGCCAGCGCGTTGCCGACGTGGATGCGCCGGTAGACGGTCGGGCCGCACCAGTAGATCCCGACCGGCCCGGGTGGCGGCGGCAGCTCGACGAGCTTGCCGGAATACGTGTCGTGGACGCGCATCCCGCCTAGCGTACGGTCCGGCGGAGGAGCTCGTCCGGTGGCAGCGCTGCGATCACGGCCGCGAGCTCCGGCCCGCGCTCTCGCCCTGTCAGCGCCAGCCGCAGCGCCTTGAGGTCTCCACCCACGGCTTTCAACTCGCGGACGACAGCGCGCGGCTCGACTCCCGCTTCGACGAGCTCGCGGAACCGCGCGAGGGTTTCGGGCGCGTCGACGTCCGCCGGCGCCGGTTCGAGGATGAGCGTCGCGTAGTCCCTCGCCTCCACGAGGTCACGCGCCCCGCGCAGCACGGGCGCAACCGAGAGGGGAACGCCGACGCGCGCGGTGAGCTCCTCGTCCGAGAGCCCGGCGAGCGTCTCGGTCGACAGCCGGCGCAGCCGAGCCAGATCGAGGTGGACGTCGTGCTTCGGCAGTCCCAGCTCCTCGAGGTAGGCGCGCACCGCCTCGGCGGGAAGGCCGTCCTCGCGGAGCGAAGCGACGGTCGAGCCCTCCGCGCGCTTCGAGAGCTTCCGGCCGTCGTCGCCGAGGATCAAGCCGTGGTGGACGAACTCCGGCGGCTTCGCGCCGAGCGCCTCGAACAGCCGTCGCTGCACCGGCTCATTCGGCCGGTGGTCGTTGCCGCGGACGATGTGCGTGATCCCGAAGTCGATGTCGTCGACGACGGAGGCGAGCTGGTAGGTGGGCGAGCCGTCCTCCCGCACGAGCGTGACGCCGTCGAAGCGGTCGCCGAGCGGAGCGGCGGCCTCGCGGTGCCGCGCGACGCGGTCGCTCTGACGCACCGGCCCGTCCTCCCAGCCGATCCCCAGCCACTCGAGGTCGGAGACGATCGCCTCGAGACCGCCCGCGACGTTGCGCTGCGGGTCGGTGTCGTCGATGCGCAGGAGCATCCAGCCGCCGAGCCGCCGGTTCGCGACCGCACTGAGCGCGTTGCCGACGTGGAGCGAGCCCGTCGGGCTCGGAGCGAACCGCACCCTCACCATGGGGCGAGTGTATGAACTCGGCGCCGTCGTGTCCGAAAAGGCGCTAGGCGAACGTCGCCCGCAGCAGGGCGGCGCCAACCGGACCGAAGTGGCCACGTTCCTCCTCGTCACGCGGAACCGCGACGGGGTCTCCGACCACCTCGATCTCGATCTCCTTCGCAGCCACAGGCTGCTTCTTGCCGTTACTTCGAGCTCTGCAACCTGCGGCGCGGGCTGAAGGCATAGACCTTCCCCCACCCGACGACGTAGAGCTTCGAGCCGTCCGTCACGACCGGCGTGAACGCGCCGTCACCCCACGTCCACACCTCTTTGCCCGTGCGCGCATCGAGCCCGTAGGTGCGCCGTTTGAGCGTGGCGAAGTAGACGATCCCGTTCACGACCGTCGCCGAGCCCGAGATCGGGCCGTTGGCGTCGAACTTCCAGAGGAGCGCGCCGGTGGCGGCATCGAGCGCGTAGAGGAAGTGGTCGTACGAGCCGACGAAGACGCGGCCGTCCCAGACGGCCGGCGAGCCGTAGACGTAGCCGCCCGTGCCATACGACCAGCGCAGCTTCCCCGTCCGCTCGCCGAAGGAGTAGATCTTGCCGTCGGTCGAGCCGAGATAGACGCGCGAGTAGGCGACCGCCGGGGTGGAGTAGAAGGTGCCGTGGTTGCCGAGGAGGTCGCGGGCGGATGACGAACGCCAGAGGGGCTTCCCCGTCGCTGCCTGCAGCGCGTAGAGGTTGCCGTCGTACGCGCCGAAGAAGACCTTGCCGCGGTCGTAGGCGAGCGCGCCCTTGACCGACCCGCCGACGTGGTAGCTCCAGAGGGTCTTCCCGGTCAGCGGCTGGATGCAGTAGACGGTCCCCTCCGCGTCGCCGATGTAGAGGTGGTCTTCGGCGACCAGCGGCGAGGTCTCCGTCGCACCGAACCGCCTGCTCCAGTGAACCGTGTGCGGACGGCCGGCTGCGATCGCGAGCAGCTCGCCGTCGCCGGCGCTCGCGGCTCCTCTCCCGCACGGCTGCTTGTTGAGGAAGGTCTCGAAGACGGTGCCACGGTGGAGCCGGGTCACCGCCGGCGAAGCGGCCTCGCAGCGGTGAACGTGGACGGTCCACAAGCGGCGGCCGTTCCGCGTCGAGACCGCGATGAAGTTGCCGGAGAGCGTTGCGTAGTAGAGGTAGTGGAACGCGAGCGCGGGCGGGAACTCGACGAGCGACGTTCCCTCCGCTGTCCAGACGAGGCGGTATGGCGGCCGAAGCTTCCCCACTCCCTGGTGGAGGTGCTCCGGCACGCCGCCGAACATCGGCGAGACGAGCCCGGCCCCTGCCGTCGGGATGGGCACCGTGTCCGTGGCCACGAACTCCGTCGAGGAACCGCGGACGTTCCCGCCGTAGCGGGCGTGAGTCACGTAGTACGCGGCGGCCGCGCCGGCGAGGAGGACCAGGAGGCCGGCGAGAACGAGGAGACGGCGCATCCGTCCGATGATGCCTGTCGACCGGGATCAATCGGTTACCTACTTGCTTTGCGCGGGCCCGACCGCTGAAATCCAGTTGTGGCGGCGGTCCGGACGGTTTGGCGCGGGCTTTCGATCCCGCAGTGGATGCTTTTCGCGTCTCTGCTCGCCTACGCGGGGACATTTATCCTCCTCGAGAACTTCGGACGGCCGGGTCTCGGCATCAGCGGCGGCTTCTACGTCGCCGTGATCCTCATGGCCGCCGCGACGAGCCCCATGTCGGGAGGGCTCGCCGGGCTCGGCGCGATCGTTCTCTTCGAGCTCGCGATGCACCACGACCACGGCCTCGCGTGGGCGGACTTCGACAACGCGCCGGCCCTGACCCATCTTGCGGGCTACCTGGTGGTCGGCCTCCTGACGGGCTGGCTCGCCCTCCGCGGCCGCCGCATGCTGGCGCAAAGCCTGCATGTGCTCGAGGATCTGATCGAGCTCACCCACGACCGCGCCGACGATGTCGTGCCGGCCCGCGACCTCGCGGACTGAGCCTCCTGGAGGCGCCGCTCCTCGCCTGGTTCCGTGAGCACGGGCGCGACCTGCCGTGGCGCCGCACGCGGGATCCGTACGCGATCCTCGTCAGCGAGGTGATGGCGCAGCAGACGCAGATGGAGCGCGTCCTCGCGCGCTGGCAGCGTTGGCTCGACCGCTGGCCGACGGTGGAGGCGCTCGCGGCCGCGACTCCGGCGGACGTGATTCGGGCGTGGCAGGGGCTCGGCTACAACCGCCGCGCGCTCGCGCTCCACAACGCCGCGCAGCAGGTCGCTGCGCACGGCTGGCCGGATGACCTAACGGACCTGCCCGGCGTCGGCCGCTATACCGCTGACGCGGTCGCGTGCTTCGCCTTCGGACGAGATGTCCTTCCGGTCGACGTCAACGTCCGCCGCGTCTCGGAGCGCACCGGCCACGCGTTCTCTCCCGCCGCGGCCCAGGCGTTGATGGATCTCGGCAAGAGCGTCTGCCTGGCGCGGGTGCCGCGCTGCGGAATCTGCCCGCTCGCCGGGGACTGCCCGTCCCGCGGGATGCGCTTCGAGCCGCTGCGCCGGCAAGGGCCGTTCGAGGGCTCGTTCCGGCAGCGGCGCGCCGAAGCGCTGCGCGCCGTCCTCGCCGGCAGGGAGCCGGACGACTCGGAGGCGATCGCCGCCCTCGCGCGCGACGGCCTGGTCGAGGTGCGCGACGGCGCTGTCTCGCTACCATCCCCGGCGCTGTGATCGCCTCCATCGTCACGCTGCTGATCCCGCTCTGGATCCTCCTCGGGCTGCTTGTCCTCCTGCTGCTGCTCGGAGTTCTCGGCCGTGTCCAGAACGGCCGCTTCCTGCGCCCGCTCTTCAAGCTCATGACGAAGGTGCCCCTCCTCCGTCGCTGGCTCGAGAAAGGGTCGCGGGCGGCGATCGAGCGGACGAATCCGGAACTGGCAAGCGCGTTGCGCAAGCTCGAGCCGCATCAGAAGCGCCTCCACGACCCGCAGCAGGCGCAGAAGGCGATGTCGCTGCTCACCCGGCAGGAGCGGGCGGCGCTGCTCGAGATGCAGGAGCAGCAGGGTGGCGTGTCCGAGGAGGCTACGAACCGCCAGATGCGCCGGCAACTCGAGAAGCAGCGCAAGCGCGGCGGCCGCTAGACCGCGTGGCGAACCCAGACGTTGGGCTCGACGTAGAGCCCGCGTCCGTTCTTGAAGTGCACCGGAACGAGCGCTCCGGGCACGACGTACTCGCCGTCCTCGGGGAAGTTCATCCCCGTCCATTCCTCCCACTCGGCGCGCCGGCCGGCGATGGTCATCGAGCGCGGCGCGCTCGCGAGTAGCTCTCCGCCCAGCCGCTCGTGCGTGCGCAGCCACGGGTCGTACGGCAGCCCGTCGGGGCGGCGCCACCGCGCGTAGAGCTGGATCGGGATGAGCGGATAGCGCTCCTTCCACGTGGGGCGCACCGGCGCGACAAGCGACTCGAGCCCGTGACCCGCTGCGACTGCGCCTAGTCGCCGGAGGATCGCCTCCGCAACGCCGCGGCCGCGGTATTCGGGAACGAGCCCTGCGACAACCGTGCAGAGCGCGTTCGGCGGCGTCCCTTCCACCCCGTCGGTCAGTGCCCAGTCGATGCCTCGCGGCGACGGCGTGCCGTTCCAGTGCACCGGGACACTGCAGGCGTAACCGATCGCGCGCCGCGAGGTCGCCTCGCGATCGAGAACCCAGAGCTGGAAGTCGGGATAGAGGTCATACAGCTGGGGCCAGAACGCCTGGACGACGTTGTCATGCCCCATGAACTCGGGCCAGAGGTTCGGCAGCGTGCCGCGCAGCCTCGGCCGCTCGAAATGCGTGACGAGCTCGAGTCTCATCGGCGCAGAAGCGCGACGGACTGCGCGGCGAGGCCCTCGCGGCGGCCGGTGAAGCCGAGGCCGTCCGTCGTCGTCGCCCGGACGGCGACGAGCGCCGGCTCCACGCCGAGCGCGCCGGCGAGGCGCCTACGCATCTCGTCGCGGTGCGGCGCGAGCCGCGGCTCTTCGCCGATCAGGACGACGTCGGCGTTCGCGAGCTCCCAGCCGTCCTCCCGCACGCGCGCCCAGGCGCGCGCGAGCAACTCGAGCGAGTCCGCGCCGGCGAGAGCAGGATCGCCGGACGGGAAGAAGGCACCGATGTCCTCGAGCCCGGCGGCGCCGAGCACCGCGTCGGTGAGTGCGTGCGCAAGGACGTCGCCGTCGGAGTGGCCGGCGAGCCCGCGCGGGTGGTTGATCCGGACGCCGCCGAGCACGAGCGGCACACCGTCCTCGAAGGCGTGGGCGTCGAAGCCGCTGCCGACGCGGAACTCAGACATCGTCGAGCGCCTCCGGCAATTCGGCGAGCGACTCGATCTCCACGACCCCCGGTGGCGTCTCGTCGGCGGCATGCGCGCCGCGACGGATCCGAACGGCAGTCATCCCGGCGGCGAGCGCCGGCAGGACGTCGTTGTCCACCCGGTCTCCGACATACGCGATCTCGTTCGCAGGCACGCCGGCTTCTTCGACGACGTGCTCGAAGAAGCCTGCATCGGGCTTCCAGACGTCCCACCGCTCCGACGAGCCGACGAAGTCGACGTACGGGCGGAGGAAGTCCTCGTGCCAGGCGCGCATGTTTCCCGCGGCGCCTAGCCGGCGCCCGAGCGCGCGAAGGGCGGCAAGACACGGAAGCGCGTCGGCGTGCAGATCCTGGTCGGTAAACGGGATGCCGTCCGTCAGCCCTTCGGCCTCCCAGCGCAGGTACGTCGTCATCTCGTCGACGAGCGTCTCGCCAACATCGAAGACGACGACGCTTACGCGAGCCATCCAGCCACCGTCGCGAGATCTGCTTCCGAGGTCACCTTGAGGAGACGCGGATCGCCCTCGACCACCTTGACCCGTCCTCCCGCCGCCTCGACGAGCCCGGCGCAGTCGGTCGCGTCGCTGTCTCGCGCGTGCGCCCGGCGGAGCATGTCCGCGGCAAAGGCCTGCGGTGTCTGCACCGCCCAGAGGCCGTCGCGCGTGACCGTCTCCTCCACGCCGCCGCCCGAGCCGACGCGCTTCAGCGTGTCCCCGACCGGCAGCCCCGGCACGACGCCGTCCCAGCCCTCCGAGAGCGGCGCGAGCACTCGCTCGACGACCGCGTCGGAGACGAGCGGCCGCGCGGCGTCGTGGACGAGGACGACGACGGCGTCCTCGTCGACTTCCGCGAGACCGGCGCGGACGGAGTCGCTGCGTGTCTCGCCGCCGGCAACGCAGGACCGCACCTTGCCGCAGCCTTCCTCCTCGGCGAGGAGGATCGCCGGTTCCTCCCAACCCGGCGGCGCGACGAGCACGATCGCATCGACCCAGGGACAGGCTTCGAGGCGGCGCAGCGGCTCCGCGAGGAGCGGCTCTTCGCCGAGGTTGGCGAACGCTTTCGGCCGGTCCAGGCCTAGACGTTCCCCCCGCCCGGCAGCGACGAGGATCGCCCAAACCGACATGGAGGCGGCCCGCCCTTAGGCGGTGGCGGCCGCGGCGGGCTTCTTCTTCGCCGCCGTCTTCTTCCGCGGCGGCGGCCCGTCGGAAGCGAGAACGTCCTCGAGCCACTCGGCGCAGGTGTCCTCGTCCATGCCCTTGGCGTACATCAGCTCGGAGGCGAGGATCTTCTTCGCCTTCACGAACATCTGCTTCTCGCCGGTGGACAGGCCCTTCTCGCGGTCGCGGAGAGCGAGGTTCCGGACGACCTCGGCGAGCTCGAGGATGTCGCCCGTCTTCATCTTGTCGCGGTTGTGCTTGAAGCGGCGGTTCCAGTTCTTGGGCATCTCGGTCGAGACACCGGTGAGCGCCTTGAGGACGCCGCCGATGTCCTTCTCGCCGATGACGCGCCTCAGGCCGACCTTGTCGCAGTTCTCGGACGGAACCTGCACGGTCATGTCGTTGTGCAGGATCTGGATCGTCAGGTACTCGCGCTGCTCGCCGAGAACCTCGCGCTTCTCCTTCTTGACGACCGTTCCCGCCCCATGGTGGGGGTAGACCACCTTGTCGCCGACCTGATACAAGCCCGACCTCCCCTTGCTGAAATGCGCTCTTCCGTCAATAAAGCCGGCACGCTCCCAGCGCCGGCCACGGGGTAAGACTGTAGCAGAAACGGCCTAGCCAAGCCAAATTTCCGTTGTCAGAGCGGTATTTCTAGAGCTGCAGGTAACGATCGACGAGATTGTGCTCCTGCAGGCGTCGCAATCCCTCCCGGATCTCGCGCGCGCGCACGGAGCCGACTCCGTCCACCGACTCGAGCTCCCGCTGCGAGGCGCGGACGACGGAATCCAGGCTGCCGAGATCGCCGACGACGCGGCGGATGACCGGCTCTGACAGGCGCGGAATGTGGGAGAGGACGCGGTAGCCGCGCGGCGTGACCGAGAGATCGAGCGGGTTCTTGCCGCGGTCGTGGCCGAGCACCTCGGCGAGGCGGCCGAACTCGAGCAACTCCTGGTACGAGAGGTCGGAGAGCGTCGCGAGTGCCTCCGTCGCTTCGTCCCCGGCGCCCGCGAGCTGGTAGTCCCGGACGATCGCGTCACGCTCGATCGGCACGTCGCCCACGAGCTCCTCGAGCTGGAGGCGGATCAGCCGTCCTTCGCCGCCGAGCTCGACGCAGTCGCGGGTGATCCGCTCGGCCATCCGGGTCGTCATCTCCGCGCGCTGGAGGACGACGAGAACATCGTCGAGCACAACGGCGTTCTGGAACTCGAGCGCGGTGAGCCGCGTCAGCACCTGCTCGAGCCGCTGCCGGTACGTGTCGAGCGTCCCCAGCGCCTGGTTCGTCTTCGTGAGGACGTCCGCCACCGGATCGAGCTGGTACCGCGCCTCGCCGACGAAGACGGTCACCGTTTCCCGCTGCTGCGAGACGGAGACGACGAGTGCGCCCGTCTGCTTCGCAACCCGCTCGGCGGTGCGATGGCGTGTGCCGGTCTCATCCGAGGGGATTGTCGGGTCGGGCATGAGCTGGACGTTCGCCCACGCGAGTCGCTCGATCGGCGGATCGAGGATGATCGCCCCGTCCATCTTGGCCAGCTCGTAGAGGAGCTGTGGGCGGAAGGGCGCGTCGAGGCGGATGCCGCCGGAGTAGAGGAAGGCGAGCTCGTCGGGCTCGCCCACGACGATCAGCGCGCCTTCGTGCGAGCGGATGATGTCGTCGACTGCCTGGCGGAGCTCGGTGCCGGGCGCGATCGTCGCGATCGCGGCTAGGAGCTCGGGGTCGCGCCGCGGATCCTCTTCCGCGGGGATCCGCGTGAAGCCGAGGTCACCGAGCGGCCGCTCGGCTCTCGCTTCCTTCGTCTCCCTGGTCGGCTGCCTCTCCATATGTGCTCGCATCGGCCTCCAGACCGGCTCGGATCGCCGCCCGCAATGTCTCGGCGGCCTCGACCCGAATCTTGCCAGTAGCCACAGTTCCGGTCGGAGCGATGACCGCGGAGAGGCCGAACTTCGCGCATTCCTCGAGCCGCCGCTCCGCCTGCGCGGCCGTACGCAGCCGCCCGGTCAGGCCGATCTCGCCGAAGGCGCCGCGACCTTCCCGCACGGGCACGCGCCGCGCTGCCGACGCGATCGCGAGGGCGATCGCGAGGTCGGCGCCCGGCTCGTCGATCCGGACTCCGCCCGCGACGTTGACGAACACGTCCGCCTGCCCGAGCGGCACTCCGGCGTGGCGGGAGAGAACAGCAACGATCATCGCGAGCCGCTTCGGATCGACGCCGGTCGCGACGCGGCGCGGCATCGCGAGCTCGCTCTGCGCGACGAGCGACTGGATCTCGAGCAGGATCGGGCGCGTCCCCTCGAGCGCGCACGCGACGGCGGCCCCCGCCTCGCCGGCCACGGTGTGACCGAAGACCTCCGACGGATCGGGAACGCCAGCGAGGCCGGCTCCCGTCATCTCGAAAACACCGAGCTCGTTCGTCGAGCCGAAGCGGTTTTTCACCGCCCGCAGGATGCGGTGCGCGTGGTAGCGGTCGCCCTCGAACTGGAGGACGCAGTCGACGAGGTGCTCAAGCACGCGCGGACCTGCGACGGTGCCGTCCTTCGTCACATGGCCGACGAGGATCGTGGCGATGCCGTACTCCTTCGCCACGCGCAGGAGGCGACTGGCAGCCTCGCGCACCTGGCCGACGGAGCCGGGAGCGGAGCCGAGCTCGCTTGCGTGGAGGGTCTGGACGGAGTCGATGACGCAGACGTCGGGCCGCTCGGCGCGGAGCGTCTCGCACACCGTCTCGAGCTCCGTCTCGGCGAGAATCTCGACGCGTTCGGCGCCGCCGAGACGCTCGGCGCGGAGCTTCACCTGCGCGACCGACTCCTCCCCGGTGACGAGCAGCGCGCGCCGCTCGACGGAGATCGCCGCGAGCGCGCTCAGCAGCAGGGTCGACTTGCCGACACCGGGCTCGCCGCCGAGCAGGACGAGGGACGCGGGAACGAGCCCGCCGCCGAGCACGCGATCGAGCTCGGGCACGCCGGTCCGGATCCGGGCGGCTTCCTCCACGTGGACGTCGACCAGGCGCAGCAGCGGTTTCGGGGGTACGGAGGCGCCTGAGACCTGGCCGACGACCTCCTCGACGAGCGTCCCGAACGCGGAGCAGCCCGGACATTTCCCGAACCAGCGCCCCGCGGAGTAGCCGCATTCCGTGCAGCAGTACTGGACTGTCGCCTTCGCCTTGGCCATGCAATTCAGCCTACGGCCGAGGCCGGACGCGCACCGTGCCGAAAGTCTTGCCACTTCGTGCCGGTGTGGAAAAACCGCAGCGAGGTTCGTGGTCAGCCCCGCTGATGTCGAACCCCTCTCCCGCGACCATGCCTTCCAATGTCCTACAAAACGCCAAAGTCGAAGGAGGGAACCCTCATGAAGAGGTTCCTCGAGATCGGCGGAGTCGCTGCAGGCGTTGTTCTCATCGCTTTCGGCGTCGCCGCAATCGTGCTCGGTGTCAACGGCAAGAGCACGATTAGCAACGAGTTGAAGTTGCAGCAGATCACCGGCACGCCCGACATGACGCCGAAGGCCATCACGGCCGAGGCGAAGGGCGCCGGGCTCAGCCTTGCCGCGACACCGATCCCCACGTGCAGCGTCGCGAACCTGCCGATCAACAGCGGCGATCGCGCCCGCTGCTTCGCGCAGTACATGCGGATCCACACGCTCGATGCGACGCACGGCATCCCCTACAGCCAGATGGGCATGTACGTCGCCAAGCCAGGAGCTCCGAAATCGCAGCTCATGAAGGACGGCGCGACGGACAACACGCAGTACGCGGCCATCGATCCGACGACCAAGCAGCCCGTCTCGAACGGCGCCCGGAACATCTGGGTGACTGAGACGTCGCTGACCACTGCGCTCAACGCGTCCTACATGGCCGAGCAGATGGCGAATTTCGGCCTCGTCGTAGGTATCGCGCTGCTGCTCTCCGGCATCGGCTTCACGATCCTCGCCATCGGCGGCGCCCTGGAGAACGATTTCTGGTTCTTCAAGCGCCCCGCCGTCAAGCAGGCGAGCTCCGTCAAGTCGACCCCGCTGAGCGTCTAGCGCACCAGTCGCACCAGGGAGAAAGAGGGCGGCCTCCGGGCCGCCCTCTTTGTTTCAGCGGATCGGCACGACGTGCCAGCTCGCGCCTGCGTCCGACGTCCGCCAGAGCTTGTTCGAGGTGAGCGCGTATCCAACGCGGTGCGTGGCGGAGCCGAGCCAGAGAAGCTCGTCGAGCTTGGTCGGCTGAACGGGCGTCCAGTTCCGTCCCCGGTTCGTGGTGCGGAGGAGCGGGCTCTGGGCGCCACCGTCGAGGATGGCGGCCCGGGGCGAGAACGGGGCGATCCGCGCCCCGTTCGTCAACGGCGGCAGGCTGAGGCCACCCGGGTCGTGGAAAGAGCGCACCGCAGGGAAGGTGCGCCCGTCGTCGGTGGAAAGTGACAGTCCCGCCATCATCCCGCTCGGGCAGACCGCCCAGACGGCGTTCCCGCCGGCGGGGACGACCGTGCCAGGGAGGTCGTAGAAGCACGGCCCGGTGTGGGAGGTGAACGACCGGCCGCGGTCGTTCGAGATCGCGAGCGTCGTCGAGTCCTGCCCGCGCCTCGGCGCGCCGAGCAGCCAGACGTGGGAGCCGCGCGCCGCGATCGAGTCGCGCTGCCAGTCCGTCCGGTACGGGAGCCTCATCCAGACGTCGCGTGCGACCGGCGACCGCTCCAGCCCCTGCTTGGTCAGCGCGTAGACGTACCGGTCGCCGAGCGCTAGCCAGAGGACGCCGCCGAGCGCCGCCTGCCACGACGAGCCGCCGTCCCGCGTCACGTACAAGCGGCTGCCGCGCTCGTACGCGTAGCCGGTCTGCGGGGTCGCGAACTCGATCACCGGGACGTTCCCCTGCGTCGGCAGCGCCGGAAATGCGACTCGTTCGAAATGCGCGCCGGCGTCCGTCGAGCGGACGAGCGTGTTCCCCTGCCCAAGGACCCAGATGTCGCTCGCCCCTGCGGCCGCGGCGGTCTCGGGCCGGAAGCCACGCGGGACCCCGTGCGCGCCACTTCCGCAACCCGACAGGGCCGCGACGAGCGCTAGCGCCAGGAGAAGACGACGCATCGGCCGGAGGGTACTCCGGCCGGCGCGTTATTCCTCTTCGCCCGCCGGCTCTTCGTCGTCGTCGGCAGACGCCGCCGTCTCTTCGGGCGGCACCGTCACCTTCTCGGGCGTCACGTCGCCCGGGATGAAGGTGATGTCGACGTCCTCGCCCGGCTCCCCGTCCTCGTTGCGCGTGCGTCCGACGAGGATCGTCGAGCCCGGCTCGAGCTCGCGCCCGAGCACGAAGTCGGCAAGCGGATCCTCGATCTCGCGCTGGATCGCACGGCGCAGCGGCCGGGCGCCCATCGCCGGGTCGTAGCCCTTGTCGACGAGCAGCTCCTTCGCGTCGTCGGTGAGCTCGATCGAGACGTCGTGCGTCGCCATCTGCTCGCGGAGGCGCCGGAGCTGAAGGTCGACGATCGACATGATCTCGGGCTTCGAGAGCTTGTGGAAGACGATGATCTCGTCGATCCGGTTGAGCAGCTCGGGCCGGAAGACCTTCTTCAGCTCGCCCATCACGCGGCTCTTCATCTCGTCGTACGAGAGACCGGACTCGTCGCCGATCGTGAAGCCGAAGCCGGTGTTCTTCGAGATCTGGGCCGCGCCTAGGTTCGAGGTCATGATCACGATCGTGTTCCGGAAGTCGACGCGGCGCCCCTGCGCGTCGGTCAGCTTCCCCTCCTCGAGGATCTGCAGGAGGATGTTGAACACGTCCGGATGCGCCTTCTCGATCTCNNAGCTGGCCGCCTTCGTCGTAGCCGATGTAGCCCGGAGGCGAGCCGACGAGCCGGGACACGGAGTGCTTCTCCATGTACTCCGACATGTCGACCTGGATCATCGCGTCCTCGTCGCCGAACAGGAACTCGGCGAGCGTGCGCGCGAGCTCCGTCTTGCCGACGCCGGAGGGGCCTAGGAAGATGAACGAGCCCGTCGGCCGCTTCGGATCCTTGATGCCGGCCCGCGCGCGGCGGATCGACTTGGCGACCGCGACGATCGCCTCCTCCTGGCCGACGACGCGCTTGTGCAGCTCCTCCTCCATCCGGATGAGCCGCGCGGACTCGGCCTCGGTGAGCTCGAAGACCGGGATGCCCGTCCACATCGAGACGATGTCGGCGATGTCCTCCCTGTCGACCTGCGGCTGCTCCTCCTGGTTCTCGGACGAGCGCCACTGCTCCTCGAGCTCGCGCTTCTTCTGCGTGAGCTTCCGCTCCTTGTCGCGGAGGGAGGCGGCCTTCTCGAACTCCTGGTTCTCGATGGACGCTTCCTTCTCCTTGCGGACGCGCTCGATCTCGTCCTCGAGCTCGCGGTAGCGCGGCGGCGCGGACATCGACTTGATCCGCAACCGTGACGCGGCCTCGTCGATGAGGTCAATCGCCTTGTCGGGGAGATGGCGGTCCTGGATGTAGCGGTCGGCGAGCTCGGCTGCGGCCTGGAGCGCCTCGTCGGTGATCGTGACGCGGTGGTGCGCCTCGTAGCGGTCGCGGAGACCGCGGAGGATCTGCACCGAGTCGTCGACGGTCGGCTCCTCGACGCGCACCTGCTGGAAGCGCCGCTCGAGAGCCGCGTCGCGCTCGAGGTACTTGCGGTACTCGTCGAGCGTCGTCGCGCCGATCGTCTGCAGCTCGCCGCGGGCGAGCGCCGGCTTGAGGATCGAGGCCGCGTCGATCGCGCCCTCGGCCGCGCCTGCACCGACGAGATTGTGGAGCTCGTCGATGAACAGGACGATGTCGCCGCGCTGCTGGATCTCCTTCATGACCTTCTTCAGCCGCTCCTCGAACTCGCC
>PMOB01000015.1 GCA_003161615.1 Actinomycetota bacterium
TCGCCGAAGCCCGGCGCCTTGACGGCGACGGCCTGGAAGGTGCCGCGGAGCTTGTTGACGACGATCGTGGCGAGCGACTCGCCCTCGACGTCCTCCGCGACGATCAGCAACGGCTTGCCGGACTGGATGACCTGCTCGAGCACCGGCAGGAGATCCTTGACGGCACCGATCTTCTGGTTGGCGACGAGGATGTAGGGATCCTCGAGCACCGCTTCCATCCGCTCGGGGTCGGTGATCATGTAGGGCGAGAGGTAGCCCTTGTCGAACTGCATGCCCTCGGTGAACTCGAGCTCCAGGCCGAGTGTCTGGCCCTCCTCGACGTTCACGACGCCGTCCTTGCCGACCTTCTCGATCGCGTCGGCGATGACGTCGCCGATCTCCCGCTCGCGCGAGGAGACGGTGGCGATCCGGGCGATGTCCTCGCGGCCGGAAACGTCCTTGGACTGCTCCTTGAGGTTCTCGACGATCGCGTTGACCGCGATCTCGATGCCGCGCTTGAGCCCCATCGGGTTCGCGCCTGCGGCGACGTTCTTCAGGCCCTCGCGGACGATCGCCTGTGCGAGGACGGTCGCCGTCGTCGTGCCGTCGCCGGCAACGTCGTTCGTCGCCGTCGCGACCTCGCGGACGAGCTGCGCGCCCTGGTTCTCGAAGACGTCTTCGACCTCGATCTCACGTGCGATCGTGACGCCGTCATTCGTGATGGTGGGCGCGCCGAACTTCTTGTCGAGCACGACGTAGCGCCCCTTCGGGCCAAGGGTGACCTTGACCGCGTCGGCAAGGATGTTGACGCCGCGCTCGAGAGCGCGCCGCGCATCCTCGTTGAACTTCAGCTCTTTGTGAGCCATGTCTTGTTCTGACCTCCGTTGCTTTCTAGGCGGACGCGCCGGCCGGCTCGCGAGCCCCGACGACCTTTGCGAGCACATCGGACTCGCGCAGGATCAGGTACTCGTCCGTACCGACCTTGATCTCGGTCCCGCCGTATTTGGAGAAGACGATCTCGTCGCCCTCGTCCAGGTCCATGGGGACGAACTTTCCGTTGTCGTCCCGGCTGCCCGGGCCGACCGCGAGGACACGGCCGCGCTGCGGCTTTTCCTTCGCGGTGTCCGGAAGCACGATGCCGCTGAACGTCTGCTCCTCTTCATCGAGGACCTCGACGATCAGGCGGTCACCAAGCGGCTTCAGGTTCATGCAAAAGCCTCCTGTATTGCGTTCACTGTCTCGGTCGGCACTCTCAGGCCGAGAGTGCCGGGCCATTGTACGGTCGGCACTCTGGCGCTGCAAGTGCCAGGTGCTAGAACCCTAGCGTGCAGCGCGAGTTCTCGGCGGGAGGTGTGCTCGTGCGGACGATCCGCGGCCGTCCCCATCTCGCCGCGATCCGGCCGCAGGGCCGAAGCGACGGGGTCTGGGCGCTGCCGAAGGGACGGATCGATCCCGGCGAGTCGGCGGCCGAGACGGCGGTGCGCGAGGTGCAGGAGGAGACGGGAGTCGCCGGGCGCCTGGTCGAGAAGCTCGGCGACATCCGCTACGTCTATGTGTGGCAAGGAGAGAAGATCTTCAAAGTGGTGAGCTTCTTCCTCCTGCGGGCCGGACGCGGCCGGATCGGCGCGATCGACGAGGCGATGCGGGTCGAGGTCGCCGAGGCGCGCTGGCTGCCGCTCGACGAGGCGCCCGGGCTGCTCGCCTACGGTGGCGAGCGCGAGATCGCGGCGAAGGCACTCGAGAGGCTCAGCGGATGATCAACGTCACCGACTACATCGAGGCGGCGCGGGAGAAGGTCGACCCGAAGACCTGGTGCTACTTCGAGGGCGGCGCCGGCGACGAGGCGACGCTGCGGGCGAACGCCGCGGCATGGGAGCGCTGGCAGCTGCGTCCGCGGATGCTCGTCGACGTGAGCGAGCTGACGACGTCGACGACATTGCTGGGAACCGAGGTATCGACCCCGCTCGGGATCGCGCCGTTCGCGATGCAACGCCTGCTCGATCCCGCCGGCGAGGTCGCGACCGCGCGCGCTGCAGCGGCGGCCGGCACGCTCCTCTGCGTCTCGACGCTGACGACGAGCACGCACGCGGAGATCGGAGCCGCAGGCACCGGCCCGCGCTGGTTCCAGCTCTACGTCCTCACGGACCGTCAGCGCACGCTCGACCACATGCACGAGGCGCGCGAAGCCGGCTACTCCGCGCTCGTCCTCACCGTCGACGTCCCCTATCTCGGGCGCCGCGAGCGCGACCTGCGGCTCGGCTTCGAGAACCCGCCGCCCGACCTCGACCTCCCCTACGCGAACCTCTTCGAGACGACGCCGGCGCTCAGCTGGCGCGACCTCGAATGGATCCGCTCCGAGATGCCGCTGCCGCTCGTCGTGAAGGGGATCCTCACGCGGGAGGACGCCGAGCTCGCGGTGGAGCACGGCGTCGATGCGATCTGGGTGTCCAACCACGGCGGCCGCCAGCTCGACGGCGTGCCGGCCGGGCTCGAGGCGCTGCCGGAAGTGGCCGAGGCCGTTGCGGGTCGCGCCGAGGTCTACGTCGACGGAGGGATCCGCCGCGGCACGGACGTCCTCAAGGCGCTCGCGCTCGGCGCGCGCGCGGCCTTCGCGGGACGAGCCTTCGCCTGCGCGCTCGCGGTCGACGGCGAGAACGGCGTGGCGCATGCGCTCTCGCTTCTGTCGGAGGAGATCAGGCTCGCGCTCGGCCTCCTCGGCTGCACGTCGCCGGAGCAGGTTGGCCGGGCGCACGTCCAGCCGACCCCCTCGTAAGTGGCAGACTCTCGAATTGTGTACGCGCTCAACTTCTACTCGCCGCTCGTCGCCGACCAGCTCCGCTCCGGCCGCAAGTCCGCCACGATCCGGCTCGGTGACAAGTCCGGCAAGTACAAGAAGGGCATGGTCGTCCGCGTCCTCTGCGGCGTCCGCTTCAGCCCGCGCGAGCACGTCTTCGACGCGGTGATCGACAAGATCGAGGTGAAGACGCTCGACGAGCTGTCGCCACGGGAGATCGAGCACGACAACCCGGAGATCCGCCGCACCGACGAGATGGCGACATTCCTGGGACAGCTCTACAACCGCGAGGTCGCGGCGAACGACCTCGTGACGGTGATCCGCTTCTCGCAGATCATGAGCGGCCCGGTCGTGCCGACCTTCGAGGGCGATCTCTTCTAGGCGAGTACGTCGCGGAGCGCGCTCAGCGGCTCCGGCAGGACGCGAAAGTACGCCCAGCTCCCGCGTTGCTCGCGCTCGACGAGTCCCGCCTCGAGCAGCACCTTCAAGTGGTGGCTGACCGTCGGCTGGCTGAGTCCCAGCGGCTCGGTCAGGTGGCAGACGCACGCCTCGCCTTCCGGTTGCGCCTGGATCAGGCTGAGCAACCGCAGCCGCGCCGGCTCGGCGAGGACTTTCAGAGCCGCGGCCGCCCGGTCCGCCTCGGCGCCGGTGAGAGCCCCGGCGAGGAGCGGCGGACACGCCAGCTTCGCAATCGTCTTCACGCTCGGATATTGACAGCCATCGATGGCAGCGGCAATCTTGGCATCGACCGCCGTCGATATCGGGAGGCCCGCATGTCCGAGACGCTCGACCCCATCACGCGGAACCAGATCCATCATGCAGCCGAGGAGCTCCACGGGGAGTTCTCCGGCATCTTCTCGACCGAGACGATTGCCCGCTACATCGAGGAGTCGAGCGACCTGCTCAGCGGCGCCCGCATCTCCACGTACGTCCCTCTCCTCGTCCACCGCTTCGCGCGCGAGCGCCTGCTCGCGCTAGCGCAGTCGCAGGGCGACATCGAGAAGACCCAGCCGGAAGTGCTGTTCGTCTGCGTCCACAACGCCGGCCGCAGCCAGATGGCCGCGGGGCTCGTCAAGCTCCGCTCCGGCGGCCGGATCCACGTCCGCTCCGCCGGTTCCGATCCCGCCGACAAGATCAACCCCGCCGTGGTCGAGGCGATGAGCGAGCTCGGCGTCGACATGGAGCAGGAGTTCCCGAAGCCGCTCACTGACGAGGTCGTAGCCGCGGCCGACGTCGTGATCACGATGGGCTGCGGCGACGCGTGTCCGATCTATCCCGGCAAGCGCTACGAGGACTGGGAGCTCGACGATCCGGCAGGCCAGGATCTCGAGACCGTGCGCCGGATCCGCGACGACCTCGACGCGCGCGTCGGACGTCTGATCGGCGAGCTGCTGCCGGATTGAGATCCCTTCTCGCGGAGGCGATCGGCACCTTCGCCCTCGTCTTCGCAGGTTGCGGCGCGATCGTCGTCGACGCGAAGACGGGAGCGCTCGGTCACGTGGGTGTCGCGTTCACGTTCGGCCTCGTGATCATGGTGATGATCTACGCGCTGGGGCACATCTCCGGCGCGCACTTCAATCCCGCCGTCACGTTCGCGTTCGCCGTCACCCGGCACTTCCCGTGGCGGCGCGCCTTCGGCTACTGGGCGGCGCAGGCGACCGGGGCGCTCGTCGGCGCAGCGCTCGTCCTCGGCTCACTCGGCGACCATGCCCACGACGGAGCGACGCTTCCGGCCGGCTCCCAGGGACAGGCATTCCTCTGGGAGCTCGTGCTCACGTTCTTCCTGATGTTCGTGATCATGGCCGTGGCCACCGACACGCGCGCCGTGGGGGAGGCTGCCGCGATCGCGGTCGGCGGCACGGTCGGGCTCGACGCGATGTTCGGCGGCCCGGTGACCGGCGCCTCGATGAATCCGGCTCGCTCGCTCGGGCCGGCCGTTGCATCTGGAGACTTCCACGGCCTCTGGCTCTACTTCGTGGCGCCGCCGCTCGGCGCAGCTCTCGCCGGGGTGACGTACCAGTTCCTCCGGCACGAGCCGGACGCCGCGAACTAGCGGCTGCCGCGGCGGATCTTGGAGCCGAAGAGCTCGTTCGGCCGCACCGGCTCGCCACACTCCTCGCAGTCGACGACCGCGATGGAGGAGAACCCGGCGCCGCAGGCTTTGCAGCGCCGGAGCAGCTCGCCGCCGCACTGCGGGCAGGTGTCCGGCACCTCGGCCTCGAACTCCTCGAACCACCGGCGCGCCGCGCCGCAGCCGAGACAGAACGCGACCCAATCGCCGAGGACCTTCCGACGCTCCTCCCGCAGCCAATCCGCCGCCTTCGCCACGTCCTGACCTTAGCCGTGGCGGTCGTTGCGGCGATCGCGGTCTACGTCGTCGCGCGCGATCTGCTTCGCGGCTACTGGACGTCGTACGGCGCGCGGGTCGTCCACTACACGCTTCACAGCCGCGACGTCCGGCCGGACTTGCACGAGATCCGAATCGTGCCGCCGAACGACGGGGGCTGGACGCTCGTCCTCCTGCACGGCCGCAGCTCCGGGCCGGCGAGCTTTCTCAACCAGGCGCTGTTCGACGCGATCCACTCGCTTGGCCCGCGCGCGCCGGTCGTTCTGCTCCTCGACGGCGGCGACCACAGCTACTGGCACGACCGGGCCGACGGGAAGTGGGGATCGATGGTGCTGCACGAGGCGATCCCGGAACACGGGCGCGTTGCGATCGGCGGGGTCTCGATGGGCGGCTACGGCGCCCTCCTCCTCGGCGCGCAGGGACACTTCTGCGCGATCGGCGGTCACTCGCCGGCGCTCTGGTTCGCCGGCGCCGACACGCCCGCCGGCGCCTTCGACGATGCCGAGGACTTCGCACGCCACGACCTGATCCACCATCCGCCGCACTACCGCGCGCCGGTCTGGATCGACGTCGGCACGCAGGATCCCTTCCACGACGCCGCCGTCCACTACGCGCACGAGATCCACGCCGAGCTTCACGTCTGGCCGGGCGGCCATGACGGCGCGTACTGGCGCGCACACATGCGCCAGTACTTTTCGTTCTATGCCCGGCACTGCGCAGCCTGAGCGGCCGTTCCCGAAGATCGAGCTGCACGTCCACCTCGAGGGGACGGTGCGCCCGGACACGCTGCGCGCGATCGCGAAGCGGAACGACTACGCGCTCCCCGACGACCTCGAGTCGCGCTACGAGTTCCGCGACTTCGCGCACTTCATCGAGACGTTCCAGCTCGTCGCGCACGCGCTGCAGCGCTACGACGACTTTCGCGAGGTTGTCGTCGGATACGCGGCAGAAGCAAAGGAACACGGCGCCGTCTATGTCGAGGGCATCTTCGTCCCCGGCCTCTGGCGCGGGCTCGATACGGATGAGGTCTTCTCCGGCTACTGCGACGGCGCCCGTGAGGCGCGCGAGTCGCACGGCGTCGAGGTGCGGCTCACGCCGGACATTCCCGCCGTCTACCCGCCGGAGGACGCGGAGAAGATCGCGCGCTACGCGGTCGCGTATCGCGACCGCGGAGTCGTCGGCCTGGGAATCGGCGGCTTCGAGTTCCCGTTCGAGCCGTTCGCACCGGCATTCGCGCTCGCACGGGAGGGCGGCCTCGGCTCCGCTCCGCACGCCGGAGAAGTGGCCGGAGCGGAGTCGGTGCGCGGCGCGCTCGAGGAACTCAATGCCGACCGGATCCGCCATGGGATCCGCGCAGTCGAGGATCCGGGCCTCGTCGCCGAGCTCGCGGGACGCGGCACCGTCCTCGACGTCTGCCCGCTCTCCAACCTCCGCACGGGCGTCGTCCGCACCTTGGAGGAGCACCCGCTGCCTCAGCTCATCGCGGCCGGCGTGCAGTGCTCGATCTCCACCGACGACCCCGCGATGTTCGACACCGACCTGACGCGCGACTACGACGCGGCCGCCTCGCTCGGCCTCTCGCCGCGCGCTGCGTACGAGGCCGGAGTCGCCGGCGCGCTCTGCGACGAAGAGACGCGCGACCGCCTCCGGAAGGCCGGCGGCGAACACGAGTGGGTCGGATAACCTCCGCCGAATGGCGATCGCAAGAGAAGCGGAGCCCGTTGGCTCCCTTACCGAGGTGCGCGAGGCGGGTCTCGACCGCGACGATCTGCTCGGCGTCTACCGCAACATGCTCATCACGCGCGGCGTCGAGGAGCGCGGCCACATCCTCTACCGGCAGGGGAAGATCCCGGGCTCGTTCTACACCGGCCGCGGCAACGAGGCCGCTGCCGTCGGCGTCGCCACCGCAATGACCTCGGAGGACGTCGGCACGCCGCTCCACCGCGACATGGGCGTCCACATCGTGCGAGGCGTCGAGCCGTGGCGGATCTTCGCGAACTACATGGGCCGCGTGGACGGCCCCGCCCGCGGCCGTGACGGCAACGTCCACATGGCCGACGAGCGGCTCGGGATGATCGCGATGGTCAGCCACCTGCCCGCGATGCTTCCGGTCGCAACCGGCTGCGCCCTCGCGTTCCGCATCCGCGAGGAGGCGCGCGTCGCCGTCGGCTGGTTCGGCGAGGGAGCCTCGGCGCGCGGCGACGCGCACGAGTCGATGACCTTCGCCGGCACCCGCAAGCTCCCAATCGTCTTCGTCTGCGACAACAACCAGTGGGCCTACTCGACGCCGACGCACTTCGAATACGCGACCGAGCACGTCGCCGACCGCGCCGAGGCGTACGGCTTCGAGGGAGTCGTCGTCGACGGCACCGACGTCCTTGCCGTCTACCGCGAGGCAAGGCGCGCGATCGACAAGGCTCGCGCCGGCGGCGGGCCGACACTGCTCGAGTGCCTGACGCTGCGAATGGAGGGCCACGCGGTGCACGACGACGCCTTCTACGTCCCGAAGCCGATGTTCGAGCGCTGGGCCGAGTCCGACCCGATCGAGAGCTTCCGCACCTGGCTGCGCGCCAACGCCGAACTGACGGACTCCGAGGAGGACGAGATCGCGGCAGGCGTCAAGAAGCTCCTCACCTCCTCGCTCGAGCGGGCGGAGGAGTCGCCGCAGCCCGATCCCGCAACGTTGACCGACGGCGTCTACGCGACACCGGAAGACCTCGACACGCCTCACCACAAGTAATGGCCGAACTTACCTATTTGCAGGCGATTTCCGACGGGCTGCGCACCGAGATGCGGCGCGACAAGCGCGTCTTCCTGATCGGTGAGGACGTCGGCGTCTACGGCGGCGCCTTCAAGGTCTCGGCCGGCTTCCAGGAGGAGTTCGGGCCGTGGCGCGTGATCGACGCCCCGCTCGCCGAGACCGCGATCGTCGGCGGCGCGACCGGCGCCGCGATGATGGGCCTCCGCCCGGTCGCCGAGATGCAGTTCGCCGACTTCATCTCCTGCGCCTGGGACCACCTCGTCACGATCGCCGCCAAGCAGCGCTGGCGCGCCGGCACCCCGGTGCCGATCGTCGTCCGGCTCCCGTCCGGCGGCGGCTTCTCGGGCGGGCCGTTCCACTCCCAGAACCCGGAGTCGTCGTTCGCGCACATCCCCGGCCTCAAATGCGTCTGCCCGGCGACGCCGGAGGATGCGAAGGGCCTCCTGATCAGCGCGATCGAGGATCCCAACCCCGTCCTCTACTTCGAGCACAAGCACCTTTACCGGCGGATCAAGGCCGAGGTGCCGGAGGAGCGCTACACGACGCCGCTCGGCAAGGCGCGCACTCACCGCGAGGGAAGCGACATCTCGGTGATCACATGGGGCGCCATGGTCTACACCGCCGAGGAAGCCGCGCAACAGCTCGACGCCGACGGCGTCTCGGTCGAAGTCATCGACCTGCGCACGGTGATGCCGTGGGACAAGCCCGCGGTGCTCGAGTCGGCGCGCAAGACGTCGAAGGTGCTCGTGCTCCACGAGGACACGCGCACCGGCGGCTTCGGCGCGGAGATCGCAGCGACGATCGCGGAGGAGGCGTTCGAGGACCTCGACGCGCCGGTGAAGCGGATCGCCGCTCCCGACACGCCGGTGCCGTTCTCGCCCGCCCTCGAAAAGGCATTCATCCCGCAGGTCGAGGACGTCGTCGCCGGCCTGCGCGAGCTCGCCGAGTATTAGGAGGAGTCGCATGGCCACGGACACCGCTGTCGACGTCGTGATGCCGCAGATGGGCGTGTCCGTCTCGGAGGGGACGGTCACGCGTTGGCTGAAGCAGGAGGGTGAGCAGATCGAGGCCGACGAGCCGCTGCTCGAGATCTCCACCGACAAGGTCGACACAGAGGTGCCGAGCCCGGCCTCCGGGACGGTGACCCAGATCCTCGTCCAGGAGGGCGAGACGGTCGCGGTCGGGACGAAGCTGGGCCAAATCGGCGGAGCGGCTGCCGAGGCTCCCGCACAGGAAGCGGAGCCTGAAGCGCCGGCAGAGCCCGAAGCGGCAGCGGAGGAGGCTCCCGCCGCCGAGGCGCCGGCCGCACCCGCAGAACCCGCTCCGGCGCCGGCGGCAGCGCCATCGTCGGACAACGGCAAGGCCTTCGTCTCCCCCGTCGTGGCGCGGATCGCCTCCGAGCACGGCGTCGACCCGAGCCAGATCGCCGGCACCGGCAAGGGCGGCCGTGTGACGAAGAAGGACATCCTCGCTTTCGTCGAGTCCGGCGGTCAGGCCGCAGCCGCGCCCGCCACCGCCCCGGCGCCGGAAGCACCCGCCGCGCCCAAGCCCGCCGCCGCTCCAGTCGCAGCCGGCACGCCGCTGCCGGGCGAGACGATCGAGCCGGTCACGGCGATGCGCCGCGGCGTCGCCGAGCACATGCGCCGTTCGCTCGACACGTCCGCGCACGTGACGAGCGCGATCGAGGTCGACTTCTCCAAGGTCGTCGCCGCCCGCGAGGCTCTGAAAAAGGAGTTCCAAGCGAACTACGGCGTCAACCCGACCTACCTCGTCTTCGCCGCCCGTGCGACCGTCCTGACGCTCGCCGACTACCCGTACGTCAACGGCGAGCTGCGCGGCGACTCGATCATCACGCGCAACTTCGTCAACCTCGGGATCGCCGTCGAGACGCAGGAGGGCAAGGGACTGATCGTTCCGGTCATCCGCAACGCGGAGACGCTGAACATGCTCGGTATCGCGAAGGCCATCGCCGATCTCGCCGACCGCGCGCGCAACAAGAAGCTCGTGCCGGACGACGTGCAGGGCGGCACGTTCACGATCACGAACCCCGGCGGCTACGGCACCTTCCACGGCACGCCGGTGATCAACCAGCCGCAGTCGGCGATCCTCGGCACGTACGCGCTCGTCAAGCGGCCGTGGGTCGTCTCAGACGAGCAGGGCAACGATGCGATCGCGATCCGGCCGATGATGAACATCACGCTGACCTACGACCACCGCCTCGTCGACGGCGCCTACGCCGGCCGCTTCCTCCGCGACCTGCGCGAGCGCCTCGAGAGCTGGGAGGGCGACGGGGACTAGCGGCTGGGCTAGCGCCCGCGCGCGTGCAAGCCGGGGCGGGCGACCGCGCGCACCACGGCTCCCAGGGCGACGATCCAGAGGAGCAAGGTCGGCACCGCCCAGAAGAGGCTCAACTGGTCATGCCATTGCATCACCGGCAACTCACCTCCATTCGAGATAGAGCTTGCCCGCAGCGGCAGATCACAACCTCGGGGATGACCCTGCTCAAAGCTGCGGCTCTGCCGTAGCTAGCCTGACGCCGTGGCCACCGGCGGCTATCTCCTCCAGCTCGGCGAGACTCCATATCTCGAAGCGTGGGAGCTGCAGCGGTCGCTCGCGGGCGCCGTCTCGCAGGGCGCGATTCCGGACACGATTCTCCTGCTCGAGCACCCGCCCGTCGTGACGCTCGGCCGGCGGACGGACGAGGAAGCAGAGCTGCACGTGCCCGCGGCCGCCGAGGTGGAGATCGTCGAGACCGACCGCGGCGGTAAGTCGACGTTCCACGGCCCGGGTCAGCTCATTTGCTACCCGATCCTCGACCTGAAGCGCCATGGCCGCGACGTCAAGCAGTACGTCCGCAACCTCGAGGAAGCGCTAATCCAGACGCTCGCGCCGCTCGGCGTCGCCGGCACGCGGCTCGAGGGATTGACCGGCGTCTGGCTGGAACGGCCCCCAAGGAAGATCGCGTCGATCGGCGTCCACGTCTCCCGCTGGGTGACGACGCACGGCTACGCACTCAACGTCGATCTCGACCCGGCGCCGTTCACCGACTGGATCACCGCCTGCGGGCTCGAAGACGCGATGTTCACGACGATCGCCCGCGAGCTGGGACGGCCGGTGACGGTGGACGAGGTGCGGCCGCACGCGGTTGCGGCGCTCGCGGAGGTCTTCGGGCTCGAGCTCGAGGAGCTGCCTGCCGAGGACGGAGCCGGGCTCTGGGCCCAGCCGCTCCACGCGCAGCTGGCGACGCGTTAGGGCAGCCAGCCTTCGTTGAACTCCGCGCCGCCTCGGTCCGGGAAGCGGGCGTACGCGACGTCCGGATCAGTCGTCTCCTCCTCGGTCGACGCGTCGTGCTTCATCGCGACGTCCGAGTGCGGATAGGCGCCCCAGTCCGGGCCGTGCTGGTGCTCTCGCGCTCCGAGCGCGAGGATCGCCGCCGGGCCGCTCCCCGCCCCGACGATCGTGTGCGAGACACCCGCGGGCTTGTGGAAGTAGTCCCACTGCCTCAGCGGATGCTCTTCCTCGTCGACGATCAGGAGCGCTTCGCCTGACAAGACTAGGAAGCCTTCCTGGTCGGCCTCCCAGTGGTACATCGCCATCTTGTCGCCCGGTTCGAGCACGAAGAGGTTGACCCCGACCTGCGCATCGCCGTCGACGAACTCCGTCACGAAGCCCCCGGGGCCTCGCTTCCACCACTTCATGTCCCGAACGTTGCGGACGAACCAGTTCACGCCGCGAAGCCTAAGTGCGCAGCCCGTCCAGCACGACGTCGAGGTAGCGTCGCCACTGGCCCTCGGGCGCAGCGGTCAATGCGTCGCGGATGAACGGACCGACCTCCGCGGGCTTGACGTCCTTGCGGAGCGCGCCGGCGCGCTGTGCGCGCGCCACGATCTTCCCGCCGAGCGCCTCGAGCTCGGCGGCGCCGGGCTTCTCGCCGCAGTGGACAACACACTTGTGCAGGCCGGGCGTGCTCATGCTGAGCTCGGCGACGCGGTGAACGAAATCGAAGAACGCCTCGCCG
>PMOB01000025.1 GCA_003161615.1 Actinomycetota bacterium
CGCTGCCCGAGGCGCAACTCGACCGCTTCCTCGTCCGCATCTCGGTCGGCTATCCGTCGCGCGGCCACGAAATCGAGATGCTCGAACGCCGGCTCGCGCGCGGCATCGACGAGGTCGAGCTGGAGCCGGTCGTGGACGCGGAGACGCTCGTCCAACTGCAGCGCTCGCTCGAGCAGGTTCACGTCTCCGACGCGATCGAGGGCTACATCGTCGATCTCGTCACGGCGACGCGGGAGTCGCGGCGGCTGGCGGTCGGCGCGAGCCCGCGCGGCAGCCTCGCGCTCCTCAAGCTGTCGCGCGCCAAGGCGGCGCTCGCGGGGCGCGATTTCGTCATTCCGGAGGACGTGAAGGCGGTCGCGATCCCCGCGCTCGCGCACCGGCTGACGCTGCGGCCCGAGCTGTGGGTGCAGCGCCTGCGCGGCGAGGACGTCGTCGCGGAGGTGCTCGAGACCGTGCCGACGCCGCCGGCCGAGGACGCGGTCGGCAGCACAAGCGAGTGACCCGCTTCACGTCCGCGCGCGTCGCCGCGTACACCGCGCTCGCCGCGGCGGGGCTGATCGCGGGGCTCGCGCTCGGACGCGTCGAGCCGGTCGCTCTTGCCGCTCCCTTCGCGCTCGCCCTCGTCGCCGCCGCGATGCTCGGCCACGAGCCTCGCTTCTCCGCGCACCTCAGTCTCGGCCGCGAGCGGGTCATCGAGGGAGACGAGCTGACCGTGACGATCGAGCTCGTCGCGGAGACTGCGGTGGAACGCCTCGAGCTCCTGCTCCTGCTGCCCGAGGGCTTGTCCGCCCACGGCGGCCCGGCTCGCGCGCTCCGGCTGCGAGCGGGGGAGGAGCGGACGCTCGAGCTGACTCTCCGCTGCGAGCACTGGGGCGCGTTCGCGGTCGGGCCGCTGCTCGTGCGCGCAGGCGACGTCCTCGGCTTCAAGTCGTGGGAGGGCGAGCTCGGCGTGGCGGAGCCGCTCCGCGTCTATCCGAGCGAAGAGACGCTCCTCACCCTCGTCCCGCCGCTCGAGACGCAGGTCTTCGCGGGCAACCAGGTCTCGCGGGCGCGCGGCGAGGGGATCGAGTTCGCCGACCTGCGCCAATGGCGGCCAGGCGACCGGATCCGGCGCGTCAACTGGCGCGCGAGCGCGCTGCGCGGCGAGCTCTGGGTGAACGAGCAGCATCCCGAGCGCAATACCGACGTCGTCCTGTTCCTCGACACGTTCGCCGAGGTGCGGATGGAGGGGAGGAGCAGCCACGACCGGGTCATCCGGGCGGCGGCGACGCTCGGCCACGCGTACCTGCAGCGGAAGGACAGGGTCGGGCTCGTCGGCTTCGGCGGCGTCCTCTCCTGGCTCCTGCCGGAGTCGGGATCCCGGCAGCTCTACGCGATCGCCGACACGCTGCTCACCAGCGACATCGTCCACAGCTACGCGCTGCGCGGCGTCGATGTGCTTCCGCCGCGGACGCTCCCGCCGAAGGCGCTCGTCCTCGCGCTTACGCCGCTCCTCGACGAGCGCACGGCGGGCGCGCTGCTCGACCTCCGCGCGCGGGGCTACGACCTGATCGTCGTCGAGGTCTCCCCGTCGGAGCTGCTCGCGCCTGAGCCGGACTCGCCCGGCGAGCTCGTCTACCGCCTCTGGCAGCTCTCTCGCGAGGCACTCCGCTGGCGGTACGAGCAGGTAGGCGTTCCCGTGGTCACCTGGCACGAGGGCATGCCCCTCGCGGCCCCGCTCGAGGAGGTGAACGCATTCCGGCATCTCGCCAGGCCCGCCTAGCCGCGGCCCTCGGATCGGCCGCCGCCTACGGCGGCGTGCTCGCGGACGCGTTCACGCGCCACAGCTCTGTCGCGCTCGGGCTCGCGCCCGGCGCGGGGCTGGGGGCGCTGCTGCTCGTCCTCGCGCTCGTGCGCTGGGAGAAGGCGCTCGGCTGGGCGCTCTTCCTCGGCGGCGCGACGTATGTCGGAGCGGTCGTCGCTGCGGGAAGGCACGTCGACGCGACCGCTCCGCTCGTCGCGGTTCTCCTCGTTCTCTGCGGCGAGCTCGGGGCTTGGTCGCTCGCCGAGCGCCGGCGCGTTGGACTCGACGAGCCGCTCGCGTGGCGGCGTGGTGCGACGCTGGGAGCCCTCGCGCTCGCGGGACTCATCGCAGCGACGGTCGTCATGGCGCTCTCCGCGGTGCAGCCGGGCCACGGCCTCGTCTGGACGGCGCTCGGCTCGGCCGCCGCCGTGGGCGCGGCAGGCACCGGCGCGCTGCTCGCCCGCCGCTAGTTCGGGGACTAAGGCTCCGGCGCTGTCCTGCCGATACCTCGTTCGAGGGATCGCCCCATGACTTCAGCCATGCCATGAGCGAGCGTCAGACCGATCTTCCGCGCCTGCGGACGACTCCGCTCGTCGGCGCCGACACGGGTCTCGGAGCTCCCGCGCCGTTCGGCGTCGCCGAGTCCGTCGAGCTGCTCGTCGACCTGCTCGGTGCGACGCAGCTCGTCCAGGCCGACAAGCTCGCCCTCGCGCGCGGCCGCGCCCGCCAGACCGGCTCTCTCGCCCGCGCGCTCGTCGAGGAAGGCATCGCGACGAGCGAAGGAATCGCGCGCCACCACGCCGCCCAGTTCCGGCTGCCGCTGATCGACCTCTCGAGCACCGGGATCGAGGAGCAGGCGGTCGCGACCGTCCCGCTGCACGTCCTCGAGCGCGTCGTCGCGATCCCGTATCAGCTCGACGGCGACGTCCTCCGCGTCGCGGTCTCCGACCCGGCCAACGTCCAGGCGATCGACGAGCTGCGGCTCGCGACGAGCCACCAGCTCGCGCTCGGGGTCGCCGCGCGCGACGACATCCTCGGCGAGCTCGGCCGCCTCGAGCGCGTCTCGTCCCGGTTTGCGCTCGCGCCGACCTTGGAGGACGCGCCCGACGTTGCGTTCGACGAGGACTTCGCGCCGGAGACCGACCTCGAGGCCGACGACGGCGTCTCGGAGGCTCCGCTCGTCCGCCTCGTCAACTCGATCCTCTTCCAGGCCGCCGAGGACGGCGCCTCGGACATCCACTTCGAGCCGCAGGAGGACTCGCTTCTCGTCCGCTTCCGGATCGACGGCGTGCTGCAGGAGGTGCAGCGCATCCCCAAGCGGCTGCTGCCGGGGGTGACGACGCGCCTCAAGGTGCTCGCGAAGCTCGACATCGCCGAGCGCCGGAAACCGCAGGACGGGCGGATCTCGGTCAACGCCGCCGCCGCCGGCCGCAAGCTCGACGTGCGCGTCGCGACCCTGCCGACGGTCGACGGCGAGTCGGTCGTCATGCGGCTCCTCGACAAGTCCCAGAAGGCGCCGACGCTCGTCGAGCTCGGCCTTTCGGACGAGATGCAGCGGAAGCTGGGCGAGCTCGTCTCCCACCCGACCGGGGCGCTGCTCGTGACCGGTCCGACCGGCTCGGGCAAGTCGACCACGCTCTTCTCGGCGCTCACCCAGATCAACCGGCCCGAGATCAACATCATCACGGTCGAGGATCCGGTCGAGTACCGGCTCGCCGGGGTGAACCAGGTGCAGATCAACACGCGCGCCGGCATGACGTTCGCCGCGGCGCTGCGGTCGATCCTCCGCTCGGATCCCGACGTCGTGATGGTCGGGGAAATCCGGGACGGCGAGACCGCGCGCATCTCGATCGAGGCTGCGATGACAGGCCACCTTGTCCTCTCGACGCTGCACACGAACGACGCGCCGAGCGCGCTGACGCGGCTGAACGAGATGGGCGTCGAGCCGTTCCTCACCGGCGCGGCGGTGACCGGCGTTCTCGCGCAGCGTCTCGCGCGCAAGCTCTGCTCCCACTGCTGCGAGCTGTACACGCCGTCGGTGGAGGATCTGATCTCGGCGCGGGTCTCGCCCGACGTCGCCGCCGGCAGCGACGGCATGGTGCTGTACCGCAAGCGCGGCTGCCCGCGCTGCAACCAGACCGGCTACCGCGGCCGGATCGGCATCTTCCAGCTCCTTTCGATGACGGAGGAGCTCGCGGGCCTCGCGGCCGCGAAAGCGTCGCGGGAGGAGATCGAGCGCTCGGCCCTCGGCACCGGGATGCGGACGCTCTGGGACGACGGCCTCGCCAAGGTGGCGGCGGGCCTGACGAGCCTCGAGGAATTGGCGAGAGTTACTTCGTAGCTCCGAAACGCTGCGCGTTTCCTCGCTGGGATAAGGAACTGCACGGGCCGGAAAGCGTGGTTTCCGGCCCGCTCCGTGCTGAGGTTGATTGGGGCTGACGCAAGGTTCGGAGCGCCCTTATGTCGCGAGTGCGCAGGCCTTCGGCGTGCTCGCCCGCTACTCCGCGGCGGCGTAACGCACCGTTACGCCGCCGCCTGGCCCGCGCGGAGGTTCTAGGCGTGAAACCTACGAGCGGCCAAAGGCCGGAGGCTAAGACGACCGCGCCAGCGGCGGCTTAGCCGCAGGTCGGACTGCGCTCGTGTCGGCCTCTGCCGCGCGCGAGCGCACGGGGTAGGCATCTCATCCAGAGCATCACCGGCAAGAACAGCACGGAGCCGCCGGGAGACCGCGCTCTCCCGGCGGCGCAGTTCGTTCAAGAGCGAGCGAAGCCGCAGGCTTCGCGAGCTACCTACGCGGCGTAAACGTCGCAGCCGAGATAGAGCAACGACTCGACCGCTTCTGTGACGAACGCAGTGGCCTGTCCGGCGTCCGCGAACGTGTACGGGCCTGCGTGCACCGGCTCAGTCGCGCCCGCCGGGAAGACTTCGGCTTCGACGACGCACGAGCCGCCGCGGTCGATCGCCCGCAGGCGCGCGACGGAGCGGCCGTCCCGCTTCGCGTGCCGGACGAAGAGCTCGCGCTCGGTGACGGTCTCGAACGCGCTCACTTTGCGTCGGCCACGGCCTGCGCGATCGCGGCCCGGTCGAGGTAGCCGTCGTAACGGAAGACGATCGTGCCCGGTCGCTTGTAGACGAGGATGCCGGGGGTGGGGAGGAGCTGGCCGGAGGGCAGGAGCGCCGTCAGCCGGCCGGCGACGCGATCGTCGAGGAGGCTGACCGAAACGAAGCCCGCGCCGCCTGCCGCCGCGCCCGCGCGCGCCTCCGTCACCGTGAGCCCGTCGACCTTCACCTGCGGGTCGAACGTCGTCACGACGACGAGCGGGTGCCGCTCCAGCGCTGCCCGGATCTTCCCGGGCAGGAGCGGGTTGACCGCCGGCCGCACGACCTTTACCCGCGCGGGCGGCGGAGCCGGGGACTTGTGGAGGGAGGTGCTCTTAGGAGGCGTGGTCGAGTGCTGTGCAAGCGGTACCGTCACCGCCCCCGGCTTCGAGTGGCGGAGCAGGACAAGCGACGCGCCGGCGAGCGCGATCAACAGCACGCCGGACAGCGCAACGATTCTCATCTGCGGGCTGATCTGAGTGGTCACGATTCCTCCCGTTAGGTATCGGGATTGAGCGGCCAGGTCTTTAGCCGCCGCGCGCAACTGCCGATCCAGGGGCCATGCGCGAGCGCAGCCGCAACGAGGACGGTTTCCTGACGATCGAGCTCATGGTGGCGATCGTGCTGATCACGGTCGCGATCCTGGCGCTGATGGCCGCCTACGGCGGGGCGTTCTCCTCGCTCCACTCGTCCGGCCAGACGTCGTCCGCCGGGCTGCTCGCCGAGAACCAGCTCGAGCTCTACGCCTCGCTCCCGTACGCCTCGGTCGGGCTCGACTCGTCGACGCTCACGACGGTTAAGGCGACGGACGCGAACTACAGCACCGACGAAGCGGCGCTGCCCGGCAGCGGCAGCGACGTCACGATCACCGGCTGCGGCACGAGCGCGCAGTGCTCGCCCAAACAGACTCTGACGGGCAGCGACCATCACGCGTACAAGCTTGAGACGTTCATCCGCCTCCTCGCCAATCCGAGCGCGACGTCATGGTCGGAGAAGGTCGTGACCGTGATCGTCCGCGACGAGACTCAGTCCGGCGCGCCGAAGATCGCGACGTTGCAGACCGCGTTCGACCACGGCCCGTCCTAGCCCGGCCGGGTCAGCCGGCCCAGTAGATCGGCGGGGTACCCGGAAGCTCGACGGTCGCGGTCGCCAGTGGCGTCCCCGGCGGGAACTGGTGGAACGGGATGAGCGTACTGCTCCCGCCGCCGACCGTGTCCGTGTTGGCGAGGATGGGTCCCATGTTCGAGGAGCCGCCGTCGATCTGGTACGCGGTCACCGCGTAGGCGCCCCACTGGGCGCTCGAGCCGCCCGTGATGTACACACACTTGGACGAGGCGAGCGTGCTTCCGGTCGAGTTCGACCAGCAGCCCGCGATGAAGATGATCCCGTTCACGTCCGGGTTCCAGGCAGACGTGCAGTTCGCGATGCCGCAGAGCTGGGTGCCGCCCTCTTGCGTGACCGTGCCGGTGAAATAGAGCGTCGCCTGGCCGGAGTACGTGACCTTCCAGCCGCATTTGAGGTCGAGGCTTCCGTCGAAGTAGAGGGTGCCGCTCACGGTGAGCGTTCCGCTGCCGCACGTCGATCCAGGAGCCCACTTGATCTCGCCGATCGACTTGCTCGCAGAGGTGACCTTGCAGTCGTAACCCGTCGTCTTGTTGAACATCGCGGCCGTCAGCGTGGCCGCGGTATCGCTGTTGTTCAGCGTCGAGTCGCTGTCGAGCAGGTTGGCTGGACAGCCGGTCTTCGTCGCCGCCTGCTGCGTGTTGTAGACGTTCTTCAGACCCTGCCCCGGTGAGGGGACGGTCCACGTTCCATTGCTCGTGCCCACGCACACGGGGTCCCATGTGGAGGGCTGTCCGATGCACGGCATCTGCGGCGTGACGCTGAGCGCGGTCGTGACCTGCGTCGCCCAAAGCGGCGACTGGGCGCCGTTGCAGACGCCGGTGCCGGGCGCGACGGAGACAACGGTCGTTTGCTGCACCGTGCATCCCGTCGTGGTCGACGCCGTGCACGCCCCGGTGCTGCTCCAGGCCGTGCACTCGCCGATCTGAACGCTCGTCAGCTTCGAGCCCGAGGTGCCGATGTTCGAGCCGCCGGTGTCGGAGATTGTGCCGCCGGCCGCAACGGTGATGTTGGCCGTCCCGTTGGTGATGTGGCCGCCGCCGGAAAGGCAGATGTTGCCGCGGGCGAGGATCGGGACGGACACGGTGACGCCGCCGGCGATGTTGAGGCACGTAGAGGTGCTGTCGGCGTAGAGGTAGTTCCAGACGCCGGTCTCCTGGACGGTGGTCGACGAGGGAGGCGTCAGCTGCGCCGTGACGGTGCGCGTGAGCCCGTCGACGGTGCCGGTTCCCGTCAGGTAGCAGGTGCCGGTGGAGCAATTTGCGGCGTACGTCCCGGAACCGCCGCCGGCCTGGGTCGGCAGCCGCTGGGCGCCCACCGGGTCGACCCCGCCGTAGATCGCTCCCTCGGCGTAGGCGATTCCCTCCTGCGCGATCGCGAATGCCTGCCGCTGCTCGTTCGAGACGAAGGTCGTGCGCTGGTTCGCGGTGCCGGCGACGAGGATCCCGGCGGTGGTGGTCGCAAGCACCATCATCAGCGCGAGCGCCAGCACGAGCGCGATGCCCTCCTCCTCGCGAACGAGCCGCTGGATGACGCGGCGGATCACGAGCACGACGACGTGGTCGAGGTGGACAGGGCTGCGTTCCGCATTGCGATCGTGTCGGTCGCCGAGACCGTGTCCCTCGAGCTCTGGGTCTGCGCGGTGAGCGCGAGCTGCAGCTCCGGGTAGTCGCCGACGGTCGAGACGCAGGAGAACGGATGTGCCGAGGTGATGCTCTTCACGAGCGTCTGTCCTGTGCCGCTGCAGGCTGAGCCGGAGTAGCGGATGAGCGAGCCGGCCGACACGCAATACGTGACCGTTCCCGTCGCGTGCGGGCACTGGCTCGGCAGCGTCAGTGTCACGCCGGCGCCGCTCGAGACGCGGGCCGCCGTCGACGCGCAGCGCGCCTCGAACTCGAAGCGGTCGAGCGCGAGGTGGATCTGCGTCTGCGAGGCGAGGATGTCGTTCGTCGTGTTGCTCGCCTGCAGTCCCGAGACGAACATCGTCGAGAGGCCGGCCATGACCAGCACGAGCACGGTCATCACGACCACCAGCTCGATCAGGGTGAAACCAGACTCATCGCGCGCACGGTCCATCGCCTTCTTCTTTTCGGCCGTGCGTGCGTGCAACTGAACCCCCGAAAAAGACAAAGGGCGCGGTCTCCCGCGCCCTCCATCAGTCGATCGTGTGGTGCTGCGCTACGAAACGTTCGCCGCGCAGGTTCCGCTGGTGATCGTCCCCAGGGCTCCCGTGGTGGGCGTCCAGTTGCCACCGGCGTAGTAGAACGAGGTGGTGCCACTCGAAGCGTCGAGGCAGTAGCCGGCGCCGCTCGACTCCGAGACGGCGTGGTCGACCTTGACGCCCGGGGCGACAGCTTGCAGGTTCGCCGGGCTCATCGTCGAGTAGTCGCCGTTCTGCTCGTAGATCGTCTCGGCCGCCGGAATCGCCGACCGGACGTTGGACTCGGCCGCCGCATTGTGCGCGCTGCTCGTGAGGCTGAGGTACGCCGGCACGGCGATCGCGATGAGGATGCCGAGAATCACGATGACGACCAAGAGCTCGATGAGTGTGAAGCCTTCCTCCGAGCTAAGCCGCGTCTTGATGCGATCGAACATATCTTGCGTCTCCTTCCGCGAGTTCCGCGAGGGATTGGGGGATGGCGCGCCTGGTATCGGCGGAGTTCGCAAAGATCGATTAGCCCCAATCGAGGGATTCGCATCGCTCGCCGCGGGTGAGCGTGGTCCCTCTCAAGAAGGAGTGGGCGCGTGCCGATAGCGGCGGCAGGAGATGTCGCAGCCGACCTCCATCGACCGCCTGCTCGAGCGTATGCCCGAGCTCGACGCTTCCGACCTTCACCTGACGGTCGGGAGCGCTCCCGCCTACCGTGTGCGCGGCGCGATCACGCCTGCGCAGGGCGAGGAGAAGCTCGACGCCGACGAGACGCGCGAGGCGCTGTACGGGATCCTCACCTCCGAGCAGCAGAAGCTGCTCGAGCTGAACCGGCAGCTCGACTTCGCCTACTCGCTGCCGGGCGTCGCCCGTTTCCGCGTCAACGTCTTCTTCCAGCGCGAGGCCCTCGGCGCCGCCTTCCGTCTCGTCCCCCAGGACATCAGGACGCTCGACGAGCTCGGCCTCCCCGAGGTTCTCCACACGATCGCGGAGAAGCCGCGGGGCCTGGTCCTCGTCACCGGCCCGACCGGCTCCGGTAAGTCGACGACGCTCGCGGCGATCATCGACGAGATCAACCGGACACGAACCGAGCACATCCTCACGATCGAGGATCNNGACGTGATCCTCGTCGGCGAGATGCGCGACCTCGAGACGATCTCGACCGCGCTCACTGCCGCCGAGACCGGCCACCTCGTCTTCGGCACGCTCCACACCCAGAGCGCGTCGTCGACGATCGACCGCGTCATCGACGTCTTCCCGCCGGCGCAGCAGCAGCAGGTGCGGATCATGATCGCCAACTCGCTGCAGGCGGTCGTGACGCAAGCGCTCATGCCGACTGCGGACGGCCACGGACGCGTCGCCGCGCTCGAGATCCTCCTGCCGGACGACGCCGTGCGGAACCTCGTCCGCCAGGCGAAGGTCGAGCAGCTGTACACGGTCATGCAGACGAGCTCGTCGCGTGGCATGCAGACGATGGAGCAGGCGCTCGCGGATCTCGTCCTGCGCCATGTCGTTTCGGTCGACGAGGCGCTGGCGCGCACGACCCGCGCCGAGCAGCTCCTCGGGATCCTCGAGCGTGCAGGCATGCCGGTCGCGGTCACGACCAACGGCAGCGGCCTCAAGGTGGCGGTCTCGTGAGCGGCAACGAGTCGATCTGGAAGAAGGAGATCAGCTTCCGGCGCAAGCCGAAGCAAGCTAAGGCGGAGCCCGCGGTCGAGGCGAAGCAGCCGAAGCAGCCGAAGCCGAGCCGCTTCGGACGCAAGCAGCCGCTGCCTCTGCCGCCACTGCCGAACGCCGAGAAGTACCGCGCCGCCGCGCCGCCGATCGCCGCCGCGCCGCCGATCTCCTCGGCCGAGCCGCCGACGGAGTCGTGGCTGCCGCGGTACGAGCCTCTGCCCGCGGACGTTGCCGGCCCGTTCGCCGAGACGCCGCCGCAGCCCGTCGTCGAGCCGGTACCCGCGCCTCTGGCCGAGGTCGAGCCTGAAGCGGTGGCTGAGGTCGAGCCGGTGGTCGAGCCCGCGTCGGTTCCCGCGCCTGCCCAGCTCGAGGCGCAGCAGCGCTGGTGGAACCGCGAAGTCTCGCTCCGCCGCAGCAAGACGCCAGACACGCCCGAGCCTGTGCGCGAGTTCGTCATCCCTGAACCGAAGAAGCGCTGGTGGGACAAGGAAGTGACACGGCCGAAGGGCGCGCCGTCGCTGCCCGCGCGTCCGTCGATGCGGAAGCCGTCGTTCTCGCTGCCGCGACTTTCCAAGCCGGCTGCCGGCCGCGGCTCGGCCGACCGCGTCGTCGGGCTGAAGATCGGCGGCTCGCAGATCGCGGCCGCGTGCATCCTCAACAACGGCAGCGCCAAGCTGGAACAGATTGCACGGATGCCGCTCGCCAGCGGCATCGTCAGCGGCGGCGAGCTCCGCGATCCCGAGGCGCTCGCAACGGCGCTGCGCGCGTTCTTTGCCGAGTACAAGCTGCCCCGCAAGGGCGTCCGGCTCGGCGTCGCGAGCAGCCGGATCGGCGTCCGGAGCTTCGAGATCGCCGGCATTGCCGACGAGAAGCAATTCGTCAACGCGGTTCGCTTCCGCGCCCAGGAGGCGCTGCCGATCCCGCTCGACGAGGCGGTGATCGACTACCGCGTGCTCGAGGAGCGGATCGGCGAGGACGGCGAGCCCGTCCGGCGCGTCCTGCTCGTCGTCGCCCATCGCGACCTCGTCGAGCGCTACGTCGAGGCTTGCCGGCTCGCCGGGATCACGCTCGCGGGGATCGACCTCGAGGCGTTCGCGCTCCTCCGCGCGCTCGCGGCACCCGCCGATAGGGAAGGCTCCGCACTCGTCGCCGTCTCGATCGGCCACGAGCGCACGACGCTCGCCGTCTCGGACGGCCGCGTCTGCGAGTTCACGCGCGTCCTCGAGTGGGGCGGCTGGGTGCTCAACGTCGGCCTCGCCCGCGCGCTCGACTCGACGCCGTCCGAGGTGGAGCTCCTGAAGCGCAGCCTCTCGCTTGCCAGCGGTGCCACGCCGGAGGGATTGACCCCCGAGCAGGCGACCGCTGCCGTCGACGCCGTCCACCGCGGCATCGAGTCGCTCGCGCGCGAGCTCGTCTCCTCGCTCACCTACTACCAGTCGCAGCCCGGCAGCCTTGGCATCGGCGAGGTCGTCGTGACCGGCGGCACCGCGAAGCTCGGCGGCCTGGCCGACGAGCTCGAGCGGCTGCTCGGCGTGCCCGTGCGCGTCGGCGACCCGCTCGGCCGGCTCGAGGTCGCGAAGTCGATCGACGAGTCCGAGCTCGGCTCGCTCGCCATCGCCGTCGGCCTGGGGATCGAGGACTAGCTCGTGCGCGCTGTCAACCTTCTCCCGCGCGAGGGCAACAGCCGCCGTGGCGGTGGCCGCCGCCTCGTCGATCCGTTCATCGTCGGTGGCGCGACCCTCACCATCGTCGTCGCCGCGGCACTCGGGGGCGGCTTCGCCCTCGAGCACTCCCACGCCTCCTCGGAGCAGCGGCAGCTCGCCACAGCCCGCGCCGAGCTCGCGCGGCTGCAGGGCGAGGCGACGCAGGGATCGGGCACGAAGACGCCCACACTCCCGACCCCGACGGTGACCCAGCAGCAGCTCCCGTGGGAGGCGGCGCTCACGAGCGCGCTCTCCACGCGCGTCGCGTGGGACGACGTCCTCGCCCAGCTCGCCCGCGTCGTGCCCGCGAACGTGACCGTCACCACGGTGACGCTCGGCGCCGGGACTGCCTCGGGCACCACGACCGGCACCGCGCCCGCCCCGGGCTCGGCCGGGACGCTTGCGCTCGGCGGCACGGCCTTCAACGAGAACGGCGTCGCGCAGCTTCTGTCGCGGCTCGGGCTCGTTCCCGATCTCGGCAGCATCGCCCTCACCTCGAGCACCGCCGACCCGAAGACGGGCGTCGTGACCTTCGCGATCTCGGCGCAGGTGAGCCCTCCCACGACGATCGCCGTCGCTGCGCCGGCCGGAGGAGTCGCGTCGTGAAGCGCCGGCTCGTCATCGCCATCGCCGGCGCCAACGTCGTCCTCGTGGCGGCCGGATGGCTCCTGCTCGTCGCCCCGCAGCGCCATCACGCGCAGTCGGCGTCGCAGCAGCTGCAGACGGTGCAGCAGCAGATCGCGCTGTTGACCGGCTTGCGCGGAACCCAGGGCGGCCAGGCCAAGCAGCCGGAGATCCACACGGGCAACCTCTACCGCCTCGCGCAGGCGATGCCGGCGACCGCTGACGAGTCGGATCTCCTCCTCATGCTCGACCAGCTGGCGCGTGGCTCGGGCGTCAAAGTTCTCCTGCTCTCGCCGCAGACGCCGACCGCGGTCGTCGGCTACGTCGTGCTGCCTGTTCAGCTCAGCCTGCAAGGGACGTACGGCGCGCTGACGCGTTACGTGCACCGGCTGCGGATGCTCGTCGCCGTGCAGCGCGGCCGGCTCCACACAACGGGACGGCTCCTCGCGGTCACCTCCGTCGCGATGACCCCGGCGACGACGGGCGGCGGCGAGACGGCTGCCGTCGACGTCAACGCCTTCGTCTACGGCGCGGTGAACGGAGTTGTGCCCCTGTCCGCGACGTCGACCGACACGACGTCGACCTCCACCTCGACGACCTCGACCACGACGACGACCGGCTAAGGCATGCCTGTAAAGAACGCACACGAAGCTGCCCACGCGAAGGCCGCGAAGGAGAAGAAGGTCCTCCTCGCGCTCGCGCCGCTCCTCCTCATCGCGGCCTTCTTCGCGTACCACACGTTGAGCAAGCTCCACAGCTCGTCGTCGTCGGCGACTCCGCCCGCAGCGACGACGCCCGCCACGACGACGCCCGCCGCGACGGTCTCGACCGGGACGCCCGTCTCGGCGACGACGCCCGTCGCGCCGATCGTCAACCCGCCGGCGACGAGCGGCAAGCTCAGCCGGCTGCCGCTCTTGGGGGCCAAGGATCCGTTCCACGACCAGGGGCCGCACGCGACCGTCGCGGCGGCCACGAACACCAATAGCGGTTCGAAGTCGAAGCAGACGAAGAAGACGCCCGCCCCGCCGCCGACCTCCGCCGTGATCGCCGTGAACGGGCATCTCGTGAGCGTCGCGGTCGGCGCGATCTTCCCGGTCACGAAGGATCCCTCGACGGACGGGATCTTCAAGCTCGTCAGCCTCACCGCGAAGTCGGCGAAGGTCGCGGTCGTCGGCGGCTCCTATACGAGCGGCGCGCACGCGCTCACGCTCCAGGTCGACTCGGTCGTGACGCTCGTCAACACCGCCGACGGCAAGCGCTACACGCTGATCCTCTATCCGCCGGGGACGCCCGTGCCGGGCGCGCCGCAGCCGACCACCACCACGACCACGACGACCACCGGCCCATGACCTCGTTCGCCTACACCGCGATCAACGCGCAAGGGCTCGAGATCGACGGCGTGATCGCCGCCGGCGACCTCGCCGCCGCGCGCGAGCAGCTCCGCCGCCGCGGTCTCCTCGCGCAGCGGTTGAACGAGCTCGACGCCGGCGCCTCGCTCAGTGAGCGGCGGATCACACTCGGAAAGCGCGTCAACCCGAAGTCGCTGCAGGTCTTCTCCCGCCAGTTCGCGACGATGATCGAGGCAGGCCTCAACGTCGTGCAGGCCCTCGTCGTGCTCGAGGAACAGACGAGCGACATGAAGCTCGCCGAGGTCGTGACGCAGCTACGCCACGACGTCGAGGCCGGGCTCCTCCTCTCGGAGGCGATGGCCCGCCATCCGAAGGTCTTCTCCCGCCTCTATGTCGCCATGGTCGAGGCGGGGGAAGCCGCCGGCATCCTCGACATCGTCCTCGACCGGGTCGCGCTCCAGATCGAGAAGCAGGAGGCGATTCGGCGCCGGGTCAAGGGAGCGATGATGTACCCGATGGTGGTGCTGACCTTCGCCACCCTCGTCCTGTTCGGGATGCTGCTCTTCCTCGTGCCGGTCTTCGAGCGGATCTTCGCGGAGCTGAACGGCCAGCTGCCGATGCTCACGCAGATCGTCGTCCACGTCTCGAACGCACTGCGCGACTACTGGTACATCATCATCCCGCTGCTCGCCGCCCTGCCGTTCGTCTTCCGCTGGTGGAAGGGGACGGAGAAGGGCCGCCAGCGCTGGGACCGCCTCCTGCTCAAGTTGCCGATGCGGATTGGCGAGACGGTGCGGAAGATCACGATGGCGCGCTTCTCCCGGACGCTCGCGACGCTCGTCGCGGCCGGCGTCGACATCATCCGGGCGCTCGAGATCACCGGTCAGGCGGCCGGGAACTGGGTCGTCGAGAAGGCGCTCGAGGACGTGCGGGAGAAGGTGCACGCAGGCGCGGGAATCTCGCAGCCGCTCGCCGAGAACGACGTCTTCCCGCCGATGGTCGCTCAGATGATGAAGATCGGCGAGGAGTCCGGTGAGCTACAGAAGATGCTCGACAAGATCGCGGACTTCTACGAGGACGAGGTCGACGCGGCCGTCGCGTCACTCACGAGCATCGTCGAGCCGGCGATGATGATCCTCGTCGGCGCCGTCGTCGGCGTGATCGTCATCTCGATGTACCTGCCGATGTTCAAGATGGTCCAGCTCGTCCACTAGCGGCCGAGCAGGCGAGCGAAGAGGCCGCGCGCCGGCGGCTCGGGCGCAGGCTCGGGCAGCCCTTCGACCCTGTCCTCCTCCGGCGGCAGCATCGACTTCGGCACGTTGCCGCGCTCGCGCTGCGCGCGGATCGCCTCGTTCATCTCGTCCCGCTGCGACTCCTCGGTCACGCCGCCAGGGTACGCCGCCGACTGCGCTCCTCCTCTAGGCTCGAGTCTCCATGTGCTTCGACCTCGACTCCGCGCCGCCGATCCCGGCCCTTTCGGGCGCGGCCGTCTCGCACGCGGATCTCGTCCTCGAAGCGAAAGACGGCAACCGCTTCGGCGCCTTCCTCGCAACTCCCGAGGAGGGAGTAGGCCCTGGCGTCGTGATCCTCCCCGACGTGCGCGGGCTCTATCGCTTCTACGAGGAGCTCGCCCTCCGTTTCGCCGAGCGTGGCGTCGCGGCGCTCGCGTTCGACTACTTCGGCCGGACGGCCGGAATCGAGAAGCGGCCGGACGACTGGGACTACATGCCGCTCGTCCAGCAGCTCACGCACGAGCAGGTGCAGGCGGACGTCGGCGCGTCCGTCGCACATCTCCGCGATCTCGGGTGCGACCCGCTCTTCACAGTCGGCTTCTGCTTCGGCGGCAGCGGTTCGTGGGCGGCGGCGGCCTCGGGCCATGGCCTCGCCGGCGCGGTCGGCTTCTACGGGCGGCCGAGCCGGATGATCGAGCTCGTGCCGCAACTCGATGCTCCGATCCTCGCGTTGCAGGGCGGCGCCGACCAGGGCATCCCGCACTCCGACAACGTCGAGTTCGAGCAGGCGCTCGCCGAGAACGGCAAGGAGTACGAGCTCGTCGAGTTCGAAGGCGCGCCGCACAGCTTCTTCGATCGCAAGCAGGAGGAGTTCCAGGGCGCGTCGGACGAAGCCTGGAGCCGCACGCTCGCCTTCATCGAGGCGAACGCCGCCGACTGAGAAGGCCCGGCTCGTCTCCGCTACTATGCGCCGGCTTGAGGCGCCGTAGCTCAGCTGGTTAGAGCGCTGCACTCATAATGCAGAGGTCGGTGGTTCGAGCCCACCCGGCGCTACTGGAGCGTCATCCCCCTCGGATCTGAGAAAGAACAATGGCAACCGGAGTCAGAGTCGCAATCACGCTTGCTTGCACCGAGTGCAAGCGGCGGAATTATCAGACGCAGAAGTCGAAGCGGAACTCGCCCGACCGCGTCGAGTTCAAGAAGTACTGCCGCTGGTGCGGTAACCACACCCTGCACCGGGAGACTCGCTAGCGCCATGGCCCGCTCGACCCGCCAGCAGCGCCGCCAGCGCCGCGCCCAGGCCGCCGGCACTCCGCCGCTCCGCCCGGCGCCCCGGCAGCGTCCCGCCGAAGAGGAGCAGCCCGCTCCCGTTGAGAGCGCCGCGCCTCGCGCCGAGCGCCCCGACGAGCCTCGCTCCGGCATTCCGTTCGTCGGCTTCGTGCAAGAGGCGATCGCCGAGCTGAAGAAGGTCGAGTGGCCGAGTCAGCAGGCTGTTGTCAGCGGCACCGCAGTCGTAATCGTGGCGTGCCTGATCGTCGGCACCTACCTTTACGCGAACGACCAAGTCTGGAAGTACGTCGTCCACCACCTCCTCCTCAGGTAGAGCCATGTTCCGCTGGTATGTGATCAACACCTACTCCGGGCACGAGAACAAGGTGAAAACCAATCTCGAGCATCGGATCGAGTCGATGAACCAGCGCCCGCGCTTCCGGCGCGTCGTCGTCCCGACCGAGCAGGTGATCGAGACGAAGGACGGCCAGAAGGTGCAGGCCGAGAAGCGGACCCTGCCCGGCTACGTCCTCGTGAACATGGATCTCAATGACGACGCGTGGATGGTCGTGAAGAACACGCCCGGCGTGACCGGCTTCGTCGGGGCGGGCGCAAAGCCCGTGCCGCTCTCCCAGCCGGAGGTCGACCGGATCCTCCACACCGGGTCGCCGACCGCTCTCGCAGCGGCGCGCGCCCAGGTGGAATTCCAGCTCGGCGAGTCGGTGAAGATCACGTCCGGCCCGCTCGCGGACTTCGACGGCGAGATCACCGACGTCAACCCGGACGCGCAGAAGCTCCAGGTGATGGTCAACATCTTCGAGCGGCAGGTGCCGGTCGAGGTTGGATTCGACAACGTCAAGAAATTGGACTGAGGTAGATGGCAAAGAAAGTTCTCACGTTGATCAAGCTCCAGATTCCCGGCGGGCAGGCCAACCCGGCGCCGCCGGTCGGCCCTGCGCTCGGCCAGCACGGCGTCAACATCATGGAGTTCTGCAAGGCGTTCAACGCCCAGACGGCCGACCAGAATGGGCGGATCACGCCCGTCGAGATCACGGTCTTCGAAGACCGGTCGTTCACCTTCATCACGAAGACGCCGCCGGCGGCCGTCCTGATCAAGGAGGCGCTGCGGCTGGAGAAGGGCTCGGGCGAGCCGAACAAGGAGAAGGTCGGTCGTCTCTCGCGCCAGCAGGTGCTTCAGATCGCCGAGACGAAGATGCCCGACCTGAACGCGCGCGATCTCGACCAGGCGGCGCTGATCATCGCCGGCACCGCGCGCTCGATGGGCGTGGAGGTGGATCTCTAATGGCTTTCCACGGCAAGCGCTATCGCTCCGGCCGCGCACTCTTCGACCGCGAGCAGGTCTACTCGCCCGCCGAGGGCTTCCGCCTGCTCAAGCAGATGGAGGCGACGAAGTTCGACGAGACCATCGAGGTGCATTTCCGCCTCGGCCTCAACGTCCGCCACGCTGACGAGCAGCTGCGCGGCACCCTGATGCTCCCGAACGGGAGCGGCAAGGACGTCCGCATCGCCGTATTCGCCGAGGGCGACAAGGCGCGCGAGGCCGAGCAGGCCGGCGCCGACGTCGTCGGCTCCGCGGATCTCGCGAAGCGGATCGAGGAAGGCTTCACCGACTTCGACGTCGCGATCGCCACGCCTGACCAAATGGGGAACGTCGGCAAGCTCGGGCGCATCCTCGGCCCGCGCGGGCTGATGCCGAACCCGAAGACGGGAACCGTGACGATGGACGTCGCGAAGGCCGTTTCCGAGGCGAAGGCCGGCAAGCTCGAGTACCGCACCGACCGCGGCGCGAACGTCCACGTCGCGATCGGCAAGAAGAGCTTCGACGAGCGCGCCCTCGTTGAGAACTACGCCGCCGTGCTCGACGAGATCCTTCGCGCGAAGCCGGCGGCCTCGAAGGGCCGCTATATCCGCCAGATCACGCTCGCCAGCACAATGGGCCCCGGCATCCGCCTCGATCCGGCCAGGACGAGGGGAATCGTCGAGGAACTGGACGACCGGCCGCAAGCGGAGACAGCTACAGTCCCGGCCTAGCCACTGACCCGCCGAAGACCACTGGCAGTCCTCCCTGTGAGGACAGAAGACCAGTCGAGGTGAGATGAAGAAAGAACAAAAAGAGCAGGTTGTCGAAGAGCTGACCGCGCGCCTCAAGGCGACGGACACGCTGCTCGTCGCCGACTACCGCGGCCTGACGATGCCGCAGATCGACGAGCTCCGCACGCGCCTCCTTGAGAGCGGCGCGCGGTTCACCGTCGTCAAGAACACGCTTACGCGCCGCGCCGCCGAGGCGGCCGGCGCCGATGCATTGCTCGCGCTGCTCGACGGGCCGAGCGCGATCGCCTTCCTCGAGGCCGACGGCGACATGGTCGCGGCCGCGAAGGCACTCGCCGACGCCGCGCGCGAGACGCACGTGCTCGAGATTCGCGGCGGCATTATGCAGGGCCGTCCAGTGACGGCGGCCGAGATCGAGATTCTCGCAAAGCTGCCGCCGGAGGACGTGCTGCGTGGCCAGGTGCTCGGCGCGATCATCGCCCCGCTCAGCTCCTTTGCAGCGCTGCTCAATGCTCCGCTCCAGAACCTCGTCGGGCTGATCGACGCCCGCATCGAGCAGCTGGGCGGCGAAGAGGAGCCTGTAGTCGAGGTAGTCGAGGCAGCCGAGCCCGAGCCCGAAGTGGAGGCGACGGCCGAGGAGGAGCCGGTTCCTGACGAAGAGCCGGCCGAAGCCACCACCGAGGCGGATGCCACAGCGTCCGCCGACCCAGAACCCGAAGAGTCTGTAAGCGAGGAGGAGCAGGAAGATGGCAGTTGACACGATTTTCGACGAGCTCGGGAAGATGTCCGTCCTCGAGCTGGTCGAGCTGAAGAACAAGATCGAGGAGGAGTGGGGCATCACCGCCGCCGCTCCGGCCGCGGTCGCGGCCGCGGGTGCTCCCGCGGGCGAGGCTGCGGCGGAGGAGAAGACGGCATTCGACGTCGTCCTCACCGAGGCCGGCGGCCAGAAGATCCAGGTGATCAAGGTCGTCCGCGCCGTCACCGGACTCGGCCTCAAAGAGGCGAAGGACCTCGTCGACTCGGCTCCGAAGCCGGTCAAGGAGGGCATCGCCCAGGACGAGGCCGACTCGATCAAGGCGCAGCTCGAAGAGGCCGGCGGCTCGGTCGAGCTCAAGTAGCTCCGTTTCGCTTCGTGGCGCCGCTTGCCGGTCCCATTTGCAGGGATCGGGGAGCGGCGCTACAGTGCGACCTCATACCGGCTCTCGCCGAGGCTTCTGCTTGCGGTGAGAGGGGTCGTTCCGGTACCTTTGCGGGTTGCGCCATCTTTAGGCCGCTCGCAGCTCTGACGCCGAATTCTTGCCCGTTCTCGCACGTCCCAAGGGAGGCTGTTCTTCTTGACCACAATGGTCGCTTCGCCCCGCGCTCGTAAGTCGTTCAGCCGGCTCGAGCACGTTCTCGACCTACCGAATCTCATCGATATCCAGAAGGCCTCGTTCCAGTGGTTCCTCGACGAGGGACTGCGGGAGACGATCGACGACATCTCCCCGATCGAGGACTACACCGGCTCGCTCGCCGTCGAGTTCGGCTCCTACAAGTTCGGGGAGCCGCAGTTCTCGATCAAGGAGTGTCGCGAGAAGGACCTGAGCTATCAGGCGCCCCTCTCGATGACGGTCCGCTTCGTGAACAAGGACACCGGCGAGATCCGCGAGCAGACCGTCTTCATGGGTGACTTCCCGATGATGACGGAGCACGGCACGTTCATCATCAACGGCACCGAGCGCGTGATCGTCACGCAGCTCGTCCGCTCGCCGGGCGCCTATCTGATGGAGCCGAAGGACGCGACGAAGCAGGTCTTCACGGCGAACCTCATGCCGAGCCGCGGTTCGTGGCTCGAGCTCGAGATCGACAAGAAGGGCATCGTCTACGGCCGCATCGACCGGAAGCGCAAGCTGCCGATCACCACGTTGCTCCGCGCTCTGCCGGCCGAAGATCCGACCACCGGCTTCGCGCTCGACACGTCGACGAACGAGGCAATACTCGCTCTCTTCAACAACTCGCCGTACATCGTCAACACGCTCGACAAGGATCCCTCCACGCGCGAGGAGGAGGCCCTGATCGAGGTCTTCAAGAAGCAGCGCCCCGGCGAGCCGCCGACGCTCGACAACGCGCGGAACCTCCTGCGTGCGCTGTTCTTCGACCCGAAGCGCTACGACCTGACGAAGGTCGGCCGCTACAAGCTCAACCAGCGGCTCGGCGTCGGCGTTCCCGAGGATTGCCGCGTCCTGACGACCGAGGACATCGTCGCGCTCGTCCAGAAGCTCATCGAGCTGCCGGTCAAGCTCGGCCTGCCGGAGGACTCGAAGGACTTCGCCGCCGAGGCGATGACGCTGCCGCGGGCACCGATCATCAACGACCTCGACGAGTACGAGCACTTCGGCAACCGGCGCCTCCGCACGGTCGGCGAGCTGATCCAGGAAGCGTTCCGGGTCGGCCTCTACCGCATGGAGCGCGTCGTCCGCGAGCGGATGACGACGGAGGACGTCGACACCATCACGCCGCAGACGATCATCAACATCCGTCCGGTGGTCGCGGCGCTGAAGGAGTTCTTCGGCTCCTCGCAGCTGTCGCAGTTCATGGCCCAGACCACCCCGCTCAGCGAGATCACCCACAAGCGCCGCCTGTCGGCGCTTGGCCCGGGCGGTCTGCCCCGCGAGCGCGCCGGCTTC